>CAWHBZ010000023.1:0-434771 GCA_963827645.1 uncultured beta proteobacterium | reverse complement strand
CGAGAAGGTGATCCAGAACCGCACCGAGCGCTCGGGCATCGGCTTCGGCGCAACGGTGCACAGCAAGAGCGAGAAGCGCGCTGCCGACGTGTTCCGCGACACCGAGCCTGAAGACCTCATCAAGTTCGGGCTCATTCCCGAGTTGGTGGGCCGCCTGCCCGTCGTCGCGACACTCGGCGAGCTGACCGAAGACGCGCTGGTTCGCATCCTCACCGAGCCGAAGAACGCGCTGACCAAGCAATACCAGAAGCTGTTCGGCATGGATGGCGTCGAACTCGAGATTCGCCCTTCCGCCCTCGCGGCCATTCGCGCAAGGCGCTGGCTCGCAAGACGGGCGCACGCGGCCTGCGCTCCATCATGGAGCATGTGCTGATCGACACGATGTTCGACTTGCCAACGCTCGACGGTGTGGCCAAAGTCGTGGTCGACGAGCACAACGTCGAAGATGGCAGCAAGCCCCTTCTGGTCTATCGGGAACAGGCCAAGGCGAGCGCCTGAAGTCCGTCCCATTCCTGCCGATACTTGCATTCATCGTCTCGGGCCTCATGTCGGCCTGAGAAAGAGAGGTTCCTGATGTCTGGACACCCGGTTCTTCCGCCCGATCCGATCACGCTGCCGCTGTTGCCGCTGCGTGACGTGGTCGTGTTCCCGCACATGGTGATCCCGCTGTTCGTGGGGCGCCCCAAGTCGATCAAGGCGCTCGAAGCCGCGATGGAAGGCGGCCGCCAGATCATGCTGGTGGCGCAAAAGGCCGCGGGCAAGGACGAGCCGCGCCCGGAAGACATGTTCGCCATCGGCTGCGTGTCGAGCATCCTGCAGATGCTCAAGCTGCCCGACGGCACCGTGAAGGTGCTGGTCGAGGGCCTGCAGCGCGCCGAGACGCGCCACATCGCCGACACCGGCGAGCACTTCGTGGCCGAGGTGTCGCCCATTCAGCCGGCGGGCGAAGCCACGCCCGAGGTCGAGGCGCTGCGCCGCGCGGTGACGCAGCAGTTCGACCAGTACGTCAAGCTCAACAAGAAGATCCCGCCCGAGATCCTCACGTCAATCGCCGGCATCGACGATCCCGGCCGCCTGGCCGACACCATCGCGGCCCATCTGCCGCTCAAGCTCGAAGCCAAGCAATCGGTGCTCGACCTCGACTCGGTGGCCAAGCGCCTGGAGAAGCTGCTCGAGTTGCTCGAGCACGAAGTCGACATCCTGCAGGTCGAAAAGCGCATCCGTGGCCGCGTCAAGCGCCAGATGGAGAAGAGCCAGCGCGAGTACTACCTGAACGAACAGGTCAAGGCGATCCAGAAGGAGCTCGGCGACGGCGAAGAAGGTGCCGACCTCGAAGAGCTCGAGAAGAAGATCAAAGCCGCCCGCATGCCCAAGGAGGCACGCAAGAAGGCCGATGGCGAGCTGAAGAAGCTCAAGCTGATGTCGCCGATGTCGGCTGAAGCCACCGTCGTGCGCAACTACATCGACACGCTGGTCGCCTTGCCGTGGAGCAAGAAGACCAAGATCAAGCACGACCTGCGCCTGGCCGAACAGGTGCTCAACGAAGACCACGCCGGCCTCGAGAAGGTCAAGGAACGCATCCTCGAGTACCTCGCGGTGCAGCAGCGCGTCGACAAGGTGAAGGCGCCGATCCTGTGCCTGGTGGGCGCGCCCGGCGTGGGCAAGACCTCGCTCGGCCAGAGCGTGGCGCGCGCCACCGGCCGCAAGTTCGTGCGCATGGCGCTGGGCGGCGTGCGCGACGAGGCCGAGATCCGCGGGCACCGCCGCACCTACATCGGCTCGATGCCGGGCAAGGTGCTGCAGTCGCTGACCAAGGTCGGCACGCGCAACCCGCTGTTCCTGCTCGACGAGATCGACAAGCTGGGCATGGACTTCCGCGGCGACCCGTCGTCGGCGCTGCTGGAAGTGCTCGACCCCGAGCAGAACCACACCTTCAGCGATCACTACGTCGAGGTCGACTTCGACCTGAGCGACGTGATGTTCGTCGCCACCTCGAACTCGATGAACATCCCGCCGGCGCTGCTCGACCGGATGGAAGTCATCCGCCTGTCGGGCTACACCGAGGACGAGAAGGTCGACATCGCGCAGCGCTACCTGCTGCCCAAGCAGCGCAAGAACAACGGCGTCAAGGACGAAGAGCTCGAGGTCACCGAGAGCGCGATCCGCGGCATCATCCGCTACTACACGCGCGAGGCCGGCGTGCGCTCGCTCGAGCGCGAGATCTCCAAGATCTGCCGCAAGACGGTCAAGGGCATCCAGCTCAAGACCACCGAAGGCAAGGTCGTGGTCTCGGAGGAAAACCTCAACGAGTACCTCGGCGTGCGCAAGTTCGACTTCGGCCGCGCGGAGAAGCGCGACCAGGTCGGACAAGTGGTCGGGCTGGCATGGACCGAGGTCGGCGGCGACCTGCTGACCATCGAATCGGCCGTGATGCCCGGCAAGGGCAACATCATCCGCACCGGCTCGCTGGGCGATGTGATGAAGGAGTCGGTCGAGGCTGCACGTTCGGTGGTTCGCGCGCGCGCGGCACGCCTGGGCATCAAGGACGAGATGTTCGAGAAGCGCGACATCCACATCCACGTGCCCGACGGCGCCACGCCGAAGGACGGCCCGAGCGCCGGCATCGCGATGACCACGGCGTTCGTGTCGGCGCTGACCAGCATCCCGGTGCGCGCCGACGTGGCGATGACCGGTGAGATCACGCTGCGCGGCGAGGTCACGGCCATCGGCGGCTTGAAGGAGAAGCTGCTGGCGGCCCACCGTGGCGGCATCAAGACCGTGATGATTCCGGAAGAGAACGTCAAGGACCTGCAGGACATTCCGGAGAACGTGAAGAACCATCTCGAGATCGTGCCGGTGCGCTGGATCGATCGTGTGCTGGAGGTCGCGCTGACCTCGGCGCCGCAGCCGTTGCCCGAAGAGGAGACGCCCAAGGTCGAGCCGGCGGCGAAGACGGCCGAGGTGGCCAAGCCCCCCGTGCTGGGTGGCGAGGTGCGGTCGCACTGAGGGCCGCCGCGGCGCAGAGGGCGCGGCTATAATTCGACCCCCGCGCCGAGCACCCAGCTCGACGCAGGCCACGCGGGAATAGCTCAGTTGGTAGAGCGCAACCTTGCCAAGGTTGAGGTCGGGAGTTCGAGACTCCTTTCCCGCTCCAACACCTGCACAAAGGGGAAGCCGATGCTTCCCCTTTGTCGTTCTGGCGCACGAGCCAGCGCGCGCAAGCCGTTATGGGAGAATTCGCCCCCACGGCGCGATAGCAAAGCGGTTATGCACCGGATTGCAAATCCGTTCAGCCCGGTTCGACTCCGGCTCGCGCCTCCACCGCCTCGCCTCGAGCTGCCTTCATGCCCCGCTGGGGTACTTCACCGTGCAGCCATAAGCCTGCGTGGTGGCGCGGCTGACGGCCTTGCCTGCCATCGCCTCGCCGAGCGCCTGGTCGACGTAGTTGGTCGCGCTGGCGATGTCGCTCGCGTTGCTCGTGGCCTTGCTGTCGATCGCCCCGGCGTAGATCAAGGTGCCTTGTGGATCGATGATGTACATGTGCGGTGTCGTGCGGGCGCCGTAGGCGCGCGCGATCTTGCCGTCGGCGTCGGCGAGCGTGGCGGTCGGTGTGGCGCTCTTGGTCTTCTGCCACGACTGCAATTCAGCCGGCGTGTGCGTGTCGCCGGTGCTGACCGACAGCCACACCACGCCCTTGGTCATCGCCTGCTTCTGGGTCGTCGGCATGTTGCCGCTGTTGTAGTGCTTGCGCACGTACGGGCAGTCGGGGTTGGTCCACTCCAGGACGACGAACTTGCCTTTGAAGTCGGCCAGCGCCACCGGCTTGCCGGCCAGGTCCTTGGCTGCAAACGTGGGCGCAGCGGTGCCGACGCTCGGCTGCGCCAGCGCGCCACCAGCCATCATCACGCACAGGGCTACGAACAGCAGTCTCTTCATCGTTCACTCCTTGGTTGAAGGGCGACCGGGTTCGCCCGCATTGTCGGGCCATCGGGCGGCGACCGCATCGGCAGCCGGCATCCCCATGCTGGATGCCGTGGTCCACGAGCCGGAGATCGGCAGGCGAACGCGGATGCCGATGGCCTGGCCCGCTGGCACCAGCACGGCATACATCGTGGTCGGGCTCTCGCTGCGCTGCGGCGACAGCGGCACCCGCGCGATCCAGCGTGCCGCCTCCCACCGCTGCTCGACCGGCGCCGCGTGCTCGATGACGCCAGCGGTCTCGGCGAAGAAGCGCAGTTCGCGGCCGCGCAAAGTCGAGGGCAGGCCGTCGACCTCGACCCTGAGCGCGCGTCGCTCGATGGCCGCGCGACCGTGCAGCGACGCCGGCTCTTGCGGCACGCGTGCGAGTGCTTCTTCGAACCGTTTGGCGTCTTTCGAATGGTCGCACTGCGGGCAGGTATCGTCAGCGCGAATTCGCCCGCCTCCGGCACGCAGACGTCCTTGCAGACCAGCCACTCGCGCCTGCAGCTTCACGCGCAATTCGGCGGCCTGGTACGCCGGCCGGGATCGTCACCGGCACCGGCAGCAGCACGGTGCCCTCGTAGCCGTAGTTGATCAAGGGCCCCACCTTCAACGCCTGCGGCGTCGGCCACGCGATGTCGCCGGCGACGGCGCCGTTGGCGAGTTGCCAATTCAGCGCAGTGGGCAGGCCGGAGTCGCCCGGGATTCTTCCAGTAGCTGTGCCAGTGCGGCTGATGCTGCAACGCCAGCGCCAGCCACAGCGGCTTGCCGGGGGCGACGCCCGCGGGCGCATGCGCGAGCAATTCGGCGCGCACATGCTCGGTGGTCAGCACGGCGGTCTGTGCAGCAGCCAGCGACGGCACGAACAACGCCACGCCGGCCCATCGCACCAGCCACGACGTTGAACACTCCAGGTCACGCCATTGCATCGGCCGGCCGCTCGTCGGAAGCGCGCACGGCGGCGGCAGCTTACCGCTCTGCGGCTGCCGCTGCACGGACAGGGAAACGCACAAGGGTGCTGCCGGCAGGGCCGCCGATAATCGCCC
The DNA here is from genome assembly GCA_963827645.1 of uncultured beta proteobacterium. GTDB lineage: Bacteria > Pseudomonadota > Gammaproteobacteria > Burkholderiales > Burkholderiaceae_C > JAEUPI01. The sequence goes on along the minus strand of CAWHBZ010000023.1, from coordinate 429,765 downwards.
GCGCATTCGGCCCGGATGGCGAAATTGGCAGACGCAGCGGACTTAAAATCCGCCGCCCTCGAAAGGGGGCATGTGGGTTCGATCCCCGCTCCGGGCACCAGCGGCGCCGTCGTGCGATGGCGCGGCCGGAGTCGCCGTTCCACCCGCGCGCCGATGCCGCACGCGCCGTTGCTCTCGAGGAGTGCCATGGCCTGGTTTCCGCAGGAAGCGCTGAACGACGGCGTGCGCAAGCGCGAGGTGTTCGGCTGGGCGATGTACGACTTCGCCAACTCGGGCTACACGACGGTGGTGCTGACCGCGGTGTTCAACGCCTACTTCGTGGCTGCGGTCGCCGGCGGCGCCGACTGGGCCACGCTGGCCTGGACCGCTGCGCTGGCCCTGTCGCGCGCGGTGTGCATGTTGACGATGCCCGCGCTGGGCGCCTACGCCGACGTGCGCGCGGCCAAGAAGCGGCTGCTGATGATCACCACCGCGCTGTGCGTGCTGGCCACGGCCGGGTTGGCGTTCGTCGGTCCGGGCGACGTGGCGCTCGGCGTCGCGCTGATCGTGCTGTCGAACCTGTTCTACGCCTACGGCGAGTCGCTGACCGCGGCCTTCCTGCCCGAACTGGCCGCCGCCGACGCACTGGGCCGCGTCTCGGGCTGGGGCTGGAGCTTCGGCTACTTCGGCGGCATGTTGACGCTGGGCCTGCGGTCTCGCCTACGTGATCCTGGCGCAGCAGCGCGGCGAGAAGGCCAGCCGAGTTCGTGCCGGTCACGATGTGGATCACCGCGGTCGTGTACGGCATGGCGTCGCTCGCCACCTTCGCGCTGCTGAAGGAGCGCGCGCTGCCGCAGGCCGCCGCGGCCGGCGAGGGCCTTGCCGCTTCGCTGGCGCGTCTGCGCCAGACCTGGCGCGATGCCCGCCGCTACACCGACTTCGTCTGGCTGATGGTGTGCGGCTTCTTCTATCAGGCCGGCATCGCGGTGGTGATCGCGCTGGCCGCGGTGTATGCGCAGCAGGTGCTCGGCTTCAAGCAGATCGACACCATGATGCTGGTGTTCCTGGTCAACATCGCCGCCGCGCTGGGTGCTTTCGCGTTCGGGTACTTCCAGGACCGCATCGGCCACAAGCAGGCGCTGGGTGTCACGCTGATCGGCTGGGTGGTGATGACCATCCTGGCCTACGCCGCCACCACGGCGGCGCTGTTCTGGGTGGCCGCGGTGGTCGCCGGGCTGTGCATGGGGTCCAGCCAATCGGCCGGCCGCGCGATGGTCGGCGTGTTCGCGCCGCGCCAGCGCCTGGCCGAGTACTACGGCCTGTGGGCGTTCGCCACCAGCCTGGCCTCGATCGTCGGCCCGCTCACCTACGGCGCAGTCACTTGGCTGACGGCCGGCAACCACCGCCTGGCGATCGTGTCGACGGGCTTGTTCTTCGTGGTCGGCTGGCTCGCGATGCGGCCGATCAACATGCGCCGCGGTGCCGCCGCCGCGGCGGCTGTCAATGCCTAAGATCGCGCAGTTGTCTTCGCCAACGCGCTCATAATCTCTTCGGCGCGCCGGCCCGACGGGGAAGCGCTTGCGCCCGGCCCGCGGCGACTCGCGCGCGGGCAGTCGAGCCAGGGCCTGCAGCACCATATTCAGGAGGTCCCATGTCATTGCGCATCAACGATCTGGCGCCCGACTTCACGGCGCAAACCACCCAGGGTTCGATCCGCTTCCACGAGTGGATCGGCGACAGCTGGGCAATCCTGTTCTCGCACCCGAAAGACTTCACCCCGGTGTGCACCACCGAGCTCGGCTACATGGCACGCATCGAACCCGAGTTCAAGAAGCGCAACACCAAACTGATCGGCCTGTCGGTCGACCCGGTGGACAACCACCACAAGTGGGCCCAGGATATTGAAGAGACTCAAGGGTACCTGCCCAAGTACCCGATGATCGGCGACCCCGACCTCGCGGTTGCCAAGCTCTACAACATGCTGCCTGCCGACGAGCCCGGTACGTCGGAAGGCCGCACGGCGGCCAACAACGCCACCGTGCGCTCGGTGTTCGTGATCGGCCCCGACAAGCGCATCAAGCTGATGCTGACCTACCCGATGACCACCGGCCGCAACTTCGACGAGATCCTGCGCGTGCTCGACTCGATGCAGCTGACGCAGAAGCACCGCGTCGCCACGCCGGTGAACTGGAAGGCCGGCGAAGACGTGATCATCACCACCGCGGTATCCAACGAAGAGGCCGACAAGCTGTTCCCCGGCTACAAGACGATCAAGCCCTACCTGCGCACGACCAAGCAGCCGTGATCTTCGAGCAGGTCGCCACCGGCGGTTGCCAGTCCTACCTGCTGGGTTGCCCCGACACCTATGCCGCGGCGCTGATCGACCCCGAGGCCAGCCAGATCGACCGCTACGTCGGTCTGGCTGCGCGCCACGGTTTGCACGTGCGCTACGTGATCGACACGCACACGCATGCCGATCACTTCTCGGGTACCCGGCAACTGGCCGAGCGCTTCGGCGCTGCCACCGTGATGCACCGCGCGAGCCCGGCGCCGGGCGTCGACCTCGCGGTCGACGACGGCGACCTGCTGCGCGTCGGCGAACTGCGGCTCAAGGTCTTGCACACGCCTGGGCACACGCCCGATTCGATGTGTCTGATCGGCGCCGACCGGGTGTGGACCGGCGACACGCTGCTGATCGGCGCCACCGGCCGCACCGATTTGCCCGGCGGCAATGCGGCGGCGCTGTACGACAGCTTGTTCGAGCGCCTGTTGAAGCTGGATCCCGCGTTGGCGGTCTACCCGGCGCACGACTACAAGGGCCGCAGCCACTCCACCATCGAGGCCGAGCTGGCCAACAACCCACGGCTGCAGCAGCGCGACCGTGCCGCATTCGTGGCGATGATGCAGGGCCTGAACCTGAGCAGCCCGAAGCACCTCACCGAGGCCTTGCGGGTCAACATGACCGGCGGCAAGAGCGTCGCGCAGATGTTGAAGGAGGCGGCCGCCACCGTGCCGTTCATGTCACTGGAAGAGTTGCGCCAGCGGCTCGACGGCCCGAAGCCCGACCTGCGTGTACTCGACGTGCGCGAGCGCGACGCCTACGAAGCCGGCCATGTGCCGGGCGCGATGTTGCTGCCGCGCGGGCAGCTCGAGCTGCGCGTCAATGACGCGCTGCCCGACCCGACGGTGCGCATCGTGGTGTGCTGCGAATTCGGGCGCATCTCGACACTGGCGGCCTCGACGCTGCGCACGATGGGCTACCTGCGCGCCGTGGCACTCGACGACGGGCTGCAGGCCTGGCGCGAGGCGGGCTATCCGGTGCACACCGGTGCTGACCCCTGAGCGACAGCTCGATCGCATGGGCGCCCGCTAGAATAGAACGAGCGTTCGTTTTTGTGGCGTGTCGTCCGCGACGCCGAACCTAGAATCGTCCTCCCCAAAAGGACAGCGCATTCCCGCGTTCAGGAGCTTCGTGTCATGAAGGTACTGGTCCCCGTCAAACGGGTGGTCGATTTCAACGTCAAGGTGCGCGTCAAGAGTCGACGGCACGGGCGTGGACATCGCCAACGTCAAGATGAGCATGAACCCGTTCGACGAGATCGCCGTCGAAGAGGCGGTGCGCCTGAAGGAGAAGGGCGTCGTCACCGAGATCATCGCCGTGTCCTGCGGCGTCGCGCAGTGCCAGGAGACCCTGCGCACCGCGATGGCCATCGGCGCCGACCGCGCCATCCTGGTCGAGAGCGCCGACGAGCTGCAGCCGCTGGCGGTGGCCAAGCTGCTGAAGGCGCTGGTCGACAAGGAGCAGCCCGGCCTGGTGATCCTGGGCAAGCAGGCCATCGACGACGACTGCAACCAGACCGGCCAGATGCTGGCCGCGCTGGCCGGGCTGCCGCAGGCCACCTTCGCCTCCAAGGTCGGTGGTCGACGGCGGCTTTGCCGCCGTCACGCGCGAGGTCGACGGCGGCCTGGAGACCATCAAGCTCAAGCTGCCGGCCGTCGTCACCACCGACCTGCGCCTGAACGAGCCGCGCTACGTGACGCTGCCCAACATCATGAAGGCCAAGAAGAAGCCGCTGCAGACGCTTCAAGCCCGCCGACCTCGGCGTCGACGTGGCCCCGCGCATCAAGACCCTCAAAGTCAGCGAGCCGCCCAAGCGCGGCGCCGGCGTCAAGGTGCCCGACGTGGCCACGCTGGTGGCCAAGCTGAAGAACGAAGCGAAGGTGATCTGACATGGCCAGCTCTCGTCATTGCCGAACACGACCACGGCACCCTCAAGCCGCGCGACCCTCAACACCGTCACCGCGGCCGCTAGCCTGCGGCGGCGACGTGCACGTGCTGGTCGCCGGCGCCAACGCCGGCGGCGCCGCCAAGGCCGCCGCCCAGATCGCCGGCGTGGCCAAGGTGCTGCACGCCGACGGCGCCAGCCTGGCCGAGCAGCTGGCCGAGAACGTCGCCGCGCAGGTGCTGGCGATCGCCAAGAACTACAGCCACCTCCTGTTCCCGGCCACCGCGCACGGCAAGAACGTCGCCCCGCGCGTGGCCGCGCTGCTCGACGTGGCGCAGATCAGCGACGCCACCAAGGTCGTCAGCGCCGACACCTTCGAGCGCCCGATCTACGCCGGCAACGCGATCGCCACCGTGCAGAGCAGCGACGCGATCAAGGTGATCACCGTGCGCACCACCGGCTTCGACGCCGGCGGCGGCCAGCGGCGGCAGCGCCGCCGATCGAGACCGTCGCCGGCGGTGGCCGACAGCGGCCTGTCGCAGCTTCGTCGGGCAGCGAGATCGCCAAGAGCGACCGGCCCGAGCTGACCGCCGCCAAGATCATCGTCAGCGGCGGCCGCGCGATGGGCTCGCAGCGACAAGTTCAACGAGGTGCTGACGCCGCTGGCCGACAAGCTCGGCGCCGCGCTCGGCGCCAGCCGCGCCGCGGTGGACGCGGGCTACGCGCCCAACGACTGGCAGGTCGGCCAGACCGGCAAGATCGTCGCGCCGCAGCTGTACATCGCCTGCGGCATCTCGGGCGCGATCCAGCACCTGGCCGGCATGAAGGACAGCAAGGTCATCGTGGCGATCAACAAGGACCCCGAGGCGCCGATCTTCAGCGTCGCCGACTACGGCCTGGAGGCCGACCTGTTCACGGCGGTGCCGGAGCTGGTCGAAGGCGCTGTGAGCGCCTGAGTCGTGATCGCAATCAGCGGGCGCCGCTGCGAGCGCGCGCTTCGCGCTCGATCTGGAGACACGCCATGAGCTACCGCGCCCCCGTCAAGGACATGCTGTTCGTCATGAAGGACCTGGCCGGCCTCGAGGCCGTGGCGCAAGCTGCCGGGCTTCGAGGAAGCCGGGCTCGACACCGCGCAGGCCGTGCTCGAGGAGTGCGCCAAGCTTCAACGAGGACGTGGTGGCGCCGCTGAACGTGCGACGGCGACACGCAACCCGTCGTCGCTGGAAGGACGGCGAGGTCACGCACCACGCCGGGCTTCAAGGAGGCCTTCCGCCAGTTCGCCGAGGGCGGCTGGCAGGGCCTGCAGCACCCGGCCGAGTTCGGCGGCCAGGGCCTGCCCAAGACCATCGGCGCGGCCTGCATCGAGATGCTCAACAGCGCCAACCTGAGCTTCGCGCTGTGCCCGCTGCTCACCGACGGCGCGATCGAGGCGCTGCTCACCGCGGGCTCGACCGAGCTGCAAGCAGGCCTACATCCCGAAGCATGATCACCGGCGAGTGGACCGGCACGATGAACCTGACCGAGCCGCAGGCCGGCAGCGACCTGGCGCTGGTGCGCACGCCGCGCCGAGCCGCAGCCCGACGGCAGCTACAAGATCTTCGGCACCAAGATCTTCATCACCTACGGCGAGCACGACATGGCGGACAACATCGTCCACCTGGTGCTGGCGCGCGTCAGCGGCGCGCCCGAGGGCGTCAAGGGCATCAGCCTGTTCGTGGTGCCCAAGTTCCTGGTCAACGCCGACGGCACGCCTGGGCGCGCGCAACGACGTGCACTGCGTCAGCATCGAGCACAAGCTGGGCATCAAGGCCAGCCCGACCGCCGTGCTGCAGTACGGCGACCACGGCGGCGCCGTCGGCTACCTGTCGGCCAGGAGAACCGCGGCCTCGAGTACATGTTCATCATGATGAACGCGGCGCGCTACGCGGTGGGCGTGCAGGGCATCGCGGTGGCCGAGCGCGCCTACCAGAAGGCGGTGGCCTATGCGCGCGACCGCGTGCAGAGCCGCCCGGTCGACGGCTCGCTGCCGCGCAGCGGCGCCGATCATCCACCACCCCGACGTCAAGCGCATGCTGATGACGATGCGCGCGCTACACCGAAGGCTGCCGCGCGATGGCGCTGGTGGCCGCCGCCGCCTACGACGCCGCGCACCACCACCCCGACGCCGAGGCGCGCAAGCAGAACCAGGCCTTCTACGAATTCATGGTGCCGCTGGTCAAGGGCTACAGCACCGAGATGAGCCTGGAGGTGACGCAGCCTGGGCGTGCAGGTGCACGGCGGCATGGGCTTCATCGAGGAGACCGGCGCGGCGCAGTACTACCGCGACGCCAAGATCCTGACCATCTACGAAGGCACGACGGCGATCCAGGCCAACGACCTGGTCGGCCGCAAGACGGCGCGCGACGGCGGCCAGACGGCGCAGGCGATCGCCGCGCAGATCGAGGCCACCGAAGGCGAGCTGGCCAAGCGCGACAGCGCGGCGCGCACGCGCGATGCTCAAGCGCCTGCGCGCGGCGCGCCAGGCGTTTCGTCGACGTGGTCGACTTCGTCGTCGAGCAGCAGCAAGACCGACGCCCAACGCGGTGTTCGCCGGCAGCGTGCCCTACCTGATGCTGGCCGGCAACCTGATGGCCGGCTGGCAGATGGCGCGCGCGCTGCTGGTGGCCGAAGACCGCCTGGCCGCAGGGCGAGCGACGCGGACTTCATGCACGCCAAGATCGCCACCGCGCGCTTCTACGCCGACCACATCCTGAGCCAGGTGCCCGGGCATGCGCGACAGCATCGTCGACGGCGCCGACGAGCGTCACCGCGCATGGCCCTGGAGGCCTTCTGAACATGGCAGTCTGCCGCCCGGTCCTCGCGAACCTGCCGCTGCCGATCATCGGCGCGCCGCTGTTCATCGTCAGCAACCCCAAGCTGGTGATCGCGCAGTGCAAGGCCGGCATCGTCGGCTCGATGCCGGCGCTGAACGCGCGGCCGGCCGTCGCAGCTCGACGAATGGCTGGCCGAGATCACCGAGACGCTGGCGGCCTGGAACCGCGCCCACCCGGACCGGCCGGCCGCGCCGTTCGCGATCAACCAGATCGTGCACAAGAGCAACGACCGGCTCGAGCACGACATGGAGGTGTGCGCCAAGTACAAGGTGCCGATCGTCATCACCTCGCTGGGCGCGCGCACCGACGTCAACGACGCGGTGCACGGCTGGGGCGGCGTCGTGCTGCACGACATCATCAACAACACCTTCGCGCACAAGGCCATCGAGAAGGGCGCCGACGGCCTGATCGCGGTGGCGGCCGGCGCCGGCGGCCATGCCGGCGTCAAGAGCCCGTTCGCGCTGGTGCAGGAGATCCGCCAGTGGTTCGACGGCCCGATCGCGCTGTCGGGCGCGATCGCCACCGGCGGCGCCGTGCTGGCCGCGCAGGCGATGGGCGCCGACTTCGGCCTACATCGGCTCGGCCTTCATCGCCACCGACGAAGCGCGCGCCGCCGACGCCTACAAGCAGTGCATCGTCGACGGCAGCAGCGACGACATCGTCTACTCGAGCCTGTTCACCGGCGTGCACGGCAACTACCTGAAGCCGTCGATCCGCGCCGCCGGCCTGGACCCCGACAACCTGCCCGAGAGCGACCCGAGCAAGATGAGCTTCGGCGGCGGCGAAGGCAGCAAGCCAAGGCCTGGAAGGACATCTGGGGCTGCGGCCAGGGCATCGGCGCGGTCAAGGCGGTGGTGCCGGCGCGCGAGCTGGTGGCGCGCCTGAAGCGCGAGTACGACGCGGCGCGCTCGCGCTTCGCGGCCGTCGCGGCCTGAGGTTGCCGGCAGCGTCATGACGACCGGCTGCTGATCGACAACGTACGGCCGTTCGACAGCCGGCGCGGCGTGTTGCGGGCCGGCATCGCGCATCGTCGTCGAGGGCGCGCGCATCGTCGAGGTCACGCCCGAGCCGCGGCAGGTCGACGGCGCGCACGCGCATCGATGGCGGCGGCCGCGTCGCGCTGCCGGGCCTGATCGACGCCCATGTGCACGTCACCGCCGTCATGCACGACCTGATGGGCCAGGCGCTGAAGCCGCCGTCGCTGATCAGCGCGCAGAATCGAGCCGCATCCTGCGCGGCATGCTGATGCGCGGCTTCACCACCGTGCGCGACGCCGCCGGCGCCGACTTCGGCCTGCAGGAGGCGGTGGAAGCGGCCTGTTCGAAGGGCCGCGGCTGTTCATCGCCGGCTTTCCGGTGTCGCAGACCGGCGGCCACGCCGACATGCGGCCCAAGGGCGTGCGCAGCGCGAGATGTTCTGCAGCTGCGCCGGCCTCGGGCTGATCGGCGCCATCGCCGACGGTGTCGGCGAAGTGCGGCGCGCGGTGCGCGAGCAGGTGCGCAACGGCGCCAACCAGATCAAGATCATGGCCGGCGGCGGCATCTCGCAGCCCGAGCGACCCGCTCGAAGGCACGCAGTTTTCGCTCGAGGAGTTGCGCGCGGCCTGCGAAGAGGCCGAGGCGGCCAACCTGTACGCGATGGCGCACGCCTACTCGCCGCGCGCCGTGACGCGCGCGGTGCAGGCCGGCGTGCGCTCGATCGAACACGGCAACCTGATCGACGCGGCGACCGCGCGCGTGATGAAGACCGAGGGCGCCTTCCTGGTGCCGACGCTGGCCACCTACGCGGCGCTGGCCGACGAGGGCGAGCGCCTGGGCTGGTCGGCCGAGATGCTGGCCAAGCTGGCCACGGTGCAGCGCGCGCGGCATCGAGTCGGTGCAGCTGGCGCGTCAGCGAAGGCGTGCCGGTGGTGTTCGGCACCGACCTGCTGGGCCACATGCACGATCGCCAGTCGGGCGAGTTCGATCTGCGGCTGCCGGCGATGCCGCCGGTGCAGATGCTGCAGAGCGCCACCTTCACCGCGGCGCAGCTGCTGCGCGAAGAAGGGCGCCTGGGCGAATTGGCGGCCGGCGCCTGGGCCGACGTGCTGCTGGTCGAGGGCGACCCGACGCACGGCTTGTCGATGCTGACGCAGCCGGGCGATGGCATCCGCGTCATCGTGCAGGCAGGCAGGGTCGTCAAGAACCTGCTTGGCTGACGCGCAAGAAGAAAGGGCCCTGCGAAGGGCCCTTGATTCAAGCGGACCAGCTGCCTACTTCAACGACGTGAAGCGGGCCTCCGGCCGATCGTCCGAGCGGTGCACCGTGCTCACGCCCTGGACCATCGCCCACGGACGGATCTGGTGGTGCAGCGGCACGTACAGATACTTCGTCGCGCGTGCGCACCAGCGCGTCGCGGATCATGCCGTTGCGCTTGGCCACGTCGGTCTCGGTCTTCATCGCGTCGACCAGCTGGTCGATCTTGGTGTCGCTGACCTTGGCGAAGTTGAAGTTGCCGTCGGCGCCGCTGGTGCGCGTGCGGATCAGCGACTGCAGCGAGTACTGCGCCGTCGTAGGTGGCCACGCCCCAGCCCAGCATGTAGGCCGAGGTGTCGAAGTTCTGCACCTTCTGGATGAAGGTGGCCATGCTCTCGGCGTTGAGCTTGACGTTGATGCCGATCTTGGCCCACATCGACACCAGCGCGACGCAGATCTTCTCGTCGTTGACGTAGCGGTTGTTCGGGCAGTTGAGCTGGAACTCGAAGCCTTGCGGATAGCCGGCTTCGGCCAGCAGCTTCTTGGCCTTGTCGAGGTCGGCCTTCAGCGGCTTGTCGAGCTCGGTGTTGTAGCCGTTGACGCCCGGGGCCACCATGATGTTGGCCGGCACCGACAGGCCGCGCATGATGCTGCGCTTGATGGCCTCGCGGTCGATCGCCATGTTCAGCGCCTCGCGCACGCGCTTGTCCTTGAACGGGTTCTTGCCCTTGACGTTGGAGTACTTCAGCTCGTTGCTGCCCTGGTCGAGCGCGATGAAGATGGTGCGCACCTCGGGGCCGTCGACGACCTTGAGCTTCTTGTCGGCGCGCAGCTTGTCGATGTCTTGCGTCGGCACGTCGGTCACCATGTCGACGTCGCCCGACAGCAGCGCCGACACGCGCGTGGAGTCGCGCTTGATCGGCGTGTAGAGCACTTGGGCGACGTTGCCCTTGTGCTTGTCCCACCAGCCGTCGTTGATGGCCATCGCGATGCGCGACTCGGGCTGTCCAGCTGAGGATCTTGTAGGGCCCGGTGCCGTTGACGTTGCGCGAGGCGTAGTTCTCTTCCTTGGCCTTGTAGTCCTGCACGTTGGTGGTCTTGTTCTTCTCGGCCCAGCCGCGGCTCATGATGCGGAAGTCGATGATGTTGCGCAGCAGGATCGGGTTGGGCGCGGCCAGCACGATGTCGACCGTGTGGTCGTCGATCTTCTTGATGTCGGCGATGCCGGTGACGTAGATCGCCATCGTGCCCTGCGGCTGCTTGATGCGGCCGAAGCTGAACACCACGTCGTCGGCGGTGAAGGGCGAGCCGTCCTGGAACTTGACACCCTTGCGCAGCTCGAAGCGCACCTGCGTGGGGCTGACGAAGGTCCACTTGGTGGCCAGCGCAGGGCTCGACCTCGTACTTCTCGTTGTAGCGGGTCAGGCCCTCGTAGGCGTGCATCAGGATCGCGTTGGTGGTCGCATGGTTCTGCGAATGCGGGTCCAGCGTCAGGATGTCGTTCTGCGCCGCCCAGCGCAGGTTGGCGGCGTGCAGCGGCGCCGGCCATCGCCAGCGTAGTGGCCGCGACGGCCAACAAGGCCTTCAGTCTCATGGGGAACTCCTGTTTAGAGAAGGCAGCCATCGTAGTCGGCTGCGCCCGCGGTGCCGACCGGATTAGCCCTCAGTCGGCCCCACACCGCGGCCGGGCGCCTTGCGCGTGCCGGATCGCCGCGCCGCCAAATGCGCCACCTTTGCCGGCCTTGTCTTGTCGGTGAAGTGTCATGGGCGGGTGCTACAGTGCCGCCCATGAGTCAATAGGTCCTTTCCGTGTCCCCTTGCTGGCCAGCACAGCAGGGCGGTCGCTAGTCCGCCAACCGGTCGAGCCGGGCCCGCGGAAGGTTGAGCAACCCATCTACCAGCCGGCGGAAACCGCAGGCGAAAGGTGAGCGAAGATGATGCAGCAGTACAGGTCGAACTCGTACCTGTTCGGGGGCAATGCTCCCTACGTCGAGGAGCTCTACGAGGCCTACCTCGACAACCCGGGCAGCGTGCCCGACAACTGGCGCGACCTACTTCGACAAGCTGCAGAACGTGCCGTCGGCCGATGGCACGTGAGCCGCGACGTGGCCCACGCGCCGGTGGTGGAGTCGTTCGCGCAGCGCGCCAAGGCCAACGCCTTTGCGCTGAAGGCCAGCGCCAGCCGAGCTGGCGGTGGCGCGCAAGCAGGTGCACGTGCAGTCGCTGATCGCGGCCTACCGCTCGCTGGGCGCGCGCTGGGCCGACCTCGACCCGCTCAAGCGCACCGAACGCCCGAAGATTCCCGAGCTCGAGCCGGCGTTCTACGACCTGACCGAAGTCCGACATGGACATCACGTTCAGCGCCACCAACACCTACTTCACCAAGGCCGAGCAGCAGACGCTGCGCGAGATCCTGCAGGCGCTGCGCGAAACCTACTGCGGCACGATCGGCGCGGAGTTCATGCACATCACCGAGCCGGCCGAAAAGCGCTGGTGGCAGGAGCGCCTGGAGTCGATCCGCAGCAAGCCCAGCTTCACCAACGAGCGAGAAGATCGCACATCCTCGACCGGCTCACCGCGGCCGAGGGCCTGGAGCGCTTCCTGCACACCAAGTACGTCGGCCAGAAGCGCTTCTCGCTCGAAGGCGGCGAGAGCTTCATCGCCAGCATGGACGAGCTGGTGCAGCGCGCCGGCGCCAAGGGCGTGCAGGAGATCGTCATCGGCATGGCGCACCGCGGGCGCCTGAACGTGCTGGTCAACACGCTGGGCAAGATGCCCAAGGACCTGTTCGCCGAGTTCGACCACACCGCGCCGGAAGCACCTGCCGGCCGGCGACGTCAAGTACCACCAGGGCTTCTCGAGCGACATCTCCACGCCGGGCGGCCCGGTGCACCTGAGCCTGGCGTTCAACCCGTCGCACCTGGAGATCGTCAACCCGGTGGTCGAGGGCTCGGTCAAGGCGCGCATGGACCGCCGCGGCGACAAGATGGGCGACCAGGTGCTGCCGGTGCTGGTGCACGGCGACGCCGCGTTCGCCGGCCAGGGCGTGGTGATGGAGACGCTGGCGCTGGCGCAGACGCGCGGCTACTACACCGGCGGCACGGTGCACCTGGTGATCAACAACCAGATCGGCTTCACCACCAGCGACCCGCGCGACTCGCGCTCGACGCTGTATTGCACCGACGTCGTCAAGATGATCGAGGCGCCGGTGCTGCACGTGAACGGCGACGACCCCGAGGCGGTGGTGCTGTGCACGCAGCTCGCGCTCGACTACCGCCAGCAGTTCAACAAGGACGTGGTGCGTCGACATCATCTGCTTCCGCAAGCTCGGCCACAACGAGCAGGACACGCCGAGCCTGACGCAGCCGCTGATGTACAAGAAGATCGCGCCAGCACCCGGGCACGCGCAAGCTGTACGGCGACAAGCTGGTCGCGCAGGGCGTGCTGCCGGCCGACGGCCCCGACGAGATGGTCAAGGAGCTTGCGCGCCGCGATGGACGCCGGCAAGCACACCGTCGACCCGGTGCTGACCAACTTCAAGAGCAAGTACGCGGTCGACTGGGCGCCGTTCCTCGGCAGGAAGTGGACCGACGCGCCGACACCGCGCTGCCGCTGGCCGAGATCAAGCGCCTGGCCGAGCGCATCACCACGATGCCGGCCAACTTCAAGGTGCACCCGCTGGTCGAGAAGGTGCTGGCCGACCGCGCCGCGATGGGCCGCGGCGAGATCAACGTCGACTGGGGCATGGGCGAGCACCTGGCCTATGCGTCGCTGGTGGCCAGCGGCTACGCGGTGCGGCTGTCGGGCGAAGACTGCGGCCGCGGCACCTTCACGCACCGCCACGCGGTGCTGCACGACCAGAACCGCGAGAAGTGGGACACCGGCACCTACATGCCGCTGGAGCACGTCGCCGACAACCAGGCGCCGTTCGTCGTCATCGACTCGATCCTGTCGGAAGAAGCGGTGCTCGGCTTCGAGTACGGCTACGCCAGCGCCGACCCGAACACGCTGGTCGATCTGGGAGGCGCAGTTCGGCGACTTCGTCAACGGCGCGCAGGTGGTGATCGACCAGTTCATCGCCTCGGGCGAAGTCAAGTGGGGCCGCGTCAACGGCCTGACGCTGATGCTGCCGCACGGCTACGAAGGGCAGGGGCCCGAGCACAGCTCGGCGCGGCTCGAGCGCTTCATGCAGCTGGCGGCCGACAACAACATGCAGGTCGTGCAGCCGACGTCGGCCAGCCAGATCTTCCACCTGCTGCGCCGGCAGATGGTGCGCCAGTTCCGCAAGCCGCTGGTGATCATGACGCCGAAGTCGCTGCTGCGCGCCAAGGACGCGACCTCGCCGCTGTCGGAGTTCACCAAGGGCGAGTTCAAGACCGTGATCGGGCCGACGCGCGCCGAGGTCGAGGCCGACAAGGTCAAGCGCGTGATCGCCTGCTCGGGCAAGGTGGCCTACGACCTGATCAAGTACCGCGACGAGAAGAAGGCCTGGGACGTGGCGATCCTGCGCGTCGAGCAGCTCTATCCGTTCCCGCACAAGGCGTTCGCCGCCGAGATGAAGCGCTTTCCCGAACGCCACCGAGGTCGTGTGGTGCCAGGACGAGCCGCAGAACCAGGGCGCCTGGTTCTTCGTGCAGCACTACATCCACGAGAACATGAACGAGGGCCAGAAGCTCGGCTATGCCGGCCGGCCGGCCTCGGCATCGCCGGCGGTGGGCTATGCGCACCTGCACCAGGAGCAGCAGAAGGCGCTGCTCGAGCAGGCGCTTCGGCAAGCTCAAGGGCTTCGTGCTGACCAAGTGAGGTCATCCGCGAGCGCCTGCGGCGCCGCCGTCAAGGCGTCGCCGCGGCGACCGGCGCAGCCGATCCGCGTGACGGCCGCTTGCGGTCATCGGTGCGCGGCCATCGACCGAACAAGAGACAGTACATGGCAATCGTCGAAGTCAAGGTTCCGCAGCTGTCCGAATCGGTGGCCGAGGCCACGCTGCTGCAGTGGAAGAAGAAGCCCGGCGACGCCGTGGCGATGGACGAGATCCTGATCGAGATCGAGACCGACAAGGTCGTGCTCGAAGTGCCGGCGCCGTCCGCCGGCGTGCTGGCCGAACTCGTCGAGGCCGACGGCGGCAACGTGGTCAGCGATCAGGTGATCGCGCGCATCGACACCGAGGGCAAGGCTGCGTCGGCAGCGCCCGCGGCGGCACCCGCTGCGGCCGCGGCCGCGCCGACCCCGGCGCCGCGCTGCCGCCGCTGCAGCCAGCAAGGCCGACGTGGCGATGCCCGCGGCCGCCAAGCTGATGGCCGACCACAGGCTTGCCGCCGGGTTCGGTGGCCGGCACCGGCAAGGACGGCCGCGTCACCAAGGGCGACGTGCTGCGCCGCTGGCGCAGCCAGCCGGCCGCCAAGCCGGCGGCGCCGTCGGCCGCGCCGCGCGCTGCCGCGCGGCGCTGCCGGCGGTGGCGCGCGCCGGTCGCGCCCGAACCTCGGCGAGCGCCCCGAGCAGCGCGTGCCGATGTCGCGCCTGCGCGCGCGCGTCGCCGAGCGCCTGCTGCAGTCGCAGGCGACCAACGCCATCCTCACCACCTTCAACGAGGTCAACATGGCGCCGGTGATGGAGATGCGCAAGAAGTTCCAGGAGAAGTTCGAGAAGGAGCACGGCGTCAAGCTCGGCTTCATGAGCTTCTTCGTCAAGGCGGCGGTGGCGGCGCTGAAGCAGTACCCGGTGATCAACGCCAGCGTCGACGGCAACGACATCGTCTACCACGGCTACTTCGACATCGGCATCGCGGTCGGCTCGCCGCGCGGCCTGGTGGTGCCGATCCTGCGCAATGCCGACCAGATGAGCTTCGCCGACATCGAGAAGAAGATCGCCGAGTTCGGCGTCAAGGCGCGCGACGGCAAGCTCGGCATCGAGGAGCTGACCGGCGGCACCTTCTCGATCAGCAACGGCGGCGTGTTCGGCTCGATGCTGTCGACGCCGATCATCAACCCGCCGCAAAGCGCGATCCTCGGCGTGCACGCGACCAAGGACCGCGCGGTGGTCGAGAACGGCCAGGTCGTGGTGCGGCCGATGAACTACCTGGCGATGAGCTACGACCACCGCATCATCGACGGCCGCGAGGCGGTGCTCGGGCTGGTGGCGATGAAGGAAGCGCTGGAGGATCCGGCGCGCCTGCTGTTCGACATCTGAGGAGGCCACGCGTCATGAGCAGCCAAGAACTTTCGACGTCGTCGTCATCGGCGGCGGGCCCGGCGGCTACATCGCGGCGATCCGCGCCGCGCAGCTGGGCTTCGACCACCGCCTGCATCGACGACTGGAAGAACGACAAGGGCGGCCCCGCGCCCGGCGGCACCTGCACCAACGTCGGCTGCATTCCGAGCAAGGCGCTGCTGCAGTCGAGCGAGCACTTCGAGCATGCCGGCCACCACTTCGCCGACCACGGCATCGGCGTCGGCGACCTGAGCATCGATCTGAAGAAGATGCTGGCGCGCAAGGACGCCGTCGTGAAGCAGAACAACGACGGCATCGTCTACCTGTTCAAGAAGAACAAGGTCGCGTTCTTCCATGGCCGCGGCTCGTTCGTGCAAGGCTGTCGACGGCGGCTACGAGATCGCCGTCGCCGGCGCAACGAGACGCTGACCGCCAAGCACGTGATCGTGGCCACCGGCTCGAGCCCGCGCCAGCTGCCCGGCGCGCGCGTTCGACGAAGACCGCATCCTGTCGCAACGACGGCGCGCTGCGCATCGCCGGTGTGCCCAAGACGCTGGGCGTGATCGGCTCGGGCGTCATCGGGCTCGAGATGGGCTCGGTGTGGCGCCGGCTCGGCGCCGAGGTCACGGTGCTCGAGGCGCTTGCCGGGCCTTCCTCGGCATGGCCGACGAGCCGGTGGCCAAAGAGGCGCTGAAGGCGTTCGTCAAGCAGGGCCTGAAGCTCGAGTTCGGCGTCAAGATCGGCGACGTCAAGGCGACCAAGAAGCAGCGTCTCGGTCAGCTACACCGACGCCAAGGGCCAGGCCACGTCGCTCGAGGTCGAGCGGCTGATCGTCTCGATCGGCCGCGTGCCGCACACCGCGGGCCTGAATCGCCGAGGCCGTGGGCCTGAAGCTCGACGAGCGCGGCGCCATCGTGGTCGACGACGAGTGCCGCACCAACCTGCACGGCGTGTGGGCGATCGGCGACGTCGTGCGCGGGCCGATGCTGGCGCACAAGGCCGAGGAGGAGGGCGTCGCGGTGGCCGAGCGCATCGCCGGCCAGCACGGCCATGTCGACTTCAACACCATCCCGTGGGTGATCTACACCTCGCCCGAGATCGCCTGGGTCGGCCAGACCGAAGCGCAGCTCAAGGCCGCGGGGCGCGCCTACAAGGCCGGGCAGTTCCCGTTCATGGCCAACGGCCGCGCGCGGGCGCTGGGCGACACCACCGGCTTCGTCAAGTTCCTGGCCGATGCCAAGACCGACGAGATCCTCGGCGTGCACATCGTCGGGCCGTTCGCCAGCGGAGCTGATCTCCGAGGCCGTGGTCGCGATGTCGTTCAAGGCGTCAGCGCGAAGACATCGCGCGCATCTGCCATGCCCACCCGTCGCTTGAGCGAGGCCACCAAGGAAGCTGCGTTGGCCGTCGACAAGCGCACGTTGAACCTCTGACGTGACCGCGCGCCAGCCCACTCGTTGCGCGGCCGCTGACACGTGCCCGTCCGCCAGCTCTACGAACGCACGCTCGCCGAACGCGGCTACGACGAGCGACGCGGCGCAGCAGCGCGCGATCGACGCGCTCGAGCGCTGCGAGAACGAGTGGGCCGACTACAAGGCGCGGCGCAGCAATGCGGTGACGAAGCTGCTGGTGCGCCCGCCGATCCCGCGCGGCGTCTACATGCACGGTGGCGTGGGGCGCGGCAAGAGCTTCCTGATGGATTGCTTCTTCCAGTCGGTGCCGCTGACGCGCAAGACGCGGCTGCACTTTCACGAGTTCATGCGCGAGGTGCACCGCGAGCTGCAGGATCTGAAGGGCACCGCCGACCCGCTGGACGAGCTCGGTCGACGCATCGCGCGACGCCATCGTCTGATCTGTTTCGACGAGTTCCACGTCGCCGACGTCACCGATGCGATGATCCTGCACCGGCTGCTGGCGGCGATGTTCGCCAACCGCGTGTCGATCGTGACGACATCGAACTTCCATCCCGATGGCCTGTACCCGCACGGCCTGCATCGCGAGCGCATCCTGCCGGCGATCGAGCTGTTGAAGGACAAGCTCGAGCTCGTCAGCGTCGACGGTCCGCACCGACTACCGCCGCGCCACGCTGCAGCAGCTTCACGTGTACCACCATCCGCTGGGGCCGCAGGCCGACGCTGCAATGCAGCGTGCCTTCGAGCGGCTCGCCGAGGCGCGCGACGAGAATCCGGTGCTGCACATCGAGCAGCGCGAGCTGCACGCGCTGCGCCGCGCCGGCGGCGTGGTGTGGTTCGACTTCAAGACGCTGTGCGGCGGGCCGCGCTCGCAGAACGACTACCTCGAGCTCGCCCAGCAGTTCCACACCGTGCTGCTGTCGGACGTGCCGCAGATGCCGCCGCGCCTGGCCAGCGAAGCGCGCCGGTTCACCTGCTGGTCGACGTGCTGTACGACCGCCGCGTCAAGCTGATCATCTCGGCCGCGGTGCCGCCCGAGGCGCTGTACGAGGACGGGCCGCTGGCGCACGAGTTCCCGCGCACCGTGTCGCGGCTGCTCGAGATGCAGTCGGCGAGCTACCTGGCGCAGCAGCGGCGCGACGTCGAGACCGCGATCACCTGAGGCGGCCTTGCAGGCGGGACTGCGATGCAGCGGGTTCTTGGTGGTGTGCGCGGCGCTGGCGATGGCCGTGCAGGCGGCCGATGACGAAGCCATCGAAAAGGCGCGACGCGATCAATTGAGCGCCGAGCGCGCTGCGGCGCAGGCGCGCTACGACCAGGCCGTGCGCGAGTGCGAGCGCGCCTTTGCCGTCACCGATTGCGTCAACCGGGCCAAGGCCGAGCGCCGCACTGCGCTCGACGCCTGTCGCGCGAACAGGCGGCGCTCGACGATGCCGAGCGCAAGCGCCGCGCCGAAGAGCGGCGCCAGCGCATCGCGCAGAAGCAGGCCAGGCAGCAGCTGGCCGCCGAGCGCGCCGCCGCCGCCGCGGCATCGTCGCCCGAGATGCAGGTGCGACCGCCGCGCCAGCCGCTGGCGGCCAGCGCGGCCAAGTCGGGGCGCCGGCACGAGCCGCGCTCCGCACAGGACGAGGCAGCTGCCGAGGCCGAGGCGGCCGAGCGCGCAGCGCAGGCACAGCAGCGGCGCGAGCGCGCGCAAGCGCACGAGGAGGCAGTGCGCAAGCGCAACGCCGAGCGTGCCGCACAGCGCGCGCCCGCGGCGCCGCTGCCGGTGCCACCGGCATCCGCCGCGGCGTCGGCGCTCAGGTGAGCGAGTCGATGCGGATCAGCGCCAGCGACAGGTTGTCGCCGGCGCCGCGCGCGCGCTGACGCGCCTTGCTGACCAGCATCTCGCTGGCCTCGCGCGGCGGCAGCGCGTGCACGATGGCACCCAGCTCCTTGGGAGTGAAGTAGTGCCACAGGCCGTCGCTGCAGGCGATCAGGCTGTCGCCGATATCGAGCTTGTCGATGTGATCGGTGGCCAGCGGCGGGTCGTTTTGCGTGCCCAGGCAGCCGGTGAGCAGGTTGCCTTGCGGATGGGTGTTGGCCTGCTCCTCGGTGATCTTGCCTTCGCTGATCAGGCGCTGCACGTAGGAGTGGTCGGAAGTGCGGGTCACCAGGTCGGGGCCGCGAAAGTGGTACACGCGCGAATCGCCGGCATGCACGTAGTCGCACTCGCGCTCCGGTCCGATCAGATAGGCCGCGATCGTGCTGTGCGGCTCTTCCTCGGCGGTGATGGCGGTCAGCTTGATCATCAGGTGCGACTCCATCACGATCTGCTTGAGCATCTCCGCGGGGTCGTCCTTGGTGGGCGAGTGGCGCTCGAAGATCTGCTTGGACGTCATGATCACCTGGTCGGCCGCCTTGCGGCCGCCGCTCTTGCCGCCCATGCCGTCGGCGAGCACGGCCATTGCACAGCCCGGGATCCGCGGGTGCGCGATGATTTCGACTTGGTCTTGCTGGTAGGCGCGATCGCCCTTGTGGATGCCGGTGGCGGCAACCAGGCGGTAGCCCTTGGGGGCGCGTGGCATGGCGGAACTATAAACTCCGACCCCACGGTCGCAGCGTGCAATGTGCGCGCTGCGCGGCTTCGGTGAACGAAAGCTGTGTCCACGCGCACATCGTCGTTGCCCAGCCAACGCTGATGCCACTGAGATGGATGAGAACCTGCATTCGCCGCAACGCCGCCTGATCGAGCTGCGCATCGCGCATGCCGATCTAAACAGCGCGATCGACACCATGGCGGTGCAGTCGCCGGTCGACGAGCTGGTGCTCAGGCGGTTGAAGAAGCGCCGCCTGCTGCTGCGCGACCAGATCGTCAGGCTCGAGACCGAACTCGACCCTCCGGAACCGGCGTGAGCGCTGCGCAGTCGCCGGGTGACGAGTTGGCGCTGCAGCGCGCGAGCACCGAAACGCTGTCGGCGCAAGGCGCGCTGGCCGGCCGGCGACGCGGCGTTCGTCGAGCGCAACGCGCAGCAGGCGATGGCGCAGGCGGTGGCCCATGCGATCGAGCACCGCGAGGCGCTGGTGGCCGAGGCCGGCACCGGCGTCGGCAAGACGTTTGCCTACCTGGTGCCGCTGCTGCTGTCGGGCCGCCGCGCGCTGGTGAGCACCGCCACCAAGAGCCTGCAGGACCAGCTCTTCCTGCGCGATCTGCCGCGCCTGACGCGCGCGCTGCGCCAGCCGGTGCGGCTGGCGCTGCTGAAGGGCCGCGCGAGCTACCTGTGCCTGCATCGACTGCAGCAGTCGCGCGAGAGCGCGACCTTGCCCGACCGTTTTGCGGTGCGCGCGCTGGCGCGCATCGAACAATGGGCCACCGCCACCCGCACCGGCGACCTGGCCGAGCTCGAAGGGCTCGATGAACGTTCGCCGGTGATTCCGCTGGTGACTTCGACGCGCGAGAACTGCCTGGGCACCGAGTGCCCGTCGCACCGCGATTGCCACGTCATGCGCGCGCGGCGCGACGCGATGGCGGCCGACCTGGTGGTGATCAACCACCATCTGTTCTTTGCCGACCTCGCGTTGCGTGACAGCGGTGTGGCCGAGCTGCTGCCCACGGTCGACGCCGCGGTGTTCGACGAGGCGCATCAACTGGTGGAAACCGGCGTGCAGTTCCTCGGCGTGCAGCTGGGCACCAGCCAGTTGATCGACTTCGCGCGCGATCTGCTCGCGGTGGGCCTGTCGCAGGCGCGTGGCCTGCGCGACTGGCCGACGCTGGCTGCCGGCTGCGAACATGCGGCGCGCGACTTGCGTCTGGCCTGTGCCGGCGGCTTGCGCGACCTGCGTGGCGTCATCAAGCTGGCGTGGAGCGAGCGCGCCGCGTTGTCTTCGTTCCAAGCGGCGCTGGCGGCGCTCGCCGCTGCGTTGCACAGCATCGTGGCGGCGCTCGATGATCTGCTGGGCGCGGCACCCGACCTGGCGCGCCTGTCGCAACGTGCCGCCGAATTGGCGCAGCGCGCGGCGGCATTTGCCGAGCCGTGCCAGCCCGAGCGGGTGCGCTGGATCGACGTCGGACCCCGCGATGCCCGGCTGGTGGAGTCGCCGCTGGACATTCGCGACATGTTGATCGAACAACGCGCCAGCGCGCCGCGCAGCTGGATCTTCACGTCGGCCACGCTCGGCGATGACGACCGTCTGAGCTGGTTCAGCGAGGCGGCTGCGCTGGAGGATGCCGTCAAGCTGCGGGTCGACAGCCCGTTCGACTACCCGGGCCACGCGCAGGGTCTGGGTGCCATCGGGCCTGCCCAAGCCCAACGATCCGCGGCATCCGGCAGCGATCGGCGAGCTCGCATCCAGGCTGGCTGGACGTCTGGGCGGCCGCACCTTCGTGCTGACCACCACCTTGCGCGTGCTCGAGCCGATCGCGCAGGCGTTGCGGGACGCGGCCGAGCGCGACGGCCTTGCGCTCGAGGTGCTGGTGCAGGGCACGCAGCCGCGCCGCCTGCTGCTCGAGCGCTTCGTGTCCGGGCGCGGCCGCGTGCTGGTGGGATCGCAGAGCTTCTGGGAAGGCATCGACGTGCCCGGCGAGGCCCTGCAATGCGTGCTGATCGACAAACTGCCGTTTCCGCCGCCCAACGATCCGCTGGTGCAGGCGCGCGCACAGGCGCTGCGCGCGCGCGGGCGCGACCCGTTCAACGACTACTTCGTCGCCGATGCGGCGGTGTCGCTCAAGCAGGGCGCCGGCCGCCTGATTCGGCATGAAGACGATCGCGGCCTGCTGGTGATCGGCGACGTGCGCATGCGCCAGATGGGTTACGGCAAACGCCTGCTGCGTGCGCTGCCGCCGATGACCCCGTTGCACGACGAGGCCGCCGCGCTGTCATGGCTCGACGAGCTGGCCGCCGAGCATGCCGTCTGAGTTACGCGCAGCGGCGGCAGCTGCCGCGCGCGTTCACCAGAACTGCCACCACGGATTGTCGCGCCTGCGCATGCCCTCGCGCAGGAAGCGGCTGTCGGGATAGTTGGCCTTGAGCACACGGTCGGCGTCGTCGCGCAGATCGTTGAGCCCCAGCTTGTCGTAGCTTTGCGCCAGGATGTACAGCGCTTCCTCGACCGACGGCGTCTGCTGGTAGTCGCGCACCGTGTATTGCGCGCGGTTGGCCGCCGCCAGGAAGGCGCCGCGCCGGTAGTAGTAGCGCGCCACGTGCAGCTCGTACTGCGCCAGCGCATTGACGATGTAGTCCATGCGCACACGCGCGTCGGCGCTGTACTTCGAGTCGGGAAACTGGTCGACCAGCTGCTTGAAGGCCTGGTAGGCGTCGCGCGAGGCCTGCTGGTCGCGCTCGGAGATGTCCTGCCGCGAGATCGAACTGAGGATGCCCAGGTTGTCGTTGAAGTTGACGATGCCCTTCAGGTACATTGCGTAGTCGAGCGCGGGGCTCGATGGGTGCACCTTGATGAAACGGTCGAGTGTGGCCAGTGCGGTGGCCCGCTCGCCGGACCTCCACTGAGCGTACGCCTGGTCGAGTTGGGCCTGCTGAGCCAGCAGCGTGCCGGCGGCGCGGCCTTCCACGCGTTCCAGCAGCTTGATCGCCTTGTCGTAGCCGCCCGAAGCCATCTCGTCGCGGGCGTCTGCGTACAATTTTTCGGGGCTGTCCTTGTCATTGATGGCTGTTGAGCCAGCAACCAGCCAGGGTCAGAGCCAGCGCGGTCACGCAAAACGTCAGGCGAGGGGCGAGCAGCGGAGACTTCATCGAGCGTCGGGCGCCGCGGCAAGCCGCGGCAGCATCAGTTGGCAAGGCGATTCTAATGACGCACGAGGCAGCGCAGCCGGCAGCGGTGGAGCGCGACGACGACCCCGCAGGCGAGCCCGACGCGCTCGAGCCCGAGCGGCGCGAATGGCTGCTCGATGCATCGGCCCACGGCCAGCGCATCGACAAGCTGCTGGCGTCGTTGCTGACGGCGTTCTCGCGCAGTCATCTGCAGGGCGTGATCGCGCAAGGCCACGTCGCGCTCGACGGCGCGAGCGTCACCGTGGCGTCGCGCCGCGTGAAGGCCGGGCAACGATTGCAGGCGACGTTGTGGCCGACCGCCCAAGCCCTGGCGTTCCGGCCCGAAGCGATGCCGCTGGCCATCCAGTTCGAAGACGAGCACCTGCTGGTGCTTGACAAGCCGGCGGGGCTGGTGGTGCACCCGGCGGCCGGCAACTGGTCGGGCACCTTGCTCAACGGCCTGCTGGCGCACCACGCAGCGGCGGCAGGGCTGCCGCGGGCGGGCATCGTGCATCGCCTGGACAAGGACACCAGCGGCCTGATGGTGGTGGCCAAGACCTTGCCTGCGATGACGGCGCTGGTGCGCGCCATCGCGGCGCGCCAGGTGCAGCGCGTCTACCATGCGCTGGCCCACGGCGTGCCGGCCTGGCGCGAGGCGGTCATCGAGGCGCCCATCGGCCGCGATCCGCAGGTGCGCACGCGCATGGCCGTGGTGGCCGGCGGCAAGCCGGCGCGCACCGACGTCGCCTGCCTGGCGCGTGGACCCGCGGCCTGCGGCCTGCAATGCACGTTGCACAGCGGGCGCACGCACCAGATTCGTGTGCACCTGGCGGCACGCGGACATCCGCTGGTCGGTGACACGTTGTACGGCGGCCGCGCCGAGTGGGGCTTGCAGCGTCAGGGCCTGCACGCCGCTGCGCCTGGCGTTCGTGCACCCGGTGGAGGGCCGACGGCTGGAATTCCGTTGCCCACCACCGGCCGACTTGGCCCGCGCGTGGCAAGCTGCCTTGCACGAATGAAGCGCCAGCGTCGATGGCCGCGCTACAATGCCCGCCAAAGCGCGTGATCGGGCGCGGCCGCTGCCAAGGTGGTCGGCAACGGCGGGTGTTCGATGCGCCGCGGTGCGCTGACAAGCGCGCGCACCAGGGCCGGTTGCAGAAGCACCGGCTCCTCGACAAGCAGCACCAAGACGAGAAGGCCGTGCCGAGGGGCGCGGCGCTGACATCCTAGGCATATGTGGGACGCCGACTCTGGCGCGCTCGGGCGCCGGGTCATCCGATGCAACAACGATGAACACTCTCGAGGCCAAGCACGTGCTCGAAGCGGCGCTGCTGTGCGCGCAGGAGCCGTTGACCCTGCGTGAGCTGGCGACGCTGTTCGACGGCGAGGCCAGCGGCGAGTCGATCCAGGCGCTGCTCGACGAACTGGTGGTCGACTGGCAGGGCCGCGGTGTCGAACTGGTCTGTCTGGCCAGCGGCTGGCGCTTCCAGAGTCGCGCCGACGTGAGCGGCATGCTCGAGCGCCTGCATCCCGAGAAGCCCGCGCGCTATTCGCGGGCCGCGATGGAGACGCTGGCGATCATTGCCTACAAGCAGCCGGTGACGCGCGGCGACATCGAAGACATTCGCGGGGTCACGGTCAGCGGCCCGATCATCAAGCAGCTCGAAGACCGCGGCTGGATCGAGGCGATCGGCACCCGCGAGGCGCCGGGTCGCCCGGCGCTGTATGCCACCACGCGCCAGTTCCTCGATGACCTCGGCCTGGCGCGGCTCGACCAGTTGCCCGCGCTGCAGGGTCCGACCGGCGCCGAGCCGGCGGCCGACCTGCTGGCTCACCTGGGAGACGGCCAGGGTGCGCTCGAACTCGACGCCGAGCCGCAGCCGGCGGCCAGCGGAGGCGGCGACCCTGCGCAGGCATCCGCAACCGGCCGTCTCAACGACCTGACCTCGCAGTCTGAATCGACCCCACAGCCATGAATTCCACCGACCCCGATCCGTCCAGCCCCGTCGTGCCGACACCGTCATCCGCGCCTTCGGACGCGCAGGCCCCGGCCCGTGACACACCGGCGGCGGCGTCGGAGTCGACGCAGGCCGCCGCGACGACTCCGGTTGAGACGGCAGCGGGTGCGCAAGGCGGCGACGAGCAACGCCGGCGCAATCGCAATCGGCGGCGCGGCCGCCGCAATCGCGGTGATCGTGCTGCCGCGGGCGAGGTGGTGGTGAATGCGGGCGAAGGCGCAGACACCTTCGACGCCGACGACGAGGATGACGACGATGGCGTGCAGGCCGCCGGCGACGAAGTGGCTGCGCCCGAATGGACGCCAGTCGAGGTCGGCGAGCGGTTTGCCGACGTGGTTTCAGGCGCCTACGACAGCGAGCCGGCCCCTGAGCCCGACGCCGAGCCCGCCAAGCGCGTGCTGGCGGCGATGCCCGACGCGCCCAAGCTGCACAAGGTGCTCGCGCAGGCGGGCATCGGGTCGCGTCGCGACATGGAGCAGCTGATCGCCGATGGCCAGATCATGGTCAACGGGCAACCCGCCCACATTGGCCAGCGCATCGCGGCGGGCGACCAGGTCCAGGTGGCCGGGCAGCTGGTGAGGCTGCGCATCTTGCCGCCGCCGGCGCGCGTGCTGGCCTATCACAAGCCGGCCGGCGAGATCGTCACGCACGGCGACCCGCAGAACCGGCCCACGGTGTTTCGACGCCTGCCGCGCCTGCAGCAAGGCAAGTGGCAATCGGTGGGGCGCCTGGACATCAACACCGAAGGGCTGCTGCTGTTCACCAACTCCGGCGACCTGGCCAACCGCCTGATGCATCCGCGCTTCGGCGTCGAGCGCGAGTACGCGGTGCGCGTGCTCGGCACGCTCGACGACGAGCAGCGGGCCCGCCTGCTCGAGGGCATCGAGATCGACGGCCAGCGCGCCGCGATGCGCTCGATCGAAGACGGCGGCGGCGAAGGGGCCAACCACTGGTACCGGGTGGTGATCACCGAAGGGCGCAACCGCGAGGTGCGCAAGCTGTTCGAGGCCCTGGGCATGGCGGTGAGCCGGCTGATCCGCATCCGCTACGGCTGCGTGGTGCTGCCACGCGGTTTGCGCCGCGGTGTGTGGGTCGATCTGCCGGCCAGCGACCTGCAGACATTGCAGTCGATGGTCGGTGGGCCGCGGGCCCCGCAGAGCGACCAACAACAGGGCAACGGCAGGCCGAACAACCGCAACAAGCGCAACCGCGGCCGCGACAACCGCGGCCCGCGCGAGGGCGGACCGCCAGCGCAGCCGCAGCAGCAACAAGAGCCGCGCCGCCATGACGACGACGGCGACAACCTGGATTTCGCGTCCATACCCAATCCGCTGCAACAGACCTTCGATCGCCGCGCCATTCGCGAGGCGCGGCAGCCGCGCCGCGAGATCTCCGAAGACGGGCCGATCCCCAATCCGCTGGAGCAGACCTACGACAAGCGCGGCGTCCAGAAGCCGCGGGGCCTCGGCGGCGGCGGTGGCGGCGGTGGCCGCAAGGGCGGCAAGGGGGCCGGTGGCGGTGAGCGCCAGCCTGATCCGATGCAGACCTCGGTCGGCTACATCGGCGCCGATGCGTTCCACAAGCAGATGAGCGGTGGTGGTGGCGGCGGTGGCGGTGGTGGTGGCCGCGGCGGCCGCCGCCGGCGCTGAAAGGCCACGGCCGCGACCCGCGCGGTTGCCGCACCGGCCCGGCCGTTAGAATTCGCCGTTTGACTGCACCACCTGGAACCCCAGAGGAGAACTGAATGGCCGTCGAGCGCACGCTCTCGATCATCAAGCCCGATGCCGTGGCCAAGAACGTGATCGGCCAGGTTCTGGCTCGCTTCGAGGCCGCCGGACTGAAGGTCGTGGCCGCACGCATGGCACACCTGTCGCGTGGCGAGGCCGAAGCGTTCTACGCCGTGCACAAGGCACGCCCGTTCTTCAAGGATCTGGTGACCTTCATGACCTCGGGTCCGGTGATGATCCAGGTGCTGCAGGGCGACAACGCGATCGCCAAGAACCGCGAGCTGATGGGAGCCACCGACCCCAAGAAGGCGGCCCCCGGCACCATCCGCGCCGACTTTGCCGACAGCATCGACGCCAATGCCGTGCACGGCTCCGATGCCCCCGAGACGGCTGCCGTGGAAGTGGCGTTCTTCTTCCCGGGCATGGCTGTCTACGACCGCTGAACATACGCTCGCTGCCACCAGTGTGGTCAACCTGCTCGACTTCGATCTCGACGCCCTGAGCGACCACTGCGCGACGCTCGGCGAGAAGCGCTTTCGCGCCGTACAGCTGTTTCGCTGGATCCATCAACGCGGAGCTTCCGACTTCGCGCAGATGACCGACCTGGCGCGCTCGCTGCGCGAGCAACTGCCGTCGCAGGCTCGTGTGGCTGCACCGCCGCTGGTCAGCGAGCAGGCCTCCGACGACGGCACCACCAAGTGGCTGTTCGACGTCGGCGGCGGCGATGCCGTGGAGAGCGTGTTCATTCCCGAGGCCGAGCGCGGCACGTTGTGCGTGTCGTCGCAGGCGGGCTGTGCGGTCGGATGCCGTTTCTGCGCCACCGGGCACCAGGGCTTCAGCCGCAACCTGACCACCGCCGAGATCGTCGGCCAGTTGTGGTTCGCCGAACATCATCTGCGTGCGCGGCTCGGGCTGGCCGCGGGCGTTCGCGCGATCGACAACGTGGTGATGATGGGCATGGGCGAGCCGCTGCAGAACTACGGCGCGCTGCTGCCGGCGCTTCGCGTGATGCTCGACGACCACGGCTACGGGCTGTCGCGTCGCCGCGTCACGGTGTCGACCTCGGGTGTGGTGCCGATGATTCGACCGCCTGCGCGACGACTGCCCGGTGGCGCTCGCGGTGTCGCTGCATGCACCCGACGACGCGCTGCGCGACCAGTTGGTGCCGCTGAACCGCAAGTACCCGCTGCACGAACTGCTGGCGGCTTGCGTGCGCTACCTCGATGCCGCACCACGCGACTTCATCACCTTCGAGTACTGCATGCTCGATGGCGTCAACGATTCGATCGAGCAGGCGCGTGCGCTGGTGCGCCTGGTGCGTGACCGCGTGTCGTGCAAGATCAACCTGATTCCGTTCAATCCGTTTGCCGAGTCGGGGCTGCAGCGTTCGCCGCGCGAGCGCGTGGCGGCCTTTGCCGACGTGCTGCAGGGCGCCGGCATCGTCACCACCGTGCGCCGCACGCGCGGCGACGACATCGCCGCGGCTTGCGGCCAGCTCGCCGGCGAGGTGCGCGACCGCACGCGCGTGGCGCAGCGTCTGTCGCGTGGCACGATCCGGCTGACGCCGGTCGCGCCGGTGCGGCGATAGAGCGGGGCGACCGTGGTGACATCGAGGAGCAACGAGTGAGTCGAGCGACGCTGGCTTTGGCGGTCACCACGCTGGCAACGCTGTGGGGCTGCACGGCGACGCCGCCGGCGACCGAACCGTCCCCTCGTGAACGCAGCACCGAGTCGGACCAGACCGACGCCGACCGACGTGCGCGTGTGCGCATGGAGTTGGCCTCGGGCTACTACGCTCGCGGCCAACTCGAGACCGCGCTCGACGAAGTCAAGCTCGCACTGGCCGTCAAGCCCGAACTGCCCGACGCCTACAACCTGCGCGGCCTGATCTACCAGAGCATGGGCGACGACAAGCTGGCCGAAGAGAACTTCAAGCGCGCGCTGCAGCTCAGCCCGCGCGATCCGGACATCATGCACAACTACGGCTGGTTCCTGTGTCAGAACCGGCGCATGCCCGAGGCGTTTGCGCAGTTTCAGCAGGCGATCGCCACACCACGCTACGCCGGGATGTCGCGCAGCCTGATGGCGCAAGGCGTCTGCCAGGCGCGCACCGGCGCCTATGCCGATGCCGAGCGCAGCCTGGTGCGGGCCTATGAACTCGACCCGACGAACCCGGTGACCGCGTTCAACCTGGCCGATGTGCTGTACCGGCGCGGTGAGTTCGAGCGCGCGCGCTTCTACATCGGCCGCGTCCACGCGGTGCAGGAATACACCAACGCGCAGACGTTGTGGCTGGCCGCGCGCATCGAGAACAAGATGGGCAACCAGCGCGGCGCTCGCGACTACGGCCGCCAGCTGCGTGCCCGCTTTCCGCAATCGCCGGAGTCCCTGGCCTTCGAGCGGGGCCGCTTCGATGACTGACGCCGCGCCGTCGGGTGCCGAGGCGCGCAGCGCCGGCTCGATGCTGCGCGCCGCGCGCGAGCGGCAGGGTCTGCACATTGCGGCGCTGGCGGCGGCCATCAAGGTGCCGCAGGTCAAGCTCGAGGCGCTCGAGGCGGGGCGCTACAACGAACTGACTGACGTCACGTTCGTGCGGGCGTTGGCGCACAGCGTGTGCCGGGTCCTGAAGATCGATGCCAAGCCGGTGCTCGAGTTGCTGCCGGCGGTGCACGGTGCGCTGCTCGAACGGGTCGACCATGGCCTGAAGGCGCCTTTCCAAGACCGCCCGGGACGCCAGCAACCGAGTGATGTTCGCCTGTGGCACCAGCCGGTGTTCTGGGTGGTGGCGGTGCTGCTGCTGGCAGCCGCCGGATTTGCCTTGTGGCCGCAGCGCGGCATGGTGTGGCCCACGTTGCCGGCGCTCCCGAGCTTCGGCGGCCCCGACAAAGCGCCGCGCACCGAGCCGCCGGCCGCCAAGGCGCCGAGCGTGGCGGCGCCGGTGCCCGCCGTGGTGGCGTCGGCGCCTGCCGAGCCTGCCGCGCCTGCGGAGGCGGCGGTCGCCGCACCGGCTCCTACCCCGACCCCCGCGCCGACACCCTCGGTGATCACCGAAACAGTCCACGCGGCCGACGCTGGCAGCAGCGCCGTCGTCGATGCGCCTCCCGCAGGCATCGTGGTGGTCCGCGCCAGCGAGCCCTCGTGGATCGAGGCGAGCGATGCGCGCGGCCGCATGCTGTTGTCGCGCACGCTGCAGCCCGGCGAGGTCGTCGGCCTCGACGGCGCGCTGCCGCTGCGCCTGGTGATCGGCAACGCCACGGCCACCGAAGTGACGCTGCGCGGCAAGCGCGTGACGCTGGGCGCGCCCAATCGCGACAACGTCGTGCGCGTGGAGTTGAAGTGAGGGCCCCGCGGTGAACGCCATCGATCCGGGTCTCGGCAACCAACCGATTGCGTCGGCGGCTCCGGCGCGGCATCGCACGCGCCAGGCGCGTGTGGTGTGGGGTTCGCGCGTCGTCACGATCGGCGGCGACGCGCCGGTGCGCGTGCAGTCGATGACCAACACCGACACCGTCGATGCCATCGCCACGGCCATCCAGGTGAAGGAGCTGGCGCAGGCCGGCTCCGAACTGGTGCGCATCACGGTCAACACGCCCGAGGCGGCGCAAGCGGTGCCGCACATCCGCGAGCAGCTCGACCGCATGGGCATCGACGTGCCGCTGATCGGCGACTTCCACTACAACGGCCACCGGCTGCTGACCGACCACCCGGCGTGCGCGCAGGCGCTGTCGAAGTACCGCATCAACCCCGGCAACGTGGGCAAGGGTGCCAAACGCGACCGTCAGTTCGCCCAGATGATCGACGTGGCGATGCGGCACGACAAGCCGGTGCGCATCGGCGTCAACTGGGGCAGCCTCGATCAGGAGCTGCTCGCCGCGTTGATGGACGAGAACGCCCAACGCGCCGATCCGTGGGACGCCAAGCAGGTGATGTACCAGGCGCTGGTGCAGTCGGCCATCGGCTCGG
Organism: uncultured beta proteobacterium; assembly: GCA_963827645.1. Classification (GTDB taxonomy): domain Bacteria; phylum Pseudomonadota; class Gammaproteobacteria; order Burkholderiales; family Burkholderiaceae_C; genus JAEUPI01. Next base: position 399,378 of record CAWHBZ010000023.1, on the reverse strand, counting down.
CCGATGCGGCGCGCGAGCTCGGCATGAACCCCGACCAGGTGATCATCAGCTGCAAGGTCAGCGGCGTGCAGGATCTGGTGAGCGTGTACCGCGCCCTGGCGCAGCGCTGCGACTATGCGCTGCACCTCGGGCTCACCGAAGCCGGCATGGCCACCAAGGGCACGGTGGCCTCCACCACCGCGCTGGCGCTGCTGCTGCAAGAGGGCATCGGCGACACCATCCGCGTGTCGCTGACGCCGCAGCCGGGCGAGGCGCGCACGCAGGAGGTGTTGATCGCGCTCGAGGTGCTGCAGTCGCTCGGCCTGCGCACCTTCAACCCGAGCGTCACCGCGTGCCCGGGCTGCGGCCGCACCACCAGCACGGTGTTCCAGGAGCTGGCGCAACAGATCGACGGCTACCTGCGCGCGCAGATGCCGCTGTGGAAGGCGCGTTATCCGGGCGTCGAATCGATGAAGGTCGCGGTGATGGGCTGCATCGTCAACGGCCCCGGCGAGAGCAAGCACGCCGACATCGGCATCAGCCTGCCGGGCACCGGCGAGGCGCCCGCCGCGCCGGTGTTCATCGACGGCGAAAAGGCCGTCACGCTGCGCGGCGACACCATCGCGCAAGACTTCCAGCGCATCGTCGAAGACTACATCGCGCGTCGCTACGCCCACGCGTGATGGCCGCGCCGTTACCCGCCGACAAACGCTCGACGTCGCCGCTGCCCGCGGTGAAGGGCATGAACGACATCCTGCCCGCCCAGGTGCCGCGCAAGGACAAGCTGCCCGACTCCGCGCTGTGGCAGTGGTTCGAAGCCACGGTGCGCAGCGTGCTCGCGCGCTACGGCTACCAGTACATCCTGACGCCGATGGTCGAGCCCACGGCGCTGTTCGTGCGCGGCCTGGGCGAAGTGACCGACATCGTCGAGAAGGAGATGTACTCCTGGCGCGACGAGATGAACGGCGACCTGCTGACGCTGCGCCCCGAGGCCACCGCCGGCATCGTGCGCGCGATGATCGAGCACAACGCGCTCTACAACGGTCCGCTGCGCTTGTGGACCGTGGGCGCGATGTTCCGCCACGAGCGGCCGCAAAAGGGCCGCTATCGCCAGTTCCACCAGCTCGACGTCGAGGCGCTGGGCTTCAGCGGCCCGGACGTCGATGCCGAGCAGATCCTGATGGTGCGCCGGCTGTGGCAGGAGCTCGGCCTCGTCGAGGGGCAGCACGTGCGGCTCGAGATCAACAGCCTGGGCCAGCCGGCCGAGCGCGCGGCGCACCGCGCCGCGCTGGTGGCGTACTTCGAGGCCCACGCCGGCCGGCTCGACGACGATGCCCGGCGCCGCCTGCACAGCAACCCGCTGCGCATCCTCGACACCAAGAACCCGGCGATGCAGGCGCTGGTCGAAGGCGCACCCAAGCTGCTCGACTTCCTCGGCGCCGACACGCTGGCGCACTTCGATGGCGTGCGCGCGGCGCTCGACGCCGCGGGGCTGGCCTACCGCGTCAACCCGCGCATGGTGCGCGGCATGGACTACTACAACCTCACCGTCTTCGAGTGGGTCACCGACCATCTCGGCTCGCAGGGCACGGTGTGCGGCGGCGGCCGCTACGACGGCCTGTTCGAGCAACTGGGCGGCAAGCCGGCGCCGGCCATCGGCTTCGGGCTGGGCATCGAGCGGCTGCTGCTGCTGATCCAGGAGCTCGGGCTGCCGGTGCCCGCTGCGGCGCCGCAGGCGTTTGCGGTGATTCCCGATGCCGCAGTCCTGCCGCGCGCGATGGCGGTGCTGGAGGCGCTGCGTGCAGCCGGTGTCGCGATCCTGATGCATGCCGCCGGCAAGGAAGGCCTGGGCAGCATGAAATCGCAGTTCAAGACGCGCCGACGCCAGCGGCGCCCGCTTCGCGCTGGTGTTCGGTGCCGACGAGCTGGCGCAAGGCATGGTGGCCGTCAAGCCGCTGCGCGACGGCGGCGCCGCCCAGTGGCTGCGGCCGCTGGCCGACGCGGCGGCCTGGGCGCACGAATTGCGCACCGCATAATCGCGACTTGATTGCCGGCGCGGCAGCGTGAGCACCGCCGTCGCACGGCGCCCCTGCAACCCAATCCACCACACGATGGCCACCCACCTCGACCTGCAAGAGCAGGAGCAAATCGACGCGCTGAAGGCGTTCTGGCAGCAGTACGGCAACCTGATCACCTGGGCGCTGGTCGCCGCGCTGCTGGTGTATGCCGGCATCAACGGCTGGCACTGGTGGCAGCGCGAACAAGCCACGAAGGCCGGCGCGATGTTCGACGAGTTCGAACGCGCGCTGCAGTGCCGGCGATCTCGACAAGACGCGCGCGCGTGTTCGCCGACCTGAAGGAACGTTATCCGCGCACCGCCTATGCGCAGCAGGCCGGCATGCTGGCCGCCAAGCTGCAGTTCGACAAGGGCAAGGCCGACGACGCGCGCGGCATCGCTGACCTGGGTCGTCGAACACGCCGTCGAAGACGACTACAAGTCGCTCGCGCCGCCTGCGGCTGGCCGCGCTGCTGCTCGAAGCCAAGCAGTACGACGAGGCGCTGCAAGCAGCTCGACGCGGTGCCCGCAGGGCCGTATGCCGCGCTGGCGGCCGACCGCCGCGGCGACGTGCTGCTGGCCCAGGGCAAGAAGGACGAGGCGCGCGCCGCCTACCAGCAGGCCTTCAAGTCGATGGACGACAAGGTCGAGTACCGCCGCCTGGTCGATGCCAAGCTCACAGCGCTGGGGGCTGCGCCGGCGGCCTCGGCCGCGCAGGCGGCGCCCGGGGCGTCGCGATGAGGCACGGGGTCGGGCTGCACGCTGCTGCTTGCAGCGGGCTTGCTGCTGGCGGCCTGCGCCAGCGAGAAGCCCAAGCCGACGCCGCTGGAGACCATCGCAGCCGCAGTTGCAGGCGCGCACGGTCTGGAGCGCCAGGCTCGACAGCGTGACGTTTCCGCTGGCCGTGCAGGCGCGCGACGGCATGTTCGTGGTGGCCGCGGGCGACGGCTCGGTGGCTGGCGCTGGACGCCGCCAGCGGCGCCGAGCGCTGGCGCGCCAACGCCGGCGCGCCGCTGCTGGCCGGCGTCGGCAGCGACGGCCGCTTCGCCGCCGTGGCCACGCGCGACAACGAGGTCGTGGTGTTCGAGCGCGGCAGCGAACTGCTGGCGCAAGCGCCTGAACTCGCGCATCACCACCGCGCCGCTGGTGGCGGGCGAGCGTGTCTTCGTGATGGGCGTCGACCGCGTGGTCGGCGCGTTCGATGCGCTCGATGGCCGGCCGCTGTGGCGCCTGCAGCGCCCGACCGACGCGCTGACGCTGTCGCAGCCCGGCGTGCTGGCCGCCGTACAAGGACACGCTGCTGGTCGGCCAGGGCGCGCAACTGCTCGGCGTCGATCCGCTGCGCGGCAGCGTGCGCTGGGAGCTGCCGATGGCCAACCCGCGCGGCACCAACGAGGTCGAGCGCCTGGCCGATCTGGTCGGGCCGCCGCTGCGCGCTGGGCGACGTCGTTCTGCGCGCGCGCGTTCCAGTCGGCGGTGGCTTGCGCGCGACGCCGACAACGCGGCACGCTGCGCTGGAGCCGCAACGCCGGCGGCATCCAGCCCATCGGCGGCGATGCCGAGCTGGTGGTCGGCGCCGACGCCAGCGACCGCATCACCGCCTGGCGAACCGCCAGCGGCGACATCGCCTGGACGCAGCGAGAAGCTGCTGTACCGCGGCTTGAGCGGCGCCGCTGGTCACCGAGCGCGCGGTGGTGTTCGGCGACTCCGAAGGCTAGGTGCACTCCTGGCGCGCAACGACGGCCAGCCTGCTGGCGCGCTGGCGCACCGACGGCTCGCCGGTGGTCGGCACCGCCGGTGCGGCTGGGCGACATCGTGCTGGTGGTCACGCGCAACGGCGGCCTGTACGCGCTTCGCGCGCCCGAACTGGCAGCCAGCGGCAGCGCGCGATGAAACCGGTCTCGCCATCGTCGGCCGGCCCAACGTCGGCAAGTCGCACGCTGTTCAACCGCATGACGAAGAGCCGCGACGCGATCGTGGCCGACTTCGCCGGCCTGACGCGCGACCGCCACTACGGCGATGCGCGTCTCGAGGGCCGCGAGTTCATCGTCATCGACACCGGCGGCTTCGAGCCCGACCAGCCGACCGGCATCGTGCACGAGATGGCCAAGCAGACGCGGCAGGCGGTGGCCGAGGCCGACGCGGTGGTGTTCGTGGTCGACGTGCGGGCCGGCCTGTCGGGGCAGGACCACGACATCGCGCGCTACCTGCGCACCAGCGGCAAGCGCGTGTTGCTGGCGGTCAACAAGGCCGAGGGCATGAGCGAATCGCCGCGCGCTCGACGAGTTCCACGAGCTCGGCATGGGCGAGCCGCATCCGGTGTCGGCGGCGCACGGGCAGGGCGTGCGCAGCCTGGTCGACGCGGCGCTCGGCGGACTTCGCGTTCGACGAGACCGACGCCGACGATGCCGACGCCGCAGGCGACAAGCCGATCCGCCTGGCCGTGGCCGGCCGGCCCAACGTCGGCAAGAGCACGCTGATCAACACCTGGCTCGGCGAAGAGCGGCTGGTCGCCTTCGACCAGCCCGGCACCACGCGCGACGCGATCCACGTGCCGTTCGAGCGCGCACGGCCAGCGCTTCGAGTTGATCGACACCGCCGGCCTGCGGCGCAAGGGCAAGTGTTCGAGGCGATCGAGAAGTTCTCGGTGGTCAAGACGCTGCAGGCGATCGCCGACGCCAACGTCGTGGTGCTGCTGCTCGACGCCACGCAAGGCGTGAGCGACCAGGACGCGCACATCGCCGGCTACATCCTCGACAGTCCGGCCGCGCGGTGGTGGTGGCGGTCAACAAGTGGGATGCGGTCGACGCCTACCAGCGCGAGATGCTGCGAACGCTCGATCGCGCAGCGGCTGGCCTTCCTGCAGTTACGCGCCGCGTGCTGCACATCTCGGCGCTGCAAGCGCCAGGGCCTGGGCCCGCTGTGGAAGGCCATCGCCCAGGCGCACGACTCGGCGACGCGCCAAGATGCCCACGCCGGTGCTGACGCGCCTGCTGCACGAGGCGGTGGAGCACCAGGCGCCCAAGCGCGCCGGCGCGGTTCGCCCCAAGCTGCGTTATGCGCACCAAGGCGGCATGAACCCGCCGATCGTGGTGATCCACGGCAACGCGCTCGACCACGTGACCGACGCATACAAGCGCTATCTCGAAGGCCGCTTCCGCGACCACTTCAAGCTGGTGGGCACGCCGCTGCGCATCGAGATGCGCAGTCTCGCGAATCCGTTCGACGATAACGCGGCAGCCGATGATGACGCGTCACTGCCAGCGGTCGATGCGGCCGGGCCATGTGCATGCCGCGAGCGAGGCATCCGCTGTGATAACGTGGCGCCCTGCTGGAACTCTCAACACGGAGCATATCGTGAGCAACAAAGGGCAACTTCTACAAGACCCTTCCTGAACCTGCTGCGCAAGGAGCATGTGCCGGTGTCGATCTACCTGGTCAACGGCATCAAGCTGCAAGGCCACATCGAATCGTTCGACCAATACGTCGTGCTGTTGCGCAACACCGTGACGCAGATGGTCTACAAGCACGCGATCTCCACGGTGGTTCCGGGCCGCGCGCGTCAACTTCCACGCCAACGAGACACCCGACGCGGCTTGAGCGGCGCGCTGCACCTCGCGGCGCACAGCCAGCCGGCACGCGGTTTGCCGTTGGATCGCACTTCGAACCTGTCCGCCGCCGACGAGGCGGCGGCGATCGCGCGCCGTGCTGGTGGGCGTCGACGTGGGCGGCGCGTCATTCGTTCGACCCGACGCTCGACGAACTGGCGCTGCTGGCCGAGTCGGCCGGCGACGAGCCGGTGGCGCGCGTGATCGCGCGGCGCAAGGCGCCCGACGCGGCGCTGTTCGTCGGCTCGCGGCAAGGCCGACGAGATCAAGGCGCTGGTGGCCGAGCACCAGGCCAGCGGCGTGCATCTTCGACCAGGCGCTGAGCCCGGCGCAGCAGCGCAACCTCGAGCGCCACCTCGGCGTGCCGGTGGCCGACCGCACCGCGCTGATCCTCGAGATCTTCGCGCGCCGCGCGCAAGAGCCACGAAGGCAAGCTGCAGGTCGAACTGGCGCGGCTGCAATACCTGGCCACGCGGCTGGTGCGGCGCTGGAGCCACCTGGAGCGCCAGCGCGGCGGCATCGGCCTGCGCGGCGGCCCCGGCGAGGCGCAGATCGAGCTCGACCGCCGCATGATCGGCGAGCGCATCAAGTCGGTGAAGGCGCGGCTGGACAAGGTCAAGCGCCAGCGCGGCACGCAGCGCAAGGCGCGCGCGCAAGAGCGGCACGTTCCGCGTCTCGCTGGTCGGCTACACCAACGCCGGCAAGTCGACGCTGTTCAATGCGCTGGTCAAGGCGCGCGCCTATGCCGCCGACCAGCTGTTCGCCACGCTCGACACCACGACGCGCTCGCTGTACCTCGACAGGCGTCGGCGCAGTCGGCGTGTCGCTGTCCGACACGGTCGGCTTCATCCGCGACCTGCCGCACAAGCTGGTCGAGGCGTTTCGCGCCACGCTGCAGGAGGCCGCCGAGGCCGACCTGCTGCTGCACGTGGTCGACGCGTCCAGCCCGCAGCTGGACGAGCAGCGCGCCGAGGTCGAGCGCGTGCTGGCCGAGATCGGCGCCGAGGACGTGCCGCAGATCCTGGTCTACAACAAGCTCGACCGCTCGAGCAGCCGCAGCGCCGCGCAGCGCTGCGCGACTGGATCGAGCGCGGCGACGGGCGCGCTGGCGCCGCGCGTGTTCGTCAGTGCCGCCGACGGGCACGGGCTCGATCGCGCTGCGCGATTGATTGCCGACGTGGCGGCCGGCCGAGCGCTTGACGTCGCCCGGCAGCGCCGCCATCTGAGCGGCGCAGGTCGCAGCCCGCGACTGCCGGACAATCCGATCCGTCGGCCCAAACCATCCAGCACCGCATGAGCCCGCGCCCGACATCGGCCACCCACGACCAGCCTGCCCGTCTACGCGACCGCCTGGCCGCTGGCCTGGCAGGCCGGGCTCGCCTGGTGGCCGCGCACGCCGCTCGCCGCATGCTGGTGATCGCCGGCCGCAACGACGGCCCGCCCGATCTCGACGAGCTGTGGCGCGACTTCAACCGCAAGCTCGGCGGCCTGTTCGGCGGCAAGGGCGGCGGCCGCGCCGCACCGACGCCGCGATGGCGGCGGCGGGCCGCTCGTTCCAGCCCGACATGAAGAGCGCCGGCATCGGCGTCGGCCTGATCGCGCGGCGTGGTGGCGCTGGTCTGGCTGGGCAGCGGCTTCTTCATCGTGCAGGAAGGCCAGCAGGCGGTGGTCACGCACCTTCGGCAAGCTACAGCTACACCGTCGGACGCCGGCTTCCAGTGGCGCTTTCCGTATCCGTTCCAGGCGCACGAGACGGTGCCGGTGACGCAGCTGCGCTCGGTGGAGATCGGCCGCAACAACGTGGTGCAGGCCACCGGGCTGCGCGACTCGTCGATGCTGACGCAGGACGAGAACATCGTCGACATCCGCTTCACGGTGCAGTACCGGCTGAAGGACGCGCGCGCCTACCTGTTCGAGAACCGCAATCCCGACGAGGCGGTGGTGCAGGCGGCCGAATCGGCGGTGCGCGAGATCGTCGGCCGCAGCAAGGTCGACTCGGTGCTGTACGAGCAGCGCGAGGCGCTGTCGCACCGATCTGGTGAAGTCGATCCAGGCGCAGCTCGACCGGCTGCAACGCCGGCATCCTGATCGTCAACGTCAACGTGCAGAACGTGCAGGTGCCCGAGCAGGTGCAGGCGGCGTTCAACGACGCCGTCAAGGCCGGCGCCGACCGCGACCGCTTCAAGAACGAAGGCCAGGCCTATGCCGAGCGACGTGATGCCCGAAGGCGCGCGGCACGGCGGCGCGCCTGCGCGAGGAGGCCGAGGGCTACCGCGCAGCGCGTGATCGCGCAGGCCGAGGGCGATGCGCAGCGCTTCCGCTCGGTGCTCGACCGAGTACCAGAAGGCGCCGGCGGTGACGCGCGACCGCCTGTACATCGAGACGATGCAGCAGGTCTACTCCAACGTCAGCAAGGTGATGGTCGACAGCCGCAACGGCTCGAACCTGCTGTACCTGCCGCTGGACAAGCTGCTGCAGCAGGCCGGCGTGCCCGGCGCCGCGACGGCCACGGCGCCCGCCGGCGCCGCGACACCGGCGCCGCGACGCCCGCAGCGCCGCCGACGCGCGCTCGCGCGACGGCGGCCGCAGCCGCGACCGCGAGGGCCGCTGAAGGCGGCATCAGGAGAACAACAACATGAACCGCATCGGATTGTTCGTCGCCAGCGCTGCTGATCGCTGCTGATGATCGCTGAGCTCGACGCTGTTCATCGTCGACCAGCGCCAGGTCGCCGTGGTCTACGCGCTCGGCGAGATCAAGGAAGTCATCACCGAGCCGGGGCTGAAGGTCAAGCTGCCGCCGCCGTTCCAGAACGTGGTGTTCCTCGACAAGCGCATCCAGACGCTCGACAGCCCCGAGACGCGCGCCGATCTTCACCGCCGAGAAGAAGAGCCTGGTGATCGACTGGCTGGTCAAGTGGCGCATCGCCGAGCCGCGCCAGTTCATCCGCAACAACGGCGCCGACTTCCGCAACCTCGAGAGCCGCCTGAGCCGGTGGTGCAGGCGGCCTTCAACGAAGAGGTCACCAAGCGCAACGTGCGCGGCGTGCTGTCCGACCGAGCGCGACAAGGTGATGCAGGACGTGCGCAGCCGCCTGGCCGACGAAGCCAAGTCGTTCGGCATCGAGATCGTCGACGTGCGCATCAAGCGCGTCGATTTCGTCGCCGACATCACCGACTCGGTGTACCGGCGCATGGAGTCCGAGCGCCAGCAGGTGGCCAACGAACTGCGCTCGCAGGGCGCCGCCGAGGGCGAGCAGCATCCGCGCCGACGCCGACCGCCAGCGCGAGGTGATCGTCGCCGAGGCCTACCGCGATGCGCAGAAGCTCAAGGGCGAGGGCGACGCCAAGGCGTCGGCGCTGTATGCCGATGCCTTCGGGCGCGACCCGCAGTTCGCGCAGTTCTATCGCAGCCTCGAGGCCTATCGCGCGAGCTTTCGCACCGAGCCGACGTGATGGTGCTCGACCCGATCCAGCGACTTCTTCAAGGCGATGCGCGGCGGGTCGCTGGCAACGCCGGCTGCTGCGGCGCCGCGCCGCTGATCGCGCCATGATCGACCTGCTGCTCGGCGCCGTGGCGCTGATGCTGGTGTTCGAAGGCCTGTTGCCGTTCTTGAGCCCGACCACCTGGCGCGCAGTGTTCTAAGCGCGCTGCGCCTGAGCGACGGCCAGATCCGCTTCCTCGGCCTGTCGAGCATGCTGATCGGGCTGCTGCTGCTGCTGCTGTTCGTGCCGCTAGCCATGCCGGGCTCGGCCATGGGGCCACCCGTACAATGCCGTTTTTAACCGGCCCGCTCGTCTCATGTCCTCTGCTTGGCTGCTGCCCGAGCACATTGCCGACGTGCTGCCCGCGCAGGCGCGGCGCATCGAAGAGTTGCGGCGCACGCTGCTCGACTTGGCGCGCAGCTACGGCTTCGAGCTGGTGATGCCGCCGCTGCTGGAGTACCTGGAGTCGCTGCTGTCGGGCACCGGCCGCGAGCTCGACCTGCAGACCTTCAAGCTGGTCGATCAGCTGAGCGGCCGCACGCTGGGCCTGCGCGCCGACACCACGCCGCAGGTGGCGCGCATCGACGCCCACCTGCTCAATCGCGTGGGCGTGTCGCGGCTGTGCTACTGCGGCCCGGTGCTGCACACCCGACCGGGAGCTCTGCACGCCACGCGCGAGCCGCTGCAGTTCGGCGCCGAGATCTACGGCCATGCCGGCCTGGAGGCCGATCTCGAAGTGCAGGAGCTCGCCCTCGATGGCCTGCGTGCAGCGGCGTCTGCGGCGGGCTGGTGCTCGACCTGGCCGACGCGCGCATCGTGCGCGGCGTGCTGGCCGGCGTGCTCGCCGATGGCCAGCGGCTGCAAGACGTGGTCGCGGCGCTGGCGGCCAAGGACAGCGCGTCGCTGAGCGGCTTGACCGACGGATTCCCCGGCCCCGCGCGCCAGGCGCTGCACCGATCTGCTGAGCCTGTACGGCGACGAGTCGAGTGCTCGACCGCGCCCGGCAGCGTGCTGCCGGGCAGCGACCTGGTCGCGTCGTGCGCTCGACGATCTCGCGTGGCTGGCGCGCCACGTGCGCCACACGCACCCGCAGGTGCGCATCGGCTTCGACCTCGCCGACCTGAGCGGCTACGCGTACTACAGCGGCGCGCGCTTCGCGGTCTATGCGCGCCGACGTCGGCGAAGCCGCTGGTGCGCGGCGGCCGCTACGACGAGGTGGGCGCGGTGTTCGGCCGCAACCGGCCTGCAGTCGGCTTCAGCCTCGATCTGAAGGCGCTGTCGTCACACGGCGGCGCCGCGCTCGCCGCGCAGCGCGATCCGTGCGCCGTGGGGCGAAGACGCCTGCGTTGCGCAGCGCGGTGCGCCGCCTGCGCGAGCAGGGCGAGACGGTGCTGTGCATCCTGCCGGGCCACGAACACGAAGCGCAGGAGTTCGATTGCGACCGCGAGCTCAGCGCCGTGGGCGGCCAATGGGTGCTGCGGGCACTCTAGCCCGAGGCGTGTCTCCACCACCATCCGCAGTTCCAACATGCAGTTCAGACGCTTCGATCGCGCGCGGCCGCAACGTGGTGGTGGTCGGCACCCAATGGGGCGACGAGGGCAAGGGCAAGGTCGTCGACTGGCTGACCGACCATGCGCAGGCCGTGGTGCGCTTCCAGGGCGGGCACAACGCCGGCCACACGCTGGTCATCAAGGGCGTCAAGACCGCGCTGCAGCTGATTCCGTCGGGCGTGATGCGCGACGGCGTGGCCTGCTACATCGGCAACGGCGTGGTGGTCGATCCGGCGCATCTGCTGGTCGAGATCGCACGCCTCGAGGCGATCGGCCTGGACGTGCGCTCGCGCCTGCTGCATCAGCGAATCGTGCCCGCTGATCCTGCCGTTCCACGTGGCCGTCGACGGCGCACGCGAAGCGCAGCGCGAGGAGCAGCGGCAGCGGCAAGATCGGCACCACCGGCAAGGGCATCGGCCCGGCCTACGAAGACAAGGTGGCGCGCCGTGCGCTGCGCATGCAGGACCTGAAGCATCCGCAGCGCTTCGAGCGCAAGCTGCGCGAGCTGCTGGAGCTGCACAACGAATCGCTCACCGGCTACGCTGCAGCGCCAAGCCGCTGGAGTTCACGCCGATCTTCGATGCGGGCATGAGCGCGGCCGAGCAACTGGTGCCGTTGATGGGCGACGTCGGCAGCCGCATCGCGCAGGCGCATCGTGCCGGCGCACAACGTGCTGTTCGAAGGCGCGCAAGGCACGCTGCTCGACATCGACCACGGCACCTATCCGTTCGTCACCTCGAGCAACTGCGTGGCCGGCAACGCCGCCGCCGGCTCGGGCGTCGGGCCGCAGATGCTGCACCACGTGCTGGGCATCACCAAGGCCTACACCACGCGGGTGGGCGGCGGGCCGTTCCCGACCGAGCTGCCGATCGACGCAGCCGGGCACGGTGGGCCACCATCTGTCCGACCGTGGGGCAGGAACGCGGCGTGGTCACCGGCCGCGCGCGCCGCTGCGGCTGGCTCGATGCCGCGGCGCTGCGCCGCGCGATGCTGATCAACGGCGTGTCGGGCCTGTGCGTCACCAAGCTCGACGTGCTCGACGGCCTGGCCGAGATCAAGATCTGCGTCGGCTATTCGACACGCCGGCCAGCGGCTCGACATCCTGCCGCTCGATGCCGACGACATCGCCGCCTGCCAGCCGATCTACGAAACATTGCCAGGCTGGCGCGAAACCACCGCAGGCCTGACGCGCTGGGAGCAACTGCCTGCCAACGCCCGGCCTACCTCGAACGCATGCGCGTGCTGATCGAGCGCGCCGATCGACATGGTGTCCACCGGCCCCGATCGTGAGCACACGATCGTGCTGCGGCACCCGTTTCGCGGCTGAAACACCTCATTGGAGACTCGCCCACCATGCTCACCGACGACGGCAAACACCTGTACGTGTCGTGGGACGAATACCACCTGTTGATCGAGCGGCTGGCGCTCAAGGTGGCGGCGTCGAAATGGCAGTTCGATCAGATCCTGTGCCTGGCACGCGGCGGCATGCGGCCGGGCGACGTGCTGTCGCGCGTGTTCGACCTGCCGCTGGCGATCATGTCGACCAGCTCGTACCGCGCCGAGGCAGGCACGATCCAGGGCCGCCTGGACATGGCCAAGTACATCACGATGCCCAAGGGCGAACTCGCGGGCCGCGTGCTGCTGGTCGACGACCTCGCCGACTCGGGCATCACGCTGCGCGCGGTGGTCGACCGCCTGCGCGGCATGCCGTCGATCGCCGAGTTGCGCTCGGCCGTCATCTGGGTCAAGGGCGTGTCGAGCTACACGCCCGACTACTTCGTCGAGATGTTGCCCACCAGCCCCTGGATCCATCAGCCGTTCGAGGAGTACGACAACCTGCGGCCCGAAGGGCTGGCCAGGAAGTTCGCCGTATGAAGTTGCAAGGCCGGCGTTGCCCGCCACAAAAGGAAAGGGCTGGCGACAGCCAGCCCGCTTTTCCATCCGTTGATGGTGCCCAGGAAGGGACTCGAACCCCCACGCCGTTAAGCGCTAGTACCTGAAACTAGTGCGTCTACCAATTCCGCCACCTGGGCATTTCAAGAGCGAAGGATTTTAGCATCAAGACCCTGAATGAGACCGTCGTCGCACCGCTGGGCGGTGCACTGATGAGCGAGGTTAACGGCACCGTCATCGGCCACCGCGATGGCCACGGCTTCGTGAAGCGCGACGACGGCGAGGCCGACATCTACCTGTCGCAGCAGGAGATGCATTCGGTGCTGCACCGCGACCGCGTGCAGGTGCGCATCGTGCGCTACGACCGCAAGGGCCGGCCCGAAGGCCGCGTGCTCGACATCATCGAGCGGCGCAAGGCGTCGATCATCGGCCGCCTGCTGCACGAGAACGGCATGTGGCTGGTGGCGCCCGAAGATCGGCGCTACGGCCAGGACATCCTGATCCCCAAAAACGCCACGGCCGCTGCCACCACCGGCCAGGTGGTGGCGGTGGAGCTGACCGAGCCGCCATCGATGTTTTCGCAGCCGGTGGGCCGCGTGGTCGAGGTGCTCGGCGAGATCGACGACCCGGGCATGGAGATCGAGATCGCGGTGCGCAAGTACGAAGTGCCGCACCGTTTCTCGGCCGAGTCGCTGGCGCAGGCTGCGGCGTTGCCCGACCACGTGCGCGCGGTCGACCGGCGCCATCGCATCGACTTGAGCGACGTGCCGCTGGTCACCATCGACGGCGAGGATGCGCGCGACTTCGACGACGCCGTGTATTGCGAGCCGACCACGCTCGGCCGCGGCAAGGGCGCCGCCGCGGGCTGGCGGCTTGTGGTGGCGATCGCCGACGTCAGCCACTACGTGAAGCCCGGCGAGCCGATCGACGACGACGCCTACGAACGCGCGACCTCGGTGTACTTTCCGCGGCGCGTGATCCCGATGCTGCCGGAGAAGCTCTCCAACGGCCTGTGTTCGCTGAACCCCGAGCAGGATCGCCTGGCGATGGCGTGCGACATGGTGGTCGACGGCACCGGCGCGATCACCGCCTACCAGTTCTACCCGGCAGTGATCTGCTCGCAGGCGCGCTTCACCTACACCGAGGTGGCGGCGATCCTCGGCAACACGCGCGGCCCCGAGGCGCAGCGGCGCAGCGAGCTGGTGCCGCACCTGATCCATCTGCACGAGGTCTACCGCGCGTTGCTCAAGCACCGCGGCACGCGCGGCGCGGTGGATTTCGAGACCACCGAAACCCAGATCGTCGCCGACGAAAACGGACGCATCGAACGCATCGAGCCGCGCAAGCGCAACGAGGCGCATCGCCTGATCGAAGAGGCGATGCTGGCGGCCAACGTGTGTGCGGCCGAGTTCATCGCCGACCACGGGCACCCGGCGCTGTATCGCGTGCACGAAGGGCCGACCACCGAAAAGCGCATCACGCTGCAGAACTACCTGAAGGCGATGGGCCTGGGCATGTCGCTGTCCGACGACCCGACGCCCGGCGAGTTGCAGGCGATCGCGCTGGCCACGCGCGAGCGGCCCGACGCGGCGCAGATCCACGCGATGCTGCTGCGCTCGATGCAGCAGGCGCATTACACGGCCGCCAACAGCGGCCACTTCGGCCTGGCGTACGAGGCCTACACGCACTTCACGAGCCCGATCCGCCGTTATCCCGACCTGCTGGTCCATCGGGTCATCAAGGCGCTGCTCAACGGCAAGCGTTACCACCTGGCCACCGGTGCGTTGGAAGACGCGCCCAGGGCGGCCAAGCCAACGCCCAAGCGCACCGTCTCCGCGCAGGATCTGGAGCAATGGAACGCCGCAGGCGCGCACTGCAGCAGCAACGAGCGGCGCGCCGACGAAGCCTCGCGCGACGTCGAGGCGTGGCTGAAGTGCCGCTACATGCGCGAGCGGCTGGGCGAAGAGTTCAACGGCACGGTCAGCGCAGTGGTGCCGTTCGGCCTTTTCGTGACGCTCGACGACCTGTACGTCGAGGGCCTGCTGCACATCACCGAGATCGGCGGCGGCTACTACCGCTTCGACGAGGTGCGGCAAGAGCTGCACGGCGAGCGCAGCGGCGTGCGCTACGCGGCCGGCACGCGGGTGCGCGTGCAGGTGAGCCGTGTCGACCTCGACAGCCGGCGCATCGACTTTCGCATGGTGCGCGAGGGCGAGAGCGAACGCCTGTTGTCGCGCGGCCGCAAGCTCGATGCACGTTCACCGCAGGCCGAGCTGGCCGCCGTGCGCGCGCGCGACCGCGCCGCCAAGAAGAGCCTGGCGCGGGCAGCCAAGGCCAGGCCGCGGCCGAGCGGCAAGAAGAACGCCAAGAGCACCCGCGCACGCAGCCCGCGGGGTTGAATCGACTCCCGCGCGAGGTGCGACCGCTAGATCGGCTGAGCGCGTCGCGCGCAGAGACCATCGCCTCGATCAGACGCGACGCGCGCAGCGGCCCGCTGCGTGGTGCGTGGTCGACCGCCGCACCGTGCAGCCAGGCGGCCGCCTGCGCCGCTGTGTGCCCGGATGCCGTTGCGGCGTGTGCCGCCCACAGCCCGCCGATCCAGCCGGCCAGCACGTCGCCGCTGCCGGCCGTGCCCAGGCGTGCGTCGCCGGTCGGGTTGATCGACGTGGTGTGTCCCGGCGTGGCGACGATGCTGCCCGAGCCCTTGAGCAACACGGTGCACTGCATCGACTCGGCCAGCCGCTGCGCAGCCTGCAGGCGATCGGCCTGCACGTCGTGGCTGCCTGTGTTGGACAAACGCGCGGCCTCCAGCGGGTGCGGCGTCAGCACGGTGGCAAGGTCGCGCGCCGCGCGTGCCCGCAACGCTCGGGCCAAGCCCGGCGTCGCCGGCGACCGTGTTGAGCCCGTCGGCATCGAGCACCAGGCGCCGTGCATGGTGCAGCACGGTGGGCAGCACCTCGCGCACCGCCGCGCCGCCCCCGCAGCCGCACACCACCGTGGCATCGTCGAGCGCCGCAGGCACCAGCAACTGGGCCATCGTGCGCGACATCAGCTCAGGGTGCGCGGGTTCGAACCAGGCCGCTTCGAGCCGCGGCCAGCAAGCCCACGTAGACGCGCCCGGCACCGGCCGCCAGCGCGGCCCTGGCGGCGAGCACCGCGGCGCCGACCATGCCGCTGGCGCCACCGATGACCACCGCGTCGCCGAAGCTGCCTTTGTGTTGTGCGTGCAGCCGCGGTGCCGACAAAGCGAGCGCCGCGTCGCACCCAGCCAGCTCGACCACGCTCGCGGTGGCTGTGACCCCCAGATCGTCGAACCACACGCGTCCGGCGTGGTCGCGGCCGTGCGCGGTGAACAGCCCCGGCTTGAGCGCCAGCAGCGCCAGCGTGTGGGCGGCGCGCACGGCCACGCCTTGCACGACGCCGCTGTCGCTGGCGAGACCCGAGGGCACGTCGACCGCCAGCACCGGGCAACTGCTGTCGTTGAGCCGGTTCACCGCGGCGGCCAGCGCGCCGTCGAGCGCGCGGTTGACGCCGAGGCCGAGCAGCGCATCGATGACCAGATCGGCCTGCACCCGCTCGGGCATCGCCGCCAGCACCGGCACGCCGGCATCCTGTGCTCGTTGCCAGGCATGGCGCGCGTCGTCTGGGGTGCGCGCGGGATCGCCGACGACCACCAGCCGCGTTTCCTTGCCCCACGCACGCAACAACGAAGCCGCAACGAAACCGTCGCCACCGTTGTTGCCGGGGCCGCACCACACTTCGATCGTCTGCGCATGCGGCGCCAACGCCATCGCCAGGCGGGCCACCGCCTCGCCGGCGCGCGCCATCAGCGTGTGCGGTGGCAGTTGCGCCGCGGCGGCTTGCTCGATGGCGCGGCAGGCCGTGGCCAGATGCAGCGGCCGACTACGCGGCGATGGCAGCACCGGATGCATGGGCATGGCCGCAATCGGTTTTTGTGATGGCTCGAAGCAGAGGGCCGCAAACATTGTGCTCTACTGCTGGCCCTCGACCCTGAAGGAGCCTCTTGCATGAAGCGTTTCGTCGTTGCCGCGTTCAGCGCGTTCGTTTTGATCGGCGCCGCGCAGGCGCAACAGTTCTTCCGCATCGGCACCGGCGGCACCGCCGGCACCTACTACCCGGTGGGCGGCATGATCGCCAACGCCGTCTCGCAGCCCGGCAAGATCGTCGCCACCGCGCAGGCCAGCAATGGCTCGGTGGCCAACGTCAACGGCATCGCTGGCGGCGCGATCGAATCGGGCTTCTCGCAAGCCGACGTGGCGACCTGGGCGCAAAAGGGCACCGGCATGTTCGAAGGCAAGCCCAATGTGCCGGGCCTGCGCCTGATCGCCAACCTGTACCCCGAGAGCGTGCACGTGGTCGTGCGCAAGGGCCTGAACGTGAAGTCGCCGGCCGACCTCAAGGGCAAGCGCGTCGCGCTCGACGAGCCGGGTTCGGGCACGCTGATCAACGCGCGCATCATCCTCGCCGCCTATGGCGTGCAGGAGAGTGACATCAAGCCCGAGTACATCAAGCCCAATCAGGCCGGCGACAAGCTGAAGGATGGTTCGCTCGACGCGTTCTTCTTCACCGGCGGCGCGCCGGCCGGTGCGATCGCCGAGTTGGCTTCCAGCGGCACCGGCATCGAGCTGGTGCCGATCGAAGGGCCGCAGTCCGACGGCCTGCGCATCGCGAGCCCGTTCTTCGCGCCCGACGTGATCCCGGCCGAGACCTACAAGGGTGTGGCCGCGGTCAAGACCTTGGCCGTGGGCGCGCAGTGGGTCACCAGCGACAAGGCCGACGCCGCCGTGGTCTACGAGATCACCAAGGCGCTGTTCAGCGATGCGACGCAAAAGACGCTGGCCGCCGGACACGCCAAGGGCAAGATGATCACCAAGGAAAACGCGGTCAAGGGCGCCGGCATCCCGTTCCATCCGGGTGCCGAGAAGTACTACCGCGAGGTCGGGTTGATCAAGTAGACCGCGCCGACACCAGGCACGGATGCCAAAGGGCGGCGCGCTGCGAGGCGGCCGCCCTTGCTGTTGGGGATAGGTTCACGCGATGGCCACGACGACGCTCGACATCCAGGCGACCACCGAGCTCGAACAGAAGTTCGATCCGGAGATGCGCTTCCGGCCGACGTGGCCGCCGGCGTCGACGATCCTCAAGGTGCTGTTGATCGCGCTGTCGTGCTTTCACTACTACACGGCCGGCTTCGGCTTGCTGCGCGAGACCACGCACCGCGGCGTGCACCTGGCCTTCGTGCTGGGCCTGATCTTCATCGTCTTCGGCTTCACGCGCGCCCACGACGATCGCCGGCCTGCGCGCAGCTGGCTGGCACCGGGCGGAGTGCCGCTGTACGACTGGCTGCTCGGCGTCGCGGTGGCGCTGTCGGTGCTGTACATCCCGTACATCTTCGACGACCTGGCGTTTCGCGTCGGCAATCCGAGCCTGCTCGACGTCGCGATGGGCTCGATCCTGCTGGTGCTGCTGCTGGAGGCCACGCGCCGCAGCATGGGCTGGCCGCTGCCGCTGATCGCCATCGGGTTCATGTTCTATGCGCTGGCCGGGCCGATCTTTCCCGGCCTGCTGCAGCACGCCGGTGCGGGCTGGAAGCAACTGGTCAACCACCAGTACCTCACCAGCCAGGGCGTCTACGGCATCGCGGTGGGCGTGGTGGCGACCTACGTCTTTCACTTCGTGCTGTTCGGCGTGCTGGCCACGCGCATCGGGCTGGGCCAGCTGTTTCTCGACATCGCCTCGAGCATCGCCGGCCGCTACGCCGGCGGGCCGGCCAAGGTGAGCGTGTTCGGCTCGGCGATGTTCGGCATGCTGTCGGGCAGCTCGGTGGCCAATGCGGTGACGGTGGGGTCGCTGACCATTCCCGCGATGATTCGTGTCGGCTACAAGCGCGAGTTCGCGGGCGCCGTGGAAGCGGCGTCGTCCACCGGCGGCCAGATCACGCCGCCGGTGCTGGGCGCGGCCGCGTTCCTGATGATCGAGTTTCTCGCGGTGCCGTACCAGACCATCATCGCCGCCGCCGTGGTGCCGGCGTTCATGCACTTCTTCGGCGTGTTCATGCAGGTGCATTTCGAGGCCAAGCGATTCGGGCTGCGTGGCCTCACCGATGAAGAGATGCCGCGGCTGAAGCAGTCGTTCAAGGAGCGCTGGCCGACGCTGATCCCGCTGGTGCTGTTGATCGCCATCCTGGTCAGCGGTCGCACGCCGTATCTGGCGGCGTTTGCGGGCATCAGTTCGTGCGCCATCGTCGGCCTGACCACCAGCACAAGCGGCAACCGGCCCTTGCAACTGGGCGCTGATGGCGGGGCTGCACGGGGTGCTGTTGCTGCTGTGCTTCGGCAACATCGAAAGCGAAGCCATCAAGCTCGGCATCTTCGCGGCCGCGGTGGTGGCCACGCCGCTGCTGATGCGCGGCCTGCACATCCGCGGCCGCATCGGCCTGGGCACGCTGGTCGAGGCGTTCGAGACCGGGGCCAAGTACGCGCTGGCGGTCGGCGCGGCGGCGGCGCGGTGGGCATCGTGATCGGCGTGGTCACGCTCACCGGCGTGGGCTTCAAGCTGTCGACCATCATCACCGGGGCCGCGCAGGCCGTGGCAGGCGGCGCAGCCGACTTCCTGCCTGCGATGCTGGCCGACACCAAGACCCTGACGTTGCTGGTGGCGCTGGTGATGACCGGGCTGGTGTGCATCCTGCTCGGCTGCGGCATTCCGACCACCGCCAACTACATCATCATGGTCACGGTGGCCGCACCCACGCTGGTGCTGCTGGGCGTGCAGCCGCTGGTGGCGCACTTCTTCGTCTTCTACTACGGCGTGCTGGCCGACATCACGCCGCCGGTGGCGCTGGCCGCCTACGCGGCGGCCGGCATGGCGGGCAGCGATCCGTTCAAGACCGGCAACATGGCGTTCCGCCTCGGCATGGCCAAGGCGCTGGTGCCGTTCGTGTTCGTGTTCTCGCCATCGCTGCTGCTGGTGGCCAAGGGCTTCACGTTCTACGACTTCGTGGTCACCTTCGTCGGTTGCGTGGTCGGCATCACGCTGCTGGCCGCGGCGTTGTCGAAGTTCATGTGGACCGAGTTGCAGCGTTGGGAGCAGGCCGTGCTGGCCGCCGGCGCGCTGCTGTTGGTCGCACCCGGTCTGGTGAGCGGCCTGATCGGCGTGGTGGTCGCCTCGCCGGTGCTGCTGCGGCAATGGGCACGCCGGCCGCGCTCGGCCGCCGCTGGCCTGTTGCCTGGCGGCGGTTGATCGCGCGCGGCCGACTGGCCAGCGGGCCGCTCAACGAAGCCGTTCGATCCCCAGCCCTTCGAGGTCGATCGCCGGTGGGCGGTCCGACATCGCGTCGGCCAGCACCCGCGCCGAGCCGCAGGCCAATGCCCAGCCACTGGAGCCGTGGCCGAGGTTGAGCCAGACACCGGGCAGGCCGCTGGCGCCGATCACGGGCGGGCCGTCGGGCAGCATCGGCCGCGCGCCTTTCCAGCTCTGCGCCTGGGCTTGCATCGGCACAGCCCGGGAACCAGTCGTCGAGCACCTTGTACAGCGTGGCCAGCGCGGCGTCGTTGGAGGTCTGCAGCGTGCCGCCGAGCTCGGCGCCACCGGCCACGCGCACGCGCTTGCCCAGGCGGCTGATCAGCGACCTTGAAGCGCTCGTCGATCAGCGTCGAGCGCGGGCCGACGTCGCCGTGTTCGCCGGCCTCGCGCAGCGGCGCGGTGACCGAGTAGCCATGCACGGGCGCCAGCGGCACACGCAGCTTCAGCCGTGCCAGCAAGGGCCGCGACGCCATCGCCGCGCAGACGACCACCGCATCGAATTGCTCGCTGCCTTCGGACTCGGGCAACGTGGTGGGCTGCTCGGCGCCGGCCAGCTGTGTCGGATCGAATCGCGGCAGTGCCCGGTGGTGCACGGTGGGTAACGGCCCGGCGTCGATGCGCCGCACCTCGCGGTGGAAGCGGAACATCGCGCCGCGCGCTTGCGCGTGTTGCTTCAGCAGATGCGCAAACTGGCGGCAGTTGCCGACCTCCTCGTCGGGCAGGTGCAGCGCGGCGTGCAGTGGCGTGTCGGCGTTCAGGCCGGGCTCGATCTCGCGCGCCCTGGCGGCTTCGACGAGATGGCAATTGACGCCCAGCTCGGCGAGCAGCTTGACGCCCGGCCGCACCCGCGACAAGTCGCGCTGCGTGCGCAGCAGCACCAGCATGCCCTGGGCTTGCTCGTACTCCAGTTGCAGCGACGCGTTCAGCAAATGCATGCGCAGCAGGCTGAAGCGCGCCAGCTGAATCATGCGGCCGCGGTTGGCCTGATGCACGCCCGGCCGGCAGGCGCGCCACCAGCGCCACGTCCAGCCGAGCAGCGCAGGTGAGAACGGGCGCGCCAGCCGCACCGCCGCGTGGCGGCCGAACATCTGGCGCAGCACCTTGCCGGGCATGCCCGGCGCCGCCCACGGCGTCACGTAGCCGGGGGCCAGCACGCCCGCGTTGGCAAAGCTCGTTTCGGCGGCGACGCTGGCCTGGCGCTCGAACACCGTGACCTCGTGGCCGTCGACCGCGAGTTCGTAGGCCGTCGTGACGCCAACGATGCCGGCGCCGATCACTGCCACTCGCATCGGGTCAGCTCGCTTTCGCGGTGGCGCTGCGCAACACCGACTCGATGGCCAGCGACACGTTCAGCACTGCGTCGTCGGCGAGAGCGTCGCGCCACACCATCAGGCCGACCGGAAACTCGCCCTCGCGCTGGCACGGCAGCGACAGCGCGCAGCCGTCGAGCAGGTTGACCATCGACGTGTTGCGCAACAGCTGCCCGTTGGCGGCGAAGAACGCCTCGTCGCTGGCCACCAGCGGCGCCACCGCGGGTGCCACGATCGGCACGGCGGGCGACAGCATCGCGTCGAAGCCGCGCAGCGCAGCGGTCAAACGATCGATCCAGCGCCGCCTGGCGTGGACAAGGTCGATGTAGTCCGCCGCGCTCATCGTCTCGCCGCGGCGGATGCGCATGGCCACGCGCGGGTCGTAGCCGGCGCCGCGTTCGGCCAGACGCTTGCGATGCCAGGCCCAGCTCTCGGGCGGCGCGAAGCCGCCGCCGGCGGTGATGGCGGCGGTCTCGGCCAATTCGGGCAGCACGATGTCCTCGATGCACGCACCCGCGGCGCGCAGCGCCTGCAGGGTGCGCTCGAAGGCGCCCGCCACGGTGGTGTCGAGTGCATCGAGCATCAGCGTGCGCGGCACCGCCAGCCGCCACGCCGCCAGCGGCCGCGGGTCGGGCGGCACCGAGCGCTGCGCCAGCACCTCGTGCATCGTGATCGCGTCGCGCACGTCACGCGTGATCGCGCACACGGTGTCCATCGTGGTCGACAGCGGCACCGTGCCTTCGAGCGGCGTCAGCCGCTGCGTGTTCTTGAAGCCTACGAGGCCCTGCAGCGCTGCCGGAATGCGCACCGAGCCGCCGGTGTCGGAGCCGAGCGCGGCGAGTGCCGCGCCCGCTGCCACCGAGGCTGCACCGCCCGACGTCGAGCCCCCCGGCGCACGCGGCGTCGCATCGAGCGCAGCAGTCGCCACATTGGCCGGCGTGCCGAAGTGCGGGTTGATGCCGACCCCCGAAAACGCGAATTCGCTCATGTTGGTGTGCCCGATCAGCACACCGCCGGCCTGCCGCACGCGCGCGACCGCCGGGCTGTCTTGCGCAGCGACCGGCGCATCGTGCATCGTCGGCGACGCGGCCGTGGTGGGGAAGCCCGCCACGTCGTACAGATCCTTCACCGAGATCGGCGCGCCGGCCAGCTGGCCGAGCGGCGCGCCGGCACGGTGCATGCCCTGCAGTGCACTGGCACTGGCCACAGCCGACGCCTCGAACAATCGGATGAATGCCTTGTCGCAGGCCGGGGCTGCGGCCGCCTCGAGCGCCTGGCGCGCGGCGGCCTCGATCGACCTGCGGTCCGACTGCACGGCGCTGCGGTGGGCAGTCGAGGGTCAGGCCGGGCACGGCTGCTACAATTCGCGAGTTCAACTGGGTGTGTCCTGGCGCTGGCGATTCACTCGCGGTGCGGACGGCGCAGTTGACCAATCCCGAACCGGCCCTCAAAAGGTGTCGTCGTGCGGCCAAGCAGTCAACCGCTCACGATTCGCGCCGGATTCTAGACCCAACCTTTGGAGCTTTGATGCCCACGACGATGCGTGAAATGCTGGAAGCCGGCGTCCATTTCGGACACCAGACGCGCTTCTGGAACCCCAAGATGGCCCCCTACATCTACGGCCATCGCAACAAGATCCACATCATCAACCTCGAGAAGACGCTGCCGGCGTTCGAGGATGCGATGAAGTTCGTGCGCCAGCTGGCGAGCCGCCGCGGCGCGATCCTGATGGTGGGCACCAAGCGCCAGGCGCGCGACGTGATCAACCAGGAGGCCAAGCGCGCCGGCATGCCGTTCGTCGACCAGCGCTGGCTCGGCGGCATGCTGACCAACTTCAAGACGGTGAAGGCATCGCTGAAGAAGCTCAAGGAGATGCAGGCGCAGAAAGAAGCCGGCATGGAGCAGATGAGCAAGAAGGAAGGCCTGATGTTCGAGCGCGAACTGGGCAAGCTCGAAAAGGACATCGGAGGCATCCAGGACATGAACGCGCTGCCAGACGCGGTGTTCGTGATCGACGTCGGCTACCACAAGATCGCGGTGGCCGAGGCCAAGAAGCTCGGCATTCCGGTGATCGGCGTGGTCGACACCAACCACTCGCCCGAGGACATCGACTACGTGATCCCCGGCAACGATGATTCGGCCAAGGCGGTGGCGCTGTATGCGCGCGCGGTGGCTGACGCGGTGCTCGAGGGCAAGGCGCAGGCGGTGACCGAGGTGGTGCAGACGGCCGGCGGCAGCGACGAATTCGTCGAGGTGAACGAAGGCGCTTGAGCGGCTTTGCCGCTCAAGCACTGCGCGCCGAACGCACCGCTCCCCCGAGCCCCCTCCAAGCGGGGGCTCCAGCATGAATGACGAGCCGGCCTGCGGCCGGCGAAATGCATAGCGGGCTATGGGCCCGTTCTCTTGGAGTTGATATGCCCGCAATCACAGCAAGCATGGTCGGTGAACTGCGCGCCAAGACCGACGCGCCGATGATGGAGTGCAAGAAGGCGCTCACCGAGGCCGACGGCGACTTGACGCGAGCCGAAGAGATCCTGCGCGTCAAGCTCGGCAACAAGGCGGGCAAGGCAGCGTCGCGCATCACCGCCGAAGGCGTGGTGGCCGCGGTGGTCGAGGGTGGCACCGGCGCGCTGGTGGAGATCAACTGCGAGACCGACTTCGTGTCGAAGAACGATTCGTTCCTCACCTTCGCCAAGGCCTGCGCGCAGTTGGTGGCAGCCAGGAACCCGGCCGATGTCGCTGCGCTGTCGACGCTGCCGCTGTCGCAAGACGGCTTCGGCCCGACGGTGGAAGACGTGCGCAAGGGGCTGATCGGCAAGATCGGCGAGAACATGTCGATCCGCCGCTTCAAGCGGTATGCCGGCGGGGCCAAGCTCGCGCACTACCTGCATGGCACACGCATCGGTGTGATGGTGGAGTTCGAAGGCGACGATGTGGCGGCCAAGGACGTGGCGATGCAGATCGCCGCGTCGACGAAGGGCACGCAGGTGCGGGCGATCGACGCCAAGGGTGTACCGGCCGAACTGGTCGAGAACGAGCGCAAGATTGCCGTGGCCAAGGCGGCCGAGAGCGGCAAGCCGCCCGAGATCGTGGCCAAGATGGTCGAAGGTTCGGTGCAGAAGTACCTCAAGGAGGTCTCGCTGCTCGATCAGGTGTTCGTCAAGGCGGCCGACGGCAAGCAGACCGTCGCGCAGATGCTCAAGGGCGCCGGCACCACGGTGAAGAACTTCACCCTGTACGTGGTGGGCGAGGGCATCGAGAAGCGCACAGACGACTTTGCGGCCGAAGTGGCGGCGCAGGTGGCCGCGGCGAAGAAGTCCTGAGCGCGGGCTGGCCGCGCGCGCCGGCCTCGCTGCGCACTTGGTGGCACAGTGGTGCCGGCCGGCGCGGCGCCGCCGCCGCGTAAACTCCCGCCTGCCACGTTGCCAGGGAGATTCGGCGGATGCCGGCCTACAAGCGAATTCTGTTGAAGCTGTCCGGCGAAGCGCTGATGGGCGACGACGCCTACGGCATCAACCGCGCCACCATCGTGCGCATGGTGCGCGAACTGAGGGAGATCACCGAGCTCGGCGTCGAACTGGCCATCGTCATCGGCGGCGGCAATATCTTTCGCGGCGTCGCCGGCGGGTCGGTGGGCATGGACCGCGCCACCGCCGACTACATGGGCATGCTGGCCACCGTGATGAATTCGCTGGCGCTGGCCGACTCGATGCGCCAGGCCGGAATGACCGCGCGCGTGATGTCGGCCATCGCGATCGAGGCGGTGGTCGAGCCGTACGTGCGGCCCAAGGCGTTGCAGTACCTCGAGGAGGGCAAGGTCGTGGTCTTCGCCGCCGGCACCGGCAACCCGTTTTTCACCACCGACACGGCGGCTGCGCTGCGTGGCGCCGAGGTCGGCGCCGAGGTGGTGCTCAAGGCCACGAAGGTCGACGGCGTGTACAGTGCCGACCCCAACAAGGACAGGTCGGCGACGCGCTACGCGTCGATCAGCTTCGACGATGCGATCGCTCGCAACCTGCAGGTGATGGACGCCACCGCGTTCGCGCTGTGCCGCGACCAGAAGCTGCCCATCCGGGTGTTTTCGATCAACAAGCCGGGCGCGCTCAAGCGGGTGGTGCAGGGCGACGACGAAGGCACGCTGGTGCACGTGTAGCGCATCGCAAGGAGACTGACATGGCCACCACGATTGCCGAGACCAAGAAGACCGCCGAATTCAAGATGGGCAAGACGGTCGAAGCGTTGAAGCACGAGTTGCACAAGATCCGCACCGGCCGCGCCCACCCCGGCATCCTCGACCAGGTGCACGTCGAGTACTACGGCTCGATGGTGCCGATCAGCCAGGTCGCCAACGTGTCGCTGCTCGACGCACGCACGATCAGCGTGCAGCCGTGGGAAAAGGGCATGGGCGCGAAGATCGAAAAGGCCATCCGCGAGAGTGATCTCGGCCTCAACCCGGCCGCGCAGGGCGACCTGCTGCGTGTGCCGATGCCGGCGTTGACCGAGGAGCGCCGCAAGGAGTTGACCAAGGTGGTCCGCCACGAGGGCGAGGAAGCCAAGGTGGCGGTGCGCAACCTGCGCCGCGATGCCAACGAACACCTGAAGAAGATGCTGAAGGACAAGACGGCCACCGAAGACGAAGAGCGCCGCGCGCAGGACGAGGTGCAAAAGCTCACCGATCGCACGGTGGCGGAGATCGACAAGCTCGTTCACGCCAAGGAAGCCGAAGTCCTGGCGGTGTGACCATCGCTCGGTGATGATCAACCGGCTTGCCTGAAGCGGTGCAACGCGATCTGAAGACCGCTCCGCGTCACGTGGCCATCGTGATGGATGGCAACGGCCGCTGGGCCAAGAAGCGCTTCATGCCGCGCTTTTTCGGCCACAAGCAGGGCGTCGATGCGCTGGTGCGTTGCGTGCAGGCGTGCTCCGACCGCGGCGTCGAATACCTCACCGTGTTTGCCTTCTCGTCGGAAAACTGGAAGCGGCCGGAAGAAGAGATCTCCGGCTTGCTGGGCCTGGTGCTGGTGGCGGTGTCGAAGTACCTGCGCAAGCTGGCCGAGAAGGGGGTGCGCATCCGCATCGTCGGCGATCGCAGCGCCGTCAACGACAAGGTGCGGGCGGCGTGGGACGAGGCCGAGAGCGGCACCGCGCACAACTCGCGCATCACGCTGTCGGTGGCCTTCAACTACGGCGGCCGCTGGGACGTCATGCAGGCCTGCCGACAGGCCATCGCTCAAGGCCTGGCCCCCGAGCAGCTCGACGAGGCGCGCCTGTCCTCGTTGATGGCGCTGGCGCATGCGCCCGACCCTGACCTGTTCATCCGCACCGGCGGCGAGGTGCGCATCAGCAACTTCCTGCTGTGGCAAGTCGCGTACGCGGAGCTGTACTTCACCGAGTGCCTGTGGCCCGACTTCGACGAAGCCGAGCTCGATGCCGCGCTGGCCGCTTACGCCGGCCGCGAGCGCCGCTTCGGCGACGTGCGGGCAGCGCAGACAGCGCGCCTGACCGGTGGTTGAGCGCGATGCTCGCGCAGCGCGTGGCCACGGCCCTGGTGCTGCTCGCGCTGTGGTTGCCCACCCTTTGGATGCACAGCCCGTGGCCGTTCATGGTGTTGACACTGGTCCTGATCAGCGCAGCGGCGTGGGAGTGGGCGCGGCTCAACGGCCTGGCGCCAGGTGGCGCATGGGCCAGCGGCGCTGTGGTGGCGGCTGCGGGCCTGCTGGCAGCCGGCGCGCTGCCCACGATGAACGAGGCATCCGCGCTGTGGTGGCTGACAGCTTGTGTCTGGGTTGTCGGCGGTGCGTGGGTGCTGCGTGCGGGGCCGCCGCGCTGGGCAACGTTGCCGAGGGCGCTGCGCATCGGCTCGGGGCTGGCGTTGTTGGCCGTGGCGTGGTGGGCGCTGGCGCAGGCGCGCATCGTCGGCGTCAACTACCTGATGTCGGTGTTGTGCGTGGTCTGGATGGCCGACATCGCGGCGTATTTCGGTGGCCGTGCCTTCGGGCGCCGCAAGCTGGCGCCGACCATCAGCCCCGGCAAGAGCTGGGAGGGGGTGGTGAGCGGCATGTTGGGCGTGCTGGTGTTGGCCGCGTTCTGGATGGCGCTCGACGCGCGGCGTGGCGACCGATTCGGCCAGCCTGTTCACGCAGCTCAGGCAGCGCTTCGGCGTGTCGGCAATGGTGGTGGCTGTGTTGTGTCTGGTGGCGATCAGCGTGGTCGGCGACTTGTTCGAATCGCTGATCAAGCGCGCGGTGGGTGCCAAGGACTCCAGCGGCCTGCTGCCCGGGCACGGCGGCGTGCTCGATCGCATCGATGCCCTGTTGCCGGTGTTGCCCTGCGCGTTGGCGCTCACCACGGTGTGAGCCGGTGCCGCATTGACCGACAATCGCGCGATGGCTGAACGGCAACGCCTGTGCATTCTCGGGGCCACCGGCTCGGTGGGCATGAACACACTCGAAGTGGTGGCCCTGCATCCGCAGCGCTTCGAGGTGTTTGCGCTCAGCGCGCGCCATCGCATCGACGAGCTCGCCGCGCTGTGCGTGCGCTGGCGGCCGCGCCTGGCGGTGGTCGACGATCCGCAGCAGGCGCGCCGCCTGCGCGACCAGCTGGGCCGTGCCGACGTGCCCACCGAGGTGCTGCACGGTGCAGCGGCCTTGAGCGAGCTGGCCGCGCATCCCGAGGTCGACATCGTGATGGCCGCCATCGTCGGTGCCGCCGGCCTGGCGCCCTGCCTGGCCGCAGCCCGCGCCGGCAAACGATTGCTGCTGGCCAACAAGGAGGCCCTGGTGGTCGGCGGCGGCCTGTTCATGCGCTGCGTGCAAGAGGGCGGGGCCACGCTGCTGCCGATCGACAGCGAGCATTCGGCGATCTTCCAGTGTCTGCCTGCGGACCGTGCCAGTTGGGCCGGGCGCATCGATCACATCGTGCTCACCGCGTCGGGCGGCCCGTTTCGTGAACGCGACCCATCGTCGCTGGATCGCGTGACGCCCGACGAAGCTTGCGCGCATCCCAACTGGGTGATGGGGCGCAAGATCTCGGTCGATTCGGCGACCATGATGAACAAGGCGCTCGAGGTGATCGAGGCGCACTGGCTGTTTGCGCTGCAGCCCGAGCAGATCCGCGTGGTGATCCACCCGCAAAGCATCGTGCACTCGATGGTCGTGTGCCGCGACCAATCGGTGCTCGCGCAACTGGGCACGCCGGACATGAAGGTGCCGATCGCCTGTGGCCTGGCCTGGCCCGAGCGTTTCGCCTCGGGTGCATCGCGGCTCGACTTCATGACCGTGGGTGCGCTGACCTTCGACGCACTCGATGCACGGCGCTTTCCGGGCCTGAACCTGGCCTACGACTGCCTGAAGGCAGCGCCCGGAGCGAGCAATGTGCTGAACGCGGCCAACGAAATCGCGGTTGCGGCGTTCTTGGATGGTGCCATCCGGTTCCCTGCCATCCACGCCGTCAACGCCGCCACGCTCGAGCAGGTGGCCGGGAACTTCGGCCCGCAAGACACGCTCGACGACCTGCTTGCGCTCGATGAGCGCGCGCGAGCTATCGCGCTGCTGCATGTGAAGGCAATGACGACATGATTACGGTCCTCGCCTTCATCGTCACCTTGGGCCTGCTGATCGTCGTGCACGAGTACGGCCACTACCGGGTGGCGGTGGCCTGCGGCGTGAAGGTGCTGCGCTTCTCGGTGGGATTCGGTCGCACGCTGTGGAGTCGCCAGCGCGGCGAAACGGAGTTCGTCGTCGCCGCGCTGCCGCTGGGCGGCTACGTACGCATGCTCGACGAGCGCGAGGCGCCGGTGCCTGCGCACGAACTGCATCGCGCGTTCAACCGGCAGTCGCTGGCCAGGCGCACAGCCATCGTCGCAGCCGGTCCGCTGGCCAATCTGCTGCTGGCCGTGCTGCTCTACGCCTGCGCACACTGGATCGGCATCGAGGAGCCCAAGGCCGTGCTGGGCTCGCCGGCCGCCGGCAGCCTGTTCGAGCGTGCCGGCGTGCGCGCCGGTGACTGGGTGCGCGGCTACGCCGACGGCTGACGACTCCTGGAACGACCTCGCGTCGATCAACGAGTTGAACTGGCAGGTGATTCGCCACGCGCTGAACCACCAGCCGCTGCAATTGCAGGTCACCGATGCGCAGGGCCGCGGGCATCGCCGAGTGACGCTCGATCTCGACCGTCTGGCAGCCCGCGAGATCGATGCCGACACGCTGCGCCAGATCGGGTTGCCCGGCGCGTTTCGCGAGCCGGTGATGGGCGAGGTGCGCGCCGGCGGCCCGGCCGCAGCGGCCGGGTTGCGCGCGGGCGACCGCATCGAGCGCATCGACGGCCAGGCCATCATCGATGCACAGCCGGTGTTCGAGCGCATCCGCGCCGCGGTGCGTGATGGCGCTGGCGTGACGATGAACTGGCGCGTGCGGCGCGATGGCGAGGAGATCGACCTCACCGTGACCCCGCGCGTCATGACCGAAGGCCCACGCACGTTCGGCCGCATCGACGCCGCGGTGGGGACGATGCCCGAGCGGGTGGTCGTGCGCTACGGTCCGGTCGACGGGCTGGTCAAAGGCGTCGAGCGCACCTGGGACATGTCGGTGCTGAGCCTGAAGATGCTCGGCCGCATCGTGATCGGCCAGGCTTCGGTGCGCAACCTCAACGGGCCGCTCACCATCGCCGATGCCGCCGGCCAGTCGGCGCAGCAGGGCTTCGTCACCTTCATCGGCTTTCTCGCGGTGGTGAGCCTGAGCATCGGGGTGCTCAACCTGCTCCCGCTGCCGATGCTCGATGGCGGACACCTCATGTATTATCTTTTCGAGGCCGTCACTGGTCGACCCGTGTCGGACCTCTGGCTCGCACGGCTGCAGCGCGGCGGTGTCGCGATCCTGCTGCTGGTCATGTCGGTGGCGCTCTACAACGACGTGGCCCGCCTGCTGGGCCTGCACTGAGCCTTCCCCCAAGCATGGTGTTTTTCCCAGAGGTGAATCCGCTGCGCCCGATCGCGGCCCTGGCGGTGCTGATGGCTGGCCTGGGCGTGACCCCGGCGCGCGCGGTGGAGCCGTTCGTGCTGAAGGACATCCGCGTCGAGGGCTTGCAGCGCGCCGACGCGGGCACCGTGTTCGCCGCGCTGCCGTTTCGCATCGGCGACACCTACAACGACGACAAGGGCGCCACCGCGCTGCGTTCGCTGTTCGGCACCGGCCTGTTCAAGGACGTGCGCATCGAGATCGAGGGCGAGGTGGTGGTGGTGATCGTCGAGGAGCGGCCGGTCATCCAGATCGTCAACTTCGTCGGCCTGAAGGAGTTCGACAAGGACACGTTGCTCAAGTCGCTGAAGGACTCCGGCATCGGCGAGGGCCTGCCGTTCGACAAGGCGCTGGTCGACCGCGCCGAGCAGGAGATCAAGCGCCAGTACCTGTCGCGCAGCCTGTATGGCGCCGAAGTGGTGACCACCGTCACGCCGGTGGAGCGCAACCGCGTCAACGTGACCTTCACGATGGCCGAGGGTGATGCGGCGAAGATCAACGAGATCCGCATCCTCGGCACCAGTGCGTTTTCCGAAGGCACGCTGGTCGGCCTGATGGAGCTCACCACCAGCGGCTGGCTGACCTGGTACACCAAGAACGATCGATACTCGCGCGCCAAGCTCAATGCCGACCTGGAGACGATCCGCTCGTACTACCTGAACCGCGGCTACCTGGAGTTCAACGTCGACTCCACCCAGGTGACGATTTCGCCCGACAAGCAAGACATCTCGATCACCATCACGGTCAGCGAGGGGCAGCTCTACACCGTGACGGGCGTCAAGCTGCAGGGCGAGTTCCTCGGCAAGGAAGCCGAGTTCCGCGAGCTGGTGCGCATCCGGCCCGGTGCAGCCCTATCGGGCGCAGGACGCGACCGACACCACCAAGGCGTTCACCGACCGCTTCGGCCTCTATGGCTACGCGTTTGCGCGCGTCGAAGCCACGCCCGAAGATCGATCGCGCGGCGGCGCAGGTGGCCATCACGTTGCGTGCCGACCCGCAGCGGCGGGTGTATGTGCGGCGGGTCGACGTGTCGGGCAACACGCGCACGCGCGACGAGGTGATACGCCGCGAATTCCGCCAGTTCGAGTCGTCGTGGTACGACGGGCAGAAGATCAAGGCGTCGCGCGATCGCGTCGATCGCCTGGGCTACTTCAAGGAGGTCAACGTCGACACCAGCGAGGTGGCCGGTTCGCCCGACCAGGTCGACCTCACCATCACGGTGGTCGAGAAGCCCACCGGCAACATATCGCTCGGCCTGAGCTTCTCCAGCCAGGAGAAGCTGGCGTTGTCGGCCGCGGTCAGGCAGGAAAACGTGTTCGGCTCGGGCAACTATCTCGGCCTCGAGATCAACACCAGCAAGTACTCGCGCTCCCTGGTGTTCAGCAGCCTGGACCCTTACTTCACGGTCGACGGCGTGTCGCGTGCCTTGGACATGTACTACCGGACCTCGCGGCCGTTCAACAGCCTGGGTGACCAGTATCAGATCGCCACACCGGGCGCGGCGATTCGTTTCGGCGTGCCGTTCTCCGAGTACGACACGGTCTTCTTCGGCATCGGTGCCGAGACCACCGAAATCAAGGCCAGCACCTCGCTGCCCAATGCGTACTTCATCTACCGCGACCTCTACGGCTCCAACAGCAGCTCGCTGCCGCTGACGATCGGCTGGGCGCGTGACGGCCGCGACAGCGTGATCGCTCCGAGCTACGGGCGTTATGCGCGCGTCAACCTCGAGTGGTCGCCGGCGGGCGATGTGAAGTACGTGCGCTCGAACTTCCAGATCCAGCAGTTCGTGCCGATCACCGGCAGGATCACGCTGGGCCTCAATGCCGAGCTCGGTGTCGGCAGCGGGCAGGGTGGCAAGCCGTACCCGGTGTTCAAGAACTTCTACGGCGGCGGCCTCGGTTCGGTGCGGGTGTTCGAGCAGAACTCCCTCGGCGTCATCGACCCCACGGGCGCGTACATCGGCGGCGCCAAGAAATTCAACGCCAACGCCGAG
The DNA here is from genome assembly GCA_963827645.1 of uncultured beta proteobacterium. Classification (GTDB taxonomy): domain Bacteria; phylum Pseudomonadota; class Gammaproteobacteria; order Burkholderiales; family Burkholderiaceae_C; genus JAEUPI01. The sequence goes on along the minus strand of CAWHBZ010000023.1, from coordinate 367,163 downwards.
CTCTACCTTCCCGTTCCCGGAACCGGCAACGACAAGTCGCTGCGCGTCTTCGCGTTCACCGACGTCGGCAATGTCTGGCGCGAAGACGAGACGATCCACAGTGCCGACCTTCGGGCGTCGGCCGGTTTCGGCCTGTCGTGGATCTCGCCGGTCGGGCCATTGAAGATGAGCTGGGGTAAACCCGTGCGCAGCAAACCCACGGATAGAATCCAAGAATTCCAATTCCAGATCGGGACTGCGTTCTGATGATCCACTTCACACGCATCGGGGTGCTGGCCGTTGCGGTTGCTGCCGCGCTGTCGGGCCGGCGCGGCCGCAGCCCAGGAGTTGAAGATCGGGTACGTCAACAGCGAACGCGTGCTGCGCGAAGCGACGCCTGCCAAGGCTGCGCAAAGCAAGCTCGAGGTCGAGTTCAGCAAACGCGAGAAGGAGCTGAACGAGCAGGGTGCGCGCCTGAAGGCAGCGGCGGAAAAGCTCGACAAGGAAGCCCCCGCGCTGAGCGAAGCAGAGCGCACGCGGCGTCAGCGGGAACTGGTCGAGCAAGACCGCGACCTGCAACGCAAGCGCCGCGAGTTCCAGGAAGACCTGAGCCAGCGCAGGAACGAAGAGTTGGCCGCGGTCGTCGAACGCGCCAACCGCGTGATCAAGCAGATCTTCGATCAGGAAAAGTACGACCTGATCCTGCAGGAGGTGATCTTCGCCGGACCGCGCGTCGACATCACCGACAAAGTCATCAAGGCGCTCAATGCGGCGCCCGCCGGGACGACGGGGCGCTGACCACGCCCTGGCGTGACCGATCCGCCGTACCCGTGGCCACGGTCCGCCTCGCCGACATCGTCGCCGCGCTCGGCGGCGAGTTGCACGGCAACCCCGAGTTGCCGATCACGCGCATCGCCGCGCTCGACAATGCCGACGCGAGCGTCGATCTCGTTTCTGGCGCATCCGCGCCACGCCGACAAGCTGGCGCGCACCGGCGCCGGCTGCGTGATCGTCGCACCGGCTCTGCTCGAGGCTGCCTGCGCGCGCGGCGCGGCCGTCGTGACCGACGATCCGTACCTGTACTACGCGCGGCTCACCCAATGGTGGCGGCGCAGCGAACCTGCGCCCGGGCCGGGCGCGCACGCAAGCGCCGTGATCGACGCCACTGCGAATGTTCACCCCAGCGCTCACATCGGCGCGCTGGCGGTGGTGGGTGCGGGCGCGCAGATCGGGCCGCATGCGGTGATCGGTGCGTTGTGCAACGTCGGTGCCCATGCCCGTGTGGGCGCGAGCACACGGCTGGCGGAGCGTGTGACGTTCGGCGAACGCTGCACGATCGGCGAGCGCGGCATCGTGCACTCCGGGGTGGTCATCGGCGCCGACGGCTTCGGCTTCGCGCCCATTCAGGGGCGCTGGGAGAAGATCGAGCAACTGGGCGCGGTGCGCATCGGCGACGACGTCGAGATCGGCGCCAACACCTGCATCGATCGCGGTGCGCTCGACGACACGGTGATCGAAGACGGCGTCAAGCTCGACAACCTGATCCAGGTGGCCCACAACGTGCGCATCGGTGCACACACCGCGATCGCAGCGATGGCGGGCATCGCGGGCTCGGCGCGCATCGGGCGCCATTGCACGATCGGCGGCGCTGCGGGCATCGTCGGCCACATCGATATCGCCGACCACGTGCATGTCGACGCTGGCACGATCATCTCGCGCTCGATCGCCAAGCCGGGACGCTACAGCGGCGCTGTTCCCCTTCGACGACAATGCGTCGTGGGAAAAGAACGCGGCCACACTGCGGCAACTGCACAGCCTGCGCGAGCGGCTGCGCGCACTGGAGAAGAAGACATGAGCCGCCGCAGCGCCGCGCGCATCGGCGCGCGACGAGCCGCAGGAGATTCGCCCGATGAGCGTGCTGAACATCCACGAGGTCCTGAAGCGCCTGCCGCACCGCTATCCGTTGCTGCTGGTCGACCGCGTGCTGGAGCTCGAACCTCACCAGCGCATCCGCGCGCTGAAGAACGTGACGATCAACGAGCATTTTTTCGTCGGGCATTTTCCGCACCGGCCGGTGATGCCGGGCGTGTTGACGCTCGAGGCCCTCGCGCAAGCGGCCGCGTTGCTGGCGTTCGAGTCGGCCGGCGCCTCGGTCGAGCCCGATTCGGTGGTGTACTTCGTGGGCATCGACGGCGCCCGCTTCAAGCGTCCGGTGGAGCCCGGTGACCAGCTGATCCTGGAAGCTTCGATCGATCGCGTGAAGGCGGGCATCTACAAGTTCAAGACCCGTGCCAGCGTCGATGGCGAGACCGTGGTCGAGGCCGACCTGATGTGCACGTTGCGCAAGGTGAACTGAAGACTCCCGGCTGTTCGCTGCAATGGCTCACGTTCACGCGACGGCAATCGTCGATCCCCAGGCCGAGCTCGAGGCATCGGTCGAGGTCGGGCCCTACGCGGTGATCGGCCCCCATGTGCGCATCGGCGCACGCTGTTCGATCGGTGCGCATTGCGTGATCGATGGCCACACCAGCCTCGGCGAGGGCAACCGCATCTTCCAGTTCGCATCGATCGGCGGGCCGCCGCAGGACAAGAAGTACGCCGGCGAAGCCACCCGCCTGGAGATCGGCAATCACAACACGATCCGCGAGTTCGTGACCATCAACACCGGCACCGCGCAGGATGTCGGCGTCACGCGGCTGGGCGACGACAACTGGATCATGGCCTACGTGCACGTCGCGCACGACTGCCAGCTCGGCAGCCACCTGATCCTGGCCAATGCGGTGCAGCTTGCGGGGCACGTGCATCTCGGCGACTGGGTGTTCCTGGGCGGCTTGTCGGGCGTGCACCAGTTCGTTCGCGTCGGCGCCCATGCGATGACCGGCTTTCAGACCCGGCTGGCGCAAGACCTGCCGCCTTTCGTCACCGCGGCGGGCAACCCCGCGCAGTCGCAGGGCATCAATCAGGAAGGCTTGCGGCGCCGCGGCTACACGCCCGAGCGCATCGCCCGCGTCAAGCAGATGCACAAGCTGCTGTATCGACAGGGGCTCACGCTGGCCGCCGCACGCGAGGCGATCGCCAAGCTTGCCGAAGAGGATCCGGGCGACGACGGCGACGCGGCGCTGATGCAGGATTTCCTCGCCGCCGCCGAGCGCGGCATCGTGCGCTAGATGGGCGGGCTGACAGCTAACGTGTTCGTCGCGCGGCCAGGCGCAGGCACGCCGGCCGGCGAATCCTCGCGCGTAGGCTGATTCGCATGTCGCACGATGCCCCGCAATTGGCGATGGTCGCCGGCGAGGCCTCCGGCGATCTGCTGGCCGGTCTGCTGCTGGGCGGCGTGCAGGCGCGCTGGCCGCGAGCCGCGACATTCGGCATCGGCGGCCCACGCATGACCGCGCTCGGCTTCGATGCCTGGTGGCCGTCGGACAAGCTGGCCGTGCGCGGCTACTTCGAGGTGCTGCGCCACTATCGCGAGATCGCCGGCATCCGCAACGCGTTGGGCGAGCGACTGTTGCAACACAAGCCCGATGCCTTCATCGGCGTCGATGCGCCCGACTTCAACCTCGGGCTGGCGCAGCGGCTGCGCGAGGCCGGGCAGCGCACGATCCAGTTCGTCTGCCCGTCGATCTGGGCCTGGCGCGCCGGCCGGGTCAAGAAGATCGCACGCGCGGTGGACCACGTGCTGTGTCTGTTTCCATTCGAGCCGGAAATCCTGGCGCGCGGTGGCGTCGCGGCCACCTTCGTCGGCCATCCGCTGGCCGACGAGATTCCTCTGCAGCCGGCGCGGGCCGCCAGCCGCGCGGCGCTGGGCCTGGGCGACGCCGACACCGTGGTTGCCGTGCTGCCGGGCAGCCGCCGCTCCGAGATCGAGTCGATCGCGCCGCTGTTCGTGCAGACGGTGGCGCGGTTGCAATCGCAACGCCCCGGCGCTGCGTTATCTGCTGCCTGCGGCGCCGGGCTTGCGCGGCCTGCTCGAACCGATGCTGGCGCAGCACGCGGCCGGCGCGCCGCTGGTGTTGCTCGAGGGCCGCTCGCACGAGGTGCTTGCCGCCTGCGACGTGACCCTGATCGCCAGCGGCACGGCCACGCTCGAGGCGGCGCTGTTCAAGCGGCCGATGGTGATCGCCTACCGGATGAACGCCTGGTCGTGGCAGATCATGAGCCGCATGCGTTTGCAGCCCTGGGTGGGATTGCCCAACATCCTGTGCCGCGACTTCGTGGTGCCCGAGTTCCTGCAGGGTGATGCCACGCCCGACGCGCTGGCGCAAGCCGTGTTGCAGTGGCTCGATTCGCCGCAGCGCTGCGAGGCGGTGTCGGCGCGGTTCCTCGAAATCCACCAGCTCTTGCGGCGCGACACCGCACGAACGGCCACCGATGCGATCGCGACGATTCTTGCGCGCTGAACAACTGGGCTTCGACTGGAATCGCCCGGGGCTGGTGGCGGGCGTCGACGAGGCGGGCCGCGGGCCGCTGGCCGGCCCGGTGGTGGCCGCAGCGGTGATCCTCGACGATCAGAACCCGATCTCGGGCCTGGCCGACTCGAAGGTGCTCAGCCCGGCGCAGCGCGAGCACTTGTTCGACGAGATCCGCGCCCGGGCGCTGGCCTTCAGCATCGCGCACGCGGCGGTGGAGGAGATCGACGCGCTGAACATCCTGCGCGCCACGCTGCTGGCGATGCGTCGTGCGGTCGATGGCCTGCGGCTGCCGCCGGTGCTGGTGCTGGTCGACGGCAACCAGTTGCCGGTGCTGCGCGTGCAGGCCGAAGCCATCGTCGACGGCGACGCCACCGTGGCGTCGATCTCGGCGGCTTCGATCCTGGCCAAGGTGCACCGCGACCGCATGTGTCTGGAGCTGCACCGCTGCCACCCGCAATACGGGTTCGACGCACACAAGGGTTATGCCACGCCCGAACATCTGCGCGCGTTGCAGGAACATGGCGCGTGTGTGGCACACCGCCGCAGCTTTGCGCCGGTGCGCGAGACTTTTTTCAAGGACGGGTGAGCCGCACGATGGCCGAACCGCGCCCGATCAGCTCGCGCGACAACCCGCTGCTGCAGCGCATCCGCAAGCTGGCTGCCGACCCTGGCGGCTACCGCAAGCTCGGCGAGGTCTGGATCGAGGGTGATCACCTGTGCGCCGCGTTCGCGCAGCGCGGCGGCCGGGCGTTGCAGGCGGTGCTCACGCGCGACGGCTGGCACGACCCGGCGCTGCGCGCGCTGGCCGACAGCGCGGCCGCCAGCGTGATCGTGACGCCCGAGCTGATGGCCGGGCTGAGCACGCTCGAGTCGCCGCCGCGCATCGGCTTCGTCGTCGTCGCGCCGACGGCACCGCGCGCTGGCGCCGGACCAGCCTTCGGTGGTGCTCGACCGCTTGCAGGACGCCGGCAACGTCGGCGCGATCCTGCGCAGCGCGGCGGCGTTCGGGTTCGGGCAGGTGCTGGCGCTGAAGGGCACGGCGGCCCTGTGGTCGCCCAAGGTGCTGCGTGCCGGCATGGGCGCGCACTTCGGGCTGCGCCTGGTCGAAGGGCTGCAGGAAGAAGCGCTGGCCGGGCTGGCGGTGCCGCTGCTGGCGACCAGTTCGCATGCAGCGCAGGCGCTTCACGAGGTGCTGCTGCCGTGGCCGTGTGCGTGGGTGATGGGCCACGAGGGGCACGGCATCTCGGCGGCGCTGCGTGCAGCTGCCAGCGCGAGCTGCGCATCCCGCAGCCGGGCGGCGAGGAGTCGCTCAACGTCGCGGCGGCGGCGGCGGTCTGCCTGTACGAGTCGGCACGGCAGCGCGCTCCGCAGTCCTGAGGACGGCCTGCGATCTGCGGGTCAGCACCGATCGCGGACGCGCTAGGCTTCCTGGTAGATTTGGTTACCAACAGCAACAAAGCGGGCCGCCACCTTCGCGGTGTTGCCGCCCTGGGGGGAATGCCATGTCAGCACTCTGGCCGCCGTAAGCACGCCGACCGTAGCGCCGCCGGCCGTCGAGGCCGCCTCCGTAACACCAACGCAGGATTCGACCTGGGAGCAACCATGGCCACCATCTTCGGCACCATCAACAACGACAACCTGACCAACGGCACGAACGGCAACGACACGTTCCTGACCTCGCTGGGTGGCGACTACGTGCAGGCGACCGCCGGCAACGACACCTTCAACCTCGGCTTCGCGAAGAGCGCGAACTACTGGACGCACAGCTTCAACGACTTCGACACGCTCGACTACCGCTTCGCGTGGCAGAGCTACGCCTTCGCGGCGGCCACCGACGTGAAGATCGTCGTTGATCTCCAGCTCGGAACGATCCAGAAGCTGAACGCCGCCGGCACGCTGCTGCACACCGACACGGTGATCGGCGTCGACGCGGTCTACGGCACGCAGGCTGCGGACGTCATCCGCGGCCGCAACTTCTGGGACTACGAGGAGTTCCGTGGCTACGGCGGCAATGACCTGATCGACGGTCGCGGCGGCACCGACGGCGTCATCTACGCCTACGCCAGCGACGTCCGGCATCGTCGTCAACCTGGCCGCCGGCACGGTGACCAGCACCGATCCGGAGATCAACACCGACACGCTGCGGCAGATCGAGCTCGTGACCGGGACCAACTTCGCCGACACCTACGACGCGACCGGCTACGGCGGCAGCAGCGTCAACAAGAACTCCTTTGGCGAAGACTACAACCTCTACAACCCGCTGGCCGGCAACGACACCGTCATCGGCAACGGCGGCACGATCCTCAACTACGCCAACAGCCTGGGCGGCGCGATCACGCTCGAACCTGTCGGCGCTGACCAACGCGACGATCAGCGCCAACGTCGTCACCGCGTTCACCGACGATCCGAGCAGCACCGCCGGCATCACGCCCGGGATCATCAGCGCCTCGGGCATCGCGCAGATCCGCGGCGGCGGCTACGACGACACGCTGATCGGCGGCGGGCGGACCAACAGCAACGGAGCGCCGGCAGCGAACACGGTGTCGGGCGACACCAGCTTCGAGGGCTTCCGCGGCAACGGCGGCAACGACTTCATCGACGGCAAGCACCGGCTTCGACCGCGCCGACTACGACGTCGGCAACCAGGTGCAGGGCATCACGGTCAACCTGGCCGCCGGCACGGTGGTCGGCGATCCGTTCGCGACCGGCAGCGACACGTTGCGTGGCGTCGAGGCGGTCGCGCGGCACCTACATGGACGACACGTTCAACGCGACCGGCTTCACGCTGTCGACCGCGGCCGGCGCCGTCGGTGAACCGCGGCGACGTGGTCGCGGCGGATGCCGGCCGGCGCGACGCTCACCTCGACGGCGTTCAACGAGTTCCGAGCCGATGGCCGGCAACGACACCGTGATCGGCAACGGCGCGACGCGCGTCAGTTTCTGCATCGAGCGTGATCGAGACTCCGACCGGTCCGACGCCTTCCGTCGTGGCGACCTTCACGTCGGCCACCAGCGGCAGCGCCAGCTACGGCAACACCGACGGCGGCTTCGGCACCGTCACGTTCAGCGGCACGTTCAGCATCACCGGCTCGGCAGGCAACGACAGCATCATCGGCGCGGCCGGCTACCAGAGTCTGCGCGGCTACTACGGCAACGACACCCTGCTCGGCGGCGACGGCAACGACGTGCTTTTCGGACAGAACGGCGGCGACCCGCTGGCGCTCAACCTCAGCAGCACCTTCACCGACAACGACTCGCTCGACGGCGGCGCCGGCAACGACCAGCTGCGCGGCGACTACGGCAACGACTTCGCTGACCGGCGGCACCGGGGCCGACCGCATGGAAGGCGGCACCGGCAACGACACCTACGGCGTCGACAACGCCGGCGACATCGTCACCGAGCTGGCCTCGCGGCGGCACCGACACCGTCAACAGCTCGGTCACGCACACGCTGACCGCGAACGTCGAGCGCCTGACGCTGACCGGCAGCGCCGCGATCAACGGCACCGGCAACTCGCTGGCCAACACCATCACCGGCAACACCGGCAACAACAGCCTGAACGGCAGCAGCGGCAACGACACCTTGAACGGCGGCAGCGGCAACGACACGCTGAACGGCAGCACCGGCAACGACACGCTGACCGGCGCGGCCGGCAGCGACCGGCTGACCGGCGGCACTGGCAACGACATCTTCGTCTTCAGCAGCAAGACTGGCAGCGACACCTTCACCGACTTCCTCAGCGGCAGCGACGACATGCGCTTCCTGCAGTCGACCGTCAAGGTCGGCGACGGCGACACGTTGCTCGAAGGGGCGGTTGCGCGGGCGGCGCCGGGCGGCTTTGCCAACAGCGCCGAACTGGTGATCTTCACGACCAACGTCGCCAGCCTGACCACGACCGCTGCGGCCACCGCGATCGGCTCGGCGACCAGCGCCTACGCCACCGGGCGCACGGCGCTGTTCGCGGTCGACAACGGCGCCAACTCGGCGGTCTACCTGTTCACCTCGTCGGGGGCGAACGCGGCTGGTGTCCGCGGCCGAACTGACCCTGCTGGGCACGCTGACCGGTACGGCATCGACGACCACAGCCGACTACGTGTTCGGGGCCTGAGGAGGGTGATGCCGCTTCAGTAGATCAGCCGGTCCGGGCCGGATGTCGCGCAGGATCGTGGTCGCGATCTCCTCGATCGACTTGTGCGTGGAGCTGCAGCCACGCGATGCCCTCGCGGCGCATCATCGCCTCGGCCTCGCGCACCTCCATGCGGCAGTTGTCGAGCGCGGCGTAGCGGCCGCCGGGCCGGCGCTCGTGGCGGATCTGCGCCAGGCGCTCGGGGTCGATGGTCAGGCCGAAGCACTTGCGCTTGTGCGGCGCCAGCGACTTCGGCAGCTGGCCGCGCTCGAAGTCTTCGGGGATCAGCGGGTAGTTGGCGGCCTTGATGCCGTGCTGCATCGCCAGGTACAGCGAGGTCGGCGTCTTGCCGCAGCGGCTCACGCCCACCAGGATGACCTCGGCGCTCTCGAGGTCGCGCGACGACTGGCCGTCGTCGTGCGCCAGCGAGAAGTTGATCGCTTCGATGCGCTCGTTGTACTCGTGGCTCTTGGCCACCTCGGCGAAGCGGCCCGACGCGGTGGTTGGACTTGACGCCGAACTCCACCTCCAGCGGCTCGACGAAGGTGCGGAACATGTCCATCACGAAGCCGTTGCAGCTGTCGCGGGTGAAGACGTCGCGCACCTCGTCGTTGACCAGCGTGATGAAGACGATCGGCCGCGCGCCCTTCGGCCTGCGCGATGGTGTTGATCTCGCCGACCACGGTGTCGGCCTTTTCGATCGAATCGATGAACGGCCGCCGCACGTGGCGGGGCCGCGTCGGAAACTGCGCCAGGATCGAGTTGCCGAACGTCTCGGCCGTGATGCCGGTGCCGTCGGAGACGAAAAACACGGTGCGGTTGGGCAAGACGACTCCGACTGACGAGGGAAGAAAGATTCGCCGCGCCGATGATAGGGCTCTGGGGGCGACCCTTAGAATCGCGCCCAAGCCCGCCCGATGACGCCGCCATGAGTGCCCACGGCCTGAAAGCCACAACCCCACGTGCCGGTGGGTGCGCTCGCGTCGTGTTCCGGACAGCACCGCTTGTTCACCTTCACGGAGCTCTCCCATGTCATCGACCTCATTGGCGACCGCCCTGGTCGTACCGCTTGAACAGCTGAGGATGACCGACGTCGAGGCGGTCGGCGGCAAGAACGCCAGCCTCGGCGAAATGATCAGCCAGCTCGCGGCCAGCGGCGTGCGGGTGCCCGGCGGCTTCGCCACCACGGCGCATGCCTTTCGCGAGTTCCTGCGCCACGGCGGACTGACCGAGCGCATCAACGCACGCCTGGCAGCGCTGAACATCGACGACGTGACGGCGCTGGCGCAAGCCGGCGCCGAGATCCGCGGCTGGGTCACGGCGGCCGCCGCTGCCGGCGGCCTCTGGAGGCGGCGATCCGCACCGCGTACGACAAGCTGGCCAGCTGACGACCCGCAGGCGTCGTTCGCCGTGCGCTCGTCGGCCACCGCCGAAGACCTGCCCGATGCGTCGTTCGCCGGCCAGCAGGAGACCTTCCTCAACGTCAACGGCATCGACGGCGTGCTGCAGCGGATGAAGGAGGTGTTCGCGTCGCTGTACAACGACCGCGCGATCAGCTACCGCGTGCACAAGGGCTTTGCGCACGCCGACGTGGCGCTGTCGGCCGGCGTGCAGCGCATGGTGCGCTCCGACCTCGGCAGCGCCGGCGTGATGTTCACGATCGACACCGAGTCGGGCTTCGACGAGGTGGTGTTCATCACGTCGAGCTACGGCCTGGGCGAGACGGTGGTGCAGGGCAGCGTCAACCCCGACGAGTTCTACGTGCACAAGCCGACGCTGCGTGCCGGCAAGCAGGCGATCATCCGGCGCGCGCTGGGCTCCAAGCTGATCCGCATGGAGTTCGCGTCGGGGCAGGCGGCCAGGCGGCAAGCTGGTCGCCACCGTCGACACGCCGCCCGAGCAGCGCAACCGCTATTCGCTGAGCGATGCCGACGTCATCGAGCTGGCGCGCTACGCGCTGGTGATCGAGCAGCACTACGGCCGCCCGATGGACATCGAGTGGGGCCAGGACGGTCGCGACGGCAAGCTCTACATCCTGCAGGCACGGCCCGAGACGGTGAAGAGCCAGGCCGCAGGTCGAGCACCGCTACAAGCTGATGGGCCACGGCACCGTGCTGGCCGAGGGCCGCGCGATCGGCCAGAAGATCGGCACCGGCCGTGTGCGCCTGGTGCGCTCGCCGGCCGAGATGGACCGCGTGCAGCCGGGCGACGTGCTGGTCACCGACATGACCGACCCCAACTGGGAGCCGGTGATGAAGCGCGCCGCCGCCATCGTCACCAACCGCGGCGGGCGCACCTGCCACGCGGCGATCATCGCGCGCGAACTCGGCATTCCGGCGGTGGTGGGCTGCGGCGATGCCACCGAGAAGCTCGCCGACGGCGCGCTGGTCACGGTGTCGTGCGCCGAGGGCGACACCGGCTTCATCTACGAAGGGCTGCTCGAGACCGAGGTCACCGAGGTCAAGCGCGGCGAGATGCCTTACTGCCCGATCAAGCTCATGATGAACGTCGGCAACCCGCAGCCTGGCCTTCGAGTTCGCGCGCATTCCGAACTCCGGCGTCGGCCTGGCGCGGCTGGAGTTCATCATCAACAACAACATCGGCGTGCATCCGAAGGCGATCCTCGACTATCCGAACGTCGACCCCGAGCTGAAGAAGGCGGTGGAGTCGGTGGCGCGCGGCCACGCTATCGCCGCGCGCGTTCTACGTCGACAAGCTGATCGAGGGCGTGGCCACCATCGCGGCGGCGTTCTGGCCCAAGCCGGTGATCGTGCGGCTGTCGGACTTCAAGTCCAACGAGTACAAGAAGCTGATCGGCGGCTCGCGCTACGAGCCCGACGAAGAAAACCCGATGCTGGGTTTCCGCGGCGCGTCGCGCTACATCAGCGGCGATTTCGGCGACGCCTTCGCGATGGAGTGCGAAGCCCTGAGGCGCGTGCGCGGCGAGATGGGGCTGACCAACGTCGAGATCATGGTGCCGTTCGTGCGCACCGTGCGCCAGGCCGAGCGCGTGAACCAGCTGATGGCCGACCGCGGCCTGGTGCGCGGCAAGGACGGCCTGCGCGTGATCATGATGTGCGAGGTGCCGAGCAACGCGATCCTGGCCGATCAGTTCTTGCAGCACTTCGACGGCATGTCGATCGGCTCCAACGACCTGACGCAGCTGACCCTGGGCCTGGACCGCGACTCCGGCCACGAGCAGCTGGCCGGCGACTTCGACGAGCGCGACCCGGCCGTCAAGGCGATGATCTCGCGCGCCATCGCCGCCTGCCGGGCGACCGGCAAGTACGTCGGCATCTGCGGCCAGGGGCCGAGCGACCACCCCGACTTCGCCGACTGGCTGGCCGCCGAGGGCATCGTCTCGATCTCGCTGAACCCCGACACGCATCGTCGAGACCTGGCAGCGGCTGGCGACGGCCCGCTAGAGGGCAAGCGGCCACCAAGGCCGCCGCGGCTATAATCGCAGCTTTCCCTTGCCGCACCCCACGCTGACGCAACCCGGGGGCGGCTTCCTTCACCGGAATCCACAAGGAGTTGTCATGCGTCACTATGAAATCGTGCTCCTGATCCATCCGGATCAAAGCGAGCAGGTTCCAGCCATGCTGGAACGCTACAAGAGCCTCGATCACCGCCGGCGGCGGCAAGGTGCACCGGGTCGAGGACTGGGGCCGGCGCCAGCTGGCCTACATGATCCAGAAGCTCGCCAAGGCGCACTACCTGTGCCTGAACATCGAGTGCGAGCAAAACGTGCTCGCCGAGCTGGAGTCGGGCTTTCGCTTCAACGACGCCGTGCTGCGCCACCTCACGGTGGCCAGGGACAAGGCCGAGACCACGCCATCGGTGATGATGAAGGTGGTCGAGAAGGAAGAAGCCCGCAAGGCCGCGCAGGAAGCCAGCGCCTGAGGCCGCGCGCCTCGTTGCCGCTGCGCATTCGCCGAGATGAACCGCCTGGTGCTGTCCGCCCGACTGATCGAACGAGGCACCTTGAGATACACCCCCGCCGGCTTGCCGGCATTGGACTTCAGGCTCGAGCACGAATCGGAGCTGAGCGAGGAAAGCCAGATGCGCAAGGTCTCGGTGCAGGTCAGGGCCATCGCGATCGGCGCCATCACGCGCTCGCTGGCGGCCCTGAACCTCGGCGACGCGGGCACGTTTGCCGGTTTCCTGGCGGGCACTCGCAACGGACGCGGCCTGTTGTTTCACGTCACGTCGCTCGGTTGAGCGGCGTTGTTCAACGAATCACGAAATTCATCGCATTGAGAGGTACCCCATGCCACCACCCAGAGGTAAAGGCAGGTTTTCGAAGGACCGCAAGCCCAAGCGCAACCAGCAGTCGCTGCTGTTTCGCCGCAAGCGCTTCTGCCGCTTCACGGTCGCCGGAGTCAAGGAGATCGACTACAAGGATGTCGACACGCTGCGCGACTTCATCGGCGAGAACGGCAAGATCACGCCGGCGCGCCTGACCGGCACGCGCGCGTTCTACCAGCGCCAGCTGACCACCGCGATCAAGCGGGCGCGCTTCCTGGCGCTGATTCCGTACTCGCGATCAGCACCGGGTGTGAGGAGGACGACGCCATGCAAGTGATCCTGCTGGAAAAGATCGCCAACCTGGGCAACCTGGGCGACGTCGTCAAGGTCAAGGACGGCTTCGCGCGCAACTTCCTGATCCCCACCAAGCGGGCGCGCCGCGCCACCGAGGCGGCGATCAAGGAGTTCGAGGACCGTCGCGTCGACCTCGAGAAGGCCGCCGCCGACAAGCTGGCTGCAGCGCAGACGCTCAGCGAAAAGCTTGCCGGGCAGACGCTCACCATCGAGCAGAAGGCGGGCGTCGACGGCCGCCTGTTCGGCTCGGTGACCAACTTCGACATCGCCGAGGGCCTGAAGAAGCTGGGCTTCAGCATTCAGAAGTCGCAGATCCGGCTGCCCCACGGGCCGCTGAAGACCGTGGGCGATCACGTGGTGTCGGTGGCACCGCACACCGACGTGGTGGTCGACATCACGTTCGCGTCGTCGCAGAAGCCGAGTGAGGACGTGAGCCAGCGCCTGCGCGCTGGCAACGTCCATGAAGGCCGGCCGCGAGCCGGCCTTTTTCATTGGCGGCCCGATGCGCCGTTCTCAACCGCTTGTGCAGCGTTTTTCCACAGACCTGCCCACAGGGGCAGACCGGCGCACGAACTATCATCGACGACATGTCTGCAGTGTTCCAACAGCCTCCCAGCCAGGCCGATGACGAAGTGGCGCGGCTGCGTGTGCCGCCGCACTCGATCGAGGCCGAACAAAGCGTGCTCGGCGGCCTGCTGCTCGACAACCTGGCGTGGGACCGTGCCGCCGACCTGCTGAGCGACAGCGACTTCTACCGCTACGAACACCGGCTGATCTACTCGGCGATCGCCGCGCTGGTGGGTGGCAACAAGCCGGCCGACGTGGTGACCGTGCACGAGCACCTGCAAAGCCTCGGCAATGCGGCCGATTGCGGTGGCCTGGTCTACCTCAACGCGCTGGCGCAAAGCGTGCCGAGCGCGGCCAACATGCGGCGCTATGCCGAGATCGTGCGCGAGCGCGCGGTGCTGCGCAAGCTGATCGGCGCCAGCGACGAGATCGCCACCCAGGCATTCAACCCGCAGGGCAAGCCGGTCTCGCAGATCCTCGACGAGGCCGAGTCGCGCATCTTCCAGATCGGCGAAGAGGGCGCGCGCAGCCGGCAGGGCTTCATCGGCATGGACAAGCTGGTGGTCGAGCTGATCGACCGCGTGACCGAGCTGCACGAGAACGGCGCCGAAGACGTGACCGGCGTGCGCACCGGCTTCTACGACTTCGACCGACTTCACGGCCGGCCTGCAGAAAGGTGACCTGATCGTGCTGGCAGCGCGCCCATCGATGGGCAAGACCGCGCTTCGCGCTGAACATCGCCGAGCACGTCGCTGCTGCGCGAAGGCTTGCCGGTGCTGGTGTTCTCGATGGAGATGGGCGCCTCGCAGTTGGCTTTGCGCATGGTCGGCTCGCTTGGGCCGCATCGACCAGAAGCACTTGCGCACCGGGAGGCTGAAGGACGATGAATGGACTCGCCTTACCGAAGCCGTGGACAAGTTGGCCAAGGTGAACCTGTTCATCGATGAAACGGCGGCTCTCAACCCAGCGGAACTGCGGGCACGTGCGAGGCGCATGGCGCGGCAGTTCGGCGGCACGTTGGGCTTGATCGTGGTCGACTACCTGCAGTTGATGAGCGGGTCGAGCGGCAGCGATGAAAACCGCGCCACCGAGCTCGGCGAAATCTCGCGCGGCCTGAAGGCGCTTGGCCAAGGAGCTGCAGTGCCCTGTGCTTGGCGCTGTCGCAGCTCAACCGCAGCGTCGAGAGCCGCAACGACAAGCACCCGATGATGAGCGACCTGCGCGAGTCGGGCGCGATCGAGCAGGATGCCGACGTCATCATGTTCATCTACCGCGACGACTACTACAACAAGGATTCGAAGAAGCCGGACATCGCCGAGATCATCATCGGCAAGCAACGCAATGGCCCGACAGGGTCATGCTGAGCTTATGTTCCAGAAGCACGCTGACGCGCTTCGACAACTTGGCCCCGGGCAGCCGCAGATCCCTGACTAGGGAGCACTTGACGCAGCAAGGAATACTGTATATATTTACAGTATGCCTTCGGCCAACAATGGGCACAGGCCACCCGCCGCAGCGCAGGTGGCGTCCGCTTCGCTGCGCTTCGTACCCACCAAAGGGCGCGGCACGGCATGGGCGATTCAGCACCGCTTCAGCGTCGACCAGCGCGAGTCGTTCGACGACGGCTGGGGCACGTTGGAGCAGGCGGCCCGCGAGGAGCACCTCAAGCCCGACACGCAGGTGATCGAGGAGCAGGTCAAGTCGATCCTCACCGGCAACGATTCGCCCGACATCGGCTTCGACCTGTCGATCAACCCCTACCGAGGCTGCGAGCACGGCTGCGTGTACTGCTATGCGCGGCCAACGCACAGCTACCTCAACCTGTCGCCTGGGCTCGATTTCGAGACGCGCATCGTCGCCAAGGTCAATGCCGCCGAGCGCTTGCGCGAGACGCTGGCCAAGCCCAGCTACGTGCCGCAGTTGCTCAACCTGGGCTCGATCACCGACTGTTATCAGCCGGTCGAGCGGCGCCTGAAGATCACTCGCTCGATCATCGAGGTGCTGAGCGAGTGCAACCACGCGTTTTCGATGTTCACCAAATCGGCCGGCATCGAACGCGACCTCGACCTGATCGCCCCGATGGCCGCGCGAGGGCTGGTGGCGATCTACGTCTCGATCACGACGCTCGATCCGCAGCTGGCTCGCACGATGGAACCGCGTGCCGCGGCACCTCACCGACGCCTGAAGACGGTCGAAACGTTGGCCAAGGCCGGTGTGCCGGTTGGCGTCAGCGTCTCGCCGATGATCCCGTTTCTCAACCTGCACGAGATGGAGCGCATCCTCCAGGCGTCGCGCGATGCCGGCGCCACAGCGGCCTCGAGCATCGTGCTGCGCCTGCCGTGGGAGGTGAGCCCGCTGTTCCAGCAGTGGCTGAAGCAGCATGTGCCCGAACGCGCCGAGCGCGTGATGGCACGCGTGCGCGAGATGCGCGGTGGCAAAGACAACGATCCCAGATTCGGCACCCGCATGACGGGCACCGGTGTCTGGGCCCAGATGATTCGCCAGCGCTTCGACAAGGCCAGCGCGCGGCTGGGCTTCAACCGCAGCGCGCTTCGAGCTCGACCTGACGCAGTTTCGCAGGCCATCGGCCCAGCAAGGCCAGGGGTCGCTCTTCTAGCGCGCCATCTGCAACCTCAGTCGCTGTGGTCGGGCTCGAAGAAGCACCAGCGAACCTGGGGAAACGCCGCGCGAAGTGACTGCTCCACGCGGTTGATGGCGTCCACCAGACCCTTTTCGCTGCCCTGTGGTGCCATCACCGCCTTGATGGCGACCATCACGTCGGGCCCGAGTTGTTGCGTGATCAGGTTCAGCAGGTGCCGCACCTCCGGCCTGGCCGTCAAGTGCTGTCGCAGCGCTTGCTCGACCAGGGGGTCTGCGCTTTGGCCGACCAGCAAGGCCGCAACTTCTTTGCCCACCAGCACCGCCACCAGCACCAGCAGCACGCCGATGGCGATCGAGCCGAGGGCGTCCCACATCGGGTTGCCCGTCACCGCCGCCACGACGATGAAGCCGAAGGCGAGCACCAGGCCACCCAGCGCCGCCAGGTCTTCACCGAAGATCACCACCAGCTCGCTGGTGCGCGAGGTGCGAAACCAGGTCCAGTAGCCACGCTGGCCGCGTTCCTTGTCGATCTCGCGCAGTGCACCCCACAACGACACCGACTCCGCCACGATGCCGAAGCCCAGGATCGTCAACGCCACCCACGCATCCTTCACCGGCTCCGGGCTGCCCAGCTTGTGCGTGCCCTCGTAGATCGAGAACAAGCCGCCCATCGAGAAGAGCATCAGCGCAACGATGAAACTCCAGAAGTAGACCGTCTTGCCGTAGCCCAATGGATGGTCGGCTGTCGGCGCCAGGCGCGTGCGTCGCATGCCCCACAGCAGCAGCCCCTGATTGCCGCAGTCGGCGAACGAGTGAATCGCCTCGGCCAGCATCGCGGACGAGCCGGTATAGGCGGCCCCAGCGCTCTTGGCCACCGCGATAGCGAAATTGGCGGCCAATGCGTAGAGCACCGACTTCATCGAATCGGCCTTGCCTGCCATGCGCGTGTGTCCTCGTCACTGCGCCGGCCTGTGCGCAAGCGGCGCGCGGGCTCCGGCGGTGGGCGAGCGTAAACCACTGCGAGCCTGCCGCTCAACCGCCGCGGCAAGGGATCACGGGTAACACCTGATCGGACATGCACGAAACGTCAAGCACGGGGGCATACGCAGTCAAGCGGCGCGCGGCGGGGCTTCGCACAATGTCGCGACGACGGGGCGCCCGGTTGGTGCGGGCACGTGGAGGTTCTGTGCACCGCGGCGAGGGCAGCGCGCAGGGTCCGGCCCCGCGGTGTACCGGCACGGCGTTTCGAACAACCGAGGAGAAGGCAATGACCAACCGCAGACAGTTCGCCGCCGCCGTCGCCGGTGGCAGCGCGATGCTCGCCGCGCCGGCGCTGGTGCGCGCGCAGGCCGCGACGCTGAAGATCGGCTATTCGGCGTCGAAGACCGGCCCCAATGCCGGCGGTGTGGCCACGCAGATCACGCCGGTCTACGGCATGTGGGTGAAGGAAGTGAACGCCGCCGGCGGCGTCAACGTCAAGGGCAAGAAGATGCCCGTCGAGATCGTCGAATACGACGACCGCTCCAACTCAGAAGAGGCCGTGCGTGCCTACGAACGACTGGCCACGCAGGACAAGGTCGACTTCGTGCTCGCGCCGTGGTCCAGCGGCATCAACCTGGCGGTGGCGCCGACGCTCAACAAGTACAACTTCCCGCACCCGGCGGTGGCTTCGATCACCGACATGGCGCCGCAGCTGGTGAAACGCTGGAGCAACGTATTTTTCTGCCTGGGCGGCGGCTCGATGTACGGCGAGGCGCTGATCGACATCCTGGAGGTGCAGCGCAAGGCCGGGCTGATCGGCAGCAACATCGCGATGATCAACATCGCCGACGCGTTCGGCGTCGACCTGTCGGGCGGCGCGCGCAAGGCGGCGGCCAAGCACGGCTTCAAGCTCGTCTACGACAAGAGTTATCCGATCGGCACGCAGGACATGTCGCCGCTGATCAGCGAGGCCAAGGCGACCGATGCTGATGCCTTCGTCGCCTTCTCGTATCCGCCCGATTCGATCGCCATCACCGAGCAGGCGCGGGTCGCGGCGTACAACCCGAAAGTGTTCGCCGTCGGTGTCGGCACCGCGTTCCCGATCTACAAGAAGCGCTTCGGCGACAACGTCGAGGGCGTGATGGGCTGCGGCGGTGTGGCGGCCGACAGCCCGTCGTTCCAGGCCTTCTACAAGAAGCACGTCGAGAGGACTGGCCAGGAGCCCGACCGCTGGGCCAATGTGGTGATGTACTCGACGCTGCAGATCCTGCAGCAGGCGATCGAGCGCGCCGGCTCGATCGACCGCGCCGCGGTGATCGAAGAGATCAAGAAGGGCAGCTTCGACACCGCCAACGGCACGATGAAGTTCGCCGATCAGCAGTGGACCGACCTGTGGTTCATCGGCCAATGGCAAAGCGGCGAGTTCTACGGCGTGGCCCCGGCCACCAAGTCGGGAGCCAAGAAAGTCTTGTTGCCCAAGCCGGCGTGGAAGGCGGCCTGAGCACGTTGGGGGCGCCCGTTCGGCGGGCGCAACGGGGGAGACAGCGGCGCCGCTTGTGCGGCGCCGCTGTCATGATCGTCGCATGCAACTCGTCTTCGAACTGCTGCTCTTCGGCCTCACGCTCGGCGGCCTGTATGCGATGGTGGCGATGGGGCTGACGCTGCAGTACGGCGTGGCGCGCATCATGAACCTCGCCTATGGCGAGCTGCTGATCGGCTCCGCCTTTGCCACCTACGCTGCGTTCACTGCGTTGCAACTGAGCCCGCTGCTCGCGCTGGTGCTGGCGTTCCCACTCGGCTTCGCGCTCAACTGGCTGGTCTACCGACTGCTGCTGTCCCGCCGCTGGTGCGGCGCACCCAGGCTGGCCCCGCGCTCGAGGTGGACAGCCTGCTCGCCACCTTCGGACTGCTGTTCGTGGTGCAGGGCGTGATGCTGGTGCTGTTCGGTGGCGGCTACCACAGCTACTCGTACGCGGCCGAGGCGGTGGTGCTGTTCGGCTCACGAATCGCCGAGAACCGGCTGATCATGTTCGCCTTCACGGCGGTGGTGGCCACCGCGCTCTTCCTGTTTCTCACGCGCACGCGCGCCGGCTCGGCGGTGCGTGCGGTGGCCACTGCACCCAACCACGCGGCGCTGGTGGGCATCGACGTCGGCAGCGTCTCGGCCTTCACCTTCGCTGCCGGCGGCTCGCTGGTGGCCGCCGGCGGCGTGCTGGCGAGCATGTTCCTGACCTTCAGCGCATCGATGGGCGTGATCTTCACGATGAAGGCGCTGATCGTCGTCATCATGGGCGGCGTCGGCAATGTCGTCGGCTGCGTGATCGCGGGGCTGCTGCTCGGCCTGTCGGAGACCTTGGTCGCGCGCTTGATCGACCCGGGCCTGACGCTGGCCGTCAACTACGTGCTGTTCCTGGCGGTACTGTTGTGGCGGCCGGCCGGCTTGTTCGGGCGTCCGGCGCGATGAAGCTGCCGCGGGCGCGTTCGCTGATCGTGACCTGGGCGGCGCTGGCGCTGGCCGCCGCGTTGCCGCTGGTCAGCCGCAACGACTACCTGCTCGGCCTGTCGATCAACCTCGTCCAGTATTCGCTGATGGCCACCGCCTGGGCGATGTTCTCGGGGCCCACGCGCTACGTGTCGCTGGCCAGCGTGGCGTTCTACGGCATTGGCGCCTATGCCGTGGCGGTGCTCGGCGACAAGCTGCCGCAGCCGCTGGTGTTTGCCGTCGCGCTCGTCGCCGGCTCGCTGCTGTCGTTGCTGGTCGGGCTGGCGACGCTGCGCCTGTCTGGCATCTACTTCGTGATCTTCACCTTCGGGCTGGCCGAGCTCGTGCGCCAGCTCGTCACCTGGTACGAGGTGAACGTCACCAAGACGCTCGGGCGCTATGTGTTCCTCGACATCACGCCGCGCCAGATCTACTGGGAGCTGCTGGCGTTGCTCGCACTGCTGTTCGCCTTTGCGTGGTGGGTCAAACGCTCGCGCCTCGGGCTGGCGCTGCAGGTGATCGGCGACGACGAGACGGTGGCTCGCCACGTCGGCATCGACGTCACGCGCGCCAAGCTCGTGTTGTTCGTCGCCAGCTCGGCCTTCATCACGCTGACGGGCGCCATCATGGCGCCACGCTGGACCTACATCGATCCAGCGATCTCGTTCAACCCGGTGGTCTCTTTTCAGGTCGTGATCATGGCGCTGCTCGGCGGCGCGGGCAGCCTGTTCGGCCCGGTGGCCGGCGCGGTGCCGCTGGCGCTGCTATTCGAGTTCCTGTCGGCACGTTTTCCGAACCACTTCTCGATCCTGCTCGGCGTGGCGTTCATGGTCATCGTCTACTTCGTGCCCGACGGCGTGGCGAGCTGGATTCACAAGCGCCTGCGGCGCGCAGAGGGGGCAACGCAGTGAGCACGCTGTTGCGCATCGCCGGCCTGACGCGCAGCTTCGGCGGCTTGCGGGCCGTCGACGGGCTCCATCTCGAAGTGGCGCGCGGCGAGATCGTCGGCCTGCTTGGGCCCAACGGGTCGGGCAAGACGACAGCGCTCAACTTGATCTCGGGTGCCCTGGTGCCCGACGCCGGCATCATCGAGTTCGACGGTGAGGCAGTGCAGGGCATGCCGGCGCACAGGATCGCGCGCAAAGGCATCGCCCGATCGTTCCAGCTGGTGCGCGTGCCGGCATCGTTGACCTGCCTGGAGAACGTGATCACCGGCCTGGCGTTCCACCCGCGGGGCGCGTGGGGCGACACGGCGAGAGTGCGGGCCCGCGAGCTGCTGCGCCGAGTGCACTTGGCCGACAAGGAAGGCGTGGCCGCCGGCGCGCTGACCTACATCGAACAAAAACGCCTCGAGCTGGCGCGTGCGCTCGCGCTCGAACCCAGACTGCTGCTGCTCGACGAATGGCTGGCCGGGCTCAACCCGACCGAGTTGCACGAGGGTATCGCGCTGGTGCGCGAGATTCGCGGCAGCGGCATGACCATCGTGCTGGTCGAGCATGTGATGGAAGCGATCCGCGCCCTGTGCGACCGCTGCATCGTGATGAGCACCGGCCGCAAGATCGCCGAGGGGCCCACCGCCGTTGCGCTGGCGCATCCGGCGGTGCTCGACGCCTACCTCGGCAGCGAGGCCGCCAGCGATGCTTGAGATCACCGACCTGTCGGTCAGCTACGGCCGCCACCGCGCCGTCAGCGATGCGACGCTGCAGGTGCGGGCCGGCGAGATCGTGGTGCTGCTCGGCGCCAACGGCGCCGGCAAGTCGACGCTGCTGAAGGCGACTGCCGGCCTGGTCGCGGCGCACGCCGGCGCACGCGTGATGCTCGACGGCATCGCGCTGGCTGGCCTGCCGGCACACCAGATCGTCAATCACGGCCTGGCGCTGGTGCCCGAAGGGCGCGGCGTGTTTGTCGAACTCTCGGTGCGCGAGAACCTCGCGCTCGGCGCATTTCCGCGACGCGCGCGGGCAGGCGAGGGCCAGGCACTGTCGCGCGTGCTGGCGCTGTTTCCGCGCCTGGGCGAGCGCATGAGCCAGAGCGTGCGCACGATGAGTGGTGGCGAGCAGCAGATGGTGGCGATCGGCCGTGCGCTGATGTCGGCGCCGATGATGCTGCTGCTCGACGAGCCGTCGCTGGGCTTGTCACCGCTGTTGTGCAAGGAGCTGTTCAACTCGCTCGTGCGCGTGCGCGACAGCGGCCTTGGCGTGCTGCTGGTGGAGCAGAACGCACGCCAGAGCCTGGGCATCGCCGACCGTGCCTACGTGATGGCCACTGGGCGCGTGTCCGGCGGCGGCGCGGCGGCCGAAACGCTCAATGACGATGCGGTGCGCCATGCATATCTCGGCGCGAAGGAGGCAGGCAGCCGATGAACGAGATGACCGACAAGATCTGTGTGATCACCGGCGGCGCCGGCAGCGTGGGCCTGGCCTCGGCCCGTGCGCTGCTCGACGAAGGCGCGCGCGTGCACCTGGTCGACCGCGACGCACGGTCGTTGCAGGCCGCTGCGAAGGCGCTGGCTGCGCATCCGGGCCGCGTGTCGCGCTCGGTGGCCGACGTCGCCGATGCCGAGCAGACGCGCGGCTACCTGGCGGCGGCCTGCGAGCGCTGGGGCGGACCCATCGACTTCCTGTTTTGCAATGCCGGCATCAACGGCGCGATCGCGCCGATCACCGAGTATCCCGACGACACCTTCGACAAGGTGATGGCCGTCAACGTGCGCGGCAGCTTTCTCGCGCTGAAGCACGGCCTGCCGCTGATGACCGACGGCGGCAGCGTGCTGATCAACGCCAGCGTGGTGGCGGTGACTGCCGACGCTGGCATCTGTGGCTACGCCACCTCCAAACACGCGCTGGTCGGCCTGATGCGGGTGGCCGCCAAGGAGGCGGCGCGCCGCGGCATCCGCGTCAATGTGATCGCGCCGGGACCGATCGGCAACGCCTTCCAGGGTGACATCGAACGCCGCATCGGCACGATGATCGGTCGAGACGCGACCCAGCTGCTGGACTCGATGATCCCGCTCGGCCGCCATGCCCGGCCCGAAGAGATTGCGCAGATGGTGCTTTTCCTGGCGTCGTCGCGCAGCAGCTTTGCCACCGGCGGGATCTTCATGGCCGACGGCGGCATGAGCATCTGAATCCAGGGGAGCCGCCATGCCCGAAGCCGCCCGCAACGAATTCTGGAAAAACCTGAAGCCGATCCATCCGGTGTTCAAGCCGCACGCACCGCGTGACCTCTACGTCGCGGCCGCGGCGGGCGACGACGACGAGCGCCTGTACGTGCCGTTCACCGACACCGTGTCGTCGCGGCCGCTGTGGATCTCACCGGCGCGCAACATGTGGTGCGACATCCTGTGCGCCAGGGGCGCCGGCTTGGTCAACCGGCACTACCACCCGCACCAGGTGTTTGCCTACACCATCTCGGGCAAGTGGGGCTACCTCGAACACGAGTGGACAGCGACCGCCGGCGACTTCGTCTACGAGTCGCCGGGCGAAAGGCACACGCTGGTTGCCTACGAGCACGAGCAGCCGATGAAGGTGTTCTTCATCGTGCAGGGGCCGCTGATCTGGCTCGACGAGCAGGGCGCTTCGAGCGGCCACTTCGACGTGCACGACTACATCACGCTGTGCGAAGCGCACTACGAAAAGGTCGGTCTCGGGGCGAAGGGTGGCGCAGTTGTTCCGCTAGCGCCGCGCGCTCACTTGAAGAGATCCTTCACGCGGTCGGTCCAGCTCTTGGCGTTGGGCGAGTGGCGCTCGCCGCCTGACTTGAGCGACTCGTCGAGCTCCTTCATCAGCTTGCGCTGGTGTTCGGTCAGGCGCACCGGCGTCTCGACCGTGATGTGGCAATACAAGTCACCGGGATAGGTCGAGCGGATGCCCTTGATGCCCTTGCCGCGCAGGCGGAATGTCTTGCCGTGCTGCGTGCCCTCGGGCAACTCGATCTCGGCCTTGCCAGCCAGCGTGGGCACGGTGATGCCACCGCCCAGCGCAGCCAGGGTCAGCGGCACCGGCACGGTGCAATGCAGGTCGTCGCCGTCGCGCTCGAAGATCTCGTGCTGCTTGATGCGGATTTCGATGTACAGATCGCCCGCCGGGCCGCCGTTGGTGCCGGGCTCGCCGTTGGCGACTGAGCGGATGCGCATGCCTTCGTTGATGCCGGCCGGGATCTTGACCTCGAGGGTCTTCTGCTTCTTCAGCTTGCCGGCGCCGCTGCAGGTGAGGCAGGGGTCGGGGATGATGCGGCCGCTGCCGTGGCAATGCGGGCAGGTCTGCTGGATGCTGAAGAAGCCCTGGCGCAGGTGCACGGTGCCCGAGCCGCCGCAGGTGCTGCACGCCTTGGCGCTGGTGCCGGGCTTGGCGCCGCTGCCGTGGCAGGTCTCGCAGCCTTCCCAACTCGGGATGCGGATCTGCGTGTCCTTGCCGTGCGCGGCCTCCTCCAGCGAAATCTCCATCGAGTACGACAGGTCGGCGCCGCGGTATACCTGCTGGCCGCCCCCGCCTGCGCGGCGGGCACCGCCGGCGCCGCCGAAGATGTCGCCGAAGATGTCGCCGAAGGCCTCGGCGAAACCGCCGAACCCCTCAGGCCCTGGACCACCGCGAAAACCGCCGCCCGCCATGTTGGGGTCGACGCCGGCGTGGCCGTACTGGTCGTAGGCCGCGCGCTTCTGTGAATCCGACAGCATCTCGTAGGCCTCTTTGGCCTCCTTGAACTTGTCCTCGGACTTCTTGGCGTCGTCACCCTGGTTGCGGTCGGGGTGATGCTTCATGGCCAGCTTGCGGTAGGCCTTCTTGATGTCTTCGTCGGACGCGTTCTTCGCCACGCCGAGGACTTCGTAGTAGTCGCGCTTTGCCATGAGGGATCTCAGCAGTACTCAAGCACAAGCGCCGCGTTGAGCGGCAGGCATTTCCTGCCGACTCGAACGCGGCGAGATATTGCGGCGGGCCAACCGGCCCGCCGCAATATCACTTCTTCACTTCCTTGAACTCGGCGTCGACCACGTTGTCGTCGGCCGGCTTGGCCTGGGCTTTCGCTTCGGCATGTGCACCCTCGGCGCTGCCGCCGGACGCGCCCGCCGCCGCAGCCGCCGCCTGCGCGTCGGCGTACATCTTCTCGCCCAGCTTCTGGCTGGCCTGCATCAGCGCCTCGGTCATGGCCTCTATCGTCACCTTGTCGTCGCTCTTGAGGGCTTCTTCGACGTCTTTCAGCGCGGCCTCGATCTTCTCCTTCTCGCCGGCGTCGAGCTTGTCGCCGTGTTCGCCGAGGCTCTTGCGCACCGAATGCACCATCGCATCGGCCGCGTTGCGCGCCTGCACGAGCTCGAGCTTCTTCTTGTCCTCGGCGGCGTTGAGCTCGGCATCCTTGACCATCTTCTCGATCTCGGCCTCCGACAGGCCCGAGTTCGCCTTGATGGTGATCTTGTTTTCCTTGCCGGTGCCCTTGTCCTTGGCGTTGACGTGCAGGATGCCGTTGGCGTCGATGTCGAACGTCACCTCGATCTGCGGCAAGCCGCGCGGCGCCGGTGGAATGCCTTCGAGGTTGAACTCGCCCAGGCTCTTGTTGCCGGTGGCCATCTCGCGTTCGCCCTGGAACACCTTGATCGTCACCGCTGGCTGGTTGTCGTCGGCAGTCGAGAACACCTGCGCGAACTTGGTCGGGATGGTGGTGTTCTTCTTGATCATCTTGGTCATCACGCCGCCCAGTGTCTCGATGCCCAGCGACAGCGGCGTCACGTCGAGCAGCAGCACGTCCTTGCGCTCGCCGCCGAGCACCTGGCCCTGAATCGCCGCGCCCACCGCCACCGCCTCGTCGGGGTTGACGTCGCGACGCGGGTCCTTGCCGAAGAACTCCTTGACCTTGTCCATGACCTTGGGCATGCGCGTCATGCCACCGACCAGGATGACGTCGTTGATGTCGCCGATCTTGACGCCGGCGTCCTTGATCGCGATGCGGCACGGCTCGATCGTGCGCTCGATCAGGTCGTCGACCAGCGCCTCGAGCTTGGCGCGAGTGAGCTTGATGTTCAGGTGCTTCGGGCCCGACGCATCGGCCGTCACGTACGGCAGGTTGATGTCGGTCTGCGTGCTGTTGGACAGTTCGATCTTGGCCTTTTCGGCAGCCTCTTTCAGGCGCTGCAGCGCCAGCACGTCTTTCGTCAGGTCGACGCCTTGTTCCTTCTTGAACTCGGCAACGATGTAGTCGATCACGCGCTGGTCGAAGTCTTCGCCACCGAGGAAGGTGTCGCCATTGGTCGACAGCACTTCGAATTGCTTTTCGCCTTCGACATCGGCGATCTCGATGATCGAGATGTCGAACGTGCCGCCGCCGAGGTCGTACACCGCGATCTTGCGGTCGCCCTTGCCGTGCTTGTCGAGGCCGAACGCGAGCGCGGCCGCGGTGGGCTCGTTGATGATGCGCTTGACGTCCAGCCCGGCGATGCGGCCGGCGTCTTTCGTCGCCTGGCGCTGGCTGTCGTTGAAGTACGCCGGCACCGTGATCACCGCTTCGGTGACCTCTTCGCCGAGGTAGTCTTCGGCGGTCTTCTTCATCTTGCGCAGCACCTCGGCGCTCACCTGCGGCGGCGCCAGCTTCTTGCCGCGCACCTCGACCCAGGCGTCGCCGTTGTCGGCGGCCTTGATGGCGTAGGGCATCAGGTCGATGTCCTTCTGCACTTCCTTCTCGGTGAACTTGCGGCCGATCAGCCGCTTCACCGCATACAGCGTGTTGCGCGGGTTGGTCACCGCCTGGCGCTTGGCCGACGCACCGACCAGGACTTCGCCGTCCTCCTGGTACGCGATGATCGACGGCGTGGTGCGCGCACCCTCGCTGTTTTCGATCACCTTGGTCGTGTTGCCCTCCATGATCGCCACGCACGAGTTGGTCGTGCCCAGGTCGATGCCGATGATCTTGCCCATGTGGTGGCTCCTAAGCTCGGTGTGAATTGAGTTGTGTACGAGTTGTGGATAAGTCGGCCCGTTTCAAGACAGCCGCGGCGTCGCGACCTGTCATTTGGGCGCAGCCACGGTGACCAGCGCCGGCCGCAACACACGCTCGGCGATGAGATAACCTTTTTGCAGCACGGCCACGATGGTGTTGGCCTCCTGGTCGGCCGGCACGACGGAGATGGCCTGATGCTGGTGCGGATCGAAGCGCGTGCCCGTCGGCGGGTTGATCTCGACGATGCGGTTGCGCTCGAGCGCCTGCGTCAGCAGCTTCAACGTCGCGTGCACACCCTGCAGCAGCTGCTCGTTGCTGGCGTCGGCGATGGCGGTGGCCGCTTCCAGGCTGTCGCGCACCGGCAGCAAGCTGTCGGCGAACGACTCGAGGGCGAACCTGCGAGCCTTCGCGATCTCTTCCTCGGCGCGGCGGCGGGTGTTTTCGGCCTCGGCCTTGGCCCGCAGATAGGCGTCGGACACCTCGGCGTGTTTGGCCTGCAGTTCGGCCAGGCGGGCGTCAGGCTGTGATTCTGGGGCGTTGTCGTTGGAGGCGGGGGGCCGGCTCGATCGAATCGAGCGTCGGCTCCTGGCGAGTCTGTGGGTCGGTGGGTGTCATGGTCGTATCGGCAAAACTCTCGTCCAAACCTTGGGGACGACCGGCTCGCTTTCAAGGGCCGGCCGGCGCTGAACCCGGCATCAGGGCTCGACGCTGGCGCTCCAGCGCTGCCACGAGGCGAGCGCGCGGCGCTCGCGCTTGGTCGGGCGGCCCTGGCCCAGCGCGGCGGCCGGCTCCGGCGCCAGCCGGCGCTGCTGCAGCGCCTTCTCGCGCGCTGCCAGACTCTCGGGCGACTCGGCATACATCGTGCGGGCGACCGTGGCGCTGCCCCGTTGAAGGCTCAGCTGCAGCACGGTCAGTTCTTGGCGGAAGCCGGGCTGTTGCAGGTCAAGCCGGTCGCCGACACGCAACTCCCGCGCGGGTTTCGCGGCTTGGCCATTGACCGAGACGCGCCCGCGCACCACGTCTTGCGCGGCCAAGGTTCGTGTCTTGTACAGCCGCGCCGCCCACAGCCACTTGTCGAGGCGCATCGAGTCCATCATCGGAACATTGTCTGTCGGTGGGCCGGGCTCAGCGGCGCGCGCCCGCCGCCAGGGCGCGCTCGCGGCTGCGTTGCAGATCGGCGGTCGCGGCCGCCTGCGCCGGCCACCCCTGCAGGTGACGAATGGCCAGCTTGGCCAGCGCGTCGATCCATGCCGGATGGTCGTTGAGGCAGGCGATCGCGTGGAAGTCCTTGCCGCCCGCGGCCAGGAATGTGTTGCGGCCTTCGATCGCGATCTCCTCCAGCGTTTCGAGGCAGTCCGACACAAAGCCCGGGCAGATCACATCGACCCGCGAGTGGCCGGCGCGGGCCAGCTTGCGCAGCGCGACGTCGGTGTAGGGCTCGAGCCAGCGCGCGCGTCCGAAGCGGCTCTGGAAGGTGACCTGGTATTCGTCGGGCCGCAGCCCCAGGCGCTCGGCCAGCAGGCGAGCCGTCTTCTGGCATTGGCAGTGGTACGGATCGCCCAATGCGAGCGTGCGGGCCGGCAAGCCATGGAAGCTCATCACCAGCATGCGGCCGCGGCCCTCGCGCATCCAGTGCTCGGTCACGCGCGAGGCCAGCGCCACGATGTAGGCCTCGTCGTCGTGGAACTGGTTGACCACGCGCAGCTCGGGCACGCGACGCACGCGGGACGTCCAAGCGGCCACGGCATCGAGCGTGCTGGCAGTGGTGGCGGCCGCGTACTGTGGATACAGCGGCACCACCAGGATGCGCGTCGCACCCTGTGCCTTCAGTGCATCGAGCCCGCTGGCGATCGACGGCTGTCCGTAGCGCATGGCCGGCTGCACCAGCACGGCATGGCCACGCTCGCCCAACGATCCCTTCAGGCGATCGGCTTGCATCCGCGTCCACGTCGACAGCGGCGAGCCCTCGGGCGTCCAGATGGCGGCGTATTTGCGCCGCCGACTTTGACGGCCGCGTGCGCAAGACCACGCCGTGCAGCAGCGGCCACCACAGCGCGCGCGGAATCTCCACCACCCGCGGGTCGCTCAGGAACTCGGCCAGGTACCTGCGCACCGCGCGCCGGCGTGGGCGCATCGGGTGTGCCGAGGTTGCTGAGCAGCACCGCAGCGCGCTCGGGCTGGTCGTGCGAGTGCGCGGGCTCCGCTGCGAAGCGCATGCGCGGACGAAGCGTCAAACCAGATGCGGCACGGTGTCGACGATCGACAGCACGTCGAAGCGGATGCTCGGCGAGGTGGCGTCGGCGGGTGCGCCGCCCAGGCCGATGACGCCGTAGCCGTGCAAGGTGCAGCTGCCGCGGCGCAGCGTGATCAGCTCCTCTGACCCGCCGAAGCGCACGTAGGTGCCGTTGTAGCTCATGTCGGTGAGCTGGAAGGTGCCGCCGGTCCAGTCGATGCGCGCGTGCGAGCGCGAGACCTTGGAGTCGTCGAGACGGAAGGTGGCCTGCGGGCTGCGTCCCAGCACCACCGGCAGATGCTCGGCCGCATAGACGCGCACTCTGGTCGTGCCACGCCAGGCGGATGCCCTCGGGGTCGGGCGCCGGCTCGACCGGGCCGAACTGCGTGGCCGGCGCCGCATCGTGTTGGCGGCGCAGGCCGAGCACGTGCACCTGCACCGGCTCGGCGCGGCCGCGCAGGTGCATCCAATCGAGGCTGCGAAAGCGCTCGCGCTGATTGGCCGGCAGGTCGGCGAGCACACCCGCGGTGACCAGCGTTTCGTTGTCACCGGCGTGGTCGAGCAGACGAGCCGCCACGTTGACGGCATCGCCGAAACAATCGCCGGCCATCTCGACCACCTCGCCGCGCGCCAGCGCCACCTGCAGCCGCAGGCCGCGCAAGCCGGCCGACGCGCCATGCTCGCGGCCGCGCGAGACCAGGGTCTCGAGCTCCTCGTGCATCTGGCCGGCGGACTTCAGGCCCGCCTCCGAGCTGTCGAACACCGCCATCAAGCCGTCGCCGAGCGTCTTGATCAGCTGGCCGTTGCAGGAGGGCACGGTGCGCGCCATCATCGTCACCGTGTGGGTGACGACCGAAGTCGCCTCGGCATTGCCGAGGGTCTCGTACAGCGACGTGCTGCCGCGCAGGTCGGCAAACAGGACGGTGCGCTCGGAGATCCGCGTCATGTCCGGCGCAGTTTCCCGAACCGGCCGGGCGCAGGCCGCCTCGCTACAGGTTGTCCAGGTACGTCCTGCAGCTTGTCCGACCGGCTCGGGTGCTTGAGCTTGCGGATCGCCTTGGCTTCGATCTGGCGGATGCGCTCGCGCGTGACGTCGAACTGCTTGCCGACTTCTTCGAGCGTGTGGTCGGTCGACATCTCGATGCCGAAGCGCATGCGCAGCACCTTGGCCTCGCGCGGCGTCAGCGAGTCGAGGATGTCCTTCACCACGTCGCGCAGGCCGGCCTGCATCGCGGCATCGACCGGGGCCACGTTGTTGGTGTCCTCGATGAAGTCGCCCAGGTGCGAATCGTCGTCGTCGCCGATCGGCGTTTCCATGGAGATCGGCTCCTTGGCGATCTTCATGATCTTGCGGATCTTGTCCTCGGGGATCTCCATCTTCTCGGCCAGCGTCGGCGCGTCGGGCTCGAAGCCGAACTCCTGCAGATGCTGGCGCGAGATGCGGTTCATCTTGTTGATCGTCTCGATCATGTGCACCGGGATGCGGATGGTGCGCGCCTGGTCGGCGATGCTCCTGCGTGATCGCCTGGCGGATCCACCACGTGGCGTAGGTCGAGAACTTGTAGCCGCGGCGGTATTCGAACTTGTCCACCGCCTTCATCAGGCCGATGTTGCCTTCCTGAATCAGGTCGAGGAACTGCAGGCCGCGGTTGGTGTACTTCTTGGCGATCGAGATCACCAGGCGCAGGTTGGCCTCGATCATCTCTTTCTTGGCGTCGCGCGAGGCGCGCTCGCCCTCGTTCATGCGTCTTGTTGATCTGCTTCAAATCCTCCAGCGGCACCACCGCACGGCCCTGCAGGTCGATCAGCTTTTGCTGCAGCTCCTGGATCGCCGGCAGGTTGCGCGTCAGCACGATGCTGTAGGTCTTGCCGGCGGCGATCTCGCGCTCGGCCCACTTCAGGTTCAGCACGTTGGGCGGGAAGGTGCGGATGAAGTGGTCCTGCGGCATGCCGCACTTGTCGACCACGATCTTGCGGATCTCGCGCTCGTAGCGGCGCACGTCGTCGACCTGCGAGCGCAGGATGTCGCACAGTCGTCTCGATCGTCTTGACCGTGAAGCGGATGGTCATCAGGTCGTCGCTGATCGCGCGCTGCGCCTTGTCGTAGGCCGGCGAGCGGTAGCCTTCCTTCTGGAAGGCCTTGCTCATCTTGTCGAAGTGCAGCGCCAGCGTCGCGAACTTCACCAGCGCCTGCGCCTTCAGCTCTTCGAGCTTCTTGGTCAGCGCCTTGCTGCCGCCCTGGCCGTCGTCGTCGTCTTCCTCGTCGAATTCGTCGAAGTCCTCTTCGGCCACGTAGTCGTCGGCCTCGTCGTCCGACACGAAGCCGTCGACCGCCTCGGAGATCTGCATGTCGCCGTCGGCGATGCGCTGCGCCATCGACAGGATCTCGTTGATCGTGGTCGGCGACGCGCTGATCGCGTACATCATGGCCTGCAGGCCGCCTTCGATGCGCTTGGCGATCTCGATCTCGCCCTCGCGCGTGAGCAGCTCGACCGAGCCCATCTCGCGCATGTACATGCGCACCGGGTCGGTGGTGCGGCCGAACTCGGAGTCCACCGTCGACAGCGCGGCCTCGGCGGCTTCTTCGGCCTCTTCTTCGGTGGCGGTGGTGGTGGTGCCGCCGGCGATCAGCAGCGTCGCCGCATCGGGCGCCTGCTCGTAGACGGCGATGCCCATGTCGTTGAGCATCGAGACGATCGCTTCGATGATCTCGTTGTCGACCAGCTTCTCGGGCAGGTGGTCGTTGATCTCCTGGTGCGTCAGGAAGCCGCGCGTCTTGCCCATCTTGATGAGCGTCTTCAGCTCCTGGCGGCGCTTGGCGACTTCTTCTTCGGTGAGCGTCGCCTCGTCGAGGCCGAACTCGCGCATCAGCGCGCGCTCCTTGGCGCGCGACACCTTCATGCGCAGCGGCTTGGCCTTCTCTTCCTTGGCGGCCTCGACGACCTCGGCATCGACCTCGACTTCGAGCTCGGTGTCGACGTCGTTGAAGTCCTCTTCGACCGGTACGCCGGGCTTGCCCTGAGCGCTGGCCTCCTTGCCGTTGCCCTTTGCCTTGCCCTTGGCGGGCACCGCCGACTTGCCGGCTGCCGGCTTGGCCGCGGGCTTTGCAGGGTGCGCCGCCTTGACTGGGTGCGCCGCCGGTTTGGCCGGCGCCTCATGCTTGCCGCCCTTGACCGCCTTGACGGGCGTCGGTGTGTGGCGCGCGTTCGGCTTGCCGTGCGCCGGCTTGGGCGCCGGGGCGGCCACCTTGGCCGGCCGCTTGGGGGCTTCGGCGTGGTTCTTGGGCTTGGCCTTGGTCGCGGGCTTTGCGGCAGGCTTTTTCGCGTTCATGCGGGGGGTCCTCTATCGGGTAGCTACGGGCGGCAGGCCAAACCTCAATGGGCGACTTCGGAATCGATCCGAACACGCGCAAACCCGCACGGCGGCGCCACCGCCGCGTGCGGGAGAGGTCTCAGGCAGGCAAGTTCGCGTGAACGTTCGGTAGCCGGGCAACGCCTGGAGGGATAGGTGGCCTGTATATGCCCCGTGTCGCGGGGGGCCGGGTCCCTGCCCTGAAAGGGTCAGCGCTGCTGTCACTCTTGCCGCTGCAACGAATTGCGAATTATCGTCTAACTCGGGGGCCTCAGTCAAAGGCGGCTTGCGGGCCGCAGCCCGGGCATGCGTGTCGCCGCCTGCCAGCGCCGCGCTCAATTCGCTCTGGCGCTTGCCCAGCTCGTTGAAGCGCGCCAGGTCGTCACCGGCCAGTTGCCCAGACTCGACGAGCAGGCTGCGCTCGCTGTTCACCTGCTCCAACTGCAGGCGCAGCAGACAGCCTGCGCAGATCGTCCAGCGCATCGACGCCGTCGTCGAGATCGTGCAGGGCCGCCGATCGGTCGAGCAGCGGGGCCAGCTCGGCATCTTCGGCCGCTGCATGGCGCAACCAATCGAGCAGGCCGCTGCGGCTGAGCGCGCCGTGGTCGTGCATGCAGCGGTCGAGCAGCGCGAAGAACGGGCCATACGGCGCCGGCTGGGCGGCCAGGCGCTCATGGTCTTCGGCGCCGATGCTGCTCCCACAGGTCGCAGCGCTGCAGCAGCAGCCACACCGCACGATCGAGCAGCGTCGCGGCGTTGCGCGCCAGCGCGGTGCGGCGCGCCGCAGGGCTGCTGGCCTGCACAGGCCTTGTCGCAGGAGACGTGTTCGGCGGGCCCCACAACGCCTTGAGTTGCTCGCTCGAGGTGCCGCCGCAGCGTGCCACTTCGGCCACCAGTTGCTCGCGCAACGCGCCGTCCGGGAGCAACTCGACCAGCGGCTTGGCCTGGGCCAGCAAACGCGCGCGGCCCTCGGCCAGTGACAGGTCGCAGCCGTCCTGCGCGGTTTGCAACAGCATGCGCGACAGCGGCACCGCGGCGGCCACCTGCTGCTCGAAGGCGGCGGCACCGTGCTCGCGCACGAACGAGTCGGGGTCGTGTTCGGGCGGCAGGAACAGGAAGCGGACGCTGCGCAGGTCGCTCGCATGCGGCAGCGCCGCCTCGAGCGCGCGGCCTGCGGCGCGCCGCCCGGCGGCGTCGCCATCGAAGCTGAACACCACGTGGTCGGTGAAGCGAAACAGCTTGGCGACGTGCTCGGCGGTGCACGCGGTCCCGAGCGTCGCCACCGCGTTGGCCGAGGCCCGCTTGAGCCAGTGCGCACCACGTCCATGTAGCCCTCGACGACCAGCGCGTAGCCCGCCTCGCGCAGCGCCGCGCGGGCCTCGATACAGCCCGTACAGCTCGCGGCCCTTGACGAACAGCGGCGTCTCCGGCGAGTTGAGGTACTTGGGCTCGCCGTCGTCGATGCACCCGGCCGCCGAAGCCGATGACCTCGCCGCGCACCGAGCGGATCGGAAACATCGATGCGGTCGCGAAAACGGTCGTAGCGCTTTTGTCTCCTCGCCTTCGCCCTGCACGATGACCAGGCCCGCTTCGACCAGCAGCGGGTCGTCGTAGCGCGCAAACACGCTGGCCAGGCTGCGCCAGCCCGCGCGGCGCGTAGCCGAGACCGAAACGCGCGGCGATCTCGCCGGTCAGGCCGCGCCGCTTGAGATAGTCGATGGCGCGCGGCGTGGTCTTCAGCTGCGCGCTTGTAGTGCTCGCCGGCGCGTGTCGAGCACATCGGTCAGCGGTTTGCCGCTTCTCGCGCTGCTCGGCCGCGCGAACGCGTTCTTCCGGGCTCGCGTCACCCTCGGGCACCGTCACGCCGGCACGCTGCGCCAGCTCGCGCACGGCGTCCATGAAGGGCAGGCCCTGGTTCTCCATCAGGAACCGGATCGCGTCGCCATGGGCCCCGCAGCCGAAGCAGTGGTAGGTCTGGCGGGCTCGGGCTGACCGTGAAGCTCGGCGTCTTCTCGCCATGGAACGGGCACAGGCCCTTGTGCACGGTGCCGGCACGCTTGAGCTCGACATGGCGGCCGACCACCTCGACGACGTCGACGCGGGACAGCAACTCCTGAATGAACCCGGTGGGCAGCACGGCACCAGTCTAGCGGCGGCCCGGTGGCGGCCCTCCAGGTCGATGCGCGTCGCCAGGCGGCCGCTAACGCGCGCGCGGTCCTGGCGCTGCCACGC
The DNA here is from genome assembly GCA_963827645.1 of uncultured beta proteobacterium. Lineage (GTDB taxonomy): Bacteria > Pseudomonadota > Gammaproteobacteria > Burkholderiales > Burkholderiaceae_C > JAEUPI01. The sequence continues at coordinate 332,669 of CAWHBZ010000023.1, read as the reverse complement.
CGGCGGCCGGCGCGGCGACGCCTGCCGGTGCGATCGCGAACAACCCTTTCCACTCCCTGACCCAGCGCGGCAGGTCGGCCGCCGGCATCGGCGGCCGCGATGCCGGCGCCCTGGCCGATTTCGCAGCCCATCTCGAGCAGCGTGCGCGCCTGCGCCGGCGTCTCGACGCCCTCGGCCACCGCCACGCACGAGAAGGTGCGCGCCAGGCTGATCACGCCTTCGACGATGGCGCGGTCCTGCGTGTCGTTGAGCATGTTGTGCACGAACGAGCGGTCGATCTTCAGCACCTGCACCGGCAAGCGCTTCAGGTAGGTGAGGGTGGAGTAGCCGGTGCCGAAGTCATCGAGCGCGAAGCGCACGCCCAGCGACGCGCAGCGCTCCAGCAGCATCGAGGTGTAGGCCACGTCGGCCAGCGCCGCGGTCTCCAGCACCTCGAGCTCGAGCCGGGCGCCCAGCGGCCGCGAATGGCGGGCCAGCAGCTCGGTCAGGCGCTGCACGAAGTCGGGCTCCTGCAGGTGGCGCGCCGAGACGTTGACGCTGACCGACAGGTCCAGCCCCTGGTCGAGCCAACGCTCGAGCTGGTCGAGCGCCTGGCTGAGCACCCAGTCGCCCACGCGTGCCGACAGTCCGGTGTGCTCGATCAGCGGCAGAAACTGGCCCGGCGGCACCACGCCATGATCGGGGTGCTCCCAGCGCAGCAGCGCCTCGGCGCCGAGCACGGTGCCGCGACGCAGGTCGACCTTGGGCTGGAAGTACAGGCGCAGCTCGTGGCGATCGAGCGCTTCCTGCACGCGGCCGAGCGCCAGCACACGTTCCTCGGCGCGGCGGTTGTGCTCGGGGTCGAAGAACAGGTAGCCGTTGCGCCCGGCCTGCTTGGCGCCGTACATCGCATGGTCGGCGTGGCGCAGCAGCGTGTCGGGGTCGCTGTGGTCGATCGGGTAGACGGTGGCGCCGACGCTGGCGGTCATCGCAGTCGGCGGCGTCTGCGCATCGATGGTGTAGGGCAGCGCGACCACGCGCAGCACGCGCTCGACCGCCAGCCGCGCTTCCTCGACCGTGTCGGCGCGCAGCAGCAGCACGAACTCGTCGCCGCCCAGGCGCGCCGCGACGTCGGACCAGGTGGCATGCGCGCGCAGCGCGCTGCGCAAGCGCGCGGCCAGTTCCACCAGCACGCGGTCGCCGGCGTTGCGGCCGTGGCGCTCGTTGACCTCCTTGAAGTGGTCGAGATCGATGTAGCAGACGGCCAGCAGATGGCCCTCGCGCTCGCTGGCCACCAGCGCCTCGCTGAGCAGCTGGGTCAGGCGCGCGCGGTTGGGCAGGCGTGTCAGCTCGTCGAAGTGGGCCTGGCGCTCGAGCCGTTCGCGCTGCAGCCGCTGCTCGGTGATGTCCGAGACCATCAGCACGCGATAACGCACCGCGCCTTCGGGGTCGGGCACCGTGAACACGCTCAGGTGCAGCGCGCAGGGGTCGCCGTTGCGTCGGCGCTCGACCACCTCGCCGCTCCAGTGGCCGAGGCTGCGCAAGCCCGCCCAGATCGCGCTTTGCTGCTGCCGCGTCATCGCGTCGGTCGACGACGAGCCGAGCAGCGTCGGCACGGTGCCGATCAACTCCTCGCGTGCGACGCCGGTGATGCGGCTGTAGGTCGGGTTGACGTCGAGGATGCGCAGCTCCGCATCGACGATCACCAGGCCCTCGTGCAGGTTCTGGAACAGGCTGCTCGACAGGCGCTCGCGGTCTTGCGCACTGCGCTGCTCCTGCACGTCGGACAGCGTGGCGACCAAGCGTGTGGCGCGCTGGTCGGCGTCGCGTGCGGCCACCGTGATGCGCAGCTCGAACCAGGGCCACGCGTCGCCGACCCGGATGCGCGCCTGGCGCCACATCGAGTCGTTTGTGGCCTGGTCGAGCGCCTCGATGGCCAGCCGCAGATCGTTGCGATCATCGCCGTGCACCCGTGCCAGCCAGTCCTCCAGCGTCGAGGTGCGACTGCCGTCGCGATCGCCGAGCAGGCTGCGCCAGCGCGGCGAGGTGTAGGGCACGCCGCCGGCCAGCGGCCAATCGGCAACACCGAGGTCGGCGCTTTCCAGCGCCAGCTCGAAACGAGCGGCAGCGTTGCGCGCACGGCCCGCAAACACATGCACCAGGAGCACCAACGTCTGCGCCAGCGCCAGGCAGGCCCACATCGAGCGCAGGCCGATCGTGTTGGCCACCTGTTGCAGCGAGCGCGATCCGCCGGCCAGCAACGCGCTCGCCAGCAGGGCCAGCACCGCCAGTCCGACCGTCGGCAGCGCGAGGCCGCTGCGCAAGGCCAGCCACACCAGCGCGACCAGCGGCAACACCGCGAAAGGCAACAGGTTGAGCCGGCTGTTGGCCAGCGCATCGATGACCAGGCCCAGCGACAGCGCGATCGCCAGCAACAGCGCGGCGTCGCCGATCCAGCGCGGCGTGCTGGGCACGGCCATCGCCACGCGGGGCAGCGTCAACAAGGCCACGCCGACGATGACGAGCCCGGTGGCCTCGCCGAACCACCAGGCCAGCCACGCGTTGGCCAGGTCGAGCATCGGCAAACGTCCGGCCAGCATCAGCCAGGTGGCGGCGTTGGCCGCGCTGAGCACCGCGCTGCCGCACAAGACGGCACCCCCGAGCAACCAGAGGTCGCGCGGTTGGTCGAGTCGCGAATCGAAGCCAGCGCGCCCGAGCCAGAACGCAGCGATGCACGCACCCAGTGTCTGGCCGGTGGCCAGCGCCAGCGCCAGCGACCACGAAGCGCCGCCCCAGATGAAGCCGGCAGCCAGGCCGAGCCACACGCCCGGCGTCACCGCGGGCCCCCAGCGCATCAGCGCCGCCCACGCCAGGCCCACTGCCGGCGCGAACGTGGCGACCAATCGATGATCGTCGGCGGTGGTGAGGCCCAGGCGCACCAGCAGCAGACAAGCCAGCGCCAGCAAGGCGTTGCGCAGCAACCCGTGCGTGCGCGGTGCTGTCTGTGCTGATGTCTCGGGGGTCGCTGCCACGGCGTCGCGTCAGTCGGGCGGCTGTCACGCCGACGCAGTCACAGGCTGTGGAGGGCATTGCACCTCGCAGCACCGTCAGACCGCGAAGTCGCTGAGTTGACGGCCCTGGGCCAGTGCTGCCTGCAGCCACTTCGGGTGCAGACCGCGACCACTCCAGGCATTGCCGGTGACGGGGTCGCGAAACTTGACGGGCACCTTGCTGCCCTTGCGCGGGCCAGCCTTGCTTGCCTTGGCGGCCTGGGTCGCCTTGAGGCCGAGGTCAGCCGAGCGTCAATCCGTGCTCGGACATCAATTGTTTGATTTGGGCGATCGCCGCCGCACGCTCGTGGGTTTGTGCTTCGGCGATGCGTTTTTCGAGGGCCGCCTTTTGCGCGATCAACTCAGCCAGATTCGACATGCGACCCCCGGGGCAGTATCACCAATGGTGCGGCGAATATACAACCGGCCGCCAAGATCGATGATGCCAGCCCCGCCACCGGCGGGTCGAGAAAACCCCAGTGGATCAAATCGCCGGGCGGGCGAGGCGAGGTTATCTGCCGAATCCCGGGTACTCGATTGGCCGCTCACTTGGAGGGCGCGACATACCCGGCCGGCTTGTCCGCGCCGCCGCCGAAGAGAAACTGCTCCATCTGCCGCGCCAGGTATTGCCGCGCGCGCTGGTCGGCCAGATTCAGACGGTTTTCGTTGACCAGCATCGTCTGGTGCTTGAGCCACATCGCCCAGGCTTCCTTGCTGATCTCGTCGTAGATGCGCTTGCCGAGTTCGCCCGGATAGGTGGGGAAGTCCAGGCCTTCGGCGTCCTTCTTCAGGTACGCGCAGTGAACCGTGCGTGCCATGTGCGTGCTCCAGAGTCTTGGCTTGTGATGCGCGCCGATGGGTCAGGTCAGTTTCTTGACCAGCACCTGCGAGCGGCGGTCCCAGTTGTACTTGCGTTTGCGCGCTTCGGGCAGCCAGTCGGCGTCGACCTGCTGGAAGCCGCGCTTGATGAACCAGTGCATCGTGCGCGTGGTCAGCACGAAGATGCTTTCCAGCCCCATGCTGCGTGGCGCGCTGCTCGACGCGCTTCAACATGCCGCTCGCCGTCGCCCTGGCCCTGCACGTGCGGGCGACACGGTCAGCGCCGCCATCTCGCCGGTGCGCGCCTCGGGGTAGGGGTACAGCGCCGCGCAGCCGAAGATCACGCCGTCGTGCTCGATCACCGTGTAGTTGCCGATGTCGCGTTCGATCTCGGTGCGGTCGCGCTTGACCAGCGTGCCGTCGCGCTCGAACGGCTCGATCAGCTGCAGGATGCCGCCGACGTCGTCGGGGCCGGCCTCGCGCAGGCGTCTCGAGCTTCTCGTCGACCACCATCGTGCCGATGCCGTCGTGCGTGAACACCTCCTGCAGCATCGCGCCGTCGACCGCGAACGGCAGGATGTGCGAGCGCTCGACGCCGCCTTCGCAGGCCTTGACGCAGTGGCGCAGGTAGAACGCCGCGTCGCTGCCGGGCTGCGTCGGTCTGCGGCAGCTGCGTCGCAGCAGCCGCTTGGCGTCGGCCAGCGCCAGCTCGGTGTCGATGCGCCGCTCGGCGTCGTCGGGGTTCTCGCGGATGCCCGGCACCTCGGTCACGAACATCAGCTTGTCGGCCTGCAGCGCGATCGCGGTGGCGGTGGCCACGTCTTCCATCGTCAGGTTGAAGGCCTCGCCGGTGGGCGAGAAGCCGAACGGCGACAGCAGCACGATCGCGCCGACCGTCGATCGCGCGCCGGATCGGCGGCCGCATCGACGCGGCGCACGACGCCGCTGTGCATGAAGTCGACGCCGTCGACGATGCCCACCGGCCGCGCGGTGAGGAAGTTGCCCGACACCACGCGCACCGTCGCGTTGGCCATCGGCGTGTTCGGCAGCCCTTGCGAGAACGCGGCCTCGATCTCGAAGCGCAGCTGGCCCGCGGCCTCCTGCGCGCAGTCGAGCGCCACGCGTCGGTGATGCGCAGGCCGTGCGAGAAGCGCGAGGCGTGGCCCTTGGCGCGCGAGCTGCTCGTTCACCTGCGGCCGAAAGCCGTGCACCAGCACCAGCTTGATGCCCATCGCGTGCAGGATCGCGAGGTCCTGCACGAAGGCATTCAGCTTGCCGGCGGCGATGGCCTCGCCGGCCATCGCCGACGACGAAGGTCTTGCCGCGGTAGGCGTGGATGTACGGCGCGACCGAGCGGAACCAGGGAACGAAGGTGTGCGGGAAGACGAGGCTCATGGTGGCGCGCGATTGTGCCGCAGCGCGTGCTGCGCGTTCGCGGCCGCGTGGCTGTCGCGCGTATCATCCGCGCCCCGTGAACCGTGCCGCCGCGAGCGACCACGCAACGCACCCTCCGGTGCGCGCATGGCCAACCCGTTCCGCCGATCAGCCTACCCCGAATCGCTGCCGGTCTCGGCGCGGCGCGACGAGATCGCGCGCGCCGTCCGCGAGCACCAGGTCGTCATCGTCTGCGGCGAGACCGGCTCGGGCAAGACCACGCAGCTGCCGAAGATCGTGCTCGAGCTCGGCCGCGGCCTGGGCGCCGGCGGCAAGGGCCTGATCGGCCACACGCAGCCGCGGCGCATCGCGGCCTCCAGCGTGGCCAAGCGCATCGCGCGAGGAGCTGAACTCGCCGCTCGGCGAGGTGGTCGGCTACAAGGTGCGCTTCCAGGACCGGCTGCAGCGCGGCGCGTCGGTCAAGCTGATGACCGACGGCATCCTGCTCGCCGAGACGCAGACGCGACCCGCTGCTGCGCGCCTACGACACGCTGATCATCGACGAGGCGCACGAGCGCAGCCTGAACATCGACTTCCTGCTCGGCCACCTGCGGCAGATGCTGCCGCGGCGGCCCGACCTGAAGGTGGTCGTGACCTCGGCGACGATCGATGCCGATCGCTTCGCGCAGCACTTCGCGTCGGCGCGCGGGCCGGCGCCGGTGATCCAGGTGTCGGGCCGGCTGTTCCCGGTCGAGCAGCGCTGGCGGCCGTTCGAGGAGAGCGCGCGATCACGACCTCGAACGACGCCATCGCCGACGCGGTCGACGAGCTGTGGCGCGGCGGCGCCGGCGGCGACATCCTGGTCTTCCTGCCCGGCGAGCGCGAGATCCGCGAGGCCGCCGACCACCTGCGCAAGCACCTGGCGCAGCACGCAGCGCGGCGGCCCGCCGGCCGAGATCCTGCCGCTGTTCGCGCGGCTGTCGCAGGCCGAGCAGGACCGCGTGTTCGAGCCGCACGGCGCGCGGCGCATCGTGCTGGCCACCAACGTCGCCGAGACCTCGCTCACCGTGCCCGGCATCCGCTACGTCATCGACGCCGGCCTGGCGCGCGTCAAGCGCTACAGCTACCGCAGCAAGGTCGAGCAGCTGCAGGTCGAGCCGATCAGCCAGGCGGCGGCCAACCAGCGCGCCGGCCGCTGCGGCCGCGTCGCCGACGGCATCTGCATCCGCCTCTACGACGAGAAGGACTTCGCGGCGCGGCCGCGCTTCACCGACCCCGAGATCCTGCGCTCGTCGCTGGCCGGCGTGATCCTGCGCATGAAGGCGCTGCACCTGGGCGCGGTGGAGGACTTTCCGTTCATCGAGCCGCCGCCGCGCAAGGCGATCGCCGACGGCTACGCGCTGCTCGCCGAGCTCGGCGCGGTCGACGACGACAACGAGCTGACGCCGATCGGCGCGCGAGCTGGCGCACGCTGCCGCTCGACCCGCGCGTCGGCCGCATGATCCTCGAGGCGCGCGAGCGCCAGGCGCTGAACGAGGTGCTGATCATCGCGTCGGCGCTGAGCGTGCAGGACGTGCGCGACCGGCCGCTGGAGCACGCGCAGGCCGCCGACGAGAAGCACAAGCTGTTCGACGACGAGAAGTCCGAGTTCATCGGCTACCTGAAGCTGTGGCAGTGGATCGAAGCAGGGCCGCGGCGTGCATGGCCACGCCGGAGCGGCACCGACACGCACAAGCTCACGCAACCGCCAGCAGGAGCAGCGGCTGCGCGAGCAGCTTCATCAGCCCGCGGCGCGTGCGCGAGTGGCGCGACATCCACTCGCAGCTGCACACCGTGGTCGCCGAGCACGGCTGGCGGCTGAACGGCGCGCCGGCCACCTACGAGCAGATGCACCTGTCGATGCTGGCCGGGCTGCTCGGCAACATCGGCTGCAAGAGCGACGACGACGAGTGGTACCTCGGCGCGCGCGGCATCAAGTTCTGGCGCCACCCGGGCGCGCACCTGAGCAAGAAGCCGGGCGCGCTGGTTGGTCGCCGCCGAACTGGTGGAGACCACGCGCCTGTTCGGCCGCGGGCTGGCGGCGATCGAGCCGCAGTGGATCCCGGCATCGCCGGCCACCTGCTGAAGAAGCAGCTGCTCGAGCCGCACTGGGAGAAGAAGGCCGCCGAGGTGGTGGCGCTCGAGCGCGCCACGCTGTACGGCATCGTCGTCTACAACAACCGGCGCGTGAACTTCGCGCAGGTCGACCCGCGCGGCGCGCGCGAGATCTTCATCCGCGAAGCGCTGGTCGACGGCGAGTGGGACAGCAAGCTGCCGTTCCTGGCGCACAACCGCAAGCTGATCGCGCAGGTCGAGGAGCTGGAGCACAAGTCGCGCCGCCAGGACGTGCTGGTCGACGACGAGCTGATCTACGCCTTCTACGACCAGCAGCTGCCGGCCGACGTGCATTCGCGGCGCGTCGCTTCGAGCGCTGGTACCGCGACGAGGTCAAGCGCCAGCCGCGCCTGCTGCAGCTGACGCGCGACGAGCTGATGCGCCACGAGGCCGCCGGCATCACGACGCGCGGCCTTTCCGAAGACGCTGCGCCTGGGCGGCATCGACTGCGCGGCGGACTACCTGCACGAGCCCGGCGACGCCAAGGACGGCGTCACCGTCACGGTGCCGATCTACGCGCTGAACCAGGTCAGCGACGAGCGCTGCGAGTGGCTGGTGCCCGGCATGCTGCAGCGACAAGGTGCTGGCGCTGCTGAAGAGCCTGCACCAGCGGCCGCGCTCGCGCCTGGTGCCGCTGCCCGACTACGCCGGCCGAGTTCTGCGACTGGCAGCCGTTCGCGCAGGGCGAGCTGCTCGACGTGCTGCTGAAGTTCGTGCGCGAGCGCACCCAGCTGGCGCGTGCAGCGCAACGACTTCAAGCTCGACAGCCGTGCCGCCGCACCTGTTCATGAACCTGCGCGTCGTCGACGAGCACGGCCGCCAGCTCGGCATGGGGCGCCACCTGGCGGCGCTGAAGGCGCGAGTCGGGTGCGCAGGCGCGCAGCGCGTTCCAGGCGCTGGCCGCGCTGAAGGGCGAGCGCGCCGCGGCGATCGCCGTCGCGGACGTTCGCGCGCCTGAGCGAGCCGGCGCCGCGTGCGCGCGGCGCCGTGGACGGCGGCGTCGCAGCCGCGCCGTCGGCCGCGCTACACCGCCTGGACCTTCGGCGAACTGCCCGAGCTGATGGAAGTGCGCAAGGGCAGCCAGACGATGGTCGGCTTTCCGGCGCTGATCGACCACGGCGACGCATGTCGAGATCGAGGTCTTCGACGAGCCCGACGTCGCCGCGGCCAGGCACCGCGCCGGCCTGCGCCGGCTGGTGGCGCTGCAGCTGCGCGAGCCGCTGAAGTACCTGGAGAAGAACATTCCCGGCCTGCAGACGCATGGCGGCGGCCTTCATGCCGCTGGGCACGCTGGAAGAGCTGCGCGAGCAGATCGTCGAGGTGGCGCTCGACCGCGCCTTCCTGGCCGACCCGTTGCCGCACGACGCGCGCATCGTTTCAGCGCCGGCTCGACGAAGGCCGCGCGCGGCTGAACCTGATCGCGCAGGAGGTGGCGCGCCAGGTCGGCGTGGTGCTGGCCGAATACGCCGCCGCGTCGCGCAAGCTGAAGGACGCCAGGCCGCCGAAGGACGTGGCCGACGACATCGCCGCCCAGCTGCAGCGCCTGGTGCGGCAAACGCTTCGTCGTCGCCACGCCGTGGGCCGCGCTGCAGCACCTGCCGCGCTACCTGAAGGCGATCGTGCTGCGCCTGGACAAGCTGCGCGCCGACCCGGCGCGCGACGCCGCACGGCTGGCCGAGCTGCGCCCGCTCGAGCAGCGCTACGCGCGCCGCGTGGCCGAACGGCGCGGCGCGCTCGACGCGCGGCTGGACGAATACCGCTGGCTGCTCGAAGAGCTGCGCGTCAGCCTGTTCGCGCAGGAGCTGCGCACGCCGCAGCCGGTGAGCGTGAAGCGGCTGGAAAAGGCCTGGCAGCAACTGTCAAGCTGATGCCATGCTTTTCGGCGAGTTGAGCTGGGGCAGTCGCCAGCCAAGGCCCTGTTCGAGGAACAGCCAGCGATGCCTACAGTGCGTCCCAGCGCGGCGCGGCCGCGCGGACCGGGAGGCGACATGGGCATTGTCTGGATGATTGTGGTCGGTTTCGTCGTGGGCTTGATCGCGCGGGCCGTCATGCCCGGCACGCAGAACCTGGGGATCATCCTGACGGCGGTGCTCGGCATCGTGGGCTCGGTGGTCGCGGGCTTCCTCGGCCAGGCGATGGGCTGGTACCAGGCGGGGCAGGGCGCCGGCTTCATCGGCTCGATTGTCGGCGCGCTCCTGGTGCTGTTCATCTACGGCAAGGTGGCCAACAAGGCGGCACCGCCCTCCGGCGGCGGCCAGGGGCCCGCGGCTTGAGAGGTCGCCGGTCGACCACCGGTGGCGCTCTACATCGCGTCCACCGGATAGATCGGCCGGCGCACGTTCCTGAACTCCAGCGCTGCGTAGTCCGACGTGCACACGCCGGTGCCGGCGCATTCGACCACGGCGTGCGCCAGCGGTCGCAGCCCGGCGCGCCAGTGGATGCGGCTCTTCAGCATCACGAAGCGCTTGCGTCTCCGGAGCGATGCCCACCGCGGTGAACGCGGCCAGGTCGTGCGGCTCGACGTGGTTCGAGATCACCACGATCTGCACGCGTGCCGGTGTCGAGCACCGCGCTCGGGCCCATGTCGTTGCATCTCGCCGCGCGCCATCGGGCCGCGGTTGCGGTAGCGGCCGTCGCAGACGAGCCGCACGCGTGCCGCTCACCGTGCGCGGCTCGCCCTTCAGGCCGATCGCCGGCATGTCGAGCTTGCCGCCGAGCGACAGCGTGACGCTGGTCGCCGACGCCGGCGGCGATCATCTGCTGCACCGCCTGCCGGGTCGAAGATCGCGAACGCGGCGACGTCTTCGAGGCCGGCGTCGAGGATCGCGCCGAGCACCGTCATCGTGTCCATCGTGCCGCCCGAGGCGCAGTTGTCGCTGTGGTCGAGCAGCACCACCGGGCCGCTGCCGGCCGGCTTGGCGTCCGCGATCGCCTCGCGCGCGCGCGATCGATTCGGCGAGCGGCTCGACCTCGTAGACGAACTTCGCGCGCTCGCGCCCACGCCATCTCGAGCAGCTCGTCGCACCAGCGGCGCGCGCAGCGCCGGGTCGCCGTCGGTGACGACCACCGCCGACAGGCCGGCGTACTCGATGTCGGCGTTCGGAAAGCCGACGAACACGCTGGCGCACAGCGCGCCGTGCGGCCTCCATCTCGCTGGCAGCGCGCCTGCAGCTCGCGGTTCGGCGAATCGTCGGCTGCCCTGGCGCATCACGTGCGGCAGCATCGGCTGGCGGCCCCACGCCATCGTCGGGCGCGCCTTGCCGGCCAGCTGCGCGAGCAGCGCGCGGCCGGCGCGCTGGCCGGTCTCGAACATGTCGATGTGCGGGTAGGTCTGGTAGCCGGCGATCACGGTGGCGTGCTCGGCGACAGTCGTCGTACAGGTTGGTGTGCATGTCGAGCGCGACGCCGATCGGCACGTTCGGCGCGATCGCGCGGATGCGGCGCAGCAGCTCGCCTTCGCCGTCGTCGTGGCTATTGCGTGACCATCGCGCCGTGCAGGTCGAGCAGCACGCCGTCGCAACCGTCGCGCCACCGCGTCGCAGATGCGCTGCCGCGATGTGCTCGAACGCGCGCGTCGTCGCACCGGGCCGCTCGGCCAGGCGCTGGCGGCGATCGGCACCACGAACTCGGCGCCGGCGCTGTTCGGCGAGCTCGATGAAGGCGGCGATTGCCGAGCCGGTGCCGCGATAGGCCGCGATCGCGTCGGTCACCTTCGGGCGGCGTGCCGCCGCCGACGCGCAAAGCGCGCCAGCGGCGTCGGCACCGGCGAGTAGGTGTTGGTCTCGTGCTTCATCTGCGCAATCACGAGCTTCATGCGGCGCTTCTCCCGGCCAGAACGTCGCCGCATGATGCCGCAGTTCGGCGCGCTGCGGGCATCCCCGGACACCGCGCCGCCGCGGCGCGCTCCAAGATGCGAGGATGAATCAACTCGCCTTCCTGCCGGCCCACGAACTCGCGCGGCTCATCCGCCGCAAGGAGGTGTCGGCGCTCGAACTGCTCGACGGCTATCTCGGCGCGCGTCGACCGGCTGAATCCCGCCATCCGCGCCGTGCCGGTGCTCGATGCCGAACGCGCCCGCCAGCGTGCGCGCGAGGCAGACACGGCGCTCGCGCGTGGCCAGTCGTGGGGCCCGCTGCACGGCGTGCCGATGACGGTGAAAGAGGCGTTCAACGTCGCCGGCCTGCCGACGACGTGGGGCTTCGAGGCGCATCGCGACAACCGGCCCCAGCGCGACGCGCTCACGGTGCAGCGCCTGAAGGCCGCGGGCGCAGTGATTTTCGGCAAGACCAACGTGCCGGTGTTCCTGGCCGATTGGCAGAGCTTCAACCCGTGTACGGCACCACCAGCAACCCATGGGATCTGGCGCGCACGCCCGGCGGTTCGTCGGGTGGCTCGGCCGCGGCGCTGGCGGCCGGGCTGACCGGCGCTCGAACTGGGCAGCGACATCGGCGCGTCGATCCGCAACCCGGCGCACTACTGTGGCGTGTGGGGCCACAAGCCGACCTGGGGCGTGGTGCCGATGGAAGGGCCACGAGTTGCGGCTGCAGCACGGGCCCGACAGCATCGACATCTGCGTCGCCGGCCCGATGGCGCGCAGCGCGTTCGATCTCGCGTTGGCGATGGACGTGCTGGCGACGCCGCTCACTGCAATGACACCGCTCGGCCGAGTGCCGATGGCGTGGCGCACGCGCGGCACGCCGCCGCGCCAGCTGCCGCGTGGCAGTGATCGTCGACGATGCGCAGGCCGAGGTCGATGCCAGCGTGCAGCAGGCGCTGCGCGACCTGGTGACGTTCCTTCGTGCCGAGGGCGTGGCGGTGCGCGAGGACGTGCGGCCGGTGGACAGCGCCGAAACGCAGCACACCTACATCCATCTGCTGCGCGCGGCCACCGGCGCCGCGTCCGACGACACCACCTACGCGCAAGCGCTGGAGCGTGCAGGTGCGTTCGCGCCCGACGACCAGAGTTATCCCGCTTGGCACTTTCGCGGCAATACGTTGAGCCACCGTGCGTGGGTGCAGATCGACGAGGTGCGCGCCAAGCTGCGGCGCCAATGGGAGTCGTTCTTCGAGCAGCACGACCTGCTGATCTGCCCCACTGCCACGACACCGGCCTTCGAACGCAACGAACGCGGCGACCGCTGGGAGCGTTTGATTCCGGTGAACGGCAAGCCGCAACCGACCACCGATGCGCTTGTTCTGGGCCGGCTACCCCGGCCTCGTCGGGCTTGCCGGCCACCGCCGTGCCGCTGGCGTTGACGCCGCAAGGGCTGCCGGTGGGCGCCCAGATCATCGGCCCGGCGTTCGCCGACCCCGACGTGCTGCGCTTCGCGCAATGGCTCGAGCGCGAGTACCGTGCGTTCGTGCCGCCGCCGATGGCGGCGGCACGTCCGTGAGGCGTCGCGCTGGCGACGCGCGGCTCAGGCCGCCACCGACGGCAGCCCGGCCAGCGCCATCGCCAGCTCGGCCTCGTCGTAGGCCTGGTCGACCAGCTTGTCGGCGAAGTAGGCCTGGTAGGCGCTCATGTCGAAGTGGCCGTGGCCGCACAGGTTGAACAGGATCGTCCGCGGCTTGCCCTCGGCCTTGCAGCGCAGCGCCTCGTCGATCGCGCCCTTGACCGCGTGGTTGGCCTCGGGCGCCGGCACGATGCCCTCGGCGCGCGCGAACTGCACGCCGGCGTCGAACACCGTCTTCTGCTGGTAGGCGACGCGCCTCGATCAGGCCGAGCTCCTTGCAGATGCGACACCAGCGGCGCCATGCCGTGGTAGCGCAGCCCGCCGGCGTGGAAGCCCGGCGGCATGAAGGTCGAGCCCAGCGTGTGCATCTTGACCAGCGGCGTCATGTGCGCGGTGTCGCCGAAGTCGTAGGCGTACTTGCCGCGCGTCAGCGACGGGCAGGCCGCCGGCTCGACGGCGACGATGCGGCGCTTGCTTGCCGCCGCGCAGCTGCTGCGCCGATGAACGGGAAGGCGATGCCGGCGAAGTTGCTAGCCGCCGCCGGTGCAGCCGACGATCACGTCCGGGTCGTCGCCGGCCATCTCGAGCTGCAGCATCGCCTCCTGGCCGATGATGGTCTGGTGCATCAGCACGTGGTTGAGCACCGAGCCGAGCGAGTACTTGGTGTCGTCGTGCGTGGCGGCCACTTCGACCGCCTCGGAGATGGCGATGCCCGAGCGAGCCGGGTGATCGGGTCGCTGCGCCAGGATCGCGCGGCCGGCGTTGGTCTCGTTCGACGGCGACGGCGATGCAGCGCGCGCCGTAGGTTTCCATCAGCGCGCGGCGATACGGCTTCTGGTCGTACGACACCCGCACCTGGAAGACCGTGACGTCGATGCCGAACAGCGCGCCGGCGAACGCCAGCGCCGAGCCCCACTGGCCGGCGCCGGTTTCGGTGGTCGAGCTTCTTGATGCCGGCCTCGGCGTTGTACCAGGCCTGCGGCACCGCGGTGTTCGGCTTGTGCGAGCCGGCCGGCGAGACGCCTTCGTACTTGTAGTAGATCTTCGCCGGCGTGCCGAGCGCCTTCTCGAGGCGGTGCGCGCGGATCAGCGGCGACGGCCGCCACAGGCGGAACACCTCGCGCACCGGCTCGGGAATCTCGACCTCGCGTTCGGTCGAGACCTCCTGCACGATCAGCGCCATCGGGAACAGCGGCGCCAGGTCGTCGGGGCCCGACCGGCTGGTGGGTGCCGGGGTGCAGCACCGGCGGCGGCGGCTTCGGCAGGTCGGCGGCGATGTTGTACCAGTGGCTTCGGCATCTTGCTCTCGTCGAGCACGAACTTGGTGGGCGAGCTCATCGCGGCGTCTCCGGTTGATCGTGATGGAAGTGCCGATGGTAGGCGCCGCACCGCGCCGCGCAAGGGTGCGGACGCCGCGGCGATGCCTAGGTTTATCCCAGGGCCGCGACAGGACGGCAGGCGTAACGTCGCGGGCAGGCCGCCACGACACTGATGGAGTAGATCATGACGGGTGCCACCTTTCGTGGATGGCAGGCCACCGTTGCCGGCGGCGGCGATGCTGCTGTGGCCCGCGTGCGCGAGCCCACCGATCGAAGACAAGCCCAACAGCCCGCCCAACGTGATCGACGGCGCCGAACTGGTGCAGGCCCTGCGTGGCGGTGGCTACGTGCTGTACTTCCGCCATGGCTTGACCGACCTCTCCACCGCGACTCGATCGCGGCGAGCCTGAGCAACTGCGCCACGCAACGCATCTTGTCGGACGCCGGTCGCCAGCAGATGACGGACATCGGCGAGCAGTCCAGCGCCTGCGCATTCCGGTCGGCACCGTGCTCGCCAGCCCCTATTGCCGCACCATCGACACGGCCAAGCTCGCGTTCGGCAAAGTGATCGCCGAGCCCGAGCTCGCGCACACCGTGACCGCCGACCAGGCCGCCACGCGGCGAACGGGCCGATGCGCTGTCGAAGCTGCTGGCCACGGTGCCGCGGGCCGGCACCAACAATGTGCTATCGGGCCACACCGGCAACCTTCAGGAAGCCACCGGCATCTGGCCCAGCCCCGAAGGCGTGGCCATCGTGTTCAAGCCCGATGGCCGCGGCGCGAGCCCTATGTCGCCACCGTGGGGCCGCCCGGCGTTGGGCCGAGCTGGCGCAGTCGGCGCCGCCGCCGGCAAGGCCAAGCGCTGATCCTTCCTCGCCGCGATGAAAGCGCTGCTGGCCGACCTGCCGATTCTGGCGAAGTTCCTGCTGCTGCCGGCGATCGCGGCGCTGCTGATGGCTGCGCTGGGTGGCCTGTACGTGGTCGAGCAGCGCGAAACCGTGGCGCTGCAAGAGCGCATCAGCGGCAAGGACGTGCCGCGCCTGAGCGAGCTGTCGCGCCTGTTCTCGCAGTTCTCGACCAACCATGTGCAGTTCATCAATCTGCTGGCGGTGTCGTTGCGCGGCGCCACGGCGAGGCGCAGTTCTATCGAGCGGGGCGCGAACAAATCCTGGCTGTCAACCGCGCCATCGAAGAGCTGCGGCGTCGCCGCGCAGCGACTCGCGCACGACGACCCGGCCGCGCGCTATTGCGCAGCGGTTGTGGCGCCGGCTGGTCGAGTACCGCGACCAGATGGGCGAAGCGGTGCTGCTGTCGTCGGTCAACCTCGATCAGATCGCGCGCGTCGACGCTGGGGGCGAACCAGTCCTACGACGCCGCCAACGCCGAGTTCCTCGGCCTGGTGGCGCACGTACAGGGCGATCTTGGCGCACCAAAGCGCACGACTGCTCGTGCGCGCTGCAGGCGGCGCGCTGCGCGCTTCTTCGTCGCGCTGCTGGCCACGCTCGCGCTGATCGCGGTGGCCAGCGTGCTGCTGTCGCGGCGATTTGCCAGCGACGTGGCCTCGCTGATGAAGACGCTGGAGCGCCTGAGCGCAGGCGACACCTCGACCGCGCCTCCGGGCGCGAACGCCGCGACGAGTTCGGTGCGGTAACAAGGCGGCGCATGCCTTTCGCGCCGCGCTGCAGCGGCGCGACGAGGCCGAGCAGGCCCTCGCGTCGCTGAACGCCGAGCTCGAGCAGCGCGTCGAACAGCGCACCGCGCAGCTGACGGCGTCGCGCGACGAAGCCGAGCGGGCCAACCAGGCCAAGAGCGAGTTTCTGTCGCGCATGAGCCATGAGTTGCGCACGCCGATGAACGCCATCCTCGGCTTCGGCCAGCTGCTGGAGCGATCGGCCGCCTTGCCTCGCGGCCAACCGCGGCTGGGTGCGCGAGATCGTGGCCGCGGGCAAGCACCTGCTCGAGCTGATCAACGACGTGCTCGATCTGGCGCGCGTCGAGTCGGGCAAGTTCACGGTCAGCCCCGAGCCGGTGGCGCTGCGGCCGCGTGCTCGAAGAATGCCTGACGCTGCTGCGCCCGCTGGCCGAGGCCGCGGGCGTGCGCATGCTCGAGGCATCGCGCCATTGCGACGTGCAGGTGCGCGCCGACCGCACGCGGCTCAAGCAGGTGCTGCTCAACCTGCTGTCCAACGCCGTCAAGTACAACCGCCGGCAAGGCAGCGTCAACGTCGTGTGCGTGGCGGAAGTCGGCGCCGATGGCCGACCGTGTGCGTGCGCGTCAGCGACACCGGCGCCGGTCTGACGCCCGAGCAGATGGCGCGGCTGTTCGTGCCGTTCGAGCGGCTGCAGGCCGACCAGCGGCGCATCGAAGGCACCGGCATCGGGCTGGCGCTGAGCAAGCGGCTGGTCGAGGCGATGGGCGGCGCGATCGGCGTCGAGAGCACGCCGGGCTCGGGCAGCACGTTCTGGGTGCGCCTGCCGCTGGCCGCCGACGCTGCGGCGCAGCGGGCCGCCGACGATGACGACAGCGGCACCCTCCGAGCGCATGCCGCTGGCGCCGATCGACGTGCTGTGCATCGAAGACAACCCGGCCAACCTGCGGCTGATCGAGGGCATCCTCGCGCGCCAGGCCGGCATCCGGGTGCTCAGCGCGCTGGCGCCGGGGTTGGGGCTCGAACTGGCGCGCACGCATCAGCCGGCGTTGATCCTGCTCGACATCAACCTGCCCGACATGGACGGCTACGCGGTGATGCAATGCCTGCGCGAGCACGAGGCGACGCGGCAGATTCCGGTGCTGGCGATCAGCGCCAACGCGATGCCCAAGGACGTCGAACGCGGCAGGGCCGCCGGCTTCGTGGCCTACATGACCAAGCCGATCGACGTGACCGAATTGCTGCGCACGGTCACGCGGTTGTTGGCGGCGCAGCAGGCGGAGGATTGAAGCCTGGCGCGCCGCGAGGCGCGGCCAGTTTGCCGTGATCGGCGATCGACCGAGCCGGCGGCCGCTCATGTCGCCCACGGCGCGCACGGCGATACAGCCGCATCACCGGCGTCGCCGAGGTGCCGTGCAGCAGCACCGAAGCGACCACGGTGGCCAGCACGGCGTCGGCCACCCAGGCGATGTCGCTCCCGGTGGCGCCGTGCGAGATGGCGAACGCCAGGTAGTACACCGAGCCCACGCCGCGGATGCCGAACCAGCGCGGCCAGGCGGCGCTGCGTCGGCGTCAGCCGCGATCCGATCAACGTGAGCCGCACCGCCAGCGGACGCACCACAAGCAGCAGTGCCGCGGCGATGCCCAGGCTCAGGCCGCTGAAGACGCCCGCATGCAGCAGGCTGCCCACCAGCAGCATGACCGTCAGTTCGGCCAGACGCTCCAGGTCGAGCGTGAAGTCGAGCACCGCGCGCGCCATGTAGGCCGAGGCCTCGGGCGACGCGTCATGCTGTCGCGATGCCTTGGCGCGCCGGCCATCGCTGTCGGTGTACTCGACCGAACGCATCGCCAACCCGGCGACGAAGACGGCCAGGAAGCCGTATGTGTGCGCTGTCAGCGCCAGGCCGTAGGTCAGCGCGATCAGCCCGAGCGTCAGGAAGCTCTCCATGCCAAAGGCCTGCTCGCGCTCGCGGCGCAGGTGCAACACCATGCGGCTGAACGACCAACCGAGACCCCAGCCGATGGCCAGACCACCGGCCACCGCCCACAGCAGGTCGACGCTCCACCAGCGCCACGCCGTCGTCGCCGAGCTCGTGCAGGCCGAGCAGGCCGAGCGCGAGCATCACGAAAGGAAACGCGGTGCCGTCGTTGAGGCCGCCTTCGCCGCTGAGGCCGAAACGCAGACGATCGCGGTCTCCCGGGTCGTCGACCTGCACGTCGGAAGCCAGCACCGGGTCGGTGGGTGCGAGCACGGCCGCCAGCAGCATCGCCGCGCCCAGCGAGAGGCCGAACGACAGTCCCACAGACCAGCAGGCCAGCGATCGTGAGGACCATCGCGACGGTGGCCAACAGCAGCGGGGTGGTCCACAAACGATCGGTCAGCCGCACGCGCAAGCGCAGTCCCACCGCAAACAGCGAAATCAGCACCGCCGCTTCGGTGAGGCTTTCCAGCAGTTTCGCGTCGGCGAACAGGTCGAGGTGCAGCAGGCCACCCGCATGCGGCCCGATCAGCCAACCGGCCAGCAGGTACAGCGCCGAGGCCGAAAACGGCAGGTCGCGCCGCATCGTGTCGGTCAGCCCCATGCCGATCAGCAACACGCCGATCACCAGGCACCAGGTGGTGGTCATGAGCCCCACCTTAGCCGCAGGCGGACGTCCCGGCTGGCGCCGGGTCATCGCCTGTTGCTTGCATGTCAGGCGGCCACGGCAACGGGCGTGCCGAGGGAGCGCAACACGTCGCGCACGAACTGGGCGCGCTCGCGCGGCTCGGCCAGCTCACGCTCGATGCGCAAGCGGTCGTTGCCGGCCAGCTTGATGTGACGGTTGCGCTGCACCAGCTCGATGATGCGCTGCGCATCGATCGGCGGCTTCGGACGGAAGGTGATGCTCATCGATTTCGGCCCGGCGTCGACCTTCAGCACGCCGTAGCTCTTGGCCAGCACGCGCAGGCGGTGGGTGTCGAACAGCGTCTGGCCCTGCGCCGGCAGCTTGCCGAAGCGGTCGGTGATCTCCTCGAGCAAGGTGTCGAGCTGCTCGGGCTTCTCGGCCATCGCCAGCCGCTTGTACAGGTTCAGACGCGCGTGCACGTCGCCGCAATAAACGTCGGGCAGCAGCGCCGGCGCATGCAGGTTGATCTCGGTGGTCGCCGCCAGCGGCGACAGCAGATCGGGCTCGCGGCCGGCCTTCAGCGCGCGCACCGCTTCGGCCAGCATGTCGTTGTAGAGCTGGAAGCCGACCTCCTGCATGTTGCCGCTCTGGTTCTCGCCCAGCATTTCGCCGGCGCCGCGGATCTCGAGGTCGTGCATCGCCAGATAGAAGCCCGAGCCCAGCTCCTCCATGCTCTGGATGGCGTCGAGCCGCGCCTGCGCCTGCTTGGTCAGCGTTCGGGTGTCGGGCACCATCAGGTAGGCATATGCCTGGTGGTGCGAGCGGCCGACGCGGCCGCGCAGCTGATGCAGCTGCGCCAGGCCGAACTTGTCGGCGCGGCTGATCACGATGGTGTTGGCGCTGGCCACGTCGATGCCGGTCTCGATGATGGTCGAGCACAGCAGCAGGTTGAAGCGCTGCGCGACGAAGTCGCGCATCACCTGCTCGAGCTCGCGCTCGCGCATCTGGCCGTGCGCGACCGCGATGCGCGCCTCGGGCACCAGGTCTTCGAGGTGCTTGCGCCGCTGCTGGATCGACTCGACCTCGTTGTGCAGGAAGTAGACCTGTCCGCCGCGCTTCAACTCGCGCAGCACCGCCTCGCGGATCAGGCTCGAGCCCTCGTCGCGCACGAAGGTCTTGATCGCCAGCCGCCGCTGCGGCGCGGTGGCGATCACGCTCAGGTCGCGCAGGCCCTCGAGCGCCATGCCCAGCGTGCGCGGGATCGGCGTGGCGGTCAGCGTCAGCACGTCGACCTCCGAGCGCAACGCCTTGATCGCCTCCTTGTGGCGCACGCCGAAGCGGTGTTCCTCGTCGATCACCAGCAGGCCCAGGCGCTTGAACTGCACGTCCTTGGACAGCAGCTTGTGCGTGCCGACCACGATGTCGATGCTGCCGTCGGCCAAGCCCGCCAGCGCGGCAACGGTTTCCTTGCCGGTGCGAAAGCGCGACAGCTCGGCCACCTTGACCGGCCACTTGCCGAAGCGGTCGCTGATCGTCTGGTGGTGCTGCTCGGCCAGCAGCGTGGTCGGCGCCAGCAGCGCGACCTGCTTGCCGCCGAGCACGGCGATGAATGCGGCGCGCAGCGCGACCTCGGTCTTGCCGAAGCCGACGTCGCCGCAGACCAGCCGGTCCATCGGCTTGGGCGAGATCATGTCCTGGATCACCGCGTGGATGGCGGCGCGCTGATCCGGCGTTTCTTCGAAGCCGAAGCCGGCGGCGAACGCCTCGTAGTCGTGCGCCGAGAAGCGGTGCGCGTGGCCTTCGCGGGCGGCACGCCGCGCATAGAGGTTCAGCAACTCCGCGGCGGTGTCGCGCACCTGCTCGGCGGCACGCCGCTTGGCCTTGTCCCACTGCCCCGAGCCGAGCTTGTGCAGCGGCGCCTCGGACGCATCGACGCCGGTGTAGCGGCTGATCAGGTGCAGGTGCGCCACCGGCACGTACAACGTGGCGTCGTCGGCATAGCCCAGGTGCAGGAACTCGCTGGCGCCGTCGCCGAGGTCGAGATTGACGAGTCCGCGGTAGCGTCCGATGCCGTGGTTGGCGTGCACCACCGGGTCGCCCACCGCCAGCTCCGACAGGTCCTTGATCAGCGCCTCGACGTCGCTCACCGCCTCCTGGCGACGCCGTCGCCGCAGCGCCGGCGTGGCGGCAAACAGTTCGGCCTCGGTGATGAAAGCAATCGGTGGCGCACCGACGCGCCGCCACACGAAGCCGCGCGCCAGCGAGGCTGCCGCGATCGCGACCGGCTCGTCGCCGGTCTCGAATTCGGCCAGCGTCGCCACGCTGGGCACGTCGATGCGGTGGTCGCGCAGCAGCTCGAGCAGGCTTTCGCGGCGGCCTTCGCTCTCGCCGATCAACAGCACGCGCGTGGTGGGCGAATCGATCAGCCCGCCCAGCGCAGCCAGCGGCTCCTGCGAGCCGCGCTCGACACTGACGTCGGGCGCCGGTGCGGCCCAGTCGTGTGCGTCGCCTGTGGCCCCGCGCAGCGCCAGCGTCGCAAAGGGCCCGGTCAGCGCGAAGAACTCGTCGACGCGCAGGAAGATCGCCTCCGGCGGCAGGATCGGCCGCTCGGGGTCGTGCTGCAGAAAGCGGTGGCGCTCGCGCGTGTCGGCCCAGAAGCGCGAGATCGCGGCGTCGAGGTCGCCGTGCAGCACCAGCGCCGCACGCGCGCCGATGTAGTCGAACACAGTCGCCGTCTGTCGAAGAACAACGGCAGGTAGTACTCGATGCCGGCACCGGCCAGCCCTTGTGCGATGTCCTTGTAGATGCGCGAGCGCGTGGGGTCGCCTTCGAGCCGCTCGCGCCAGCGCGAGCGAAAGCCGGCGCGCGCCGCCTCGTCGAGCGCGAACTCGCGCCCGGGCAGCAGCCGCACCTCGGGCACCGGATAGAGACTGCGCTGCGTATCGGGGTCGAAGGTGCGGATCGAGTCGACCTGGTCGTCGAACAGGTCGACGCGATAGGGCACCGGCGAGCCCATCGGGAAGAGGTCGATCAGGCCGCCGCGCACCGCGTACTCGCCCGGCGACACCACCTGGCTGACGTGGCTGTAGCCGGCCAGCGTGAGTTGCGCCTTCAGCGCCGCCTCGTCGAGCCGCGTGCCTTGCTTGAAGTTGAATGTCGTCGCCGCCAGGAAACTCGTCGGCGCCAGGCGGGTGAGGGCGGTGGTGGCCGGCAGCAGCACGACGTCGAGGTCACGCTGCAGCAGCCGCCACAAGCGTGGCCAGCCGTTCCGACACCAGGTCCTGGTGCGGCGAGAAGGTGTCGTAGGGCAGCGTCTCCCAATCGGGAAACACCGCCACGCGCAGCGCCGGGCGAGAAGAACAGCAACTCGTCCGCCAGGCGCTGCGCATCGGCCGGGTCGGCGGTCAGGATCGCCGTCAGCGAGCCCTCGGCCTTGTGCGCCTCGGCCGTGCGCGCGAGCAGCAGTGCATCCGCCGAGCCGGGCGGCAGCGGCAGCACGAAGCGTTTTCCGGGAGCGACGCGCGGCAGGTCCATGAAGGGGTATGGGGTGACGATCCCGGTAATGCTGATTCACCGGGCGGTTCACCGCGGGACCGAAGCATCGCTGAAGGCTGAGATTCTAGAATCGCCGCGATGACAACGACAGACACGCCGCCAGGGCCCCGACTGTTCGGATTGGTGCCCTGCGCCGGCGTCGGGGTGCGAGCGGGCACCAGCGGGCCCAAGCAGTACGCGCGGCTGGCCGGGCGCGCGCTGGTGGCCCACACGTTGCGCGCATTGGCGCAGGTGAGCCGATTGCACGCGGTGCTGGTGGTGCTGGCCGATGACGACACGCTGTTCGAGCGCGAAGTGCCTGAATTCACCGGCGCGCGCTGCTGGCTGGTGCGGCGCGGCGGCGTCACGCGCGCCCAAACCGTGGCCAACGGATTGTATGTCGCTGCGCGAACGCGGCGCGCGCGACGACGACTGGGTGCTGGTGCACGACGCCGCGCGTGCCCTCATCGACGCCGCAGTGGGTCGACCGGCTGGTCGATGCATGCCTCGACGACGAGGTCGGCGGCCTGCTGGCGCTGCCGGTGGCCGACACGTTGAAGGCCGAGCGCGACGGACGCGCTGCCAGCCACCGTCGACCGCCGCGACAAGTGGTCCGCGCAGACGCCGCAGATGTTTCGCATCGGTGTGCTGAGCGAAGCGCTGGCGCGCGCCGGCGATGCCGTCACCGACGAGGCCGGCGCCATCGAAGCGCACGGGCTGCAGCCCAAGCTGGTGATGGGCGATGCCGCCAACATCAAGGTCACCTGGCCGGAGGACCTGGCGCGCGCGCAGGCGCTGCTCGCGGCGCGTGGTGGCGCCGCCGACACGGCCGCCGCCGCGGGCGCGCTGCGCATCGGCGAAGGCTGGGACGTGCACGCGCTGGTGGCCGGCCGCCCGCTGGTGCTGGGCGGCGTGACGATCCCGCACAGCCACGGGCTGCTCGCGCACTCCGACGGCGATGCGTTGCTGCACGCCATCATCGATGCCCTGTTCGGCGCCGCAGCGCTCGGCGACATCGGCCGCCACTTCCCGGACACCGACGAGGCGTTCCGAGGCGCCGACTCGATCGCGCTGCTGGGCGAGGCGGGCCAGCGGGTGCGCGCGCGCCGGCTATCGCATCGTCAACGTCGACTCGCACCATCATCGCGCAGGCGCCCAAGCTAGCGCCGCACATCGACGCGATGCGCGCGCGCATCGCCGCAGCGCTGGCGCTGGAGGCGGCCTGCGTCAACGTCAAGGCCAAGACCGCCGAGAAGATGGGGCCGGTGGGCGAGGGCCGCGCCATCGAAGCGCGCGCGATCTGCCTGCTGCTGCGCGCAGCCGGCAGCGGCTGAAGGCCGCGGCGCGCGGGGTGCGTGCACTCAGGGCGCGCGCTTCAAGCGGATGTGCGCCACCAGGCCGCCGTCGGCCGCGTTGTCGAGCTCGAGCGCGCCGCCCATGCGCGCCAGCGCCTTCTCCACGATGGCCAGGCCGAGGCCCGCGCCGGTGGCAGCCGTGCGCGCGGCGTCGCCGCGGAAGAACGGCGTGGTCAGCTGGTGCATCTTCTCCGGCGCCACGCCCTGGCCGTGGTCGCGCACGCTGACGATCACCCACGGCCCGGTGCGGGCATAGGTCACGTGCACCACCGCGATGCCGGTGTCGATCGAGCGCCCGTAGCGGCGTGCGTTCTCGAACAGGTTGGAGAACACGCGGCCGAGCTCGATCTCGTCGGCCAGCACCGACACGTCGATCGCCACGCGGTGCGCGATGCGGATCGTGCGTCGGGTCGCGAAAGCCCTGCATCTCGCGCTCGACCACCTGCGCCAGGTTCACCGGCTTCAGCTTGGTGTCGCCCGGGCGCGCGTAGTCCATGAACTTGTCGATGATGGCGTCGAGCTGATCGATGTCGAGCGCCATGTTCTGCTGCGCCTCTTCGTCGTGCACGCTCATCTCGGCCTCGAGCCGCAAGCGCGCCAGCGGCGTGCGCAGGTCGTGGCTGATGCCGGCCAGCATCACCGCGCGGTCTTCCTCCACCTTGGCGAGCTCGCGCGCCATGCGGTTGAAGCCCATGTTGACCTCGCGAATCTCGCTGGTCATCGTGTTCTCGTCCAGGCGCGAGTCGAACTCGCCCTCGCGGATGCGGCTGGCCGCGAAGCTCAGTTCGCGCAGCGGCTGGTTGATCAGCCGCGCGATCGCCACCGAGCCGAAGATGGTGGCGAGCAACGCAATGCCGACCCATACGAACCAGGTGGGCCCGGTCAGCGCACGCACCCGGCCGAGCTCGGTCTGCAGCCACCAGGCATCCTTCTCGATGCCGAAGCCCACCCACAGGCCGGCCTGGCCGTTGACGCTGCGCGCCACGATGGTCTCGGGCCCCAGCCGGGAGTGCAGCTCGGCGGCCACCACGCGCGTGAAGCGGTCTTCCTCGAACGGCTCCCACTTGTCCGACGGCTCGTGCGGCGCGATGCGGATGGCCTCCTGGACAGACAGGTTCTTGACCATCGCCACGCGATTGATCGCATCGGATGTGCGCAGCGCGGCGCGCGCCACGTTCACCAGGCTGGCGATCTGCTGCGAAGCGGCCACCGCGCGCGGCTCGAACTCCAGCGAGCGCAGCGTCCACACCCAGGCCATGATGCCGCTGCCCAGCAGGATCGCCAGCAGCACGAAGGTGCGCCAGAACAGGCTGAGGGCGACACCTTGCGAGCGGGACATGTCTAGGAGCGGATCTCAGGTGCCGGCATGCACAACGGCCGGCACAATACACGACCGGCAGACGGCAACAGTGAGCAAGTGAAGCGCCGCAGCGCGAACGCCCATCCAGCGGACGCCACGGATCTGGCTCTGCCAGGCCGTCGGCGTCGCCCCCTTGAGGGCGAAGCGGCCCGGGGCCGCTTCGGGGCGGGTCAGTTCGCGCCGTCCGGCACGAACACGTAGCCGACGCCCCAGACCGTCTGGATGTAGCGCGGCTGCGAGGGATCGGACTCGATCATCTTGCGCAGGCGGGAGATCTGCACGTCGAGGCTGCGGTCGAACGGCTCGAACTCGCGGCCGCGCGCCAGCTGGGCCAGCTTGTCGCGCGACAGCGGCTGCCGCGGGTGACGCACCAGCGCCTTGAGCATCGAAAACTCGCCGGTGGTCAGCGCGATCTGCTCGCCGTTCTTCATCAGGCGGCGCAGGCTCAGGTCGAACTCGAACGGCCCGAAGGCGACCGTCTGCTGCTCCTTCGATGGCGCGCCGGGCGCTTCCATCGCCGGGCGGCGGCGCAGCACCGCGTGCACGCGGGCCAGCAGCTCGCGCGGGTTGAACGGCTTGGGCAGGTAGTCGTCGGCACCGACCTCGAGGCCGACGATGCGGTCGACGTCTTCGACCTTGGCCGTCAGCATGATGATCGGCGTCACGTCGTTGGCGGCACGCAGGCGGCGGCAGATCGACAGCCCGTCTTCGCCGGGCAGCATCAGGTCGAGCACGATCAGATCGATCGTCTCGCGGGTGAGGATTCGGTTCAGCGCCTTGGCGTCTTCGGCCAACAGTACCTCGAACCCTTCCTGGGTCAGGTAGCGGCGCAAGAGATCCCGGATGCGCGCGTCGTCGTCGACCACGACGATGCGGTCGGGCCGAGTGTTGGCGGGCGTATTCATTCGCAACTCCGTATTTGTAACAGCGGCATTTTGCCGGGGGAAAACCCATGCCAAGCCGGTAAACCGACCGGCTGTTACATCTATTTCGGGCTTTGCATTCGGTTCCGTGACGTGGGACACGGCCAGACGCACGCGCGCGCCACTTGACAACAGCGCGGCACACTGTCGCTGCATCGCAAAAGACCCGCCGAGGACCCCATATGACGTGCTTGCAGTTCAGGCTTTTGCTCGCCTGCGTGACCCTGACCGCATTTTCAATGGTACGTGCACAGCCCGCCACGCCGGCGCCGCAGCCTCACGATGCGTTGACGTTGGCCGCGTCGGCCGCCGTCGAAGTGCCGTACGACATCATGGCCATGACGCTGTCGACCACCCGCGAGGGCAGCGACGCGGCGGCGGTGCAAAGCCAGCTGCGAGCAAGCCATCGACAGCGCGCTGGTCGAGGCCCGCAAGGCGCAGCGACCCGGGCAGCTCGAGGTGCGCACCGGCGCATTCAGCTTGTCGCCTCGCTATGGCCCCAAGAGCCCGAACATCACCGGTTGGGTCGGTCAGGCCGAGCTGGTGCTCGAAGGCCGCGACATGAGTGCGATCGCGCAGCTGGCCGGCCGCCTCAACACCTTGACCGTTGCGCGCGTGGGCTACGCGCTGGCGCGCGACACGCGCGAAAGGGTCGAGGCCGATGCGGTGGCACAGGCGATCGCCAAGTTCCGCGCTCGCGCCGCCGACTACGCCAAGCAGTTCGGCTACGCCGGCTACGCGGTGCGCGAGGTGCACGTCGGCACCTCGGAGCCGCCCATCTCGCCGCCGATGCCACGCGCCCGCATGATGGCGGCTGCCGCTGCCGACGAATCGATCCCGGTCGAAGCGGGCAAGGCGACGGTGACCGTGCAGGTCAACGGCAGTGTGCAGATGACCCGTTAGGCGAGCTCGCGAAGCCCCGCGCCGCTACTGCGCGACCCAGCCGCCGTCGATGTTCCAGGCCACGCCGCGCACGTTGTCGCCGGCCGGCGAACACAGGAACACCGCGAGCGCGCCGAGCTGCTCGGGCGTCGCGAACTGCAGCGACGGCTGCTTCTCGGCCAGCAGCTGCTTCTTGGCCTCGGCATCGCTCGACGCCGGCCTGCGCGGCGCGCGCGTCGACCTGCTTTTGCACCAGCGGCGTCAGCACCCAGCCCGGGCAGATGGCGTTGACCGTGATGCCAGTGGTCGCGGTTTCGAGCGCGATGGCTCTTGGTGAAGCCGACGATGCCGTGCTTGCTCGCCACGTAAGCCGACTTCTCGGCCGACGCCACCAGGCCGTGCACCGACGCGACGTTCAGGATGCGGCCCCAGTTGCGCTTCTTCATGCCGGGCAGTGCCAGCCGCGTCGTGTGAAACGCCGAGGTCAGATTGATCGCGATGATGGCGTCCCAGCGTTCTGGCGGAAAGTCCTCGACTTTCGCCACGTGCTGGATGCCGGCGTTGTTGACCAGGATGTCGAGCGCGCCGAACTCCTGCTCGCAGGCGCGCACCATCGCCTCGATCTCGGCGGGCTTGCTCATGTCGGCGCCGTGGTACGACACCTTGACGCCGCATTCGGCCACCGCGCGCTTGGCCGACTCGTATTCGCCGAAGCCGTTGAGCATGATGTGGGCGCCATCGCGTGCCAATGACAGCGCCACGCCCAGGCCGATGCCGCTGGTGGAGCCCGTGACCAGGGCGGTCTTTCCCTTCAACATGGTGGTTCCTTGACGATCAGTTGTTAGGATCATTATCGGCAAAGGAGCCCACCCCGTGTCCGAACCCCGACTGCTCGAAGTGCATTGCCTCGATGGCCGCCGCCTGCATCGCATGGCGTACTGCGAGTGGGGCGATCCGGGCAATGACAGCGTGCTGGTCTGCCTGCACGGCCTGACGCGCCAAGGGCGCGACTTCGACACGCTGGCGCGCACCATGCTCGACCGCTATCGCGTGGTGTGCCCCGACGTGGTGGGTCGCGGCCGCTCCGACTGGTTGCACGACCCGATGGGCTACGTCTTGCCGCAGTACGTGTCGGACATGGTGGCCCTGCTCGCGCGCCTGAATGCGCGCACGGTGCATTGGCTCGGCACCTCGATGGGCGGCCTGATCGGCCTGGGCGTGGCGGCGTTGGGCGGTTCGCCGGTGAGCAAGCTGGTGCTCAACGACGTCGGGCCGCGGCTCGATCCGGTTGGCCTCGCGCGCATCGGCGGCTACGTGGGACAAACACGCCGCTGGAAGACGCTCGACGAGGCGGCCGACGCGATCTGGGCCATCTCCACCGGCTTCGGGCCGCACACGCGCGAGCAATGGCTGGCGCTGACCGAGCCGCAGTTGAAGGCCGACGGCGATTGGTTGGTGCCGCGCAGCGACCCCGACATCGCGGTGCCGTTCAAGGCCATCACGCCAGAGATGGCGGCGGCCGGCGAGGCGGCGTTGTGGCAAACCTTCGACGCGGTGCGCTGCCCGACGCTGCTGATTCGCGGCGCGCGAGTCCGACCTGCTGTCGCACGACACCGCTGCGCGAGATGGGCAACCGCGGCCCGCGCGCGCGCCTGGTCGAGTTCGACGGCGTCGGCCATGCACCGATGCTGGTGCAGCCGGAGCAGGTGAAGGCAGTGCGCGAGTTCCTGCTGTCGCCGTGATGGCGCGATGAAGACCGACCTGCTGCCGCCGAGCACCGAGGCCGCTGCGCCGATCGTGCTGCTGGCCGACGTGCCCGCGGCGGTCGACGTCAACGCGGTGCAGGAGGCCGGCGCGCTGCAGCGCGCGCGCGCGTTCGCCGAGCCGCTGTTGAGCGGCCATCAGCTCGACACCGGCGAGCCGGCACTGGCCCACGCCGACGGCGTGGCCTGGATCCTCGCCGGCATCGGGGCCGCGCCGACGCTGCGCGCGGCGGCCTACCTGGTCTACGCGGCCGATTTCCTGCAGCGCCCCGAGGAAGTGGTGCGCAACGCATTCGGCGAGTCGTACGCCAGCCTCGTCGAGTACACGCGCAAGCTGGTGCAGGTGCAGCGCGCGGCGCGCGCTGCGACCGTCGAAGACGAGCGGCGCGAGCAGCAGACCGAGCGTGTGCGCAAGATGCTGCTCGCGTTCTCGCGCGACCTGCGCGTCGTGCTGCTGCGGCTGGCCTCGCGCCTGCAGACGCTGCGCTGGCACGCTGCCACCAAGCAGCCGTGCGCGCCTGCGCTGGCGCTGGAGTCGCAGCAGGTGTTCGCGCCGCTGGCCAACCGGCTGGGCATCTGGCAGATCAAGTGGGAGCTCGAAGACCTCGCGTTCCGCTTCCTGCACCCCGCGCCCTACGCGCAGATCGCGCGCCAGCTCGACCAGACCCGCGTGCGCCGCGAGGCTGCGGTGTTGACGGCGAGCGTGCGCGTGCGCGACGAGCTCGCCGCCGCCGGCATCGAGGCCCAGGTGCAGGGCCGGCCCAAGCACCTGTACAGCATCTGGAAGAAGATGCAGGGCAAGGGCGTCGACCTGGCGTCGATCTACGACCTGCGTGCGCTGCGCGTGGTGGTGCGCGACGTGCGCGACTGTTATGCCGCGCTGTCGTGCGTGCACGCGCGCTGGCGCCCGCTGCCCGAACAGTTCGACGACTACATCGCCAGGCCCAAGGCCAACGGCTACCAGTCGCTGCACACGGTGGTGCACGACGACGACGGCCAGCCGCTGGAAGTGCAGATCCGCACGCGCGAGATGCACGAGCACGCCGAGTACGGCGTGGCCGCGCATTGGGCGTACAAGGAGGCCGGCGCCCGCGGCTACGGCGGCGTCAGCGCCGCCGGGGGCTTCGAAGAGCGGGTCGCGCTGGCCCGCAAGGCGGTGCTGCGCCAGCTGCTCGCCTGGGAGCGCGACCATGCAGCGCAGGTGTCGCACGACGGCGCGCCGGGCTTCGACGACCGCATCTTCGTGTTCACGCCGCAGGCCACGGTGATCGAGTTGCCGGCCGGTGCGACGCCGGTGGACTTCGCCTACGCGGTGCACAGCGATCTCGGCCACCGCTGCCGCGGTGCGCGTGTCGACGGCGTGATGGTGCCGTTGAACACGCCGTTGGCCAACGGCCAGACGGTGGAGGTCACCACGGTCAAGGAGGGCGGTCCGTCGATGGACTGGCTCAACGCCGAGCTGGGCTACCTGAAGAGCCCGCGCGCGCGCGCCAAGGTGCGTGCCTGGTTCAATGCGCGCGCGCAGCACGAAACCATCGCGCGCGGGCGCGAGCTGGTGGACAAGCTCCTGCAGCGCGAGGGGCGCACCGCGCTCAAGCTCGACGAGCTGGCGGCGCGCCTGGGTTTCAAGGGCGCCGATGCGCTGTTCGAGGTGGTGGGCAAGGACGAGTTCTCGCTGCGCCACATCGAGGCGTTGCTCAAGCCGCAGGGGGCGCCGCCGCCGGCCGACGCGATCGCGCTGCGCCGTGCCAAGGCCAGCGACGGCGGCGTGCTGGTGGTCGGTGTGGAGTCGCTGATGACCACGCTGGCGCGCTGTTGCCGTCCGGCGCCGCCCGACGCCATCGGCGGCTACGTCACGCGCGGCAAGGGCGTGGCGATTCACCGCGGCAGCTGCAGCAACTTCCGCCAGATGCTGCGCGCCAACCCCGAGCGTGCGATTGCCGTCGCCTGGGGCACCAAGCCGGTGGGACGCGACGCGGTCTATCCGGTGAAGGTGTGGGTCGAGGCCGGCGAGCGCGCGGGCCTGCTGCGCGACATCTCCGAGTTGTTCGCCAAGGAGCGCATGAACCTGACGGCCGTGCAGACCCAGCCGGCGCCCCACGCGTCGGGATCTCTCGTGCACATGGAGCTGACCGTCGAAGTCGACAACGCGACGCGGCTGCCGGCCGTGCTGGCGCAGATCATCCGCATTCCGGGCGTGCGCAGCGCGCGGCGGCATTGACGCGCGACGAGCGCTGCTAGAATGCCGCCCTCGCAGGCGCGTAGCTCAGCTGGTTAGAGCACCACCTTGACATGGTGGGGGTCGGAGGTTCGAGTCCTCTCGCGCCTACCAATGCGAACCCCGAGACTGACGGCACCTGCGGGTGCCGTTCGCCGTTTGGCCGAGCTGGATGCGAAGAGCGCGCGATGAGCGAACTTGAACTCAAGCTTCGAGTGCCCGATGCGGCTCTGGCGTCGCTGCGGCGCGCACTGCGCGCGCATGGCGCGAAGACGGTGCGCTTGCAGGCCCGCTACTTCGACACCGCCGATGGCCGGCTGGCGCACCACCGCGTGGCGTTGCGCCTGCGGCAAGAGGGGCGGCGTTGGACGCAGGCGCTCAAGGCCGCCGGCGAGGGCGCCGTGCACCGTCTGGAGCACGAAGTGCCGGTGGCCGGTGTGCCGGCGCCGGCGATCGATCTGCACCGCCACGACGGCAGCGAAGCCGCCGACGTGCTGGCGGCGGCCCTGCAGGCCGCGCCGCTGACGGCGCTGGCCGAGCGCCACGCGACCGACGTGTCGCGCCTGCGCTGCCGGGTGCGTGATGGCCAAGACACCGAGATCGAAGTCGCGCTCGACACCGGCGTGGCCAGCGCGCAGTCGCGCTCGGTCGCGCTGGCCGAACTCGAGCTCGAGCACAAGGGTGGCCCGGTGCAGGGCGTGTTCGATCTCGCGAGCGCCTGGATCGAACACGGTGGCTTGTGGCTGTGCACCACCACCAAGGCCGAGCGCGGCGAGCGCCTGCTGCAGCGGCAAGCGGTGCCGGCCGCCATCAAGGCGCGACCGGCGCAGCTCGCACCTGGGGTCGACGGCGCGTCGCTGATGCGCGCAGTGCTGCAGTCGGCGCTCGAACAGGTGCTGGCCAACGTCAGCGACATCGCCGAAGGAGTGGCGGCAGCCGAAACGATCCATCAGGCTCGGGTCGGACTGCGCCGGCTGCGCACGGTGCTGCGCGAGCTCGCCGCGCTGTCACCGGCCGTGGCGCCCGAATGGGACGGCGTACTCGCGGCGACGTTCTCTCAGCTCGGCCAGCGCCGCGATGCGGAAGTGGTTGCTGCAGCGGTGCGTCCATTGCTCGAAGCGGCCGCCGCGCCGAGGTTGTCGTGGCAGACGGGCGACTCGGCCGATCCGGTGCAGGCCGTGCGCGATGCTGCCTTCCAGCGCACGCTGGTGGCCATCCTCGCGCTGGCCCACGCCGGCGACGAACGATTTGCCCCGCTGTCGCCGGCCGCCACGCGCGACTGGCTGGCGCAGCGATTGAACGATCTGCATCGCAAGGTCGCCGAAGGCGGCCGGCGCTTCGAGCAAATCACGCTGGACAAGCAGCATCGCGTGCGCAAGCGGCTCAAGCGCCTGCGCTACCTGGCCGAACTGACGGTGAATCTGTGGCCGCAGGATCTGGTGCAGCGCTACCTCAAGCGCATGGCTGCGGCACAAGACGCACTGGGCCATCACAACGATGTCGCCGTCGCGGCGGCGGCGTTTCGTGCCGATGCAGCCACTCAGCCGGCGTCATGGTTTGCGGCCGGCTACCTCGAAGCGCACCTTGCCGTCACCGCGCGCGTCGCGCGCAAGGCGCTCACCCGCATCTCGCAAGTCGACTGCTTCTGGCGCTGATGCCAGGCCGCAAGGCCGGCATCACGACGACTTGCGTTTGCGCGGCGGCGCGACCCTGGCACCTTGCTTGCGTGCTTCGGACAAGCCGATGGCCACCGCCTGTTTGGGATTGGTGACCTTCTTGTTCGAAGCCCCGCTTCTCAACGTGCCGTGTTTGAACTCATGCATCACTTTGGCAACCTTGCGAGACGCTTTGGCGCTGGTTCTGGCCATGGTGGTGGACTCCTTGCATTCGTGTTCGCAGTCGTTCAGCGAACGGCATGCCAGACCGCAACGAGGCGCACGCACGTGCGCGAGTCACGGCGTGCCGAGCTGGCTTCGGGCGACGCCCGGCTGCACGCTTTGCCGCAATTTGTGCGCGCAGGCCCCGCGTGCCGCCCCCGTGCGACGAGCCGGCTGACGTGCGCCAGCGTGATGCTGCTGGCGGGGGCGTGCACCAGCCTGCCCGAGAAGCAGGCATCGACGGCCGAGCCCGGCGCCACTGGCGCAGCAGCTCGTGGTGCGCGACCGTGCGGGCGCCGTATCGCCTGCCGCCGAGGGCCGGGTGCTGGCGGCGGTCAAGGCCGAGGGGCAGGGCGACCTCACCGAACTCCACTTGAAGGTGCTGGCGGCCGGCGGCCCTTCCGACGTGTACCAGGGCAACACGGCGCGCCTGCTGGTCGATGGCCCGGCCACGTTCGCGGCGATGAAGAGCGCCATCACTCGGGCGCGCGGCCGGGTGCTGCTGGAAAGCTACATCGTCGAAGACAGCAAGATGGCCGATGAGCTGGCCGTGCTGCTGTCGAACAAGGCGGCTCGCGGCGTGCAGGTGGCGCTGATCTACGACGGCGTCGGCTCGATCCGCACCGGTGCGGCCTACTTCGATCGCCTGGCCGGAGCCGGCGTCGCGGTGTGCAAGTTCAATCCGGTGAATCCGCTGGAGCGGCCCGGCTACTGGGGCATCAATCACCGCGACCATCGCAAGGTGCTGGTGGTCGACCAGGAGGTGGCCTTCACCGGCGGCATCAACATCAGCCGCGCCTACTCGTCGGGCTCGTTCGGACGCTCCGGGGCGCAGCGACGATGTGATGAAGGAGGGCTGGCGCGACACCCACATCGAGCTGCGCGGGCCCGTCGTGCAGGCGTTCGCGCACAGCTTCGCGCGCACCTGGTCGCAGCAGGGCTGCAAGACGCCGCTGGCCACGGCGCCGGCCGCCGCGGTGCCCGCGCCCGGCCAGCGCGTGGTGCAGGTGCTCGAAAGCGACCCGCGCGACAAGGACAACCGGATCTACACGACGCTGCTGGCCGCCATCGAGGCGTCGCAGCGCAGCGTGTGGCTGACGATGGCTTACTTCGCGCCGGGCGACGACATGGTCGCCGCGCTGGTGTCCGCGGCGCAGCGGGGCGTCGACGTGCAACTGGTGCTGCCGGGGCGCAGCGACTTCACGCTGGTGCTGCACGCCGGCAGGTCCTACTACGACCGGCTGCTGGCCGGCGGCGTGCGCATCCATGAAATGGACGATGCGGTGATGCATGCCAAGACTGCCGTCATCGATGGCGTGTTCGCCACCGTCGGATCGAGCAACATGGACTGGCGCAGCTTCGTCGCCAACAACGAGATCAACGCCATCGTCTTCGGCCGCGACTTCGGGCAGCAACTCGAAGCGGTGTTCGAGCGCGACGTGGCGAACTCGCGGCCGATCGAGCTCGACGCGTGGCAGCGACGCGAGCTGGGCGACCGCGTCATGGAGCAGGTGGGCCGCCTCGCCGAGCGGCTGCTCTGAGCGGCGCCGTCGCCAGGCGGCGGGAGCGTCGCTTGCCCGATGGTGGTCGGCCCAACACCGTGCAGTTCTGCTGCTGCCACCGATGCCTCGCACCTGCTCCGCTTCATCGCACATCACGTGCGTTGCGATCGCCCGCCGCATGCGGGCGGGTGCGCAGCTCGCGGCAGTTGCAGCGTGCCCGGTGTGGGCCACCACCAGCCACAAAGGACCGTCATGGCAGCCACCGACCAGCACAGTTTCGGCGCCTTCAAGCCCGTCGACCATGTCGTGATCTCATTCGCCACGGCGCAGCAGGCCGATGCGGCGGCGCAGGCGCTGGCGGCCATCGGCGTGCGCGGGCCGACGGAGGTGCGCCGGCTGACCGATCGCGAGATGCTGCGGCAGATCGACGCCGACCTCGAGCGCGTCAGTCCGCTGGCTTCCATCGGCCAGGAAGTCAACCTCATGAAGGCCCATCGTGCGTTGGCCGAGCGTGGCTATCACTGGCTGGTGGTCCACGCGCCGGACGATCGTCAGGCGGCCCGCGTGGCGCAGGTGGCGCGCGACCACGATGCCGAACGCGCGCAGCGCTACGGCAACTTCATCATCGAAGAGTTGATCGTCAGACCGACCGACCGAGCGCCGGTGGCAGAGTCGCCCGACCGTGGCCTCGATGCGCAAACACCTTCAGGCCGCGAAGCCGAGCGCGCGCGCATGCGGCCGCCGGGCCGCCACAAGCCGCAAGCGACGCGGCGGCCGCGCTGACGCCGCCGGCATGCGGCTTGCCGCCCTTCGATGAGCTCCACTACCGTTCGCGGAGGATCACATGCCAATTGAATCAACTCCCTTTCCGACCTCACCGTCCGTGACGACGCCATCGAGCCCCGAAGCACCTGGCGGCAACGGCGATGCGCGGCACGACCCGGTGCGCCTGGACGACGCCGTGCACACCGGCGCGCCAGCAGCCGACGACCTGGTCGGTCGCATCGCGCGCACCGCGCACGAAGCCATCGATCATCTGGCCGACACCGCGGCGCCGCACGTCAATCGCTTGCAAGAGCGCGTGTCGGGCGTCGGCGACTCGTTGCATGCGGGTGCCGAACACGCCCGCGAAGTCACCGACGAGTGGGCCGAGACCCTGCGCTGCACCGTGCGGGAGAGTCCGCTGGCCGCAATCGGCCTGGCGTTGGCCGTCGGCGTGCTGATCGCGCGCCTGGCGCGCTGACGCGCGATCGTGGCCGACTCGCTGCTCGAGAGCGCGCGCGCGATCGTGCGCGAGTTGCCTGCGCTGGTGGGCGACCGCGTCGAATTGTTGTCGTTGGAGCTGGAGCGGGCCGGTCGCGCACTGGTCAAGGCAGCGGTGCTGGCGGCGGCCGCCGCCATCCTGGCACTCACCGCGTGGCTCGCGGTGTGGGGCGTGGTGGTCGGCGCCTTGGTGGCGCTGGGCTGGCCCGCGGCGCTGGCACACGCGTTGGTCGTGCTGCTCAATGCGGCGGCGGCAGCGTTGGCGTTGTGGCGCGCGCGCGCGCTGCTGCGCCTGCTCGGCCTGCCAGCGACGCGGCGTCACCTGATGCTCGGCCTGCCCGACTCATCTGCCGATGCATCGCCGCGCGAGGAACTCGCTGATGAGCGCCGCGCCGCCGCTGCCGCCACCTCCTGAAGCCGCTGGCTCGAGGTCGATCGAGGGTCGCATTCGAGCCGTCGAGCAGCGACTGCTCGCCCGCGAGCGAGCAGTCGGGTTGCAGTTCGCCCACATCGGCCGCCGACTGCGCGCTGCCACGCAGCCGCGGCGCCTGCTGTCGTCGACGCTGGGTCTCGCTGGCGCGCTGCTGGTGATGTGGTGGCTGCGCGGTCGTGCGCCGATCGAGCGTGCAAAGGCGGCGCAGCGGGCGTCGGCGCGGCCGAGTGCGACCCACATCCCGTGGGCGCAGGGTCTCGCGTTGGCGTGGCCCCTGTTGCCGGCGTCCTGGCGCGCTCGCGTCAGCCCGGCCACCGCGGCGACTGTCGTGAGCCTAGGCGCTGCGCTTGCGCAGCGCCTGCGGGCGCCGCGCGCGCCTGCGCCCTCGGCGACGAGGTCGCACACCGACCCCTTGGCCGCCGAGCGCGGACCGATCGATCGCGCAAGGGCACGACCGTGACCTGGCGGCGCCGCCGTGCTGCCTGGATCGCGGCCGCGATCGCCGGCTCGCTCGTGCTCGCCGGGGTGGCGGGCGAAGTCAGCGGTTGGCCGTTCCTGCAGCAACCGCTGCGCGATGCCTTGCAGCGTGCCGCCGGGGTACCGGTGCAACTGGAAGGGCGCTTTCGCGTGCACCTGTTGTGGCGGCCTCGTTTGCAGGTCGAGCGCCTGGCGCTGGGCAGCGCGGCCGGTGTGCCGGCGCCCCACTTGGTCGATGGCCGGCAGGTGGCACTCGCCTGGCATTGGGGTGATGTCTGGCGTTGGCGTCGCGGCGGCGTGCTGGTGCTGCGTTCGATGCGCGCCGATGCGCTCGATGTGCATCTGGTGCGCCTGGCCGACGGCCGCGCCAGTTGGCAGATCGGTCGCTCCCGCGTGGCCGATGGCCCCGCGCGACCGTTGCCGAAGGTCGGCCGCCTGGAGGTCGACGATGGCCGCATCACCATCGACGACCAGTTGCTCGACACCCAGTTGCGCATCGACGTGCGTGGCCGCGAAGGCGGCGGCTCCGAGTTGCAGGCCGGCAACGGGTACCGAGCCGACATCAGCGGCCGCTATCGCGCAGCGCCGGTCAAGCTGGCGCTCAGCAGCAGCGGTGCGTTGCCACTGTTGCGCGACGCCGAGGGCGACAACGACGCGGCGACCACTGCGCTGCGCATCGACGGCGAGGTCGGCGCGTCGCGCATCGTGTTCGATGGCCAGGCGGCTGCCTTGATGGGCGGGCGCCATCTCGACGGCGCACTGCGCTTCAGCGGCCCGTCGCTTGCCTCGGTGGGCCAGCCGTTGGGCTTGGCGTTGCCGCAAACACCGGCCTTCAACCTGCAGGGCAGGCTGACTCACCACGACGGCGTGTGGACCCTGCGCGCCGAGCGGGCCACCATCGGCCGCAGCGAACTGACCGGTGACTTTCGCTACGACACCACCACGCGGCCGGCGCGGCTGAGCGGCAAGCTCGCAGGTCCGCGGCTGTTGCTGGCCGACCTCGGGCCGTCGATCGGCGCGCCCACCGGTGGCAGTGCGCAGTTGCCGACGACCGTGACGCGCGCACCGCGCGGCCATGTGCTGCCGCAGCAGCGCTTCAACGTGCCGTCGCTGCGCGCGATGGATGCCGACGTGCAGGTGGCGATCGATCAGCTGGTGTTCTCCACCAGCGCCGTGAACCCGCTGCACAACCTGCGCACCCATCTGCTGCTCGAAAACGGGGTGCTGGAGCTGCGAGCCCTGAAGGCCGATGTCGCCGGCGGTCACCTGAGCGGTTCGACCCGGCTCGATGGCCGCCGCCAACCGGCGCGGTGGGCGGCCAAGTTGCGCTTCGACGGCGTCGATGTCGCGGGATGGGTGCGCGGCGTGCGCACGCCCGATGGGCAACGCAAGGCGCCGGCGGCCACCGACGGGCGCGCACTGCGCCAGCAGCGCGATGCCGCGCGCCGCGGTGACGACAAGGCACCGACGGCCTACCTGACCGGCCAGCTCGAGGCGGTCGTCGATGTGACGGGCACCGGCCAGTCGACTGCCGAGATCCTGTCCACACTCGACGGCCCGGTGCAGGTGACGCTGCGCGACGGCACGATGTCGCACCTGGTGACCGAGGCCATGGGGCTGGACGCGGCGCAGGCGCTGGGTGTGGTGATCAAGGGCGACGCCGCATTGCCGTTGCGCTGCGCGCGCTTGGACTTCACCACCGATGACGGCGTGATGCGACTCACGCGCGGCGTCTTCGACAATCCCGACACCACCATCCGTGTCGCCGGCCAGTTGGACTGGCGCAACGAGCAACTCGCGTTGGTGGCGCGCGCGCGGCCGAAAGACATTTCGCCCGTGTCGCTGCGTGCACCGGTGATCGTCACCGGCACGCTGAGTGCGCCGGTGGTCAGCATCGAGCCGTCGCGCCTGGCGGCGCGCGCGTTGGGTGCCGTCGCGCTCGGGGTGCTGGCCGGTCCGCTGGCCGCAGTGATCCCGCTGGTGGATCTGGGCGAGCGGGAGCAGGGCGACCCGTGCGCGGTGCCCGCCGGCGTCGAAAGCGCCGCCAGCGCACCGCAAGCGGCGACCCGGCGCGAGTCGACGACACGCTGAGCGCGCTCGCGGCAGGCCGGCGGCAGGCCGCGTTGCCCTGGGTACAGCGATTGCTGCCTTGCAGGCACCGTGATGCTCACATCGATCGAAGGATCTTCCATGCACAGCACCATTGCTCACCATGCCGCCGCCCACGCCGCGTCCCCCGTGGTCGGGCGTCTGCTGCTGCTCACCGCGCTGGCCGGCCTGCTCAACACCGCGTGGCGGCGCTGCCGCGCGACACACCAGCGCCGCACGGAGGGCCACTCCGACGCCAAGCCCGAGAAGCTGCAGGTGTGGGAAGACGAGGGCGGCCAGAACCAGATGCCCGTTGCGCCGCGCCAAGCGCGCGCAGTTGATGAACCCAGCCGAAAGGATCCCGCATGACCGCGTCAACCACCAACAGCATCGGCAGTGCCGACGTACCCAGCAGCGTGCCGTCATCGGTCAGCGACCCGATGGCCGATCGCTTGGCGCGTGGCGCACACGCGGCCGTGGACCGCGTGGCCGACAGCGCGAGCGCGGCGGTCGGACGCGTGCAAAGCGGCGTGACCGAAACGCTGAGCAGCGTAGGCGACAAGGTGCAGGGGCTGTCGGCCTCGCAGCACCAGTGGGTCGAGCAGTGCCGCCAGTCGGTGCGCGACCATCCGTTGGCCGCTGTCGGCGCCGGCCTGGCGGCCGGCTGGCTGATCGCGCGCTGGCTGCGCGCCTGACGCCGGCGCCAGGCGCGTCGTTCACGAGCAGCGGCATCGCAGCGGATGTCCGAACTGTTTCGGTTCGGCGTCGATCCGTGGGAACTGGTGCTGCGCGGCAGCGCGATGTACTGGTTCCTGTTCCTGCTGTTTCGCCTGCTGCTGCGGCGCGACGCTGGCTCCATCGCCATCGCCGACATCCTGTTGCTGGTGCTGATCGCCGACGCGTCGCAGAACGCGATGGCCGGCGGCTACACCACGGTGAGCGAAGGCATGCTGCTGGTGGCGACGATCGCCGCCTGGAACTATCTGCTGGATTGGAGCAGCTACCGCTTCGCGTTCATCCGCCGGCTGGTCGAACCGCCGCCGCTGCTGCTGGTGCACAAAGGGCGCGTGCTGCGAGCCCACCTGCGCCAGGAGATGCTGTCGCTCGATGACCTGTACGCGAAACTGCGCGAGCAGGGTGTCGACGATGTCGGCGCGGTGAAGACCGCGTTCATGGAATCCGACGGCAGCGTCAGCGTCGTCACGACGGATGGGCCGCTGCACGCGCGGCGGAAACGGCGGTTTCCGTAGGCTCACCACTTGCCGCCACGCAACCATGAAGCGAATCAAGAAAGTGACGGTGGCGCGCGGGCACACGGCCGAGCCGCGATTGCCCCACGAGCGCGACGAATCGGCAGACAGCCAGCGCAAGGGTGACACGCAACCCGACGAAGTGGGCCGCAAGGCCTACGACGACATCCAGGCCGGCCGCGTCGACACCGACCGCGGCCCGGTGCTGGAAGAGCTGTTTCGCACGAAGCTGCGTCGCGACGAACCACCGGCACGCCCCGCCAAGGCGCCGCGCAGGCGCTGACACTCGAGCGGCGGCCCGGCTCAGGCCGAGCCGCGCGGGCGTTCGAGCCGTGCGGCGCGGCAACAGCAACGAGCGCAGGCTGGGTGCCGGCCGCTGCGCGCCTTCGAGGTAGGCGCCCCATAGCCGCAGACCACGCATGCGCTTGCACACGCTGCGCGCGCCCACCAGCACCGGCACGGCGAGCATGGCCCCGGCGATGCCCCACAACCAGCCCCAGACCATCACCGAGAGGAACACCGCCAGCGGGCTCAGCGTCAGGCGCCGACCGACGAACCAGGGAGTGACGAAGTTGCTTTCGACGGCATGGATCGCCACCACGGCGATCGCCGGCGCCAGCATGTCGGCGGCGCTATCGAAGGTGACCATGCCGGCCAGCGACAGCAAAGCCACCGTGATCACCGGGCCGAGATAGGGAATGAAGTTCAACGCACCCGCCAGTGCACCCCACAACAGCGGGTTGGGCAGCCCGAGGGCCCACATGGCCAGCGACGTGGCCACGCCGACGCCGATGTTGACCAGCGCCATGGTGGCGACGTAGCGGCCGATCTCGCGCTCGGTGCTGCGCACGCCGGCCACCAGCATGGCGCGGCTGCGCCGCCGCGGAATCGCCTCGACGCTGCGCGACAGCATCCAGTGCTCCGAGGCGAGCAGGAAGTACAGCAGGATGATCGTGGCCGCAGCCGACAGGCCGAACGAAAACACCTTGCCGATCACCACCCGCGTGAGGGCCACGCCTTCGGTGGCCAGTTGGTCCTTCAGCGGGTCCGGTGCGGCGGCGGCGCGCTCGGCCGCGGCCGCCTTCTTGCCGGTCAGCGGCGGCGGTGGTGCTGCACCGAAACGCAGAATCGACACCCGCAGGCGATCGATCTGCGTCAGCACTTGCGCCACCGTCTGCGGTGCGCGCTCCCACCACTGCGACGCCGGGCCGATCAGCGTGCTGGTCATGAGCAGCGTGGCCGCCAGCAGGGTGGCCACCACGACCGCGGCACCGAAGGTCTCCGGCACGCCGCGTCGGCGCAGCGCACGCACCACCGGGGCCAGCGCGAAAGTCAGCACGATGGCGGTGGCGATCGGCAGCAGCAACGGCGCGGCGACCTTCAGCACCAACACGATCGCGATCGCCAGCAGACCCCGCAAGGCGCCGCTCCTCCAGCGGCTTTCGGGCTGCGCCGGGTCAGCGCCGACGGGTGCTGTGGACATGATGTCGCTTGAGCAATCGGCAGTCCCAGCCACAGCGGCACGCTGATTGCCGTGCGGGTCCATCGGCCCAGTCGCGTGGTTGGCGCGAGCCGAGGTATCTCAACCTTGAGTGGAGACTGATGCGATGGACCTGATCGTATGGCTCATTGTTGGCGGCATCGTCGGCTGGCTCGCCAGCGTGCTGATGCACACGGACGCTCGCCAAGGCATCCTGCTGAACGTGATCGTCGGCATCGTCGGGGCGGCCCTGGCAGGATTCTTCATCTCGCCGTTGGTCGGCCTGCCGACGATCAATCAGGGGGTGTTCAGCGTCGGCTCGCTGGTGGTGTCGCTGATCGGCGCGGTCATCCTGCTGACGGTGGTCAACCTGGTGCGGCGCGGCACCGTGCGCTGACCGCGCACCCGGTCGATCCAGGCGGCGACAGGCCTTGCGGCTTGCCGCCGCCTTGTCATGCGGGGCAAGGGGTCGTGATGCCCGCGCGCCTGCGCGGCGGACGGAAGTTGCTGCAATCCGTGCCGAGGGTCTGTTCGTGCGGGCCGCTCAGCGGCCGAATGCGAGCGCCGCTTCCTGGTCGTCTGTCTCGCGATCGTCTGCCGTCGACGGCGCCGCGCGCTCCCCCTTGGGCAGTGCATCGGACACACCGAGCTCGTGGGCGAGTTCGGCGCGGCGCGCGGTCATCTTCTCGTACAACCGCTGCCAATCGAGCGGCACGCACGACAGCATCGGGAACAGCTCGGCCTCCTCGTCTTCGACATGCCGCCTGACGTACTTGCCCAACGTGCGAAAGCGTTGCCAAAAAGTCGCCTGGCTGGGTTCGCCCCACTCGAGCTCGCTGACCACGCGCTGGATGCGCGCATGCTCGATCTGGCTCTGTTCGATCAGGTCAGTGCCGGCAATGGCCGGGTGAATGGCCGGATAAAACAACTGCCGCTCGACCTCGGACAGCACCTTGAGCTCGGCAAACGTGCGCTGCGCAACGTGCTGGCAGGTCTGCCGGTCGTCTCGCGAGTGCAGGTCCTCGAATTCGTCGAACGCCTGCAAGACGCGCTGGTGGTCGTGGTGCAGCAGCCGGATCACGTCGTGGCGTGCGGCGGTGGCGTCGCTGCCGATGCGCAATTGAGACATGGGCTGGCTCTCCTGGCCGTCGTTGGAGTCATGCCAGACGAGCAAATTTCGTTCCGCCCCGGCGCCCGCGCGGCACACCGTTTGCTCCGTGCGCGCACAGCAGTGGCCGCGTGCCGGTCGGCAACTGCGAAGTTCGTCACGCTGGCACGCCGGGGCGGCACTTTTGTCCCCCGACCCGATGGTTCCGACCGCAACGGTCCGTCGCACAGAATCAGACCATGCGACGGGACCACTACGTCTTCGGCTATGACGCCGAACCCGCAGACGAACGCCCCACCGGCTTCGGACAGACGAACTTCGGGCAATCGGGCCTGGTCACGTTGACGACCATGCCAGCTCCTTGGACGGCAAGCGAGCATTCGACGTTCGATGAGCCGAGCCGGTCCATCGACAGGGTGCTGGCGCGCAAGCGGCAGCGCAGCCTGGTGAATGCAGGCATCGCTGCGATGGTGCTGCTTGCGGGCGCTGCCGTCGCGACGCTGGTGACACTGGCGATCCGTTCGTAGATCCACCCGGCGCCATGGCGCCTTGCCGAACCGGCACCAACGGCTAGCGTCGCGGCCCGAGCATCTGCGCGGGGTCGGCCCAGCGGTCGAAATCTTCGGCGCGCAGCCCACCCACCGTGAGTGCCGCCTCGCGCAGCGACAGGCCGTTCTTGTGGGCGTGCTTGGCGATCATCGCGGCGCGGTCGTAGCCGATGTGCGGCGTCAGCGCCGTCACCAGCATCAGCGAGCGCTCGAGCAACTCGCGCGTGCGCGCGCTGTTGACCCGGATGCCTGCCACGCAGTGCTGCGTGAAACTGCGCATCGCGTCGCTCAGCAGTTGCAGGCTGTCGAGCACGTTGCCGGCGATCAGCGGCTTGTAGACGTTGAGTTCGAACTGGCCCTGGCTGGCCGCGATGCC
The DNA here is from genome assembly GCA_963827645.1 of uncultured beta proteobacterium. Lineage (GTDB taxonomy): Bacteria > Pseudomonadota > Gammaproteobacteria > Burkholderiales > Burkholderiaceae_C > JAEUPI01. Next base: position 289,829 of record CAWHBZ010000023.1, on the reverse strand, counting down.
GAGCGCGACGTCGTGCCCGATCACCTGCGTGCACACCATCGTCAGCGCTTCCACCTGGGTCGGGTTCACCTTGCCGGGCATGATCGAGCTGCCCGGCTCGTTCTCCGGCAGCTCCAGCTCGCCGAAGCCGGCACGCGGGCCGCTGCCCATCAGGCGGATGTCGTTACGCGATCTTGATGAGGGCCACCGCCAACACACGCAGCGCGCCGTGCAGCGCAACCAGCGGCTCATGGCCGGCGAGCGCGGCAAACGGGTTGGCGGCCACCGCGAAGGGCGCGTGCAAGCGCTCGGCCAGGCGTGCCGCGACCCGCTCGCCGAACTGCTCATGCGTGTTGAGCCCGGTGCCGACCGCCGTGCCGCCGATGGCCAGGTGATGCACCGCGGGCAGGGCGTGGTGCAGCGCGTCGCGGGCCAGCGCGAGCTGCGCCTCGTAGCCGCCGAACTCCTGGCCCAGGCTGATCGGCGTGGCGTCCTGCAGGTGCGTGCGCCCGACCTTCAACGTGTCGCCAAAGTCGGCCGCGCGCTCGCGCAGCGTTTCGCGCAGTCCCTGCAATGACGCATCGAGCGGACGCATCGCCAGCACGGCGGCCACGTGCATCGCGCTCGGGAACACGTCGTTGGACGATTGCCCGAGATTGACTTCGTCGTTGGGGTGCACGAGGCGTTGCGGCCCGATCTCGCCGCCGAGTTGGCGTGACGACAGATTGGCGATGACCTCGTTGACGTTCATGTGGCTTTGAGTGCCCGAACCGGTCTGCCACAACGACAACGGAAACTCGTCGTCGAACTCTCCGGCCGCCACACGGGCTGCGGCCTGCGCGATCGCCTCGGCCTTGGCGGCGTCGAGCAGGCCCAGGTCGCGGTTGACCTCGGCCGCGGCGCGCTTGATCTCGGCCATCGCGTGGATCAGCGGCAGTGGCATGCGCTGCAGGCCGATGTGAAAGAAGCGCCGGCTGCGCTCGGTTTGCGCACCCCACAAGGCTTGCGCCGGCACGTCGATCGCGCCGAAGCCGTCGATTTCGGTTCTGCTGGACATGCGCCTGACGCGAAGCCTCGCCGAGGAGTCTAGTCGCTGCGATCGAAATCGGCGTCAGGCCAGCCCTGCCGACGCTGGCCCTGGCCGGGGAAACCCCGCGCGGGCTGCACGAGGGGCGCGCCTAGAATCGAGTGCACCGACAAGGAGCCTCACGCAATGCCAGCGTCCCGCCGGGCTGCAGCCCAGGCCACAGACACCCTGGGCCCGCGCATCCTGAAGAAATACCCCAACCGGCGGCTGTACGACACCCGGGCCAGCAGCTACATCACGCTGGCCGACGTGAAGAGGATGGTGCTCGACAACGAGCAGTTCGAAGTGCGCGACGCCAAGAGCGGCGACGAACTCACGCGCAGCATCCTGCTGCAGATCATCCTCGAAGAAGAGACCGGCGGCGTGCCGATGTTCTCCAGCCAGACGCTGGCCCAGATCATCCGTTTCTACGGCCACGCGATGCAGGGCATGATGGGCGTCTACCTGGAGAAGAATCTGCAGACCTTCGTCGACCTGCAACGCCGCATGGGCGAGCAGGCGCAGGGCATGTTCGATGCCAAGACCTTCACGCCCGAGGCATGGTCGCAGATGCTGAGCGGCCAGGCGCCGGGTCTGATGGGCAACTACCTCGAGCAGTCCAAAAGTCTGTTTCAGCAGATGCAGGAGCAGATGCAGAAGCAGACCGAGGCGTTGTTCCCGGGCATGCCGGGTTTCACCAGCGGCAAGCGCTGAGGCGCAGCGCCGCTGGACGACGCGCCGGGCCGCGGCGCGCTTTGCTCGACAATCGCGGCATGTCAGCCACCGCAGAATCCTCGCCGCCGCGCGCACCGACCGTCGGCTTCGTCTCGCTCGGGTGCCCCAAGGCATTGACCGACTCGGAACTGATCCTGACGCAGCTCAGCGCCGAGGGCTACCGAACCAGCAAGACTTTCGCAGGCGCCGACCTGGTGATCGTCAACACCTGCGGCTTCATCGACGATGCGGTCAAGGAGAGCCTCGACACCATCGGCGAGGCGCTGGCCGAAAACGGCCGCGTCATCGTCACCGGCTGTCTGGGTGCCAAGGCGGGCGAGGGCGGCGGCAACCTGGTGCGTCAGGTGCACCCCAAGGTGCTGGCCGTGACGGGCCCGCATGCCACGCAGGAGGTGATGCAGGCGGTGCACGAGCATTGCCCGAAGCCGCACGATCCGTTCGTCGATCTGGTGCCGCCGCAGGGTGTGAAGCTGACCCCGAAGCACTATGCGTACCTCAAGATCAGCGAGGGCTGCAACCACCGTTGCACGTTTTGCATCATCCCGTCGATGCGCGGCGACCTGGTGTCGCGCCCGGTCGGCGACGTGCTCGCCGAGGCGCGGGCGCTGTTCGAATCGGGCGTGCGCGAGCTGCTGGTGGTCAGCCAGGACACCAGTGCGTACGGTGTCGATGTCAAGTACCGCACCGGCTTCTTCGACGGCCGCCCGCTGCGCACGCGCATGCTCGAGCTGTGCGAGCAGCTCGCGCTGCTGGCCGAGCCGTTCGGCGCATGGGTGCGCCTGCACTACGTGTACCCGTACCCGCACGTCGACGAGTTGCTGCCGCTGATGGCCAGCGGCCGCGTGCTGCCGTACCTCGACGTGCCGTTCCAGCACTCGCATCCCGATGTGCTGCGACGCATGAAGCGCCCGGCCAGCGGCGAGCGCAACCTCGAGCGCATCCAGGCCTGGCGCAAGGCGTGCCCTGAGTTGGTGTTGCGCTCGACCTTCATCGCTGGCTTTCCGGGCGAGAGCGAGGCCGAGTTCGAGCACCTGCTGCAGTTTCTGCGCGAGGCCGAAATCGATCGCGCCGGCTGCTTTGCCTATTCGCCGGTGGCCGGCGCCGCGGCCAACCAGTTGCCGGGCGCGTTGCCGGCCGAGTTGCGCGAGCAACGGCGCGCGCGGGTGATGGCGGTGGCCGAGGACGTGTCGGCCCGGCGGCTGGCGCGCCGCGTCGGCGCCACCATGCAGGTGCTGGTCGACCACGCGAGCGCGCTCGGCCGCAAAGGTGCCAGCGGCCGCAGCTATGCCGACGCGCCCGAGATCGATGGCACCGTGCGCCTGCTGCCACCGACCAAGGCCTCGACGCGGATCCAGGTGGGCGAATTCGTGCGCGCCCGCGTGGTGGCCGCACAAGGACACGACTTGATCGCCCAGCCCCTGTAGCAGCCATGACCGAGCCGACGACGCCGCTGTCGACCGCACTGATCCATCACGCCTATCAGCCGCCGGCGGGTTTCGGTGCGGTGCCGCCCGGCGTGCACAAGGCGTCGACGGTGTTCTTCCCGAACGTCGCTGCCCTGCGCGCGCGCGACTGGCGCAGCAAGAACGGCTACACCTACGGCCTGCACGGCACGCCGACCACTTTCATGCTCGAAGAGCGGCTGGCCACGCTGGAGGGCGGCAGCCACTGCGTGCTGGCGCCCAGCGGACTGGCTGCGATCGCGATGACCAACATCGCGCTGCTGCGACGCGGCGACGAGGTGCTGCTGCCCAACAACGCCTACGGGCCGTCGCGGGAGATGGCGCGCACTTTGCTGGCCGAATGGGGCATCGCGCACAAGGTGTACGACCCGATGGACGTGGCCGGCTTCAAGGCGCTGATCTCGGAGCGCACGCGGCTGGTCTGGCTGGAGGCACCGGGCTCGATCACGATGGAGTTTCCCGATCTGCGTGCGCTGTCGCGCGCGGCGCGCCAAAGCGGCGTGCTTTGCGCGCTCGACAACACCTGGGGTGCCGGGGTGGCGCTGAAGGCCTTCGAGCTCGGTGAGGGCGCCACGGTCGACCTGTCGATGCATGCATTGACCAAATACCCATCGGGAGGCGCCGACGTCCTGATGGGTTCGGTGGTCACGCGTGACGGCGCACTGCGCGAGAAGCTGCTGCTGGCGCACATGCGCCTGGGCATCGGCGTCGCTGCCAACGACGCCGAGTTCGTGCTGCGTTCGTTGCCGACGCTCGAACTGCGCTATCGCGCGCACGACCAGTCGGCGCGTCGGGTGGCGCTGTGGCTGCAGGCGCAGCCGCCGGTGCGCCAGGTGCTGCATCCGGCGTTGCCGGGCTCCCCGGGCCACGAGCATTGGGCCAGCCACTGCCGCGACGCGGCCGGGTTGTTCTCGATCCTGCTCGATCCGTCGTCTGCCGATGGCAAGTGTTGATGCCTTTTGCAACGCGCTGCGGCTGTTCAAGCTCGGCTATTCGTGGGGCGGCCCGGTCAGCCTGGTGGTGCCCTACGACCTGCGGCTGCTGCGTGGCGAAACCACCCGACTGAGCGGCCACCTGGTGCGCTTTTCGATCGGGCTGGAGGCCGCGACGACCTGATCGCCGATCTCGACCAGGCCCTGCAGACGTTGCGTTAGGCTATGTTTCGCGCGCTGCGCCGCCGCCGCTGCGCGCGGCAGCAGCCCCATCGCCAGCGCGGTCCCGGCCAGGATGACGACGCCGCCGAACAGCATCGCCAGGGCTGATCGCTTCACCGAGGAACAACCAGCCGAACACGGCCGCGAATGCCGGGATCAGAAAAGTGACGGCGCCGCGTTGGTGGGCGCCGGTGCGCGCGATCAGGCGGAAGTACAGGATGTAGGCCACGCCGGTGCACAGGACCGCCAGCAGCACCAGCGCCACCCATGCGGTGGTGCCTCGGCAGCGCGGCCGGGCGCAGCCACCACGCCGGCACCGCGAGCAGCAGCGCAGCCGACAGCTGGCTGCCCGTGGCCAGCGCCATCGGCGGCACGCTGGCCAGATGCTTCTTGGAAGTTGCCGCCGTAGCCGTAGACACGGTGGCCGCCAGGCAGGCCGCGATCGCCAGCGCGGCGCTGACGCCGTGTTCGTTGGCCGTGAATCCGGCCTTGCTCCAGGCCAGCCCGACGACGCCGGTCGAGCCCGATGAACAAACCCAGCACGCGCGTTGCAGCAGCCGCTCGCGCAGCCACAGCGCGCCGATCGCGGCGGTCCACAGCGGCGTGGCCGCATTGAAGATCGCCGACAGCCCGGCGTTGATCGCCAGCAGCGCCACGCCGTACAGCGAAAACGGCAACGCCGAGTTGACGACGCCGACCCACGCGATGGCGGGCCAGTGCGCACGCAGCGCCTGGCCGCTGCCCGCGCAGCAGCAGGATCGGCAGCAGGAACAGCGCCGCACCGAGGCAGCGCAGCGCCGCCAGCGTCACCGGGCCGAACTCCACCGCGCCGAGCCGAATGAACAGGAACGACGCGCCCCACAGCGCGGCCAGCACCAGCAGTTCGGTGAAGTCGCGCGACTTCACACCAGCAGCGCGCCTTCGTGCTGCAGCAGCGCCTCCTTGCGCTTCAGGCCACCCGCAAAGCCGGTGAGCGAGCCGTTGCTGCCGACGATGCGGTGGCACGGCACGATGATCGCCACCGGGTTGCGCCCGATCGCCGCGCCGGCGGCGCGCGAGGCCTGCGGCGCGCCGACCTGTCTGCGCGATCGCGCCATAGGTGCTGGTGTGGCCGGGCGGCACGTCGAGCAGTGCGCGCCACACCGCACGCTGGAACGCGGTGCCTTGCAGATCCAGTGGCACCCGAAAGCGCGCCGGTGCGGCGGCCATCCCAGTAGCCTTCGAGCTCTTCGGCGGCCGCTGCGAGCCAGCGTTGGCGCGGCGTCGACCGGCACATCGAGCTCGGTGTCGTAGTGCACCGGCTCGTGGAACAACAGGAAGGCCAGGCCCTTGTCGGTGGCGGCCAGCGTCAGCGGGCCCGACCGGCGAATCGATGCGCGTTTGCGCGACCAGGCGAGTCGTGTTCGTCATGTTGTCTCCAAGGATTGCCACAGCCGCATCACCGCGTAGCTGCGCCAGGGTTGCCAGGCTTGCGCCTGCGCCGCGGCGGCCGCGATGTCGCGTGTGCCCAAGCGCGTTGAGCACGCCGATGTCGCTGGCCGGAAAGGCATCGGGCCAGGCCAGCACCCGCATCGCGATGACCTGCGCCGTCCACTCGCCGATGCCGGGCAGCGCGCGCAGGCGCTGCAGCGTGTCTTGCAGCGGCGCGGCGCGGTGCAGTTCGAGCGAGCCGTCGCACACCGCGCGGGCCAGCGCCTGCAGCGCGCCGACGCGCTGGCGCACGATGCCCAGGCTGCCGATCGCGTCGGGGTCGGCTCGCGCGAGCGCGTCGGCCGTCGGGAACAGCTGCGGCGCAGCTCGGCGAATGGCGTCGTCACCGGCGTGCCGAAGCGCTCGACCAGGCGCATCGTCAGCGTGCGCGCCGCCTTCACCGTGACCTGCTGGCCGAGCACCACGCGCGCCGCGGTCTCGAAGCCGTCGAACGAGCCGGGCAGGCGAAGGCCGGGCCGCGGCTCGAACGGCATGGCGGCGAGCACGGCGTCGATGCGCGTCGGGTCGGCGTCGAGGTCGAGCGCTTGCCGCAGTGCGCTGCACCAGCGCGCCGGTCGACCGGCGCCAGCTCGGCGCCAGCGCCAGTTCGACCTCGTGGCGCTGCGGCACGAAGCGCCAGGCCAGCCAGCCGCTCAGCAGGCGGCCACGATGCGGCAGCGCCACCGTGCGGCGCATGCCCTGGCCGTCGACCGCTTCGATGCCATCGAGCGCGCGCGCCGCGAAGAAGCGCAGCAGCGCGTCGTGCTGTAGGGCGGCCGGTAGGCCAGGCGCAGGCGCAGCGTGGCCGACGCCGCGCGCTGCGCGTCGTCGTCGCCATCGACGCCGCGCGCGGCGCAGCGCCGCTCGGGTTCATGCGATAGCGCTCGCGAGAACGCGGCGTTGAAGCGGCGCAGGCTGGCGAAGCCGCTGGCCAGCGCCACCTGCGTCACCGGCATCGGGGTGTCGGTCAGCAGCTGCTTGGCCAGCAGCAGCCGCTGCGTGGTCAGGTAGTCGATCGGCGCCACGCCGACGTGCTGCTGGAAGATGCGGCGCAGGTGGCGGTCGGTCACGCCCAGGCGCGCGGCCAGGCGCGGCATCGACAGCGCGCTGCCGTCGTGCGCGGCCTGCTCGATCGTGCGCGCCGCCTGCTGCGCCAGCGCCTGCGACGAATCCATCAGCGACAGGCCCGGCGCCAGCTCGGGGCGGCAGCGCAGGCAGGGCCGGAAGCCATCGCGCCTCGGCGCTGCGCGGCATTGGCTGAAGAAGCGGCAATTCTCGCGGCGCGGCAGGCGCACGCGGCACACCGGCCGGCAATAGATGCCGGTGGTGGTCACGCCGACGAAGAAGCGGCCGTCGAAGCGGGCATCGTGGGTGCTGATCGCGCGGTAGGCGGCGTCGTCGTGCAAGGTCATGGGCACATGATAGGCGCGCGCTGACGCGCTACTCGCCGTTTTCGGACCTGTGCCCGGTGACCGCGCGGTCTCGTTGCCGGCCGCATCGTGCGCCTGCGAGGGCGTGGCATGCGTCGGCGATGCGCTGCCTACAATCGCGCCTTCCCGCAAGCAGGCGCAGCTCATGAAGTCCCGCATCCAGTGTGTTCAAGGCCTACGACATCCGCGGCATCGTCGGCCAGACGATCGACGAGCACTTCGCCGAGCACCTGGGCCGCGCCTTCGGCACCGAGGCGGTGGCGGCCGGCGAGCGCGCGGTGGCGGTCGGGCCGCGACGGCCGCCTGTCGGGGCCCGGGCTTGTGCGCGGCGCTGGTGCGCGGGCTCGTCTCCACCGGGCTCGACGTGGTCGACCTCGGCGCCGTGACCACGCCGATGCTGTACTACGTGGCGGCCACGCGCGGCAAGCACGGCTGCCGCTCGGGCATCCAGGTCACCGGCAGCCACAACCCGAAGGACTACAACGGCTTCAAGATGGTGCTGGCCGGCCGCGCCATCTACGGCGACGAGATCCAGGGCCTGCGCCAGCGCATCGAAGCCGAGGACTACGCCAGGGCGCCGGGCGCGCTCGGCAACATGGACATCGTGCGCCGAGTACACGCGCGCGCATCGTCGGCGACTGCAAGCTGGCGCGCCGCATGAAGATCGTGGTCGATTCGGGCAACGGCATCCCGGGCGCGTCGGCGCCGGGCATCCTGCGCGCGCTCGGCCACGAGGTGATCGAGCTGTACTCGCGAGGTCGACGGCGACTTTCCGAACCACCACCCCGACCCGAGCAAGCCGGAGAACCTGGCCGACCTGATCAGCGTCGTGCAGGCCACCGAGCGCCGAGCTCGGCCTCGCCTTCGACGGCGATGGCGACCGCCTGGGCGTCGTCACGCGCGACGGCCAGATCATCTATCCCGACCGCCAGCTGATGCTGTTCGCGCGCGACGTGCTGGCGCGCAACCCGGGCGCGCACGATCATCTTCGACGTCAAGTGCACGCAGCGCCTGGCGCCGACATCCGCGCGGCCGGCGGCGTGCCGCTGATGTGGAAGACCGGCCACTCGCTGATCAAGGCCAAGCTGAAGGAGGAGGGCGCGCCGCTGGCCGGCGAGATGAGCGGCCACATCTTCTTCGGCGAGCGCTGGTACGGCTTCGACGATGCCACCTACACCGCGGCGCGCCTGCTCGAGATCCTGTCGCGCAGCGCCGACCCGAGCGCGGTGCTCAACGCGCTGCCGACGCAGCTTCAGCACGCCCGAGCTCAACGTGCCCTGCGCCGAGGGCGAGCCGCACGCGCGTGGTCGAGCGCGCTGCGCGCGCAGGCGCCAGCTTCGACGGCGCCGCGAGCTGATCACCATCGACGGCCTGCGCGTCGACTATGCCGACGGCTTCGGCCTGGTGCGCGCCTCCAACACCACGCCGGTGCTGGTGCTGCGCTTCGAGGGCCACACGCAGCAGGCGCTCGAACGCATCGAGAGCGCAGTTCATGGCCGCGCTGCGCGCGGTCAAGCCCGACGCGCAGTTCGCCAGCGCCGCGCATTGACGCTGCCGCGCGCGCCAAGAGGCCGCGATGATCGCGCGCGCGCTGTGGTCGCTGCGTGCTGCGTCTGGCGCTGCCGCTGGTACCTGCGTGCGCCTGTGGTGGCGCGGCCGCCGCGAGCCGGGCTACCGGCGGGCGCTGGCGCGAGCGCCTGGGCTTCGGGCCGGCCAGCCGCGCCGGGTGCGGTGTGGCTGCATGCGGTGTCGCTCGGCGAGACGCGCGCCGCCGGCGCCGCTGATCGACGCGCTGCGCGAGCTGCGGCCCGGCGTGCGCCTGCTGCTCACCCACGGCACCGCCACCGGCCGCGAGGCCGGCCGCGCGCTGCTGCGCGAGGGCGACCTTCAGGCCTGGCTGCCGTACGACACGCCGGGCGCGGTGCGCCGCTTCCTGCGCCGCCACCGGCCCGGCGGTCGGCGTGCTGATGGAAACCGAGGTCTGGCCCAACCTGCTGCGATCAGGCGGCGCGCCACGGCGTGCCGATGGTGCTGGCCAACGCGCGCCTGAGCGAACGCAGCGCGCGCAAGGGCCGGCGCTTCGGCCGCGCTGATGCGGCCGGCGGCCGCGCAGCTGACGCTGGTGCTGGCGCAGACCGCGCGACGATGCGCGGCGCCTGCGCGCGGCCGGCGCGCGCGAGGTCGAGGTGTGCGGCAACCTGAAGTTCGACATGACGCCCGACGCCGGCGCTGCTGGCGCGCGGCCGCGCAGTGGCGGCGCAGCGCTGGCGCGGCCGGTGGTGCTGGTGGCCAGCACGCCGCGAGGGCGAGGAGCCGCCGCTGCTCGCGGCCTGGCGCGCGCATGCCGGCGCCGCGGCCGCTGCTGCTGCTGGTGCCGCGCCATCCGCAGCGCTTCGACGAGGTGGCGCAGCTGGTCGCGCGACGCCGGCTTCACGCTGGCGCGGCGCAGCGCCTGGCGCGACGAGCCGCCGCGGCCGACGCGCTGCGGCCGATGTCTGGCTGGGCGACTCGATGGGCGAGATGCCGCTGTACTACGCCGCTGCCGACGTGGCGCTGCTCGGCGGCAGCTTCGCGCCGCTGGGCGGGCAGAACCTGATCGAGGCCGCGGCCTGCGGCTGCCCGGTGGTGATGGGCCCGCACACCTTCAACTTCGAGCGAGGCGGCCGACGCTGTCGCTGGCCGCGCGGGCGGCGCTGCGCGTGGCCGACATCGAAGAAGGCGTGCCGCGTGCGATCGCGCTGGCGCTCGACCGCCGAGCGCGATCAATGGTCGCAGCGCGCGCTGGCGTTTGCCGAGCGCACAAGGGCGCCGCGCGAGCGCATGGCCGAGATCGTGGCATCGATGACGGCCGCTGACTGCGCACGGCGTGCGCTCGAGGCCGCAGCGAACGCTCAGCCGCGCAGCAGGTCGAGCGGCCGCACGGCCGTCGCGCCCGGCAGCACGGTGGCGTCGATCGCCGCGCGCGCCACGCGCAGGTGGTCGGCAGCACGGTCTTGAACAGCGCGCGCAGGTCGGTGGTGGTGCGCAGGTCGCGGCCTTCGAAGCGATCCTTCGGCGCCAGGCCCGGCCAGTCGGCGATGCACGCGGCCGCCGCGCACCGCGCCGCCGAGCACGAAGGCCGCGCCGCCGCTGCCGTGGTCGGTGCCCTGCGTGCCGTTGACGGCGACTTCGCGCCCGAACTCGGTGACCACCAGCACGACCGTGCGCGGCCAGGCCGGCTGCGTGCGCCCCTGCAGCGCGTCGCGCAGCGCGGCCAGCGCGGCGTCGAGCAGCCGCAGGTTGTTGGACAGCGCGCCCTTGCGGCTGCGCCTGGTTGGCGTGGCTGTCCCAGCCGCCGATCTCGAGCACAGCGGCCTGCGGGCCGTCGGGCCGCGACAGGAACTCCCCGGCGCGGCGCGCCAGCATGACGGCTTGGCCGCGCGGCGCCGCCGCCGCCCATGGCGCCGGCCTCGAGGGCGACATCGCTCATCGGCCGGCTCGGCTGCGCAACGCGCGCGCACGCTCGAGCGCCTGGGCGAGCGCGGCATCGTTGCGCATACATGCTCTGCAGCCGCGCCACCAGATCGGCCGACGGATCGGGCAGCGCCGAGGGCGCCCAGGTGTCGACCTCGCCGCGGCCGCGCAGCGACAGCGGCACCGCGGTCTGCAGCGCCATGCCACGCTGGCCGCTGGCGGCCAGCGCGCGGCCGAGCCAGCCGCTGGTCAGCTCGTGCGGGCGCGTGCCGCCGGACTCGAGCAACTGCTGCGCGTCGAAGTGCGAGCGTTCGCGATAGGGCAGGCCGGTGGCATGCACCACCAGCAGTTCGCTGGCGGCCGTACATCGCGTGCATCTCGAGCCAGCTGCGGATGCAGCGCGAAGGGCCCGTCCAGCGGCAGCGGCGCGGCGGGCATCTGCGCGAGCGGCCCGCGCGCCGCGACGAATTGCGGGTCGGCCGGCAGCGGCACGGCGCGTCAAGCCGTCCATGCCGCCGCGCAGGATCACCAGCACCAGGCGCGCGTCGCTGCCGCGGTGCCTGGCCGGCCAGGCTGAGCTGGCTCCAGGGCGCCAGCGCCGCGCCGCTCAGCAGGGTGCCGATGAATTCTCGTGCGCGTGGTTCATCGGGTGGCCTCCGTCGAGGTTCAGCGGCGCTGGAATTCGGGCGCCATCAGCAGCAAGGCGAGCGCCTGCGGGCCGTCGGCGGCACGCTCGATCTGCGCGCGGCTGGTGTCGCTCAGCCAGCGGGCCGAGCGCGCGGCCGGCCAGCGCGCGCGCATCGACCTGCCGCCCCAGGCGTTCGCCGACGCGCGTGGCCCATTCGAGGCGCTTCCACACCGCATCGGGGCCCAGCCACTCTTCGGCGCGGTCGGGCCAGCCGGCGGGCGACGGCGCGGCTTGCACGCGCTGGCCCATCACGCCGATGCCGCGCATCGCGGCCGCGCGCCAACATGGCATCGCCGACGCCGCAGCACGCGCGCCGCTGGAGACGACCAACTCCTCCGGCGTCTTCAGCTTGGCGGGCTGCGGCTGCCAGGCCTCGGGTGCACGCACCAGCTCGGCATACACGCGTGGGCAGGTGGCCGTCGCTGTCGGTAGAAGCTGCGGGCCAGCCGATCGACCAGCGCGGCAGGCGGCTCGTCGGCCACGAAGTGGCGCGCCAGCTTGGTGGCGATGAAGCGCGCGGTCGACGGATGGCGCGCCAGGTCGCGCAGCACAGCTCGGTCAGCGCTTGCGGGCCCTCGTCGGTAGCGCTTGCCGAGCACCGTCTTCGGCCCGGGTTCGTGCCAGGTGGCGTCGAAGAAGCTGGCTTGCTCGCCGCGCGGCAGCCGCGGCGCGCGCCAGCCGGTGAGCACGGCGGCGAACGCCGTGACGTCGGCCTGCGTGTAGCCGCCGTCGACGCCGAGCGTGTGCAGTTCGAGCACTTCGCGCGCCAGGTTTTCGTTCAGGCCGGTGATGCGCGGCACGACCGCCGTCGTCGCGCGGCCGCCGCGCCAGCCGCGCCACGACACGCGAGTGCGGCCCGGCCGACAGCGCGTTGTCGAGGTAGCGCAGCATCGCCGCGTGCTGTGTGCGACGCCAGCAGCAGTTGTCGAAGTGCGCCGCCGATGTGCGGCCGGATCGCCTCGCGCTCGAACGAGCCGACCAGGCCGCGCACGGCGCCCTTGGCCATCGACACCGTGAAGTGGTTGGCCCAGAACAGCGCCAGCCGCTCGGCGAACGGGCGCTGCGTGGTGGCGGCGGTGCCCAGGCGCGCGCCGCAGGTCGGCCTGCACCAGCTCGCGAAAGTGCTCGGCGAACTGCTGCTCGAACGGCTTGGCTGGCGCAGCCGCGTCGGCGGCGCGCGCCTGCAGGCGGCGCAGGTAGGCGTCGTGGCGGCGCAGGCCCTCGGCGGCGCTGGGCAGCGCCGCGCCGCGTTGCGCATCGGCCGGCGCCGATCTGCGCCAGCAGCCAGCCCTGCGCGTCGCCGCCGACGACCGCGAGATCGGGCTCGCCGAGACCGAAGCGGTGGGCCGCGATCGCGGCGTTGCATCGACGTCTGCCATGGCGCGCAGTATCGATCGCGCCGCGTGGCTGCGCGGTTGTGCGAACGCGGTCGAGGCGCGAAAAGTTGCGTAAAGCCGGCGCGCCGCCGAGCCGTGCTCTATGGCGCCAGCAGCGCGTTGACGGCGTTGACGTCGTCGGGGCGCAGCTCGCCGGCCGCCTGGCGCAGCCGCAGGCCGTTGACGACGACGTCGTAGCGCGAGCGCGCCAGGTCGCGTTGCGTCAGGTTGAGCTGCGTCTGCGCATTGAGCACGTCGATGTTGACGCGCACGCCGACCCTGTAGCCCAGTTGGGTGGCCTCGAGCGCCAGCTTGGTCGACGACTCGGCCGCCTCCAGCGCATTGACCTGCGCGCGACCCGACTTCACGCCGAGGAACGCCACGCGCGTGCCCTGCGCGACACCGCGCCGCGCGCGCCTCGAGGTCGTTGCGCGCCTTGTCTTCCAGCGACAGCGTTTCCTTGATGCGGTTCTGGGTCGCGCCGCCGGTGTACAGCGGCAGCTTCATCTGCAGGCCGATCAAGCCGATGGTGGAGGTGCCTGGTGCGTTGGCTGGCGTTGCCGGCGAGGCGATTGGCGCCCACCGATCCCACCAGGTCCAGCGTCACGCCCTCGGCGGCACGCGCGCGCTCGGTCTCCAGGCGCGCGATCTCCAGCGCCAGGCGCGCCTTGCGGACCAGCGGATGCACCTGATCGGCGGTGTTGACCCACACGTCCACGTCGTCGGGCGCCGGCGCCGGGCAAGGCCACCGGCTTCGGCCAGCGGCTTGGGGATCGACGTTGGCGCGCCCCACCAGCGTGTCGAGCGCGACGCGCTTGGTGCGCAGATCGTTCTCGGCCGCGATCTCCTGCGCGGTGGACAGGTCGAAGCGTGCCTGCGCCTCGCGGGTGTCGGTGATGGTGGCGGTGCCGACCTCGAAGTTGCGCTTGGCCGATGCCAGCTGCTCGGCGATCGCCTGTCTTGCCGGTCTGCGCGGTCGACCAGCGCGTCGTAGGCGGCCAGCACGTCGAAGTAGGCCTGCGCGACGCGGATGATCAGGTCCTGCTCGGCCGTCTCGAGATCGGCCATGCGCCACCTCGAGCCCGCGCTGCGCCTGCGCGATGGTGGCGTCGTTGCCGCGGTTGTACAGCGGCTGGATGGCGCTGACCGTGGCATCGACGCGGTTGTTGAAGAAGTGGCCGCTCGTCAGGGGGATCGGCCGTTCTGCCGGGGCCGGTCACCGTGGGCGGCACCTCGACGTCGGTGCGCGAGGCGTTGGCCACCAGGCCCACGTTCGGCCGATTCAGCGCGTCGGCCTGGGCGGCCCGGTATTGGGCCGAATCGGCCAGCGCGCGCGCCGCCAGATAGGTGGCGTCGTAGGCGCGCGCGGCGTCGTACAGCTCGCGCAGGCTCTGCGCGCTGGCCCAGGCCGGCAGCAGCGCCAACGCGCAGGCCGCGGCGAGGGCAAAGGGCCGAACAGGGTGCGAGATCGAGCGCAACGGCGCAAAAGTCATGCTGATCGTCCTGCAAACGGGCGTGGGCGAAGGCTGGGGTCGGCAAGCGGCAGCCGGCTTTGTAGGCGGGCGCCGTCGCCGGCGGCAATCCGTTTGCGATGCGCCGCCGATCGACGGGTGCCGGCCGGTGCGCGCGCGGCGACGGTTGGTCGACGGCCGGCGTCGTCGATGCGAGGCGCTGCCACGCGAGGATCAGAAGTGGAACCGGCTCGGCTCGTCGAAGCCGCGCAGCCGCGGAGCCACCGTGTCGAACAGGTCGCGGTCTCGAAGCGCGACTCCGACAGCCGCTGCACGCGCACGGCGCGCATCATCGGTTCGTCGCCGACGATGGCCACCAGGCGGCCGCCGGGCGCCAGCTGCTGCAGCAGCGCCTGCGGCGCGGCAGCTGACCGAGCCCGACAGCATGATCACGTCGAACGGCGCTTCGTCGGGCATGCCGCGGGCGCCGTCGACCACGCGCACCTTGCAGTTGGCGATGCCGGCGCGCTGCAGGTTGGCGGCGGCCATCGTGGCCAGCCCGGCGTGCAGCTCGAGCGTCAGCACCGAACGCGCGCGATGCGCCAGCAGCGCCGCCATGAAGCCCGAGCCGGCGCCGACCTCGAGCACCCGCTCGTGGCGCTGCACGCCGGCCTCCTGCAGCAGCCGCGCCTCGACCTTGGGCGCCAGCATGCACTGGCCCTCGGGCAGCGGCACCTCGCAGTCGACGAACGCGAGGGCGCGGTAGGCGGCCGGCACGAAGTCTTCGCGGCGCACCACCGCCAGCAGGCTGAGCACGGCCGGGATCGAGCACGTTCCACGGCCGGATCTGCTGCTCGATCATGTTGAAGCGGGCGAGTTCGAGATTCATGTGCTTTGTTGCGGACACGAGGCCGGCGACCGGAAGCGCAAATTTTACGGGGGCCTTCAGTGCCTGCGGCCCGCGCGCCGAGGTTGCTGCGCGTCGGCACGCTGGCGCACCAGGCCGCGGATCACCAGATCGATGTGCTGACGGATGAACGCGTGGGGATCGAAGTCCTCGTGATGCGCCGAGCAGGCGCCCAGCGAGTGCTTGTGCAGGCACAGCATGACCATCGGCAGCACCAGCGAGTGCACGACGGCGGAGACGTCGAGGTCATCGAATTCGCCGCTGTCGATGCCGCGCTGCACGATGCGCGCGATCAGTTGCTCGCCCGGTTGCACCACCTCGCGGCCGTAGAACTCCGCGATGTCGGGGAAGTTGCGCACCTCGGTGATGATCAGCTTGAACACGCCCGAGGTCGGGCTGTCGAACACTTCGAGCCACCAGCGGCTGAACACCTCGCGCAGCAGGTCGGCCGCTGGGCCGCGATGCTGGTCGGCCTGCGCCGCGCCGGCGGCGATGCGCGACGACAGGTGCTCGCGGATCACCGCCTTGAGCAGCTCTTCCTTGCTCGGGTAGTAGAGGTAGAGGGTGCCCTTGGAGACACCGGCGCGCTGCGCCACTTCTTCGGCACGGGTGGCGGCGAAGCCCTTTTCGACGAACAGCGTCAGCGCGGCGTCGAGCAGCTGCTGGGGCCGCGCTTCCTTCTGGCGCCGGCGGATGGGGGTGACGGTGTCGTTCATATTAATGACTGACCGGTCAGTAATGTAATCGAGCCGGAACGGCCGGGTCAACCGGGCCAACGCGGCTTGCCTGGCGCGCGCGCGGCAGATTGCGCCGCGCCGGGCCAATGGCACAAGAGGGTGCAACCGCGACCCCGACGCCGCCCGCGAGCACCGAGGACCCGCCCGTATCATGCGCCGCTGCAAGCAACGGGAGGACGCGATTGGATTGGGTGTTGCTGGTCAAGGCCGCGGTGATGGGTGTCGTCGAGGGCCTGACCGAGTTCCTGCCGGTCTCGTCCACCGGGCACCTGATCCTCGCCGGCGCGCTGCTCGATTTCAACGACGAACGCGGCAAGCTGTTCGAGATCGTCATCCAGTCGGCGGCGATGCTGGCCGTGATCTGGGAGTACCGCGCGCGCATCGGCCACGTGCTGACCCACGCCGGCCGCGATGCCAAGGCGCGCCGCCTGCTGGTCAACGTGGCGATCGCCTTCATGCCCGCTGGCGCTGCTCGGGCTGCTGTTCGGCAAGCGCGTTGAAGGCGAACCTGTTCAATGCGCCGACGGTGGCCGCCACCTTCATCCTCGGCGGCCTGATCATCCTGTGGGCCGAACGCCGCGCGCACCGCGTGCGCGTCGTCGATGTCGACGACATGACGGCGCTCGACGCGCTGAAGGTCGGCATCGCGCAGGCCTTCGCGCTGATCCCGGGCACCAGCCGCTCCGGCGCCACGATCATCGGCGGCATGCTGTTCGGCCTGTCGCGGCGCGCGGCGACCGAGTTCACGTTCTTCCTGGCGATCCCGACGCTGATGCTCGCCGGCGCCTACTCGCTGTGGAAGGAGCGGGCGCTGCTGGTGAGCAGCGACCTCGGCATGTGGACGCGTCGGCATGCTGACGTCGTTCGTCTCGCGCCTTCTTCTGCGTGCGCTGGCTGCTGCGCTACGTCTCGAGCCACAGCTTCGTGCCGTTCGCCTGGTATCGCATCGCCTTCGGCGTGGTGGTGCTGGTGACCGCGTGGAGCGGCCTGGTGCAGTGGACCGACTGAGCGCATCGAGCCAGCGCCTGCTGCGCTGGCGCAGTGGCTCAGGAGGGGCGAGCGCATGCAGGCGCGAGCGCTGCCCGCAGGGCGACTGACCCCTCAGCCTCAGCGCTTGCGGAAGACCAGATCGCGGCTCGCGTGCCCGAGACGATCGCCGCGTTGCTCGAACTTGGTGGCCGGCCGATAGGCTGGCCGCGGCTGCAAAGCCAGTGGCGGTGTTGACGCAGCGTCGCCTCGCCGCTCAACACCTCCAGCATCTGCTGCGCGTACGGCTCCCAGTCGGTGGCCAGGTGCAGCGTCGCGCCGCTGGCCAGCCGTGAGGCCAGCAGCGACACCAGCGGCGGCTGGACCAGCCTGCGCTTGTGATGGCGCTTCTTGGGCCATGGATCGGGAAAGAACACCATCGCGCCGGCCAGCGACTGCGGCGCGACCATGTGGGTCAGCACCGCGACGGCGTCGTGCTGCACGATGCGCACGTTATGCAGGCCGAGCGCGTCGATTCGCTGCAGCAGCGCGCCGACACCGGGTGGGTGCACCTCGACGCCGAGGAAATTGATGCCTGGAGAAGCCGCCGCGATCGCCGCCGTGGCGTCGCCCATGCCGAAGCCGATCTCGAGCACCAGCGCGGCGTCGCGACCAAAGGCGGCTGCCACGTCGAGGCGCTGCGGCGCAAACGGCACCACGAAGTGCGGCGCCAACTCGCGCAAGGCCCGTTGCTGTCCGCTGCCCATGCGCCCGGCGCGCAGCACGTAGCTGCGCACCGCTCGATCGCGCTCGGCCGCTGGCGGCGCGTCGCCCACATCGATGCCCGGCATGCCGCTACGGGGCATGGGCTTGCGCCGCGCGCCGCGCGTCGAGCGTCGCGACCAGCGTGTCGCGCAGCCGCTGCGCATCGATCGGCTTGGTCAGGAAGTCGTTCATGCCGGCCGCCAGCGCCAGTTCGCGCTCGGAGGTCAACGCGGCGGCCGTCAACGCGATGATCGGCAGCATCTGCGGATCGTGGCGTTCGCGCAGCAGGCGAGTGGCCTCGTAGCCGCTCATCGCCGGCATCTGCACGTCCATCAGCACGACGTCGAACGGCTGGCCCGAGCGCTCGGCCTGCGCCACCGCCTCGAGGGCTTGCGCACCGTCGCCGGCCTGCGTGACGTTGACGCCCCACTGCTCGAGCATCGCCACGGCGATCGTCATGTTGACCGCGTTGTCTTCGGCCATCAGCACGCGCGCGCCGGCCAACGCGGCGGGGTGCTCCTCGTCGCCGAAGCCGGTGTCGGGTGCGTAAGCCGGGGCGCTGTCGAGCGGCAACTCGGCCCAGAAGCGGCTGCCGGCGCCCGACCGCGCTGTCGACACCCACGCTGCCGTGCATCAGGCTGGCCAGTTCGCGGCAGATCGACAGCCCGAGGCCGGTGCCCCCGAAGCGGCGCGTGGTCGACGTGTCGCCCTGCGTGAATGGGGTGAACAACAGTTGCTGAATCTCGGCCGTGATGCCCGGGCCGGTGTCGCTGACCTCGACGCGCAGCCAGCCGCGCGCGCGGCGCCGACGCGGCCAGGCCGATGCGGCCGTGCTGGGTGAACTTCAACGCATTGTTCAGATAGTTGGTGAGGATCTGGCGCAAGCGCACCGGATCGCCCACCGCACGACGCGGCACGGCCGGGTCGATGCGCTGCTCGTAGACGAGGCCGCGCGCGTCGGCCAGCGTGCTGTAGACACGGCCCAGCGACTCGAACAACGAGGCGAGGTCGAAGGCGATGTGGTCGATCAGCAGCTTGCCGGCTTCGATCTTGGACAGATCGAGCACGTCGGAGATCACCGCGGTCAGCGTCTCGGCGCTGTCGCCGATCTGGTCGAGGTACTGGCGGCGCCGCGCTTCATCGACTTCGGGGCGGCGTGCCAGCCTTGCCAGCCCGACCAGGCCATTCAGCGGCGTGCGGATCTCGTGGCTCGTGTTGGCGAGGAACGCGCTCTTGGCACGGTTGGCGGCCTCGGCATCGTCGCGCGCCTTGGCCAGCGCCTGTTCAGTGCGGCGACGCTCGGTGATGTCCTCGACGATCCAGACGGTGCCGCCGCGCAGCGGGTGCGTCAGGTCCAGCGCCTTGGCCAGCACGCGTCCCCAGAACCGCTTGCCGTCGCGTCGTGTCAGCTCGTGCACGAATTCGACCGGCTCGCCGCGCCGGAGGCGCTCGTTGATCAAGCACGCCGACCTGCCTGTACTCCGCATCGCTGTCCCAGACCACGCGCCCGCGCTGGCCGGTCAGCGTGCCGCGCTCCCAGCCCAGCATCTGCTCGAACGCCGGATTGGCCTGCATGAAGACCAGCTCGCGGGTGAACGCGATGCCCAGCGAGGCGTTCTGCAGCACGGCCTCGTGTGCCAGCCGCGTGCGTTCGCTCTCCGAGATGTCGCGCCCGTTGAGCACCAGGTAGCGGCGGCCCTCGAGCTCGAACAACGCCGCCGACAGCAGCAACTGGAAGCGTTGACCCGAGCGCGACACGAACTCCTGCGGCCAGTCGCTCAACGTGCCGCGGCTGCGCACCGCTTCGACGAAGGCGGCCCGCTGCTGCGGATCGCCCCAGATGCCGAGCTCCAGCGCGGTGTGGCCGATCGCCTGCTCGCGCGTGAAGCCGGTGAAGCGCGTGAAGGTGTCGTTGACCATCACGTACTGGCCGGTCTCGAGGTCGGTCAGCGTGATCAGGTCGGGGCTGGTGGCCACCAGATGCGACAGCGTGGTCTCCGAGCGGCGCAGGGCCTCCTGGGCGTCGTGCAGCTCGGTGATGTCGTCGAAGATCGACAACACGGCGGGCTGGCTCTCGTCGTCCAGGCGCGTGGCGCTGGCGCGCAGCATCAGGCGGCGCCCGTCGCGCGTGGTGGCCTGGTACACCACCGGCGCCAGGCGCGCACCCCTTTGCACCGCGGCCTGGCGCTGGCGCGCCAGCGTCTCCTGGTCCGCCGCGCCCAGGTGCAGCAGCAGATGCTGCCCCTTCATCGCCGCCAGATCCGGGTAGCCGAACATCGCCACGGCCACCGCATTGGCGTCGACCACGCGCCAATCCTGGTGGATCACCAGCGCCAGCGGCGACACCTCGAACAGATCGCGGTAGCGCGCCTCGCTGGCCCGGGCCGACTGCTGAAGCAGCACGTTGGCGGTGATGTCGCGGCCGACCCCCCAGTAGCCGACGAAGCGGCCCGCCGGATCGAAGCGCGGCTCGCCGCTGATCAACTCGTGGCGGATGCCGCCGTCGCGCCGACGCCATTGCGCGTGCAGGTCGCGAAAGGGCCGCTGCAAGTCGTAGGCCCTCTTGTGGGCGGCGGTGGCCGCTGCGTCGGTGGCCCATTCGGGTCTGTTCCACGGCGCCGGGAAAGTGCTGCTCCATCTTGACGAAGCGGCCGTCGTGGGTGCGCCGCCAGACGGCGGTGGTGCTCAACGCGGCGTCGAGCTCCCAGTAGGTGTCCACCGCGATGCCGAGCAGCCCGACGAAACGCGCCTCGCGTTCGTCGCTGGCGCGGCGGTGCATCAGCAGCACCTGGGCCACCATCACGCCGCAAGCCAGGCTGGCGGCCACCACCAGCACGTGGTTGACCAGGCGGCGCTCGAGCCCCAGGTCGGGCAGCAACCCGGCGCCCGCGATCAGGCCACGATGCTCCGCCCAGGCCAACGCCAGCAACGAGACCACACTGACGGCCGCCGTGATGACCCCGGTGCGCGTGCCAACGGCGGCGCAGACCGCCATCGTCAGCAGCGTCATGAAGCCGATCGCCGGAGCATTCAGGCCCAGCCCGCTCAACGCCGCATACGCCGCCACCAGGCCCAGCGCAACGACGTTGACGCCGACCACCGCCCATTGCGCCTGGTCGCCGCGCCAGCGGGTGGCGCCCCACGACAGCAACGCTGCGACCGCGAAGCAGGCCACCAGCGCCGCCCGAAACGGGATCGGAAACGGGCCGGTGGCCAGCAGCAGCGCGCCGAGCGCGAACACCACGGTCGCGACGACGAGAATGCGCCGCGAGATCGCGGTGCGCGCTTCGTCGAGCGGGTCTGTGAGGGCGAATCGATTCACGGCTTCAGGTCGATGCGCAACAGCGACACTCTGGCACGCTTGGGGCGCCGCCATCGAGAGGGCTACCCCGGCTGCTGGCGCGTCTGGCCTGGCACCGGCGATTAGAATGCCGCGGGCTGCGGGTGTAGTTCAATGGCAGAACGGCAGCTTCCCAAGCTTCATACGAGGGTTCGATTCCCTTCACCCGCTCCACGTCGCGCGTGACGGCGCGCCCCGCAAAGCCAGGAATCGAGCGCTCGGTGTTTCCGAGCCTGCCCAGGTTAGCCGCCATGGCGCACGATCGGCGCCCGATGAGCGCACCGATTCAAGTGCTGTTCCAGGGTGGGTCGCCACCCGATCTGGCGACGTCGTCGTTCGGACCCTTCATCGTGCAGGGCTGCGGCAGCCTCGCAGACGCGGCCGAGCAGATCAAGCTCAACCGCTTCGACGCGCTGCTGCTGCAGGCGGCCAGCGCCGCCGAGTTGCACGCACTCATGCACTGGAACGCGCTGTCGCATGCCGTGCTCGACATGGCGCTGGTGGTGCTGACGCCCGAGCCTGCGGCGCCCGACGTCGTGCGGCTCCTGCAACTGGGCGTGCAGGAAGTGGTGCCGACCCGCGATGCGGGTGCCGACCGCCTGGCGCTGGCGCTGCGGCAGGGCGCGCAGCGCAAGTGGCTGGAGCTGGCGGCGCGGCGCGCCTACGCCACCGATCTCAACACCGGGCTGCCCAACCACGCGCAACTGATGGAGCACATGACCCACCTGTTGGCGCTGCGCGAGCGCGAGCCCGCGCCGATGGCGCTGCTGGCGCTGCGCATCGAGGGCCTCGCCGCCGCGGAAGCCAGGCTGGGCGCCGAGGCGGCCAACGTGCTGCGCCGCAAGATCGCCGTGCGGCTGCGTTCGGGCCTGCGCGCCAGCGACGTGGTGGCGGCACTGGGCGCCGACCGTTTTGCCGTGCTGCTGGCCTGGATCGACGACGCGGCCGACGGCGAACGGGTGGTTGCCAAACTGACGCAGAGCCTGCAGCGCCCGCTCAGCGTGGCGGGGCTGGATCTCGCGGTGGCGGTGGGTGCCGGCGTGGCGCGTTACCCCGGCGACGGGCGTGACGCCGACACGCTGCTGCGGCTGGCCGCGAGCCAGGCCTCGCAGAACAACCCGCAGGGCCGCGCCGGCTTCTTCAGCCGCATCGACCGCGGCGATGCGGCGGCCAACGACGAGGTGCCGAGCCAGCTCTGAGATGAGCCGTGGCTCGCCCGAGCGGGCCGCTACTTGTTGAGGTCACCCAGGCACAGGTACTTGATCTCGACGTAGTCGTCGATGCCGTGGTGCGAGCCTTCGCGCCCCAGGCCCGACTGCTTGACGCCGCCGAACGGCACCTCGGCCACCGAGATCAGCCCGGTGTTGATGCCCACCATGCCGTACTCGAGCGCCTCGGCGACGCGGAAGATGCGGCCGACGTCGCGGCTGTAGAAGTAGCTGGCCAGGCCGAATTCGGTGGCGTTGGCCAGCGTGATCGCCTCGGCCTCGGTCTTGAAGCGAAACACCGGCGCCACCGGGCCGAAGGTCTCCTCGCGCGCGCACAGCATGTCGGAGGTGACGTCGGCCAGCACGGTGGGCGTGTAGAAGCGCTCGCCGATGCGGCTGCCGCCGGACACCACCCGCGCGCCCTTGGCCAGCGCATCGGCCACGTGGGCCTCGACCTTGGCCATCGCCTGGCTGTCGATCAGCGGCCCCTGGTTGACGCCGGCCTCGAAGCCGTTGCCGACGCGGATGCCCTTGGACTTCTCGGCCAGCTTCTGCACGAAGCGGTCGTAGACGGCGTCCTGCACGAACAGCCGGTTGGCGCAGACGCAGGTCTGGCCGGCGTTGCGGTACTTGCTGACCATCGCGCCGTCGACCGCGCTGTCGATGTCGGCATCGTCGAACACGATGAACGGCGCGTTGCCGCCGAGCTCGAGCGACATCTTCTTGACCGTCGGCGCGCATTGCTGCATCAGGATGCGGCCGACCTCGGTGGAGCCGGTGAACGACAGGTGGCGCACCACGTCGGAGGCACACAGCGCCTGGCCGACTTCGATCGAACGTGTGGCGTCGGCCGTCACCACGTTGAGCACGCCGGCGGGCATGCCGGCGCGCTGCGCGAGTTCTGCGCACGCCAGCGCCGACAGCGGCGTGGCTTCGGCGGGCTTGATGATCACCGGGCAGCCGGCGGCCAGCGCCGGCGCCACCTTGCGCGTGATCATCGCGATCGGAAAATTCCACGGCGTGATCGCCGCGCAGACGCCGATCGCCTGCTTGATGACCACCGTGCGCTTGTTGGGGTCGGTGGTGGGGATGGTTTCGCCGTAGATCCGCTTGCCTTCCTCGGCGAACCACTCGATGAAGCTGGCGCCGTAGATCACCTCGCCGCGCGCCTCGGCCAGCGGCTTGCCCTGCTCGGCGGTCATGATGCGCGCCAGGTCGTCGGCATGCTGATTCAGCAGCGCGAACCACTTCATCAGGATCGCGTGGCGCTCCTTGGCGGTCTTGCCGCGCCACACCGGCCAGGCGGTGTTGGCGGCGATGATCGCGCGCTCGGTTTCATCGGCGCCGAGATTGGCCACGTCGGCGAGCTTGCGGCCGGTGGCCGGGTCGTTGACCGCGAAGCGGCTGTCGCCGCCGATCCAGTGCCCGTCGATCAGCGCGTTGGTTCGCAGCAGCGCGGCGTCGTGCAGCGACGACAGCGGCGAGGTCTTCATGTCCATGGTGGGCTCCTTCACTCGGCTGCGGGCCAGGCGTCTGAGCCGGCCAGCGCGTCGCGGATGGCGGCGCCGTGCTCGTCGAGCTTCGGCGCCGGACGGTTCGATACTGCGCGCTCGTCGTCCAGTCGCATCGGCGCGGCGACCATGGGCATGCCGGCGTTGTGGATCTTCATGCCGCGTGCCACCACCTGCGGGTGTTGGAACACCTCTGGCAACTCGAGGATCGGCGCGCACGGCACCGCGTTGGGCTCGAGCAGCGCGGTCCATTGCGCGGTCGTGCGTTCGCGCATCCAGACGGCGATCTCGGCGGTCAGTGCCTCGCGGTGTTCAATTCGCAGCGCGTTGGTTGCGAACAGCGCGTCGGTGCCGACCGCTTCGCGGCCGGCCAGCTTGCAAAAGCGCTGGAACTGCCCGTCGTTGCCGACCGCCAGCACGATGTGGCCGTCCTGCGTCTTGAACACCTGGTAAGGCACCACGTTGATGTGCGCATTGCCCATGCGCTTGGGCGTCTTGCCGCCCACCAGGTAGTTGCTGGCCTGGTTGGCCAGCATCGCCAGCTGCGTGTCGAGCAGCGCGGCGTCGATCCAGCGGCCGCGGCCGCTGCGGTGACGCTCCTGCAGCGCAGCCAGGATCGCGGTGGTCGCGTACAGGCCGGTGAAGAGGTCGGCCACCGCGACGCCCACCTTCTGCGGCTCGGCGCCGGGCGTGCCGTCTTTCTCTCCGGTCACGCTCATCAGTCCGCCGGTGGCCTGGATCGCGAAGTCGTAGCCGGCGGCCGGCGCGTACGGGCCGTCCTGTCCGTAACCGGTGATCGAGCAATAGATCAGGCGCGGGTTGAGTCGGCCGAGCGTCGCGTGATCGAGCCCGTACTTGGCCAGTTGGCCGACCTTGTAGTTTTCCAGCAGCACGTCGGCGTGCGCGGCGAGCTGCTTGACCAGCGCCGCGCCTTCAGCAGTGGCGATGTCGATGGCGATCGAGCGCTTGCCTCGGTTGGCGCTCAGGTAGTAGGCCGACATCTGGTCTCGCGGCGCCGCCCCACCACGGCGGCCCCCAGGTGCGGGTGTCGTCGCCGACTTCGGGGCGCTCGACCTTGATGACGTCGGCACCGTAGTCGGCGAGCAGTTGGCCGCACCACGGGCCTGCCAGCACGCGGCTCAGGTCGAGCACGCGCAGCCCGGCGAGCGGCTGCGGGCCTGCTCATGCGGTGAACGGCCTGGATGACCCGGTGATCGCCCGACCGAGGATCAGCGCATGGATGTCGTGCGTGCCTTCGTAGGTGTTGACCACCTCGAGGTTGACCAGATGGCGCGCCACACCGAACTCGTCGCTGATGCCGTTGCCGCCCATCATGTCGCGCGCCACGCGCGCGATGTCGAGCGCCTTGCCGCAACTGTTGCGCTTGAGGATGCTGGTGGTCTCGACCGCGGCCTTGCCTTCGTCCTTCAGGCGGCCCAGGCGCAGGCAACCCTGCAGCCCGAGGCTGATGTCGGTCAGCATGTCGGCGAGCTTCTTCTGCACCAGCTGGTTTGCCGCCAGCGGGCGGCCGAACTGCTTGCGGTCGAGCACGTACTGCCGCGCGCGGTGCATGCAGTCTTCGGCGGCGCCCAGCGCCCCCCACGCGATGCCGTAGCGCGCGCTGTTCAGGCAGGTGAACGGCCCCTTCAGGCCGCGCACGTCGGGGAACGCGTTCTCGTCGGGGCAGAACACCTCGTCCATCACCACCTCGCCGGTGATGCTGGCGCGCAGGCCGATCTTGCTGTGGATCGTCGGCGCGCTCAGGCCCTTGGCGCCCTTGTCGAGGATGAAGCCGCGGATCTGGCCGCCGTCGTCCTTGGCCCAGATCACGAACACGTCGGCGATCGGCGAGTTGGTGATCCACATCTTGGCGCCGCTCAAGGAGTAGCCGCCGGGCACCTTCTTCGCGCGCGTGACCATGCTGCCGGGGTCCGAGCCGTGGTTGGGCTCGGTCAGGCCGAAGCAGCCGATCCACTCGCCGGTGGCCAGCTTGGGCAGGTACTTGCGCTTCTGCGCCTCGGTGCCGAACTCGTGGATCGGCACCATCACCAGCGAGCTTTGCACGCTCATCATCGAGCGATAACCCGAGTCGATGCGCTCGACCTCGCGCGCCACGAGGCCGTAGCACACGTAGTTCAGGCCGGCTCCGCCGTAGGCCTCGGGAATCGTCGGCCCGAGCATGCCGAGCGAGCCCATCTCGCGGAAGATCGAGACATCGGTCTTCTCGTGGCGAAACGCCTCGAGCACACGCGGCGCGAGACGCCCCTGGCAATACTCGCGGGCGGCGTCGCGCACCTGGCGCTCGTCGTCGGTGAGCTGCTCGTCGAGCAGCAGCGGATCTTCCCAACTGAACCTGGCGGCGCTGGACATGGCGGATGCGTTCCTGTGAGCCCCCGGCGGACAGGCCGGAGCAAGCGGAATCATCCTATACCCGGCCGCGCGGCCGGCGCAGTCACGCAAGCGCCAGCACGCTGCGCCGGCGAGGCGTCACTTCTTGGGCGCCGGTGCCGGTGCCGGGGCGGCGGTGACCACCGTGTTGTTGGGGTTGGGCGCCATCAGCTTGGCCTCGCGCATCAACACGCGGTGAAAGCTCTCGCTGCGGTCGAGCCACTGCACGAACGGCTCGCCGCTCATGGTGTTGGGCTTGAACGCGCCCTGGGCCATGAAAGCCTTCCACTCGGGCTGTGCCCGCACCTTGCCCAGCACCTGCTGGTAGTACGCCACCTGCTCGGGCGTGGCGCCGGGCGACATGAAGATGCCGCGCATCATCAGGTATTGCACCGGGATGCCGAACGACATGCAGGTGGGCACGTCGTTCCAGCTCATCTGGCCGGCGATCTTCTCGCGGTAGTCGATGCGGGCGCCGTCGAACACGCACAGGGGCCGCAGCGTGCCCTCGCGCCAGAGCTTTTCGCCCTCGATCGGGTTGTTGACCGTGAGGTCGACGTCGCCGGCCGCGAGCGCCTTGGCCACGTCGCCGCCGCCTTTCAGCGGCACATAGGTCAGGCGCGTGCCGCCGGCCGTTTCGAGCAGCACGCTGATCAGCTGGTCTTCCTGCTTGCTGCCGGTGCCGCCGAGCTTGATGCTGCCGGGCGCCGCGGCGTGCATCGCATCGATCACGTCCTTGGCCGACTGGTGCGGCGACTTGGCGTTGACCCACAGGATGAACTGGTCCAGCGCGAGCATCTGCACCGGGGTGATGTCCTGCCAGGTGAACTTGGTGCCGGTGGCCAGCGGCGTCGTGAACAGGTTGGACAGCGTGATGATCAGCTTATGCGGGTTGCCCTGCGCGGCCTTGACGTCGAGCAGGCCTTCGGCCCCCGAGTTGCCCGACTTGTTGACCACATTGAGCGGCTGCGCCATCAGGTTGTGCTTCTTGACCATCTCCTGGATGAAGCGCGCCATCTGGTCGGCGCCGCCGCCGGTGCCGGCGGGCACCACCAGCTCCACCGGCGCGGTGGGCTCCCAGGCCTGCGCCGGCAGGCAGGCAAGACCCAAGGTGGTCGCCACGGCGAGCAGCCAGCGCGGCTGCAGCGAGAGGAAGGATCCGAAGGAATGGATTGCGTTCATAGGCCCCTCACCAATGGTGTTGATGCTAAGCCGGTCGTCGACTGGGAGCCAACCCGGTCGCAAAGCCCGTGCCGGGTGCCCGACGATAAAATCACGCCCTTCGCCGCCGCTTGGCCAGTGTATGCCTGGTCCGCAGGGTTCCACGGCGCCTCACAGCTGCCCGAAAGCACGATGAAAGCCGCCGAAATCCGCGCCACGTTCCTGAGCTTCTTCGAGTCCAAGGGCCACCAGGTGGTGGCCAGCTCGCCGGTGGTGCCCGGCGACGACCCGACGCTGCTGTTCACCAACGCCGGGATGAACCAGTTCAAGGACGTCTTCCTCGGCTTCGACAAGCGGCCGTACACCCGCGCGGCGACCGCGCAAAAGTGCATCCGCGCCGGCGGCAAGCACAACGACCTGGAGAACGTGGGCTACACGGCGCGCCACCACACGTTCTTCGAGATGCTGGGCAACTTCAGCTTCGGCGACTACTTCAAGCGCGATGCGCTGAAGTACGCGTGGGAACTGCTGACCGTGCAATACAAGCTGCCGGCCGAGAAACTCTGGGCCACGGTGTACGCCGAGGACGACGAGGCCTACGACATCTGGCTGCAAGGACATCGGCCTGCCGCCCGAGCGCATCGTGCGCATCGGCGACAACAAGGGCGCGCGCTACGCAGTCCGACAACTTCTGGATGATGGGCGACACCGGCCCCTGCGGCCCGTGCTGGAGATCTTCTACGACCACGGCCCCGAGGTCGCGGGCGGCCCGCCGGGCAGCGCCGAGCAGGACGGCGACCGCTACATCGAGATCTGGAACAACGTCTTCATGCAGTTCAACCGCACCGAAGACGGCGTGATGCACAAGCTGCCCAAGCCGAGCGTCGACACCGGCATGGGGCTGGAGCGGCTGACGGCGGTGCTGCAGCACGTGCACTCGAACTACGAGATCGACCTGTTCGCCAAGCTGCTGGCGGCCACGCGCGATGCGGTGGCGGCGGCGGGCGCCGCACCGATCGCGGACCTGCAGACGCCGTCGCTGAAGGTGATCGCCGATCACATCCGCGCCTGCGCCTTCACGGTGGCCGACGGCGTGATCCCGGGCAACGAAGGGCCGCGGCTACGTGCTGCGCCGCATCGCGCGGCGCGCGATTCGCCACGGCTACAAGCTGGGTGCGCGCAAGCCGTTCTTCCACAAGCTGGTGGCGCCGCTGGCGGCCGAGATGGGCGACGCCTATCCGGAGCTGCGGCGCGAGGCGCGCACGCGTGACCGAAGTGCTCAAGGTCGAGGAGGAGCGCTTCTTCCAGACCATCGCCAACGGCATGGAGATCCTGGAAGCGGCGCTGGCGCGGTGGCGCCGAAGGCAGATCGACGGCGACACGGCGTTCAAGCTGCACGACACCTTCGGCTTTCCGCTCGACCTCACGGCCGACGTGTGCCGCGAGCGCGGCGTCACGGTCGACGAGGCGGGCTTCAACGCCGCGATGAAGCGCCAGCGCGAGCAGGCGAGGGCGGCCGCCAAGTTCAAGATGGCTGCAGGCCTGGCCTACAGCGGCACGCCGACCACGTTCCACGGCTACGACGGCCTCGCGCGCGAAAACGCCAAGGTCACCGCGCTGTACATCGACGGCGCGCCGGTGAAGCAGCGTCAAGGCCGGCGACGATGCGGTGATCGTGCTCGACCACACGCCGTTTTATGCCGAGAGCGGCGGCCAGGTGGGCGACACCGGCGAGCTGCGCAACGCCACGTCGCGGGCGGTGGTGGAAGACACCACCAAGATCCAGGCCGACGTGTTCGGCCACCAGGTGCACGTGGCGGAGGGCACGATCGCGGTCGGCGACACGCTCAACGCGCGAGTCGACGGCGACAAGCGCGCCAGGACGATGCGCAACCACAGCGTCACGCACCTGATGCACAAGGCGCTGCGCGAGGTGCTCGGTGCGCACGTGCAGCAGAAGGGCTCGCTGGTCGATGCCGACCACACGCGCTTCGACTTTGCGCACAACGCGCCGGTGAGCGACGAGCAGATCCGCAAGGTCGAGGCGCTGGTCAACGCCGAGGTGCTGGCCAACACGCCGACGCAGGCGCGCGTGATGAGCATGGACGATGCGCAGAAGCTCGGCGCGGTGATGCTGTTCGGCGAGAAGTACGGCGCCGACGTGCGCGTGCTCGACATCGGCTCGAGCCGCGAGCTGTGCGGCGGCACCCACGTGCAGCGCACCGGCGACATCGGCCTGTTCAAGATCGTCTCCGAAGGCGGCGTGGCTGCCGGCGTGCGCCGCGTCGAGGCGCTGACCGGCGACAACGCGCTGGCGTATCTGCAGCAGCTCGAATCCACGGTGTCGCAGGTGGCAGGCTCGCTGAAGGTGACGCCGTCGGAGCTGCAAGGGCGTGTCGGCGCGGTGCTCGATCAGGTGCGCTCGCTGGAGAAGGAACTCGCCGCCTTGAAGGGCAGGCTGGCGTCCGCGCAGGGCGACGAGTTGCTGGCGCAGGCGGTCGACGTCAAGGGCCTGAAGGTGCTGGCCGCCACGCTTGCATGGCGCCGATGCGAAGACGCTGCGCGAGACGATGGACAAGCTGAAGGACAAGCTCAAGAGCGCTGCCATCGTGCTGGCGGCGGTCGACGGCGCCAAGGTTCAGCTGGCCGCCGGCGTCACCAGCGACAGCACCGGGCGCGTCAAGGCGGGCGACCTCGTCAACTTCGTGGCTCAGCAGGTCGGCGGCAAGGGCGGCGGCAAGGCCGACCTCGCGATGGCCGGCGGCACCGATGCCGGCAAGCTGCCGCAGGCGCTGGCGTCGGTGCGCGGCTGGGTCGCCGAGCGGCTGTAAGGGCCACCGTACGCGCGGTGAAGCGGCCGCGGGTGGGCCCTCTGCGGGAGGTAGTCACATGACCGACATCACGATCCGCCGCGTGCGCCCCAGCGATGCCGAGAGCCTGGCCGCGCTGATGTCCGAACCCGATGTGTTCGGCGGTCTGCTGCAACTGCCGTACCCCAGCATCGAAGGCTGGCGCACCCGTCTGGCCGAGTGGGATGCGCCGGGCCGCAACGAGCTGATGCTGGTGGCCGAAGCCGGCTCGCGCATCGTCGGCAGCGCCGGGCTGCACCCGGCGTCACCGACCTTGCGCCGGCGCCATGCGTTGAGCATGGGCATCTCGGTGGCCAAAGATTGGCAACGCCAGGGCGTCGGCTCGCGGCTGATGGCGGCGCTGCTCGACGCGGCCGACCGCTGGCTCGGCTGCTTGCGCATCGAACTGACGGTGTACACCGACAACGTGGCCGCGATCGCGCTGTATCGCAAGTTCGGCTTCGAGCACGAAGGCACGCACCGCGCCTATGCGCTGCGCGACGGCCGCTATGTCGACGCCCACGCGATGGCGCGGCTGCATCCGGACCCGCCGCGCATCGCGCCGTGACGCCTGGGCGACCAGGCTGGACGCAGAGGTCGCCAACCCTTCGGGCAACGACCGGCAGGACATTGACCCGCCGGACATGGGGCCGATGGCCGTGGCGTACAGTGCGCGCCTGCAGGTTGCGCATGGATGGCATTCAATCGTTCAAACGCCGTGCGCTGTTGTGCGCACTTCTCGGGTTTGCAGCCGGCGCGCGCGCCTATCAAGTGCGGCCCTGGGCGGCAGCGCGTCCGGCGCCACCGCTGTCGTTGACCGACCTCGACGGCAAGGCCTGGCACCTGTCGGCGCTGCAGGGCCGCGCCGTGCTGCTCAACTTCTGGGCCACCTGGTGCGAACCGTGTCGCGAAGAGATGCCCTCGCTGGAGGCGCTGGCCAAACGGCATCGAGCCGACCCTCTGGTCGTGCTGACGGTCAACTACCAGGAGACCGAGCCCGGCATCCGGCGTTTTCTCGAACGCGTACCATTGCGGTTGCCCGTGCTACTCGATCATGACGGGTCGGCCACCAAGGCGTGGACGCCGCGCGTGTTTCCGACCACCGTGATGATCGATCGCAGCGGACGCCCGTTGCATCAGATCGTCGGTGCGGTCGACTGGGCCGGCGACGAGGCGCGCCGATGGGTGCATGACCTGCTGACATCCGGTTCGACACGAAGCTAGCCTGCCGTTCAAGTAGACAACCAATCCGAAAGATCAAGAACCGATGAATGCGGAGGCTGCCGCTGCGGAGCTGGTGGACAGTGACTACGAACGGGTGTGCTGGCGGCTCGCCGGATTCGACGGGCGTGTGTCACCCGAATGGGTCGACGGCTTCCTGACCGGCGTGCTGGCCGGCCCGCGCGCGATCACGCTCGAGCAATGGCTGCCCGCGATGCTGGGCGATGGTTTCGCACGCGTCTTCGCCGACCCGCTCGATGCCCGACAGGCGCAGCGTGCGTTGTCGTCGCGTTGGAGCGAACTGGCCCAGCAACTCGACGCCGAGGCGCTGGTCGACGACCCCGACAGCGTGCACCTGGCGCCCTGGATCGTGGCCTACGAAGAGGCTGACCGCGAGGCGTTCGTGGCGCAGGGGTTCGGCAACGCCGAACAGGCGGCCGACGAGTTGCGCCCGGGGGTTGCCTGGTCGCGCGGGTTCATGGCGGCCGTCGAGCATTTTGCGGCCGACTGGGTGACGCCCGCACCCGATGCCGGCGATGCCAGCCGTTTTCACGACGCGATGCAATGCATTCGTGATCTGCAGTCGCCGGTGTCACGAGCGGGTGCGTCAGCGTCCACCGATCGTGACGCACAGATCGATGCCGCCTGCCTGGCCGCGCAGCGCTTGCGCCTGTATTGGGTCGATCACGCGCCCAAGCCCTCGACGCGACGCGTCGAGGCGCAGCCCGGCCGCAACGACCCCTGTCATTGCGGCAGCGGCCTGAAGTTCAAGAAGTGCCACGGTGCCGCGCACTGAAGGAGCCTGGTCATTTCCCGCTGCTACATTGCGCGCCATGTCTGAATTGCTGCACCTCGATGGCCGCCACGTCGTGCTGGGTCTGAGCGGCGGCATCGCCTGCTACAAGGCCGCCGAACTGACGCGCGAGCTGGTCAAGGCCGGCGCCACCGTGCAGGTGGTCATGACGCAGGCGGCCGAAGCGTTCATCACCGCGGTCACCCTGCAGGCGCTGAGCGGGCGCCCGGTGTTCACCAGCCAGTGGGACACGCGCGAGCCCAACGCGATGGCGCACATCGGCCTCACGCGCGCTGCCGATGCGCTGATCGTGGCGCCGGCGTCGGCCGACTTCATCGCCAAGCTCGCCAACGGGCTGGCCGACGATTTGCTGAGCCTGGCCTGCCTGGCGCGGCCGATCGAGCGCTGTCCGCTCCTCGTGGCGCCGGCCATGAATCGCGAGATGTGGGCCCACCCGAGCACTCAGCGCAACGTCGCGCGCGTCCAGGCCGATGGCGCGCTGGTGCTCGGTCCGGGCAGCGGCGATCAGGCCTGCGGCGAGGTCGGCGACGGCCGCATGCTCGAAGCCGACGAGTTGTGCGACGAGGTGATTGCATCGCTGCAGCCCAAGCTGTTGACAGGCCGCCGCGTGATGGTGACAGCGGGTCCCACCTTCGAGGCCATCGACCCGGTGCGCGGCATCACCAACCTGTCGAGCGGCAAAATGGGTTTCGCGATCGCGCGCGCCGCGCAGGAGGCCGGTGCCGACGTCACGCTGGTGGCGGGCCCGGTGCAACTGCCGACACCACGCCACGTGCGACGCATCGACGTCGCCAGCGCGCAGCAGATGCACGACACCGTGCTGCCGCTGGCACCTTTGCAACACGTGTTCGTCGCCACGGCCGCGGTGGCCGATTGGCGGCCGGCCAGCTACGCGCAACGCAAGATCAAGAAGGACGGCACGCACAGCGCGCCGGCGATCGAATTGGCCGAAAACCCCGACATCCTGGCCGCGGTGGCTCACCTGCCGCAGCGCCCGTACTGCGTGGGCTTCGCTGCCGAGACCAACGACCTGGCGATCAACGCGCGCGAAAAACTCAAGCGCAAGAACGTGCCGCTGATCGTCGGCAACATCGGGCCCGCCACCTTCGGCCGTGACGACAACACGCTGCTGCTGGTCGACGCGCAAGGCGAGCGCCAGTTGCCGAGCGCCGACAAGCTGAGCCTGGCGCGCGAGTTGGTGCGCGAAATCTCCACGCGCCTGGAGCCACGCCCGTGACCGTGATCGACGTGCGGGTGCTCGACGAGCGTGTGGCCGGCCACCTGCCGGCTTACGCCACTGCGGGCAGCGCCGGCCTGGATCTGCGCGCCTGCATCGACACGGCTGTCGTGCTCGAACCGGGGCAGGCGGCGCTGATCCCCACCGGCCTGGCGATCCACATCGGCGATCCGGGATTGGCGGCGATGCTGCTGCCGCGCTCGGGCCTCGGTCACAAACACGGCATCGTGCTCGGCAACCTGGTGGGCCTCATCGACAGCGATTACCAGGGGCCGCTGATGGTGAGCTGCTGGAACCGCGGCGTCGCCGTCTACACGGTGCAGCCGCTGGAGCGCATCGCGCAGATGGTCATCGTGCCGGTGGTGCAGGCGCGGTTCCGCCGCGTCGACACGTTCGACGAGAGCGCGCGTGGCGCGGGAGGCTTCGGCTCCACCGGTGCGTTGTGAGCACGCCCTCTGCGGCTGCGCACCCTGGGCCAGCGTGAACAGGCCTAGTGCAGCGTTCCCGAGCCCGGTGCCGCGTCAGCCACCGAGAACAAGCTCGCCCGCCACGCTGCGTTGCTCGACTTCGGCCGCGCTGGCCTCGCGCACGTCGTGCACCTTCAGGTGCAGACGCAGCGCGATGCCGGCCAACGGGTGGTTGCCGTCGAGCACCACGTGCGACGGATAGATCTCGGTGACGGTGTACACCGTGTCCTCAGGCATGCCGTGCGTGCGCGCGCCCTCGGGCAGCCCCTCGAGTTGCATGCCTTCCTGCAGATCGGCCGGGAACAACCCGCGGTCCTCGAAACACACCTTAGTCGGCGTCGTAGTCGCCGAACGCGCTCTCGGGCTCCAGGTGCAGCGTCGCCTCGAAGCCTTCCTGCTGCCCAGCCAACGCCTCTTCCACCTTGGCCAGCAGATCGTCGCCGCCGAAAAAGAACTCCAGCGGCTCTTGCAGCTCGTCGATCGGTTGGCCTTGCGCGTCGTGCAGGACCCAGGTCAGCGTGACGACGCACGGCGCGACGATCTCCATCGAACGATGATCGCACAACGCAACCGCGGCGCCGGGCCTGCCGGCGACAATGCAGCGTGGATCTGCATGCACCGACGCGGCTGCTCGGCGGCTTGTCGCCCGCGCAGTTCATGCGCCGGCATTGGCAGCGCAAGCCATTGCTGGTGCGCGCCGCGTGGCCGCAGGCGACGCCGCCGCTGACGCGAGCGCAACTGTTCGCGCTGGCCGCCGACCCCGACGTCGAATCGCGGCTGGTGTGTCGCCTCGGCGCAGGCTGGTCGGTGCGACACGGGCCGCTGCCGCGGCGCAGCTTGCCGCCGTTGCGGCAGGCGGGCTGGACGCTGCTGGTGCAAGGCGTCGACCTGTTCGTCGATGCAGCCCACCAGATGCTGCGGCCGTTTCGCTTCGTGCCCGATGCGCGCCTCGACGACTTGATGGTCTCGTACGCCAGCGACGGCGGCGGCGTCGGACCGCATGTCGACGCCTACGACGTGTTCCTGCTGCAGTTGCAGGGCCGGCGACGCTGGCGAATCGGGCCGCGTGCGCGACGCGTCACTGGTCGAGGGCGCGCCGCTTAAGCTGTTGCGCCGCTTCGAGCCCAGCCAGGAGTGGCTGCTCGAGCCCGGCGACATGCTCTACCTGCCGCCGGCGTGGGGCCACGACGGCGTGGCGGCCGGCGCGTGCATGACCGCGTCGATCGGCTTTCGTGCGCCGCGGGCCGGCGAACTGGCGCAGGCGCTGATGCTCGGTGTCGCCGACGCGGCAGCGGATGCGCCCGATGGCGGTGCTCTGTACAGCGATCGCGCAAGCGCAGCCACGGCGACGCCCGCGCGCATTCCCTCAGCGATGGAGTCGTTCGCGCGCGCGGCCTGGCAGCGCGCGCATCGCGACCCGCAGGCGTTGCAGCGTGCGCTCGGGCAATGGCTGAGCGAACCCAAGGCGCGCGTGTGGTTCGAGCCGGGTCGGCAAACGCCGGCGCTCGGGGCGCGCACGCTCGAGCTGAACCGGCGCACCCGCATGCTGTATGACGCACATCACGTGTACATCAACGGCGAGTCCGTGCGCGCGGCGGAACGCGACGCACAATGCCTGCGGCGGCTGGCCGACACGCGCGTGCTCCCGGCCGCCGACGTGCGCCGCTTGAGCAAAGGGGCGCGCACGATCGTGCAACAGTGGTTGTCGTCGGGATGGATCCATGAACGATGAAGCAGCACAAGGCAGGAGCGTGTCGTCGCGCAGCGATTTCATCGGGTTGGCGAGCGAATTGCTGTCAGCGCTCGACGACAAGTCAGGCCGCGAGATCACGTTGGTCGACGTCGACTTCTGCGCCTGGCCGCTCGACCAGGACTCGGTCGTCGCCGCATTGACACGCTGGATTCAATTGCCCGGCCGGCGGTTGCACCTGGTGGGCGCGCGCTTCGACCTCATCGAGCGCAGGCAGCCGCGCTTCGCCGCATGGCGCAAGCCTTTCTCGCATGCCGTGCAGTGCATGAGCCCGACCGATCTCGACCCGTCGGACATGCCCGCGGTCTTGTTGTTCGACGCCGGCTACCTGGAGTTGCTGGACCGCGAAAACTGGCGGGCCCGTTGGACGACCGAACGACGCGATTGGGTCCTGCAGCGCGAGCGCATCGACGCGCTCGTATCACGCTGCGAGCCGGCCTGGCCGGTGACCGTGCTGGGACTCTAAGGACTCAGGGTCTCCACGAATATAATTCTGGGTTGGCCACCGTAACGCCTGGCGCTGTGTGCGCGGAACACTTGCCCGGGCAGGCATCGCATCGCGTGCCGGTGAGATCCATCCAATAAACCGCTCCCACCCCTTCGATTGAGGACAAGCATGAACAAGTCGCTCCTGTTGGCATCCCTGGTGGCCGCTGCCGCGTTGGCCGCCTGCGGCAAGACCGAAACCCCCGCCACGCCCGCCGCCGCCCCGGCTGCTGCTGCGTCGGCCGTGACCAGCCCAGCCCCCGCGGCTGCCGCCACCACCTCCGCAGCCGACGCTGCAGCCTCGGCGGCCGCTGGTGCGGCTGCTGCCGCTGCCACCGACGCGGCTGCCAAGGCTGCCGAGGCTGCCGCCTCCGCGATGAAGAAGTAAGCGCAGCGCCGCTCCACGCCAACAAGCCGCCTGCGGGCGGCCTGTTTTTTTGTTGCCAGCCGTAGGCGCGCTACTTCAGCTCTTCAACCAGCAACGCCACGATGCGCTGACCGGTCTCGCTGTTTTCCGGCGAGCCTTGCGAGGACTGCACGGCGACCTGGGTTTTCTCGCCGGCCCGTTCACCGCAATGCGGTAGCGCTGCGGGTTGCCGGCGCCTTTGTCGGAGCTGAACATCTTGGCGAAGAAGTTCGGCTCCTCGCGGCCCGCGTACTTGGGATCGACGTAGCGCACGAAGTACACCCCGCCCGAACGATCGCGGTCTTCGACCGTGAAGCCGCTGCGGTCGAGCGCCAGGCCGACACGGCGCCATGCGCGGTCGAACGATTCATCGAACTCCAATGTGGCCCCGGGCTCGCCTTTGACCACACGTGCCCGTCCGCGCGGGCGCCGAGGCGGCGGCGACCTGCGTGCGTGCGGCCTCGGGCTTGCTGCCCAACTTCGCCATCAGGCGCACCAGCATCGCCGCCTCGAGCTGAGGATCGTTCGGCCGATTGCGCCACACTGGAAGATCTCTGGTTTCGGTGGACAGGTACTCCTCGATGCCGCGATGGGTGATGTAGATCTCGCTGCCGGTGGCCGTTCGTTCCACCCGGGTGCGAAAACGATCGCGCTCGCCGGTGGAGAAAAACGGATCCATCATGCCGCCGAACAGGCGCCGGACGCCATCCATCGGGATCTTGCCGCGGTTCTCGGCCCAGTCGGTTTCCATCACGCCGGTCTGCACCTCGTCCACGGCGAGGCTGAAGCCGGATTCGGTCCAGAACAGGCGCAACTGCGGCCACAACTGCTCGGGCGCAATCGGCGTGACCAGCCACCGCTGGCTGCCCTCGCGCTCGATGCGCATGTCGCCGACCGCGTTGGGTGCCACCATCGGCGCGGTTGCTGCGGCCGTGACGACATTGGCCTGCATCCCGCTGGCGCTGATCACGCCGCCCTGCGGCTGGTAGCGCGTGTCGCGAGCGAGTTGGCGTCAAATCCGGTGGCACCTCCAGCGGCGCCGTCTTGCTCGCCTGGCTCTTGTAGTCGAGCTTGTCGCCGCTGACGAACGACTCGAAACTCGAGCAGGCGGCGACGCTCACCACACAGCCGCAAACGGCCCAGCGCTTCACAGCAGAACGAACGGTCACTGCGGGTGTCTCCGAAAAATCCGACCGCGCCAGCACGCGCCGGTGTTGCGCCGACAGCGCATTGTCAAAGCAGGCCGGCCTCGCGCAGCGCCTGCTCCACCTGCGTCTGGCCGGCGGCAGACAGCGCGACCATCGGCAGCCGCAAGGCGGCGCCGCACAGCCCCAGGCGGGCCATCGCCCACTTGGTGGGCGCGGGGCTCGGCTCGCAGAACAGTTGCCGATGCACCGGCAGCAACTTCAAGTGGATCTCAGCAGCGCGGCGCGCCTGCCCTTCGACAGCGGCCATGCACAACTCGTGCATCAGCCGCGGCGCCACGTTGGCGGTGACGCTGACGTTGCCGTGGCCGCCGAGCAGCATCAGTGCGACCGCAGTGCCGTCGTCGCCGGAGTAGATCGAGAAGCCGCGCGGCGCCTGCTTGATCAGCCAGGCCGCGCGCTCGATGTTGCCGGTGGCCTCCTTGATGCCGACGATGCCGTCGACCTGGGCCAGCTTGATCACCGTGTCGTGCTGCATGTCGGCCACCGTGCGGCCGGGCACGTTGTACAGCACCATCGGGATGTCCACCGCCTCGGCGATGGCGCGGAAGTGCCGGTAGATGCCTTCCTGCGACGGCCGGTTGTAGTAGGGCACGACCTGCAGCGTGCAATCGGCGCCCACCTTCTTGGCGAAGCGCGACAGCTCGATCGCCTCGTGCGTGGAGTTGCCGCCGGCGCCGGCCATGATCGGCACGCGGCCGCGCGCGTGTTCCACCGCGACGCGGATGATTTCGCAGTGTTCTTCGACGGTGACGGTGGGCGATTCGCCGGTGGTGCCGACCACGCCGATGCAGTCGGTGCCCTCGGCGATGTGCCAGTCGATCAGGCGCCGCAGGCCGGCGTAGTCGACGTCGGCGTTGTCGAGCATCGGCGTCACCAGGGCGACGATGCTGCCTACGATGGGTTTCATGGTGGATCCTGCTTCAGGTTGCAATTCTAGAGCCTGCGGACACCGGGCTAAAGCGATGGCGGCACCGCGTCGGCACGGCTTGGGGCGCCAGGCGGCCAGCCGCTGCACGCGCCGCTCGGGCGACTGCAGCACTGCCGTCTTCGTACGCGATCACGTGCAGACCGCTGTGCGGCGCTGAGCAGTTCCCCGGCACGCAACAGAAAGTCCGGGTTCGTCGGGCGGCCGAATTTCTCCTGCCCGAGCGCGAAGGTTTCGTACAACAACAGGCCGCCGTCGGCCACGCTGCCGACGATGGCCGGCATCAATGCGCGCCACAGGTAGTTGGTGACGACCACCGCGTCGAAGCGGCGCCCCGGCAGCGGCCACGGACCTGCCTCGAGATCGGCTTCGATCACTTCCGCCGCCAGCCCTTGCGAACGGCGCGAGTGCGTCGCGGTCGCGGTCGACCGCGGTCACGCGCAGGCCGCGCGCGGCGAGGTAGCGCACATGACGCCCCGGGCCGCACGCGAGGTCGAGCACCGTGCCTGCGGCGCGATGGCGCCGGCCCAGCGCACGATCCACGAGCGACGGCGTGTCGGGCCCGGTGGCATGCATGCGGGCAATCTAGCCCAAAGCGCGAAGGCGGTGCGACACAGCGACCATCGGTACAGTTGGGCAGCGCGGGGTGAGGGCGCGAACAGGAAGAGGCGATGCGGGTACTCGTTCTCGGCGGCGGCGTGATCGGCGTCTCGGTGGCCTACTACCTGGTCGAGGCCGGCCACGAGGTCGAGCTGATCGAGCGCCGTGGCGCTGCCGCGATGGAAACCAGCTTCGCCAACGCCGGCGAGGTGTCGCCGGGCTACTCGGCGCCCTGGGCCGGCCCGGGCGTGCCGATCAAGGCGATCCACTGGATGCTGATGCAGCACAGCCCGCTGGTCATCTGGCCGCTGCTCGACCCGGCCATGTGGCGCTGGGGCGCGATGATGCTGGCCAACTGCACGAGCCGGGCCTACGCGCTCAACAAGAGCCGCATGGTGCCGATCGCCGAGTACAGCCGCGATTGCCTGAAGGCGCTGCGCGCCGCCACCGGCATCAGCTACGACGAGCGCGCGCAAGGCACGCTGCAGCTGTTTCGCACGCAGAAGCAGCTCGATGGCACGGCCAAGGACATCGCCGTGCTGCGCGCAGTACGGCGTGCCCTACGAGGTGCTCGACCGTGCCGGCTTCGTCGCCGTCGAGCCGGGCCTGCGCGACACGCAGCACAAGTTCGTCGGCGCGCTGCGCCTGCCCGGCGACGAGACCGGCGACTGCCATCTGTTCACGCAGCGACTGGCGGCGATGGCGGCGGCACGCGGCGCGCGGCTGCGCTTCGACACCACGATCCTGGGGCTGGAGCGCGATCGGCGAGCGCATCAGCGGCGTGCGCACCACGGCCGGCACGCTGGGCGCCGACGCGGTGGTGCATGGCGCTGGGCAGCTACACGCCGTTGCTGCTGAAGCAACTGAAATTGCGGATCCCGGTGTATCCGGTCAAGGGCTACTCGATCACGCTGCCGATCGTCGATGCGGCAGCGCGCGCCCGAGTCGACCATCATGGACGAGACGCACAAGGTCGCCGTCACGCGGCTGGGCGAGCGCATCCGCGTCGGCGGCACGGCCGAGCTGGCCGGCTACAGCCTGGCGCTGCGCGAGCCGCGGCGCGCCACGCTGACCCACGTGGTGAACGATCTGTTCCCGGGCGGCGGCGATCTGGCGCGTGCCGAGTTCTGGTGCGGCCTGCGGCCGATGACGCCCGATGGCACGCCGATCGTCGGCCCGACGCCGCTGGCCAACCTGCTGCTGGCCACCGGCCACGGCACGCTCGGCTGGACGATGGCCGCCGGCACCGGCCGCGTCATCGCCGACCTGATGTCCGGGCGCAAGCCCGAGATCGACCTCGACGGACTGACGATGGCGCGCTACCGACCGCTGACACGCGGCCAAGGCAAGCAGCGGACGGTCCGCACCCCTCCCTACAATCCCGCGCCATGGCAACCAAGCAAGGCAAGTACGCGGAAGAGTCGATCCGCGTCCTCAAGGGGCTCGAGCCGGTCAAGCAGCGGCCGGGCATGTACACGCGCACCGACAACCCGCTGCACGTGATCCAGGAGGTGATCGACAACGCGGCCGACGAGGCGCTGGCCGGCTACGGCAAGCGCATCGCGGTCACCGTGCACGGCGACGGCTCGGTCTCGGTGGACGACGACGGCCGCGGCATCCCGTTCGGCCTGCACCCCGAAGAGCAGGTGCCGGTGCTCGAGATCGTGTTCGCGCGCCTGCACGCCGGCGGCAAGTTCGACAAGGGCGCCGGCGGCGCCTACAGCTTCTCGGGCGGTCTGCACGGCGTGGGCGTCAGCGTCACCAACGCGCTGGCCAAGCGGCTGGAGGTCACCGTCGTGCGCGACGGCCAGGTGGCGACGATGGCGTTCGCCGGCGGCGACGTGGTCGACAAGCTGCGCCTGCGCAAGGCCAAGGCCGACGAGCGCACGCACGGCACCACGGTGCGCGTGTGGCCCGACCCCAAGTACTTCGAGAGCAGCGAGTTGCCGCGCCAGGACCTGATGCACCTGCTGCGCAGCAAGGCGGTGCTGATGCCGGGCGTGACGGTCAGCCTGGCCTACGAGAAGGGCAGCGGCAAGGAAGACGAGCAGACCTGGCTCTTCAAGGGCGGCCTGCGCGACTACCTGACGCAGTCGCTGACCGGCGAGCCGGTGATCCCGCTGTTCGAAGGCGAGCAGTTCGCCTCCGAGGCCGAGACCGAGAACGTCGCCGAAGGCGAGGGCGCGGCCTGGTGCGTGGCCTTCACCGAAGAGGGCCAGCCGCTGCGCGAGAGCTACGTCAACCTGATCCCCACGGTGGCCGGCGGCACGCACGAGGCGGGCCTGCGCGACGGCCTGTTCGGCGCGGTGAGCGCCTTCGTCGAGCTGCACGCCCTGCTGCCCAAGGGCGTGAAGCTGATGCCCGAGGACGTGTTCTCGCGCGCCAGCTTCGTGCTGAGCGCCAAGGTGCTCGACCCGCAGTTCCAGGGCCAGATCAAGGAGCGGCTGAACAGCCGCGACGCGCTGCGGCTGGTCGCGCAGTACGTCAAGCCGGCGCTCGAGCTGTGGCTGAACCAGCATGTCGAGCACGGCCGCAAGCTCGCCGACCTGGTGATCCGCCAGGCGCAGACGCGCCAGCGCGCGAGCCAGAAGGTCGAGAAGCGCAAGGGCTCGGGCGTGGCGGTGCTGCCCGGCAAGCTCACCGACTGCGAGAGCCGCGACCTGATGCTCAACGAGTTCTTCCTGGTCGAGGGCGACTCGCGCCGGCGGCTCGGCCAAGATGGGCCGCGACAAGGAGACGCAGGCCATCCTGCCGCTGCGCGGCAAGGTGCTCAACGCCTGGGAGGTCGAGCGCGACCGCCTGTTCGCCAACAACGAGATCCACGACATCGCGGTGGCCGTCGGCGTCGACCCGCACGGGCCCGACGACGAGCCCGACTTCAGCGGCCTGCGCTACGGCAAGGTGTGCATCCTGTCCGACGCCGACGTCGACGGCTCGCACATCCAGGTGCTGCTGCTGACGCTTGTTCTTCCGCCACTTCCCCAAGCTGATCGAGCGCGGCCACGTGCACGTGGCCAAGCCGCCGCTGTACCGCGTCGACGCGCCGGCGCGCGGCAAGAAGCCGGCCGCCAAGATCTACGCGCTCGACGAGGGCGAGCTCACCGCCACGCTCGACAAGCTGCGCAAGGAAGGCGCGCGCGAAGGCGAGCTGGACCATCAGCCGCTTCAAGGGCCTGGGCGAGATGAGCGCCGAGCAGCTGTGGGAGACCACGCTGAACCCCGACACGCGGCGCCTGCTGCAGGTGGCGTTCAGCGACCTCGGCGCCGACGCCACCGCGCAGTCGCTGACCACGCTTGATGGGCAAGGGCGAGGCGCAGGCGCGCCGCGAGCTGATGGAACTGCAAAGCGACACGGTGGACGTCGATGTCTGAGATCCGCGAACGGCTGCGCCTGCGGCCGACGATGCTGTCCGACCTCGACTTCGTGATCTCGGTGGAGACCGACGCGCAGAACCTGCCGTTCATCACGCCGTGGGAGCGCACGCAGCACGAGGGCGCGGTGCGCTTTCCGGACTTCCGCCACTTCATCGTCGAAGCGGGCGTCGGCTACGACGCCGCGGGCTTCGTGATCCTGCAGGGCTGCCGCAATCCCGCACGCAGCGTCGAGCTGAAGCGCGTCGTGCTGCAGCCCAAGGGCCAGGGCCTCGGACGCGAGTGCGTGCGGCAGCTGAAGCGCATGGCGTTTCGCGACCTGCGCGCGCACCGCTTCTGGCTCGACGTGAAGCAGCTCAACACGCGGGCGCTCGCGCTGTACCAGAGCGAAGGCTTCGTCGAGGAAGGCCGGCTGCGCGAAAGCGTGCGCGTCAACATCAACGGCGCCGACGGCTACGACTCGCTGATCGTGATGAGCATGCTCGACCGCGAATACGCGGCGCGCGTGGCGCTGGGCCAGGAGCCGCGGTGAAGCGCCGCGTGGTCGACGCTCGGCTTGTGCAGCGCCGCCGCGCTCGCCCAGGCAGCGCTGTGGGGCTATGTCGACGGCGACGGCGTGGCGCATTTCGCCGACCGGCAGCTCGACTCGCGCTACAGCCTGGTGATCGGCGACTCAGCGGCTTCGGCGCCCGCGGCGATCAAGGTGCCCGGCAAGACCACCTCGGCGTCGGCCATCCTGACCTGGCTGGAGATCGCCCCCGAGGTCAAGCGCGTGCAGCCCTGGGTGCGCGAAGCGGCCGCGCGCCATGGCGTGGACAGCGAGCTGATCAACGCGCTGATCGCCGTGGAGTCGGGCTTCAACGAGCGCGCCGTGTCGCCGCGCGGCGCGGTGGGGCTGATGCAGATCATGCCGGCGACGGCGGCGCCGTTGATGCCCAAGGGCGACGGCCAGCGCGACGTCGCCGAGCGGCTGGCCGAGCCGCGCACCAACATCACCGTGGGCGCGCGCCTGATGGCCGATCTGATCAAGCGCCACCAGCGCATCGACATCGCGCTGGCGGCGTGGAGCGCCGGCAACGAGGCCGGTGCGCCGCAGCGGCGGCCAGATGCCGGCGATCGACGAGACGCGCGCGCACGTGCAGCAGGTGCTCGAGCTGTACTGGGCGCTGCTGCAGCAGCGCCAGTCGCGCGGCGCGCAGCAGATGAAACTTCATCCGTGATCGTAGCCAAGGAGACATCGACCATGCAGGCCACGATGATGAACGTCCGCCTGTCGCTCAACGACGTGCTCGAGCGCGCGCGCACGCTCTTCTCGCGCAACGAGATCGTCTCGCGGCTGCCCGACAAGTCGCTGCGCCGCCACAGCTACGGCGAGTACGCCGCGCGCACGCGCACGCTGGCCGCGGCGCTGCTGAAGCTCGGCTTGCAGCAGCGGCGACCGCGTGGCCACGCTGAGCTGGAACCACCACGCCCACCTGGAGTGCTACTTCGGCATTCCGGCGGCCGGCGGCGTGATGCACACGCTGAACCTGCGGCTGTCGCCCGACGAGCTCGGCTGGATCGCCGCCGATGCGCAAGACCGCTTCCTGATCGTCGACGACATCCTGCTGCCGCTGTACCAGCAGTTCGCGCCGCTGCACCGCTTCGAGAAGGTGATCGTGTTCCCGTTCTCCGGGCGCCAGGTGCGATGCGGACTTCATCGACTACGAGGCGCTGCTCGCCGACGCCGATGCGACGGCTTCGACTACGTCGCCGCACGACGAGAACGACCCGGTGGCGATGTGCTACACGTCGGGCACCACCGGGCGGCCCAAGGGCGTGGTCTATTCGCACCGCTCGACGATGCTGCACACGCTGGTGGCCAGCGCCGCCGACTACTGGGGCATGCGCAACACCGACGTCGTGATGCCGGCGACGCCGATGTTCCACGCCAACTGCTGGGGCATCCCGTACGGCGCGGTGATGCACGGCGCCAAGCTGGTGTTCCCCGGGCCGCACCTGCACCCCGACGACCTGCTCGACCTGATGACGCTGGAGCCGCCGACGATGTCGCTCGGCGTGCCGACGATCTGGCTGGGCCTGATCCAGACCTACGAGCGCGCGCTGGCCGAACGGCCCGACGCGCTGGAAGCTGCCCACCGGCATGCGCTCGCTGGTCGGCGGCGCGGCGGTGCCCGAGGCGCTGATCCGCGCCTTCGCGCGCCACGGCGTCTCGATCCAGCAAGGCTGGGGCATGACCGAG
This sequence comes from uncultured beta proteobacterium, assembly GCA_963827645.1. Lineage (GTDB taxonomy): Bacteria > Pseudomonadota > Gammaproteobacteria > Burkholderiales > Burkholderiaceae_C > JAEUPI01. The sequence goes on along the minus strand of CAWHBZ010000023.1, from coordinate 245,004 downwards.
ACCTCGCCGCTGGCGACCGTGGTCTACCCGCGCAACGAGCTGCGCGACGCTGGCGACGACGAACGCTTCCGCCGCGCCGCCACGGCCGGCGTCGTCGGTGCCGCTGGTGTCGTGCGCCTGCGCACCGACGACGGCTCGCTCGCGCCGTGGGACGGCAAGACGATGGGCGAGGTGCAGGTGCGCGGGCCGTTCATCACCGGGGCCTACCACCGGTGTCGGCTCGCCGCCCGACAAGTTCACGCGACGACGGCTGGCTGCGCACCGGCGACGTCGCCACGCTCGACGAGCTCGGCTTCTGCGCATCACCGACCGCACCAAGGACCTGATCAAGTCGGGCGGCGAATGGATCTGCTCGGTCGACCTCGAGAACGCGCTGATGGCGCACCCGGCGATCGCCGAGGCCGCGGTGATCGCGATTCCCGCACGAGAAGTGGAGCGAGCGGCCGCTGGCCTGCGTGGTCGTTCAAGCCCGGCCACAGCGCCACGCCCGGCCGAGCTGGGCGAGCACCTGCTGCACCACGGCTTCGCCAAGTGGCAGCTGCCCGACCGCTACGAGGTGATCGACGCGATCCCGCGCACCTCGACCGGCAAATTCTGGAAACTCAAGCTGCGAGAGCGCTTTCCAAGCTGAACGTTAAAGTGAATTCTACGATGCCAGAACAACTCTCGTTGATGCCCCCGGCCGACGGCGCCGACGCCGTCTCGCTGGCTGCACTACGCCGAGCGCGCCTACCTCGAGTACGCGCTGTCGGTCGTCAAGGGCCGCGCGCTGCCCGACGTCTGCGACGGCAAGAAGCCGGTGCAGCGCCGCATCCTGTACTCGATGCAGCGCATGGGGCTGGCTTCAGCGGCGCGGGCGGCGCGCCCAAGCCGGTGAAGAGCGCGCGCGTCGTCGGCGACGTGCTCGGCAGCTTCCACCCGCACAGCGACACCGCGGCCTACGACGCGCTGGTGCGCATGGCGCAGGACTTCTCGCAGCGCTATCCGCTGATCGACGGCCAGGGCAACTTCGGCAGCCGCGACGGCGACGGCGCGGCGGCGATGCGCTACACCGAGGCGCGGCTGGCGCCGATCGCGCGGCTGCTGCTCGACGAGATCGACGAAGGCACGGTCGACTTCGTGCCCAACTACGACGGCTCGACCGACGAGCCGACGCTGCTGCCGGCGCGCCTGCCGTTCGTGCTGCTCAACGGCGCGAGCGGGCATCGCGGTCGGCCTGGCCACCGAGGTGCCGAGCCACAACCTGCGCGAGGTGGCGGCCGCGGCGGTGGCGCTGCTGCGCAACGACAAGCTCGCCGACGACGAGCTGTTCGCGCTGCTGCCCGGCCCCGACTATCCCGGGCGGCGGCCAGATCATCAGCAGCGCCGAGGACATCCGCGCGGCCTACGCGCAGCGGCCGCGGCAGCCTGAAGGTGCGCGCGCGCTGGAAGATCGAGGACCTGGCGCGCGGCCAGTGGCAGCTGGTCGTCACCGAGCTGCCGCCGGGCACCAGCGCGCAGAAGGTGCTCGAAGAGATCGAGGAGCTCACCAACCCCAAGGTCAAGGCCGGCAAGAAGGCGCTGACGCAGGAGCAGGTGCAGCTCAAGCAGACGGTGCTCGCGGTGCTCGACGCGGTGCGCGACGAGTCCGAGCAAGGACGCCGCCGGTGCGCCTGGTGTTCGAGCCCAAGACGCCGCACCGTCGACGCAGCCGAGCTGATCACCACGCTGCTGGCGCACACCAGCCTGGAGACCAGCGCGCCGATCAACCTGACGATGGTCGGCGCGCGACGGCCGGCCGACGCAGAAGAGCCTGCGCCAGATGCTGGTCGAGTGGATCGCCTTCCGCCAGGCCACGGTGCAGCGGCGCACGCAGCACCGGCTGCAGAAGGTGCTCGACCGCATCCACGTGCTCGAAGGCCGGCAGCTGGTGCTGCTGAACATCGACGAGGTGATCCGCATCATCCGCAACGCCGACGAGCCGAAGCCGGCGCTGATCGCAACGCTTCAAGCTGAGCGACCGGCCAGGCCGACGACATCCTCGACATCCGGCTGCGCCAGCTGGCGCGGCTGGAGGCGATCAAGATCGAGCAGGAGCTGAAGGAGCTGCGCGACGAGCAGGGCAAGCTCGAAGACATCCTCGGCAGCGCCGGCGGCGCTGAAGCGCACGGTGATCAAGGAGATCGAGGCCGACGCCAAGGCAGCACGGCGACGAGCGCCGCACGCTGATCCAGGCCGAGAAGAAGCGCGGTCGCCGAGATCAAGGTGGTCGACGAGCCGGTCACCGTGGTGGTCAGCCTGAAGGGCTGGGTGCGCGCGCTGAAGGGCCACGAGGTCGACCCCGCGACGCTGGCCTTCAAGGCCGGCGACGCGCTCTACGGCACCTTCCCCTGCCGCAGCGTCGACACGCTGCTGGTGTTCGGCAGCAACGGCCGCGTCTACAGCGTGGCGGTGTCGCGGGCTGCCGGGCGGGCGCGGCGACGGCGCAGCCGATCACTTCGCTGATCGAGCTGGAAACCGGCACCCAGCCGGCGCACTACTTCGCCGGCTGCGGCCGACACCACGCTGCTGCTGGCCAACACCGGCGGCTTCGGCCTGCTGGCCCAGGCCGCCGACCTGCAGAGCCGGCAACGCGGCGGCAAGGCCTTCCTGACGCTCGAGGCCGGCGACCAGCCTGCTGCCGCCGGTGGCGGTGGCTGCCGAGCACGACGCAGGTCGCCTGCCTGTCGCTGACGGGCCGGCTGCTGGTGTTCCCGCTCGACGAGCTGAAGCTGCAGTCCAACGGTGGGCGCGGCCTGACGCTGATGGACGTCGATGCCAAGGATCCCGCTGTGTCGGTGGCGTCCTTCGCACGATGCGCTGAACGTGCTCGGCACCGGCCGCGGCGGCAAGCCGAAGGAAGAGACGCTGCGCGGCGCGGCGCTGGCGAGCTACGTCGGCAAGCGGGCGCGCAAGGGCAAGCTCGCGCCAGGCATGAAGTCGGGTGTGCGCGTCGTCCCAGCTTGATGGACACGCATGCGCCGGACGTCACGACCCGACCCGCCGAGGTGGGTTATCGGCATTCGGGCAGCCACTCAGGCCTGAATGACGCAACGGGCGTAGACTCGACGCGTTACCGGATTTGACGGGTCCGATCGACGATCGCCGCGAATCGCGGCCGAATGTCGAGACGGGTCCGCAGGAGACGACCTGAGTGCACCCCACCGACGTGGCCGACCCGGCCTACTTCCACAAGGTCGTCGACTGCCAATGGGCCTGCCCGGCCCACACCCCCGTTCCGGAATACATCCGGCTGATCGCGCAGGGCCGCTACGACGACGCCTACATGGTCAACTGGGTGAGCAACGTCTTCCCCGGCATCCTCGGCCGCACCTGCGACCGGCCCTGCGAGCCCGCCTGCCGGCGCGGCCGCGTCGAGGAGAAGAACACCGAGAAGCCCGAGCCGGTGGCGATCTGCCGCCTGAAGCGCGTGGCGGCCGACTTCAAGGACGGCGAGGTGCGCGCGATGCTGCCGCGGCCGGCCGCCGAAGAACGGCAAGCGCATCGCCTGCGTCGGCGCCGGGCCGGCATCGCTGACCGTGGCGCGCGACCTCGGCGCGCAGGGCTACTACGGTCACGGTGTTCGACGGCGACGCCAAGGCCGGCGGCTTCATGCGCACGCAGGTGCCGCGCTTTCGCCTGCCCGAGGAGGTGATCGACGAGGAGGTCGGCTACATCCTCGGCCTGGGCGTCGACTTCCGCGGCGGCGCAGCGCATCGATTCGATGAAGGCGCTGCTGGCCGCAGGACTACGACGCGGTGTTCGTCGGCTGCGGCGCGCCGCGCGGGCGCGACCTCGACATCCCGGGCCGCGCAGGAGGCGACAGGCCAAGATCCACATCGGCATCGACTGGCTGGCCTCGGTGTCCTTCGGCCACGTGACGAGCGATCGGCAAGCGCGTCATCGTGCTCGGCGGCGGCAACACCGCGATGGACTGCTGCCGCTCGGCGCGCCGCTGGGCGCCGACGACGTGAAGGTGATCGTGCGCTGCGGCTTCGAGGAGATGAAGGCCTCGCCGTGGGAGAAGGAAGACGCGATGCACGAGGGCATCCCGATCATCAACTGCCACGTGCCGCAAGGCCTTCGTGCACGACGACGGCCAGCTGACCGGCATGACGCTTCGAGATCGTCAAGGCGGTCTACGACGACAAGGGCAAGCGCAGCCTGGTGCCCACCGGCGAGCCCGACGTCGATCTTCGCGTGCGACGAGGTGCTGGTCGCGGTCGGCCAGGAAAACGCCTTCCCGTGGATCGAGCGCGACAGCGGCATCGAGTTCGACGAATGGGGCATGCCGGTGCTGGACGCAGGACACGTTCCAGGCTATCGCTGCCGCACGTCTTCTTCGGCGGCGACGCCGCGTTCGGGCCCAAGAACATCATCACCGCGGTGGCCCACGGCCACGAGGCGGCGGTGTCGATCGACCGCCTGCTGCACGGCGAGGACGTCGAGCGACCGCCCGCCGCCGCACGTGAACCTGATGTCGCAGAAGATGGGCATCCACGAGTGGAGCTACGACAACGCGCCGAGCAACGACCTGCGCTTCAAGGTGCCGTGGGCCAAGGCCGAGAAGGCGCTGGCGAGCATCAAGGTCGAGGTCGAGCTCGGCTTCGACGCTCGCGACCGCGTTCAAGGAAGCGCAGCGCTGCCTGAACTGCGACGTGCAGACGGTGTTCGCCGACAAGCTGTGCATCGAGTGCGACGCCTGCGTCGACATCTGCCCGATGGACTGCATCACCTTCACCGGCAACGGCGACGAGGCCGACCTGCGCACGCGGCTGAAGGCGCCGGCGCACCAACCCGAGCAGGACCTCTACGTCAGCGCGCCGCTGAAGACCGGCACGCGTGATGGTCAAGGACGAGGACGTCTGCCTGCACTGCGGCCTGTGCGCCGAGCGCTGCCCGACCGGGGCCTGGGACATGCAGAAGTTCCTGCTGCAGACCACGCAAGGCGGGCCCGGCGTGCCGCGACAGCAGCGCCGGCGGCGCAGCGCGCGAGGAGCGCGTGCATGAAGCGCATCGAAGCCGTCAACGACTTCGTCGTCAAGTTCGCCAACGTCAACGGCTCGGGTTCGGCCTCGGCCAACGAGCTGTTCGCCAAGGCCATCCTGCGCATGGGCGTGCCGGTGAGCCCGCGCAACATCTTCCCGAGCAACATCCAGGGCCTGCCCACCTGGTACGAGGTGCGCGTCAGCGAGCGCGGCTGGCTCGGCCGGCGCGGCGGCATCGACATGATGGTGGCGATGAACCCGCAGACCTGGGAGCCAGGACGTGCGCGAGATCGAGCCCGGCGGCTACCTGTTCTACGACAGCACCAAGCCGCTGCCGGCAAGCGCCTTCCGCGACGACATCACACGTCATCGGCATGCCGGTGACCGCGATCTGCAACGCCACCTACGAAGACCCGCGCCAGCGCACGCTGTTCAAGAACATCATGGTGCTGGGCGCGCTGTCGGTGCTGATGGACGTCGACGCCGGCGGTCATCGAGAGCCTGTTCTGCGAGCAGTACAAGGGCAAGGAGCGGCTGCTCGAGAGCAACGTGCGCGCGCTGCACGCCGGCGCGCGGCTTCGCCACGCGACCACCTGAGGCCGCCACAGAGTCCGGCGCTGGGCCTGCAGGTGCGGCGCGCCGATCTGGTGGGCGAGCGCATCTTCATCGAGGGCAACGCCGCGGCGGCGCTCGGCTGCGTCTACGGCGGCGCCACCGTCTGCGCCTGGTACCCGATCACGCCGTCGTCGTCGCTGGCCGAGGCGTTCGAGACGTACTGCGCGCAAGTACCGCGTCGACCCGGACAGCCGGCGAGAACCGCTACGCGATCGTGCAGGCCGAAGACGAGATCGCGTCGATCGGCATCGTCACCGGCGCCGGCTGGAACGGCGCGCGCGCGTTCACCGCCACGTCGGGCCCCGGCGTGTCGCTGATGACCGAGTTCATCGGCCTGGCCTACTTCGCCGAGATCCCGCTGACGATCATCGACGTGCAGCGCGGCGGCCCGTCCACCGGCATGCCCACGCGCACGCAGCAGGCCGACCTGCTCTCCAGCGCCTACGCGTCGCACGGCGACACCAAGCACGTGCTGCTGCTGCCGCAGGACCCGGCCGAGTGCTTCGAGCACGCCGCCGCCGCGCTCGACCTGGCCGACCGGCTGCAGACGCCGGTGTTCGTGATGACCGATCTGGACATCGGCATGAACCAGCGCCTGTGCGAGCCGCTGCAGTGGGACGACGAGCCGCCGCTACGACCGCGGCAAGGTGATGACGCGCCGAGGAGCTGGAAGCCGGCAAGGACTTCGGCCGCTACAAGGACGTCGACGGCGACGGCATCCCGTGGCGCACGCTGCCCGGCACGCACCCGAGCAAGGGCGCGTACTTCACGCGCGGCACCACGCGCGACGCCTACGCGCGTTATTCGCGAGACCGGGCCCGACTACATCTACAACGTGCAGCGGCTGCTGAAGAAGTTCGACAGCGCGGCCAGGCTGGTGCCGCAGCCGCTGGTGCGCGCGGCGGCCAAGAAGACGCGGCTCGGCGTCATGTACTTCGGCTCCACCGCGCCGGCGATGGACGAGGCGCTGGCGGCGCTGGCGGCCGAAGGCATCCACCTCGACGCGATGCGGCTGCGCGCGTTCCCGTTCCCCGACAGCGTGCGCGAGTTCATCGCCAGCCACGACCACGTGTTCGTGGTCGAGCAGAACCGCGACGCGCAGATGCGCTCGCTGCTGATCAACGAGCTCGAGATCGACCCGTCGTGGCTGATCGCGGTGCTGCACTACGACGGCACGCCGATCACCGCGCGCTTCATCACCGACAGCGATCACCAACCACGTGCACGCGCTGGCGGTGGCGCCGCGCCGCGAGAGGAGTCGCGCATGACCTACATCACCAAACCCCGGCTGCACCACCCGACGCTGGCCAAGAACAAGGTCGGCTACACGCGGCGCGACTACGAAGGCAAGGTCTCCACGCTGTGCGCCGGCTGCGGCCACGACTCGATCTCGGCGGCCATCGTGCAGGCCTGCTGGGAGCTCGACATCGAGCCGCACCGCGTGGCCAAGCTGTCGGGCATCGGCTGCAGCTCGCAAGACGCCCGACTACTTTCTCGGCGCCAGCCACGGCTTCAACACCGTGCACGGCCGCATGCCCAGCGTGCTGACCGGCGCCAACCTGGCCAACCGCGACCTGCTGTACCTCGGCGTGTCGGGCGACGGCGATTCGGCGTCGATCGGCCTCGGGCCAGTTCGCGCACGCGATGCGCCGCGGCGTGCGCATGGTCTACATCGTCGAGAACAACGGCGTCTACGGCCTCACCAAGGGCCAGTTCTCGGCCACCGCCGACCGCGGCAGCCAGAGCAAGAAGGGCGCGCTCAACAACGACTCGCCGGTCGACCTGATCGGCATGGCGCTGCAGCTCGGCGCCACCTATGTGGCGCGCGGCTTCTCGGGCGACAAGGCGCAGCTGGTGCCGCTGATCAAGGGCGCCATCGCGCCACGGCGGCGCGGCCTTCATCGACGTCATCAGCCCCTGCGTGGCCTTCAACAACCACGCCGGCAGCACGCGCAGCTACGACCACGTGCGCGCAGCACAACGAGGCGCGTCAACCGCATCGACTTCATCGACCTGGCGCCCGAGATCAAGGCCGAGCCGGCGCCCGGCGAGGTGCTCGATCTGCCGCAGGCCGACGGCAGCGTCATGCGCCTGCGCAAGCTGCACGCCGACTACGACGCCACCGACCGCGCTCGGCGCGATGAACCACCTGCAGGCTGCACCAGGCGCGCGGCGAAGTGGTGACCGGGCTGATCTACGTCGATCCCGAAGGCCAGCGACCTGCACGCGGCGCTGAACACGACCGGCAAGCCGCTCAACGCGCTGGCCGAGCCCGAGCTGTGCCCGGGTGCGGCGACGCTGGCCAAGATCAACGCGTCGCTGCGCTGACGCCCTCGGCGGCACGCGTCAAGCGGCGCGCCGCGGGCTGCGCATCACCGCCCACACGGCCAGCGCTTCGACCACCACGAACAGCGCCAGGCTCCAGAACTCGTAGGGCACGCCGAACAGCGCCACCTTCGCGTCGGCGCACGAGGCGCGTGGCGGCAAAGACGTCGGGCAGCAGGCTGTCGAGCTGCAAGGCGCCGACGATGCGGTCGGCCAGCGTCAGATTGCACGACGCCGACGCGGCCGCCACGAAGTGCTGCCACAGCGCCGACAGCACGCCGAGGTTGGCCAAAGCGATCACCAAGCGCCGCGCTGACCCACAGGCCGGCGCGGCTGCGCCACACCAGCGCCAGCACGGCGACCAGCGCGATGGCCACGAACTCCAGGCGCTGCAGCACGCACCACGGGCAGGGCCGCATGTCGAACACGTGCTGCGTCACGCAGCGCCGCGCCAACCGCCAGCAGCGCCAGCGCGCGCCTGCGGCGCTCGAGCAGCCGGCGGCTGCCGGCACGCCGGCGCGCTCACGCCAGTTCGGCGATCAGCTCGATCTCGACGCAGGCGCCCATCGGAATCTGCGCCACGCCGAACGCGCTGCGGGCGTGCGGCCCGGCGGCGCCGAACACCTCGCCCAGCAACTCGGAGGAGCCGTTGGTCACCAGGTGGTGCTCGGTGAAGGTCGGCGCGCTGTTGACCAGGCCGAGCAGCTTGACGATGCGCTTGACCTTGTTCAGGTCGCCGGCCGCGGCGTGCAGCGTGCCCATCAGGTCGATCGCCACCGCGCGCGCGGCCGCCTTGCCTTCGGCGGTGGCCATGCCGTTGCCGAGCTGGCCGACCCAGGCCTTGCCGTCGCGCTTGGCGATGTGGCCCGACACGAACAGCAGCTAGCCGGTGCGCACGAACGGCACGTAGGCCGCGGCCGGCGTGGCCAGCGGCGGCAAGGTGATGCCCAGCGCCGACAGGCGGTCGTAGACGGACATGGTGCGGACCCCAGCAAAAGTGCGAGGCGCATCCTACACTCCCGCCGATGCGGGCGTGGCGCGGCGACCCAGGGCTTCGGTGGGCCACGGCGATGCTGGCTTGGCTCGGCGGCACGGCGCTGCAACTGCAGCAGCCGGCGCTGTGGCCAGGGCCCGTCAACGCGGCGCTGATCGCTGCCGGCGTTGCCGGCGCGGCGCTGGCGCTGGCTGGTGGCGCCGCGCCGTGCGCGGCCATTGGCTGCTGTGCGCGGCGCTCGCCGGCTGCGGCGTTCGGCCTCACCGGCGTGGCGCGCCGAGTTGCGTCTGTCGCGAGCGCCTGGCGCCCGATCTCGAAGGCCGCGACCTGGTGGTGACGCGGCATCGTCGAGCGGCTGCCGCAGATCGCGCCCGACGGCCTGCGTTTCGTGCTTCGCGGTGCAAGCTGCCTGGGCCGACGGGCGCGCGGTGGCGGTGCCGCCGCTGCTGTCGCTGTCGTGGTCACGCGGCGGCGACGACGGCGCGCTCGCCGCGCCGCAAGTGAATCTGCGCGCCGGCCAGCGCTGGCAGCTGCCGGTGCGCCTGCGCCGGCCGCACGCGGCGCTGAATCCGCACGGCTTCGACGGCGAGCTGTGGCTGTTCGAGCAAGGGCTGCGGCGCCACCGGCTCGGTGCGCGACACCGTGCCGGGCCGCAGCCGCTGCTGCTGGCCGACACCGGCTCGCGGCCGATCGAACGCGCGCGCCAGGCGGTGCGCGATGCGATGCTGCTGCGGGTGGACGATGCCCGCATCGGCGGCGTGCTGGCGGCGCTCGCGGTGGGCGACCAGGCCGCCATCGCGCGCAGGACTGGGACCTGTTCCGCGATGCCGGCGTCGCGCACCTGATGAGCATCAGCGGCCTGCACGTCACGATGTTCGCGTGGCTGGCCGGCGCTGCGGTCGGCGTGGTTGTGGCGGCGCAGCGCGCCGCGCGTGCCTGTGGCTGCCGTCGCCGCAGGCGGGGCGCTGGGGGGGCCTCGCGATCGCCGGCGCTGTACGCGCTGTTCGCCGGCTGGGGCGTGCCGTCGCAACGCACCTTGCTGATGCTGGCCGCCGCGGTGGCGCTGCGCGGCACCGGCATGCGCTGGCCGTGGCCCCTGGTGCTGCTCGCCGCCGCGGCGGTGGTGACCGTGTTCGACCCCTGGGCGCTGTTGCAGCCCGGCTTCTGGCTGTCGTTCGCCGCGGTCGGCCTGTTGATGGCGCAGCGACCCGCTGCAGCACGCAGGCTGCGCGCGCACGGCGGCGCCGGGCGCGCCTGCGCGGCGATGCTGCGCACGCAGGCGATCGCCACGCTCGGGCTGGCGCCGCTGTCGCTGGTGTTCTTCCAGCAGGTGTCGCTGGTCGGCTTCGTCGCCAACCTGGTGGCGATCCCGTGGGTCACGCTGGTGGTGACGCCGCTGGCGCTGGCCGGCGTGGCGTTGCCGCTGTTGTGGCAGGCGGCGGCCGCCGCGATGGCGGCGCTGGTCGGCGCTGCTGCAGTGGCTGACGTCGTGGCCGGCGGCGGTGTGGAGCGTGCCCGCGGCGCCGGCGTGGGCCGTGGCGGCGGGCCTGGCCGCGGCGCTGCTGGGGCTGCTGCCGCTGCCGTGGCGCGCTGCGGCTGCTGGCCGTGCCGCTGGCGCTGCCGCTGCTGTGGCCGGCCGTGGCCCATCCGCTGCCACGGCCGCTTCGAGTTGGTGGCGCTCGACATCGGCCAGGGCACCGCGGTGCTGGTGCGCACGCAGTCGAAACTGCTGGTCTACGACACCGGGCCGTCGTACTCGCGCGAGATGCCGACGCCGGCCAGCGCGTCATGGTGCCGCTGCTGCGCGCGCGCGGCGAGCGCGCAGGTCGACCTGCTGATGCTCAGCCACCGCGACAGCGACCACGTCGGCGGCGCCGCCTCGCTGCACGCGGCGCTGCCGATCGAGCGCTGGAGCAGCTCGCTGGCCAGCCGACCATCCGCTGCTGGCGCTGGCCCGCGAGCACCGACGCTGCGACGCCGGCCAGCACTGGCTGTGGGACGGCGTGGCGTTCGAGGTGCTGCATCCGCCAGCCGACGACCACGGCCGCGAAGCCAAGCCGAACGCGGTGTCGTGCGTGCTGCGCGTGCGCGACGGCGCCGGCCGCAGCGTGCTGCTGACCGGCGACATCGAGGCGCCGCAGGAGGCGGCGCTGGTCTGCGCGCCTGGGCGCCGCGCTGCGCAGCACGTGCTGCTGGTGCCGCACCATGGCAGCCGACCTCGTCGACCGGCGCCTTCCTCGACGCGGTGCGCCGCAGATCGCGTTGGTGCAGGCGGGCTACCGCAACCGTTTCGGCCATCCGGCGCCGGAGGTGCTGGCGCGCTACCGGGCGCGCGGCATCATGCTGGTGCGCAGCGACCGTTGCGGTGCGTGGACCTGGCACGATGGCGTATTCCAGTGCGCTCGCGACGCCACGACGGCGCTACTGGCATTGGGCCGACGAGGCCGTGGGTGCGGAAGTTGCTTCCCCGGGTGAGGCAGGAGAAAGGCGTCCATGAAGGCGGGCTTCGACGAGATGAACAGCGCCTCGGGCGGTGCGGCGAGCACTACGGCGACTACGGCCGCTGGCTCGACGCCCAGCAGGCCGCGTCGATGCAGGCGCGCCGCGAAGAGGCCGAGCTGATCTTCCGCCGCGTCGGCATCACCTTCGCCGTCTACGGCGCCAAGGACGAAGACGGCGCCGGCACCGAGCGGCTGATCCCGTTCGACCTGATCCCGCGCGTGATCCCCAAGCACGAGTGGCAGCGAGATGGAAGCCGGCCTGCGCCAGCGCGTCAACGCGCTCAACCGCTTCATCCACGACGTCTACCACGGCCAGGAGATCCTCAAGGCCGGCATCGTGCCGCAGGAGCAGGTGCTGAAGCAACGCGCAGTTCCGCCCCGAGATGATGGGCGTCGACGTGCCGGGCGGCGTCTACTCGCACATCGCCGGCATCGACATCGTGCGCGCCGCCAACGCCGACGGCAGCGGCACCTACTACGTGCTCGAAGACAACCTGCGCGTGCCCAGCGGCGTGAGCTACATGCTCGAGAACCGCAAGATGATGATGCGGCTGTTCCCCGAGCTGTTCACGCAGCACCGCGTGGCGCCGGTGGCGCACTACCCCGACCTGCTGCTCGAGACGCTGCGCGCGGTGGCGCCGGCCGGCGTCAACGAGCCGACGCGTCGTGGTGCTGACGCCCGGCATGTACAACAGCGCCTACTTCGAGCACGCCTTCCTGGCGCAGCAGATGGGCGTCGAGCTGGTCGAGGGCCAGGACCTGTTCGTCAAGGACGACTTCGTCTACATGCGCACGACGCAGGGCCCGCAGCGCGTCGACGTGATCTACCGCCGCGTCGACGACGACTTCCTCGACCCGCTGGCCTTCCGCGCCGACTCGACGCTCGGCTGCGCCGGGCTGCTCGACGTCTATCGCGCCGGCAACGTCACGCTGGCCAACGCCATCGGCACCGGCGTCGCCGACGACAAGTCGATCTACCCGTACGTGCCGAAGATGATCGAGTTCTACCTCGGCGAGAAGCCGATCCTGCAGAACGTGCCGACCTACCTGTGCCGCGACCCGCAGGACCTCAACTACGTGCTCGAGCCACCTGGCCGAGCTGGTGGTCAAGGAGGTGCACGGCGCCGGCGGCTACGGCATGCTGGTCGGGCCGGCGGCGACGCAAGGCGAGATCGAGGACTTCCGCGACCAGCTGGTGGCCAACCCGACGAACTACATCGCGCAGCCGACGCTGGCGCTGTCCACCTGCCCGACCTACGTCGAAGCCGGCATCGCGCCGCGCCACATCGACCTGCGGCCGTTCGTGCTGTCGGGCAAGACGGTGCAGATGGTGCCCGGCGGCCTGACGCGCGTCGCGCTGAAGGAAGGCTCGCTGGTCGTCAACTCGTCGCAGGGCGGCGGCACCAAGGACACCTGGGTGCTGGAGGCCTGAGGGACGGCGACGACTGAGCATGCTGTCACGCACCGCCGATCACCTGTTCTGGATGGCGCGCTACATGGAGCGCGCCGAGAACACCGCGCGCATGCTCGACGTCAACTACCAGATCTCGCTGCTGCCGCAGTCCGGCGGACGCGGCCGAGCAGGGCTGGCGCGGCCTGCTCAGCATCAGCGAGCTGACCGGCGACTTCGCCAAGCGCTACGGCGAGTCGACGCCGACGCAACGTCATGGACTTCATGGTGCGCGACGCCGACCAACGGCTCGTCGATCCGCAGCTGCCTGCATGGCGGCGCGCGAGAACGCGCGCGCGGTGCGCGGCACGCTCACCACCGAGGTCTGGGAGACGCAGAACCAGACCTGGCTCGAGTTCCAGCGCATGGTCGCGACCAACGCGCTTCGAGCGAGACCCGAGCGAGGCTGTTCGAGTGGGTCAAGTTCCGCTCGCACCTGTCGCGCGGCGTCACGGTGGGCACGATGCTGCAGGACGAGGCGTTCCACTTCCTGCGCATCGGCACCTTCCTCGAGCGCGCCGACAACACCGCGCGCCTGCTCGACGTGAAGTTCCACGCGGTGGACAGCGACTTCTTCGGCGCGCGAGGCAGAGCCAGACGCAGGCGACCGGAGCGTCGACTTCTATCACTGGTCGGCGATCCTGCGCTCGGTCTCCGGCTTCGAGATCTACCGCAAGGTCTATCGCAACGTGATCCGGCCCGAGAAGGTGGCCGAGCTGCTGATCCTGCGCCCCGACATGCCGCGCTCGCTGGCCGCCTGCATGAACGAGGTGGTCGACAACCTGCAGCTGGTCGCCAACGAGCAGTGCGACCGACACGCTGCGCCGCGCCGGCCGGCTGCGCGCCGACCTGCAGTACGGCCGCATCGACGAGATCCTGGCGACCGGGCTGCACGCCTACCTCACGCAGTTCCTCGAGCGCGTCAACGACCTCGGCGTCGGCATCAGCCGCGACTTCCTGGTGCCGGTGAGCCGCCGGCCGCTCGAAGATCAGCCTGCAGCGCGGCGTCGCAACGGATGCCCCGGTCAGTCCCTGCCCGGCCGCGAAGGGACCTGCCCGCTGGCGGGAACGCGTGCAGCGCGAGGGTGCCCATGTCCATCCATGTCGCGCTGAACCACGTCACCCACTACCGCTACGACCGGCCGATCGACCTCGGCGCCGCAGGTCGTGCGGCTGCGGCCGGCGCCGCATTGCCGCACGCCGATCCTCAGCTACTCGCTGCGCGTCGAGCCGGCCGAGCACTTCATCAACTGGCAGCAGGACCCGTTCGCCAACTACCTGGCGCGGCTGGTCTTCCCCGAGCAGACCACCGAGTTCAGGGTCACGGTCGATCTGGTCGCCGAGATGGCGGTCTACAACCCGTTCGACTTCTTCCTCGAGCCCGAGCGCCGAGAAGTTTCCGTTCGCCTACGACGCCGAGCTGCGGCACGAGCTGGCGCCGTACCTGGTGCAAGAGCGCGGCGACGCCGCGCTTCGACGCAGTTCCTGTCGCCAGCATCGACCGCACGCGAGCAGCGCACCATCGACTTCCTGGTCGGCCTCAACCAGCGCCTGCAGCACGACATCCGCTACCTGATCCGCATGGAGCCCGGCGTGCAGACGCCCGAGCAGACGCTGGCAACGGCAGCGGCTCGTGCCGCGACAGCGGCTGGCTGCTGGTGCAGCTGCTGCGCCACCTCGGGCTGGCGGCGCGCTTCGTCTCGGGCTACCTGATCCAGCTCAAGCCCGACGTCAAGGCGCTCGACGGCCCGAGCGGCACCGAAGTCGACTTCACCGACCTGCACGCCTGGTGCGAGGTCTACCTGCCCGGCGCCGGCTGGGTCGGCCTCGACCCGACCTCGGGCCTGCTGGCCGGCGAGGGCCACATCCCGCTGGCCTGCACGCCCGAGCCCTCGCAGCGCGGCGCCGATCAGCGGCGCGGTCGACGAGTGCGAGGTCGAGTTCGAGCACACGCATGCGCGTGTCGCGCATCTGGGAGGCGCCGCGCGTCACCCAGCCGTACACCGACGAGCAATGGCGCGGCGATCGCTGGCGCTCGGCGAGCGGGTCGATCGCGCAGCTGCGTGGCCGGCGACGTGCGCCTGACGATGGGCGGCGAGCCGACCTTCGTCTCGATCGACGACCGCGAAGGCGCCGAGTGGAACACCGACGCGCTGGGCCCGACCAAGCGCGTGCTGCGCGCAGGAGCTGGTGCAACGCCTGCGCGCGCACTACGGCGCCGGCGGCTTCCTGCACTTCGGCCAGGGCAAGTGGTACCCGGGCGAGCAGCTGCCGCGCTGGGCGCTCGACCGTCTGCTGGCGCGCCGACGGCCAGCCCTGCTGGAGCGACCCGTCGCTGTTCGCCGACGAGCGCGACGCCGCTGCGCTACACCAGCGACGACGCCGAGCGCTTCATCGCGCGCGCTGACCGAGCGCCTCGGCGTCGACCGGCGACACGTGCAGCCCGGCTACGAGGACACCTGGTACTACCTGTGGCGCGAGCGCCGCTGCCGGTCAACGTCGACCCGTTCGACTCGCGGCTCGACGACGAGCTGGAGCGCGCCCGCCTGCGCCGCGTGTTCGAGCAGGGCCTGGAGCAGCGTGGTCGGCTACGTGCTGCCGCTCGAGCGCGAGCGACGTCCGGCGCTCGGCGGGCCGCGCTGGCTCACCGGCCCCTGGTTCCTGCGCGACGAGCGCATGTACCTGTTCCCGGGCGATTCGCCGATGGGCTACCGCCTGCCGCTCGACTCGCTGCCCTGGGTGCGCGAAGGGCGACTACCCGTAGCTGCATCGAGCCGGACCCGTTCGCGCCGCGTGGCGCCTGCTGCCGCCGCATGCGCAGTTGCGCACGCACGACGTGCGCGGCACGCGCGTGCCGACGCTGCGCGACCGCGGCTGGCGAGCGCTCCGGCGCCGCGCGGCGCGCCGACGCGCGGCGCCGGCGCCGGCGCAGGCGAGCCGCGCGAGCGCGCCGCCGCAGCGCTTCGAGTCGGCGACACCGGCGTCACGCGCACCGCGCTGTGCGTCGAGGTGCGCGATCCGCAGCCGCGCCAACGGCCCGCAAGGCCGATAGCCGCCGAGCCACGGCGCAGCGGCGTGCTCTACGTCTTCATGCCGCCGCTGGCAGACGCTCGAGGACTACCTCGAGCTGCTCGCCGCGATCGAGGCCACCGCGGCCGAGCTGCAGCGTGCCAGATCGTGCTCGAAGGCTACCCGCCGCCGCGCGACCCGCGGCTGAAGATGCTGCAGGTCACGCCCGACCCCGGCGTGATCGAGGTCAACATCCACCCGGCGCACGACTGGGGCGAGCTGGTCGACCACACCGAGTTCCTCTACGACGCCGCGCACGCAGACGCGCCTGTCGACCGAGAAGTTCATGCTCGACGGCCGCCACACCGGCACCGGCGGCGGCAACCACTTCGTGCTCGGCGGCGCCACGCCGGCCGACAGCCCGTTCCTGCGCCGGCCCGACCTGCTGGCCAGCCTGCTCGCCTACTGGCACAACCACCCGTCGCTGTGCTACCTGTTCTCGGGCCTGTTCATCGGCCCGACCAGCCAGGCGCCGCGCGTCGACGAGGCGCGCAACGACCAGGTCTACGAGACTCGAGATCGCGCTGCGCCGAGATCGAGCGCCAGCATGCGAGCATGCGACGGCGACGGTCGCCGCCGTGGCTGATCGACCGCACGCTGCGCAACCTGCTGATCGACGTCACCGGCAACACCCACCGCGCCGAGTTCTGCATCGACAAGCTGTACTCGCCCGACGGCGCCACCGGCCGCCTCGGCCTGCTCGAGCTGCGCGCCTTCGAGATGCCGCCGCATGCGCGCATGAGCCTGGCGCAGCAGCTGCTGCTGCGCGCGCTGGTGGCGCGCTTCTGGCGCGAGCCGTACCGCGGCGCGGCAGACGCGCTGACGCGCTGGGGCACCGAGCTGCACGACCGCTTCCTGCTGCCGCACTTCGTGCGGATGGACTTCGACGACGTGCTCGCCGAGCTGCAGCGCGCCGGCTTCGCGCTTCGATCGCGACGTGGTTCGCGCCGCACTTCGAGTTCCGCTTCCCGCTGCATCGGCGAGCGTCAGGCGCACGCGGCGTGCGAGCTGGAGCTGCGCAGCGCGCTCGAGCCCTGGCACGTGATGGGCGAGGAGGGCGCGGCCGGCGGCACGGTGCGCTACGTCGACTCGTCGCTCGAGCGGCTCGAGGTCAAGGCCACCGGCCTCGATCGGCAACGCGCCACGTGGTCACCGTCAACGGCCGCGCGCTGCCGCTGCAGCCCACCGGCCGCGTCGGCGAGTTCGTCGCCGGCGTGCGCTACCGCGCCTGGCAGCCGCCGTCGGCGCTGCACCCGACGATCGGCGTGCACGCGCCGCTGACCTTCGACCTGGTCGACCGCTGGATGCAGCGCTCGCTGGGCGGCTGCCGTACCACGTGGCGCATCCCGGCGGGCGCAACCACGACACGCTTCCCGGTCAACGCCTACGAGGCCGAGAGCCGGCGCCTGGCGCGCTTCTTCCGCGTTCGGCCACACGCCGGGGCAGGATGCGCAGCGGTCGAAGCCGCCGAGCGCCGAGCCGGGAGTTCCCGTTCACGCTCGACCTGCGGCGCACCTGAAGACCTGAGAATCGGGGGCACGTCGACGCGCAGCGCCAAGGCATGATGCCGCATGACCGACTCCACGGCCGACGCCGCGTCGCCGGACCCCGCGTTCGACGCGGCCGCGCAGCGCGCGCTTCGCCGGCGCGAGCACGGTCGGGCCTACGACGAGCTGCGCGAGCCGCTGCAGGCGCCGGGCGCGCCGCTCGAGCCGCCGACGCGCACTGGCAGGCTTTCTTCGCTGCGCTCGGCCCGGCTGCGCGCGGCGGCGCCGGCCGGCGAACTGGCGGCGCCGCGCGGCACGCGTGCAGCGCCGCGTCCGCGAGGACGGCGTCAGCTACAACGTCTACGCGCAGGGCAGCGACGCCAGCCGGCGAGTGGCCGCTGCAGCTGCTGCCGCTGATCGTCGGGCCGGGCGACTGGGCGGCCATCGAGCGCGGCGTGGCGCAGCGCGCGCGCCTGCTCAACGCGATGCTGGCCGACCTCTACGGCCCGCAGACGCTGCTGCGCGAGGCCGTGCTGCCGCCGGCGCTGGTGTTCGCGCACCCGCAGCTACCTGCGGCCGGTGCACGGCGTGCGTGCCGCCCGGCGGCGTGCACCTGCACATCGCCGCCTTCGACCTCGCGCGCGGCCCCGACGGCCGCTGGTGGGTGGTGTCGCAGCGCACGCAGGCGCCCTCGGGGCTGGGCTACGTGCTGGAGAACCGGCTGCTCGTCTCGCGCCAGTTCCCCGAAGCCTTCCGCGAGCTGCGCGTGCAGCACCTCGCCGCCGCTATCGGCGCCTGCTCGACACGCTGCGCGCTGCGCGCCGTTGAGCCGCCGCCGGCGAGCGCTGCGCGCATCGTGCTGCTGACGCCCGGGCCGCTACAACGAGACCTACTTCGAGCAGGCCTACCTGGCGCGCTACCTCGGCCTCCCGCTGGTCGAGGGCAGCGACCTCACGGTGCGCGACGACCAGCTGTTCCTGAAGACGGTGCAAGGCCTGGAGCGCGTGCACGGCGTGCTGCGCCGCGTCGACGACGACTGGCTGCGACCCGCTCGAGCTGCGCTCCGACTCCGCGCTCGGCGTGCCGGGCCTGCTGCAGGCGCTGCGCGCCGGCGAGGTGGTGATGGCCAACGCGCTCGGCGCCGGCTTGCTCGAGAGCCCGGGCCTGGCCGCCTTCTGGCCCGGCATCGCCGCGCGGCTGCTCGGCGAGGAGCGTTGCTGCTGCCGGCGTCGACCCACTGGTGGTGCGGCGAAGACGCGGCGTGGCAGGCGCAGCGCGCGCGGCTGCGCGGAGTTCGTCGTCGCGGCCACGTTTCCGGCCAGCGCCACGACGCAGCTTCGAGCCGGTCGTCGCCGCCGACCTCGACCCGACGCAGCTCGCGGCGTTGAGTGCGCCGCATCGACGCCGACCCGGCCGCCTTCACGCTGCAGGCGCGCGTGCTGCCGTCGCACACGCCGATCTGGGATGGCGGCTGCCATCGATCTGCGGCGCCGCCGTGTTGCGCGTCTATGCGATCGCCGACGGCCACGGCGGCTGGCGCGTGCTGCCCGGCGGCATGACGCGCGTGGCGGCGCGCCGCGAAGACGGTCTCGACCCGTGGTTGTCGATGCAGCACGGCAGCGCCAGCGCCGACACCTGGGTGCTGACCGACGGCGCGGTCGATGCCACCTCGATGCTGCCGCACCGCCCTGTCGGCAGCCGACCTGCAGGACCAGCAGCGCACCGGTGACCAGCCGCACCGCCGAAAACCTGTTCTGGCTCGGCCGCTACACCGAGCGCGCCGAGTTCGTGGTCGGCGTCGTGTCGCCTGGCGCTGGAGAGGCTGCGCTCGGCCTCGCCGCCGGTGCGCGACTGGCTGGGCCGAGCTGGTCGCGCGCCATGGCCTGGTGCCCGAAGGCACGCCGACCGCGACGCAGTCGCTGCGGGTCTTCGAGCGCGCACTTGCGCATGGGCTGCCGGCCGCCGCCGGCGTCACCAGCGTCGGCTTCAACCTGCGCGCGCTGGTTGCGCTGCGCGCAGTCGTTGCGCGAGCGGCTGTCGCCCGACCATTGGCGGCTGATCCAGGAACTCGACAATCATTTCGAGCAGCACATCGCGTCGGCGCTCGCCCCCTCGGCGCGGGCGGGCGGCGTCGCGCCGGTGGCCGACGTGGCCGGTCGTGCTCGGACGCACCACCATGCACCTGAGCGCGGTGACCGGCGCGCAGACCGACCGCATGATGCGCGACGACGGCTGGCGGTTGCTGTCGGTGGGCCGCCAGATCGAGCGCCTGGACACGCTGTGCCATGCGCTGGCGCGCGGCCTGGAGGCCGGGTTGGCCAGCAGCGACGAAGGCTTCGATCTGCTGCTGGGCCTGTTCGACAGCGTGATCACCTACCGCGCGCGCTTCCAGGCGCGGCGCGAGATGCTGCCGCTGCTCGATCTGCTGGTGTTCGACACCGACAACACGCGCTCGCTGGCCTGGGTGGTGCGCACGCTGCGCGACCGCCTGCGCAAGCTGGCCCGGCACGATGGTGCCTGGGCCTACGAGGTGACCGATCCGCTGCCCGCACCCGAGACCTGGTCGATCGAGCAGATGGCCGGGCTCGATGCCAGCGGTCGGCCAACCGAGCTGATCGCCGCGCTGCATGGCACCGTCGAAGCAGTGCGCGAGTTGTCGGCCGCGATCGGCAACCATCTGTTCGCGCACGTGGCGGGCGCCGACCGCTCGGTGTGGCAGTAACGGCGATGGTTGCTCCCGGCGCCGCTGCCCCGCAAGCCGCAAGCGCAGCTGCCGCGCTGCGCGTGCGCCATCTGACGCGCTACGACTACGACGCCGCGGTCGAACTGGCACACCACTTGGCGCACTTGCGCCCGCGCGAGGCGCCTTGGCAATCGGTGAGCGACTGGCGCATCGAGGTGCAGCCCGAGCCGGATGCCGGCTCGCAGGCCATCGATGCCGGCACTGACGTGTTCGGCAACTGGCGCCATTGTTTCAGCCATGCGCGCGTGCACGACCGGCTCGAAGTGATGTCGTCGTTCGTGGCCAGTCTGCAGCTGCGCGCGCTGCCGCCGGGCGCGGCCGGCGCACGGTGGGAGCAGGTGGCCGCGCGGCTGCGCTACCGTGCCGGCGGCACGATGCCCGAGGCCTGCGAGTTCGCGCTCGGTTCACCTCACGCGCCGCGGGCTGCCGAGTTCGCGCAATTCGCCGGCGACTTGTTCGCGCCCAACCGGCCGCTGCTCGACGCGGTCGAATCGCTGATGCAGCGGGTGCACGAACAGTTCGAGTACCGCGCCAACAGCACCGACGTGGCCACCGATGCGCTGCAGGCGCTGCGCCTGCGTCGCGGCGTGTGCCAGGACTTTGCGCACGTGATGATCGCGACCTGCCGCTCGTTCGGCCTGGCCGCGCGTTACGTCAGCGGCTACCTGTCGACACGCCCGCCGGCGGGGCAGCCGCGCCTGGTGGGCAGCGACGCCTCGCATGCCTGGGTCGCGGTGTGGTGCCCGCAGCACGGCTGGGTCGACTTCGATCCCACCAACAACGTGCGACCCGCGCTCGAGCACGTGACCTTGGCTTGGGGCCGCGACTATGGCGACGTGGCGCCGCTGCGCGGCGTGATCCGTGGCGGCACGGCCGCCAAGCCGCAGGTGGAGGTGACGGTCGAGCCGCTGTGAGCCGCGGGCGCGCAACGATCGGGGCTGTCAGCGCACCAATGCCACCGCACGGCCGAGTTCGATCACCGCCATCGCGTAGTAGCTCGACCAGTTGTAGCGCGTCAATGCATAGAAGTTCTGCGTGCCGGCCACGTAGCTCGGGCGCCGCGTCGCCGTTCTGCAGCTCGACCAGCGCCAGCGAGCCGCTCGTGCTGCAGCGCCGCTGCGTCCAGGCGCGCACCGCGCTCGACCATCTGCGCGGGGTTGAAGCTGGGCACGATGTCGGGCACCAGCAGCAGCGCGCGCTCGGTGATGTCGGCCGGCGGCTCGACCGCGTAGTGCGTCGGCATGCCGCGCTGCCAGCCGAGCGCGGCAAGGTAGTGCGCCACGCTGCCGATCACGTCGGCGCGTGCTGGTGGCGAGGTCGATGTGGCCGTCCCCGTCGAAGTCGACCGCATAGGTTGATCAGCTGCTCGGGCATGAACTGCGGCAGGCCCATCGCGCCGGCGAAGCGAGCCCAGCACGGCGACGGCATCCCAGCCCTCGCGCTGGCAGCTACAGCAGAAGTGTCCCAGTTCGGAGCGGAAGAAGGCGCTGCGGTCGCTGCGCCCGGTCGGGAAGTCGAACGCCAGCGTGGCCAGCGCGTCGAGCACGCGAAAGCTGCCGCTGACGCGGCCGTAGTATCGTCTCGACGCCGACGATGCCGACGACGATCTCGGCGGGCACGCCGAAACGCTCTTCGGCGAGGTCAAGCCACGAGTGGTTGTCGCGCCAGAAGCGCGCGCCGGCGTCGATGCGGCGCGTTTCGATGAAGCGCGCGCGGTAGGCGGCCCAGTTCTTCGCGCCGCCGGCGGGTGGCCGGCATGATGAGTCGCGCCACGTCGGGCACGAAGCGCGCCTGCGCCAGGTGTCGCCTCGACCCAGCCGGTATCCAGCGCGTGCTCGACGGCGATCGAGCGGCGAAGCCTCAGCACGTCGCCGCGCCGGCCATAAGCCTTGCTGCGCACGCCGCTGCCGTGCGCGCCACGCTGCGCAGACCACGCCGGCGCACACCACACCAGCGCCGCGGCCGCGGCATGACGTCGTCGCATCGCGCGATTATCGATGGCCGGCATGGCGCGCCCGGCACCTCACGGCGCCGCTTATCGGCGGCCGCAGTGCGCGCGCGCAGCCGTGCGGCCTCGAACGAGAAGCGCTGCCACCACGCCGGGTCGGGGCGACGGCGCGCGCGCGGCCCGTAGCGCACGCGGTCCAGCGCATCGAGCTCGTAGGCCAGCAGCGTCGCCGCGGTTGCCCAGCCGCTCGCGCACCATCGTCGCCAGGCGGCGCGGCGGATCGTGCGCCCGCGCCATCACCCCCAGCGGCGGCCAGCGCATCGCGAACCTGCGGCCTGCAGGCGCTGCCAGGGGTCCTGGCGGTGGCGGTCCCACCAGGCCCAGGCCGCGCCGGCCAGCGCCGCCGTCACTGAGCAGCACGAGCAGCGATCAGGCCGAGGTCTTCCCAGTCGGGCGACTCGAAGCCCAGGCGCTGCAGCAGGTCGAACTGCTGCGCGCGCGAGTAGTTCAGCACCCACTGGTTCCAGTGGTTGTTGAGCGCCTCCCAGCCGTCGCGCAGCTGCAGCATCAGCTCGGGACTGACCGCTGCGCAGCGCGCCGGCCACGAGGCCGGGCTGCGGCGCGAGGTTGCGGCTGCGCGCGACGCGTTCGGGCGCCACCGCGGCGGTCGGGTCGACGCGCACCCAGCCGCGGCCCGGTTGCCAGTACTCGGCCCAGGCGTGGGCGTAGCTCTGCCGCACGACGTAGTAGCCGTCCAGCGGCCGAGCGTTCGGCGCCCTGGTAGCCGGTGACGACGCGCGCCGGCACGCCGAGCGCGCGCATCACGACGACGAAGGCGGCGGCGAAGTGCTCGCAGAAGCCCTGCGCGCGGTCGAGCCAGAACTCGTCGATCGCGCGTCGCGTCGCCGTAGACGCCCGGCGCCAGCGTGTAGCTGAAGCCGGCGCCGCGGATGTGCGCCAGCACGGCGGCACTCAGCGCCGCGGCATCGGCGCCGTGCAGCCCGCTCGGCGCCGAAGCGCGGCCGCCCAGGCCAGCGTGCGCGGGTTGAAGCCGGGCGGCAGGTACAGCGCGCTCCCGCAGCTCGCTGGCGTCGAGCACGCGGTCCGTGCTCGAAGCGCGGCCAGGCGCGTGGCCGTCGAAGCGCAGGCGCTCGGCCACCGGGCGATCGGTCTGCCACTGCAGGTCGGCGCGCATCGTCAGCGTGTAGCCGTCGAGCGCGGGCGCGGCGTCGGCGTGTTGGGTGTCATCTCCAGCAGCGGCAGCAACGGCAGGCGGATCGGCTCGAGCGTCATCTCGTAGCGCAGCCCGGCGCCCAGCGTGCGCAAGCCCGCCGGGCTGCCCGGCGCAGCGCGATGGCGCGGCTCGTGCGGCGCCGCCACTCGATGCCGTCGAAGCGCGTCAGCACCGGGCCGCGAAAGTACAAGCGTCTCCGGCGGCGGCACCGTGCCGTCTTCGAAGCGCACGCGCAACGCGATCGCAGTCGTCGTTCGCCACCTCGGCGACGCCGCCCATCCGCAGCGTGCCCGACAGGCCGGTGCTGGCCCAGCGCGTCCTGCGGCACGCCCCACAGCGGGCCGATGCGCGGGAACAGCAGGAACAGCACCACCATCACCGGCGCGCCGAACAGCGCGGTGCGCGCGGCCAGCGCCGCCGGCCTGGCGCAGCGTCGGCTGGCCCACCGGCATGTGCGCCAGCACCAGCGCGGTCAGCAGGCCCCACACCGACACCAGCATCGCCAGCGCGGCGAACAGCGACTGCGAGTAGAGGAAGTGCGTCAGCACGAGGAAGAAGCCGAGGAAGAACACCACCAGCGCATCGCGGCGCGCGCGCAGCTCCAGCGTCTTCAGCGACCATCAGCACCACCAGCATCGTGACGCCGGCTTCCTTGCCGAGCAGGCGTGCTGTTCGGTCCACGACGGTCAGCGCCACGGCGCGATCAGCAGCACGCCGACCAGCGGCCAGCGGCCGGGCAGCCGCGCGTTGGCCAGCGCCAGGTGCGCGCGCCACACCAGCACCAGCGCGCGTCAGCGCCACGCACCACCACGGCAGGTGCGCCAGGTGCGGCAGCACCGTCCAGCCGATCACGGCCAGCAGGAACAGCGTGTCGCGCGCCTCGCGCGGCAGGTGGCGCCAGCCGGGCCAGCGCGGCAGCGAGGTTTCGAGCCAGGCCACGCCGTCAGCTCCTACCACAGCGCGAGCGCTTCGAGGCAGCGCGCCGCTGCGCGTCGCCGCTGGCCCGGCGGCAATCTCGACGCCGGGCAGGCGCAGGCCGAACGCCAGGCCGGCCTGCTCGGCCGCCAGCGTCCACGCCGCCAGGCGCGACAGGCGCGGCTTCGGCGTCGGCCAGGCCCGCGCTGTCTGCCAGTCGAGCCACAGCTCGCGGCTGCACGTCGCGCTGGTGTCGCGGCTGACCAGTTCGCCGGTCTGCGCGCGGCCTTCTTCCAGACCACGCGGCGCATCGCGTCGCCGCGCCGGTAGGCGCGCACGCCCTCGATCTCGCCGCCGTCGGCGGCCCGCGTGTTGCGCGCGCGTCGCCCGGCACGGCCTGGGCGGCGGGCAGCGGCGCCGGCGGCGTCTCGGGCTGCGGATAGACCAGCACCTGCGCGGCCGGCCGCCACACCGTCCAGGCGCGGAACAGGCCGAGCGGGAAGCGCGTCTCGGCCCTCAGCGTCGGCACGCGCTGCAGCCCGCGCGTGCGGCGGCACGAAGCTCACGCGCGCGGCGGCCTGGCCCAGCGCCGGCACGTCGCACCAGGCAAAGCGCAGTGGCCGCGCGCGGCGTCGACACGCCAGGCCGATGCCGTGGCGTGCGCGTGCCCGGGCTGGTCAGCACGACTTCGAGCTCGGCGCGGCTCGCCGGCGAACCCGCGCGCGGGCGGCTTGCAGGTGCAGCGTCAGGCCGCGCAGCGTGCCGTGCGTCAGGTGCATCGACACCAGCGCCGCTGCCGGCGAGCAGGAAGGTCAGCACGTAGCCCAGGTTGAGCTGGTAGTTGATCGACGCCAGCAGCATCACCACCAGCGTGCAGGCGAACATCGAAGCCGGCCCTGGTCGGCAGGATGTAGATGTTGCCCTGGGTCAGCGTCCAGCGTGTCGGTGCGCGGCAGGCGGCTCGCCACCAGCGCGAAGCGTCGCGGCGAACATCAGCGGCTGCGAGCGCACGCTGCGGCGACGTCACGGCACACGGCCGACCGGCCTCGACCATCGCGCGCACCTGCTCGACGCGCGCCGCGGCCGGCGCCGGCCACCGGCACCAGGCGGTGCGCGATGGTCTGCGGCAGCACGCCTGCACGTCGTCGGGCGCCACGTAGTCGCGCCGCGCCATCAGCGCGCGCGCCGCGCCGCGCGCAGCACGGCGATGCCGGCGCGCGGCGATCAGGCCCTCGACGAACCACTGGCCCGAGCGGGTGGCGGCGATCAGCGCCTGCAGGTAGTCGAGCAGCGCGTCGGAGGCATGCACCGCCAGCACCGCCTGCTGCGCGACATCAGCAGCTCGGCCGGCGTCATCACCGGCTGCAGGCGCGCGATCGCCTCGCGCCGGTCGCTCGCCGGCCAGCAGCGCGCGCTCGCTGGCGCGGTCGGGGTAGCCGAGCGTGATGCACATCAGGAAGCGGTCGAGCTGCGACTCGGGCAGCGGGTAGGTGCCGAGCTGGTCGGTCGGGTTCTGCGTGGCGATGACGAAGAACGGCTTGGGCAGCGCGCGGGTCTCGTTCTCGACCGTGACCTGGTGCTCCTCCATCGCCTCGAGCAGCGCGCTCTGCGTCTTCGGCCCGGCGCGGTTGATCTCGTCGGCCAGCAGCACCTGCGCGAACACCGGGCCCGGGTGGAAGACGAAGGCCTCCTTGCTGCGCTCGTAGACGCTGACGCCGACCAGGTCGGAGGGCATCAGGTCGGCGGTGAACTGCACGCGCGAGAACTTCAGGCCCAGCGACACCGCCAGCGCATGCGCCAGCGTCGTCTTGCCGACGCCGGGCACGTCCTCGATCAGCAGGTGGCCGCCGGCCAGCAGGCAGGCCACGCAGTCTTCGATCTGCGGGCGCTTGCCGACGATGATCGTGCTAATCTGGTCCACCAGCGCCGCGACGTTGGCGCGGTGCACGTCGTTGTTGTCAGCCATGCGCGGCACCTTAACCGAAAACTCCAGGCACCCCGAATGACCACCGCCGTTCTACAGCCACCCCGATTGCCGTGGGCACGACATGGGTCGCGGCCACCCGGAGTGCCCGCAGCGGCTCGACGCCATCAACGACCACCTGCGCGCCACCGGCCTCGACGCCGCGCTCGACTTCGCGATGCGCCGCTGGTCGACACCGCGAGCAGCTGCAGCGCGCGCACACGGCCGGCTACGTGGCCGAGATGCGATGCCGTGCTGTCGGAGCTCGAGCCAGCGGCGACCACCGCGCGTTCGACCCCGACACCATCGCCGGCGCCGGCACGCTGGCAGGCCGTGCTGCGCGCCGCCGGCGCCGCGGTGGCCGCCACCGACGCGGTGATCGACGGCGAGGCGCAGGCAACGCCTTCTGCGCGGTGCGCCCGCCCGGCCACCACGCGACGCGCGACGCCGGCGATGGGCTTCTGCTTCTTCAACAACGTGGCGGTCGGCGGCGCGGCATGCGCTCGACGTGCGCGGCCTGCAGCGCGTGGCGATCATCGACTTCGACGTGCACCACGGCAACGGCACCGAGGACATCATCGCCGGCG
This sequence comes from uncultured beta proteobacterium, assembly GCA_963827645.1. Classification (GTDB taxonomy): domain Bacteria; phylum Pseudomonadota; class Gammaproteobacteria; order Burkholderiales; family Burkholderiaceae_C; genus JAEUPI01. The sequence continues at coordinate 218,167 of CAWHBZ010000023.1, read as the reverse complement.
ACGAGCGCGTGCTGATGGCGAGCTTCTTCCAGCACCCGCTGTATCCGTACAGCGGCGCGCGTGCCCAAGGGCACCAACATGGTCAACGTGCCGGTGCCGCCCTACACCCGCGGCCCCGAGGTCCGCGACGCTGATCGAGGCGAACTGGATGCCGCGGCTCGAGGCCTTCGCGCCGCAGATGGTCTTCATCTCGGCCGGCTTCGACGCGCACCGCGAAGACGAGCTCGGCCAGCTCGGCCTGGTCGAGGCCGACTACGACTGGATCACCGCGGCGCATCAAGGACGTGGCCGACCGCCACGCGCAGGGCCGCATCGTGTCCTGCCTGGAGGGCGGCTACAACCTCGGCGCGCTGGCGCGCAGCGTCGCCGCCCACCTGCGCGTGCTGGCCGAGGTCTAGTTGCTCGCCGACGGCCGCGTCGATCGTCGAGCGCACTGTCCTGCCGGGCTCGGCCATGCGTGCCGGTGAGACGCTGGCGAAGGTCTGGGCGGGGCTGACGCAGCCGGCTGCGCTGGCCGAACTGGGCGTGCTGGTCGCCTGCGTGCTGGTCGCCTGGGCCATGGTGCAGCTGTCACGCCGTCGCGCGCGCCGAGCAGCGTCTGGTTCGGCGACGCGCATCATCGACGGCGTGCTGTTCCCGCTGCTGGCGCTGGCGCTGGCTGTTGCGGCGCGCGTGCGGCGCTGAGGCAGGTGCATGCCGATCGGCCTGCTGCGCCTGGCGGTGCCGATCCTTGCCTGCCTGGTGATCATCCGCGCGCTGGCGCGCGTGCTGCGCCGTGGCCTTCCCCAATTCGCTGGCGGTGCGCGCCTTCGAGCGCACGTTGTCGTGGCTGGTCTGGATCGGCCTGGTGCTGTGGGTCACCGGCCTGCTGCCGCTGGTGCTCGAGCGCGATGGAGGAGCTGCAGCTGGAAGATCGGCGGCACCGACGTCACGCTGCTGCGCCATCGTCGAGGGCGCGCTGACGGCGCTGGCTGCGTGCTGGTGGTGGCGCTGTGGCTGTCGGCGGCGATCGAGGCGCGGCTGCTGCGCGCCGTCGCGCATCAACCTGTCGGTGCGCAAGATCGCCGCCAACGCGACGCGCGCGCTGCTGCTGCTGGTCGGCCTGCTGGTGGCGCTGTCGGCGGCCGGCATTCCGCTCGACCGCGCTGTCGGTGCTCGGCGGCGCGATCGGCGTCGGCATCGGCTTCGGCCTGCAGAAGCTCGCCGCCAACTACGTGCAGCGGCTTCGTGATCCTGGCCGAGCGCAGCCTGCGCATCGGCGACATGGTCAAGGTCGACAACTTCGAAGGCCGCATCACCGACATCACCACCCGCTACACCGTGATCCGCGCGCTGCAGCGGCCGCGAGTCGATCGTGCCCAACGAGATGCTGATCACGCAGCGGGTCGAGAACTCGTCGCTCGCCGATCCGAACGTGTGCGTTGACCACCGTGGTGCAGGTCGCCTACGGCACCGACCTCGATCGCCTGCTGCCGCTGCTGACGCCGAGCCGTGCACGCGGTGCCGCGTGTGCTGGCCGACCCGACCGTGCGCGGTGCAACTGTCGAACTTCGCCGCCGACGGCCTGGAGCTGACGATCGTCTTCTGGATCGGCGACCCGGAAAACGGCCAGGGCAACGTGCGCAGCGACGTCAACCTGGCGCTGCTGCGCTGCCTGGGCGAGCAGGGCGTCGAGATCCCGTTCCCGCAGCGAGTGGTGCGCCAGGCCTGAGCCGGACGCACGACAGCACGTGCGTGCTGGCGTGCGCCTGCGAGGGGGCCGGCGCATGCGCGCCGGCACGGGCTGCGGGCCGACACCACGACGCACCGTTCGTGGTTTCTTGCCGCCTGAGCACCGCCGCCGGCGCCAAAGCGAAGACCGTCTGCAACCAGACGTGACTTGCTGACTCTCAAGTCCAACGCCCCGCGGCCGAGAATCCCACGCATTCGAGGAAGGGCGGGTTTGTCGTGAGCCGATCCATCACGACCGGGCTGAGTGCCCGGGCGGCAAGACGCGGCATGACGGTGGTGGAATTGACCACCGCGCTGTGCATCGTCGGTGTGTTGCTGGCGATCAGCGTGCCGGCCTACAAGAACTACCGCGAACGGATGCGCATCGAGCAGGCCAAGCTCGACATCGGGGTCATGTCAGGCATCGTCGCGAACTTCCGCCAGGACCAGCGCGCCTACCCCGACAGCCTGGCTGATGCCGGGCTCGGCGGCATGCGCGACCCGTGGGGCAACCCCTACGGCTACCTCAACCTCGGTGATCGCAACGCGCGCGGCTACGCACGCAAGGACCATTCGCTGGTGCCGATCAACACCGATTTCGATCTCTACAGCATGGGGCCCGACGGCCGCAGTGCGCCACCGCTGACCGCCCAACACAGCCGCGACGACATCGTGCGCGCCAACGACGGCGCGTTCATCGGCGTGGCGGCGGACTATTGAGCGAGCCATGCGCGTCCGGCAGGCAGCGACACCCCTGGCGGCAGGCGGGCGATGAAGATCCAGGGCACCTTCCTGGCCAGCCGCGCCGGGCGCCGCATCTTCTGGACGCTGTTGCTCGCGGCGGCCGCTCCGATCGCGCTGTTCGGCGTGGCCATGCACGCGATGCTGTCCGCACAGTTCGAGTCGCAGACGATTCGGCAGCAAGTGCAACTGACCAAGTTTGCCGGCATGGGCGTGCTCGATCGCTTGCTGGTCGCGCGCACGGCGCTGGACATCGTTGCGCGCACCGGCCGCGTCGACGCCGACGCCAAAGAGGACAGCCGCAGCGGCCGCGTGTTGCTGGAAGTGGCGCAACTCGACTCGCAGGGCAACACGCTCGCGGGCAGTGCAGCCCTGGTGCGACGTTGGCACGATCGTGTGTTGGCGCGGCAGTCCCAGCGCGACAGCGCCGCCGCGACGGTGATGCTCGGTGCCGAGCAGACTCTTGCGGGCGCCCGACCGGTGCTCCTGGTATTGCCCGACGAGAAGCGCCGCGATCAGGTCTGGATCGCCGAGGCCGACCCAGCATTCCTGTTCGGCGAGCTGTCCACCGAGGCGAGTGGCGCGCGCATCTGCGTCTTCGATGCAGCCGCTCGCCCGGTGTTTTGCCCCGGATGGACGGCGGAGAAAGAGCAGGCATTGCGGCGCGACGCGCGCGACCGCGGCGCAGCGGGAGCGGACTGGAAGCTGTTCCTGCGCTCGGACTTCGGCATCGACGATTGGACCCTGGTTTCGATGGAGGCGCCAGCCGGTGCCACGCCGGGTGCCGCGCCACTCGCGCAGATGTCGGCCTTGGTGGCGCTTGCCACGCTGTTGTTCGTCGGCTTGCTGGGCCTGATCCAGGTGCGCCGCACGATGGTGCCGCTGGAACGGCTGATCGCCGGCACGCGTCGCTTGTCCGAACACGACTACAGCGCTCGGGTGGCGCTGCGTCCCGGCGACGAGTTCGGCGAGCTGGCAGGCTCGTTCAACCACATGGCCGAGCGCATCGACCACCAGATGCAGGCGCTGCGCGTGCAGTCGTCGATCGACCACGAGATTCTCAACGGCTTGAACGTGGCGCGTGTGCTGCAGCGTGTCGCACAACGCCTCGAGCAGGTGGTGCCCGGTGCCACCGTTTGCATCGTCGAATTCGATCGCAAGTCGCACCTGCTGGCGCGTGCGCACAGCGCCAACGCCCCCATGTCGATCGTCGGCGTGTCGCGCTCTGGTGCGATCGGCATGGCGCAGCTGCCAGCCGATGAAACCGTGCTGTGCGACGAACCGCCGCCATGGCTGGTCGGGCTCATGCGACGGTCGTCGCGCAGGTTGTGGGTGCGCTGCGCCAAGGCTGGTGACGAGGTGCTTGGCCTGCTGTTGATCGGTGCCGACGACCCCGCGATCGACGCTGCCGATACCCGGCGCGAGATCGTCGAGTTGTGCGACCGCGTGTCGGTCACGCTGTCGAGCGCCGATCGCGAGCGGCGCCTCGTGGAACGCGCCACGCACGACAGCCTGACGGGCCTGGCCAACCGAGCCGGCCTGCACGAGTCGATCGAGGCCCGCCTGGCAGAGGATTTGCCTGCGCCATTCAGCGTGCTGTTCATCGATCTGGATCGCTTCAAGGAAGTCAACGATTCGCTGGGCCACCAGGTTGGCGACGAGTTGTTGCGCGCCGTCGCCCGGCGCCTGCAGCACTGCGTGCCGGCCGGCACCCTGGTGGCGCGCCCCGGGGGCGACGAGTTCGTGCTGGTCGTGCACGGGCCGCGCGCCGCTGCCGACGACTTGGCGCTCGCGCTGTGTTCAGAGCTCGGGCAACTGGTCCAGCTGAACGGACGCACGGCGCTGGTCGGTGCCAGCATCGGCATGGCGCATCACCCGGAGCATGGCTCGAACACATCCGACCTGATGCGCCGTGCCGACATGGCGATGTACAGCGCCAAGGCCCGCGGCGGCGGCAAGGCCGCCTGGTTCGAGCCGGCGCTCGATGCACGGGTCGCCGAGCGCGCCGAGCTGCTGGCTGGCCTGCGGCACGCACAGGAGCGCGGCGAGCTGGAGTTGCACTATCAGCCGCGCATCCATGCCCGCAGCGGCAAGGTCATCGGCGCCGAGGCCCTGCTGCGCTGGCGACACCCGGAACGCGGCATGGTGCCAGCGCCCACGTTCGTCGCGCTGCTGGAGGAAACCGGCCTGATCGATGGCGTGGGGCTGTTGGTCATCGAACAGGCAGCCGCTCAACTGGCGCGTTGGCGGGCGCAGGGCACGGCACTGGAATCGATCGCCGTCAATCTGTCGACGCGACAGCTGCAGGCGACGAGTCTGCCCGCGAACGTGGCCGAGATCCTCGCCCGCCACGGCTTGCAGTCGAACGACCTCGAGCTGGAGGTCACCGAGTCGATCTTCATGGGCGACGCGTCGGGGCGATCCGCACGCTGCAGCAGCTCCACGACAGCGGCATCCGCATCGCGTTGGACGACTTCGGTACCGGCTACTCGTCACTGTCTTACCTGCACAAGCTGCCGATCGAGATCCTCAAGGTGGACCGCAGCTTCGTGGTCGAACTCGGACGGCGCGACAGCGCATTGGCGCTGACACGCTCGATCGTGGCCTTGGCTCGCGCCTTGCACCTGCGCGTGGTGGCCGAAGGCGTCGAAACGCAGGAACAGGCCGACTTGCTGATCAATCTGGGGTGCGACGAGTTGCAGGGCTACCTGTACGCACCTGCGCTGGACCCCACGGCCTTTGCGGCGTTCGTGGCGCGCCCGCTGCGCCTGGCCGCTGCACAAGCGGCGTAGCTGCCGACCCTCAGGCCACGGCGACCGGAATCTTGCCGATGCGCGCCTGCCACTCGCGCGGCCCGGTGTCGTGCACGCTGGTGCCGCCGGAATCCACCGCCACCGTGACCGGCATGTCCTTGACGTCGAACTCGTAGATCGCTTCCATGCCGAGGTCGGCAAAGCCCACCACCTTGGCGCCCTTGATCGCCTTGGCCACCAGGTAGGCTGCGCCGCCCACCGCCATCAGGTAGGCGCTCTTGTGCTTGCGGATGGCCTCGATCGCCACCGGCCCGCGCTCGGCCTTGCCGATCATCGCGATCAGACCGGTCTGCGCCGAGCATCATCTCGGTGAACTTGTCCATGCGCGTCGCGGTGGTGGGGCCGGCGGGCCCGACCACCTCGTCGCGCACCGGGTCGACCGGGCCGACGTAGTAGATGACGCGATTCTTGAAGTCCACCGGCAGGCGCTCGCCCTTGGCCAGCATGTCCTGGATGCGCTTGTGCGCAGCGTCGCGGCCGGTGAGCATGCGGCCCGACAGCAGCAGCGTGTCGCCCGGCTTCCAGCTCGCGACTTCGCTCGGGGTCAGCGTGTTCAGGTCGACCTTGCGGCTCTTGTTGTAGTCGGGCGCCCAGTGCACATCGGGCCACAGGCTCAGGCTCGGCGGCTCCAGGAACGCGGGGCCGGAGCCGTCGAGCACCACGTGCGCGTGGCGCGTGGCCGCACAGTTGGGAATCATCCCCACCGGCTTGCTGGCGGCGTGCGTGGGATAGGTCTTGATCTTCACGTCGAGCACGGTGCTCAGGCCGCCCAGGCCTTGCGCGCCGATGCCCAACGCGTTGACCTTCTCGTACAGCTCGATGCGCAGCTCCTCGAGCTTGTTGCTCGGGCCGCGCTGCAGCAGCGACGACATGTCGATGTCGTCCATCAGCGCCTGCTTGGCCATCAGCAGCGCGCGCTCGGCGGTGCCGCCCACGCCGATGCCCAGCATGCCCGGCGGGCACCAGCCGGCACCCATCGTGGGCACGGTCTTCAGCACCCAGTCGACCAGGCTGTCGCTCGGATTGAGCATCACGAACTTGCTCTTGTTCTCGCTGCCGCCGCCTTTTGCGGCAACCGTCACATCCACGGTGGTGCCAGGCACCAGTTCCACGTGGATCACCGCCGGTGTATTGTCACGAGTGTTCTTGCGCTCGAACAACGCGTCGTCGAGGATCGAGCCGCGCAGCGGGTTGTCGGGGTCGAGGTAGGCGCGGCGCACGCCCTCGTTGACGGCGTCGTCGAGCGAGCCGGCGAAGCCCTCGAAGCGCACGTCCATGCCGACGCGCAGGAACACGTTGACGATGCCGGTGTCCTGGCAGATCGGGCGGCGGCCCTCGGCGCACATGCGCGAGTTGGTCAGGATCTGCGCGATCGCATCTTTCGCCGCCGCGCTTTGCTCGGCCTTGTAGGCCTGAGCCAGGTGGGCGATGTAGTCGGCCGGGTGGTAGTAGCTGATGTACTGCAGAGCGGCGGCGACCGTTTCGATCAGATCGTTGGCGCGCAAGGTGGTGGGCATGGCGTGCTGCTGTCGGCTGATGAAGGCCGCCACAGTTTAGTCCTGCCAAAGCCACTGTGCCGCCCGGGTGGGCGGCGTATCAGTGGGCGTCATGGGCGGCCGGCGGGGCCGACGAGCCGGTCGGCGGCCGCCACCGCCAGCGCCGACAACAGGAAAGCCAGGTGGATCGCCGTCTGCCACAGCAACGTCTTCTCGGTGTAGTTGTCGGCGTTGATGAAGGTCTTCAGCAGATGGATGGAGCTGATGCCGATGATGGCGGTGGCCAGTTTGACCTTCAGCACCGACGCGTTGACATGGCTCAGCCACTCGGGCTGGTCGGGGTGGCTTTGCAGGTTGAGCCGCGAGACGAAGGTTTCGTAGCCGCCGACGATCACCATGATCAGCAGGTTGCTGATCATCACCACGTCGATCAGCCCCAGCACGACCAGCATGATGATGGTCTCGTTGAGGCCGTCGACGGGGTGGTCCTTGTAGCCGACGCTCTTGACCAGGCTGGCCAACGCCTCCTGGTGGCCGAACGCAGCCTCCACCAGGTGCCACAACTCGACCCAGAAGTGAAAGACGTACACCGCCTGCGCGGCGATCAGCCCGAGGTACAGGGCAACTGCAGCCAACGGCTGGCGAAGATCAGGCTGGGCAGGGGCCGCAGCCTGGCATCGGCGGGGTCGCGTGGTGAGGTCATGCTGGATTGATCCGGAGCTTTAGGCCGCGTCGAGGGCGGGCGAATTCTAGTGGCGTGCCAGGACCGGCAGTCGCTAGAGTAAGGACTTCGTCAGCGCGTTGCGGCACATTGCGCCGCGAGGCGGCTGCCCGCTGGAGTTACGTCGTCCGAGCCACAGGAGACCGCCATGAGCGAGCTACGCGTCTACCCACCCCCCGCTGCGGCCGTCAAGAGCGCCACCGTCTCGGGCATGCCCGCGTACCTGGCGCTGTGCAAGGAGGCCGACAGCGACTACGCGGGCTTCTGGGCCCGCCTGGCGCGCGAGCACGTGCGCTGGAAGACTCCGTTCACCAAGGCGCTCGACGACAGCAAGGCGCCGTTCTTCAAGTGGTTCGAGGACGGCACGCTGAATGCGTCGTACAACTGCCTGGACCTGCAGGTCGAGCGCGGGCTGGCCGACAAGACGGCGATCATCTTCGAGGCCGACGACGGCGCGGTCAGCCGCGTCACCTATGGGCAGCTGCTCGAGAAGGTGTGCAAGCTCGCCAACGCGCTGCGCGCGCACGGGGTCAAGAAGGGCGACCGCGTCGTCGTCTACATGCCGATGTCGGTCGAGGGCGTGGTGGCGATGCAGGCCTGTGCCCGCATCGGCGCCACGCATTCGGTGGTGTTCGGCGGTTTTTCCGCGCAGAGCCTGCGCGACCGCATCGAAGATGCCGGCGCGGTGATGGTGATCACCGCCGACGAGCAGATGCGCGGCGGCAAGGCACTGGGCCTGAAGAGCATCGTCGACGAGGCGCTCGCGATGGGCGGCTGCGACAGCATCAAGAACGTGATCGTCTACAAGCGCACCGGCGGCGCCGTGTCATGGAACGCCGCGCGCGACAAGTGGCTGCACGAGGTGGTGGCCAGCCAGGCCGCCACCTGCGAGCCGGAGTGGGTGAGCGCCGAGCACCCGCTGTTCCTGCTGTACACCTCGGGCTCCACCGGCAAGCCCAAGGGCGTGCAGCACGCCACCGGCGGCTACCTGCTGCACGCGGCACTGACCACGAAGTGGACCTTCGACCTGAAGCCCGACGATGTGTTCTGGTGCACCGCCGACATCGGCTGGGTGACCGGGCACACCTACATCACCTACGGGCCGCTGGCCTGCGGCGGCACCGAGATCGTCTTCGAGGGCGTGCCGACCTACCCCGACGCCGGGCGCTTCTGGAAGATGATCCAGTCGCACAAGGTCAGCGTGTTCTACACCGCGCCCACGGCGATCCGCTCGTTGATCAAGGCGGCAGAGACGAACCCGGCCGCGCACCCGAGGAACTACAAGCTCGACAGCCTGCGCCTGCTCGGCTCGGTGGGCGAACCGATCAACCCGGCGGCCTGGGAGTGGTACCACCAGCACGTGGGCGGTGGCCGCTGCCCGATCGTCGACACCTGGTGGCAGACCGAGACCGGCGGCCACATGATCACGCCGCTGCCGGGCGTGACGCCGCTGGTGCCGGGCTCGTGCACGCTGCCGTTCCCGGGCATCACCGCGGCGATCGTCGACGAGATGGGCGGTGACGTGGCCAACGGCCAGGGCGGCATTCTGGTGATCAAGAAGCCGTGGCCCAGCATGATCCGCACGATCTGGGGCGATCCCGAGCGCTACAAGAAGAGCTACTACCCGCCGGAGCTCAAGGGCTACTACCTCGCGGGGGATGGCGCCAGCCGCGACGCGCAACGCGGCTACTTCACGATCACCGGCCGCATCGACGATGTGCTCAACGTGTCGGGACACCGCCTCGGCACGATGGAGGTCGAGTCGGCGCTGGTCGCCCACACCGAGCTGGTGGCCGAAGCCGCGGTGGTGGGGCGCCCGGACGACCTCACGGGCGAAGCCGTGTGTGCGTTCGTGGTGCTCAAGCGGTCGCGCCCCAGTGGCGAGGAGGCCAAGAAGATCGCCAACGAATTGCGCAACTGGGTCGCCAAGGAAATCGGCCCGATCGCCAAACCCAAGGACATCCGCTTCGGCGACAACCTGCCCAAGACCCGTTCGGGCAAGATCATGCGCCGGCTGCTGCGCTCGATCGCCAAGGGTGAAGCGATCACGCAGGACACTTCAACCCTCGAGAATCCAGCAATCCTGGAGCAGTTGGCGCAGTCCAACTGAGCAAAGCAAAATGGCCCCGCAGTGCGGGGCCATGCTTTGTCTCAGCGGGCGCTGAGTTATTTCAGCGTCAAGATCCAGGTCGCCAGCGCCTTGGCCTCGTCGGCGTTGACTGCCGGGTTGGCCGGCATCGGAACCGGGCCACACACGCCGCTGCCGCCCTTTTGAATCTTCTCCGCCAGCTTGGCCGCTACGTCCTTCTGGCCCGCGTACTTGGCGGCCACCTCCTTGTAGGACGGCCCCACCAGCTTCTTGTCGACCTGGTGGCACGCCAGGCAGTTCTTCTTCTCGGCGAGGGCAGGGTTGGCGAACGCGGCCGGAGTGACAACAGCGGCAACAATCGTCGCGAGAGCGAGCTTTTTCATGGTTTCCTTTCGGCGATGGCGATGGGCTCGTTTACAGTGATCTGCAACGGGATTTTAGGTCGCCTGGTTGACGCCCCTCCTCGGGTGCCCGGTGACAGGCGCGGGAGACGGGTATGTGGTTCGTGGTGATCGGCTGCGTGCTGCTGATGATGAAGCTGACGGACTTCGGCTTTGCAGCCGAATTGTCATGGTTGTGGATCCTTGCGCCGTTCGGGCTGGCGGTTCTCTGGTGGTCGTTCGCCGACGGCGTGGGCCTGACCAAGCAGCGCGAGATGGACAAGCTGGAAGAGCGCAAGCATGAGCGCCGCCGCAAGCACATGGAGGCGCTCGGCCTGAACTGGCGCCGCGACCGCCGCGTGGCGGTGATCAAAGAGACGCGCAAGATCGCGCCGCCCCAGTTGTCGCAGCAAAAAAAGACCGAGGAAGAGCGCCACAACCGTGACGTGATCACCGCCTTCCTGCCCAGCCGACAAGAAATGCTGCCGCCGCGCGCCGACGACAAGACAGCCTGATCGCATTCGGCCCTACTCGTCGTAGCGATCGAGCACGGCGCCTTGGCTGGCGCTCGACGCGTTCTTCCAGAACTTCGCCAACACGCCGCGCAGGTAACGCGGCGCCGGCGCGCGCCAGGCGGCCCGGCGCTTGGCGATCTCGGCTTCACTCACGTTGAGCTGCAACAACAGCGCGTTTGCGTCGATGGTGATCGAGTCGCCTTCATGGATCAGCGCGATCAGCCCCCCTTCGTACGCTTCGGGTGCGACGTGGCCGACCACCATGCCCCATGTGCCGCCTGAGAAGCGGCCATCGGTGATCAGGCCCACTGTCTCGCCAAGGCCTTGGCCGATCAGGGCACTCGTCGGCGCCAGCATCTCGGGCATGCCCGGCCCGCCGCGCGGACCCAGGTAGCGCAGCACCATCACGTCGCCGGCCTTGATCTGGCCAGCCATGATCGCCGCCAGCGCGGACTGCTCGTCGTCGAAGACGCGCGCCGGCCCGGTGATCACCGGATTCTTCAGCCCGGTGATCTTGGCCACGCAGCCTTCGGGCGACAGGTTGCCCTTGAGGATCGCCAGGTGGCCATGCTCGTACATCGGCTCGGCGATCGTGCGGATGACCTCCTGGTCCTTGCGCGGCACAGCGGACACGTCAGCCAGACTCTCGGCGATCGTCTGGCCGGTGATCGTCAAACAATCGCCGTGCAGCAACCCGGCGTTCAGCAGCACCTTCATCACCTGCGGAATGCCGCCGGCGCGATGCAGATCGATCGCCATGAAGCGGCCGCTGGGCTTCAAGTCGCACAGCACCGGCACCTTCTGGCGCACGCGCTCGAAATCGTCGATCGTCCACGGCACGCCGGCCGCGTGCGCGATGGCCAGGAAGTGCAATACCGCATTGGTCGAGCCGCCGGTGGCCATCACCACCGCCACCGCGTTTTCGATCGCCTTCTTGGTGACGATGTCGCGCGGTTTGAGGTCGTTCTTCACCGCGTCGACCAGCACCGCGGCAGCGCGCCGCACGTTGCCGACGATCTCGTCTTCGACGTTGGCCATCGTTGAAGAGAAGGGTAGGCTCATGCCGAGTGCCTCGAAGGCCGAGCTCATCGTGTTGGCGGTGTACATGCCGCCGCACGAGCCGCTGCCGGGGATCGCGCGGCGCTCGATCTGGCAGAAGTCTTCTTCGCTCATCTTGCCGGCCGAGAACTGGCCGACCGCCTCGAACACGCTGACGATGTTCAGATCCTGTCCCTTGTAGCGGCCTGGCAGGATGGTGCCGCCGTAGACGTAGATCGCCGGCACGTTGGCGCGCAGCATGCCCATCATGCCGCCGGGCATGTTCTTGTCGCAGCCGCCGATCACCAGCACGCCATCCATCCACTGGCCGCCGACGCAGGTCTCCACACAATCGGCGATCACCTCGCGCGACACCAGCGAGTACTTCATGCCCTCGGTGCCCATCGCCATGCCGTCGCTGATCGTCGGCGTGCCGAAGATCTGCGGGTTGGCGCCAGCATCGTGCAACGCCTGCACGGCAGCATCGGCCAGCCGCTGCAGCCCCGAGTTGCACGGCGTGATCGTCGAGTGCCCGTTGGCCACGCCGATCATCGGCTTGGAAAAGTCGTCGGCCTCGTAGCCCATCGCGTAGTACATCGAGCGGTTCGGCGCGCGCGCCGCGCCTTCGGTGATGTTCTTGGAGCGGCGGTTCATGCTCATGCGAGTGCGTCCTTCAGGTGCGGGCGGTGTCGGCGAACGTATCGTAGCGCCGGTGCGACGGGGCTCGCTTTTTTGCGGCGACAATCGCGCTCGGCTTTCGACGAAAGGGTTTGCAGCCGATGCTGGTGCATCCGCAGTTCGATCCGGTGGCGCTCGACTTTTCGCGCATCGGTGTGCCGATCGCCGTGCACTGGTACGGGCTGACCTACCTGGTCGCGTTCGGCCTGTTCTTGTGGCTGGCGCGCCTGCGCGTGGTGCGGCCACCGTTTGTCGATGCGGGTTGGACGCGTCGCGATGTCGAGGACCTGCTGTTCTATGGCGTGCTCGGTGTCGTGATCGGTGGTCGATTGGGCTATGTGTTGTTCTACAAGCCCGGTTACTACGCGGCTCATCCGCTGGAATCGTTCGCCGTCTGGAAAGGTGGCATGGCCTTTCACGGCGGCCTGCTGGGTGCCATCGCCGCGATGGCCCTGTTCGGCCGCATGCGGGGGCGGCCGTTCCTGCAGGTCACAGACCTGGTGGCACCGTGCGTGCCCACCGGTCTTGCCGCCGGGCGCATCGGCAACTTCATCAACGGCGAGTTGTGGGGCCGCCCCGCGGACGCGGGCCTGCCGTGGGCAATGGTGTTCCCGCAATCGGGCAGCCCCGAGCCACGCCACCCGTCGCAGCTGTACCAGTTCGGCCTCGAAGGCCTGCTGCTGTTCGGGCTGCTGTGGCTGTATGCGAGGCGAGCGCGGCCGATGGGGCAGGTGTCGGGTGCGTTTCTCGTCGGCTACGGCGTGCTGCGCTTCGTCGCCGAATTCTTTCGCGAGCCCGACAGCTTTCTGGGCTTGCAGGCGCTCGACCTGTCGCGCGGGCAATGGCTGTGCGTGCCGATGGTGCTGGCCGGCGCGGCGCTGATGATCTGGGCAGCACGGCAAAACAAGCACCGATGACGCGGCTCATCTTCCTGGACACCGAAACCACCGGCCTGTCGCACGACAGCGGCGATCGCATCATCGAGATCGGCTGCATCGAGATGGTCAACCGCCGGCTCACTGGCCGCAGCAAGCACTTCTACGTCAATCCGCAACGCGCCAGCAGCGACGACGCGCTGAAGGTGCATGGTCTGACCGACGAGTTCCTGGCCGACAAGCCGCTGTTCGCCTCGCTGGTCGACGAGCTGGCCGAGTTCCTGAGCGGCGCCGAGGTCGTGATCCACAACGCACCGTTCGACGTCGGCTTCATGGATGCCGAACTGCAGCGCCTGGGGCGAACGCCGTTTCTGCAGCTGGGTCGCCAAGGTCACCGATTCGCTGACGCTGGCGCGCGAGATGTACCCCGGCAAGGCCAATTCGCTCGACGCGCTGTGCCGCCGCCTGGAGGTCGACAACAGCAACCGCACGCTGCACGGCGCGTTGCTCGATGCGGGCTTGCTGGCCGAGGTGTACATCCGCATGACTCGCGGCCAGGACTCGCTGGTGATCGATGTCGCGCACATGGGATCGTCGGGCCCGCACGCAGCCCCGGCGGTCGACCTGACGACGTTCGAGCTGGTGGTGATCGAGCCCAGCGACGACGAGCTGGCCGCCCACGCCGCAGTGCTCGCCGACCTCGACAAGGCCAGCGGTGGGCGCACGCTGTGGCGTGAGCGCATGGCATAATTCGCGCCCTTTGCGGGCGGTTAGCTCAGGGGTAGAGCGCGTCGTTCACACCGACGAGGTCGCAGGTTCGAAACCTGCACCGCCCACCAGCCCAACCCTCACCGGCAGGCGGCCCTCGGCCCCGATTCACGCGTGTGCCAACGCTACGACGCCGATGAACGCGACGGCGCGCCGTGTTCGGCGCGCGGCAGGGAGACGCCATGACACGCCTTCAAGCCACCGCCCGCACGCTGGGCTGGGCACTGCTCGGCTCGATGATCATCGCGGCGGGCGCCTGGTGCATGGCTGCGCTGGCGATCGCGGGCCCGCACAGCGATGCCGTGCGCCGCGGGTTGGCCGCGGCTGCGGCTGCTGCCGCGCTGGCCACTCTGATCGCGCTGGCGCTGCCGCGTTGGCGCTGGCGCGTGCTCGGCGTGACCCTGGTGTTGGTTGCAGCCGTGCTGGTCTGGTGGTCCAGCCTCGAGCCGTCGAACGATCGTGACTGGGTGGCCGAAAACGCGCGGCTGGCGTACGCCACCATCGACGGCAACGCCGTCACGGTGCACAACGTGCGCAACTTCGCCTACCGCAGCGAGACCGACTTCACGCCGGCCTATTACGACAAGCGCTTCGACCTGAGCCGTCTCGAAGGGGTGGATCTGGTGGCCAGCTACTGGATGGGCCCGGCGATCGCGCACATCTTCTTGAGCTTCGCGTTCGCCGGCGGCGACCATCTGGCGGTGTCGATCGAAACGCGCAAGGAAAAGGGCGAGGGCTACTCCACCGTCAATGGCTTCTTTCGCCAGTACGAGCTGTACTACGTGGTAGCCGACGAGCGCGACGTGATCGGCTTGCGCACCAACTATCGCCAAGACCCGCCTGAGCAGGTCTACGTGTTCAGGCTCAAGGGCAACCAGGAGAGCGCGCGCCGCGTGTTCCTCGACTACATGGACTCGCTCAACGCGCTCAAGGCACGGCCCGAGTTCTACAACTCGCTGACCACCAACTGCACGACCACCATCTGGATGCACTCGCTGGTCAACCCGAGGCATGTGCCGTTCAACTGGAAGATCCTGGCCAGCGGCTACGTGCCCGAGTACCTGCACGAGCTGGGCCGGCTCGAAGGGCGACGGCCTGTCGTTTGCACAGTTGCAGCAGCGATCGTTGGTCAACGCCCGCGCGCAGCAGGCAGGCGCGGCAGCCGACTTCTCCAGCCGCATCCGGCTGGGCGCACGATAGCGGGCTACGTCCACCAGCGAGGGCAGGCAGCGCAAGCGCGAAAGCACGACATGGCAAGGCAAGCATGGCTCGGCGTTTCCGCCTGCATCGCATCGACCGTGGCCGCGCTGGCCTTGCCGATCGCCGGGCGGGCCGCCGCACCTGACGCGACGCCGGCAGCGGCCGCCGGCAAGCGGCCCAAGATCTGCCTGGTGCTGTCGGGCGGTGGTGCACGCGGCGCCGCGCATGTCGGCGTGATCAAGGTGCTCGAGGAATACCGGGTGCCGATCGACTGCATCGCCGGCACCAGCATGGGCGCGCTGGTCGGCGGCGCCTATGCGTCGGGCATGAGCGTCGCGGACATGGAGAAGGTCAACGCGGGCATCAGCGTCGAGAAGCTGTTCAAGGAAAGACCGCCCCGTCAGGAACTGGCGATGCGCCGCAAGGTCGACGACTATCGCAACTTCGTCGGCCCGGAGATCGGCACCGGCTCGGGAACGGCGATCCTGGGCAAGGGGGTGGTCACCGGGGTGCAACTCGAGACCGTGCTGCGCGAGTTGTCGCGCGTGCAGGGGTTCCACCGCTTCGATGACCTGCCGATTCCGTACCGCGCAGTGGCGACCAACCTGGTCACCGGCAAGGCCGTGGTCTTCAGCGAGGGCGAACTGGCCAACGTGATGCGCGCCAGCATGTCGGTGCCCGGCGCGGTGGCGCCCGCCGAGTACGCCGGCATGATCCTGGTCGACGGCATGCTGACCAGCAACCTGCCGGTCGACGCGGCGCGTGCGATGGGCGCCGACATCGTGATCGCCGTCAACGTCGGCACGCCGCTGCTCAAGCGCGAAGAGCTCAACTCGATCGTCGGTGTGGCCGGGCAGATGCTCAGCATCCTGACCGAGCAGAACGTGCAGGCCTCGCTGGCATCGCTCAAGCCCACCGACCTGTTGATCTCGCCCGAACTCGGCGACTACTCGACCAGCGACTTCGACAACCTGCTCAAGATCACGCCGCTGGGCGAAGAGGCAGCGCGCAAGGTGGCCGACCGGCTGGCGCAGCTATCCCTGCCGCCCGCCGAATACGCGGCGCTGCGCCAACGGCAGCAGGTGGTTGTGCCGCCGGACTTGAGGCCAGTCGACGAGATCCGGTTCAACCAACTGGCCCATGTCAACCCAGGGGCGGCGCAGGCGGTGATGCAAACGACCGTCGGCCAGCCGCTGGTGCAGAGCCGGCTCGACGCCGACATGCGGCGCCTCTACGGCACCGGCGATTTCGAGCACGTGAACTACCGCATCCTCGACGAGCCGGGCCAGCGTGTGCTGGCAGTCGACGCGGTCGAGAAAGCGTGGGGGCCTAACTACGTGCGCTTCGGCATCGGGCTGTCCAGCGACTTCAGCGGTGAAACCTCGTTCAACGTGCTCGCCAGCCATCGCATGACCTGGCTCAATTCGCTGGGCGCGGAGTTGCGGACCGACCTGCAGCTCGGGTTCAACAACGGCCTGCGCATCGAGTTCTACCAGCCGTTCGATGTCAGGCAACTCTTCTTCGTCGCGCCGCGCGTCACGTTCGCGCAGGACCGCGTCAACTTCTACAGCGGCGAGGACCGCATCGCGACCTACGACATCGGGTCGGGCATCGGCGGGCTCGACTTCGGTGTCCACTTGGCTCAATACGGCGTGCTTCGCATCGGCGCCGAAGGCGGCAGGGTCGTCCCCAAGCTCAACACCGGATCCATCGTGCTGCCGTCGGATGTCCGCCAAGCGATGGCCGGCGTCAGGACCGCATTGCGCTTAGACCAGTTGGACAACGTGAATTTCCCGCGTCATGGCTGGGGCGCCGACGTGGGGCTGTACAACTCGTTGACCAGCCTCGGTGCGGCTGACGCCTATGGCAAGTGGCACGCCTCCGGCGGGCTGGCCTACACGTACGGCGAGCACACGGGGCGCGTCAACCTGGTGGCCGGCGGCCGGGTCGGCTCCAACTCGCTGCCGGCCTACGACCAGTTTCAGTGGGGCGGCTTTCTCAGGCAATCGGGTTACGCCACCGGGCAACTGGTGGGATCCAGTCTGCAGTTCGGCCAGGTGGTGTACTTCCACCGCATCGTGCGCGGCGGATTCTTCGATGGCGCCTATGGCGGGCTGTCGCTCGAAGTCGGCAAGTACGGCACTCCTCTGGTGCCAGGCAACACCAGCGGCACGCTGAAGTCGCTGGCGCTGTTCGTCGGCTCGGACAGCCCCATCGGGCCGGTGTACTTCGGCTACGGCCGCGCCGCCGACGGGCAGGGCAGCTTCTACTTCTATCTCGGACGGCCGCTTTGAGCTGCGAGAACGCTCCATGCGCAGAGACCCGCTTCGAGAATGCATCACGCGATCAGCGGGCGCTCCGGCGCTCGTTGCGCAGCCATCACACCATGACCACCACCGCCACGCGCCATTGCCTGCACCTGCCCTGCTTGTTCGTCGCTGCACTGGGCTCTGCAGCGCATGCCCAGGTGGCGGGGCGGGCGATCCAGGGCGTCGACGTGCAGAAGCTGGCCAACGGCATCCTGGGCGTGATGAGCTACACCGTGGCACCCGACGTCACCACCAGTTCGCTGGCGATCGACAGCGGCGCGACGTCGAGCCCCGGGCTGACCCTCTCGCAGGTGGGCGGCGGCTTCACCTTCAGCAAGAGCACGCCGTTGTACCTGGAGGGCAATGCCGCCTACGCGCGCTACGACCCGGTGTTCGTGGCCAACGATGGCACCCAAACCAGGCTTGTGCCGGTGAAGTGGAACTCGGTGTCGGCCACCGGGGGCGTCGGCTGGGACTTCCAGCTCAGCGAGCACTGGGTGGTGCGGCCGATCGCTAACTTCACGTTCGGTTATGTCGCCAGTGATCTGGTCGGGCTCAAGTGGTGGCTGGACAACAACACCAATCTCGATCTGTCGTTCCTCGATGGCAAGAAGCTGAAGGCCTATGGCCTTGGCGGTTCGTTGATGTTCGACTACGAGAGGTTCACCCCCGATGCCGATGACGACATCGAGATCCGCTACACCAACGTTCAACTGCGCAGCTACAGCGACAGCCCTGATGCGGTTGTCGGCAAGGCCAAGGCTGAGAGCGCCAGCATCTGGGCACGCCGCCGCGTGCCCACCGGCTGGGGCGTGGTCTGGGGGCGGCCGGTGCGCTACGTCTACGAGGTCGCGTTCACCGAGTTCCTGGGCGACCAGAAGGAAGTCGGCCTCGCGCGCATGGCCTCGATCGGCTTCGGGCTCGAACTCGACTCCAGCGCGCTCGACCGCTGGGCCACCCGCTGGCGCGCGGTGCTGCGCTACAAATTCGGGCCCGACGTCAGCGGCTGGGCGTTCGGGATCGCCATCAGCTTCTGACGCTGGGGCCGAGCGTTCGCGGCGCAGGTGCCGCGGTTGGCCTGCCCGGAGGGACTCGAACCCCCGGCCTGCTGCTTAGAAGGCAGCTGCTCTATCCAGCTGAGCTACGGGCAGTGCTGAAGCGGACGAACGATTCTATGCAGCGGGCGCAGCGGCCCTGAACGCTGCGGCGCGCAGCGTGACAGCGACGCCTTTCAGTGACGTCTGTACTGCTCGGCTCCGAACAGGATCTCTCGCGCCTTTTCGTCGGTGATCGGCCGACGCCGGTCGGCGAGCACCTCGACCCCGCGCATCACCGCGGGCCGCGCGGCGATCTCGTCGAACCAGCCCTTCAGGTGCGGAAACTCGCTCCACTCGATGCCTTGGTTCTTCCAGCTGCGCAGCCACGGGAAGATCGCGATGTCGGCGATGGTGTAGTCGGGGCCCGCGATGTAGCGCGACTTGGCGAGCTGGTCGTTCATCACGCGGTACAGCCGCCTGGCCTCGTTGGTGTAGCGATCGATCGCGTAGGCGATTTTCTCCGGTGCATAGACACGGAAGTGATGCGCCTGGCCCAACAGCGGCCCCACGCTGCCCATCTGGAACATCAACCACTGCAGCACGTTGTACTTGCCGCACGTGTCGGCCGGCAGCAAGCGCCCGGTCTTGCCGGCCAGGTACAGCAGGATCGCGCCGGATTCGAACAACGAGATCGGCTTGCCGTCGGGTCCGTCGGGGTCGACGATGGCGGGAATCTTGTTGTTCGGGCTGATCGCCAGGAACTCGGGCTTGAACTGGTCGCCTGCACCGATGTCGACTGCAACCACTTTGTAGGGGAGCGCGCATTCCTCGAGCATGACGTGCACCTTGTGCCCGTTGGGCGTGGCCCAGGAATACACTTCGATCATCGCCACTCCCGCATGTCGTGCCGGCGCGCGAACTCTAACCCATGCTCGCAATCCTCAAGCGCTGGTGGTCAGCTGCGACGCCGAAGCCAGGCCTGCATGGCGTCGAGCAGTGGGCGAGGTCCAAGCAAGCCAGCTGGCGCCGGGTGCGCGACGACGAGGGCTTCGTGGTCGACGGCGCGCACCGCGGCGTGCCATGGCGCGTCGAGTGGGGCCCCGCGCACCGCCCTTACATCGTGGGCCCGGAGCTGCGCTTCATTGCCGAGTTGGGGTTGCACCGCGACCTGCAGGTGATGGTGCTCAACCGCCTGTTGATGGAATCGTCGGAAAAGAAGGTCTACGACGAATACGTCGAGGGCGTGCAGACGCGCATCGACACCCAGACGCCCACTGAAATCCGCTGGCTGGTGATGTACTCCAAGCTCTCGGCGAGCGAGTTGCGCTCGCTGGGCGTGCGCTTCGGAGGCGTGGCCAGCGTCAAGCCCTGGCTGCTGCAGTGGCTCTCGGGCGCGTTGTCCGATGCGCTGCTCGGCACGGCGCGTCACCTGTCGGAAACCGATTCGTTCGTGTTGTCGATCGCGCGCGGCCGCCTGAGCATGCGGCTGGCGTTGCGCGATCCCAAGCCCGAGCGCCTCGAGCCTTGGCTCAAGCTGTTCGAGACCGCGATCGACGAAGCCCGGCGTGTCGCCGGCGAGTGGCGCGACTCGACGCTGTCCGAGGCGTCGACGCGGCCCTCGGTGTGGCCGCGCGACGAGGCCGGCCACACCGAGTGATCGCGCTGTCCATTCAGGCCGGCGTCGGCACCGCCGCGTGGCGCCCCAGCTCCATCTTGGCGATCGCGTTGCGGTGCACCTCGTCGGGTCCGTCGGCGAATCGCAGCGTGCGCGACACGGCGTAGTAGTAGGCGAGCGGAAAGTCTTCGCTGACGCCGCCGCCGCCGTGCACCTGCATAGCCCAGTCGATGACGCGGCCGGCCATGTTGGGCGCCACCACCTTGATCATCGCGATCTCGGCCTTGGCCGCCTTGTTGCCTGCGACGTCCATCATCCACGCCGCCTTCAGCGTCAGCAGCCGTGATTGTTCGATCATGCAGCGCGCCTCGGCGATGCGCTCCTGCGTCACCGTCTGTTGCGCCACCGTCTTGCCGAACGCCACCCGCGACACCGCGCGCTTGCACATCAGCTCGAGCGAGCGCTCGGCCAGTCCGATCAGCCGCATGCAGTGGTGGATGCGCCCGGGCCCTAGGCGCCCCTGGGCGATCTCGAAGCCGCGGCCCTCGCCGAGCAGCAGGTTGGAGGCGGGCACCGTGACGTCCTTGAAGTCGACTTCCATGTGGCCGTGCGGCGCATCGTCGTAGCCGAATACCGACAGCGGCCGCATCACCTTGACGCCCGACGTGTCGAACGGCACCAGGATCATCGACTGCTGCGAGTGACGCGGCGCGGCCGGATCGGTCTTGCCCATGAAGATCATGATCTTGCAGCGCGGGTCGCCGCCACCCGACGTCCACCACTTGCGGCCGTTGATGACGTACTGATCGCCGCGCCGCTCGATGCGTGACTCGATGTTGGTGGCGTCCGATGACGCCACCGCCGGCTCGGTCATCGCGAAGGCACTGCGGATCTCGCCGGCCAGCAGCGGCTGCAGCCACTTCTTCTGCTGCTCGGGCGAGCCGTAGCGCACCAGCACCTCCATGTTGCCGGTGTCGGGAGCCGAACAGTTGAACACCTCGCTGGCCCACGGCACGCGGCCCATGATCTCGGCCAGCGGCGCGTACTCCTGGTTGGTCAGGCCAGCGCCGAGTTTGCTGTCGGGCAGGAACAGGTTCCACAAGCCGGCGGCGCGCGCCTTGGGCTTGAGCGCCTCGATCGTCTGCAGCGGCGTCCAGCGTTTGCCGGCCTCGGTGTTGGCGCGCAGCTCTTCGGCATAACGCGCCTCGGCGGGATAGACATGCTGATCCATGAAGGCCGTGACCTTGGCCTGCAACTCCTGTGTGCGCGGTGAGTAGCCGAAGTCCATGGAGTGCTCCTCGTAGTGGATGTGTCGAATGCGGGGTCAGCCGCGCTGCGCCTGCGCCCAGCCCATGCGCGCCAGCGCTTCGGTGGCCTCGCCCGACGTGCGCGCCTGCGCGCTGGCGGCGGTGCCGTCGGCGGCGCGCTTGGCGATGCCTTGCGTGATCGCGGCCAGGCGGAACAGGTTGTACGCCAGGTAGAAGTTCCAGTCGGCCATCACGGCATCAGGGTCACCGCGGCCGGTGCGCTCGCAGTAGCGGCGCACGTACTCGCGCTCGCTCGGGATGCCCAGTGCCGCGAGGTCGAGGCCACCGATGCCGCGGAAAACTCCCGGCTCGATATGCCAACCCATGCAGTGATAGCTGAAATCGGCCAGCGGATGGCCGAGCGTGGAGAGCTCCCAGTCGAGCACCGCAGCGATGCGCGGCTCACTGGCGTCGAAGATCAGGTTGTCGAGCCGGAAGTCGCCGTGCACGATCGCCACCTGCGATTCGTCGAGCGCCGATGGCGGCAGGTGCGCGGGCAGCCACTCGATCAGGCGGTCCATTTCGGCAATCGTCTGCATCTGCGACGCCTGGTACTGCTTGGACCAGCGCGCGATCTGGCGCACGAAGTAGTTGCCAGGCTTGCCGTAGTCGGCCAGGCCCGCCTGCACAGCATCCACGCTGTGCAAAGCGGCGATCACGCGGTTCATCTCGTCGTAGATGGCGTTGCGCCCGCCCGGTGTGAAACCGGGTAGCGATTGTTCCCACAACACGCGGCCATCGACGAACTGCATCACGTAGAAGGCGCGGCCGATGATCGCCTCGTCCGCGCACAGCAGGTGCATCTGCGCCACCGGCACCGCGCTGCCGGCCAACGCGCGCATGACGCGGAACTCGCGCTCGATGGCATGCGCCGACGGCAACAGCTTGGCTGCCGGGCCCGGCTTGGTGCGCATCACATAGGTCTGCTGCGGAGTGATCAGCTTGTAGGTCGGGTTCGACTGGCCGCCCTTGAACTGCTCGACGCGCAACGGCCCCGCAAACCCCGGCAACTCACGCTGCAGGTGGCGCTCGAGCAATGCCACGTCGAACGCGTGGCGCGCCGAGACGGCCTGCGTTCCGATGAATTGCGCCATGGATTCCATGTCCGGTACCTCAACGTTCGGCGATCGAGAGGAGCGTCTCGCGCGACAGCACCACCAGCCGTGTCGGCTCGACCCGCACGGCGCCTTGCCGCTCGAAGCCCTTGAGCTCCTGGTTGACTCTCTGGCGCGAGGCGCCGAGCAGCTGCGCCAGATCCTCTTGCGCGAGCTGCAAGGCGATGCGGATCTCGTTGCCTTGCGTGACGCCGTAGCTCTTGACCAGCAGCAGGATCTGCTTGGCCAGCCGCGCGCCCAGCGGGCGACTGTTCAGGTCTTCGATCAGGTTGAACATCAGGCGCAGGCGCCGGCAGTTCAGCCGCAGCAGCGCGTCGTACAGCTCGACGTGAGTGGCCAGCAGATCCTTGAAGTCGGCCTTGCGCACCACCAGCAGCGTGGTGTCGCCATGCGCGTTGGCGTCGTGCGTGCGCGGCAGGCCGTCGAACAGCGCAATGTCACCGAACCAGGTGCCGGGCTCGACGTAGGTCAGCACCACCTGCTTGCCCGACAGCGTGACGTTGGAGATGCGCACCGCGCCGCGCGCCACGCCGCACCACTGTTCGGCCGGGCCACCGCGCGTGGCCAGCGGCGCTGCATCGGCATAACGCTTGATCACCGCCCGCGCCAGGATCGCGTCGCGCAACGGGGCCGACAGGCGCGAGAACCACGCACCGGACTCGATGTGGTGCTGCTCCTCGATGGTCAGGGCCGGGATTTTCATGGGCTGTCCCGGTCGCGACGATGCACACGTGCCGGAAGTTGTATTGTCCATGCCCTTGTCGCCGAACACGTCCCGACAAGCCAGGAGAGCCATCATGAGTCCATCTGCCGTCGCCGCCTTGCCCAGCCGCCGCCCACAGGTTTCACCCGAAGAATGGCAACTGCGCGTCGACCTCGCCGCCGCCTACCGGCTGGTGGCGCTGTTCAAGTGGGACGACCTGGTCTTCACCCACATCAGCGCGCGCGTGCCGGGGCCGCAGGAGCACTTCCTGATCAACCCCTACGGCCTCATGTTCGAGGAGATCACCGCGTCGAGCCTGATCAAGATCGACCTGCAGGGCAACAAGATCGAGGACTCGCCCTATCCGGTGAACCCGGCCGGCTTCACGATCCACAGTGCGGTGCATGCCGCGCGCCACGATGTGGGTTGCGTGGTGCACACCCATTCGCTCAACGGCGTGGCGGTGTCGGCGCAGCGCGAAGGGCTGCTGCCGATCTCGCAGTTCTCGATCTTCATCATGGGCCAGCTCGGCTACCACGACTACGAGGGCGTGGCGCTGTTCGAGGACGAAAAGCCGCGGCTGGTGCGCGACCTCGGGTCCAACAGGTACCTGATGCTGCGCAATCATGGCTTGCTCACCGTCGGCACCTCGGTGGCCGAAGCGTGGCAGGCGATGTACCTGTTCGAGACCGCGTGCACGGCGCAGGTCCGTGCGCAGGCCGGTGGCGGCGAGCTGATCCGCATCGGCCGCCCGATCATCGACGCCGCGACGCAGATGTCGATCGAAGCCACCAAGGGCCTGGGCGCCCAGCTCGTGTGGCCCGGGCCTGTTGCGCCGCCTGCAACGGCAGCTGCCGGGCTACGACCAGTAGGCCGCGGCCGGGCGGCGTCAGTTGAAGCGCGGCGCGCGTTTCTCGAAGAACGCGCGCAACCCCTCGGCCGCATTGTCGTGCTGCAGGTTCGGCACGAACTGCTCGCGTTCGGCGTCGAGCTGTTCGGGCAGCGTGCGCGAGCGCGCACCGCTGGCCAGTGCCTTGGCGCTGGCCAGCGCATTGCTGGCCATGCGGCTCAGCCGCTCGACCCAGCCCAGCGCCTCGTTGAAGGCCTGACCGTCCGCCACCACCGCATTGACCAATCCCAGCGCTTGCCATTGCTGGGCGCTCATCGGCTCGGGCAACCACAGCATCTGCAGCGCCAACGCGCGCGGCAACGCCTGCGCCAGGTGAAACGTGCCGCCGCCATCGGGCGACAGGCCGGCGCGGCCATAGGACATCGTGAAGCGCGCGCCAGCGGCTGCGACCACCAGGTCGCACGCCAGCACCAGCGAGCAACCGCCACCGGCGGCGTGGCCCTCGACAGCGGCGATCACCGGCTTGGGGCATGCCCGCATCGCGATCACGAAGGCGTGGAAGCGATCGATGTTGGCTCGTACCGAGTCCGGCGGGCCGTCGCGCGCAGCCGCCAGCCGTTGCAGGTCACCGCCGGCGCAGAAGTGCGCGCCGTCGCCGCGCAGCACCACGGCGCGCAACGTGGGGTCGCCGGCGGCCTCGCGCAGAGCTGCGGCACCTGCCTCGTACACGCGCGGCGACAGCGTGTTGCGGGTGGCCGCGTCGCTGATGGTCAGCACCAATGCGGGCCCGCGACGCTCGATCAACAACTCCGATGCCATCGTCGACGGCCCTCTCGCGCAGCATGACGCACAACAGCGAACATTCTCTCACCCACGGCCGGCGCCCAGCCGTTTTCACGAGTGAGCGCGAGGGCCTTCATGCTAGAGTCCCGCGCGATATTTCAATCGTGATGCAACGCCCCAGATCCGACGCGCCGGCACCCACCGCATGAATGCTCGCAGCATCATCCTGGTGGCTCCGCTGGCGCTCGCGGCAAGCATGGCGGCGCAAGCGCTCGGCATCGTGCGCGCGCCGTCCAACGTCACACTGGGCGCTCCGCTCAATTTCCCGATCAACGTGAGCGTCGCGAGCGACGAGTCGCTGAACTCGACCTGCGTGACCGCCGAAGTCCACCAGGGCGATCAACGCATCGCGCCATCGGCGCTGCGCACCAGCATCGAACAGGGCGCCGCCGCCGAAGAACGCGTGGTGCGCGTGTACACCACCGTGGCCATCGAGGAGCCGGTGGTGACGATCACGCTCATGCTCGGCTGCGCGACGCGCCTCGAGCGGCGCTTCACTGTGTTCGCCGATCCGCCGCTGATCACGACGGCGGCCGCCCCCGAGGTGCTCGAGCCGCCTCGCAGCGAAGCGCCGGCTGCGCCAGCGCCCGTGCGACGCGAAGCGGCGGCCTCCTCGCCGCTTGCCGAGCCCCCGGGCACGGCAAGCGGCGGTACCGCTGCGGCACCGAGCAGCGACAAGCCGGTGGCGCGTGTGCCGAGGCCCGCTGCCACGACCGGCGCTCCACGAGGCACGGCAGCTGCATCGGCGCCTGCGCGCAGGCCGGCGCGTGCAGCGGCCACGGCCGCACCCGTGACAACCGCTCCCACGGCCGCTGCGGGCGCTCGCGGCGACGTGGCGCCGCCGCGCGCCGCCGCGGCGAAGGGGCCTCGCCTGCAACTCGACCCGGTCGAGCCGGTTGCGCGCGGCAGCGCCGCAGCCGCGGCCGTGCAGGAAGCGCAACTGCGCGTCGCCGCGATGGCCGCCAGCGCGGCGATCGCCGAGCAGGCGGCCAGTGCGGCGTTGGCCAATGCGGCCGCCGCGGCGCAGCGCATGCAGGCCCTCGAGCAGGGACTCGAAAAACTGCGCGCCGATGCCGAGCGCGACCGCGAACAGACCGCCGCGTTGCGCCTGAAGCTGGCGCAGGCGGAGAACACCGGCAAGCTCACGCCGTGGCTGGTCGCCGCGATGACGCTACTGGTCGCACTCGCCATCTGGCTGTGGCTGCGCATGCGGCAATTGCAGCGCGAGCGGCAGGCGGCATGGTGGGCGGCCACCAAGGGCGCAGCCGCGGCGGGCAGGGCGCCGCTGAACCCGCCGACGCTGCATCCGATGACGTTGCCGCCGCAGGTGGCACCGCCGCCGTTGGTCAAGCCCGAGGCCACGGTCACCGTCATGCCGACTGCCGCGCCGGCCAAGCCGGCGTTTCGCGATTCGCTATTCACCTCGCACCACGAACCGCGCGACGTGTCGATCGAAGAACTGATCGACCTCGAGCAGCAGGCCGAGTTCTTCGTCGTGCTCGGCCAGGACGACGCGGCGATCGATTTGCTGATGGGCCACATCCGCAGCAGTGGCGGCACCAGCCCGCTGCCGTACCTGAAGCTGCTCGAGATCTATCGCCGACAGGGCGACCGCGAATCGTACGAACGCACGCGTGAGCGCTTCAACCACCGCTTCAACGCCTACGCGCCCGACTGGGATTCCGACCTGCAGCACGGCCGCTCGCTCGACGAGTACCCTGGCGTCATGCAGCGCCTGCGCGCGAGTTGGTCGAATCCGCTGGACACGATGGCCGAACTCGAGGCCTTGATGTTCCGCCGCGACGGCGGCGAGCTGTTCGAGTTGCCCGCGTACCGCGAGGTGCTGTTCCTGTATTCGATGGCGCGCGACCTGCTCGACCACCAGGGCGGCCCGCCCACCGTCATCGACGTGCTGCTGCCGCTCGACAAGAGCCAGGAGTTCGAGCCGACCACGGCGCGGCCGCACTTGTTCACCACCCCCACCGGCCTGGCCGAACTGGGCCGCGCCAGCGAGCCGCCGATCGAACGGCTGCATTCGTCACGGGCGGCGCGCGCGTCGGACGACGCCGTCCAGCGTCTACGGCACGATCGACGTCGATCTCACCAAGCCGCTGCCGATGCACGACGACACGCACGTGTTCCACCGCGACGACAACCCGGATCAGCGCAGCGACTTCGCCGACCTGCCGCCACTCAAGCCCAAGTCTTGATGCACGGGCGCGCCGGCGCGCCTACAGCCGGGCGAGTCGATCGAGGGCGCTGTTGAGCGTCTCGTCGCGCTTGGCGAAGCAGAAGCGCGCCAGCGCTGGTCGAAGCCGTCTTCGTAGAACGCCGACAACGGGATCGCCGCCACGCCGATGTCGCTGGTCAGCCAGCGGCAGAACTCGTCTTCGCTGCGGTCGCTGATCGACGAGTAGTCGACGCACTGGAAGTAGCTGCCTTCGCTGGGCAGCAGCCGCAGCCGGGTGCGGGCGCAGGCCGGCGCGGAACAGGTCGCGCTTGCGCTGGTAGAACGCGGGCAGCTCCAGGTAGGGCCGCGGCATCGTCCATGTAGCGCGCCAGGCCGTGCTGCATCGGCGTGTTGACGGTGAACACGTTGAACTGGTGCACCTTGCGGAATTCGGCCGTCAGCGCGCGCCGGCGCGGCCACGTAGCCGACCTTCCAGCCGGTCACGTGATAGGTCTTGCCGAAGCTCGAGACCACGAAGGCGCGCGCGGCCAGCTCGGGCAAGCGCGACGCGCTGGCGTGGCGCCGCGCCGTCGAACACCATGTGCTCGTACACCTCGTCGCTGATCAGCAGCACGTCGGTCGGGCGCAGCAGTTCGGCCAGCCGCTCGCATGTCGCCGCGCGTCCACACGGTGGCGCTGGGGTTGTGCGGCGTGTTGACGAGGATCGCGCGCGTGCGCGGCGTGATGGCCGCGGCGATGGCAGCGAAGTCGGGCCGGAAGGTGCCGGCGGTGAGCGGCACGCGCACCACGCGCGCCGCCGGCCAGCTCGATGTTGGGCACGTAGCTGTCGTAGCAGGGCTCGAGCACGATCACCTCGTCGCCGGGATGCACGATGGCCAGGATCGCCGTGAGGATGGCCTGCGTGGCGCCGGCGGTGATGGTGATCTCGTCGCCGGGGTCGTAGCGTGCGGCCGTAGAGCGCGCTCGATCTTGCGCGCCACCGCCTCGCGCAGCGCCGGCACGCCGGCCATCGGCGGGTACTGGTTCAGGCCCTGCGCGCATCGCCTGGTTGACGGCGTCGAGCAGGCTCGGGTCGCAATCGAAATCCGGGAAGCCCTGGCCGAGGTTGACGGCGCCGTGCTGCGTGGCCAGCGCCGACATCACGGTGAAGATGGTGGTGCCGACCCGGGGCAGGCGGCTGGTGATGGCGGGGGTGCGCGCGGTGACGGCGTTCATCGGCAAGGCTGGTGGTTGAGACTACATATCGTAGTCGGCGCCGTCGCCGCTCATCGCGCGCTAGGATCAGCGCGCGCGTCAGCCGGTCGCGACAGCAGCTCGGCGAAGCGTCAGACGAACTGGCGCAGGTAGGCGCCGCGCTTGAACGCCACGCGCGCGACGTTGCTGCCGAACAGGTGGCCCGCCGGCCGCGACGCCAGGTCGCCGCCGGGCGGGTCGTCGCGCACCGCCATCTCGGCGACGATGCCGATGCCCAGGCCCAGGCGCACGTAGGTCTTGATGACGTCGGAGTCGATCGCCTCCAGCGCGATCATCGGCTTCAGCTGCGCGCGCGCGAAGGCGGCGTCGATGCGCGTGCGGCCGGTGAAGGTGGGGTGGTAGGTGACCAGCGGCTCGGCCGCCAGCTGCTCGAGCGTCGGCCGCTCCACCGTGGCCAGCGGATGCTGCGCCGGCACCACGATCACGTGCTGCCACTCGTAGCAGGGCAGCGTGACCAGGCTCGTCGAAGTCGGCCAGCGACTCGGTGGCCAGGCCGATCTCGGCGCTGTCGTCGATGCAGCATGCGCGCCACCTGCTCCGGCGTGCCCTGGTGCAGGCTCACCTGCACCTTGGGGTAGCGCTTGCGCAGCGCCGCCACCGGCTCGGGCAGCACGTAGCGCGCCTGCGTGTGCGTGGTGGCGATCGACAGCGTGCCGGCGTCCTGCTTGGTGATACTCCTCGCCGATGCGCTTGAGGTTGCCGACCTCGCGCATGATGAGCTCGATCGACTTCAGCACCTGCTGCCCGGGCTCGGTGATGCGCCGCAGCCGCTTGCCGTGGCGCGCGAAGATCTCGACGCCGAGCTCTTCTTCGAGCTCGATGATCGCCTTGCTGATGCCGGGCTGCGAGGTGTACAGCGCCTTCGCGGTTTCGGTCAGGTTGAGGTTGCGGCGCACGGCCTCCTGGACGAAGCGGAACTGGTGCAGGTTCATGGCTCGTCGGGTGGGCCGATCGGGGTCGAGTTCAGGGCGCGCTGGCGGCCGCCGCGCGGGCGATCGCTTCGATGACGTCGGGATGCTCGCCGATCGGACGTGCAGCGTCCAGCGCGTGCCGGCGTGCTGCGCTGTGCAGCCGCTGCAGCAGCTGCGGCAGATCGCGCCGCACATGGCCGCCGGTGCCGAGGAACAGCGGCACCACGTCGACCTGCCGGCAGCCGCGCTGCACCAGCTGCGCCGCCGCCGTCGGCCAGATCGGGCTGCATCAGTTCGAGGAAGGCCAGCGCCACTTGCGACGTCGGGCCGCTGCGCGCGCACGCGCGCCAGCACCGCTTCGAACGGCGCTGCCCAGGCGGGTCGCGCGCGCCGTGCGCGAACAGGAGCAGGCCGCGCAGCTGCGGCGGCGTCCGCGCTCATCGGAACCGCACCAGCCAGTGAAGGCCGCCAGCGACAGCAGCAGGTAGATCAGGCCCGGCGCCGCCGCCGCCACCCAGGGCGTCCAGTTGCGCAGCATGCCGAGGTGGCCCGACACGTTGTTCAGCAGCACGAAGCTGATGCCGAGCATGATGCCGCCGAACACCTTGAGGCTGATGCCGCCGGCGCGCGCATGCAGGTAGGCGAACGGCAGCGCCAGCGCCACCATCACCAGGCAGGCGAGCGGATACAGCGCCTTCTTCCAGAACTGGATCTCGTGGCGCTGCGACGCCTGCTCCTGGTCGCCGAGGTGCGTGCTGTAGCGCCACAGCTCGGCGGTGGACATCGTGCTCACCGGCAGCACCGCGGCGGCCACCACGGCGGCTGTCGAGCGTGCTCGGCCAGCGCATCGACGCGCTGCGTTGCAGCGGTCACCGCGCTGCCTGCAGCGGCCTGCTCGGGCGTCGGCCAGTCGGTGCGCTCGACGCTTCGAGCTGCCACACCGCATCGGCGGCCGACGCGGCCGCTGCGGGCCTCGATGCGCGTGCGCAGGCGCGCCGTCGGCGTCGAGCTCGAAGATGCGGATGCCCTCGAGCTCGCCGCCGGCTGCAGTGCGCGCCACGTTGACCGAGACCGCGCGCTCGGCTCGTCGGCCGTTGCTGCGCCGCTCCTTCAGCCAGGCGCCGGCGCGGCCGAGTGCGATGCCGCCGCGGAACGTCGCCTTCAGCAGCACCGCCTCGCGCTCGCGACAGCGGCGCCAGGTAGTCGCCGACGACGAACGTGACGCCGCCGAAGAACAGCCCCAGCAGCGCCAGCAGGCGCAGCGCGCGCCCGGGCCCGAGGCCGCCGGTGCGCAGGATCGTGTACTCCGACGACTGCGCCAGCCGGGCCATCGAGTAGATGGTGCCGATCAGCACCGCGATCGGCAACAGCTCGTAGAAGTGCCCGGGCAGCTCGAGCGCCGCGGCGCATGCGCTGCGTGCCAGCACCGTGTAGCCGTTGCGGCCGATGTCTTCGAGCTCGTCGACGAAGTCGATGAAGAAGAACAGCGACAGGAACGCCAGCGCCACGAAGACCACCGACCACACGATGTCGCGGTACAGCAGGCGGCGCACCGTCCTCATCGCGCCTGGCCCTGCGCCGTCCCCGAGGACGAGCGCCTCGGAGCGGCGTGCGGCGCTCATCAGGTCCCCGCGCGCGACGAGCCCAGAACGGCCGCCACACGGTGCCGTGGTCGCGCCACCACATCAGCGCCAGCGCCAGCACCAGTGCGCCGCCGTGCAGCAGCAGCAGCGCGGGCCCGAACGCCATGCGCCCGCCGGCCACCCAGGCCTGCGACAGGTTGATGAGGTTGTAGTAGACGACGAAGGCCAGCAGCGCGAACAGCAGGTTCCAGTTGGTCGCCCGGCGCGGGTTGCTGGCCGCCAGCCCGATGGCCAGCAGCACCAGGTTCACCGCGCCGAACAGCAGCCCCATGCGCCAGATCAGCTCGCCCTGGTTGCGCGGCGTCGGCTCGCGCACCAGGTCGACGGTGGGCATGGTCTTGGGCGAGCGCGCCGACGCGCTTTGCACCTGTCGTTCGCCGACCAGCACGCTGATAGCGTGTCGAAACTGGCCAGCGTGCGTTCGCCCGACGTGCGATCGAGCTGTTGCGCTGGCCGCTGTCGAGCACCAGGAAGCGGTCGGTGCCGATGTTCTCGACGTGCGCGCTGCGCGCCGACGTCACCGACTCGTCGTGCTCGTCGTTGGCCAGCACGAAGACGCTGCGCGCGTGCATCGCCTCGTCGGATCGCGCTCGATGAAGAACACGCGGCGGCCGTCGCGCGAGGTCTGGAACTACCCGGGCGCCACGCGCGACAGGTCGGAGCGCTGCTCGTAGCGCTCGCGCAGTTCGGCGCTGCTGCGGTTGCCCCACGGCCACACCAGCAACACCAGATCGCGATCACCAGCAGCACCGGCCAGCTGATGCGCAGCACCGGCGCGACGAAGCGCGTCAGCGCCGACGCCGCTGGAGAACCAGATCGCCATCTCGCTGTCGCGGTACATGCGCCCGAGCGTGACCACGATGGCGACGAACAGGCCAGCGCCAGGATCGTGGGCAGGTGGCCGAGCGCGGTGTAGCCCAGCAGCAGCACCACGTCGGCGGGGGCCACCGACGCCGCTGGCTGCCTGGCCGAGCGTGCGGATCAGCATCATCGTGATGACGATGGTGAGGATGACCACCAGCGTCGCGCCGAAGCTGCGCGCGAGCTCTTTGCGCAGCGTCGAATCGAATAACATCCGTCCACCTCAGAACTTGGGTCGATTATGGACTTCAGACTCAGCTGACCACGGTGGCTGGCGTGGCGGCGGTGCAGGCCGATGCGTTGCTGGTCGTGGTGGTCGGCAATCGAGCGCCGAACGATCTGCCTGCGGCGCTGGGCAAGGCGCTGCAGGCGCTTGTCAAGCAAGGCGACCTGGCGCTCGAGGCCGGACGTTGCCTGTACGTCGGCAACGTGCCGGGTGTCAAAGCGCCGCGGGTGGCGTTCGCGGTGGCCGCCGACGGCGCGCCCAAGCGCGGTGCAAGACGGCGTTATCGCTCGGCCTGGCACAGCTCAAGGGACTCGGGGGCAAGCAGCTGGCGGTCTGGTTGGCGGGAGCCGGCACCCTCACCGAAGCGCATGCCGAGGCGCTGGCCACCGCGGGCGGCGACGCCGTCTACCTGTACCGCCACACCAAGCCGAGCGCCGGGCACGGCAGCAAGCTGGCCCGCGCCACGCTGCTGTGCACACGCGCCGACGAGGCCGTGGTGTCCTACGGCCTCAAGCGCGGCACCGCCATCGTGGCCGGCGTCACGCTGGCGCGCGAGGTGCGCCAACCGGCCGGGCAACCACTGCACGCCGACCCAGCTCGCCGAGCAGGCCGAAGAGCTGGCGCGCACGATCGAGCTGAAGGTCGAGGTGCTCGGCCGCAAGGAGATCGAAAAGCTCGGCATGGGCGCGTTCCTCGCCGTGGCCCAAGGGCTCCGACGAGCCGCCGCGCTTCATCGTGCTGCGCTACGACGGCGCCGGCGCCGACGAGGCGCCGGTGGTGCTGGTGGGCAAGGGCATCACGTTCGACACCGGCGGCATCTCGATCAAGCCGGCCGCCGAGATGGACGAGATGAAGTTCGACATGGGCGGCGCGGCCAGCGTGCTCGGCACCTTGCGCGC
This sequence comes from uncultured beta proteobacterium, assembly GCA_963827645.1. Taxonomy (GTDB): domain Bacteria; phylum Pseudomonadota; class Gammaproteobacteria; order Burkholderiales; family Burkholderiaceae_C; genus JAEUPI01. The sequence continues at coordinate 185,379 of CAWHBZ010000023.1, read as the reverse complement.
GGTGGCGCAGCTGAAGCCGCGCGTCAACGTGATCGGCCTCATCCCCGCCTGCGAGAACATGCCCGGCGGCCGCGCGGTCAAGCCCGGCGACGTGGTCACCAGCCTGTCGGGCAAGACGATCGAGATCCTCAACACCGACGCCGAGGGCCGGCTGATCCTGTGCGACGCGCTGACCTATGCCGAGCGCTTCAAGCCGCGCGCGGTGATCGACATCGCCACGCTGACCGGCGCCTGCGTGATCGCGCTGGGCCATCACCGCAGCGGCCTGTTCACGCCGACGACGCGCTGGCCGAGGCACTGGCGCGCGCCGGCGACGCGGCGCTCGACCCCTGCTGGCGCATGCCGCTCGACGACGAGTACGACGAGGCGCTGAAGAGCAACTTCGCCGACATGGCCAACGTCGGTCCGCGCGCCGGCGGCGCCATCACGGCGGCGATGTTCCTCAAGCGCTTCACCGACAAGCTGCGCTGGGCCCACCTCGACATCGCCGGCACCGCCTGGAGTTCGGGCGCTCAACAAGGGCGCCACCGGCCGGCCGGTGGGGCTGCTGACCCACTACGTGCTTGCGCAGGCCGAGGGCGGCAGCGCCTGATGGCTGGGCGCGGGCGATCCGGACGCTTCACGTGGCGCGGCTCGAGTTCCACACCGACCTTGCCGATCCGCTGGGCTACTGCTGCCGGCTGCTGCGCAAGGCCTACCGTCGCGGTGTGCGGGCCGTGGTGTGCGGCGAGCCCGAGCGTCTGGGCCGGCTCGACACGCTGTTGTGGACCTTCGAGCAGCTCGAATTCGTCCCGCACGCACGGCTGCGCGGCGGCGAGCGCCCCGACGCGGCGCTGCTGACGCGCACGCCGATCTGGCTGGCTGACGCCAACGCCGCCTGGCCGCACAGCCGACGTGGTGGTGAACCTGGGCGACACGCCGGTCGACGAGCCCGCTCGTTTCGACCGCATCATCGAGCTCGTCGGGGACGGCGAAGCCGATCTTCGGGCAGGCCGCGCCCGCTGGCGCCACTACGTGACGCTGGGCCTCAAACCCGAGCGCGCCGGCACCGCAACCACGGCAGCCACCGCGGACGATGATGCGGCAGCCGCACCATGAACAGCCCGCCGCCGAAACCGCCGCAACGCGTGTTGCCGACGCTCACCGAGGTGATCAGCAACCTGCCGGCGGAGCCGGCCGCGGCAGCGCAGCCATCGGCGCCACCGCGCGATGCCGAGGTGGTGCCCGAGGCGTTGCTGGCGGAGGTGTGGCTGCAGGAATCGCGGATCGCCGCCAAGGTCATCGAACGGCTGCAGCCGCGCATCGATGTCTTGTTCGAGCACCGGCTGCGCGAGGCCTTGGCCCCGTTGGTGGCGCGCATCAGCGCTGCGGTGGCCGACGAAGCCCGCAAGGAGTTGGCCCACCGGCTGCGCGAAGCGGTCGAGCAGGCCATCAACGAAGAGCTGGGACGTCATCGCGAAACCTGAGCCCCGCGTTATGGGAAGTTCCGCCCATCGACGAAGGGTGCGAACAGGGGTGCTAAACGCGCGCGCACCCTCGGCAGCGACCCGAGGATTCCCGATGCAGGCCGGCCCAGGATTGGGGTATTGTGTCGGCCGTTGAGAAATAACCCTGGGTACACGCTCTCAACTTACCCATCTGGAGGTCAAACACATGCTAGTCAAATTGAACGTGATCGCTGCGGCGTCTGTGACGCTGCTCGCTGGCGCCGCCTCGGCGCAGGACATGGTGGTCAAGATCGGCCACGTCGGCCCGGTTTCCGGGGCGCAGGCGCACTACGGCAAGGACAATGAAAACGGCGCCCGCATGGCGATCGAAGATCTCAACGCCAAGGGCGTGACGATCGGCGGCAAGAAGGTCAAGCTCGAACTGCTGGCCGAAGACGACGCCGCCGACCCGAAGCAAGGCACCGCCGCCGCGCAGAAGCTGTGCGACGCCAAGGTCGCCGGCGTGGTGGGCCACCTGAACTCCGGCACCACGATTCCCGCCTCGGCCGTCTACAACCAGTGCGGCATCCCGCACGTCACGCCGTCGGCCACCAACCCCAAGCTCACCACGCAGGGCTTCAAGACCACGTTCCGCCTGCTGGCCAACGACAACGCGCTCGGCGCCGGTCTGGCACTGCACGCATCCAACAACCTGAAGCTCAAGAAGATCGCGATCATCGACGACCGCACCGCCTACGGCCAGGGCGTGGCCGAGGTGTTCACCGCCACCGCCAAGAGCAAGGGCATCGAGATCGTCGATCGAGCAGTACACCACCGACAAGGCCACCGACTTCATGGCGATCCTGACCGCCATCAAGTCGAAGAACCCGGACGGCATCTTCTTCGGCGGCATGGACCCGCAAGCCGGCCCGATGCTGCGCCAGATGGAGCAACTCGGCCTGGGCAACGTCAAGTACTTCGGCGGCGACGGCATCTGCACCGACAAGATCATCGAGCTGTCGGGCGGCGCCAAGACGCTGGACAACGTGGTGTGCGCCGAGGGCGGCGCGTCGCTGGCCAAGATGCCCGGCGGCGAGGCCTGGAAGGCGCGCTACGACGCCAAGTACCCGAAGCAGTTCCAGGTCTACTCGCCCTACACCTACGACGCCACGCACGTGCTGGTGCGAGGCCATGGTCGAGGCCGGCTCGGTCGACCCCAAGGTCTACATGCCCAAGCTGGCGGCCATCAACTACAAGGGCGTCACGGCCAACATCGGCTTCGAAAAGGACGGTGAGCTGAAGAACCCGGCGATGACGCTGTACAAGTACGAGGACGGCAAGAAGGTGCCGCTGAACTGATCAGCGCTTCTTCGCTCCCGCTCGACGAGGGCGCCGCTTGCGGCGCCCTTTTTTTCTGTGCGTGACCCGGTCACTCCGCGCCGATGCTGCCGGTGATCGGCAGCACGATGCCGGTGATGTAGCTCGAGCAGCACGGCGCCGCCAGAAACACGTACGCCGGCGAGATCTCCTCCGGTTGCGCGGCCCGCTTCATGTCGGTCTTCTGGCCGAACCTCGCGACCTGTTCGGCCGGGGCATCGGCCGGGTTCAGCGGTGTCCACACCGGCCCGGGCGCGACCGCGTTGACGCGGATGCCCTTGTCGATGAGGTTGTGCGCGAGCGACTTCGTGAAGGCGTGGATGGCACCCTTGGTCATCGAGTAGTCCAGCAGGTGAGGGCTGCCTTCGAGGCCGGTGACCGAGCCGGTGTTGATGATGCTGGCGCCACGTTGCAGGTGCGGCAGCGCCGCGCGCGCCATCTGGAAGTAGCCGTAGACGTTGGTGCGCAGCGTCTCGTCGAAGCGCTCGTCGTCGAGCTGGTCCAGCGACTGCGCGTGCATCTGGAACGCTGCGTTGTTGACCAGCACATCGAGCTTGCCGAACCTGCGCACGGTCTCCCGCACCGCGTGCTCGCAGAACGTCGGGTCCTTGACGTCGCCGGCAATGGCCAAGCACTCACGTCCCTCGCGTTCGACCCAGCGGCTGGTTTCGCGCGCATCCGCTTCTTCGCTGAGGTAGACGATCGCCACGTCGGCCCCTTCGCGCGCGAACAGCACCGCCACGGCGCGGCCGATGCCCGAGTCGCCGCCGGTGATCAGCGTGGCGAAGCCTTGCAGCTTGCCGCTGCCGCGGTAGTGCGGCGCCTCGAACAGGGGCTTTTGCTCCATCTCGGCTTCGAGGCCGGGCTTGGCGAGCTGCTGCTTGGGATGTTGCGCCGGGTACTCGCGCAGTCCGGTTTGCACCGGCTCCTGCGAGTTCTTGTCGGGTGTGTCGTTGGCGGCTTTGTCGCGGGCCACCTGCGCGGCCTGGATCTTGCGCTGCTTGGCCACCACCTTGTGAGTCGCTCTGGGCATGCTGGACTCCTTCGATCACGCTTGTCGGCGAGCATAGAAACCTGCGCACGGGCGTCGTGTAGGAGGGCGGCCAGTCACCGTGTCCGCCGCGGCCGCATCCAAGGCGGGAGCCGGGGCTTCGCGAAGCTTTACGCAGCGTTCACGTCCGACGGTGGTCGGCGCCACCGGACGCCTCGTTGTGGAAGGGCGACCGTCGTGGTCGGCAACCCAGGAGAGTGTGATGAGCAAGAGCAGACTGCTGACCGTGGCGGCACTGGTGGCAACGGGTGCATTCGGCGTCGGCGCCGCACAAGCCCACGAAGCCCAGGTCAGCTGGTCGGTCACGATCGGCTCCCCGGTCCATGTGCTTCCCGTGCCCGCGCTGCCGGTGCCGGTGGTCGTCGGCAGGCCGGCGCCGATGCCGTACCCGGTGATGCAACCGGTGCGCTACGACCACGGCTATCGGCAACCCACCCGTTGGGACCGTGATGGCGACGGTCTTCCCAACCGCTACGACCGGCTCTACAACCCGCAGTGGGACCGTGACGGCGACGGCATTCCGAACCGCCGCGATCGTTTCGACAACCGCCGCCACGACCGCGACGGCGACGGCATCCCGAATCGGTACGACCGTCACTGAACCACGAAAGAGAAACGCCCCTCGCGGGGCGTTTTGCTGGCGGGAGCGTCTTCCGAATCTTCCTCGCTAGGCCCCGCCAATGCTTGTCTAGTGGCTGTGCCGCGCCTGACCCTGTCCCAGGATTCCGCACCGTTCGGTAACAGAGCGACCGGCATGATGAAGGCCTGAGAGGGCCAGGAGCATGTCGTGAAGAGAAGCAAGTTCACTGAGGACCAGATCGCCTTTGCCTTGAAGCAGAACGAGCTGGGCACATCGGTCGATGAGGTCTGCCGCAAGATGGGCATCAGCGAGGCGACGTTCTACGTCTGGAAGAAGAAGTACAGCGGCATCGGGCCATCGGAGTTGCGACGGCTGCGCCAGCTCGAGGAGGAGAACCGCAAGCTCAAGCAGATCGTGGCCGACCTGAGCCTGGACAAGGCGATGCTGCAGGCGGTGGTCGCAAAAAAAATCTGAGGCCTTCGCACCGGCGCGCCCTGGTGCCCGAGTTGATGCAGCGATTCGGGTGCAGCCAGCGCAATGCGCTGCGGGTAGTGCAGATGTCCGCCTCGACGTACCTGTACCGCTCGGTGGCGCGCGATGCGACGGCGCTGAAGCTACGCATCAAGGAGATTACCCAGACGCGTGTGCACTACGGCTACCGCCGCGTGCACGTGATGCTGCAGGCGCGAAGGCCATCGAGACAACGTCAAGCGCGTGTACCGGCTGTACCGCGAGGAAGGTCTGTCGCTGCGTCTGAAGCGGCCCAGGCGCAACAAGGCCGCCAAGCTGCGTCAGCCCAAGCAGCTGGCGTTTGCGATCAACGAGATATGGAGCATGGACTTCGTGGCGGACGAATTCTTCGACGGGCGCAAGTTGCGCATGCTCACGGTGGTCGATTGCTATACGCGCGAATGCCTGGCGATCGATGTCGGGACAAAGCCTGAAGGGACAAGACGTGGTCGATAGCCTGAACCGCATCTGCGCGCAGCGCGGTCTGCCAAAAGCCATCAAGACCGACAACGGCAGCGAGTTCATCTCCAAGGTGATGGACAAGTGGGCCTACGAGCGCGGCGTCGAACTCGACTTCAGTCGGCCAGGAAAGCCGACAGACAACGCCCGCGTCGAGAGCTTCAATGGCCGGCTTCGCCAGGAGTGCCTGAATGCGAACTGGTTCCTGTCGCTCGACGACGCGAAGGCCAAGATCGGCGCCTGGCGGATCCACTACAACGAGACTCGACCCCACTCCGCGCTAGACTGGCACACGCCTGCCGAATTCGCCCGCCGATGCGGCCTGCAGGCCGTATCGACGATATCCGTGGAGCCGGAAGTTCCTACTTCTGAGCGGTACTGAAACGGGTACAGGGTCAGGAGCCGGAAGTTCCTACTTCTGAGCGGTACTGAAACGGGTACAGGGTCACACACCACCGGCATAGCGTCAACGGAGGGGGGCCCAGTGGGGTCATTGCACCTCGGCCGCTTCACGGGAGTACGCTCATGTCCCCTTTGAGCTGTTGTCGAAGGAGACATCCATGGCTGCTGGCTACTTCCTGCTCACCAAGACCGGAACCCAATTCAAGTTCGTGCTGAAGGCGGGCAACCACGAGACCATCCTCAGCAGCGAGCTGTACTCCGCCAAGGCGAGCGCGGTGAACGGCATCGCCTCCGTCAAGACCAACTCGGGCAACGACGCAAACTACGAGCGCAAAACCTCCAAGGACGACAGGGCCTACTTCGTCCTCAAGGCCGCCAACGGGGAAGTCATCGGCACAAGTGAGATGTATTCGTCGACCTCAGCAGCAGCGAAGGGCATCGAGTCCTGCAAGGCCAACGGCCACGGCCCGACGAGAGACGAGACCTGAGCCTCGGGCTACCCTTGACCTGATGCGCTGGGTTTCGGGCGCTCGGGCGTCGGCGGGATCAAGCGCTTCAGTGATCCGTCCTTGTTGAGCACGCGCTGCTCACGGTCGTTGCATTCAGGAATCGGGCGGTCTGAACTCCGCTTGTTGCCCTTGCCGTCGACGCATGTGTACGTGAGAGGGCCCGCTGGTGCGCCTGCAGCACTGGGCGCGGCTACACCAAGGAGGGCCGTCGCCGCAACAAAGGCACGCGCTGCTCTCATGGCAGACAAGCCTACCGCACAACCGCGGTCAGCACCTCAAGAGGGGGCTAACGGCAGCGCTGGAGCCACGCCCGTCTGCGCCGGCTTTGATCCTTCTCGGCTACGCGCTGAAGAGCAACCTCATTGCCTCTCGCTTTGCTTCGGAGCCAATGACAGAGTGTGCCCTGAGTATTTCTGGACAGCTTAGAAGGTGCCGTCAAGCCCCTGACGGGTGAGGTAGCCTGCAAGCGCGACATCGCGTAGGTCCTCGCAGCTCACGATTCCGGCGAGCAGTCGTTCATGCGTCGCTCTATGCATTCCCTTCGGTCGTGTCCAGTGCTCACCCAACCGCGCCTCAATGCGTGACTGCCGGCGCCAGGACCGGGCGCACACATCTTCCGATTGACTGGCATAGGCCACACGCTGGCAGCTCCTACATGCGAAGCGTCCGCCGCGCCACTGGCGCACTACCGGGGCAAACTGGAGTGGGCGCCTATCGGGCGGTAGAGCCAACGTACAGCGAAGGTCTGGAACTAGAGCAATTCGTTCATCAGGTAAAACGCATTGTCCTTGAGCTTGTGACCCCAGCCCCGGCGCTGCCATGTCGCCAACTCGATTTCCGCGGCGCGCTGCACATACTTCTCGAAGACGCCATCCAGCCGTTTTGCAAGCGCTTCGTCAGCGATCGACAGGCTGATCTCGTCGTTGGTCTCGAAGCTGCGGTCGTCGAAGTTGCTCGAGCCGACGGTACACCACACACCATCGACGGTCATGACCTTCTGGTGCAACAAAGTATGGGGGTACTCGAAGAGCCGCACGCCGCACTTGAGCAGCTTCTCGAAGTTGCGGTGCCCGGCGTGCTGCACCATGGGGTTGTCCGATCCACTGGTAGACGGCATCAGCACGCGCACGTCGACGCCGCGCCGCGTCGCCTGGCCGAACGCATCAATGGCGTCGGGCTCCGGTATGAAATAGGGGTTCTGGATCCAGATGCGCTTTCGCGCCACGCAGATGACCGTGTGATGCAGGATCTTCACCGTCGGCGCGGAGTTCTCGGGTTTGGCGAACACAGCGTGGATGAGCACATCGCCGGCCGCCTCGAGGGGCGGGAACACGTCGTCGCCCATGAACAGCTCGCCGGTCTCGCCAGCCCAGTTTTCGCTGAATGCGCCCTGCAGACTGTGCACGATGGGCCCGTGGAGGTGAAGGCTGATGTCGGCGAAGTGTTCGTGATCCTCGGCATTGCCTAGCCAGCTGTCGACGATGCAGTGGCCGCCGACGAAGGCTTCACGACCATCGATCACGGCGATCTTGCGGTGGTCCCGGTCGTTGAATACGCCGATGTTTCGCAACGACCGCTTGTGAAAGAAACGCACGTTGCAGCCGGCGTCGCGCATCTGCTGCGTGACGTCTTTGCCGACGCCCTTTGACCCATGGGCATCGAGCAGCACGCGCACCTGAACCTTGGCGCGCGCCCGTTCGATCAATGCCTGAGCCAAGCGGCGGCCGAGCTGGCCGTCCTTCCAGAGAAACGTCTCGAAGTGGACGGACTGGCGAGCCGCGCCGATCCGTGCCAGCAGCACGTCGTAAAACGCGCCGTTCTCGAGCACATCCACTTGGTTGCCCGCCACCGCTGTGCCCAGCGTGAGCCCCGACAGGCTGGGCATCAGCTCGTCGATGGGAGATTCGCAATCGATGCGCAGGCCCGGGTCGCGGTGGCGACGAATGGACCAGATCACCGCGACTTGCACGCAGACAAGCGCCAGCAGCAAGCCGCCCCAAACCCAGCTGCTCATTCCTCGGACCCTCCCGCCGCTGTGCGGACATAGCTATGGCCCAGAATAGCCCCGGATCGCATGCCCGAACGGTTGGGCCTCGTTCGGAAACAGCTTGTCATACAACGACAAGGGCCACGGCTCACAGCCGGAATAAAGGGTCGTCAGTCAGGCCAGGGTGGCGCCGAGTCAGTGCTCCAAGGCGGTCGTAGAGAGCCACTTCGCGCCTTTCTTCGCACTCAGTGAGATCACCTATCAGCCGTTCATATGTCCTGCGGTGCATTCCCTTTGGGCGCCGCCAGTTGTCACTCAGTTTGTTTTCGATCTTGGCCTGTTTGCGCCAAGCTCTGCCCATCGCGTCCTCGCTTTGGCTGCTGTAGGCAATGGAATTGCACTGGCGACAGGCAAATCCTCTGCTTCGCAGATACAGCACTGCGATTCGCCTGCCGCAGCGTGGGCAGCCAAACCACGATCGCAGCCCGCCAAAGTGGCAAGAGATCCGGTGAATTGGCACCTGCTGGTCCATCGGCTCTCCATTCAGGCGATAAATCAGGAAGACGCTGTGAGCGGTGACCCGGTAGCCAATTGAGGCTAGCGTTTCACCCGTGTCGGCATCTCTCCATGCCCAACCCCCAGCCCGACCTTCGCGAAGAATGCTCTCGCTCGCCCAGCGTCGCGAATCGACAGAACGGCAATGCTCGGCCTTGAGTCGCCAGCCTGGCCGACCAGCCCCACATCTCATGCCGCCCTTGGCCATGCGGAGCGCTCCTCTGAAAACGAAATCAAAAGGCAATCGTTGCTCAAGAAGTCGTCCGGCAATGGGCGGGGTCGTGCGTTTATAGGCGACACAGGCCCGCCGGGAGGAAGAGGGCGGTGTTGGCCTGATCTCGTGTTAACCGGCGTGTTAAGCATGAGCACCCATCCTTGCATGGACTACCACCAATGATTCCCAGGAGATGGCATTTCTAGATACGCACCGGGAGACGGTGTAGAGAACTTCCGTTTGAGACCGGGATAGCACCGTTGGACGGTGTAGCAGACACGGCTCCTGCACCGTTGCGCGGTGCTATCAGTGAAGCCCTTGCACCGTCTGGCGGCCCAAGCGATGCGATCTGCTTCCCTTCGAGCGATTCTGGCCGCATGTAGCCGCCGCGGCGGTAGTGCTTCGGGTCGATTTCAAGTCCTTCGGTCACATCGAGAGCCAGCCAGGTGAGGCCATACCAGCCCGCCCGATTTGGCCGCGCACCCTTTCTGGTTTCCAGCATCAGCTCGCATTCGAGCAACTCAATCCTCGCGCGGGTGATCACGTCGTTGCTGAGCCATCCCATCGGCGCCAGATACTTCCGGCAGGCGACCAGTTTCCCGTTGTTGTGGCCGTTGAACTGGCGCGCAATGTCGATCAGCAACGACCTGGCGGTATGACTGAGCGCCCGGTAGCCTGGGCTGTCGATCACAACCCAAGGCAGTCGGATGAATCGGGAGCCATCGCCGGAGTCGCGCCCACGATTTGGTCTCTTCCCCACATCAGGCACCCTCGCCAACACGGCCTAGGAAGCGATACAAGCCCCATAGAACGAACAGCGGCAGGCTGGCCGGGTCCGCACCCACCCCGTAGGTCGGAAATCGAACAGCGAGGCTACAGAGGGCTTCCAGCCATCCATCGCGGCGGTTCACGAGATACCTCCCGCGGCGGTGCCACGCTGGAGCACATACAACCCGACGCGATGCTTCACCCCGGCCTCGGTAATGACCGTTTGCCAATGCGTCAGGATTGGGTGACCGGCCTTGCGCAGCTGCAGAACGCGCGCAGGGACGTGATAGACGTCCAGGTGCCGCATGGCTTCGAAGGTCGTGACAGGAAAGCGCGATAGGGCGGCGAGCAGTCGCTGGGACTGGGACCTGCTGTCCGTCCCCTTCAACTCATCGCGCAGCGCCTTGAGGGCTTCTTCCTTGCCTGGGGCGGTGTTGCCTTGTTCCATGGCCCGCCCCTTCACTTGCCTTGGGCCTGCAGCCAGGCGGTCACGTTCGCGGATCTCCACCGGGTGCAGCGGTTGCCGCGACGGATCGGCTGCGGAAAGTCTCGGCGCGATACCAGCGTGTAGATCGTCGTTTTGCTCAGGCCCGTGAGCGCCTGGACGGTCGGCAGGCGGAGGAGGGCATCGGCAATCTGGGCTGCGAGTAGCGGCTGAGAGACAGACGCGCGCCGCGTCTCTGGCTGGGTAGGTACGGTTGCGGGCATCGTCGCCTCATGTCGGTTGAACATGGGGCATCGTCTTCTAGGAAAACCCGGTTCTGAAGTCGGTGTCCGAGTTCGCCGGGCGGTGTACGGGCACAGGGTGCGCGCTCCACGCACGACGCTAGTTTTTCAACCAATCACGCACGGTCCGAAATGCCACTGGCAGAACCTTGCCCGCCAGTTCCCCTGCCGCCGCGTCTTTGCTAAGCGTGGTGCGTCGTTCCGAATACCAATCCCGGGCTTGCTTTTTCATATCTCGATTTTCTGCATGCCTTCGCGCCGCTGCTTTCTCAAGGTAGACCTTCCGCTTGCTCTCGATGTAGTCGTGGTGGTCCATGTGTCCACCGAAGAGACCTGCCCACCACGCCGCCGTTAACGCATGCTCCCAAGCCTTCTCGGGGTTTCCGCCTTGGTCTGCGATCTCCGCCGCAACGCTGTACGCGCATGCGACAAGCGAAAGTAGCAAAAAGTAGGGAATGGGCTCCTTCGACGGTGCATCGAGCGAGTTGTGGAAACGCCGCTCCCATTTGATCGGGTTAAAACGGCGGTCTGCGCGCATGCTCGCCACGTGTTCGTCGATCGGGTTGATTGGATCGCCGCCGATTCGAGCGGAGTGCTTTGCATAGAACCTGCGCAAGGCCCAGAGCACCCACTGCGCGTAGTGGACCGAAGATTTCGGCTTCGCCTTAGACATGATGTTGTGTCCCTCCCACGACTCCCGGTGGAATCACCGCGGCCGACCCACGGGCTGCGGGTTTTCGCAGATCAGACTTGGCGCGACGAAGTCGAATCACGCCGCTTTGAATCGCAACACTTTGGCCCCTTTGCGCAGCGCGTCCAAGTGATCGGCCCATGCCTGCATCATCTTTCGCCGCTGTGGCAGATAGGTCGCATGGTTGTATGCCGCGCTCACGTCGTCTCGTTCTTGGTGGGCGAGTTGTAGCTCGATCACGTCGTGCCGAAAGCCTTGCTCGTGCAGCACGGTTGAGGCAATGCCCCGGAACCCGTGGCCGGTCATTCTCCCGCGGTAGCCCATGCGGTACAGCGCATAGAGCAGCGTGTTGTTGCTCATGGGCTTTTCGTGATCGCGCTCACCAGGGAAAAGCAGGCCGCTGCCGCCGCGCAGTTCATGCAGGCACCTGAGTACTTCCACTGCCTGTGTCGATAGCGGCACGATATGCGGCGTGCCCATCTTCATGCGCTCGCCGGGAATGCGCCACTCTGCGGCATCGAGATCGAATTCGGACCACGGAGCCGCGATGAGTTCGCTGGTACGCACAAAGGTCAACGCCATGATCTTGAGCGCGAATCGGGTATAGGGCGTGCCCTCATACCCCTCGATCCTGCGGAGCAGTTCGGGCAGGTCGCGTGCATCGAGCCGCGCGTAGTTCACTTTCTTACGGGGCTTCAATGCGTCACCCGGCTTTACGTCTGTGGCCGGGTTGCGCTCGATAATCCCGTGGGCCACCGCGTAGCGGAAGACTTGCCCGCAGGTTTGCAGGGCGCGCTTGGCAATGTCCAGTGCCCCCCGGCTCTCGATCTTCTTGGCCATCGACAGCAGTTGCGGTGCTGTCACGTCGCCGATGGGCTTGTGGCCGATCACCGGGAACACATCGGCTTCCAAGCGTCGCAGCACGTAGCTCGCATGGCGCTCACTGCGCGGGCCGCTCCAGTGCGCGAACCAGGAGCGCGCCACTGCTTCGAACTGGGTGCCGATGGCCAGGCGCTGCGCCAGCTTGCGATCCTGCTTCGCGGCGGAAGGGTCGATCCCTTTGCCCAGTTGGTCTCGCGCGGCGGTGCGGCCCTTCCGGGCCTGCGCCAGCGACACAGCAGGGAACACACCCAACGCGAGCCGCTTCTCCTTGCCGCCGAATCGGTACTTGAGCCGCCAGTATTTGCCGCCGTTGGGCAGCACCTCAAGATAGAGCCCTTGACTATCGGGGTAGCGCGCATGGCGCTTGCCGTCAGGGCACGTCGCGTTGATGCAGGCGGGGTTGGTCAGTGGCATGGGGGCACATTCCCGTTCTGGTGGGGGCACATGCACCCCGTGCCCCCAAATGTGCCCCCAATCCAGGGCGGCTGTCAAAGTCCGTTGTTGAACGTCCAGAAACGCGAAAGCCCCATTCTACGGGGCTTTGCGATGGGTTCATTGGTCTGAATCGGGCTTTGGCGAACTGACTGCTGGCGGAGGGAGCGGGATTCGAACCCGCGGTGGGCTGTTAACCCACACATGCTTTCCAGGCATGCGACTTAAACCGCTCATCCATCCCTCCGCTGCCGCGCGTGGTCGCCGCAGGGCTCGCTGGTGATTCTAGCCAGATGCCCGTGTCTAGAATGTGCCGCCGCTAATCGGTGACGCTGTGCGTCGCTGCTGGCGACGAAGCACATCGGCGTCTCGACCAGGTCTTCGCAAGACTCCACCAACGCATGAAACTGAAGGCGCTTCCAGCCTCCCCCGATGCGTTGCGCCTGCAGGTGATGTGGCGTGCCTTGCGGTTGGGCGGTGCGCTGCTCGGCGTCACCCTGTTGGGATACGCGCTGGCCTATGCACTTGCCAGCCGCTGGCTGCTGGCGGCCGTGGAACTGGCGGGCTTCGCGGCGCTCGCCGCCGTCTACCTGACGGCATCCAGGCGCGATGCGCCCGAATGGGGCGTTTGCGGGGTGGCGATCGTGGCCTGGCTCGCACTGGCCGTCGTGATCGTGCTGCAAGGCGGCCTCACAGCACCCGCGTTGGCCTGGCTGTTGGCGGTGTCGCCGCTGGTCATCGTGGCGGGCCTGTCGATCGCGCTGCCGATCACCGGTGCGACCTTGTTGTTCATTGTCGGGCTGTACGCGGTCGAGGTCGGGGGCTGGCTGCCGGCGCCCGTGACGGTGGGCTCGCCGCAGCGGGCCATCTCGGCGTGCCTGATCGTGGTGTTGTTCGCTCTTTCGCCACCTACTCGCAGCGCTGGCGCGAGCTGATGGCCGCCGAGCTGGCGGCGGCGCGCGACGAGGCGATTCGCCACAGCGTACTGAAGGATCAGTTCATCGCTCATCTGAACCACGAGATCCGCACGCCGCTGAACGCCTTGACGACGGCAGCCGAGGTACTGGCCAGACAGGACATGACGCGCGTGCAGCGCACGCTGGTCGACGCCGAGCTCAGCGCCGCGCGCCACCTTTTGGGTCTGATCAACAACGTGCTCGATCACTCGCGTCTCAGCACCGCGGGCGTGCTGCTGGAGTCGCAGCCGTTGCAGGTGCCCGAGGTGGTGGCTCAGGTGGTGACGATGTTTCGGCCCGGCCGCCGCGGACAAGGGGATCGTGCTGACCATGCTCCACGGCGAGCGAGAAACCGGCAGCAGGCTCGGCGACGCCACCCGGCTGCGCCAGATTCTTGCGAACCTGACCTCCAACGCGGTCAAGTTCACCTCGCGCGGGCATGTGCACATCGAGATCGGCAGCGACGGCACGGTCGACGATGACGACGTCACCATTCGGGTTCGCGACACCGGCGAAGGAATGGACGAGGTCGCGCTGAAACGCCTGTTTCAACCCTATGTCCAACTCGATGCCTCGGTGCCGCGCCGCCATGGCGGCAGCGGGCTGGGGTTGGCGATCTGCCGCGAACTGACCACGCTGATGGGCGGCACGATCGACGTCACCTCGACCCCGGCTGCCGGCGCTTGCTTCACGCTGCGCCTGCCGATGCCGCGCGCGCGCGGCGAGCCGGCGCTCGACGCGGCCCAGGATGCCACGCGGCGCCAACGGCGGATGGTGCTGCTGGTCGAAGACGATCCGACCAACCGCATCATCGTGGCGGCCGCGCTCGAGCATCTCGGCGCCACGGTCGACCTGGCCGAGTCGGGAGCGGCGGCATTGGACCTGCTGGCCGAACGCAGCTACGACCTGGTGCTGATGGATCGCCGCATGCCCGGCATCGACGGACTCGAGGCCACGCGCCGCTGGCGGGCCGACGAGCAGGTGCGCGGCGACGCCGGCGTGCCGATCATCGCGCTCACTGGCGATGCCGATCCGCTGAGCCGCACGGAGCTGCTGCAAGCAGGCGCCGACGACGTGCTGATCAAGCCGGCATCGATCGAGCGGCTGAGCAATCTGCTGGGCGCCGCCCCATCGCTGCGCCAGCACAGGAAGGCGGCCCGGCTCGCCGTCAACGCGCCGGTGTAGCGCCCGCCGCCGGCTCGTCGAGGGCCAGCCAGCCTAACTCTTGGCTTGACCCTTCATCAGCGTCATGGCGGTGCCGATCAGCGCCGCCACCTCGCTCATGTTGCCGGGCACGATCATCGTGTTGTTCGACTCGCGCGAGGTTCTGGTAGGCCTCGACCGCGCGTTCGGCCACCTTCAGCTGCACGGCCTGCTCGCCGCCGGGCTGCTGGATCGCCGCGGCGATCTTGCGGATGGCGTCGGCGGTGGCATCGGCCACCGCGGTGATGGCGGCGGCCTCACCCTGGGCGTTGTTGATCTCGGCCTGCTTCTCGCCTTCGGAGCGCGCGATGGAGGCCTCGCGCTCGCCGGTGGCGATGTTGATCTGCTCCTGGCGGCGGCCTTCTGAGGCGGCGATCAGCGCGCGCTTCTCGCGCTCGGCGGTGATCTGCGCCTGCATGCTGCGCAGGATCTCGGCCGGCGGCGTGAGGTCCTTGATCTCGTAGCGCAGCACCTTGACGCCCCAGTTCAGCGCCGCCTCGTCGAGCGCGCTGACCACTGCCGCGTTGATCGCGCCGCGCTCCTCGAAGGTCTTGTCCAGCTCCATCTTGCCGACCACGCTGCGCAACGTGGTCTGCGCCAGCTGCGTGATAGCAACCACGTAGTTGCTCGAGCCGTAGCTGGCGCGCATCGCGTCGGTGATCTGGAAGTACAGGATGCCGTCGACCTGCAGCTGTGTGTTGTCCTTGGTGATGCACACCTGGCTCGGCACGTCCAGCGGGATCTCCTTCAGCGAATGCTTGTAGGCGACCCGATCGACGAACGGCATCACGAACTTCAGCCCCGGCGTCAGCGTGCGGTCGTAGCTTGACCGAGCCGCTCCACCACCCAGGCGTGCTGCTGCGGCACGATCTTGAAGGTGCGGACCACGAAGATCGACTGCGATGACCAGGACGATCAGTGCGACTTCCATGTCGAGTCTCTCCAGCGGAATGGAAAAGAGGGCGGGCGCGGGCGCTCAGCGCTCGGTACGCGGCGCCACCACGAGGCGGCTGCCTTGCACGGCCACGATCGTGTGTTCGCCCGGCGCTGGCGTGCCCGCGCCGCCGAAGCTCACCGACCAGGAAGCACCACGGTAGTTCACCCGGGCGCTGCCGTCGGCGCCCCAGGCCGCGACGCGCACGGTCTGTGCCGATGTCGAGGTTGACGTCCGGGTTGGCCTCGGCAGGGGCCGACTGCGGTGCACGAACGCGCTTGAGGTGCCAAAGCGCCGTCGCGCCGCCGCCGAGCAGCGCCGCGGCGACCAATTGAGCGTTGAAGCCGGCGCCCAGGTGCGCCGCCACGGCGGCGGCAGCAGCGCCGAGCGCGAGCATCAGCAGGTAGAAAGTGCCACTTGCCAACTCGGCGGCCACCAACACGCCCGCCACCACCCACCACAGCGTCGACGCCGGCCAGTCCATGAAACCGCCCTCCCGTGGCAAGTTTGCTTTGCGCGCAGTGTAGCGACCTCACTGGTCGCGCCAATCGGTCCTACACTCTCGCGCTGCTCGATTTCAACGCGCCGGCCGGAGGCCTCTCACGATGCTGCGTTTTCACTTCCCCATCGTCATCATCGATGAGGACTTCCGCTCCGAGAACACCTCGGGCCTGGGCATCCGCGCGCTGGCGTCGGCGATCGAGAAAGAGAGCATGGAGGTGTTGGGCGTCACCAGCTACGGTGACCTCTCCCAGTTCGCGCAGCAGCAAAGCCGCGCCAGCGCATTCATCCTGTCGATCGACGACGAGGAGTTCACGCCCGGCCCCGAGCTCGACCCGGCGGTGCTGAACCTGCGCAAGTTCATCGGCGAGATCCGCCGCCGCAACGCAGAGATCCCGATCTACCTGTACGGCGAGACGCGCACGTCGCAGCACATCCCCAACGACATCCTGCGCGAGCTGCACGGCTTCATCCACATGTTCGAGGACACGCCGGAGTTCGTGGCGCGCCACATCATCCGCGAGGCGCGCAGCTACTTGGACGGCGTGGCGCCACCGTTCTTCAAGGCTCTGGTCGACTATGCGCAGGACGGCTCGTACTCATGGCATTGCCCTGGCCACTCAGGCGGCGTGGCGTTCCTGAAGAGCCCGGTGGGCCAGATGTTCCACCAGTTCTTCGGCGAGAACATGCTGCGCGCCGACGTCTGCAACTCGGTGGACGAGCTCGGCCAGTTGCTCGACCACACCGGCCCGGTAGCCGACAGCGAGAAGAACGCGGCGCGCATCTTCAACGCCGACCACTGCTTCTTCGTCACCAACGGCACCAGCACGAGCAACAAGATGGTGTGGCACCACACGGTGGCGCCGGGCGACGTGGTGGTGGTCGATCGCAACTGCCACAAGAGCGTGCTGCACTCGATCATCATGACCGGCGCCATTCCCGTGTTCCTGACGCCGACTCGCAACCACCTGGGCATCATCGGGCCGATCCCGCGCGCCGAGTTCGAGCCCGAGGCGATCCGCCGGCGCATGGCCAAGAACCCGCTGCTGGCCGACAACGGCGCCAGCAAGAAGCAGCCGCGCGTGCTGACGATCACGCAGAGCACCTACGACGGCGTGCTCTACAACGTCGACCAGATCAAGACGATGCAGGACGGGTTCACCGACACGCTGCACTTCGACGAAGCCTGGCTGCCGCACGCCACGTTTCACGACTTCTACAAGGGCATGCACGCGATCGGCAAGGACCGTCCGCGCACCAAGACGTCGCTGGTGTTCTCGACACAGTCGACGCACAAGCTGCTGGCCGGCTTGTCGCAGGCGTCGCAGATCCTGGTGGCCGACTCCGAGACGCGGCGCCTGGACCAGCACCTCTTCAACGAGGCTTACCTGATGCACACGTCGACCTCGCCGCAGTACGCGATCATCGCCAGCTGCGACGTGGCGGCTTCGATGATGGAGCCGCCGGGCGGCACGGCGCTGGTGGAGGAGAGCATCCTCGAGTCGATGGAGTTCCGCCGCGCGATGCGCAAGATCGACAAGGACTGGGGCCGCGACTGGTGGTTCCAGGTCTGGGGGCCGCCCAAGCTGGCGCCAGAAGGCATCGGCAAGCGCGACGACTGGATCCTCACCGCCAACGACAAGTGGCATGGCTTCGGCGACCTCGCGCCGGGCTTCAACATGCTCGACCCGATCAAGAGCACGATCATCACGCCCGGACTGGACGTGACCGGCAAGTTTGCCAAGACAGGCATCCCGGCGGCCATCGTCACCAAGTACCTGGCCGAGCACGGCGTGGTGGTGGAAAAGACCAGCCTGTACTCGTTCTTCATCATGTTCACCATCGGCATCACCAAGGGCCGCTGGAACACGCTGCTGACCGCGCTGCAGCAGTTCAAGGACGACTACGACAAGAACGCGCCGATGTGGCGAGTGCTGCCCGAGTTCTCGAAGCATCAGCCGAAGTACGAGCGCATGGGCTTGCGCGACTTGAGCCAGGCCATTCACGAAACCTATGCCAAGGGCGACATCGCGCGGCTGACCACCGAGATGTACCTGTCGGACCTGCAGCCGGCGATGAAACCGTCGGAGGCTTTTGCGCGCATCGCGCACCGCGACACCGAGCGGGTGCCGATCGAGGAGCTCGAGGGCCGCATCACCAGCGCGATGCTGACGCCTTATCCGCCGGGCATCCCGCTGCTGATCCCGGGCGAGCGCTTCAACCGCCGCATCGTCGAGTACCTGCGCTTCGTGCAGGAGTTCAACGCCCGCTTTCCAGGCTTCGACACCGACGTGCACGGCCTGGTCGAAAACGAGACCGAGGGCTTCCGGCGCTCGTACTACGTCGACTGTGTGCGCGGGTGAGTGTGGACGCGTGTCAGCCGCTGCGGGCTGGCAAGCCTGCCCGTGTGGAAGCGATCGGCTCAGCCCGCGACCGAGCCGACCGCAACCTGGCTGAAGCCGCCGTCGACGTACACGATCTCGGCGCTGATGCCACCCGCCAGATCTGACAGCAAGAACGCCGCGGCGTTGCCGACGTCGTCGATCGTGATGTTGCGGCCGATCGGCGCGTTGGCCGCGAACTCGGCCTGCAGTTTGCCGAAATCCTTGATGCCCGACGCTGCCAGCGTCTTGATCGGTCCGGCCGAGATGCCGTTGACGCGCACACCCTTGGCGCCCAGGCTTTGCGCCAGGAAACGCACGCTGGCCTCCAGCGACGCCTTGGCCAGGCCCATCGTGTTGTAGTTCGGCACGTAGCGTACGGCGCCCAGGTAAGTCAGCGTCAGCAGCGCCGCACCGGGCCGCAGCCGCGGCATTGCCGCCTTGGCCATGGCCGGGAAGCTGTAGGCCGAGATGTCGTGCGCGATGCGGAAGTTCTCGCGGGTCATGCCGTCGAGAAAGTCGCCGGCAATCGCCTCGCGCGGCGCGAAGGCGATGGCGTGCACGAAGCCATCGAAGGCGTCCCAGGCCTCGCCGAGTTGGCCGAACAGCCGCGCGATCTGGGCGTCGTCGCCGACGTCACAGTCGAAGGTGAGCTTGGAGCCGAATTCGGCTGCGTACTCGGCGATGCGCTCCTTGAAACGCTCGCCCTGGTAGCTGAATGCCAGCTCCGCGCCCTCGCGGTGGCAGGCTCGGGCGATGCCGTAGGCGATCGAGCGGTTGTTCAGAATGCCGGTGATCAGCAGGCGCTTGCCGGACAGAAATCCCATGGTGGAGGCGGGCTACGGTGGCGCTCGGTGCGGAGCCGGCGGATTCTCGCATGCACTGGGCCCGGCCCTCGCGCCAACCCTTGCCGGTATGGGTCTTGCAGAGTAGAATCCCGTTTTCGCTGGCGCAGGGAAATGGGCGGATTCATCCAGCCCATTTTTTTTGCCGTTGGTGAATCGGGTTGCCGCGATCCGCCGCGGCTCGTGGAAGGGCGCCTGGCTGGTAGGAAATGGATAGACGCAGCACTGAAATGGCCATGTCTTGGCAGGAAGCGGTGGAGCGCGGGGTGCACGCGCTGGGGTACGAGCTGGTCGACGTCGAGCGTTCGGCGGGCGGCTTGCTGCGCGTGTTCATCGACCGCGTCGTCGGTCGCAGCTACGAGTCCGGCCCGGGCGATGCGGTGACCGTCGACGATTGCGAGCGCGTGACGCGCCACCTGCAATACGCGCTCGAGGTCGACCACGTCGACTATGCGCGCCTGGAGGTGTCGTCGCCTGGCCTGGACCGCCCGCTGCGCAAGGCGGCCGACTGGCAGCGTTTCGCCGGCAGCGAAGTCGCCGTCACGCTGCGCGCGCCGTTGCAGGGCCGCAAGCACTGGCGTGGCCAGCTGCAGCCGCGCGAGGCGGGCTGGCGGCTGGTGCTGCCACGCGACGCGGGCAGCCCGACCGAGGCGCTCGACTTCGACTTGCACGAGGTGCGCGAGGCGCGCCTGGTGCCGCAACTGGACTTCAAGGGCCGTCGCGCACGGCAGGCCGCGTCATGAGCCGCGCGGCACGGATAGAGGAAAGGCCTGAACAAGCCATGAATCGGGAAATGCTGATGCTGGTGGACGCCATCTCGCGCGAGAAGAGCGTCGAGCGTGACGTCGTTTTCGGCGCCGTCGAAGCAGCGTTGGCCCAAGCCACGAAGAAGCTGCACGGCGGCGAGGTCGACATCCGCGTGGCGGTCGATCGCGACACCGGCGACTACGAAACCTTCCGCCGCTGGCACGTGGTGCCCGACGAAGCGGGGTTGCAGATCCCCGACGCCGAGATCCTGCTGTTCGAGGCCAAGGAACAGATCGCCGACATCGAGGTCGACGACCACATCGAGGAGCCGATCGACTCGGTGCCGATCGGCCGCATCGGCGCGCAGGCAGCCAAGCAGGTGATCCTGCAAAAGATCCGCGACGCCGAGCGCGAGCAACTGCTCAACGACTTCTTGTCGCGCGGCGACAAGATCTTCGTGGGCACCGTCAAGCGCGCCGACAAGGGCGACCTGATCGTCGAATCGGGCCGCGTCGAGGGGCGCCTGAAGCGCAGCGAAATGATCGCCAAGGAAAACCTGCGCAGCGGCGACCGCGTGCGCGCGGTGATCCTCGGCGTCGACCCCACGCTGCGCGGCGCCCAGATCCTGCTGTCGCGTTCGGCGCCGGCGTTCATGAAGGAGCTGTTCGCGCAAGAGGTACCCGAGATCGAGCAGGGCCTGCTCGAGATCAAGAGCTGCGCGCGCGACGCCGGCTCGCGCGCCAAGATCGCCGTGCAATCGCACGACAAGCGGGTCGACCCGATCGGCACCTGTGTGGGCGTGCGCGGCTCGCGCGTCAACGCGGTCACCAATGAGGTCGCCGGCGAGCGGGTCGACATCGTCCTGTGGTCAGAGGACCCGGCCCAGTTCGTGATCGGCGCGTTGGCGCCGGCCAACGTGCAGTCGATCGTCGTCGACGAAGAGAAGCACGCGATGGACGTGGTGGTCGACGAGGAGAACCTCGCCATCGCCATCGGCCGCGGCGGCCAGAACGTGCGCCTGGCCTCCGAGCTCACCGGCTGGCGCATCAACATCATGACGGCCGAGGAGTCCAGCGCCAAGCAGGCGCAGGAGTCCGATTCGGTGCGCAAGATCTTCGTCGAGAAGCTCGACGTCGACGAGGAAGTGGCCAACATCCTGATCGCCGAAGGCTTCAACAGCCTGGAAGAGATTGCCTACGTGCCGCTGCAAGAGATGCTGGAGATCGAGTCGTTCGACGAGGACACCATCAACGAGCTGCGCACCCGTGCCAAGGATGCGCTGCTGACGATGGAGATCGCCCGCGAGGAGCGGGTCGAAGAGGTGTCGCAGGACCTGCGCGACCTCGAAGGCCTGTCGCCCGAGCTGATCGGCAAGCTGGCCGAAGGCGGCGTCAACACGCGCGACGACCTGGCCGACCTGGCGGTCGACGAGCTGCAGGAGTTGACGGGTGTCGGCGACGAGCAGGCCAAGACGTTGATCATGAAGGCACGCGAACACTGGTTCAGTACCTGACCCATCCACCACAGAACCGAGACTTCGGAAAGCCCAAGGAACCGCAGCAAATGGCCGTGACCACCGTTGCCCAGTTTGCCGCCGAGCTGAACCGCCCGAGTGCGGCACTGCTCGAGCAGCTGCAATCCGCCGGGGTGGCCAAGAAGTCGCCCGACGACAAGCTGACCGACGCCGACAAGGAGCGCCTGCTGGAGTTCCTGCGCAGCGCACACGGCACCACCGGTGGCGAGCGCAAGAAGATCACGCTGACTCGCAAGTCCACCAGCGAGATCAAGCAGGCCGATGCCTCTGGCAAGGCACGCACCATCCAGGTCGAGGTGCGCAAGAAGCGCGTCTTCGTCAAGCGCGAGGAGGCCCCCGCAGCCGCGGTCGTCGAAGAGGTCGCCGCACCGGTGATCAATGAAGCCGAAGTGCAGCGCCGCGAGGCCGAGGCCGTGCGCCAAGCCGAGTTGATGCGCCGGCAGGACGAAGACGCCGCACGCCGCGCCCGCGAAGAGCAGGAGCGCCGCGAGCGCGAGGCCGCTGCGGCCGAAGCCGCGGCGCAGGCCGCAGCCGCCGCCGCGGCACCTGAAGTCGCCACGACCCCTGAAACACCGCCGGCGCAGCCGGTGGCCGCTGCGCCCGCGCCGGCCAAGCCCGCGCTGCGGGTGGTCAAGTCGGGCAGCGTCGAGGCGGCCGAGCGGGCCAAACAGGCCGAGGCCGATGGCCGCCGCAAGTCGGCCGAGGCCGAAGCCGCCGCGATCCGCGCGATGATGGCCGCGCCCAAGAAGGTGCTGACGGCCAAGAAGCCCGAGGAGGCCAAACCCGGCGAAGCCGGCAAGGAAGGCATCAAGGGCACGATCCACAAGCCCAAGGCCGCCGCAGGCGCCGCCGCTCCGGGCAGCACCGTCGCCAAGCCGGGCGACAAGAAGTCGGTCAAGTCCGAGAAACTGTCGTCCAGCTGGGCCGACGACGCCGCCAAGAAGCGCGCGCTCAAGACCCGTGGCGACAGCGGCGGCGGGCGCGCCGGTTGGCGCTCGCCCCGCGGCGCGCGCAAGGGCGACCGCAGCGACGATTCGCCGGCCTTCACGGCGCCGGCCGAGTTCGTGACCCAGGAAGTGCACATTCCCGAGACGATCAGCGTCGCCGACCTGGCGCACAAGATGAGCGTCAAGGCCAGCGAAGTCATCAAGCAGCTGATGAAGCTCGGCCAGATGGTCACCATCAACCAGCAACTCGACCAGGAGACCGCGATGATCGTGGTCGAGGAGATGGGCCACAAGGCGCTGGCGGCCAAGCTCGACGACCCCGAGGCGTTCACCGAGGAAGAGACCGCCGGCCAGAGCGGCGATCAGACCCCGCGCGCACCGGTGGTCACCGTGATGGGCCACGTCGACCACGGCAAGACCTCGCTGCTCGACTACATCCGCTCCACCCGCGTGGCGGCGGGCGAGGCCGGCGGCATCACGCAGCACATCGGCGCGTACCACGTGCAGACGCCGCGCGGCATGATCACCTTCCTCGACACGCCGGGCCACGCCGCGTTCACCGCGATGCGGGCGCGCGGCGCCAAGGCCACCGACATCGTGATCCTGGTGGTGGCGGCCGACGACGGCGTGATGCCGCAGACCAAGGAAGCCATCCACCACGCCAAGGCGGCCAACGTGCCGATCGTGGTGGCGATGAACAAGATCGACAAGCCCGAGGCCAACGCCGAGCGCGTGAAGAACGAGCTGGTGGCCGAGAGCGTGGTGCCCGAGGAGTTCGGCGGCGATTCGCCGTTCGTGCCGGTGTCGGCCAAGACCGGCCAGGGCATCGACAACCTGCTCGAGCAGGTGCTGCTGCAGGCCGAAGTGCTGGAGCTGAAAGCGCCGGCCGACGCGCTGGCCAAGGGCCTGGTGATCGAAGCCCAGCTCGACAAGGGCCGCGGCCCGGTGGCCACCGTGCTGGTGCAGTCGGGCACGCTTGAAGCGCGGCGACGTCGTGCTGGCCGGCGCCAGCTACGGCCGCGTGCGCGCGATGCTCGACGAAGACGGCAAGCCCGCCAACGAAGCGGGGCCGTCGATTCCGGTCGAGATCCAGGGCCTCACCGAGGTACCGCAGGCGGGCGACGAATTCATGGTGCTGTCCGACGAGCGTCGGGCGCGCGAGATCGCCACCTTCCGGCAGGGCAAGTACCGCGAGGTCACGCTCAACAAGCGCCAGGCCGCCAAGCTCGAGAACATGTTCGAGAACATGGGCGAGGGCGCTGCTCAGACGCTGTCGCTGATCCTGAAGGCCGACGTGCAGGGTTCGCAGGAGGCGCTCGCGCAGTCGCTGGTGAAGCTGTCGACCGACGAAGTCAAGGTGCAGGTGGTGCACGCGGCGGTGGGTGGCATCAGCGAGAGCGACGTGAATCTGGCGATCGCATCGAAGGCCGTGATCATCGGCTTCAACACCCGCGCCGACGCGGGTGCGCGCAAGCTCGCCGAGAACAACGGCATCGACATCCGCTACTACAACATCATCTACGACGCGGTCGACGAGGTGAAGGCGGCGATGGCCGGCATGCTGGCGCCGGAGCAAAAGGAAGAGGTCATCGGCAACGCCGAGATCCGCCAGGTGTTCCGCATCAGCAAGATCGGCGCCATTGCCGGTTGCATGGTCACCGGCGGCACCGTGCGCCGCAGTGCGCGCGTGCGCGTACTGCGCGACCACGTGGTGGTGTTCACCGGCGAGCTCGAGAGCCTCAAGCGCTTCAAGGACGACGTGCGCGAAGTCAAGGAAGGCTTCGAGTGCGGCCTCAATATCAAGAACTACAACGACATCGCAGAGGGCGACCAGTTGGAATTCTTCGAGATCAAGGAAGTCGCCCGCACGCTGTAGAGCGCGGAGTTCGCCTGACCAGCAAACCCCGCCTCTGACCAGGCGGGGTTTGTTCTTCCAGGCACCGCACACGACCGACCATGCGCCATAAGAAATCGATCCCCAACCGCGGCTTTCGTGTCGCCGACCAGATCCAGCGCGATCTGGCCGAGCTGATCCGCACGCTGAAGGATCCGAGGGTCGGCATGGTCACGATCAACACGGTCGAGGTGTCGCCCGACTACGCGCACGCGCAGGTGTACTTCTCGCTGCTGGTGGGCAGCCCGGAGGAGTGCGAGGCCGGCCTCAACGAGGCGGCCGGCTTCCTGCGCAACGGCTTGTTCAAGCGGCTGGCGATCCACACGGTGCCGACGCTGCATTTCCATTTCGACAAGACCACCGAGCGCGCGGTCGAGATGAGTGCGCTGATCCGCAAGGCCAATGAGCAGCGCTCGGGGGACGACGAATCGTGAGCGGGCAGGCGGTTCGTCAGCCTCGTCGCGCGGTGCACGGCGTGCTGTTGCTCGACAAGCCGGTGGGCCTCACGAGCAACCAGGCGCTGCAGCGTGCCAAGCGCCTGTATCGCGCCGAGAAAGCGGGCCACACCGGCACGCTCGATCCACTGGCCGACGGGCTGCTGCCTATTTGCTTTGGTGCGGCCACCAAGTTTGCGCAGGCCTGCCTCGATGCCGACAAGTGCTACCGCGCCACGCTCGCGCTCGGCGAGCGCACGGTGTCAGGCGATCGCGAGACCCCGGTGATCGAGCGCCGGCCGGTGAACGTGGACCGCGCCGCCATCGATGCCGCCTGTCGCAGTTTTGTCGGCGTGATCGAGCAGCTGCCGCCGATGCATTCGGCGCTCAAGAAAGACGGCAAGGCGCTCTACGACTACGCACGCGCTGGACTCGAAGTCGAACGGGCGCCGCGCCGCGTGACGATCCTGCGCATCGACGTCGTCGAGTTCAACGGCCAGCGGCTGGTGATCGATGTCGCATGCAGCAAGGGCACCTACATCCGCGCGCTGGCCGACGACATCGGGCGCGCGCTGGGCTGCGGTGCCCACCTGGCGGCGCTGCGCCGCACCGGCGCCGGGCGGCTCGACGTGCGTGACGCGGTGACACCCGAAGCACTGGAAGCGCTCAGCGAGACCGAACGCGATGCGCTGCTGCGACCCACCGACTGCCTGCTCGCCGATTGGCCCGCGGTGCGCCTGGACGCCGACGACGCAGGCCGCTTCCTGTCGGGCCTGCGCCGCCGCATCGACGGCAACGACGCCGCGGCCGTGCGCGTCTACGCCGCACAGCCCGAGGCCTTTCTCGGCAGCGCCCACATCACCGCCGGCGAGTTGATCGCCGATCGGCTCCTGAGTCCCCTCGAAGTGCGCGCGACGATCGCGGCCTGAAAAGAAGTCCTATGAACACCCAGATCCGCAACATCGCGATCATCGCCCACGTCGACCACGGCAAGACCACGCTGGTCGATCAGTTGCTGCGCCAGAGCGGCACCTTCCGCGAGAACCAGCAGGTGGCCGAGCGCGTGATGGACAGCAACGACCTCGAGCGCGAGCGCGGCATCACCATCCTGGCCAAGAACTGCGCCGTGCGCTGGCAAGGCACCCACATCAACATCGTCGATACGCCCGGCCATGCCGACTTCGGTGGCGAAGTGGAGCGGGCCCTCTCGATGGTCGACGGCGTGCTGCTGCTGATCGACGCCGTCGAAGGCCCGATGCCGCAGACGCGTTTCGTCACCCGCAAGGCGCTGGCGTTGGGCTTGAAGCCGATCGTCGTGGTCAACAAGGTCGACCGGCCGGGCGCGCGCTGCGACGAGGTCATCAACGCCACGTTCGACCTGTTCGACAAGCTCGGCGCCAGCGAGGCGCAGCTCGACTTTCCGGTCGTGTACGCCTCTGGCCTCGAAGGCTGGGCCACCATGAAATCTGGCGAGATGGGCACCGACCTGGCGCCGCTGTTCGAGGCGGTGCTGCAGCATGTGCCGGCGCACGCCGGCGACGAGACCGCGCCGCTGCAGCTGCAGATCGCCTCGCTCGACTACTCGAGCTACGTCGGGCGCATCGGTGTCGGCCGCATCAACCAGGGCACGATCCGTCCGGCGATGGATGTGGCGGTCTGCGAAGGCGCCGACGGCGTGCCGCGCAAGGCCCGCATCAACCAGGTGCTCACCTTCGAGGGGCTCGAGCGCCAGCAGGCTGAGAGCGCCGGGCCCGGCGACATCGTGCTCGTCAACGGCATCGAAGACATCGGCATCGGCATGACGATCACCAGTCTCGAGACGCCGCTGCCGCTGCCGCTGCTGCAGGTCGACGAGCCGACGCTGACGATGAACTTCTGCGTCAACACCTCGCCGCTGGCCGGCCGCGAAGGCAAGTTCGTCACCAGCCGGCAGATCCGCGACCGGCTCGATCGCGAGTTGCAGAGCAACGTGGCACTGCGCGTCAAGGATACCGACGAGGACGGCATCTTCGAGGTGTCGGGGCGCGGTGAACTGCACCTGACCATCCTGCTGGAGAACATGCGCCGCGAAGGCTACGAGCTTGCGGTGTCGCGCCCGCGCGTGGTGCTGCACGAGGTAGATGGCGAGAAGCACGAGCCGATCGAGCTCCTGACGGTGGACATCGAAGACCAGCACCAGGGCGCCGTGATGCAAGAGCTCGGCGCGCGCAAAGGCGACCTGGCCGACATGCAAAGCGATGCGCGCGGCCGCGTGCGGCTGGACTACCGCGTGCCGGCGCGCGGACTCATCGGTTTTTCCACCGAGTTCCTCAACATCACGCGCGGCACCGGGCTGATGAGCCACATCTTCGACGGCTACGAGGCGCTGAAAGGCGACATCGGCGGCCGCAAGAACGGCGTGTTGATCAGCCACGAGGACGGCGAGATCGTGACTTACGCGCTGGGCAAGCTCGACGACCGCGGCCGCATGTTCGTCAAGGCCGGCGACCCGGTCTACGAAGGCATGGTGGTGGGCATCCACAGCCGCGACAACGATCTGGTGGTCAACGCGGTGCGGCAGAAACAGCTCACCAACTTCCGCGTCTCGGGCAAGGAAGACGCGATCAAGATCACCCCGCCGATCGAACTGACGCTGGAGAGCGCGGTGGAGTTCATCGCCGACGACGAACTGGTGGAGATCACGCCGAAGTCGATTCGCATCCGAAAGAGGTACCTGAAGGAGCACGACCGCAAGCGCGCGGCTCGAGAAGCGGCTTGATTGCCGTACGCCCGTACCTCTTCGAGGCGAAAACCACTGCACCCCCGTGCACCCGCCAGGCGGGGGCTCCAGTTTGAACGACGCCCGGGCCGCCTGCGCGGCCCTCTGAATTCCGGTTATGAGCCATTCGCGCGCCGTGTTCCTGATGGTCCTCGTCACGCTGATGTGGAGCATCGCGGGCGTCGTCACGCGCCAGCTGCAAGCGGCCGAGGCCTTCGAGATCAACTTCTGGCGCAGCGCGTTCTGCATGTTGGCGCTGTCGCTCGGCCTGTCGTGGATGCGGGGTGCGCAGTGGTGGAGCGAATTGCGGCACGCACGCTGGCCGGTGTGGGTGTCCGGGCTGTGCTGGGCGATCATGTTCACTGCCTTCATGGTGGCGATCACGCTGACCACCGTGGCCAATGTCCTGGTGACGCTGTCCGTCGGGCCGTTGGTCACGGCGCTGTTTGCCCGTGTGGTGCTGCATCACAAGCTGCCGCGCCGCACCTGGGTGGCGATCGCGGTGGCAGGCGTCGGCATCGCGTGGATGTTCGGCCGCGAGATGCAGCTGGGCACCGGTGCGCTGGGCGGCATGGCGGTGGCGCTGGCAGTGCCGTTGGCGGGCGCCACCAACTGGACGCTGCTGCAGCACATCGCGCACGGCAGCGGCGACCCCGACGAGCCTGCACACGACATGCTGCCCGCCGTGTGGATCGGCGCTGTGATGTCGTCGTTGGCCACGTTGCCGCTGGCCTGGCCGTTGCGCAGCTCCGGTCATGACTTGGCGCTGCTGGCGTTGCTCGGCGTGGCACAGCTGGCGATTCCCTGCCTGCTCGCGGTGTGGTTGACGCGCGTCTTGCCCGGGCCCGAGATCGCGTTGCTCGCCGTGCTGGAACTGATCTTCGGCGTCGCCTGGGCGTGGCTGTGGGCCGGCGAGACCCCCGGGGCGGCGGCGCTCCTTGGCGGCAGCCTGGTGCTGGCAGCGCTGGTGGGCAACGAGTTGCTGGCGTTGCGCAGCCGCCGCCGCGACGCGGGTCTGCCCGTGCCCGGCTAGACTGCGGCGCCTTCGTTCGCCGCGGCGCTGACGCCGTCGGGCCCTCACCGAGCATGCCGTTTCGCAGCGCCGACCTGCATTCGCCGCACACTGCCGACCCCGAGGCGCCGGTGGTGCTGCGCTTCCCGGCGGTGGGCGACACGGTGCTGCTCACCGTGCTGCTCGAAGCCTTGTGGCAGCGCTACGGCAAGCCGGTGCACCTGCTGGCCTCGGGCGCCTGGACGCCGTTGCTGCTGCAGGCCGACCCCGCGGTGTCGGAGTTGCGCCTGGTGTGGAGCCGGCGCACGCCGTATTGGATGACGCCGTCGCGCTGGTCGGCCCAGGCCTGGTTGCGCGCACACCGCGGACCGGTCTACCTGTGTGACCCCGACGTCTACGCCGAGCGCCTCATCCAGCGCGCCGGCGTGCCCGAGGATCGGCTGGTGCGCGCCTGGCAACACTGGCCGGGCAATGACGCTCACTGGGCAGACTGGTGGCTCGACGTGGCGCAACTCGACGCCAGCGCGGTACCCGGCCCGGCGCGGCGTCCGCCGGTGGCGGCGCAGCCACGCCTGCATGTTCCCGAGTCATGGCATGCACAGACGCGGCACTGGCTGAGTGAGCAGGCCTTGAACGATCGGCCGCTGGTGCTGGTGCAGCCGGGCCACAAGAAGACGCACAAGCGCGGCCGCATCGCCACCGTCACGCACGACAAGCATTGGCCCGCTGAACGCTGGGGCGCCGTGATCCGCGCCGTGCTGGCCGACGTTCCGGGCGCGGCGGTGTTGGTTTGCGGCTCGTCGCGCGAAGCGCCGCTGGTGCAGGAGATCGTCGACGCCGCAGGAGCGCCAGCGAGCGGGCAGCGCGTCGTCAACATCGCGGCAATGAAGACGAACTTGCAGCGGCTGGTGGGGCTGACGGCGCTCGCGCACAGCATGATTTCAGTCGACACCGGCCCCGCACACATCGCCGGCGCCATGGATTGCCCGCTCGTCGTGCTCTATGGCAGCTTCGGCTGGGGCCGCTGGAAGGTGCGCTCGGCAAGCGGCAACGTGCAGGCGCTCGGTCCGCGCGCGCCGACACCGGGCGCCCAGGTGATGAACATCGGCGTCGACGCGGTGCTTCAGGCTTGGCGTGCCCTGCGTCCGCGCGGCGTGGTTGCACCTTCGGGCGCGGTCACGACACCTTGAGCACGATGACCCGCGGCGCCCCCAAGCGCTAGGGACACCCCTCCAGCGCAAAGGGCGAATGCCTGGGTAACATCGCGCATCGTCGTTCAGGAAGGCGCTGTCCAGGCGCCCGACATGAAGATCCAGTCCAAGCTCGCTTGGCCCATGAAGTCGTCGCGGCCAGTCGACGACAGGGGAAACGCACCCAGCCCGTTGCTGCTGCTGCTGGAGGCGCGCGCGCCCTGGGAGGCCGCGGCCTTGGCGATAGCCACACCCTGGCTCAATCGGCTGCCCGCAGGCGATGGCCACCCGGTGCTCGTCTTGCCTGGACTGGGCGCTTCGGACCTCAGTACCGTACCGCTGCGGCGGTTTCTGCGCGGTCGCGGGCACTGGACCCACGCGTGGAAGCAGGGGTTCAACTTCGGCCCGCGGCACGGCGTGCTGCACGCCTGCCGCGATCGCCTGCACAAGCTCGCTGACCAGCACGGCCGGAAAGTCAGCCTGATCGGCTGGAGCCTGGGCGGCGTGTATGCACGTGAACTGGCCAAGGAGCTCCCAGACCTCGTGCGTTGCGTGGTCACGCTGGGTTCTCCGTTCGCCGGTCATCCGCGCGACACCAACGCCTGGCGCGTGTATGAGTGGGTCAGCGGCCAGTCGGTGCATGACAACCCCGCGCTGCGGGAACAACTGCGCCACGCACCACCGGTGCCCACAACATCGATCTTCTCGCGCTCCGACGGCGTGGTGGCCTGGCACTGCAGCGTCAACGAGGTGCTGCCGCACACCGAAAACGTCGAAATCGCGGCCAGTCATGTCGGCATGGGAATGAATCCCTTGGCGTTGTACGTGGTGGCCGATCGCCTGCGACAGGACCCGCAAGCTTGGCAGCGCTTCGACACCAGCGGACCGCGCGGTTGGTTCTTCAAGCACGCCGAGCCCTCCGTGCGCGCGTAGGGCTTGCAGCGGCAGTTTCTGTGCCACCGCTCCAACACCGCTTCGTGCAGAGCAACGGCATCCGCCTGCACGTGGCCGAGCAGGGCGAGGGGCCGCTGGTCGTGCTGTGCCACGGTTTTCCGGAGAGCTGGTACTCGTGGCGGCATCAGCTGAAAGCGCTGGCCGAGGCGGGCTATCGCGCGGTCGCGCCCGACATGCGTGGCTACGGCCAGAGCGACGCCCCGGATGCCATCACCGAGTACTCGATGTTGCATCTGGTGGGCGACATGGTCGGCCTGGTGCTCGCGCTGGGCGCGCCCAAAGCCGTGGTGGTCGGCCACGACTGGGGCGCGCCGGTGGCGTGGCATTGCGCCTTGCTGCGCCCTGACTTGTTCACCGGCGTGGCCGCGCTCAGCGTGCCGTATCGTGGACGGGGTCCGGTGCAGCCGACCACTGCAATGCCACGCACCGATGACGCTGAGTACTACCAGCTCTACTTTCAGCCACCGGGGCAGGCCGAACGCGAATTGAGTCGCGACGTGCGGCGCACGATCCGCGCGGTGCTCTACGGCGCATCGGGCGACGCGCCGGCGTCGCAGCAGATGACGATGGTGTCGCGCGGTGGCGGGTTCGTGTCGTCGCTGATCGACCCGCCTGGACTGCCATCGTGGCTGCGCGAAGAGGACGTCGACTTCTACGTCGCGGAGTTCGAACGCACGGGCTTCCGCGGCGGGCTCAATTGGTATCGCAACATCGATCGCAACTGGGAGCTGCTGGCGCCGTACGCCGGCGCCAAAGTCGGTGTGCCGGCGCTGTTCGTCGCAGGTGACCGTGATCAGGTGGTCACGTCGCCAGGCGCGCAGAAGGTGATCGCGGGCTTGTCGGGGCCGGTGCCCCGACTGCAGCGAACGCTGATGCTGCCCGGCTGCGGCCATTGGACCCAGCAGGAGCGGCCGCAGGCGGTGAACGACGCGCTGCTCGAGTTCCTGCGGGGCATCGCACACGCCTGAGCGACGCCGCGTTCAGGCCTCGGCGAGCAGGCGCCTGAGCTTGACGAACGCAAGCCCGGCCATCACCGCGTCGTTGAGCGCGTCATGGGCATCGCGTTGCGGCAGCGCCAGTTCGTTCATCATCGTCTGGAAGCGCAGGTCGATCATGCCGCCGCGCTCGTGCGGCGGACGCTGGCGGTTCTTGTAGTCGTAGTACATCGCCGAGACCTCGATCTTCGGCTGCGGCAGGCGCACGCCCAGCATGGGCCAGATCTCGCGGTTGATCATCGCCACGTCGAACTCGAGGTAGTAGCCCACCAGTGGCCGGCTGCCGATGAACTCGAGCAGCCGCCGCATCGCCTGTTCGGGCTTCAGGCCCTGCGCGACGTCGCGTTCGCGCAGCCGATGCACCCGCACGCTGCCGGCTGACAGCGCACGCTCGGGCCGCACCAGCAGCTCGAGCCGCTGGCTGGTGAGCAGCCGGTTGCCGGCGATGCGCACGGCGCCGATCGACACGATCTGGTCGCGGTGCACGTCGAGCCCCGTGGTCTCGCAGTCGAGGGTCACCCATTCATCTTTTGGCGGTGCGTCGTACATGAACGCGAAGTCCGGCTCGGCCAGGTGATAGAGCAGCCAGCGCGACGCCGCAGCGGCTCGAACCAGCCCAGCTTCACGCGCTGTCCAGATGGAACTGGTGCCGCACCAGCGCCTTGAACCGCTTGACCACCGCGAAGGCGTCCTTCAGCAGGTCGCGCTCGAGGCTGCTCAAGCGCTGGGTCGAGACGCCGCCGCTGACCGACGCGCCCGGTGTCGAGCTCGGCCAGGCCGGCCTTGAGCTTCAATGCCATCAGGAAGTGCAGGCTGTCGATGAGGTCGCTCGCGACCTCGGCACTCAAGCGTCCCGCCGCCACCAGCGCATCGAGCCGCGCCGCGGTGCCGGTGGCCGGCACATGGTCGCGCAACGCCAGGCTGCGCACGCCGTGCACGATGGGAAAGATGGCGGCCTTCTTCAGATCGATCGTCGTGCGTGTCCTGCTCGCCGATCAGCAGCAGCCGGTTCCACCAGCCGCCGACCTCGGACGGGAACGCAGTCGATCGCCGCCGCGAAGCGGCCGAGCAGCGCGTCGTTCGCCGCCACCAGGCCGTCGACCTCGGCGCGCACGGCGGCCAGCATGCTCGCAGCGCCTGCCACCGCATGCGCATCGATGAAGATCGCCAACGCCATCAGGCCCTCGCGGGTCGGGCCGCAGCAGCCACTGCCGCACGGTGGCGGCGAATTCACGCTGACGGTGCCGCCACGCGGGCCGGCTGACCATGATGCCGCCCGGGCAGTCGGGGTAGCCGAAGTCGCGCAGCGCCGCCGAGAAGCGCTCGCAGGCCGCTGCCACGGCGGCTTCGTCGAGCGCGGCGTCGTCGCGCAGGATCAGGCCGTTGTCCTGATCGGTCTTGAGCAGCTGCTCGCCGCGGCCTTCGCTGCCCATCACGAACAGGCAGCTCGCCGCCTGCAACTCGGGCGGCGCCACCAGCTGCCAGGTGCGCTCGAACAGCTTGGCGTTCAGCGCCTGCACCAGGCGGCCGATCTGCCCGACGCGCGTGCCGCCGCGGTACAGCAACGCCACCAAGCCGGTGATGCGCGCCGCCGCGCCGCGCAGCGTCGTCGAGATCGCGCGCGCTGCACGATCTGCACGGTGATCAGGTACGAGTGGTTCGACAGATAGCTCAGCAGGTCGAGCTGTTCCAGCAGGCCGACGATGCCGCTCGTCATCGGCCACCACCAGGCGGTGCACCTGGTGCTGGATCATCAGCGCCAGCGCGTCGAACAGCGGCGCTTGCGGCGTGATCGTCACCAGCTCGAACGTGGCATGGCTGCGCACCGGCAACTGCGCCAGCGGCCGGCCGTCGACGATGGCGCGCTGCAGCCCGGTGTTGGTGAGAATGCCCAGGCGCTCGCCGTCGCGCACCAGCACGCTGCTGGTGTGCTGCGCCTGCATCACGCGCGGCCACGGTGACGATGTCGGCCGCGCCGTCGACCGTGTGCGCCGGGCGCAGGTAGGCCTGGCCGACGCGCGACATCGTCAGCGCCTGCATCTCGCGCTGGCTGTGGCGTTGCGCGATCGCGCCGAGCTTGTTGCGACAGGTCGGAGAACAGCAGCGCGCCGAAGGTCGCGTTGCGCGAGATGAGCTCGTTGACCGTGGCCTTCGCCAGCTGGTAGGCCACCACCTCCTCGGCAGCGACGAAGCGGCTGCTCGCGCGCCCGGCCACCAGCGAGCGGCCGTCGAAACAATCGTTCGGGCCGAACGTCGCCACCAGCTTCGTCGCCCTCGAACTGCGAGACGTGGCCCTTGATGACGACGAACAGGTGCGACGGCTCGATGCCGGGATCGAGCACCGTCTCGTCGTCGCGGAAGTAGGCGATGTCGACGTTGTCGCGCACCATGCGCTGCTCGTCGGCGTCGAGGCAATCGAACGGCGAGGCCGAGAAGTCGAACGCGTTGGGCATGGTGCATCATCAAGCGGCGATCGAGGGAGCATAACGAATGCCGTCCGAGACCGAGCGCACGCCGATGCCCGCCGAACACCGCAGGGTGATCGTGGCGTCGAGCCTCGGCGCGATGTTCGAGTGGTACGACTTCTACCTGTACGGCGTGCTCGCGCCGGTGTTCGCCCAGCAGTTCTTCGCCGGCCCGGGTGAGCGCACGGCGTTGGTGGCCACGCTGCTGGCCTTTGCGGCGGGCTTCGTGGTGCGGCCGGTCGGCGCGCTGGTGTTCGGCCGGCTCGGCGACCTGATCGGGCGCAAGTACACGTTTCTCGTCACGCTGGTGCTGATGGGCGGCGCCACGTTTGCCATCGGCCTGCTGCCCGGGATACGACACCATCGGCCTGGCCGCGCCGGTGTTGCTGGTGCTGCTGCGGCTTGCTGCAGGGCCTGGCGATCGGCGGCGAATACGGTGGCGTGGCCACCTACGTGGCCGAGCATGCGCCGCCGCAGCGCCGCGGCTTCTACACCGGCTGGATCCAGACGACGGCGAGCCTCGGCTTGCTGCTGGCCTTGCTGGCCAGCGTGGGGCTGCGCAGTTGGCTGGGCGAACAGGCGTTCGCCGACTGGGGTTGGCGGTTGCCGTTCCTGGCGTCGCTGGTGCTGCTCGTGGTCGGCATCTGGATCCGCATCAGCCTGAAAGAGTCGCCGCTGTTCCTGCAGTTGAAGCGATCGGGCGGCGCATCGCGCAAGCCGCTGGCCGAGGCCTTTGGTCGCTGGCCGAACCTGCGGCTGGTGTTGATCGCGCTGTTCGGCCTGGTCGCCGGGCAGGCGGTGGTCTGGTACACGGGGCAGTTCCAGGCTCTGTTTTTTCTGACCCTGCACCTGCAGGTGCCCGAGAGCACCGCAGCCTTGCTGCTCGGTGCCGCGCTGCTGCTGGCTGTCGCCGCTGTTCGTGGTGTTCGGCGCCTGTCCGATCGCATCGGCCGCAAGCCGCTGATCCTGGCCGGCTGCGTGCTGGCGGCGGCCAGTCTGGATGCCGCTGTTCGACGCGCTGACCGAGCGCCGCCAACCCGGCGCTGGTGCAGGCCCAACAGCGCGTCGATCGTGCGCCTGCTGGCCGAGCGCGACGATTGCGGCTGGCGCTTCGATCGGCGATCAATGCGCCGCCGACCGGCAGCGGCTGTGAGACTGCGCCAAGCGGCTGCTGTCGCAGCGGGCGGTGCGCTACACGAAGGTCGATGCGGCAGGCGCCGCGTCGATCGTCATCGCTGCAGCGAACGCATCGACGGTCAGCGGCACCGACGAGGCGGCGCGATCGCGAGCGTGCTCGAGCGTGCGCTCGATGCCGCGGGCTACCCGCGACAGGCCGATCCTGCGCGCATTCATCATGCTGCGGGTGATCGCCATCCTGTTCGTGCTGGTCGTGTTCGTCGCGATGGTCTATGGGCCGATCGCGGCCATGCTGGTCGAGATGTTCCCGACGCGCGTGCGCTGCTCGTCGGTGAGCCTGCCGTATCACCTGGGCAACGGCTGGTTCGGCGGCCTGTTGCCGAGCGCGGTGCTGGCGATCTGCGGTGCAAAGCGGCCATCTTCACGGCCGGCCTGTGGTTGCCGATCATCGTGGCGCTGCGGCAGCGCGACGGGTCGGCTTCTGCTGTGGCTGCGCGAAACGAAGGGCACGACCGCTGTAGGCAGGCGGACCCCGAACCGATTGCTGTGATGACGATCAGTGAAGACGGCTTGCCGATCCGGCGCACGCGCAAGAACATCATGCGCAAGAGCACTCGAGGAGGACCCCATGAACGACGACCTCACCGCACGCATCGTGAGCGATCCGCATTATCAACAGCTCAAGGTCGGCGTTCGCGCTTCGGCTGGTGGCTCACGCTGGCCATGCTGGTCGTCTACTACGGCTTCATCCTGCTGGTGGCGTTCGACAAGCCGTTCCTGGCCACGCCGGCTCGGCGAGGGCGTGACGACCATCGGCATGCCGATCGGGCTGGGCGTCATCGTCTTCACGATCGTCATCACCGGCATCTACGTGCGCCGCGCCAACAGCGAGTACGACGCGCTGACCGAGCAGATCACGCGCGGGGCGCTGAAATGAGCCGCGCGATCGCTTGGCGCGCGCTCGGCATCGTTGGGGCTGCTTGCCGTGGCCGGCTCGGCGTGGGCCGCCGGCGCCGACCTCGGTCAGGCCGAGAAGCAGGCCACCAACTGGACCGCGATCGCCATGTTCGCGCGTGTTCGTCGCTCGGCACGCTGTGCATCACCAAGTGGGCCGCCGCGCAGCACCAAGTCGGCGGCCGACTTCTACACCGCGGGCGGCGGCATCACCGGCTTCCAGAACGGCCTGGCGATCGCCGGCGACTACATGTCGGCGGCGTCGTTCCTCGGCATTTCGGCCGCGGTGATGGTGGGTGGCTTCGACGGGCTGATCTACTCGATCGGCTTTCTCGTCGGCTGGCCGGTGGTGACCTTCCTGCTCGCCGAGCGGCTGCGCAACCTCGGCAAGTTCACCTTCGCCGACGTGGCGGCGTTTCGCTTCGAGCAAATGCCGGTGCGGGTGTTCGCGGCGTCGGGCACGCTGGTGGTGGTGGCGTTCTACCTGATCGCGCAGATGGTCGGCGCCGGGCAGTTGATCAAGCTGCTGTTCGGGCTCGAGTACTGGATCGCGGTGGTCATCGTCGGCGCCCTGATGATGGTCTACGTGCTGTTCGGCGGCATGACCGCCACCACCTGGGTGCAGATCATCAAGGCCTGCCTGCTGCTCGGTGGCGCGACCTTCATGGCGCTGATGGTGTTGTGGAACTTCGGCTTCAGCCCCGAGGCGATGTTCGCCAAGGCGGTGGAGGTGAAGACCGGCATCGCCAGCGCCGCCGGCAAGGCGCCCGACGTAAGCGGCCACAGGAGGGCTTCTCGATCATGGGCCCGGGTGGCTTCATCAAGGATCCGATCTCGGCCATCAGCTTCGGCATGGCGCTGATGTTCGGCACCGCCGGGCTGCCGCACATCCTGATGCGCTTCTTCACCGTGCCCAACGCCAAGGAAGCGCGCAAGTCGGTGTTCTGGGCCACCACCTGGATCGGCTACTTCTACGTGCTGACCTTCATCATCGGCTTCGGTGCCATCACGTTCGTGCTGACCAACCCGCAGTTCCTCGACGCCAAGGGCGGGCTGCTGGGCGGCGGCAACATGGCCGCGGTGCACCTGGCCAATGCGGTGGGCGGCAATGTGTTCCTCGGCTTCATCTCGGCGGTGGCGTTCGCCACCATCCTGGCGGTGGTGGCCGGCCTCACGCTATCGGGCGCGTCGGCGGTGTCGCACGACCTGTACGCCACCGTGGTCAAGCGCGGCAAGGCCGACAGCGCGTCGGAGCTCAAGGTGTCGCGCATCACGACGCTCGCGCTGGGCATCGTGGCCGTGGCGCTGGGCATCGCGTTCGAGAAGCAGAACATCGCCTTCATGGTCAGCCTGGCGTTCGCGATCGCGGCGTCGGCCAATTTCCCGGTCTTGCTGATGTCGGTGCTGTGGAAGGACTGCACGACCAAGGGGGCCGTGATCGGCGGCTTCCTCGGTCTGGTCTCATCGGTGGTGCTGACGGTGGTCTCACCCGCCGTGTGGGAGGCCACGCTCGGCAACCCCAAGGGCTCGGCGCTGTTCCCCTACGCGTCGCCGGCGTTGTTCTCGATGACCATCGGCTTCGTCGGCATCTGGCTGTTCTCTGTGCTCGACAAGAGCGAGCGCGCCAGGCAAGACCGCGCAGGCTTCGAGGCCCAGCAGGTGCGATCCGAAACCGGCATCGGCGCGGCCACGGCCTCCGGGCACTGAATGCCGCGCTGCGGTTGATGCGTACCGCTTTCTTGCGTCCTCGCGCGCAACTTGGCGCGCTACAGATCCAGAACGCGGTAGAGCGCGTGGACCTCGGCGGCTATCTCGGCGAAGGGGATCGGCGGCGTCGCACCGCCGTTGCCGTCGACCCAGTCAAACCTCGCAGCGGCCTCGGGGTCCTGACCTCCAAGAGTCACGAATGCCATGCCGGGCGTGTAAGCGGGGTGCGCGCACAGCCGCCTGTTCAGCTCCACGAGGTACTGCGTCCGCGTAATCAACTGCCGATGCACTTTGACCTCCAGGGTCATCGCACTACAGAACCACGCTGGCGCAGTGAGCCAGGCTCGCGGCTGAGCTGGCTCAGGCACGCCGCGCGACTCTACTCCAGCAGTCGCCCGATGAGGAGCGCAAAGGCCGTGGTCAAGGCGAGCGCACCGAGGCCCATGCGCGGCAACAGCGCTCGCTTACGAGTGCCGCCCACCCGAAATGGCACGCGATTTGCCCATGCGCTGAGCCATGACAGCCAAGCCCGTGCGTTGTCCGCTCTGCACCGGTCCCGTGTACCGGGTCAGACGCCGCGTCATCGATCGGGTCGTCAGCCTGTTGACGCCAGTCCGGCGATACCAGTGCACGGACGACGTCTGCCGATGGCAAGGCACTCTGCGCCACGATCTGGTTGTCCATCAGCCCGCACCTGACCCTATGCGCGCGAAGTCGTCCTGAGCTGAACGTTGCGGGCTCGGTCGCCAGGAAGTCAGTCGATGGGTGGCCACCCGGTCCCGAAAGGGGGCTTCCACCCACCTTCGGACACATCGCTTGCGCAGGCGGCGCCACCTCCCGGCGTTGCCTTGCGCGTTCTGGTGGCCATGCTTGTTACCAGAATGGCTCAGTTGAGGGATGCACAGGCGCGCGCTGCGTGGTCAGAATGACTTCGCAATGTTCTCCTCCCCGTCATAGGGAATTGGGGCCCAGCGTCGGAAGCGCTGCGGCCCCTTTCTTTTGCTTTCTTGCCGCTGCTCACGCGTCGTCGTTGTCAGCGTCAACGCGTTCGCGCAGCTCATCGTCCAAGCGCGCAAGCATGCCGCGCGTCGCGACAAGTTGGTCTTCGTATCCAGCCCGGCCGACAACGGCCGTGCGCGCGGCGATACAGTCCGGGTAGCCATGATGTGCGGTTCGAGTTGCACGTTGTGGTCAGGGGCCCGGCCGTGTTAGCGCACCGTCGCACCCCGCTTGTGCTGCCTACCGGGCGGCGCGGTTTCTCTTTCGGATCGGAATGATTTTGCCGCCGACGGTGCGCACAACCGCGGCATGCACGTCGGCCGGCTTGATGTTCGTGTAGCGCTTGAGCTGCGCCCAGGTCTTGTGGCCGGTCATCAACGCAACCCGCGGAATGTCGAGTCCCATGCGGAACAGGTCTGCCGTCGCACGGTGGCGCAGGTCGTGAAAGTGCAAGTCCTCGATGCCAAGCGCGGCACAGGCACGCGTGAAGGCAGTTGACACTGACGCGGCCCGATACGGAAACACCTTGCCGCTCGAGCGCTCGCGAAGGACGGGTTTCAGAATCGCCCACGCGTCGACCAGCAATGGCACCGTTTGGTCGTTGCCTTGCTTCTCTCGCGGATCCTTGCGGTCGCGAATCACGACCGTCTTTGTGATGTGGTCGACGTCCTCGATCTCGATGCGGCAGATCTCGTCCTGGCGCATCGCAGTGGCGAGCGCGAAGCGGCATAGCGTCTCCATCGGAATGCGTTGCCGATCGTTCTGCCAGTGGGCGTACAGGCGCGAGAGCTCGGCATCCGTGGGCTCGCGATCGCGTTCGGTACCGCGGGTCTTGAGGCCGCGGTAGGGCAGGTCGCGGCGGGCGTCGCTTGCCAGCTCGACGGGCAGATCCAGCCTGCGCGCGTGTCGGCCCCACTTCAGCACGGCCGATATCGTCGACAGGTCACCGGCGATCGTCACGCCGCCGGCGCCTTCGGCCTGGCGGCGATCGGCAAAGTCGCGAAAGTGCAGGGCGCTGAGAGAGCGCAGCCGGAACTTGCCAAGCGGATCGGCCTTGAGCCTGGTCAGCGTGGCCAGCTTCGTCTTGCGCGGCTCCTGCGCGTGAAGCTCCTGGTACGCCTCGATCAGGTCGGCAAGCGTGGCCTCGGATGGCGGGGGAGCAAAGCCCTTGACCGCGACCAACTTGGCCTGGGACTCAACCTCGCGGCCCCAATCCTCGGCATCGCGCTTCTCGTCGAAGGTAGCGGCCTTGTAGGCGCCGCCTCGGCGGACCTGCACGCGCCATCTGCCGCTGGGTAGCTGGGAGAATGTCGGCATCGCCTCTCCGTGTGCACCCAGAATTGCACACGCCGTGTGCGCTCTGTGTGCGTCCA
The DNA here is from genome assembly GCA_963827645.1 of uncultured beta proteobacterium. Classification (GTDB taxonomy): domain Bacteria; phylum Pseudomonadota; class Gammaproteobacteria; order Burkholderiales; family Burkholderiaceae_C; genus JAEUPI01. Next base: position 144,889 of record CAWHBZ010000023.1, on the reverse strand, counting down.
ATCATGTACCTTTCGGACGCGATTAGAGCACCATGTGTGCACTGGTTTCTGCACATGGCTCGTTGTGGTTACACATGCATGCATATAAGTATTTGTGAATCAATCACATAGCGAATGGCGCCTGTGCGTGGCGCCGATGATGGAATGGACCGATCGGCACTGTCGGTACTTTCATCGTCTGCTGTCGCCGCGCGCGCGGCTCTACACCGAGATGCTGACCACCGGTGCGCTGCTGCATGGCGACGTGGCGCGCCACCTCGACTTCAGCGCCGAGGAGCATCCGCTGGCGCTGCAGCTCGGCGGCAGCGAACCGTCGGACCTGGCGCGCTGCGCGCGCCTCGCGCAACAGTGGGGCTACGACGAGGTGAATCTCAATTGCGGCTGCCCGAGCCCTCGTGTGCAACGCGGCGCCTTCGGCGCCTGTCTGATGGCCGAACCCACGCTGGTACGCGATTGCGTGGCCGCGATGCGCGACGCCGTGTCGTTGCCGGTGACGGTGAAGCACCGCATCGGCATCGATCGCACCGAAAGCTACGACTTCGTGCGCGACTTCGTCGGCACGGTGGGCGAGGGCGGCTGCAGCGTGTTCATCGTGCATGCCCGCAACGCTTGGCTCGACGGCCTGAGCCCCAAGCGCAATCGTGAGGTGCCGCCGCTGCGCCACGACACCGTGGTGCAGCTGAAAGCCGACTTTCCGCAATGGACCTTCGTGGTCAACGGCGGCCTGCACGAGCGGCCGCAGATCGAGCACGAGCTGGTGCGTGTCGACGGCGTCATGCTCGGCCGCGCGGCGTATCACGACCCCTGGCGCTTGATCGAATGGGACAGACTCGCCTTCGGCACCGAGCGGCATCCGCCATCAGACCGTGGCGAGATCGAATCGCGGATGGTGGACTACATGGCGCGACGCGCGACGCACTCAGGCACGCCGTGGACCGCGATCGCGCGGCACATGATGGGCCTGCACCTCGGCCAGCCCGGTGCACGCCGCTGGCGCCAGGTGTGGTCGGATCACCGCCTCAAGACGCTGCCGCCGGCCGCAGTCGCGGACCTCGCCGCACGAGCGCGTCACGATCCAAAAGCGGAATCGGCCCTAACGGCGGCCTAACGCTCGCCCCGCTACAAAGGGCTCACCGGCGCCGCTGCGCCGACAACGGAGCCCACGGTGACGACCTACAACTTCAGCACGCTGACGCACGACCAGCGCCTCGCGTTCGAGCCGGAGACCGACTTCCTGAGTTTCGATTCCAGCGGCATCAGCGCAACGGCGGTGCGGCTGGCGCGGGTCGGCGACAACCTGAGCTTCAGCCACGGCGGCAAGACGGTCTGGCTCGACGGGATGCGGCTGGAAGACCTGTCGGCCGACAACGTCCCGTTCGCCAACGGCAGCGCGCTGGTGCTCGGCGACGGCTCGAGCAACCCGCGGCTCGACTGGTACGGTGCCGAGTACACGCTGGGCGGGCTGACCGACGCCGCGCAGATCTGGGGGCTGGGCGGCGCCGACCTGGTGAACACCGGCAGCGGCAGCGACTGGCTGGTCGGCAATGTGGCGTTGACCGCGCTGAACCACGTGTCGCGCTCCGGTGCCGCTGGCTCGCCGACCAGCTCGTCGCACTCAACGGTGTCGGCCGACGGCAGTCTGGTCGCCTTCGCCGGTGGCTGGACCTCGTTCGGCAGCACGAACAACAACGGCCAGGACGTGTTCGTCAAGAACATGGGCAGCGGTGCGGTCAGCAACGAGCACCGCAACGAGAGCGGGCAGAACGGCGGCTCGGGCGCCGGTGAGCCGGTGATCTCGGCCGATGGCAAGGTGCTGGCGTTTACGAGCGCCTCTGCCTTGACCGACGATGCGGACGATAGCGGTGCGCTGTACGACATCTTCCTGGCCGACGTCGCCGGCAACGGCATCACGATGGTTTCGACCGGCACCGGCGGCACGTTGGCAGCGGACGGGCAGTCGGGCAACGCGGACCTGTCGTTCGACGGCAGTTCGATCGTATTCGAGAGTGACACGTCGAACTGGGCGGCGGGCGGCTCGACGAACTCCGACATCTTCCTGAAGGATCTCGGCGACGGCAGCCTGACGCGCATCTCGACCAGCCTGGCCGGCACCGACGGCAACGGCGAGAGCCTCAATGCCCAGGTGTCGGCGGATGGCCGCTACGTCGTGTTCGAGAGCGACGCGAACAACCTGACCAGCGGCGACACCAACGGCTACCGCGACATCTTCCTGTGGGATCGCGACGCAGCGGGCTCCAAGCTGGTCAACCTCACCGAGGGCGTGACCGCGCGCAACCAGAACAACACCGCCACCAATGCCGACATCGCCTACGACGAAGGCTGGGGTGGCGTGGTGGTATTCCAGACCGCCAAGGCCTTTGTCGACGCAGACACCGCGAACAACACCGACATCTACTGCGTACAACCTCGCCGACGGCACGTTCAGCTTGGTCTCGTCGACTGCCGCCGGCGCCGGCGTGCAGCTGTCCAGCGAGGAGGCATCGATCTCGGGCGACGGCCGCTTCGTGGTCTTCGCCAGTTACTCCGATGCGCTGGTGCCGGGCGACAGCAACGGCACTCGCGACGTCTTCGTGAAGGATCTGTACACCGGAAAGATCGCGCTGGTCTCACGGTCGGCCGCCGGCGACGCGGCGAACGGCCCGAGCCTGCGCGCACAGATCTCGCTGGGCGGCGAGTGGATCGTCTTCGAGAGCAGCGCGAGCAACCTCGCGGCCAGCGACGCCAACGGCGGCTTTGGCGACGTCTACCGGGTCTCCAACCCGCTGCTGGCCGACACGCTGATCGGCGGCGCCGGCAACGACACTTATGAACTGGCCCGCGCCGACACGATCCAGGAGCTCGCCGGCGGCGGCACCGACACCGTGCGCAGCTCGATCAGCTACACGCTCGGCGCCAACCTCGAGAACCTGACGCTGACCGGCAGCGCCAACCTGTCGGGCACCGGCAACAGCCTGAACAACGTGATCACCGGCAACGCCGGCAACAACAAGCTGAACGGCAGCACTGGCACCGACACGGTGTCGTACGCCCCTGCCGGCGCCGGCGTCACCGTCAGCCTTGCGGTCACGACCGCCCAGGCCACCGGCGGCGGCGGCAGCGACACGCTGAGCAACTTCGAGAACCTGACCGGCTCGGCCTTCGCCGACAAGCTGACCGGCAACGATGGCAACAACCGCCTCGACGGCGGCACCGGCAGCGACACGCTCACAGGCGGCGCCGGCAACGACACCTATGTCGTCAACGCCAACACCGACATCATCGTCGAGGCGGCCAGCGCCGGCACCGACACGGTGGTCAGCGCGGTGACCTGGACGCTCGGGGCGCACGCTCGAGAACCTGACGCTGAGCGGCAGTGCGGCGATCAACGGCACCGGCAACTCGGCCGCCAACGTGATCACCGGCAACGGCGCGGCCAACACGCTCGGCGGCGGCAGTGGCAACGACACGCTGGTCGGCGGCGCCGGCAACGACCGGCTCGACGGCGGTATCGGCAACGACCGCCTCGACGGCGGCATCGGCAGCGACACGCTGATCGGCGGCGCCGGCGACGACACCTACGTCGCTGACGCGAACACCGACATCATCACCGAGGCCGCAGGCGCGGGCACCGACAGTGTGGTCAGCGCGGTGACCTGGACGATCGGTGCCACGCTCGAGAATCTGACGCTGAGCGGCAGCGCAGCGATCAACGGCACCGGCAACTCGGCCGCCAACGTGATCACCGGCAACAGCGCGGCCAACCGGCTCACCGGCGGCGCCGGCGACGACCGCCTCAACGGCGGCAGCGGCAACGACACGCTGATCGGCGGCACCGGCAACGACACCTACGTCGTCAACGTGGCGACCGACGTCGTCACCGAAGCCGCCAGCGCCGGCACCGACACCGTGATCAGTGCGGTGACCTGGACGCTGGGAAGCACGCTCGAAAACCTGACGCTGAGCGGCAGCGCGGCGATCAACGGCAGCGGCAACTCGGCGGCCAACATGATCACCGGCAACGCCGCGGCCAACACGCTCAGCGGCAGCGGCGGCAACGACACGCTGACCGGCGGCGCCGGTGCCGACCTGCTCACGGGCGGCAGCGGCGCCGATGTGTTCGCGCTGAACAGCAAGGTCGGCAGCGACCGGGTCAGCGACTTCGCCTCGGGCAGCGACGACCTGCGCATCAGCATGGCGACCTTGCGCATCGGCGACGGCGACACCGCGGTCGACGGCGCCGTGACACGCGCCGCGGCCGGCGGCTTCGCGCGCGGCGCCGAGTTGGTGGTGTTCACCAGCAACGTGGCCAGCCTGACCACAAGCAACGCGGCGGCGGCGATCGGCAGCGCAACCTCGGCCTACGCGACCGGCGCGACCGCGCTGTTCGCGGTCGACAACGGCAGCGACACCGGGCTGTACCTGTTCACCTCGTCGGGCGCCAACGCAACCGTCTCGGCCAGCGAGCTGACCCTGCTGGCCACGCTGACCGGCACCGCCGCGACCGTGGTCGGCGACTATGCGTTCGGCGCCTGAGCCGGCGCGGTGCCGGGGCGTGCCGGCCACGTAGCCAGCACCAGCCCGGCCAGCGCGAGCGCGAGTGCGGCGGCCTGCGCCGTGCTGAAGCGCTCATCGAGCAGCAGCACGCCCACCAGCGCGGCGCTGACCGGCAGCAGCACGGTGAAGACGCCGGCGGAGGCCGCCGGCACGTGCGTCAGCCCGCGCATCCACAACCACACGGTGGCCACGCTGGCGGCCAGCGAATAGAACAGCAACAGCCCCCAGGTCGGCGGCGCAACGAGCGCGAAGTCGTGTGACCAGGCTTGCCACAGGCCCAGCGGCGTGACCAGCACCAGGCCCCATAGGTTGATCAAGGCACTGATGCGCTTGGGCGAGACCTGGCCGGTGAGCCGTTTGCCGATCACGACGTAACTGGCCTCACACAACGCCGCGCCCACCAACAGCGCATGCCCCAGCGCGTGATGCTCGCCGCCTGCGACAGGGCCGTCAGGCCCGGCGCGCCCGAGGGCGAGCGCGGCGATGCCCGCCACCGCACAGGCAATGGCGCCGACCGTTCGCAGCGGGATGCGCTCGTGCAAGAACAGCCGCGACAGCACGGCCACCGCCGCCGGAATCGCAGCCATCACGACGCCGGCGGCGACCGCCGAACTGAGCATCACGCCGTACAGCATGCAGATCGAAAACAGGAAGTTGCCGAGAAAGCTCTCCCAGAAGAGCAGCTGCCGATCGTGGCGCGACAGCGGCGTCTCGCCCGGCTGGCGCGGCAGCCAACTCAGCATCGCGATGGCGCCGATGGCAAAGCGCAACCACGCCAGCAGGAACACCGGAAACACAGCCAGCAGCAGCTTCGATAGGCCAACATAGCTGCCCACCAGCGCCATGCTCGCGCCCAGGCAGGCATAAGCAGCCCATGGAGGGCTGTTCACGCCGCGCTCGCCGGCGGCGCGGCGGGCGACACGCTCACGCGGCGCGTTGGATCGCGCCGCGCAACGTGTCGACGATCTGATCGATGTGCTGGCGCTCGACGATCAGCGGCGGCGACAGCGCAACGATGTCGCCCGTGGTGCGCACCAGCACACCCTTGTCGAAGCAATCGAGGAACACGTTGAACGCGCGCTTGGCGGGCTCGCCGGCGATGCCCTGCAACTCGATGCCCGCCACCAGCCCGTAGTTGCGGATGTCGATCACGTTGGCCACGCCCTTCAGCGAGTGCACGGCCTCGCCGAAGTAGCTTTGCAACGTGCCGGCACGTGTCAGCAAGCCCTCTTCGGCGTAGGTGGCCAGCGTGCCCAGCCCCGCGGCACAGGCCAGCGGGTGCGCCGAATACGTGTAGCCGTGGAAGAACTCGATCAGATGCTCCGGGCCGTTCATGAAGGCGTCGTGAATGGTCTGCTTGACCAGCACGCCGCCCATCGGCACGCAGCCGTTGGTGATGCCCTTGGCCACGGTCATCAGGTCTGGCGTGACGCCGAAGCTCTGTGCCGCGAACGGCTGCCCGGTGCGGCCGAACCCGGTGATCACCTCGTCGAAGATCAGCAGGATGCCGTGCTTGTCGCAGATTTCGCGCAGCCGCTGCAGGTAGCCCTTGGGCGGCAGGAACACGCCGGCCGAGCCGGCGATCGGCTCGACGATCACGGCGGCGATGGTCGACGGATCGTGCAGCACGCACAGCCGCTCCAGGTCGTCAGCCAACTCGGCGCCGTGCGCGGGCAAGCCGACGCTGAAGGCGTTGCGCGACACGTCGTGCGTGTGCCGCAGGTGGTCAACACCCGCCAGCATGGCGCCGAACATCTTGCGATTGGCCGTCATGCCGCCCACCGACAGGCCGCCGAAGTTCACCCCGTGGTAGCCGCGCTCGCGACCAATCAGGCGAGTGCGGTGTCCTTCGCCACGCACGCGGTGATAGGCCAGCGCCATCTTCAGCGCGGTGTCGACCGCCTCCGAGCCGGAGTTGGTGAAGAACAGCTTCGTCATGCCCGACGGCGCCAGCTTCACCGTCTCTTCGGCCAGTTCGAACGCCTTCGGGTGCGCCATCTGGAACGGCGGCGCGAAGTCGAGCTCGGCCGCCTGCTCCTGGATGGCCGTGACGATCTTGGGGCGGGCATGCCCTGCGTTGACACACCACAAGCCCGCGACGCCGTCGAGAATTTGGCGACCATCGTGCGTCCAGTAGTGCATGCCGCTGGAACGCGCCAGCAGGCGAGGCGCTTTCTTGAACTGGCGGTTGGCCGTGAACGGCATCCAATAGGCGTCGAGCTTCATCACAAGGTCTCCTGGCTTGGCATGCGAGGGCAGTTCCCATCGCAGTCGTCGAGGCATTGTGCCTGTGCCCGCGAACCACCGTCGTCGGCCGGCCGCGGCATGATGGCGGCTACACGCGCGTGCCGACAATGAATCCCGTTCTGATCCTGCAGTTCATCGACAACGACGCCCCAGCGTATCTGGGCACATGGCTGGCTCAGCGCGGCATCACGAGTGATCTGCGCCTGGCCACCGCCACTGGCGGCTTCCCGGAACGGATCGACGGCTACTCGGCGCTTGCATTGCTGGGCGGCAGCATGAGCGCCAACGACGACTTGCCTTTCCTGCGCAGCGCGCAGGGCCTGATCGACCAGGCGATGCAGCGCGACATCCCAGTACTCGGCCACTGTCTGGGCGGGCAGTTGATGGCGCGCACGCTCGGCGCGCGGGTCGCGGCATCGCCGGCGCCCGAGGTGGGCTGGCACCGCATGCAATGCGTCGATTCCCCGTCGAGCCGGCAGTGGCTCGGGCCTGCGGCCACGCACGAGGTCTTTCACTGGCACTACGAGGCGTTCGATCTACCGCCGGGCGCGCTACGCCTCGCGGCCAGCGAGCATTGTCCGAATCAGGCGTTCGCGATCGGGCCGCACCTGGGACTGCAGTTCCATGTCGAAGTCGATGCCGCCAAGGTCGAGTCGTGGCTGAGCCATCACGACGCCCAGTACGCGCAGGCGCAGCACGAGTTCGACACGGTTCATCGCGCCGAGCGGATTCGCCGTGACACCAACCGTTGCCTCGCCGAGCAGCAACAACTCGCCGATCGCATCTACGGTTGCTGGGCCCGGGCTGCCGCGCTGGTTCCGCAATAAGAGATTTACGTTCCGTTTAGCGGAATCTTGGTCACCGGAACCTCGGTTCCGTTTTCCATGATGGCTGCATGATTCTCGTGATACGGAATTCATCGCATATGCTATTGATTCCACAGGAGAAAGTTTTTCTCTTATATAAGACATAGATCCTCGGACTCGCATTAGGCTTGTTGCCACGCAGCATTCAAGTCCATCCGATTCACGAACAGGAGTCCCGACATGACCCAACCCACCCGTGAACAGCAAGCCGCCGCGCTCGAGCGCGAATGGGCAGAGAACCCGCGCTGGAAAGGCATTCAGCGCGGCTACAGCGCCGCCGACGTGGTGCGCCTGCGTGGCTCGATTCCGATCGAGCACACGCTGGCCAAGCGCGGCGCCGAAAAGCTGTGGACCCTGGTGAACACCGAGCCCTTCGTCAACACGCTGGGTGCGCTCACCGGCAATCAGGCGATGCAGCAGGTGAAGGCCGGACTCAAGGCGATCTATCTGTCGGGCTGGCAAGTCGCGGGTGACGCCAACAGCAACGGCGAGATGTACCCCGACCAGTCGCTGTACTCGGTGGATTCGGTGCCGAAGGTCGTCAAGAAGATCAACAACACCTTCCAGCGCGCCGACCAGATCCAATGGAGCGAAGGCAAGAACGACATCGACTACTTCGCCCCGATCGTCGCCGATGCCGAGGCTGGTTTCGGCGGCGTGCTCAACGCCTTCGAGCTGATGAAGGCGATGATCGAAGCCGGCGCCGCCGGCGTGCACTTCGAAGACCAACTCGCATCGGTGAAGAAGTGCGGCCACATGGGCGGCAAGGTGCTGGTGCCGACGCGTGAGAACGTCGCCAAGCTGGCGGCGGCGCGCCTGGCCGCCGACGTGATGGGCGTGCCCACCGTGCTGCTGGCGCGCACCGACGCCGAAGCCGCCGACCTGGTGACCAGCGACGTCGACGACAACGACAAGCCGTTCCTGACCGGCGAGCGCACCGTCGAAGGCTTCTTCCGCACGAAGAAGGGCCTCGATCAGGCGGTGAGCCGCGGCCTGGCCTATGCCCCGTACGTGGACATGCTGTGGTGCGAGACCGGCACGCCGGACCTTGGCTTTGCGAAGGCGTTTGCCGACGCGATCCACGCCAGGTTCCCGGGCAAGCTGCTGGCCTACAACTGCTCGCCGAGCTTCAACTGGAAGAAGAACCTCGACGACGCCACCATCGCCAAGTTCCAGCGCGAGCTGGGCGCGATGGGCTACAAGTTCCAGTTCATCACGCTGGCCGGCTTCCACAGCCTCAACTACTCGATGTTCGAGCTGGCACACGGCTACGCGCGCAACAACATGAGCGCGTTCGTCGAGATGCAGGAGAAGGAGTTCGCTGCCGCCGAGAAGGGCTTCACTGCCGTGAAGCACCAGCGCGAAGTCGGCACCGGTTACTTCGACGCGGTGACCACCACCATCGAACGCCAATCATCGACGGCCGCGCTCAAGGGCTCGACCGAAGACGAGCAGTTCTTCGAGCAGAAGCACGCCTGAATCGCTGCCTCGCAGGTGGTGTCACCGCCACCTCGGGCAAGCCCGACCGCCACAAGCGGTCGGGCTTTTTTGCGCCCGGCGCTTATGCTTGGTGCCGACTGCCACCGCGGCACGAACCAGCTGCAAGGATGCCATGACCTTTCCGCGATCGGACTTCCGGTTCTTCGAACGCCTGCGCGTGCGCTGGGCCGAGGTCGACATGCAGAGCATCGTCTTCAATGCGCACTACCTGATGTATTTCGACACCGCGGTGGCGGGGTACTGGCGCGCACTGGCGATGCCGTACCACGAGACGATGGACGTATCTGGGCGGCGATCTGTATCGCGCGCAAGGCCACGGTCGAATACGAAGCGTCGGCGCGCTTCGACGACCAGATCGAGGTCGGCGTGCGCACGCAGCGCACCGGCAATTCGTCGATGGTGCTTGGCGTGCGCGGTGTACCGCGGCGAGCAACTGCTGGTCAGCGGCGAACTGATCTACGTGTTCGCCGACCCGCGCGACGATGACGTCCAAGCCGATCCCGCAGGAGTTCCGCGACCTGCTGCAGGCCTACGAGGCCGGCAAGTCGATGGTCGATGTGCGGGTGGGACGCTGGAGCGAACTCGGTGAACCGGCGCGCAAGATCCGCTCACAAGTGTTCGTCGACGAGCAGCACATCCCTGCCGAGATGGAATGGGACGGCGCCGACGATGGCTGCGTGCACGCGCTGGCCTGCAACCGTTTCGGCCTGCCGCTGGCCACCGGCCGCATGCTCGAGCACGTGCCCGGCGTGGCCAAGATCGGCCGCATGGCGGTGCTGGCGCCGATGCGCGGTGGCCGCATCGGCCGTGCGGTGCTCGACGCGTTGCTGCAGCACGCCCGCGAGCGCGGCGACCGCGAAGCTCTGCTGCATGCGCAGCTGGGCGCCGCGCCGTTCTACAGCCGCGCCGGCTTCATCGCGCGCGGGCCGGTGTTCGAAGAGGCCGGCATCCCTCACGTGGAGATGGTGCGCTCGCTGTAGCGCGCTCAATCGAGCGCGTCGAAGGCCTCGCACTGTCGCGGGCTGCTCAACAGCGCAGTCAACGGTGCAGCAGCCTGCTCGATGCGCGCAGCGCAATGCAGGGTCGATGCCGGTGTTGCGGCCATCGTCGAACGCGTAGATCTCCATCAGCGTCACGCCGTCGCTGCGCTCCTCCGAGCGGCGCAGCACACGCGCGGCCAGGCCGGGGCGTGCTGCGCGCAGGTCCCGCTGGAAAGCGAGCACGGTTTGCAGCGCGGCCTGCACATTGGCTTGCGCCACGCGGTAGTACACGTAGAGCTCGCGGCGAGAACCACCGCTCACGCGTGGGCCACGTCGGCGAGCGGGTAGGGCAGCGGCAGGCGTTGCAGCAGCGGGCCGTTGGCGCCGCCCAGGTGCAGGCTGCCGCCGTCGAGCGATGCCAGCTTGACTTCGGCCAGCAGGCGACACCCGGATCCCGCGATTTCGGCCGCGTTGACCACCAGGCCGGCCGGCTGAGCCGCGTCTTCGCTATGGAACACCTCTTGCCCGGGCTGCGCCGAACCGTTGGTCGCAAACAGATGCATGCGTCGCTTGATCGTGCCGCGATACTGACTTCGCGCCACGACCTCCTGCCCCGGGTAACACCCTTCTTGAAAGTGCACGCCACCCACCAGCTCGAAATTGATCATCTGCGGCACGAACTGCTCCGCCGTCGCTGCCGTGATTCGCGGCACGCCGCTCAGCACTTCGAGCAGGCTCCACGCGTGCGGTTCGAGCGCCGGCAGCGAGGGTGCCGGTGCAGCGGTCGGCTGAACCAGCAACGCTCGCGCCGCATGCTCCGCGGCGGGCAGGGCGATCAACCACTGTGCGCCCTGCTGGCGCGTGCTCCACGGTTTGGCGCCGTCGGTGAGCCGCTGCGCTGCGGCACCGGCCAATCCGAACACCGACCACTCGCCGCTTGCATCGTCGACACGGCAGCGCGCGCGCAGCACGTACATCGACAGCCGCTTGCGCACCGCAGCCGCCAGGTCGGCACTGCACAGCAGGCCGAACTCGTCGGCGGCCATGCGCCAGACGGTGAAGCTCGCCAGCAGGCGGCCCTTGGCCGAGCAGTAGCCGCTCAGGCGCGCCTCGCCCGCGCGCAGGCCGACCACGTCTTGCGTGAGCTGGCCCTGCAGGAAGGCGGCGGCATCGGCACCGTGCGCCCGCAACAGCGCCCAGTCGGTCAAACGCACGCTGCCGTCGCACGCGATGGTCGTTGCAAGGGTGTCGCCCATGACCGCCGATTATCATCAGTGTCCATGGGCATCGCTGCGACAGGGACTCGGCGCCTCGCGGCGCAACGCACGGCATGAGGTTGTTGCGATGGCTCTTGCTCGTGCTGCTCGCTGGCCGCCGGTGGCACGGCGGCTTGGTTGTGGCGATGGCTCGACCAGCCGCTGCCGCTGGCCACGTCGACCGTGGAGTTGTCGATCGAACCGGGCGCCAATCCGCGCGAAGTGGCTCACGCCTGGGTGCGCGCGGGCGTGCAGGTGCCACCGATCCTGTTGTACGAATGGTTTCGCTGGTCCGGCGACGCGCGACGCATCCGCGCTGGCAGCTACGTCGCAGGGCCGGAGGTGACGCCACGGCAACTACTGGCCAAGATGGTCCAGGGCGAAGAGTTCTTCGAGCGCGTGCGCCTGCTCGAGGGCTGGACGCTGCGCCAGTTTCGCGCCGAGCTCGCGCGCGCGCCTCATCTGAAGCCGGCCAGCAGTGGCATGACCGACGCGCAATTGATGGGCGCGCTCGGTGCCGGCTCGGTGCCGGGAGAAGGGCGCTTCTTCCCCGACACCTACCTGTACAGCCGCGGCGTCAGCGACCTCACCGTGCTCAAGCGCGCCTACGAGACGATGCAGCGCCAACTGAATGCGGCATGGGACTCGCGCGTCGAGGGGCTGCCGCTGAAGTCGGCCGACGAAGCGTTGATCCTGGCCTCGATCGTCGAGAAGGAAACCGGCAAGGCCAGCGACAGGACCCAGATCGCCGGCGTGTTCTCCAACCGGCTACGCGTGGGCATGCCGCTGCAGACCGACCCCACCGTGATCTACGGCCTCGGCGAATCGTTCGACGGCAATCTGCGCAAACGCGACCTGCTGACCGACGGCCCCTATAACACCTACACGCGGGCCGGCCTGCCGCCGACGCCGATCGCGATGCCGGGCCTGGCGTCGATCCGCGCCGCGGTGAATCCCGAGCGCACGAAAGCGCTGTACTTCGTGGCACGGGGCGACGGCAGCAGCGTGTTCAGCGAGATCGCTGCTCGAGCACAACCGCGCGGTCAATCAATACCAGCGGGGCGGGCGATGAACGCCGCGCTTCATCACGTTCGAGGGCATCGACGGCGCCGGCAAGAGCTCGCACATCGAATCGCTGGCGAGTTGGCTCCGCGCCAGGGGACACACGGTGCTCGTCACGCGCGAGCCGGGCGGCACGCCGCTGGCGGAGCAACTGCGCGCGCATTTCTTGCGCGACGAGATGGACGCGCTGACCGAATGCCTGCTGGTGTTCGCCGCGCGCCGCGACCACCTGCGGCAGCGCATCGAGCCGGCGTTGGCCGTGGGCACCACCGTGCTGTGCGACCGCTTCACGGACGCCACCTTTGCGTACCAGGGGCCGGGCGCGGCTTCGACTGGTCTGTGCTGACGCAACTGGAGCGCTGGGTGCAGGGCAATCGACAGCCGGATTTGACGCTGTGGTTCGATGTCGAACCCGGCGAAGCGGCCGCGCGGCGCACGGCCGCGCGCCAACCCGACCGGCTCGAGCGCATGGATCAGGCGTTCTTCGAACGCGTGCAAGCCGGCTATGCGCGGCGCCATGCCGACCATGGCCAGCGCATCGTGCGCATCGACGCACGCGGCAGCCTGCAAGCCGTGTGGGCGCAAGTGGAGCAGGAGGTGAGTCGCCGTGGCTGGTGGTGAGCCCAAGCTGGTGGGCGTTGCGCCCGACGGCGCCATGGCGCTGCCGTGGCTGCGCGAGCCGTTGACGCGAGCGCTGCGCCTGGACCGCTCGCACGCGTTGCTGGTGCACGCACCGCAGGACGTGGGCCAGCTGGAGCTGGCGCTCGCGCTGGCGCAGGCCTGGCTGTGCGAGCAGCCCGAGCATCGGCCATGCGGCCAGTGCAACGCCTGCCGCCTGGTGCGCCAGCGCAGTCACCCCGATCTGCGCATCGTGGTGCCTGATGCGCTGCGCCTGCAGTTCGAATGGCTGCTCGAAGACGACCCGTTGCTGCGCGCGGCAGCGCCAAGCCGAGCCGCGAGATCAAGGTCGCACAACTGCGCGAGGCCATCGAGTGGACGCAGCGCAGCGCGAGTTCTGCGCGCGGGCGCGCCCTGGTGATGTACCCCGCCGAGGCGATCAACCCGACCGCGGCCAATGCGCTGCTCAAGACATTGGAAGAGCCGCCCGGCCGCCTGCGCATCGTGCTGGCGGGCGGCGACCCCGAACACCTGCTGCCCACGCTGCGCAGCCGTGTGCAACGCGTGCGCATCGCCACACCCGAGGCCGCATCGGCCCTGGCGTGGCTCAGCGAGCAGGGCGTGTCGCAGGCGAGCCGGGCCCTCGCGGTGGCCGGCGGCAGCCCGCTGGCTGCGTTGGCGCTGCATGAAGCGGGCCTCGACGAGCAGGTGCTCGACGGGCTGCCTGCTGCGGTGGCACGCGGCGATGCGCAGGCACTGCTCGGCAAGCCGCTGCCGATGGTGATCGATCTGTTGCAGCGCGTGGCGCACGACGCAATGGCGCGCGCGGCAGGTGCCCAGCCGTTGTTCTTCGACCCCGCGCAAATACCCTTTCGAGCGGCGTTGCCCCGGCTCGTCGAGTGGCAGCGTGAATTGCTGCGCGTCGCGCGCCACGACGAACACCCCTGGCACGCGCCGTTGCTGGTGGAGGCGCTTGTGACGAAAGGCGCGGGATGCTGGCCGGGCGCGGCCACCGCCGCACATCGGAGCAGGGGGCATTCGCTACACTCAGCCGGATGAGCGAAGCTTCAGGCCGATCTGCCGCCACCGGCGCCGTTGCCTCGCGGCCGAGCGTGATCCAGCTCGTGTTCCGCGAGAAGGGCGCGCTCTACGCGGCCTACGTGCCGATCCTGCTCGACGGCGGGCTGTTCGTGCCCACCACGCGCGAGTACAAGCTCGGCGATGACATCTACCTGCTGCTGTCGTTGCCGGACGATCCCCAGCGTTATCCGGTGGCCGGCAAGGTCGCCTGGATCACGCCTGCCAATGCGTCGGGTGGCCGCACCCAGGGCGTGGGCGTGCGCTTCCCCAACGACGAGAAGACGCGGTTGCTGAAGCTCAAGATCGAAGAGCTGCTGGGCACCCAGCTGCAGTCGGCCAAGCCGACCCAGACGATCTGAGCCGACGCGCCGCCAGCGGGCGGCCGCGACGCCACAATGGCGTCCCATGTTCGTCGACTCGCATTGCCATCTGACCTTTCCAGAGTTGCACGGCCGCGTCGATGCGATCCGTGCCGACATGGCCGCGGCGGGAGTCGACCGTGCACTGGTGATCTGCACCACGCTCGAGGAGTTCCCGCGCGTCCACCAGTTGGCCGTGCGCTTCGATAACTTCTGGGCCAGCGCCGGTGTCCATCCCGACAACGAAGAAGTCGAAGAGCCGACCGTCGAGCGTTTGATTGACATGGCACACCTGCCCAAGGTGGTGGCCATCGGCGAGACAGGGCTCGACTACTACCGCCTCAACGGGCGCACCCACGAGCAGATGCACTGGCAGCGCGAGCGCTTTCGAGTGCATATCCGCGCGGCACGACAGGCCCACAAACCGCTGATCGTGCACACGCGCAGCGCCTCGGCGGACACGCTGGCCGTGTTGCGGGAAGAGGGCGCGCACGAGGCGGGCGGGGTGTTTCACTGCTTCACCGAGACGATGGACGTCGCGCGTGCGGCGCTCGACCTCGGCTTCATGGTGTCGTTCTCGGGGATCCTCACCTTTCGCAATGCCGAGGAGTTGCGCGACGTGGCCCGCTATGTGCCGCTCGAGCGCTGCCTGATCGAGACCGACAGCCCCTACCTGGCTCCGGTGCCGCACCGCGGCAAAGTCAACAACCCGGCCTGGGTGCCGCACGTGGCGGCCAAGCTTGCCGAAGTCAAGCAAGTCTCGTTGGAGCGTGTGGCCGAGGCGACCAGCTTGAATTTCGCGCGCTTGTTCCTCTCAACCTCCTTGGACTCCGCCGGCCAACAGAAGCAATGAATCACTTTAAGTCTACCTTCTATCTAGTTGTCCTTGTTTGTTTTTCCATCCACGTATGCGGGCTCTTTCGATGATTTCTTTCGAGCCGTGCGAACCGACGACGCCTCCGCGGTCGCCAGCTTGCTGCAACGTGGTTTCGACCCCAACGCGCACGACGAGAGCGGCCAGTCCGCCATCGGCGTTGCCGTCCGTGAGAAGTCGGATCGCGTGGTCGACGTGTTGCTGAAGCAGCCGCAGCTCGATATCAACTCGCGCAACAGCGTGGGCGAGACGGCGCTGATGCTGGTGGCGCTGCAAGGGCGCCTCGAGTTGGCACAACGGCTGATTCAACAAGGCGCACGTGTCAACCAGGAGGGGTGGAACCCACTGCACTATGCCGCCACCGGCCCAGAGCCCAGGCTCGTTGCGCTGCTGCTGCAGCGCGGCGCGCCGATCGAAGCGCGATCCCCCAACGGCACCACAGCGTTGATGATGGCCGCAGGCTACGGCAGCGAAGAGTCGGTCACGCTGCTGCTCGCCCAGCACGCCGATGCAACCACTCGCAACCAGCGTGGTTTGAATGCCGCAGACTTCGCGCGCTTGGCAGGGCGCGAAAACCTGACCAAGCGACTTGAATCACGCTTGCGTTGAGTGCGTGCAGCCGGCGCGGCAGGATCATCGCGCGGCAATGAATTCCGGCACGAACGCGTGCCCCCCGCGGGCTATGAACGCACGCGTTCGCTGCTTACATTCGAAGGCATCGGCACACCCGCACGGAGCTTCGAATGCAAAACCCCCAGGACATCATCGAAGTCGGTGATCCCTTTGCGATGCTGATCAACCCGCAAGCCGTGTTGATCGCGATCGAACAGTCCGGCCGTCTCGGTGCGCTCAACAGCCGCGTTTGCCGACCGCTGGACAAGCCGCTGATTCCCAAGCGCGAGAACGAGGACCAGCGCACGCTCGACGACATCGCCGAGCAGTCTCGCGAGCACGTCGGCGATACCGAACTCGGCACGATCTACTGACGTCTCGATGGGGTGCCGCCCAAGGGCGGCGGCCGTCAATCGCGGCGTCTTTCGGTCCCTGCAGGCCAAGCCGGTTCAGCGATCCGCATGCGCGACAATGTATATTATGTAAACTACGTCATCTGGATTGAGCGATAGACGACGATCGGCTCCACCGCCAAGACTGACACGAACTGCCCTCCACGCTGCCTTCGGCTGTTCGAGACAAGCACCCATCAAGAGACCATCCAGGCACGTCGCTGGTTTCGCCGACTCGCGAAGTTCCAGCAAGTTGCTTTTCCAGGGCCAACTTGAACTCAAGCGCGGCGCCGTGCAACTCACAGCAAGTTGCTGGAGTTGGCATGAGCTCGAGTTGGACACGGACTCGCCTGGAGACCATTGTTGCGTTGGCGCACCTGCTGGAGTGCGTTGACACGGGCACCGCCAGCGCGAGCGCCGAAGGTTATCGACGCCTGGTGCTGCGCTTGCAGGAGGCTCTGTCCGAAGACATTCCCGCCGATGTGCTGCAAGCCATCCTCGACGCGTACCCAGCTGCCGGCCAAGTCTTCGAGAACTTGCACTACGAGCATGCCGGCCTCTGTCGTGCTTCGCTTGAGCGGTCGGTGTTCTCTGAGTTGCTCGCAAAGAACGTCATCGCGCACGCGGCGCGTGGCGTGCGCAAGGCCTGAAGCGCCCTGCGGTCGCGCCGCCGAGTGCCGCACCTGTCTGGTCGACGCGAGTCGCTTCAAGCCGCACATCGCCCCTCCAGCCATCCGACCAAACCACGCCGTTCTCGCTCGAACGACCAGAGTGCGCGATCCTCGGCACTGACACCAATCCTCAGCATCTCACCGGCCAGATCCTTCCAATGCGCGACATGCGCAAGCGTGGGATGGCCGTCCAACGCGGGATACGCGCGTCGCAGCGAGGCTTGCGCCGGCAGCAAGAGCGCATGCCAGCGCCCGCCGCGCGGCAGCCGACACCAGCGTTTGTTCATCCATGATCGCCCGAGCACCGGCAGCCGCCGCGCCAGCTCGGCATAGTGGGATCCCAGTGCCAACCTGCTCGCCAACTGAATCCAGCGGTCGTGCGGCTGCGAAGGCGCAAGGCGATCCAGCACCGCGTCGTGAACGCCGGCACGCAGCAGATCGCGCGCCGTGACGAGGCCGAGCCACACGCAACGACTCGCTTGCCAGGCTTGTGCGCGAACGGCCAAGACCGACCAGTCAAGGGTCGACTCATAGCGCTTCACCACCGCGGCGATGTCGGCGAGTTGACGCAAGCCGCCGTCGAATTGCAGCCAGCCGTGGTTGTAGGCCGTGTGCAGGCACAGATGCAGAAGGAGATCTTCCGCCGACAGCGCCAACGCCTGCGCCCGACCCACGCGTGCCGGCACGGCGCGTTGCCAGAGACCGGCCACGTCAATCGCAAACGGCGCCGCGTCGTCTTCGATACTCCAGTGCAGATCGATCTGCACGCCCGCCAGCTCGAATGTCGGCAATTGGTGCCCGCCCTCGGGCAACGCCGGCGACTGCCGCCACCCCAGCGCGCGCATCGCTCGAGCCGCCCGCTCGAGGTCACTGTGGCGCACCAGCAGGTCGGCATCGGACATCGGCCGCAAAGCGGCATCCTCATACACCGCCTGCGCAAGAAACGCCCCCTTCAGCACAATCACGTCGATCGCTTGTGCGGTCAGCGCATCCAGCAGCGCAGCAAGGCGCCCGTACAAGCGCAGGTTGCGCAGTCGGTTTCTCAGGTAGTGGCCCTCGAGGGCCTGCACGACCCGGCGCGGTGCGTAGCCGCCGTGCGCAAGCGCCTGGTACGCCAGCGCCGACACACCGTGCCGCGAGGCCTCAGCGACCAACGTCTCCCAGCCCGCCGCATCGAGCGAATGCGGGGTGTCGGCACGGCCCGCGAGCACATCGAGCAGCACCTGCACCGGCGCGGAGAGTTGCACGTTCAGCGGTACCCGCTCGCCTGGGCCTCGAACAAATCGGCATACCGTCCAGCGCGCCTGACCAGCTCGTCGTGCGTGCCGCTTTCGACCACCCGACCGGCACGCAGCACATAGATGCGATCGGCCATCTTCACTGTCGACAGGCGGTGACTGACGAGAATCGCCGTGCGCCCCGCTGCCAGCTCGCGGAAGCGCTTGAACATCTCGTACTCGGCCGACGCGTCCATCGCGCTCGTCGGCTCGTCGAGCACGATCACCTGTGCGTCGCGCAGCAATGCCCGCGCCAGCGCGATCTTCTGCCATTCGCCCACGCTCAACTCCTCGCCGGCGTCGAAGTAGTTGCCGAGCACGGTCTCCATGCCATTCGGGAGCCGACCGATCAGGTCCGAGGCGCCGGCGAAGTTGGCTGCCTTGGCCAGCCGCTGCGGGTCGGCGGCCGATT
The DNA here is from genome assembly GCA_963827645.1 of uncultured beta proteobacterium. Lineage (GTDB taxonomy): Bacteria > Pseudomonadota > Gammaproteobacteria > Burkholderiales > Burkholderiaceae_C > JAEUPI01. The sequence continues at coordinate 126,129 of CAWHBZ010000023.1, read as the reverse complement.
CGATGTTGCCGAACCAGATGTTCTCGCGCGCCGTGAGGTTGTAGCGCACGTAGTCCTGAAAGATCACGCTCAGCTCTCGCCGCAGCGCGGTCGTGGTGAACTGGCGCACGTCAACGCCATCGAACAGAATGCGCCCGCCATCTGGGTCGTACAGGCGAGCAAGCAGCTTGATGAGCGTCGTCTTGCCCGAGCCGTTTTCGCCCACCAGCGCAACGGTGGCGCCGGCGGGGATGACGAGGTCGATGTCGTGCAGCACTTGCCGCGTCCCGTAGCCGAAGGAGACCTTTTCGAACGCGATGCCGCGGGCCAGGGGCCGCGCCACAGCCTGCGGCTGCGCGGGCTCCACGACTTTCTTCTTCAGATCCAGAAACTCGTACAGGTTTGTCAGGAACAGGCTGTCCTCGTAGAGCCCGCTCACGCCGCGCAGCAGCTGACGCAAAAACTCCTGGCCGCGCTGAAAGGCCTGGAAGTACATCACCAGATCGCCCAGCGTGAGGCCACCCTGCACCGTGCGCCAGGCGATGTAGGCATACGCGCCAAACACCGCCAGCGTGGCCACGCTCTGCGCAGCCCACTCGCGCACTGACCGCTTCTTGAGCAGCGCCAACCCCTCGAGGCGCAGGCGCAGGCGAAGATCGCGGTACTTCCCGACGAACAAGTGGCCGAGGCCGAACAGACGCAGTTCCTGCGCGTGGTCGTTGCCGGTCAGCATATCGTTGTAGTAGCGGGCGCGCCGCTCAGTGGGTGTATTGCGCCTGCGCCAGTCGTAGTGCGCGTCAGCGTGTCGCAGGTGGACGAGCCCTTCGGGCAGCACGGCCAGCAGCAGCACGATGGCGATGCCCCAATGCAACGAGAACAACAGCGCCGCCATCGCTGTGAGCGACAGCGCACTTTGACAAATGGTGATCAGGCCCTTGGCGATGCGGCTAGGCCGATACGGCGCCTCCAGCTGCGCGCGGTGAAGGGTGTCGTAATACTGCGAGTTCTCGTAGTACGCCAAGTCGACTTCGATCGACTTGGCATGCATCACGTCCTGCACGTGGTCGGCGACGAATTGGGCATGCGCCTCGCTGACGACGCCGGCCAGCGAGTTGACCAGCACCGCCACCAGCGCAACGGCCGCCGCGATGCCGATCAGGACGAAAACCGGCTGCAACGCAGCCGCATCCACTGGCGAACCTCTTGTCAGTGCCTGACTGATCGCATCGACGATCAGTTTGACGAGATACAGGCCCGCCAACGGCAGCAGGCTCTGCACGACCACGAGCGCGATACTGGCTGCCGCGAGACGCGGCGCGGCTCCCCAGGCGAGGCCGAACGCGCGCGCGAGACTGGACGCGAATCGGCTGATGCCGGTGAGTGCCGCAGGAGACAGCATGGCCCTTCCAGTGTGCCTGCTGCGCGCCTAGGGGCGCACGAAAGAAGCGTAGTTTGACGGCCGCTCGCTGTCGCGCTCCCATATGACGCGGCGCCCGCCGCTTTGCGCCATCTGCTCGATCTCGCCGCGAGTGAAGGTGTAGGCGAAGCCGCGTGCCGCCTGGTAGCTCAGGCGCGGCGAGACATCGCACGGCACACCGCGCAGCCGGGCGAGCGTGCGGCCGACGCCGCGGCCCCAGCGGGCAGCGCGCCCGACGACCAACTCAACCGGCTCCTGATCCATCCACAGAAAGCTCGCAAGCAGCGGCCCCGTCGGGCTCAGCACATCAAGCGCCCGGAACAGCCGCCGCTGCTCGCGGGGATCCAGCACGTGGCTCAGACTTCCGCAGCCCAGCACGACCGCGTCGAATTGCGCGCGCGCCAGCCCATGCGGGGTGCCCACGTTGTCGAGAACGAGCGCGCTCAACTCCTCATACGACAGTTGCGCGACCGGCACGCTCTCCCCCAGTCGGCGACGACTCTCGGCCACGAAGGCTGACGCCGGATCGAACGCATGCACCTGATAGCCACGCGCAGCCAGGACGCTCGCCTCGCGGCCGGCGCCGCACCCGCCGACGAGCACGCGCGCCGGAGCCTTCGGCAACCGCTGCTCGAAGATGCCCTCCTCGATCGCGAACAACTCGTCAGCCAGCGCCGTGTAGATCGGACTGGCCTCGTAGATGCCCAGCGTGAGCTGGCTTTTTTCCTGTCGGCTCAGGGCTGCGGTCCATGTCGCGGCAGACAGGCGCTGCACCGAGTCGAAAACTCCGCGCTGGCCGGCTCTGCGGTAGAGCCGCGCCTCAAGGCGGCACCATGCCGTCGCCACGCCGAGCACAGCGTTCGGGGCCTGCCGCACGAGCGTCAGAGCGGCGGCGCCGGATTCGTTGGAGGCAGCAACGTCACGCAACGGAAAACGCCAGCGGTTGCGGGTTCCCACCTCACGCCACGGCCGATCGACGCCGCCAGCGCTTCGACTTCCTGGCGCGTGAACGTGTACGCGAACCCACCGTGTGGCCGATAACTCAAGCGGTCGCTCGCCACGCCTTTCAGGCCCCGCAGTGCCGCCAGCATGCGGCCGATTCGGCGCCCGGTGCGCGTCGCCAGACCCGCACGAGGTGCAACCCCATCGTCATCGCAATAGAAGCTCATCAAGACCGGTCCCGCCGGGCACAGTGCGGCACAGGCGCGCAAAAGGCCGCTGTGCTCGTTGGCATCGAGTACATGGGCCAAGCTGCCGCTGCCCAGCAAAATTGCGTCGTAGCGTTGCGAGCGCAAATGCCGAGCGGCATCAGTGTTCGCCGGGCCGCCGAGCACAAGGGCACTGAAGGCCTCATATGTCAGTACGTCGACCCAGGCGCCCTCTCGCAGCGCGCGCCGACATGCCGCGACCAAATCGGGCGCCGGGTCGAATGCATCGACGCTGAGGCCCTTCGCGGCCAGCGCAACCGCCTCGCGCCCGACGCCTGCACCCCCGACGAGGACGCGAGCAGGCGCCGCGGGCAGGCTGCCCGCGAACCAAGGGCCTTCCCACTCGTGCAGGCGATCGAATGTGCGGTGGTAGCCCGGAAAGAAGTCGTAGATGCGGATCGTCAGCCGGCCTTTTTCTTCCAGGCTGAGCGCCTCTGAACAGACCGCACCGAGCAGGCGCTGACCCGAGTCCCACAACGACAAGAGCATAACGTTCCAACCGCGAATGGCGCGCAGCGTCAGTGCACCGAGTCTGCAGGCCGCGATCGCCATGCCGTAGACGAGCGACGTGTGCTGGCGCGGTGGGCTCGCGTCGCCATAGAGTAGCGCTCCAGTCCAGCTGCGGCGCGCTTCGGCGTTGCGCAGCCTGTCGATCAACCAATGCGCCAGCCGCGGGTGGATTTCGAGCAACGTTGCGCAGACCACCAACAGCAGCAGCGACAGAGCGCGGTCTCGCCTGGGCATGCGTTGCCGGGCGGTCGGTGCTTGCCACGTCGCCCCATGTTCCACGGCGATGACATGCCCCAGCACTGCGTTGGCATGAACCGGCAAGTCGGGTAGCCGCATCGCATCGCCCTGCGTGATGATCCAGTCGCGTGCAGCCCCTGTGTGGCCACACCAGCGAATGCGGTGCACAAACGTCTTGCCGCCGCTCACGAAGGCAATGATCTGGTCACGCTTTGGCTGCCCGCCTTCGGCAACACGAATGCGCACGCCGTTGGGGATCGATGCCCCCATGCTGCCGCCGCTGACTACGCTTTCGTAGGCTTGACCATTCAGGTCACGGCGCAGACCCATCGCCGCAGCGAGCGGCCCATCGCTGCTGCAGATGAAATTGCCGAGTGCCAGCAACCGCTCCCGTTCCTGAGAGGCCTGCGCGTCGGGAGACCGTGTCACCGCCGCGTCCATATTGACTTCAGTTGTCAGCCCGTCGCGGGCCCACTCGCCGCCGGCCGCGCCTGCCCCGCCTGCAATTGAGCGGCGGTCTTGACTTCCTCTGGCGTAAAGCCGGCGTCGAGCCGCGCCTGAACTGCAGCCGGGTAGTCCGCACCCTCGGTGCCCTCGGCACCCATCACCATGCGAAACGCCTGCGCTGCGGCGTTAAGCGACACGCCCATGCGCAGCAGGGTGCGGGGATCCTCTTTCAGGGACTTGCGGATCCATTCGTTGGCAAATCGCACGTGCGAGATTTCGTCGGCCAGTTGCGCCTCGTAGAACTCGGCCAGTTCATGGTCACCGAGCTTGCGGGCTTCGGTGACGCCAAAGGCGATGGCGTCAAGACCGCCCGCTTCGAAGCTGCGGTTCTGGATCACCAGCCGCGAGATCAGATCGTCGCGCGCGGTGATGATGCGGTACTGGAAGTTGAGCACTGGGAATTGACCCACATACCCGCCCCGCCGCTCGACCTGCGCCCGGTAGGCGAGCGCATGGCGCGCCTCGTCGGCGCATTGCCGCGCCAGCTCAAGCCTGAGCGCCCACGCTGCATCCGGAAAATCCACCAACGCCTGCGCCGAGGCTTCGAGACTATCGACCTCCTCGTTCATCTGGCGATGAAAGAACTGCACCTTGTGCAGCGGATGATCGCCGGCGAGGTTGTCGCAATCGATCCAGCGCTCCTTGACGACGAACCGCGCGTCGCGCGCAGGGTCGGTGCCGAACAACGCGCCGCTCATGCCGCCCGCCGTGCCTCGCTGGCACCATCGTCGGCCAGCAGCTCGAGAACGCTCTCCTCGCGCGCGGCGAACTGCTGCAACCACGTCGGCGCGTCGCATTTGAGCGCCGGCAGTTCGGCGCGCAGCTTGTCGGCCTCGCGCACCATGCGCTCACCGGTGGCGAGAATGCCCTCGATCACGCGCACGCTCGGCGCGTCCATCAGGGTGTCGGTGCGCTGCATGTAGCGGCGATAACGGGCAGCGAGACCCGGTAGCACCACGTCGTAAAGCACGGCGATGCGGCGGGCTGCGCCGCTCACGGCGCCGAGCTCACCAAGCAACTCGACGTACGCCGCAGCGGGAGCGATGCTGTGCTGCAGAGGCAGGCGCAACTCGTGCGCACGCTTGCCAAGTGCATCGGCCGCCTGGGCGGCATCCCAGATGTGCGGCCCGAACAGCAGCTTGGCTTCCATCTCGGGCGTCGACGGCACCCACGCGGAGAGGATCTCCATCAGGCGCACCTGGACAAAGCGAAAGGTCGCGATGTGCTGGCCGCGTTGCTTGACAGTCAGTGCCATGAGTCCTCCAGGCTGTGTTCGATCAGATCGGCGGTCACTTCGGGGTCTCCTGCGTCGAGCCAGGCGCACGGCACGCGCTCCAACAGCCGCATGAACAGCATGAACTGCAGCAGCCGCAGCGATGGCGTCTTGCCCCACGCCACCCACAAGGTGTTGTTCAGGGCGAATCGCGAGCCGCCGACAAATCGGCTTTGGGTGGGCACAAAAGGCTCAATGCGGGGGTGGTCTGCGAACCCCCGCAGAAACAGCGCGCCGCGCAGCGGCAGCGGCGCCGACGCAGCGGTAGGAAAGGCGTCGGCCACGCGCAGCCGCAGGCGGGGCAGCCCGTCGGCATACGGCGCATCCCACTGGCCAGCTGTCATGTGGCCCTCGAGCGAACGTGCATGCGGCCCTGGCCGCACGTGAGCAATCCGCCAGAACGGCAGCAACTCCGCGGTCTCGGTGCGCAACGCCGCGACATCGTCACCGAAATAGCGGTGGCCTCGGGATGCGAGCGTGATCGCTGTCGTCGTCTTGCCCGAGCCGCTCGGGCCGACCAGCATGATTCCGCCACCGTTGATACCCACCGAGGCGGCATGCGCGAACAACAGACCGCGCTGCAAGGCGAGCACCGGATCGACCAGCAGCTGGCCGAGCAGACGTGCACCGACGCGAGACAGGTCGACCATCAACTCGTGGCCGCGCACGGCGACGGCCGGCAGCCCGCTGGCCGCATGCACGATCAGGCGCCAGACGCTGCCGTGCGACTCGTCTTCCTCGATGTATACGGGGTCGGCAGCCGGGTGCCTGAGGAGTGCGAGAGCGTCGTCGAAGCAGTTTGTCGAAAGCGCCGATTCGAAACGCACCAGCGCCAGGCGTTCGCCCTCCAGCGCATGGACCGCACAGCGGATGCGCGGTGCCTGCTGGCTCTGTGGGTCGGCGAGCGACACCCTGCACTCGCCATAGTGGTCACCGAGTTCGCCGATCAGCGCATCACAATCGGTAGCCACCTCGAGCAGCGCATCGCCGAGTCGGTAGCCGGCGCGCCACGTCAATGCATCGGTCAACGAGGCAGCGATCTCGTTGGCGCGCTGCCACCAAGGAACCGCCGCGACGCCGTGCTCTTGCGGCGTGCCCTTGGGCACGCGCGCCCTTGCGTGCAGTTCAGGCACGCGCCGCCTCCGCGACCAGGCCGGAGAACCCTTCCTGGCGCAGGATCTCGGCGATCTCGTCTTCGGTGAATTCGGCGATGCGTCGATCCTCCACGTTGGCGAATACTTCCGCCCGCGTGTACCCGGTGAGCGGCACGCCCGCCGCATTGACCTCGCCTTCCTGCGGCGCCATGGCCTGGGTGATGGCCTGCAGCGCACGGACCGCCTGCGCCACCTTCAGCAGCGTGCGCGGTTGTTCGCGGGCAAGGCGCTTGAGCCACTGGTTGGCGAAGCGCACGTGCTGGATCTCGTCGGCGAGGATGCCGGCAAGCAAATCGGCGGTGTCGTCATCGCCGGCTTGGCGCCAGGTCTCGACCAACTCGCGCAGCAGGTCGATCTCGCCGCCCTCGAAAGTGCGGTTTTGCAGCGCCAGTCGGGCAACCAGCGAGTCCATCATGCAGGTGATGCCCCATTCGTAATTCATCACCGCAAACTCGCCCTTGTGGCCGCCCATCTCACGCAACCGGTTGTAGAGCATCTGCGTGTGCCGGGTCTCGTCCCAACACTGCCGAGCCAGCTCCATCTTCAGTTCCCACTCGGTGTCGGGAAAGTCGACGATGCATTGCGCCGCGATCTCGAGGCTTTGCATCTCGTTGTGCATGTGCATGTGGATGCGCTGCCTGCGCGACAGGTCGGACATGCCGGTCACGTTCTCCATGTCCTTGTGGAGATGGACGACGCGAAAGCACTCCTCGCGCGCCGGATCGCGGCGAAACGCCACGCCGCGCACCATCTTTGTCTCGGGTGCGGTGTATGAACCCATTTGTACGTTCCTCGAACGTGTGCCCCGCGCGACAGGATTCGCGGGGAGGTTTTCGTGTAGGCGACGAAGTGGGGTCGCGTACGGCCCCACTGGCGGTGCGCGCTTACACTCCTGCTGCTTTCCGCCGCCTGGCATCCACCAACAACCGGCGGCACTGATTTCCACCGCCGTCATCTGGAAGGCCTTCAGCACTTCCTCGTCGCTCATCACCGTGATGCGAGGCGTCTCGTACAGCGGACGATCCTCGGTCACGGCGCGCGCCAGCTCTTTCGAGCCCATTGACACGTCACTCATGTTTAAACCTCCACTTGCCGTTGGGCAGTTGCTTCGACACGAACGACCAGCCCCAGCGCCAGCATTTCGTTGAGGGCCGAATCCACATCGGAACGTGCCTGATCGAGATCCACTCCGCCGAAGCTCGCGCCCAATCGCTCGACGACCTCCGCACTGCTCGAGGGCTTCTTCAGCTCCGACCAGATGAACGACGACGTGCGGTTCAGAACGCAGAACTTGTTGCTCGACGGGTGAAACAGAATCACTTCGTCGCGCAGCGGCGCAGATTCGATGCCGACACCTTGCTGATAGCAATCGACCATCTCGTCCTCCATGCAGGGGTGCGCCAAGACTTGGAGGCGGCCTCAACAACACCACCGCCTGCGCAAAATGTTAGCCACTCCTGTGCGGAAATCACACCGGCAAGACCCCCCTAGCATCCGAACCCCCGGGATGAGGGTGGCGCTCATCCCCCTTGCTCAGGGGGTGCGCGCCGACTCCTGGCTCGCAGTTGTGGTTGTGCGCACGACGCTGTCGCGATGCACCTGTGGCCGCGCGCAGCCACTGGTGGCGTCGAATCGCACCGGCACTGGCCGCGATCGCGCGGCGCCTTTTTCAGACCAGCTGCTGCTCCAGCTGGTGCAGCACCTCGTAGCACGGCAGCACCTGCGCCACGCTGGCGTTGGGCTCGCGGCCCTCGCGGATGGCGGCGAAGAACTCGCGGTCCTGCAGCTCGATGCCGTTCATCGACACGTCGACCTTCGAGACGTCGATCTTCTCGTCCTTGCCGTTGAACAGGTCGTCGTAGCGCGCGATGTAGGTGCCGCTGTCGCCGATGTAGCGGAAGAAGGTGCCGAGCGGCCCTTCGTTGTTGAAGCTCAGCGAGAGCGTGCAGATCGCGCCGTTGGCCGCCTTGAGCTGGATGCTCATGTCCATCGCGATGCCCAGCGTCGGATGGATCGGGCCCTGCACCGCGTTGGCCTTCACGATCGGGCTGACGCGCCTGGTAGGCGAACAGGTCCACCGTGTGCGCGGCGTGGTGCCACAGCAGGTGGTCGGTCCAGCTGCGCGGCTGGCCGAGCGCGTTCATGTTGGTGCGGCGGAAGAAGTAGGTCTGCACGTCCATCTGCTGGATGTTGAACTCGCCGGCGACGATCTGCTTGTGCACCCACTGGTGGCTGGGGTTGAAGCGCCGCGTGTGGCCGCACATCGCGACCTTGCCGGTCTGCTTCTGCAGCGCGACGACGGCCTGGCCGTCGTCCAGCGCGTCGCACAGCGGAATCTCCACCTGCACGTGTTTGCCGGCCTTCAGGCACGCGATGGCTCTGCTCGGCGTGCATCTGCGTCGGCGTGCACAGGATCACCGCGTCGAGCTCCTTGAGCTTCAGGCTCTCGGCCAGGTCGGTCGCGACGTGCGCGATGCCGTACTTGTCGGCCACTTCCTTGGTCTTGTCGTAGCTCGCGGCCGACCACCGAGATGACTTTCACGCCGTCGATGTTCTTGATCGCGTCGAGGTGCTTGATGCCGAAGGCGCCGGCACCGGCGAGGGCAGCATGGATCGGTCACGTCAGTTCTCCAGGATCAGGTGGCCCACGGCGGTGTTCGATGCCGGCACGTGGTAGAAGCGGTGCGCCACCTTCGGCGGTGCGCCGCCGGCGACGTCGGCCATCGCGCCGCGCGCGATCAGCCACATCACGAGTTCGATGCCCTCGCTGCCGGCCTCGCGCACGTAGTCGATGTGCGGCACCTGCGCCAGCGCCGCCGGGTCGTGCGATCAGGCGGTCGAGGAAGCGGTTGTCCCACTCCTTGTTGATCAGGCCGGCGCGCGGGCCCTGCAGCTGGTGGCTCATGCCGCCGGTGCCCCAGATCTGCACGTTGAGCGGCTCGTCGAACGATCTCGATCGCCTTGCGGATCGCCTGGCCGAGCGTGAAGCAGCGCCGTCCCGAAGGCACCGGGTACTGCACGACGTTGACGGCGAACGGGATCACCTTGCACGGCCACGCCGTCGGTCTGCCCGAACAGCAGCGACAGCGGCACCGTGAGGCCGTGGTCGACGTCCATCTTGTTGACGATGGTGAGGTCGAAGTCGTCCTGGATCACGCTCTGCGCGATGTGCGAGGCCAGCTCCGGGTGGCCGATCACCTTGGGCACCGGGCGCGGGCCCCAGCCCTCGTCGGCCACCGCGTACTCGGCGGCGGTGCCGATCGCGAACGTCGGGATCATCTCCAGGCTGAACGCCGTGGCGTGGTCGTTGTAGACCAGGAAGATCACGTCGGGCCGTTGCTCCTTCATCCACTGCTCGGCTGAACTCGTAGCCGTCGAACACCTTGCTGCCAGTACGGCTCGTGCGGTCTTGCCGAGGTCCATGCGCGGCGCCGATGGCGGGCACGTGGCTGGTGTAGACGGATGCGGTGATGCGGGCCATTCAGAGCGGTTCCTTTGCCGTGGCCCTGCGGCTGGCGATGCGCCTGCGCGTCGCCGTCCTCGCCGATCACCCGGTTGCCTTGCGACCGAGCGCCCGCCCCGGATCATCATGTCGCGGTACTCCTCTTCGGTCATGCCGGTCATGCTGCCGGCCATCTGCTGGAAGCTCTTGCCGTCGGTGGCGCCGATCTTGGCCAGGAAGTAGATGTTGCCGCCGGCCGCGATGCAGCGGTTGAGGTCGCGCGCCAGCACGGCCTGCTTCTGCTCCTCGGTCATCGGCCACTCGTCGAGGTAGGCGCGCTCGTCGGCCTTGAAGCGCGCGCGGTTCTCGGCCTTCATCAGCGACATGCAGAACTGGTTGAGCCAGTAGCCCTTGCGCGACTGCTCGGCGTCGAAGATCGTCGTGCCGGGCACGTCTAGATAGGGTTTGTCCAGTGCCATCGTAGGTCTCTCGTGGATTCAGGGTTCGCAGGCGAAGCTGGCCGCGTTGGCCGCATCGCCGCCTTTGGTAGCGCGGCAGCTGCGGCCATTCGCACAACGGCCGCGCCCGCGCTGACCGCGAACGGCGGCTTGGCGTCTCTGTTCGACCAGCGTCAAGCCCTGCGGGGCCCGGCCGCGCTCGACCCAGTCGGCCAGCGCGGCGAGCATGTCGACATTGGCCGGGCGCGCCGGTGCCGACGTGGTCGACGCCCGGCGCGGTGTACAGGCGCATGAAGCCGTCCACCGCCGGCGCGGCCCATGCTTGCGCGACCACCGACTCGTAGTAGCCGATGCCGGCATACGGGCTCTGCGCGTAGTCGGCCATGTTCTCGAGCATCGATGCAGCTTGCCGCCGCGCGCGCGCGAACGCCGGAGGTCGGGGTTGGTCGAATCCATCAGCGCCGACACCTCGCGCACACGCGCAGCGTGGTCGCTGGTCCGGTAGCTGCGCAGGTCGGCGCTCGGATCGCGCGCGTAGAAGTACTGGATCGCGCCGGCGCCGTAGAACCAGGCGATGCTGTTGTCGGGCTGCGGCGGCAACGCCGGCGCCGCGGCGCCGAGCCACCACGCCGTCCAGCCGCCGGTGGGGCCGAAGGACGGCGAGGTTCTCGCCGCTCGGGCCGCGGCCCGGGTACTCGCGCAGGCCGTTGGCCAGTTCGACGTCCGAGGCGCAGCGGCGAGTGCAGCGTCTGCACCGCCCGCACCTGCGCGCTCGCTCAGGCAGTTGGTCGCGTGGCGGCGCCGCTGCAGCGCAAGCCGCGCCGATGTCGAAACGCGTGCCGGCAGCCGACCGGATCCGACACGATGCCGTCGGCCAGCGCCGTCGGCGGCGTCGCAGGCGGCCAGCACCGCGTCGTGCACGAGCTTGACCTGCGGCGGGCGGATCCAGCCCTCACCCATGCGTCGCCAGGCCGTCACGCAGGCCGGCGTGCTGCAGGCCGGTCCAGTGGATCACCGGCACGCGGCTGAAGATGCCGTCGAAGTCGTCTGGGATAGCGCTGCGCCATCGTCAGGCCCTTCGCGCCCGCCTTCGGAGCTGCCGACGAAATACAGCTTGTCGGGGCCGCGGCCGTAGGCCCGCTTCATCAGCTCCACCGACACGTCGCGCACCTTCTTGTACGACGCGTGGGCGAAGTTCAGCAGCGCCTCGTCGTTGAGCGCGAAGGCCTGCGGCGGCTGGCCGGGCTGGTTCTGGTGGCCCGAGTCGGTGCCGACAGGTGACGTAGCCCTGCGCGAGCGGCGATGGCTTGTCGAAGCGGCGCCGCCGGCACGCAGGCCGAGCCCGCTGATCAGCACGCCGTTGAAGCCGCCGCCGCCGTACTGCACCGAGCGGCCATTCCACTGCGTCGGCAGGTTGACCTGGAACAGGATCGGCGGCGCCTTCGCGGTCCACCGGCGCGATGCGGCCCAGCACCTTGCAGTGCTGCGGCGCCGCCGGCGTGATGGTCGCGGCCGGCGTGGGGCCGCGCTCGGCCACCGCCAGCGCGCTCGCCGCCACCAGCGTGGCCGAGTCGATGGTCGCGCCGCCGCTGGGCAGACCGATCTTTGCGGCGTCGACCGCAGTCGGCCAGCGACGCACAGCCGGCGGCGACGTCGCCGCCGGCGCGCAGCGCGCCTGGGTTGGCGCAGGACGCCAGCATCAACGCGCTGGTCAGAATCGGCAGTGCCAAGGTTCGCATCGGGTGTCTCGACGAGATTCGTTGTTCTGCGGGCGCTACAGCATGCCCTCTTCGTGCCAGTACAGCCGCATCGGGTTGTCCACCAGCAGCTTGCGCTGCAGTTCGGCCGTGGTGGCGATGTGCGGGATGAAGTCGACCAGCAGGCCGTCGTCGGGCATGTGGTCCTTCAGGTTCGGGTGCGGCCAGTCGGTGCCCCACAGCACGCGATCGGGAAACGTCTCGACCACTGCGCCGCGCGAACGGCACCACGTCGCGGTAGGCGTGCCTGCTCGCCGTTCAGCGCCCGCGGGCCGCTCGCCGACAGGCGCTCGGGGCAGCTCACCTTGCTCCACGACGTTGGGGTGCTCGCGCATGAACTGCAGGAACAGCGCGAACTCCGGGCCGTCGACCGGCTTGCTCACGTCGGGGCGGCCCATGTGGTCGACCACCACGGTGGTCGGCAGCGCGGTGAAGAAGTCCCACAGCTCGGGCAGGTCCACCGCCTCGAAGTAGATGACCACGTGCCAGCCGAGCGCCTGGATGCGCCCGGCGATCTCCAGCAGTTCGTCCTTCGGCGTGAAGTCGACCAGCCGCTTGACGAAGTTGAAGCGCACGCCGCGCACGCCGGCGCGTGCAGCTCCTGCAGTTCGTCGTCGCTGACGCTGCGCCTGACGGTGGCCACGCCGCGCGCCTTGCCGTTGGAGGCGCGACAGGCGTCGACCATCGCGCGGTTGTCGGCGCCGTGGCAGGTGGCCTGCACGATCACGTTGCGCGCGAAGCCCGAGGTGGTCGCGCAGCGCAAACAGCTGCGCCTTGCTGGCATCGCACGGCGTGTACTTGCGCTCCGGCGCGTAGGGGAACTGCTCGCCGGGGCCGAAGACGTGGCAATGCGCGTCCACGCTGCCGGCGGGCAGCTGAAAGCGCGGCTTGCTGGGGCCGGCGTACCAGTCCAGCCAGCCGGGGGTCTTTTCGAACGCCAACTCAGGTTTCCTTCTTCAGTTGCGCCAGCAGGCGATCGGCCTCGATGCGCCAATCGGCGCTGCGCGCAAAGCCCGTCGCACCCTTGGTGCCGAACACGCCCGCGTCGGCGAGGTCGGCGACCCATGCTTGCCGCTCGGCGGTGCCGGCGGCGCTCCAGGGCTCGAGGCCCGCTTCGCGCACGGTGACCGCCACCTCGCGCACCTCTTCGCTGCGCCGGCGGCCGTGCTCGATCACCCGCTGGAAGAAGTAGGCGCCCTGCTTCTCCCAGTCGATGGCGGGGAAGGTCTCGTGCAGCGACGCGATCACGGCGTCTTCGACGCCGTAGTGGCGCGCCGTGGTGAAGGCTCTCGATCACCATCGCCTCGAGGCCCTTGATCATCACGCTGCGGCACATCTTGGTGGCCGACGCCACGCCGAGCCGTCGCTCGCCACCTTGGCGGCGAAGCCGAGGTCGCCCAGCATCGGCAGCAGCGCGGCGGCATCGGGGCCGCCCAGCAGCAGCGGCACCTTGATGCGGTACGGCGGCACCGAGGTCATCACCGCGCCCTCGACATAGCGGCCGCCGGCGGCGTTGACGTCTTGCGCTGCGCTGGATCTTCGCGCCGGGCGACGCCGAGTTGAAGTCGAGGAAGAAGCTGCCGCGCTGCAGCCCGGTGCACACGCCTGGGCCACCGCGACCGCCTGGCTGGCCGTGACCGCACTGACGACCAGGTCGCTCTTGCGCACCGCCGCCGCATGCGAGTCGGCCAGCGTGACGCCGTGCCGGCGCGCGTGCTGGCGCATCGCATCGGATGCCGGCGACGCCGCGGCTGCGAGCTGGATGTCGAACGCCATCACCGCGGTGCCGCGCGCGCGCAGATCCTCCGCCAGGATGCGGCCGACCTCGCCGTAGCCGATCAATGCGAGATCTGCATCGGCTGCTGCTCAATCGATGTACCTGAGCCCTGCTCTTTCGAGCGGCTCGCGCATCTTGTACATGTCCAGGCCGAGCACACCGGAGGCCAGCTTGGCGCGCTTGTCGCCCTCGTTGGCCTCGCGCGCGGCGGCGGCTCGGCCACCTTGGCCGCCATGCGCGCGCCGGCACGCACCACCACGCCGTCGTCGTCGGCGACGATCACGTCGCCCGGTTGCACCAGCGCGCCGGCGCACACCACCGGAATGTTGACCGAGCCGAGCGTCGACTTGACCGTGCCCTTGGCGCTGACCGCCTTGCTCCACACCGGGAAGCCCATCTCGGTGAGCACCTTGACGTCGCGCACGCCGGCGTCGATGACGAGGCCGCGCGCGCCGCGGGCCCGGAAACTGGTGGCCAGCAGGTCGCCGAAAAAGCCGTCGGTGTTGTCGGCGGTGCACGGCGGCGACCACGATGTCGCCGTCGCGGATCTGCTCGGCGGCCACGTGCAGCATCCAGTTGTCGCCCGGCTGCAGCAGCACGGTGACCGCCGTGCCCGAGACCTGCGCGCCGGCATAGATCGGCCGCATGTAGGGCTTCATCAGCCCGACGCGGCCCATCGCCTCGTGCACGGTGGCCACGCCGAACGGCGCCAGCCGGTCGACCGCGCTGCGCTCGGCGCGCGTGATGTTGCGCTTGACGATGCCCAGCTCGTACATGGTCACTTGCCCCTGTCCTTGCTTCAGAGCCGCGTCGAGGCGCGGAAACACGCGGCGCGCATTGCCTTCGTAGATCTGGTGCCGCTGCTCGGCGCGTCAGCTTGCGCGGCCTCGATGTAGCGCTTGGTGTCGTCGTAGTACTGCCCGGTTTCCGGGTCGATGCCGCGCACGGCACCGATCATCTCGCTGGCGAACAGCACGTTGTCGACCGGGATCACGCGGGTCAGCAGGTCGATGCCGGGCTGGTGATAGACGCAGGTGTCGAAGAAGATGTTCTTCAGCAGGTGGTCCTTCAGCAGCGGCTTCTTCAGCTCCTGCGCGAGGCCGCGGTAGCGGCCCCAGTGGTAAGGCGCGGCGCCGCCGCCGTGCGGAATGATGAACCGCAGGGTCGGGAAGTCCTTGAACAGGTCGCCCTGGATCAACTGCATCAACGCGGTGGTGTCGGCATTGATGTAGTGCGCGCCGGTGGTGTGAAAGCACGCGTTGCAGCTGGTGCTGACGTGGATCATCGCGGGGATGTCGTACTCGACCATCTTTTCGTAGATCGGGTACCAGTGCTTGTCGGTCAGCGGCGGCGAAGTCCAGTGCCCGCCCGACGGATCGGGGTTCAGGTTGATGCCGACGTTGCCGTACTGCTCGACGCACTTCACCAGCTCGGGGATGCAGGTCTTGGGGTCGACACCGGGGCTTTGCGGCAGCATCGCGGCCGGAATGAAGTGGTCGGGGAACAGCTGCGACACGCGAAAGCAGAGCTCGTTGCAGATCGCCGCCCAGGTGCTCGACACCTGAAAGTCGCCGATGTGGTGCGCCATGAAGCTGGCGCGCGGGCTGAAGATGGTGAGGTCGGAGCCGCGCTGCCGCATCAGCTTGAGCTGGTTGCTTTCGATCGTCTCGCGCAGCTCGTCGTCGCTGATCTTCAGACTCGCGACCCTCGGCTTTGCGCGCGGGATCCTTGATGCCCGCGATCTGCGCGTTGCGCCAGGTCTCCAGCGCCTTGGGTGCCGTGGTGTAGTGACCGTGGCAGTCGATGATCATGCGGGTTGTCTCCTCAGGCGTCGCGGTTCAAGGCCGGCTCCATGCCGTGCCGGCGCTTGACCTCGTCGGCTTCGCGCGAGGTCATGAACTCCAGCATCGCACGCACGGCAGCGGCCTGCGCGCGAGCTGGCGCACAGGCCGGCGCTGAACAGGGTGATGTATCTGGATCTCGTCGGGCAGCGTGCCGACCACGTCGATGCCATCGAGGTGCAGCAGTTCGCTGAGCTGCTGAAAACCCAGCTCCACGTCGCCGCGTGCGACCAGCGACGCCCACCGGCACACCCGGCGGCGCCTGCACGATGCGCTGCTTGATCTCCTGCGCGATGCCCCAGCGCTCGAACAGCCGCGACAGGTGCACCCCGCTGGGCCCGGTGGAATAGCTGAGGTGGTGCGCCGCCAGCACCGCCTGGCGAACAGCGCGCTCCGACGACACGTCGGGGCGCGGCGCGCCGGCGCGCACGGCGACCGCCACCGGCGAGCGCACCAGGTCGACCCGGTTGCCGACCACCCGGCCGGCGGCGATCAGGCGGTCGATGGCATCGCTGGCCAGGATCACGACATCGAACGGCTCGCCGGCCTGAACGCGCTTGGCCGCATCGATGCCGCCGACCGACTCGATCGCGACTTCGCAGCCGCCGCGCTGCTGAAACGCGTCAGCAAGCTCGGCCAACACCTGGCGGGTGGCCATCGACGAGATGCCGGTGATGCGTGAGTTCATGTCATTGCCCGCAACCTCGAACCCCTCGGTGGTTGCTGCGGCTGCGGGCATTGTGCGCGGCGTCCATGCAGGGCCCAAGCCCCGGGTCCCACTAGCAGCTATTCGATTGCGGCATGGAAGCGGCATGCCGAATGCTGACCAGCGCCCAGGGTCAGCGCCGCGCTTTGGCAGCCGTCGTGTCGGTGAGTTCGGTGAGCAGCCGCGCCACCCGGCGTTGCAGCGGTGTGGGCGGCTTGGTGGCCGACTGCGCCAGGAACAGCACGCTCACCAGTTCGGGCTCGACGATCGGCCGCACCGCCAGCTCGGCGCCGCGCCCGGAGGCCGCCACCGCGCTCGCGTTGAGCACTGCGTAGCCGACGCCGCGCGCACACCAGGTCGATGATCGCCGGCACGCTCGACACCTCCCACGCCACATTGAGCTTCACCGCCGCCAGCGTGGCCTGGGTCTGCAGCAGGCGCCGGATCGACTGGTGGCGCTCCGGCAGGATCAGCGGGTACGAGCCCAGCTCGCGCAACGGCAGCGGCTTGGGTGCCGCGCGCTTGGCGCGTGCAGCGGCAGGCTCGACCAGGCACAGCGCGCTCGCGCTGCAGCGGCGTGATCTCGAGCTCCGGCTGCGCGTCGGGGTTGTACAGCAGCCCGATGTCGGCGCGTCCGCTGGCGATCCACTCGGCGATGTTGGCGCTCAGGCCCTCGACGATGGTCAGCCGTGCGCGCGGCAGGTGCTGGCGGAAGTCCTCGATCAGCGGCAGCGTCAGGCGCCTGCCGATGCTGGGCGGCAGCCCGATCGTCACATGACCGACCGCTGCACCGCGCTCGGCGCCGAGGTCTTCGCGCGCCTGCGACACGTGCTGCAGGATCTGCACGCCGTGGTCGAACAGGCGCCGTCCGGCGTCGGTGAGGCTGACGCCGCGGCCGTTGCGCAGCAGCAGCGTTTCGCGCAGGTCGGTTTCGAGCTGGCGCACCTGGCGGCTCAGCGCTGGCTGCGCGATGTCGAGCACCCGCGCCGCCTTGCTGAAGCTGCCCAGTTCGGCCACGCGAACGAAGCTTTGCAGGTGCTTGAGGTTCATCATCGCTGTCTACTGTCGCTCGATCCGCGCGGACTCGATCACCTGCGACCAGCGCTCGATTTCGCTGGCCAGCAGCCGCCGCAACTCTTCCGGCGAGCCCGCTTGCGCACGCACACCCAGCGCCTGCAGTTGGCTGCGCAGCGACGGCAGCGCGAGCGCCTCGTGGGCTGCGCCCTGCAGCCGCTGAATCGCCGCAGCCGGCGTGCGCGCCGGCACCGCCAGCGCGTTCCAGGATGCCACCGCATAACCCGGCAGGCCGGATTCCTGCACTGTCGGCACGGCAGGCAGACCGGCAAAGCGCCGATCCGACGTGACGGCCAGCGCGCGCAGCGCGCCGCCGCTGATCTGCGGCAGCATCGGCCCGAGGATCTCGAATCCGAGATCGATTTCGCCAGCGCGCAGCGCCGTGATCACCGCCGGCGTGCCTTTGTACGGCACCACCACCATATCGAGTTGCGCCATCGATTTGAACAACTCGGCCGCCAGGTGCTGCGTGCTGCCGCTCGCGATGGTGCCGACGGTCAACCGGCCTGGCTTGGCCCGGGCCTGCGCGATCACATCCTTCACGCTCTGCCACGGCGACTCGCGTGCGACGAACAGCGCGAGGTCGAAGAATCCGAGCGTCGTGACGGGCGCGAAGTCGCGCTGCACGTCGAACGGCAGCTTGCGAAAGAGCCCCGCACTCACCGCGTTGGCATTGCTCAGTAACAGCATGGTGTGGCCATCGGGCTCGGCATGCGCCACCGCGGCCGCACCCACGATGGCGCCGGCACTGGGCCGGTTGTCGATCACGACGGGTTGCCGCAGCGACACGCTCATCTCCTTGGCCACGGCGCGGGCAGTGAGGTCTGCAATGCCGCCGGGGGCGAAGGGCACGATCAGCGTGATCGGCCGGCTTGGGTAGGCGCCCTCAGCCCGTGCGCCGACCCACGCCGCCAACACAGCCAGCCAATGTCGGCGCGTCAGCGAGAGGTCACGCGGATTCATGCACGATGGTCGGGGTGAAAGGATTCGAACCTTCGACCCACTGCTCCCAAAGCAGTTGCGCTACCAGGCTGCGCTACACCCCGAACAGGCGCGATTCTACCGGGGGCCTGAATGTGAAGGTCGTCGCGATCATGGCGGCGGCTGCAGCGCGGGCCTCACCCGCGCCGATAATTGCGCATCGATGACCGAGAGGGATGACTGAGCGGCAATGGCTGAACGTTCGTTCGCGCGCGAGGTGCAGCAGCTGAAAGTGCCAGCGGGCACCGAGTTTCACGGCGAGGGCATCCTCGCGGTCACCAAGGCGCTGCTCGAAGCCGGCGTCGGCTACGTCACCGGCTACCAGGGCGCGCCGATCTCGCACCTGATGGATGTGCTGGCCGACGCGCAGCCGATCTTGAACGAGCTCGGGGTGTATTTCGAACCCGCCGCCAGCGAGGCGGCCGCCGCGGCGGCGTTGTCGGCGTCGGTGAACTACCCGGTGCGCGGCGCCGCGACCTGGAAATCCACCGTCGGCACCAACGTGGCGTCGGACGCGCTGGCCAACCTGGCCTCGGGCGGCGTCACCGGCGGCGCGCTGATCATCGTCGGCGAAGACTACGGTGAAGGCTCCAGCATCATGCAGGAGCGCACCCATGCGTTCGCGATGAAGTCGCAGATCTGGCTGCTCGACCCCAGGCCGCACCTGCCGTCGATCGTGAAGGCGGTGCACGACGGCTTCGCGCTGTCGGAGGCGACCCACACGCCGGTGATGCTCGAGCTGCGCATCCGCTCGTGCCACCTGCACGGCCGTTTCACCACGCGCGAGAACCGCCGCCCGGCGCACACGCTGAAGGACGCGCTGGAGCACCCGCGCCGCGACGTGAGCCGCATCGTGCTGCCGCCGGCGTCTTTCGCGCACGAGCGCGAGAAGGTCGAGCAGCGCTGGCCGGCGGCGCTGAAGTTCATCACCGAGCACGGCCTCAACGAGATGCTCGACGGCGACCTCTCGCACATCGGCATCGTGATGCTCGGCGGCTTGACGAACAACGTGCTGCGCGCGCTCAAGCTGCTCGACCTGGCCGACCTGTTCGGCACCAGCCGGGTGCCGCTGTACATCCTGAACGTGGCCTATCCATTGGTCGACGACGAGGTGGTGCGCTTTTGCCGCGGCAAGAGGGCCGTACTGATGGTCGAGGAAGGACAGCCCGATTTCCACGAGCAGCACCTGCACACCATCCTGCGCCGGCATGGCATCGATACCGCGGTGCACGGCAAGGACATGCTGCCGATGGCGGGCGACTACACGGTGGCGGTGCTGCGCGACGGTGTGCGTGCGTTCGTTGCCAAACACCACCCGGCGGCCTTTGCCAAGGCGGTGGCGGTGCACCTGCCGGCGCGTGCGGCCAAGGAGATCGCGCCGCTGCTGCCGCCGCGCGCGCCGGGCCTGTGCATCGGTTGCCCGGAGCGGCCGATCTTCTCGTCGTTGAAGTTGGTCGAGCAGGAGCTCGGCGCCCACCACGTGTCGGCCGACATCGGCTGCCACCTGTTCTCGATCATGCCGCCGTTCAACCTCGGTGCCACCACGATGGGTTATGGCCTCGGGGCCTCCAGTGCATCGGCCTTCAACGCCGGCTCACAGTTCGGTGCCAGCAAGCGCGCGATCGCGTTCATGGGCGACGGCGGCTTCTGGCACAACGGCCTCACGTCGGGCATCGGCAACGCGGTGTTCAACAAGCACGACAACGTGTTCGTGATCGTCGACAACAACTACTCGGCCGCCACCGGCGGGCAAGACATCCTGTCGTCGCGCGCCGCCAACCCCAACCGCAGCACGATGCACGCGATCGAGCGCGCGGTGCGCGGTGTCGGCGTGTCATGGGTGCGCACGGTCACGCACACCTACGACGTGCGGGCGATGCGCGATGCGCTGCACGAAGCACTGACCACGGCCGAGCCCGGGCCGAAGGTGGTGATCGCGCAGAGCGAATGCATGCTCAACCGGCAGCGCCGCGAGCGCCCCGCCGCTGCGGCCGCGGTGAAGGCCGGCAAGCGGGTGGTGAAAGAGCGCTTCGGCGTCGACGCCGCCGTGTGCTCGGGCGATCATGCCTGCATGCGCGTCTCGGGTTGCCCGAGCCTGACCCTGGCACCGAGCGGCGACGCGCTCAAGCCCGACCCGGTGGCGCACGTGGACGAGCATTGCGTCGCCTGCGGCCATTGCGGCGAGGTCGCCGACGCCGCGGTGCTGTGCCCGTCGTTCTACAAGGCGCACAAGGTGAACAATCCGAGCGCGGGCGAGCGCTGGCGCGCACGCTGGCGCGGCCGCGTGGTCGGTTGGCTGCAGCAGCGCCAGCAACGGGCACGAGCACAGCGCGCGCTCTATCCGGTCGATACCGCGGCATGAGCGCCGCCGGGCCGCCCAAGGGGGCCATGTGACCGCTGCGCCGCAAGCGATTCACATCGCGGTGATGGCCCTGGGCGGCCAGGGCGGCGGGGTGTTGATCGACTGGCTCGTGGACCTGGCCGAGCATGCCGGCTGGACGGCGCAAGCCACCTCGGTGGCCGGCGTCGCACAGCGCACCGGTGCCACCATCTACTACGTCGAGATGGTCGCGCCGACGCCCGGCCGCGAACCGATCCTGGCGCTGATGCCGGTGCCGGGCGAAGTCGATGTCGTGATCGCCGCCGAATTGATGGAAGCCGGCCGCGCCGTCGAACGGGGCCTGGTGACACCGCAGCGCACGCTGGTGATTGCGAGCAGCCATCGGGCTTACGCCGTGCCGGAGAAGACGGCGCCCGGCAACGCCATCGCCGACAGCGCGGCGGTGCAGGAGATCGTCCGTCGCGAGGCCAAGCAACTGGTGATCGACGATTTCGCAGGCGCTGGCCGTGCAGCACGGCAGCGTGATTTCGGCGGCGCTGTTTGGCGCGTTGGCCGGCAGCGGCGCGCTGCCCTTCACGCGCGAGCAATTCGACGCGGTGGTCGAGCGCAGCGGCGTCGGCGTGCAAGCCAGCCTGTCGGCACTGCGAGCCGCTGCACAACGCGCCGCAAGCGCGACCGCGTCGCCGGCAACCGAACCGATGCAAACCGCCGCCAGGCCGTTGCCCGAGGGGGCGGCCAGCGACGCCGTGCAGCCGCTGCTCGCGCGCATCCGCTCGCAGTTCCCACGCGCCGCGTGGGACTGGCTCGGCGAAGGGCTGGCGCGTGTGGTCGACTGGCAGGACGCGGCGTATGGCAGCGAGTACCTCGACCAGGTGGCCCGCTTCGCCAATCACGACAGCGCCGAGCGCGGACACGTGTTGACGATCGAGGCCGCACGCTGGATCGCGGTGGCGATGTCGTACGACGACGTGATCCGCGTCGCCGACCTGAAGACGCGCGCCGAGCGCGCCGCGCGCGTGCGTCAGGAGGTCGGTGCGTCCGACAGCGATGTGGTGGGCAGCGAGGAGTACTTTCATCCGCGATTGCCCGAGGTGATGGGTGTGCTGCCGGTGGGCATCGCATCGTGGCTCGACCGCTCTGTGCGCCTCACCGCGTGGCTCGCGCCACGGCTGGATCGGGGTCGTCGCATCCGCACGCACACCGTGCGCGGCCACCTGCAACTGCGGCTGGTCGCCGGCCTGCGCCGCTGGCGCCGGGGCAACCGGCGCCACGCCGAAGAGATGGCGCACCTGCAAAGCTGGCTCGACGCGGTGGAGCGCGCGTTGGCCAACGACTATGCGCTGGCGGTCGAGCTGCTGCGCTGCCGCCGCCTGATCAAGGGCTACAGCGACACGCACGCGCGTGGCAGCGGGCGCTTCGATCGCTTGCTGCGCGCGGCCGCGTTGCTGGCGGGCCGCGAAGGCGCCGGCAGCTCGTTGGCGACGCTGCGCGAAGCGGCGCTGCGCGACGCCGAAGGCCAGGCGCTCGAGCAGGCGCTGCAGGCGATGCGCTTGGCTGCCTAGCGAACCCCCGCAGCTCAGCCCTGGCGCTGCCGCGCCTGCTGCCGAATCGCCGTCAGACTGGTGCGCGACGTGATGACGTCGGTGTCGAGCTTCAGGTGCAGCAGGGTCGGCCGCGGCGCCTGCAGGGCCTGCGCGAACGCCTCCTCGAACTGTTCGGTGCGCTCGACGCGCGCACCGAGCCAGCCATAGGCCTCGGCCAGTCGCACGAAGTCGGGGTTGAACAGTTCGGTGGCGCTGACTCGCGCGGGGTAGTCGCGCTCCTGGTGCATGCGAATCGTGCCGTAGCTGCCGTTGTCGACCACGATCGAGATCAACTTGCCGCGGCCGCGCCCCGCTTCATGCCCCGTTGCGGTGGCGAGCTCCTGCCCGGTCATCAAGAAGTCGCCGTCGCCGGCCACGTTGACCACTGTGCGCTGCGGATACAGCAGCGACGCGGCGATCGCCGCCGGCACGCCGTAGCCCATGGCGCCCGAAGTCGGCGCCAGTTGCGTGCGCCCGTGGTGCTGCAGCCCGTGGTACTGCACGAACCGGTGCAGCCAGCCGGCGAAGTTGCCCGCGCCGTTGGTGTACACGGTGTCCGCCGGTGCGAGGCGCTGCACCGTCTTCATCACCTGCGCCAGATCGAGCGGTGACACCGGGGTCGGCTCGAGGTTGGCCTCGTAGTCGCGCCGCGCGCCGGCGGTCCACTCGCGCCACGGCAGATCCGCGGGCGCGGTCAGCGTTTCGAGCGCCTTGGCGGCGTGCTGCATCGACGACTGCAGCAACAGGTCAGCCTGGTAGACGCGGCCGAGTTCTTCGGCACCCGCGTGCACGTGGATCAGCTTCTGCGCCGGTCGCGGCACCTGCAGCAGCGTGTAGCCGCTGGTGGTCATCTCGCCGAGGCGGATGCCCAGCGCGATGATCAGATCGGCCTCCCGCACGCGCGCCGCAAGCTTGGGATTGATGCCGATGCCGACGTCGCCGGCGTACTGTGGGTGCCGGTTGTCGAAGGTGTCCTGGAAGCGAAAGCCGCAGCCGACCGGCAGCTGCCAGTTCTCGGCAAAACGCTGCAGCGCCGCGCACGCCTCCGCGTCCCAGCCGCTGCCGCCGGCAACCAGCAACGGGCGCCTGGCGGCCAGCAGCATCGAGCGCACCTCGCGCAGCGCGCCCGGTGCCGGCCAGGCCGACGCCACCTGCACGCGCGGCACCACCGGCGCGGCGGTGTGCGTGGTCAACATGTCCTCGGGCAGCGCCAGCACCACCGGCCCGGGCCGACCCTGCAACGCGGTGTGGAAGGCGCGCGCCACGTACTCGGGCACACGATCCGCGCTGTCGATCTGTGCCGCCCACTTGGCCATGCCCAGCGTCCCGGGCCCGAACATCTGCCGGTAGTCGACTTCCTGGAACGCCTCGCGGTCACGCTGGTCGCTGGCGACCTGCCCGATGAACAGGATCATCGGCGTGGAGTCCTGCAACGCGGTGTGCACACCGATCGCCGCGTTGCTGGCTCCCGGCCCGCGGGTGACGAAGCAGATGCCGGGCCGCCCGCTCAGCTTGCCCTGTGCGTCGGCCATGAAGGCGGCGCCGCCCTCCTGCCGGCAGGCGATGAAGCGGATGCGCTGCGCGTGCTGGTGGAACCCGTCCAGCACCGCCAGGAAGCTCTCACCCGGCACGCCGAACACGGTGTCGACGCCCTGGGCAACCAGGGCTTCGACCAGGGCATGGCCGGCGATTCGCTGCGTCATGGTGGTCCTTCGGTGCAAGCAGGCGCGATTATCGGCAGGTGGCCCCGGCGACCCGACCGGGCCTCGCGTCAGAGCCGGTGCCCGCAAGAATTGTGAGCGTTCGTGAATGGTGGGAGTCCACGCCCCGCGGGCAGCGCGCTGGCGCATCCGATCGACCGCTGCAACAGCGGCCCGTTGGCTGCATCGCGTCGCCTCGAGTGCGACAAATTGCACATTCGGCTGCAGTGACATTCGCGTACATCGCAACAGGCGCGCATCGTTGCACCCGCCTAGATTGGCCTGTCGCGCGCGGCTTGGGCCAGCGAAGCGCTGGCTCAGTTGCGGGGAGAGACAACCATGTTGAAGACCCTGTTCGGTGACCTCGGGCCGCGTGCGGTCGGCACCGGCTATGCACCGACCGAGGTGGCCTTTGCCGCCACGGCGGTGTTGGAAGAGGCCGCGCCGGCGGCATTGCCGCGCGAGCACGACCCCCACGTGGTCGACGTGTTCGTGGCCGGGTCTCCTGCGCAATCGATCCGCGATCACTTCACCACGTCGCGCGCCGACCTCGGCAGTGCGCCGTCGATGATCACGCTGCTCGATCCGTCGCGCATCTGGGCGCCGGCCGTGGTGAAGGCGTTGTCCGATGCCACCGGGCAGCCGGTGGAGAAACTGCATTTGCGCGAGCGCGCGACGCTGCGCACGCTGGCGGTGATCGAGCGCACCGCAGTGCCTCGTCGCGCCTCGGGCCCGTTGAAGATCTACCACGCCGACGTGCGCGCCTCCGGGCTCGACCACGACGAGATCGTCAACGCGCTGGCCGAGCGCTCGCACATGACCGCGGTGATCGTCGGCGCGTTGCAGCCGCATGCGCTGGACGCCCTGCTGCGCTCGCTGTTGATCGCCACCCAGCAGCCCGACTGGCATTGCCCGTGGCTGGTGTTCCTGCTGCCGCCGAACTCCGGCGCGATGCGCCACCGCATCCTCAGCCAGCCGTGGCCGCCGCGCGTGCGCGCCACCGCGTTGACCGAAACGCTCAACGGCGCTTCAGCGGTGTGGAACACGGTGCTCTCAGCCTGGGAAGCCTGCGCCAACGCGCCCACCTTCTCGGCCACCACGCAGGCCAAGCTGCTCGACGACTCCAACGTCACCAAGGCGCTGTTCGGCCTGGTGCGCACCGAGGGCGTGATCGCCTGCGGCGTGGTCGATCTGAGCAGCGGCGAACTGCTCGCCCACGACAGCCGCGAGAGCCTGACCTTCGACCTCGGCGCTCGCGCGCGCCGTCTCACTGCGGCCCGCCGCGTGTTCAGCGCGGCCGGTGGTGAATACGGCGCCGAAAGCGAAGAGCTGATGGTCACCCAGGGCGCACGCATCGAAATGCTGCGCGCCGGCCTGCCGCCGCCGACCCGTTTCGGCCTGGTGTTGATGCTCGATCGCCGGCTCGCCAACGTGCCGCTGATCCGCTTCAAGACGATGCAGGCGGAAAAGCACCTGCTCTGATCGGGCCGAACTCCCTGGGCTACCATGCAGGCCCAGGGACTACCCGGCCGCGGCTCTCAGGCGGCCGTCGCGCATGACCCAAGTTCTCTACGACTACACGCGTGCTGACGCCAGTGGCGCGAGTTGCGTCGCGCACGCCTGGGCCAAGGTGCCGGTGCCGCTGACGCGGCAGCGACGCGATGAACTGAAAACCACCATCGCACGCGAGCTGAAGGCGCGCGACGCCGTGATGGTGGCGCACTACTACGTCGACGGCGACCTGCAGGACCTGGCGCAGGAAACCGGCGGCTGCGTCGCCGATTCGCTGGAGATGGCGCGCTTCGGCCGCGACCATGCGGCGCAGACGCTGGTCGTCGCCGGGCGTGCGCTTCATGGGCGAGACCGCCAAGATCCTGTCGCCGGACAAGCGCGTGCTGATGCCCGATCTCGACGCCACCTGCTCGCTCGACCTGGGCTGCCCGCCGGACGACTTCGCCGCGTTCTGCGACGCGCACCCCGATCGCCAGGTGGTCGTCTACGCCAACACCAGCGCGGCGGTGAAGGCGCGCGCCGACTGGATGGTCACCAGCTCGTGCGCGCTGGCCATCGTGCGCGCACCTGCACGCGCCAGGGCGAGAAGATCCTGTGGGCGCCCGACCAGCACCTGGGCCGCTACATCCAGCAGACCACCGGCGCCGACATGCTGCTGTGGAACGGCGCCTGCATCGTGCACGACGAGTTCAAGGGCGCTCGAGCTCGAGCTGCTGCGCAAGGACCACCCGGACGCGATGGTGCTGGTGCATCCCGAGTCGCCCGAGGCCGTGGTGCGTCAGGCCGACGTGGTGGGCTCGACCTCGCAGCTGCTGAAGGCGGTGGTCGACGGCAAGGCGACCGAGTACATCGTCGCCACCGACAACGGCATCCTGCACCGCATGCGGCAGCTGGCGCCCGGCAAGACGCTGCATCGAGGCGCCCACCGCCGGCAACAGCGCCACCTGCAAGAGCTGCGCGCACTGCCCGTGGATGGCGATGAACGGGCTGCAAGGCGTGCTCGCCTGCCTGGAGCACGGCGTCGGCGAGATCCACGTGCCCGAGCCGACGCGCAGCCAGGCGCTGGGCTGCATCGAGCGCATGCTCGACTTCGTCGCCGCAGAACCCGCAAGCCATCAGCCAGCCGCGCCCGCGGCTTCGTGCCGCACGTCGGAGCGGCCTAGATGGTGGCCGCGACCGCCGCGCCGGGGCTGCAGTTCGAGTTCAACGAAACGCTGGAGCAGGCCCGCACCCGCAACATTCACGACGCGCTGCTCGAGGATGTCGGACGCGGCGACTGGACCGGCCGGCTGCTGCCCGAGGGGCCGGCGTCTGAACGCGCAGGTGCGCGTGCGCGAGGACGCCGTGCTGGCCGGGCGCGACTGGTTCGATGGCTGCATGCGCGCGCTCGACGCCGACACGGTCGTGCGCTGGCACCACGACGAAGGCGCCGACATGCTGGCCGACACCGTGGTCTGCGAACTCGAGGCCGACGCCCGCGCGCTGCTCACCGGCCGAGCGGCCGGCGCTGAACTTCCTGCAGCTGCTGTCGGGCACCGCCACCGTGACGCGGGCCCACGTGCGGGCCATCGCCGGCGCGTCGCCCAACCCGCGCGGCTGCGTGGTGCTCGACACCCGCAAGACGCTGCCCGGCCTGCGCCAGGCGCAGAAGTACGCGGTGCGCGTCGGCGGCGGCGCCAACCAGCGGCTGGCGCTGTGGGACGGCATCCTGATCAAGGAGAACCACATCGCCGCTGCCGGCGGCATCACGCCGGCGCTGCAGCGGCCCGCGCGCTGAACGCCGGCGTCGACATCCAGATCGAGGTCGAGACCCTCGATCAGTTGCGCGAGGCGCTGTCAGCGCGTGCCGCCAGCGTGCTGCTCGACAACTTCTGCTGCGGCGCAGATGCGCGAGGCGGTCGCGCTGACCGCCGGCCGCGCGCTGCTCGAAGCCTCGGGCGGAGTGAGCCTCGAGCAGCTGCGCGACGTCGCCGCCACCGGCGTCGACCGCATCTCGATCGGCAAGCTCACGAAGGACGTGCGCGCGATCGACTACTCGATGCGCGTTGTCGGTTGAGCACGGCCGGTTCGGCATGCGCGGCCAGCGCGCAGGCGCTGGCACACGTCCGGCCTCACCCCCGGCTGTGCGCGGGGCGCGTCAGCACGGTGGGCAAGCTCACCGGCAGGGTGGCCGGGTAGTCGCGGCTGAAGTGCAGGCCGCGGCTTTCGTGGCGCATCAGCGCCGAGCGCACGATCAGCTCGGCGCACTCGACCAGGTTGCGCAGCTCCAGCAGGTCGCGCGTGACGCGGAAGTTGGCGTAGTACTCGTCGATCTCGCTCCTTCAGCAGCTCGATGCGGTGCAGCGCGCGCTCCAGCCGCTTGGTGGTGCGCACGATGCCGACGTAGTTCCACATCAGCGGCGCAGCTCGTCCCAGTTGTGGGCGATGACGACTTCCTCGTCGGCGTTCTCGACCTGGCTTTCGTCCCAGGCCGGCAGCGCCGGCGTCGGCCGGCGCGGCGTCGGCGCAGGATGTGCTCGGCGCAGGTGCGGCCGAGCACCACGCATTCGAGCAGCGAGTTGCTGGCCAGCCGGTTGGCGCCGTGCAGGCCGGTGCAGGCGGTCTCGCCGACCGCGTACAGGCCCGGCACGTCGGTGCGGCCGTCGCAGGTCGGTGACCACGCCGCCGCAGGTGTAGTGCGCCGCCGGCACCACCGGGATCGGCTGCGTGCGTGATGTCGATGCCCAGCTCCAGGCAGCGCGCGTAGATGGTCGGGAAGTGCTCCTTCAGGAAGGCCTCGCCGAGGTGGCGTGATGTCGAGGTAGACGTAGTCGAGGCCGTGCTTCTTCATCTCGAAGTCGATCGCGCGCGCCACGATGTCGCGCGGCGCCAGTTCGCCGCGCTCGTCGTGCGCCGGCATGAAGCGCGTGCCGCCGCGGCGCCGGCTTCCGGCGGCAGCTAGCAGCGCCGCCTTCGCCGCGCATCGCCTCGGTGATCAGGAAGCTGCGCTCCTGCGGGTGGTACAGGCAGGTCGGGTGGAACTGGATGAACTCCATGTTCGCCGACGCGGCAGCCGGCGCGCCAGGCCATCGCGATGCCGTCGCCGGTGGCGGTGTCGGGGTTGGTGGTGTACCGGTAGACCTTGCCGGCGCCGCCGGTGGCCAGCACCACGGCCGACGCCGGCAGCGTCTCGACGCGGCCGGCCGTCGATGTCCAGCGCGTACACGCCGTAGCAGCGCGGCGGCTTCGCGTCGCGCTTGCAGGTGGCGCGAGGTGATCAGGTCGACCGCCATCCAGTGCTCGCGCAGCGTGATGTTCGGATGCGCGCGCACCTTCGCTCGAGCAGCGCCTCGTGGATCGCGCGTGCCGGTGGCGTCGGCCGCGTGGGCGATGCGGCGCTCGCGTGGCCGCCTTCGCGCGTCAGGTGCAGGCCCAGCGGGCCGCTCGGGGTCGGGCGAGAACGGCACGCCCTGGTCGACCAGCCACTCGATCGCCGCGGCGCTGTGCTCGACGATGAAGCGCGCGGTGTGCTCGTCGACCAGGCCGGCGCCGGCGTCCAGCGTGTCGCGCACGTGCGATCGACGCTGTCGTCGCTGCCGAGCACGCCGACGATGCCGCCCTGGGCCCAGGCGGTGGCGCCTTCGCCAGGTCGCGCTTGGCCAGCACCACCACCGGCCGGCGCCGGGCCAGGTGCAGCGCCACCGTCAGGCCGGCCAGGCCGGCGCCGATCACGACCACCGCAGCATTCGCTTGCGACGCGCACGTCTCCTGTGGATCGCCAACGTGGCCGATTCGGCACGCCACCGACGCCACCGTTGTCACGCCCCTACTGAGCAGGGATGGCCGGTCGACACCGGCACGAGGAGCATTGTGACGAAATCCCGCGGCGTCGCGCGCCCGAGTCCTACACTTTGACGCAGCGCCGCACGTTGCCTTTCGGCCATCACGAAAGCAGTCATGCCTAAGCCGATTCATGAGATGTCCCAGTGGGACGCTTCGGTCCACAGCTCGCGCATTCCCGAGGAGGAATGGCAAGCCACGCGTGAGCTCACGCACGTGGCCACGCAGATCCTGGGCAACCGCGACGAATACCTGGCGCCCGGAACGCCGCGACATCGGCCGCCGCATCGGCGACCAGCAGCGCGAAATGTTCGTGGTCTGCGATCCGGCCGAGGCGATGCAGCAGCAGTTTCGAGCACCTGGGCATCGGATTTCATCGCCATCCACGACATCGCGCACCGACTCGTCGCCGCGCATGCTGGCCGGGCCTGGCCGCGGCCACGCAGCGCAAGGTGCAGAAGCTGGTGATCCGCCGCCAGGGCCACGGCATGGCGCTGGCCACGCTCGAGTTCGTCGAGCTGCCCGGCCGCCAGCGGCCAGATGCTGCGTGTGTACTCGACACGCATCGATGCCGACACGCAAACAGCGCGCCGAGGTGGCCCGCGTGCTGCTGGCCTACAGCCGGCTGGGCGTGGTGATGGTCGGCGATCTGCCGCCGCACGCGCTGGAGTCGGCGTTGCAGCCGCTGCGCGACGGCATCGCGCGTGGGCCCTGGCCGGGCCGCCACCTGCTGTTCGTGCCGCTGTCGGCGGCCGGCGCGTTGCACCAGCAGGCCTCGCAACTGGGTGGCCGCACCGGCGTGCAGGTCTCGATCGCGCCGCAGGCGGTCAAGCCGTCCGATGCCTGGGCATCGATCAGCAACACCTGGAATCGTGCTGCGCGGTGACGTCAGCTCGCCACGATGCCGCCGGTCACAGCGCGCCCGTCGCAGCGCCGTCGGCACGACCCGATCGCGTTCCCCGCGCCAGCGCGCGCCGGCTGGCGCCAGCCGCCTGCACCGCTGCCGATGCAGCCGATGCCGCCGAGCCCGCCCGAGCCGCCGCGGCCGGCGAGCCGAACAACCCGCTGGCAAGCCTACGTGCGCCAGTGCATCGACCTCACCGGCATGATCAGCTGCTGCGTGTTCGAGCTCGGCACGCAGCGCACGCTCGCGCCACGCGGGCGCTCGCCCCGGCCCGGCCCGCTGGCGGCGCAGGGCGCGCGCTGCACGAGGCGCCAATGTCGCGGCCAAGGCGCATGGGCCTGCCGGTGGCGCCAGCCGGACGCTGCGTCACGCTGAGCGGCGCACCACCTGATGTGCGCGCGATGCCGGCCACCCAGGCCTGGCGCTGCACGCGGTGCTCGACAGCCATGCGACCAACCTGATGCTGGTGCGCATGCAGCTGCAGCGCCTCGATCAGGACAGCGCAGGCCAGCGCGGCCTGACGGCAGCGACGCGGGCCGCGCAGCGGCCGCTGCGCTTCACGGCGCGCAGGTCAGTGCACGACGCGCCCGAACTCGAACTCGCCCTTCTTGAACGTCGACCGGGATCACGTCCTTCGGGCCGAAGCGGCCCTCGCAGGATCAGCTTGGCCACCGGGTTCTCGATGCGCTGCTGGATCGCGCGCTTCAGCGGCCGCGCGCCGAACACCGGGTCGAAGCCGACCTTGGCCAGCTCGGCCAGCGCCGCCGGCGAGACGTCGAGCTTCATGTCCATCTTCTCCAGCCGCTGCTTCCAGCACCTTGAGCTGGATGCTGCGCGATCGACTCGATGTGCTTGGCGTCGAGCGCGTGGAACACCACCGTCTCGTCGATGCGGTTCAGGAACTCGGGCCGGAAGTGCTGCTTCACCTCGGCCCACACCGCGTCGCGGATGCGCTCGCTGGTCTGGCCGGCCATCTGCATGATCATGTGCGAGCCGAGGTTGCTGGTCATCACGATCACGGTGTTCTTGAAGTCCACCGTGCGGCCCTGGCCGTCGGTCAGGCGGCCATCGTCGAGCACCTGCAGCAGCACGTTGAAGACGTCGGGGTGCGCCTTCTCCACCTCGTCGAGCAGCAGCACGCTGTAGGGCTTGCGGCGCACGGCCTCGGTCAGGTAGCCGCCCTCGTCGTAGCCCACGTAGCCGGGCGGCGCGCCGATCAGCCGGCGACACCGAGTGCTTCTCCATGAACTCGCTCATGTCGACGCGGATCATGTGGTCGTCGCTGTCGAACAGGAAGCCGGCCAGCGCCTTGCACAGCTCGGTCTTGCCGACGCCGGTGGGGCCGAGGAACAGGAACGAGCCGATCGGCCGGTTCGGGTCGGACAGGCCCGCGCGCGAGCGGCGGATGGCGTCGGCCACCGCGGTGATGGCCTCGTCCTGGCCGACCACGCGCTCGTGCAGCTTGGCTTCCATCTGCAGCAGCTTGTCGCGCTCGCCCTGCATCAGCTTGCAGACCGGGATGCCGGTGGCGCGCGACACCACCTCGGCGATCTCCTCGGCGCCGACCATCGTGCGCAGCAGCTGCGGCTTGCCGCTCTTGCCCTTGTTCGGCTTCCTTCGCCTGCGCTTCCTTCAGCCGCTTCTCCAGCTCGGGCAGCTTGCCGTACTGCAGCTCGGCGACCTTGTTGAAGTCGCCCTTGCGCTTGAGCTCCTCGATCTGGTGGCGGATGCGGTCGATCTCTTCCTTGACCTGCGCCGAGCCCTGCGCGGTGGCCTTCTCGGCCTTCCAGATCTCCTCGAGGTCGGCGTACTCGCGTTCGAGCTTGCCGATCTCTTCCTCGATCAGGCCGAGCGCGCTTGATCGAGGCCTCGTCCTTCTCCTTCTTCACCGCCTCGCGCTCGATCTTCAGCTGGATCAGGCGGCGGTCGAGCCGGTCCATCGCCTCGGGCTTGGAGTCGATCTCGATCTTGATCTTGGCCGCGGCCTCGTCGATCAGGTCGATCGCCTTGTCGGGCAGGAAGCGGTCGGTGATGTAGCGGTGGCTACAGCTCGGCCGCGGCCACGATGGCCGGGTCGGTGATCTCGACGCCGTGGTGCACCTCGTACTTCTCCTGCAGGCCGCGCAGGATGGCGATGGTGGCCTCGACGCGTCGGCTCGTCGACCAGCACCTTCTGGAAGCGGCGCTCGAGCGCGGCGTCCTTCTCGATGTACTTGCGGTATTCGTCGAGCGTGGTCGCGCCGATGCAGTGCAGCTCGCCGCGCGCCAGCGCCGGCTTGAGCATGTTGCCGGCGTCGATCGCGCCCTCGGCCTTGCCGGCGCCGACCATGGTGTGCAGCTCGTCGATGAACAGGATGATGCGGCCTTCGTCGGCCGCGACTTCCTTCAGCACGGCCTTCAGCCGCTCCTCGAACTCGCCGCGGTACTTGGCGCCGGCCAGCAGGCCCGCCATGTCGAGCGACAGCACGCGCTTGTCCTTCAGCGATCTCGGGCACCTCGCCGTTGACGATGCGCTGCGCCAGGCCCTCGACGATGGCCGTCTTGCCGACGCCGGGCTCGCCGATCAGCACCGGGTTGTTCTTGGTGCGCCGCTGCAGCACCTGGATCGCGCGGCGGATCTCGTCGTCGCGGCCGATCACCGGGTCGAGCTTGCCCTTGCGGGCGCGCTCGGTGAGGTCGAGCGTGTACTTCTTCAGCGCCTCGCGCTGGCCCTCGGCCTCGGCGGAGTCGACCTTCTGGCCGCCGCGCACCGCGTCGATCGCCGCCTCCAGCGCCTTGCGCGTCAGGCCGTGGCCGCGCACGATGCCGCCGAGGTCGGTCTTGCTGTCGGCCAGCGCCAGCAGGAACATCTCGCTGGCGATGAACTGGTCGCCGCGCTTGCCGGCCTCCTTCTCGGCGGCCTGCAGCAGCGACACCAGGTCGCGGCCGGGCTGCACCGGCTGCCGCCGCCCTGCACCTGCGGCAGCGCGTTGATCGCGGTGTCCATCGCCGTGCGCAGCGCGGCGGTGTTGGCGCCGGCGCGGTCGAGCAGCGCCTTCGGGCCGTCGGCCTGGACCAGCATGGCCGCCAGCAGGTGGGCCGGCTCGATGTAGGGGTTGTCGCGCGCGACGGCCAGGCTCTGGCCGTCGGCCAGGGCCTGCTGGAAGGCGGTGGTGAGCTTGTCGAGTCGCATGGATTCCTCCGGACTGCCAACGCAGGTGAGGAGGCCGGGCCGCATTTCAAGGCGGTCGGCACCTCAAGCGGCGGCCAGCAGCGCGTCAGTCTGCGCCAAGTCAAACTCGTCCCGCCCCGCGTCGGGCCGCACGCTCACAGCGGGTCGCCCATGCGGCGGTAGCGGCTGGCGTGGAACAACAGCGGCGGGCCCGAATGCGCGCTGTGATGCAGCACCTCACCGATGATCAGCACATGGTCGCCGTGGCGGTCGGCGCTGCGAAAGGCGCACTCGAACACCGCCAACGCGCCGGCCAGCACCGGACAACCGTGGCGGCCGGGATGCCAGCGCCCATGCTCGAAGCGCTTGCCGTGCGCTGCGGCAAAGCGGCGCGACAGCTCGATGTGCGCCTCGGTCAGCACGTTGATCGCAAAGTACTCGGCGGCCTGAAAGGCCGGCAGGCTCGGGCTTTCGCAGCGCAGCGACCACTGCACCAGCGGCGGCTCGAGCGACAAGGCGCCGAACGAATTGACGGTCAATCCGACCGACGCGCCGCCCGCATCACAACAGGTGGCCAGCGTGACGCCAGTGGCGAAGCGGCCGAGCGCCGAGCGCAAGGCCGCCGACTCGGCGCCTCCATCGAACGGGCCGCGGGTCATCTCAGCCGCCCGCCGCTGCGCGGGCCAGCACGACGCCCAGCGCCGCGCAAGCCAGCGCCCCCAGCACATGGGCCAGGGTGTGTGCCAAGCGCCAGCGTCCACTGGCCGCGCTCCAGCAGCGTCAAGCGACTCCGCCGAGAACGCCGAGAAAGTGGTGAACCCTCCGAGCACGCCGGTCATCACGAACAGGCGCAAGGCGTCGTGCGGCTGCCGGTCGAGCCACACCAGCGCGCGCCGATCAGCAGGCCGCCCAGCAGATTGACGAACAGCGTCCCGAGCGGAAAGCCCGGCCAGCGCGCGTTGAGCCAAGTGCCCGCAGCCCAGCGGCACAGCGCCACCGAGGGCCGCGCCGCCGGCCACCGCCACCCCGCTCGCCCAAGCGGCAGTGGCGCTCACCCGGCGTTGTCCATCTGCAGGCCCCAGCGCGCCAGCGCCGCATCGTCGGCCTGCCGGGCGTCGACCCAGCGCGCACCATCGGGCGTGGTCTCCTTCTTCCAGAACGGCGCCTGGGTCTTGAGGTAGTCCATCAGGAACTCGCAGGCCTGGAAGGCCTCGTGGCGATGGGCCGACGTCACCGCCACCAGAACGATCTGGTCGCCGGGCTGCAGCGCGCCGACACGATGGATCACGCGCGCGCCGCGGATGTCGAAGCGGCGGCGCGCCTCGTCGATCATCGCCTCGATCGCCTGTTCGGTCATGCCCGGATAGTGCTCGAGCTCCATCGCGGTGACGTGCGCGCCGTCGCTGCGGTCACGCACGGTCCCGACGAAGGTGGCCACGGCACCGACCTGGCCGTCGCCGTCGCGCAGCGCGGCCACTTCGGCGGCGAGGTCGAAGTCGGCCTGCTGGATCGGTCACGCCGGCTCGCTGCATGCGTGCGATTCTGTCATGCGCTCGCTGCCACAACGAGGCGTGGCGCGACGCCTAACCGCCGGTCACGGGCGGGAAGAAGGCCACCTCGGCCCCGTCGTGCAGCATGGCGCTTTCGTCGACCATCACCTGGTCGAGCGCGCAGCGCACCGCGCGTCCACGCGCCAGGCAGCGTGCATGCTCGTCGCCGCGCGCCAGCAGGCTCGCGCAGCGCCGCGAGGGTGGTGCCCGGCGGCCACTGGACGGACTCGCTCGAGCCCAGCGCCTCGCGCAACGACGGCGAAGTAGCGCACCTGCACCTGCATCGTCGCCGCCGAGCTCATTTCAACAACAGCGGCAACGGCAGGAAGCGCACCGTGTCGCCGCGCGCGATCGCCTGCGCCGGCGGGTTGTCGACCAGCCCGTCGGCCCACACCATCGAAGTCAACACGCCCGAGCTCTGGTTGGGGAACAGCTCCAGCGTGCCGTCGGCGGCCACCCGCACGCGCAGGAACTCGCGCCGCGAGTTGGGCCGCGGCCAGTCGAAGCCGGCGGCCATGGCGACGGGCGTCGGCCCCTGCGGCGGCGCGCCCGCCAGCACGCGCAGCACCGGCATCACGGCCAGCAGGAAGGTCACGGTGCTCGACACCGGGTTGCCCGGCAAGCCCATGAACAGCGCTTCGCCGCCGCCGCCGCGGCGCACCGCGCCGAACGCCAGCGGCTTGCCGGGCTTGATCGCCACCGACCACAGGTCGAGGCGACCCTCGGCCTGCAACGCAGGCTTCAGGTGGTCTTCCTCGCCCACCGAGACGCCGCCGCAGGTGAGCACCAGGTCGGCCTGCGCGCGCGCCGCGTCGCAGCGCGTCGCGTGTGGCATCGAGCCGGTCGGGCACGATGCCCAGGTCGATCGACCGTGCAGCCCGCCGCCTGCAAGCAGGCCGCGCAGCGTGAAGCGGTTGGAGTTGTAGATCGCGCCGGGCTTCAGCGGCTCGCCCGGCATCGCCAGCTCGTCGCCGGTGGAGAACAGCGCCACGCGCGGCCGGCGCCACACCTGCAGCGTCGCCGCGCCGACCGAGGCCGCCATGCCCATCGCCTGCGGCGTCAAGCGGGTGCCGGCGCGCAGCACCACCGCGTCGCGCAGCACGTCTTCGCCGCGGCGGCGAATCGCCGTGCCGGCGCGGGCACCGTGCTGCACGCGCACGCTGCCGAGCTCGCCGTCGTCGCGCCGGCGCGATCGCCTCGCACTGCTCCTGCATCACCACCGCATCGGCGCCCGCGGGCACCTGCGCGCCGGTGAAGATGCGCGCCGCGCGTGCCCGGCTGCAGCGGCGTGCCGACCTGGCCGGCGGCGATGCGTTGCGACACCGGCAGCACGGTGCCCTCGCCGGGCACGTCGGCCGCGCGCAACGCGTAGCCGTCCATCTCGCTGTTGTCCTCGGGCGGCACGTCGAGCGCCGAGAGCACGTCCTGCGGCCAGCACGCGATGCAGTGCGTCGAAGGTGGAGACCGTCTTCGCGCTCGGCGATCGCATGGCTGCGCGCGCCGTCGATCAGGCGCGCCACGGCTTCGTCCAGGCTCAGCATCGGCGCGCGCTCAGGCTTGCGGTTCGTGGCTGTATTCATGTCGCGCAGCGCTTGTGCCAAGCGCGGCGATCGTGCCAAGTCCTCGACGCGCATCGCGATCAGGCCGCGATCGTGCGCGGCGATCAGCGCCTTGACCCGCTCGGCATCGGCCGGCAGCACGATGCAGCGCCGGGGCCGATCCTCGAAGCCCACCAGCACGGCCGGTCGTGGCGGCGGCGTGCCGATGGCCTCGACGATGCGTCTCGGCGAACTTCACCGGCAGCGCGGTTTCCAGCGCCACGATCACCTCGCCGGGCTGCCGCAGTTCGCCGCGCCACCTTCACGCCGTCGGCGGTGTGCGGATCGATCAGGTCACGGTGCTGCTGCCAGACCTCGCGGATGGTCGCCAGGCGGTCGGCGTGGG
Organism: uncultured beta proteobacterium; assembly: GCA_963827645.1. Classification (GTDB taxonomy): domain Bacteria; phylum Pseudomonadota; class Gammaproteobacteria; order Burkholderiales; family Burkholderiaceae_C; genus JAEUPI01. The sequence goes on along the minus strand of CAWHBZ010000023.1, from coordinate 89,304 downwards.
TGCTGCGGCCCGAGACGAAGCCGAACTGCGCGCGAGCGCGCGTGCGCTGGCATCGTCGAGCGCAAAGCCGCCGTCGCGGGCGATGCACTGGCCGAACAGCTCGCGCGTGCGGGCCGTGTCGCGCCCGAGCAGGTCGAACACGAAGCGCTCGAAGTTCGACGCCTTGCTGATGTCCATCGACGGGCTCGAGGTCTCGTGCGTCTCGGCCGCCGCCGCGCACGCGGTAACGGCCGCTGCGGAAGAACTCGTCGAGCACGTCGTTCTCGTTGGTGGCCACGATCAGGCGCTCGATCGGCAGGCCCATCGATGCGCGCCACGTGGCCGGCGCAGACGTTGCCGAAGTTGCCCGATGGCACGGCGAAGCTGACCGGCTGGTCGTTGCTGCGGGTGGCCTGGAAGTAGCCGGCGAAGTAGTACACCACCTGGGCCACCAGCCGCGCCCAGTTGATCGAGTTGACGCTGCCGATGCGGTGCCGCCGCTTGAAGGCCAGGTCGCCGGCCACCGCCTTGACGATGTCCTGGCAGTCGTCGAACACGCCCTCGATCGCGATGTTGTGGATGTTGGCGTCCTGCAGGCTGAACATCTGCGCCTGCTGGAACGGGCTCATGCGGCCGTGCGGCGACAGCATGAACACCTGCACGCCGCGCTTGCCGCGCATCGCGTACTCGGCCGCGCTGCCGGTGTCGCCCGAGGTGGCGCCCAGGATGTTGAGCTGCTCGCCGCGGCGCGCGAGCTCGTACTCGAACAGCGCGCCGAGCAGCTGCATCGCCATGTCCTTGAAGGCCAGCGTCGGGCCGTTGGACAGGCCCTCGATCCACAGGCCCGGCTCCAGCGCGCGCAGCGGCGCGATCGCGTCGCTGCCGAACACCTCGCGCGCGTAGGTCTTGCGGCACAGCGCGCGCAGGTCGTCGGCGGGGATGTCGTCGATGTACAGCGACAGGATCTCGAACGCCAGGTCGGCGTACGGCAGCGCGCGCCAGCGCGTCCAGCGTGGCGGCGTCGACGCGCGGGTAACGCTGCGGCAGGTACAGCCCGCCGTCGGGCGCCAGGCCTTCGAGCAGGATGTCGCAGAAGGCGCGCGGCGTGGCGTCGCCGCGCGTGCTGACGTACCTCAATTCGAGCTCTTCCTTGCGGATGCGCACGATCGGCGCCAGCACCGTCGGCAGCGCCTGCATCGTCGCCATCGCCTGGTTCATGCGTCCTTCGCGCGTGTCGTGCGTCAGGATGATCAGGTCGGTCTGGCGCTCGCCTTCGGCCGACTCGCGCTGCAGCACGGCGTCGATCGAGATGTCGTGCTCGGCCAGGATGGTGGTGATCCGCGACAGCACGCCGGCCTGGTCGGCCACGCGCAGGCGCAGGTAGTAGGCTGTGACGACCTCCTCCATCGGCAGGATCGGCGTCGCTGGCCATCGCGTCGGGCTGGAAGGCCAGGTGCGGCACGCGGTGGTCGGGGTCGGCGGTGTGCAGCCGGGTGATGTCCACCAGGTCGGCGACCACGGCCGAGGCGGTGGGCTCCGAGCCCGCGCCCTTGCCGTAGTACAGCGTGGTGCCGACGGCATCGCCCTGCACCACCACCGCATTCATCGCGCCCTCGACGTTGGCGATCAGCCGCTTGGCCGGGAATCAACGTCGGGTGCACGCGCAGCTCGATGCCCTTGCGGCGTGCGCCGCGCCATGCCGAGCAGCTTGATGCGGTAGCCGAGCTGCTCGGCATAGCGGATGTCGGCGGCCTGCAGCGCGGTGATGCCTTCGACGTGCGCCTTGTCGAACTGCACCGGCACGCCGAAGGCGATGGCGCACATGATGGTCGCCTTGTGCGCGGCGTCGATGCCCTCGATGTCGAACGTCGGGTCGGCCTCGGCATAACCCAGGCGCTGCGCCTCCTTCAGCACGGTGGCGAAGTCCAGCCCCTTGTCGCGCATCTCGCGACAGGATGAAGTTGGTGGTGCCGTTGATGATGCCGGCGACCCACTCGATGCGGTTGGCCGTCAGCCCCTCGCGCAGCGCCTTGATGATCGGGATGCCGCCGGCCACCGCCGCCTCGAAGCCACCATCACGCCCTTGGCGTGCGCGGCGGCGAAGATCTCGTTGCCATGCACCGCCAGCAGCGCCTTGTTGGCGGTGACGACGTGCTTGCCCGTTGGCGATCGCCTCCAGCACCAGCGCCTTGGCCGACGCCGTGCCGCCGATCAGCTCGACCACGATGTCGATCGTCCGGGTCGGCGATCACGCGGCGCGCGTCGTCGACCACCTGCGCCGCGTCGCCGACGATGCTGCGCGCGCGCGCGGTGTCGAGGTCGGCCACCATCGCGATGCGGATGCCGCGGCCGGCGCGGCGCTGGATCTCTTCCTGGTTGCGCTGCAGCACCTTGAACGTGCCGCTGCCGACCGTGCCGATGCCCAGCAGGCCGACCTGGATGGGTTTCACTGTCGGAACGTGCCTTCGATCGGTAGTGGCTCGAGGAAGCGCTGCGATGCGGCCGATCGCCTCGGTCAGGTCGTCGGGGTTGGGCAGGAACACCAGCCGGAAGTGATCTGGCCGCGGCCAGTTGAAGCCGGTGCCCTGCACGATCAGCACCTTCTCCTCGGCCAGCAGCTCGTAGGCGAACTGCTGGTCGTCGGCGATCGGGTAGATCTTCGGATCCAGCCGCGGGAACATGTACAGCGCCGCCTTCGGCTTGACCACGCTGACGCCGGGAATCGCAGTGAGCAGCTGGTAGGCCAGGTCGCGCTGCTGGCGCAGGCGGCCGCCGGGCGCCACCAGGTCCTTGATGCTCTGGTAGCCGCCCAGCGCCGTCTGGATCGCCAGCTGCCCCGGCGTGTTGGCGCACAGCCGCATCGACGACAGCATGTTCAGGCCCTCGATGTAGTCCTTGGCGTGGCGCTTGTCGCCCGACACCACCATCCAGCCGGCGCGGTAGCCGCAGGCGCGGTAGTTCTTCGACAGGCCGTTGAAGGTGACGAACAGCACGTCGTCGGCCAGCGAGGCGATGCTGGTGTGCGTGTGGCCGTCGTACAGCGTCTTGTCGTAGATCTCGTCGGCGAACACGATCAGCCCGTGCGCGCCGCGCGATGTCGACGATCTCCTTCAGCAGCTCCGGCGGGTACAGCGCGCCGGTCGGGTTGTTGGGGTTGATGACCACGATGCCGCGCGTGGCCGGCGTGATCTTGCGCCGCAGGTCGGCCAGGTCGGGCAGCCAGTCGGACTGCTCGTCGCACAGGTAGTGCACCGGCGTGCCGCCCGACAGCGACACGGCGGCCGTCCACAGCGGGTAGTCGGGTGCCGGCACCAGCATCTCGTCGCCCGCATCGAGCAGCGCGTTGAGGCTGAAGGCGATCAGCTCGGACGCGCCATTGCCGAGGTAGACGTCGTCGACGCCGACGCCGGCGATGTGCTTTTCCTGCGTGTAGTGCATCACCGCCTTGCGCGGCGCGAACAGGCCCTTGCTGTCGGTGTAGCCCGCGCTCGCCGGCAGGTTGCGGATCATGTCCTGCACGATCTCGTCGGGCGGATCGAAGCCGAACACGGCCAGGTTGCCGATGTTCAGCTTGATGATCTTGTGGCCCTCCTCCTCCATCTGGCGGGCCTTCTCGAGCACCGGGCCGCGGATGTCGTAGCCGACGTCGGCGAGCTTGCTGGACTTGGCGATCGGCTTCACCAAAACGGGCTCCTGGTTGTGCGGCAGACAGCCCGGTTTGCTGCGCTGCGCCATCTACAATTTAACCATAGCGACTTTCAGAGACCGGGCTGCAGCGACGTTCCCTCTCGAAGCTGCTGCACAGGCAGCCGCGCAACGTGAAATTCCAGCCAGATTTCCTCGACGGCGTGAACACGATCGCGCGCCACGACCGCAGCGGTGTCTGGGTCGGCGCGCAGGCGCACGAGGGCAGCGTGGTGGTGCCGTGGTCGGGTGCGGTGCGGGCCTGGCCGCCGCGGCGATTCGATGAACTGACCCAGGCTCACTTCGACAGCCTGCTGCCCGACGGGCCGGAACTCGTGATCTTCGGCAGCGGAGCGCGCAACTGCGCTTCCCGAAGCCGGCCCTGCTACGCACGCTCATCGAGCGACGCATCGGCTTCGAAACCATGGATACCGCTGCCGCCTGCCGCACCTACAACGTGCTGGTCAGCGAGGGGCGCAACGTGATCGCAGCGTTGTTGTTCGAAGAGTCGTGAGGCGGCGGGCACGGCGCCGCCGGCGGCCGCCGGACGCATGGCCCGAGGGTGTCGCCTGCGACTTTATAATCACCGGCTGTGCCTATTCGTGCACCCCGACAATCACAACGCACCTCATGACGCCTGTCCTGAACAAACCCCTGCCCGAGTTCGAAGCCGTCGCGACCAGTGGGGTGAAGTTCACGCCCCAGGCCTTTGTCGGCAAGGTGGTGGTCCTGTACTTCTACCCCAAGGACCATACACCGGGCTGCACCACCGAGGCCATGCAATTCCGCGACCGCCACAAGGACTTCGTCAAGGCCGGCGCGATGGTGTTCGGCGTATCGCGCGACAACATGGCATCGCACGAGAAATTCCGCCAGAACCTGGAACTGCCGTTCGACCTGATCGCCGACACCGAAGAAAAGCTGTGCCACATGTTCGGCGTGGTGAAGAACAAGATCATGTACGGCAAGAAGGTCAAAGGCATCGAGCGCAGCACCTTCCTGATCGACGCCAAGGGCGTGCTGCGCTCCGAGTGGCGCGGCATCAAGGTGGCCGGCCACGTCGACGAGGTGCTCAAGGCCGTGAAGGAGTTGAAGAAAGCCAGTTGAATCCGCGTTCCCGGCGTGGCGCATAATGGCCCCATGCCCGTGAGTCGCGAACAGCGTTTCACCCGTTGAACGAAAGCCGCACAGACGACTGTGCGGCTTTTTTGTTTGGTCTGCGCCCTACGAAGCCATGCCACTGCCAAAGCCGCCCGCCTCCAAAGCCACCCTGCTGTCTGCCACCGACTACGAAACCCAGGCCGCCGCGCGCACCGCCAAACGCTCGCTGCAACCCCCTCACGACACCGGCAAGGAGCCGTTGGCGCTGACCAACGCGGCGGCCGCCGCTGCCGCGCCGCGGCTCGAAGCCAAGCCGCCGCTGGCGAAAACGGCGGCGCCGCTGCTGGCGCCCACGGCGGCCAAGGCGCGCGCCTCCGCGGCCCGCCGGCCCGAAGCGCCTGTTCGTGCTCGACACCAACGTGCTGATGCACGACCCGCTGTGCCTGTTCCGGTTCGAAGAGCACGACATCTTCCTGCCGATGATCACGCTGGAGGAACTCGACAGCCACAAGCGCGGCATGAGCGAGGTGGCGCGCAACGCCCGCCAGGCCAGCCGCGAACTCGACGCGCTGGCGTCGGGGGCGGAGTTGAACCCCAAGGACGGCATCCCCCTGGCCAAGACCGGCAAGCGCGAGGCACTGGGTCGGCTGTTCTTCCAGACCACGCTGCTCGAGGTCAAGCTGCCCGACGGCCTGCCGCAGGGCAAGGCCGACAACCAGATCCTCGGCGTCGTCAAGTCGTTGCGCGAGCAGTACCCGGGACGCGACATCGTGCTGGTGTCCAAGGACATCAACATGCGGGTCAAGGCGCGCGCGCTGGGCCTGCCTGCAGAGGACTACCAGAACGACAAGACGCTCGACGACGGCGACCTGCTCTACACCGGCCTGTTGCCGTTGCCGGCCGACTTCTGGGAGCGCCATGGCAAGACGATGGAAAGCTGGAGCCAGGGCGGCCACACCTTCTATCGCATCGCCGGCCCGCTGGTGCCGGCGCTGATGATCAACCAGTTCGTCTTCCTCGAAACGCCGGGCGCGGCCCCTCTATACGCGCGCGTGACCGAGATCACCGGCAAGACTGCGGTGCTGAAGACGCTGAAGGACTACACGCACGCCAAGAACGCGGTGTGGGGCGTGACGGCGCGCAATCGCGAGCAGAACTTCGCGCTGAATCTGCTGATGGACCCCGAGGTCGACTTCATCACCCTCACCGGCACCGCAGGCACCGGCAAGACGCTGATGACGCTGGCCACCAGCCTGTCGCAGGTGCTCGACGACCGGCGCTACACCGAGATCATCGTCACCCGCGTCACCGTGCCGCTGGGCGAGGACATCGGCTTCCTGCCCGGCACCGAAGAAGAAAAGATGGGCCCGTGGATGGGCGCGCTCGACGACAACCTCGAGGTGCTCGCCCGCGGCGACGGCAGCGCCGGCGAATGGGGCCGCGCCGCCACGCAAGACCTGGTGCGCAGCAAGATCCGCATCAAGAGCCTCAACTTCATGCGCGGCCGCACCTTCCTGAACAAGTTCGTCATCATCGACGAGGCGCAGAACCTGACGCCCAAGCAGATGAAGACGCTGATCACGCGCGCCGGCCCGGGCACCAAGATCGTCTGCCTGGGCAACCTGGCACAGATCGACACCCCGTACCTGAGCGAAGGCAGTTCGGGCCTGACCTTCGCGGTCGATCGGTTCAAGGGCTGGCCGCATTCGGGCCACGTGACGCTGGCGCGCGGCGAACGGTCGCGGCTGGCCGACTACGCGTCGGACGTGCTGTAGCGGGCAGTCAGCGCTGCAGCTCTTCGTAGAACGCCTGGGAGTTGCCGTCGCGGCCCAGGAAGCGGCGCACCAGGTCCTGCGGCAGCACCTGCGACCCATTGGCGAGCACCGTCTTGCGGTAGCGCGCGCCGACGGCTGCATCGAGCAGGTCGGCAACGAACGCCGTGCGCAGGTCGGCTGCCAGCACCTCGCTCCAGAGGTAGCTGTAGTAGCCGGCGCCGTAGCCGCCGGCGACATGGGCGAACCCGGCCGGAAACATGGTGCCCGGCACGTGCCCGAGCGCGCTGGCGCCTTCCATGCGGGCCCACGAGGCCATCGGCTCAGGCGCGTCGGGGCCGTGCATCGTGAGGTCGAACGCGGCGTAGAGCCATTGGCGCGCGTACGCAATGCCCTTGCCGTAGTGTTTGGCTGCCTTGGCCTGGGCGAGCAGCGCCTCGGGCACCGGCGGGCACGCGGCACACACCTCGCGCATGAGCTGCAGCACCTGCGGGTCGTAGACCCATTGCTCCAGCATCTGCGAAGGCGCCTCGACGAAGTCGCGCAGCACGCTGGTGCCGCCCTGCGACGAATGGCGGGTGGCCGACAGGTTGTTGTGGGCCGCATGACCGAATTCGTGCAGCAGGGTCTCGAGGTCATCGAGCGTCAGTCCGTTGCGGCCGACGTTGACCACCAGCGCCGCTTGCGGGGCGCGCTTTAGGCGCAGCGAGCCGTTGCGAAAGCTCCAGACCGCGGCATGGTTGTACTTGCCCTCGCGCGCAAACGGGTCGACATACAGCGCCGCGATCGACTGCCCGCTGGCACGATCGATCACTGCGTAGGCCTGCACATCGGGGTGCCACAGCTTGAGCCCGTCGACGCGCACGTACTGCACACCCATCAGCTTTTCGATCACCCGCATCACGAAGGCCAGGCTCGCCTGCGGCGGAAAGTAGGCTCGAAACGCCTCCTGGTCGACCGCAAATCGCTCGCGGCGGATGCGCTCCTGGTAGTAGGCGGCGTCCCAGCGTTCCAACGTCACCTGGCTCTCAGGCAAGCCCAGTTCCCGCGCCTTGGACACGCGCAGCTCACCGAGTTCGGTGGCTTCGCGGGCGGACACGGCCTTCAGCACATCGTCGAGGAAAGCCTGCGCTTCGCGTGCCGAGTGCGCCATGCGCCGGCGCAACGTGAAGTCGGCGTAGCTCGCGGCGCCGAACAACGCGGCGTACTCACGGCGCAACTGGCCGATCTCGGCCAACAGCTTCAGGTTGGGCGCGCCGCCTTCATTGGTCTTGGCACGCCACATGCGCTCGCGTGTCGCCGCATCCGATGCGCCCTGCATCACCGACAGGTAGGTCGAGGGGTCCAGGCCCAGCAGCACCTGGCCCTGATCATCGCGCTTGACGCCGCCCCACACAGCCTCGGGCACGCCGCGCAACTGCTCGACCGAAAACGACAGCTGAATCCGCGCGTCGCGGATGTTGCGGTCAAACTCCTGTCCGAGCGCCGTGACACGGTCGTTGATCTCCTTGGCCCGCCTGCGCTGTGCCGGGGGTAGGCTGACGCCGGCGTCCTCGAAATCCTCGCGCAGGGTCTTCAACAGCAGCGCGTCGATCGGATCGGGCTCCTTCAGCCGTACGGCCGCCGCGTACAGCGTGGCGTTCTGGCCGAGGCTGGATATGAAGTCCTGCCAGCGCAACTCGCAGGCGTCGGCGGCGTCGCGGATCGCCTTGTCGGGGTGCACGTTGGGCAGCACATAGATCGGGCCGGCCAAGTCTTCCAGCAACGCGTTGAGATCGTCGTACGCGGCGAGCCACCGGGCGTCTGCCGGGTGGCGCTCGAGGGCGCGTTGTGCCGTCCTGGCCCGTGCGAGCCCGTTGTCGCAGTACGCCTGCAGCGCTGCCGCCGACCGGAACGCTGGAAAGGCCGGCCCCGGCAAGGTGGCCGCGGCAGCGGACATGCCGGTCGCCGCGACGAAAGCCCATCCCACCCAAAGCAACAACCGGCGCATCTGCACTGCCTCCACGGAGCCGGGATTGTGCGTGCGCCGGCTCGAGCTTGCGCGATCGATGCGATGAACTGCGGCCGACGGGCCGCGACCTCCGGATCCGCAATCGCGACCCTATCGCGCCACCAGATCCCTGATCTGCTGCAGCGCTGACGGGTCCTCGATCGTGGTGAGGTCGCCGGGGTCCCTGCTTTCGCAGACAGCCTGGATCGCCCGTCTCAGCAGCTTGCCCGAGCGGGTCTTTGGCAGCACGCTGACGAAGCGCACGCGCGAGGGCCGCGCCACGGCACCGAGTTGCTCGTCGACCACTTTCATGATCTCGCCCTCGAGTTGCAGCGCAGCCTCGGGCGTGGCCACGCGCGCCGGATCCTTCAGCACGACGAAGGCCATCGCCACCTGGCCCTTCAAGCTGTCGGCCACGCCGACCACCGCGACCTCGGCCACATTGGAGTGGCTGGAGATGCTCTCCTCGATTTCGCGGGTGCCCAGGCGGTGTCCGGCCACGTTGATCACGTCGTCGGTGCGGCCGAGGATGAAGTAGTAGCCGTCCTCGTCGCGGATGCCCCAGTCGAAGGTGCTGTAGATCTGGCGGCCGGGAACCGTGTTCCAGTAGGTCTTGACGAATCGTTCGTCGTCGCCCCACACGGTTTGCATGCAGCCCGGCGGCAGCGGCCCTTCGATCGCCACCACGCCTTTCTGGTTGGCGCCGGTCAGCTCTTGGCCCGTGGCCTCGTCGATCAACTTGACGTCGTAGCCGTAGACCGCCTTGCCCGGCGAGCCGAACTTCGACGGCGCCGGCTCGATCCCGTTGCAGATGGTGAGGATCGGCCAGCCGGTCTCGGTCTGCCAGTAGTTGTCGATGATCGGCTTGCCGAGGCCTTCGGCAATCCACGCAGCCGTCGGCTCGTCGAGCGGCTCCCCGGCGAGGAAGAGCGCGCGCAGCGACGACAGGTCGTGTTTCCTCAGAAACGCCGGGTCGTGCTTCTTCAGCACCCGCACCGCGGTGGGCGCGCTGAACATCGCGGTGACCTTGTACTGCTCGACCAGCTTCCACCAGATGCCGGCGTCGGGGCGGACCGGCAGGCCCTCGTAGAGGATGGTGGCCATGCCGGCGAGCAGCGGCCCGTACACGATGTAGCTGTGGCCCACCACCCAGCCGATGTCGCTGGTGGAGAAGTAGGTCTCGCCCGGGTTGCCGCGGAAAATGTGCTTCATCGAGGCGGCGAGCGCCACGGCGTAGCCGCCGGTGTCGCGCTGCACGCCCTTCGGTTTGCCGGTGGTGCCGCTGGTGTACAGCGTGTAGCTGGGGTGGGTGGCATCGACCCAAACGCAAGGCACGGCGGTGCTCAGGTGCTGCTCACGCAACGCCGCGAAGTCGACATCGCGGCCTTCGAGGGCCGTGAACGCGCTGAGGCCCCGATTCACCATCAGCACCCGATTCGGCTTGTGTTGCGCAAGCCGGATCGCCTCGTCGAGCAGCGGCTTGTAGGGCACGACCTTGCCGTTGCGACTGCCTGCATCGGCGCTGACGACCACGGTGGGCCTCGCGTCGTCGATGCGGCTGGCCAGGCTCACGCTCGCGAAGCCGCCGAACACCACAGAGTGAATGGCACCGATGCGCGCGCACGCCAGCATGGCGAACACCGCCTGCGGCACCATCGGCATGTAGATGAGCACGCGGTCGCCCTGCTGCACACCCAGCGCCAGCAGGCAGGCCGCCATGCGTTGCACCTCGGCGTGCAGTTGCGCGAACGTGTAGACCTGCTCATGCTCGACTTCGGTCGACACGTAGATCAGCGCCGACTGGTCGCCGCGGGCCGCCAGGTGGCGGTCAACCGCGTTGTGGCACAAGTTCGTGCGTCCGCCGACGAACCAGCGCGTGAACGGCGGGTTGCGATAGTCCAGCACCTGGTCGAACGGGCGCTGCCAGTCGATCAGGCGCGCCTGTTCGGCCCAGAAGGTGTCGCGCTCCGCGAGAGATCGCCGATGGAACTCGGTATACGTCATGCCGCTATCTCCATCTCCTGGTGCGCGTGCTGCCATTCTCGGTGCGGATCGAGCGCGTCCTTTGCTCTCAAGTCAAACTCTGGGCACGCGTAGCTTTGGGTACAGTGGTCAGGTGAAACTTGAAAGTCGCTTCGCAAGTTATTGATATGAATACAGTTTTTCTTGATAATTCCGGCACTCTGATCTACGGTCTCGGGCCATGTCGCAAGGGCGTCGATTCGCAGCGGTAGGGGTCGTGGCAGCCGGCCTGCTCCTGGGTGCGTGTGCCACTGATGGACCGGCGGGGCGCCCGGCCGCAGCCGGCGCGCCTCCGCGCCCGGCGTTACCGACCGCCGAGGTCCCGGCGCCCTTCGCCGCCGGCGACCTGGTGATCGCGGCGATGACCCTGCTCGACCGCCCCTACCAAGCTGGTGGTGTCAGTGCCGAAACGGGCTTCGACTGCAGCGGCTTCACGCGCCACGTGTTCGGGCAGGCGTTGGGCATCGAATTGCCACGCAGCGTCCAGGAGCAGGCGCAGGCGCCGGTGCTGCGGCCTGTGGCCGCGGGCGATGCCCTGCAGGCTGGGGACCTGGTGTTCTTCAACACCCAGCAACGAACCTTTTCGCACGTGGGCATTTATCTGGGCGATGGCCGCTTCATCCACGCACCCCGCACCGGAGCCCAGATCCGCACCGAGAGCATGGCGGCCACGTACTGGTCGCGCCGCTATACCGGGGCCCGCCGCGCGGCGGCAATCGACGCCAATCCGTAGAAGCCCGGTCTCGCGGGCCGCCTGCGCTTGGGCGGCGCCGACGCGCAACCGGCACAATGGCGCGATGGGCGAATCTGTGATTCCGTTGGCCGACCTGCGTTATGCGGCGGCGGTGCCAACGATCCCCGCGCAACTGCAAGAACCGACGGGCCACCTGCACGATCGGTTGGGCCGGCCGCTGCGCGACTTGCGCATCTCGGTGACCGATCGCTGCAACTTTCGCTGCGGGTACTGCATGCCCAAGGCGGTGTTCGACCGCGACTACCAGTTCCTGCCGCAATCCTCGCTGCTGAGCTTCGAGGAGATCACGCGTCTGGCACAGGTGTTCGCCGCGCACGGCGTCACCAAGCTGCGGCTGACCGGCGGCGAGCCGCTGCTGCGCAGGCACATCGAAGAGTTGATCACGATGCTGACGGCGCTGCGCGGCGCCGACGGCCAGCCGCTGGAATTGACCCTCACGACCAACGGCTCGTTGTTGGCGCGCAAGGCCGCAGCCCTGAAAGCCGCTGGCTTGTCGAGAATCACCGTCAGCCTCGACGCGCTCGACGATGCCGTGTTCCGACGCATGAACGACGCCGACTTTCCTGTGGCCGACGTGCTCGCCGGCATCGATGCAGCGCTCGCCTGCGGGCTGGCGCCGATCAAGGTGAACATGGTCGTGCAGCGCGGCGTCAACGACCACGAGGTGCTGTCGATGGCCCGCCATTTTCGTGGCAGCGGCATCGTGCTGCGCTTCATCGAGTACATGGACGTGGGCGCGACCAACGGCTGGCGCATGGACCAGGTGGTGCCGTCGTCACAGGTGCTCGAACGCCTGCAATCCGTGTGGCCGCTCGAGCCGATGGCAGCGAGCGCGCCCGGTGAAACGGCCGAACGCTGGCGCTATCGCGACGGCGGCGGCGAGATCGGACTCATCTCGAGCGTCACCAAGGCGTTCTGCCGCGACTGCAATCGCGCACGGCTGTCCACCGAGGGCAAGCTGTTCACCTGCCTGTTCGCCAGCCGCGGCCACGATCTGCGCGCGCTGCTGCGCAGCGGCCGCAGCGACCTGGAGATCGCGTCTGCGCTGCGCGAGGTGTGGGGCGGGCGCAGCGACCGTTACTCGGAATTGCGCGGTGCCGGCATCCCGTCGCCCAGCGACGAACGCCGCATCGAGATGCACTACATAGGCGGGTAAGCGGCCCTTCACCGCACGCTCTGCACCCCCAGATTCGCCAACTCGTCCGCCCGTTCGTTGCCCGGGTCGCCGCTGTGCCCGCGCACCCAATGCCAACGCACGTCATGTTGCGAAGCCAAGGCGTCCAGCCGCTGCCACAAGTCGATGTTCTTCACCGGCTTCTTGTCGGCGGTGCGCCAACCGCGTTGTTTCCAGTTATGGATCCAGGTCGTGATGCCGTTCTTCACGTACCCGCTGTCGGTGTAGACCGCGACCTGGCAACGCTGCTTGAGCGCGGCCAGCGCCTCGATCACCGCGGTGAGCTCCATGCGGTTGTTAGTGGTCTCGGCCTGACCACCGAACAACTCCTTCTCGTGATCGCCCCAGCGCAGCAGCGCACCCCAGCCGCCCGGGCCGGGGTTGCCCTTGCAGGCGCCATCGGTGTAGACCACCACCGGGTCGCTCATCGTTCGGGGGTCAATCGACTTCGGAGGTTTCGCGGCGGTGGTGGGCCACCACCGCAGGCGCGGCCTTCGGCTGGAGTTTCTCGCGACGCGCCAAGCCGACCAGGCGCATGCCGCGCACCCGTTTGACGGCAATCACGAAGTACACCGCCCCGAGCACGGGCCACCAGCGCTCGCCGACACCTTCGATCCAGGCCCAGCGGTCGAGCCACGCCTGCGATCGCACCGGGGCACGCCAACAACCGAAGCGGGCCTGTTCGACCTCGAAGCTCAGCAGGCGCAACCAGTCGCGCAGCCGCCAATAGCCCATGAACTCGCCGGCGTGCGGCAGGTAACGTGGCCGCTGCGAAAAACCCAGGCGCTGGCGCATCGAGCCCAAGCGCTGGCGCAGCCCCCACAGACTCGCCGGATTGAAGCCGACGATCACGACTCGCCCCTCGGGCACCAGCACACGCTCGACCTCGCGCAGCGTTTCGTGCGGGTCGCGCGCCAACTCCAGTCCATGAGGCAACACCAGCAGGTCGACGCTCTGGCTCGGAAACGGCAGCGCATCGAAATCGCAATGCAGCGCCACCGGCACGTTGGGTGACTGCGTCGTGATGGGCTCCAGCGGTGCCGGCAACTCCACCCGCTCGGGCACCACGAGCGAGTCTTGCGCGACCCAGCGGTGCGGCATGCGGTTGGCGCGCAGCGCGTCGAGTTGCGGCAACCCCAATTGCAACGCGTGGAAACCGAACAGATCGGCCACCGCGTGGTCGATGCGCGCTTGTTCCCAGTCGAGCAGGTAGCGGCCCGGCGGGCTGAGCAGCCAGTCGGCGAACTCTATAATCGCGTCGTCTCGCGTCGTCATGCCTGTGATGGCGCCTTGCCGCGACGAAAATCATCGTCGCTCTTGCCGGTCAGCAGGTTGCATTGTTCAACCACCGGCGTTGTGATGACTGCAGAGCATTCTAGTGACTCAGGGTTGCTTGGGCCGCGAGGGCCAGTTCGTGCGTCGCGACTGCACGCAGGCGGATACTGCTTTCGCACGACAGCCAGCGCGGTCAACGCCGTGAATTACGCCCCGGACGCTGGCGTGTGATGACCGGACAATGCGCGCGCGCGCCGGCATCGCCATCGACGCGCTGGATGATGAATTCAACTGCCGACTCCACCGTGCCGCGTGCCTCGCCTTCGAGCTGCCTGACCCGACGTCCCGCGCCGCGACCGCCGGCCAGGCCGTGGGCGTGGCTCGCGGTGGCGACCGTTGCGGCGCTTGTCTGCGGCTGCGCCGTCACGCCGCCGAGATGGGCCCAGCGGCGATGCCACGGTCGCGGCGATGCCACCGGTTGCCGCGAGCGCACCGCCCGCGGCCGCGCCGCCGGTGACCGCGGCGTCGGCACCGGCCGAAGTCGGCCCCGGGTCCTGCCAACGTTGCGCCGGCCACGCCACCCGAAGCGGCCGATCCGTTGCGCCCCGAGACCCGCGTCGACTTCGACGATCCGACGACCCGCATCGACCTGTGGTCACGCCTGCGTGCCGGCTACTCGCTGCCGACGATGAGCAACGCGCGGGTGCGCAAGTGGGAGCAGTACTACGCCGAGCGCCCCGACTACGTGGCGCGCATGACCGAGCGCGGCGGGCGCTACCTCTACTACGTGGTCGAGGAACTCGACAAGCGCAACATGCCGCTCGACCTCGCGCTGCTGCCCTTCGTCGAGAGCGCCTTCAATCCGCAGGCGATGTCGATCGGCGCGCGCCGCCGGCATGTGGCAATTCATGCCGTCCACCGGACGCGTGTTCTCGCTCAAGCAGAACGCCTTCCGCGACGACCGCCGCGACGTGCTGGCCTCGACGCGCGCCGCGCTCGACTACCTCGAGAAGCTCGGTGCCATGTTCAACGGCGACTGGCAGCTCGCGCTGGCCGCCTACAACTGGGGCGAGGGCAACGTGAAGCGCGCGCTGCAACGCAAGCGCGACCGCAATGCACCCAGCGCCTACGAAAGCCTGCGCGGCATGCCGGCCGAGACGCGCGACTACGTGCCCAAGCTGCAGGCGGTGAAGAACATCGTCGCCAGGCCCGAGGCGTTCGGCCTGACGCTGCCACCGCTGGAGAACCACCCGTACTTCCTGAGCGTGGCGATCGAGCGCGACATCGACGTCGAACTCGCGGCCAAGCTGGCCGGGATGAGCCTGGAGGAGTTCCAGCAACTCAACCCGCAGATGAATCGGCCCGTGATCCTGGCTGCCGGCACGCCGCAAGTGCTGCTGCCGTACGAGGCGGCCAACGCCTTCGTGCGCAACCTGCCTCGCCACGAGGGCCCGTTGGCCACCTGGACGGTGTGGGTGGCTCCCAAGACGCTGAAGCCCGCCGAGGCCGCCGAGCTGGTGGGCATGAGCGAGGCCGAGTTGCGCGACGTCAATCGCATTCCGCCGTCGATGCTGGTGCAGGCCGGCTCTTCGCTGGTGGTGCCGCGTGATGAGGAGTCGTTGGTCGACGTGCCCGAGCACCTGGCGGAAAACGGCCACCTGGCGCTGGCACCCGACACGCGCGGCTTTCGCCGCGTGACCTTTCGCGCCCATCGCCGCGGCGACAGCGTGGCCGCGGTGGCGCAGCGCTATCACGTTCCGGCCGAGCACGTGGCGATGTGGAACCACGTCGGCGTGGACGCCAAGTTCCGCAGCGGGCAGAACATCGTCGTGATGGTGGCCGCCAAGCCAGCGCCGGCCGCAAGGCGCTGCCTCGGCCGGCAAGGCTGCCAACCTGGCCGCCAAGCGCAGGCTGACGCTGCAGGGTGGCTACGCCCCGCGCTCCGCGCCTTCACATCGCTGCGCGATGTGAGCCTGCGCCGCAACCGCCTTCGGCGGTTGTCAGCGCCGATCGCTGAGCGCGTGCGCGATCGTCGACAGGTCGACGTACTCCAGCTCGCTGCCCACCGGCACGCCGCGCGCCAGCCGCGTCACCTTGATGCCGCGCGTGGCCAGCGCCTGCACGATCAGCTGCGCGGTGGCCTCGCCCTCGGCTGTGAAGCTGGTGGCGACGATCACTTCCTCCAGCGCGGCGTCGTTGACGCGCTCGAGCAGCGGCGCGATGCCGATGTCGCGCACGCCCACGCCGTCGAGCGGACTCAGGCGCCCCATCAGCACGAAGTACAGCCCGCGAAAGCTGCCGGTGCGCTCGAGCGCCGCCTGGTCGGCCGGTGTCTCCACCACGGCCAGCAGCCGCGCGTCGCGCCGCGGGTCGAGGCAGATCGGACACACCGCACTCTTCGGTGAACGTGTGGCAGCGCTCGCAGTGCCGCACCTGCTCGTCAGCGGCCTGCAGTGCCGCCGCGATGCGGCGCGCACCCTCGCGATCGTGCTGCAGCAGGTGAAACGCCATGCGCTGCGCAGAGCGCGCGCCGACGCCTGGCAGGCGACGCAGCGCGTCCAGCAGGTCCTGCAGCGCGCGCTCGGTCACACGCTGGCGTTCAGAACGGAAACTTCATGCCGGGAATCTGCGGCATGCCGGCCGTGAGCTTGCCCATCTTCTCCTGCGACGTCGCCTCGGCACGACGGATGCCGTCGTTGAATGCCGCGGCCACCAGGTCTTCGAGCATGTCCTTGTCGTCGCCGAGCAGGCTCGGGTCGATGCTCACCCGCTTGACGTCGTGGCGGCACGTCATCGTCACCTTGACCAGGCCGGCGCCGGCCTGACCCTCGACCTCGATAGTGGCCAGTTCTTCCTGCGCCTTGCGCAGGTTGTCCTGCATCGCCTGGGCCTGCTTCATCAGGCCGGCCAACTGGTTCTTCATCATGGTGTGGGGTTCCTTTGAACGGGCTTGATCGAGCCGGGCACGATGCGCGCCGTCTTGAACTGCGTCATCAGCTCGCGCACCACCGGGTCGCTGGTCATCGTCTGCTCGGCCTGCTGCTGCGCGCGCGCGCGCGCCGCGGCTTCGCGCAACGCCGGGCTGTCGTTCGGCACGCCGTCGACCAGCTCCAGCTCCACCGGCTCGCCGTGCACGGCCGCCACGCGCGGCCTGCAGCTTGTCGCGCAGCGCCGGCGCACGCAGCGATTCGCGCTCCACGCGCAACCGCCAGCGGCGGCCTTGCGGACCGGCAGATGACCGCGAGCCACTCGCTTTGCATCGCCAGCTCACGCACCAGGGCGCTGATCAGGCCGCGCTGCGCCATCGTGCCGACCAGGGCCGCCCAGCGCTCGCCGAGTTCGGTGGGCTGCAACACGGCGGGCGCCGCTTCGGCGGTGCGCGCGGCTCGGCGCGTCGCGGCTCGCGGGGCGCGACGGGGATTCGTCATCGGGCACGGCGTCAACCCATGGCGGCGGTTCGTCGGCTGCGAACGGCAGCGCCCTTCTTGGCCGCAGTCTCCACCGCCGCGGCGGCGGCGGTCGTCGCGTCTGACGCGGGCTCGGGCCGCATCGCCACCGCACCGGGTGGTGCGGCGGGAAATGCCAGGAAGCGCAGCAACACCATCGTCAGCGCCGCGTACTCGTCGCTCACCAGTTGCAGTTCGTCGCGGCCGTGCACGGCAATGCTGTAAAGCAATTGCAATTCGTCGGGCGGCCACTGCCGAGCTCAGGCGCGTGGCCTGCGGCGTGTCGGGATCCTCGTCGTCCAGCGCACCGGGCACCGCCTGCGCGATCGCCATCTGCTGCAGCAGCGTGGCCAGCTCCTCGAGCGCGCCGGCGGCCGACAGCCCGCGCTGCCGCACGTCGTCCACCGCGGCCAGCACGGCCGCGCCGTCGCGGGCGGCCAGCGCCTGCACGAAGGCCGCGGCCACCGAGCGCTCGACGCTGCCGAGCATCGCGCGCACGGCGGCCTCTTCGAGCCGGCCACCGCCGTAGGCGATGGCTTGATCGGTCAAGCGACAGCGCATCGCGCATCGAGCCGCGCGCCGCGCGGGCCAGCAGGCGCAACGAGCCGGCATCGTGCGCGACCTGCTCGAGGGCCAGCACATGCGCCAGATGCTCGTGCACCGTCTGCGGCGCCATCGGCCTCAGGTTGAACTGCAGGCAACGGCTCAGCACCGTGGGCAGCATCTTGTCGGGATCGGTGGTCGCCAGCACGAACTTCAGGTACTCCGGCGGCTCCTCCAGCGTCTTGAGCAAGGCGCTGAAGGCATCCTTCGTCAGCTGGTGCGCCTCGTCGATCATGAACACCTTGAAGCGGCCGACGCCGGGCTTGTAGGCCGCACGCTCGATCAGCTCGCGCGCCTCGTCGATGCCGCGATTGGACGCCGCGTCGAGTTCGATGTAGTCCATGTAGCGGTCGGCATCGATCTCGGTGCAGGCCTGGCACTGGCCGCAGGGCTCGGCGGTGACACCCCCCGAACCGTCGGGCCCGGTGCAGTTCAGGCTCTTGGCCAGGATGCGCGACACCGTGGTCTTGCCGATGCCGCGCGTGCCGGTGAACAGATAGGCGTGGTGCAATCTGCCGCTGGACAGCGCGTTGCTCAGGGCACGCACGACGTGCTCCTGCCCGACCATCTCGCTGAAGCGGCGCGGCCGGTACTTGCGCGCGAGAACCATCGATGCCATGCGGGCATTCTACGAGTCGCCTCCGAGAGTCGCGCCAACGACGCGCCATCCACCTCATCGATAATCGGCCGATGAATCCCGTTGCTCCCGCGGCCGCTGGCGCGTCGCTCAGCTATGAACAGGCGGGCGTTCAGTACGACCTCATCGATCCGCTGAAGGTGCACGCGCAGCGCGCTGCCGCAGCCACCGCGTCGCAGCTCGGCGCGCACGGCTTCAACGAAGTGCGGGCCTCGCGCGGCGAGTCGGCCTACGTGGTGGATGTCGGCGCCTTCTACATCGCCACCATCGTCGAGTGCCTGGGCTCCAAGGCCCTGGTGGCCGATGAAATGGCCAGCCTCACCGGCAAGAGCTACTACGACAGCATCGCGCAAGACACCATTGCGATGGCGGTCAACGACCTCATCACGGTCGGCGCCACGCCGCTGGTGGTGCAGGCCTATTGGGCGGCGGGCGGCTCCGACTTGGTTCGGCGACAGCGCGCGCGCCCAACAGCTGGTCAGCGGTTGGCAAAAGGCGTGCGAAGCCTGCGGCGTGGCGTGGGGTGGCGGCGAGACGCCGGCCCTGGCCGGCATCGTCGAGGCCGGGCGCATCGACCTGGCCGCGTCCTGCATGGGGCTGATCAATCCGAAGCAGCGCCTGTCGCTGGGCGAACGGCTGGCGCCGGGCGACGCGATCGTGCTGCTCCATTCGAGCGGCATTCACGCCAATGGCCTGAGCTTGGCGCGCAAGCTGGTCGAGCGGCTGCCCGAGGGCTACTTGACGCGCGGTCGCGCCCGGGCTCAGCTACGGCGAGGCGTTGCTGGCCCCAACCTTGCTGTACGCGCAGGTCACCGAAGCGCTGTGGCGCGCGGGCATCGTGCCGCACTACTGCGCCAACATCACCGGCCACGGCTGGCGCAAGCTGTTGCGCCATCCTTCGGCGTTCAGCTACCGCATCACGCGGCTGCCCGCAGTGCCGCCGGTGCTGCGATTTCATTCAACGGCACGCGTCGCTCGACGATCGGCAGGCCTACAGCACGTTCAACATGGGCGCCGGCTTCGCGCTGTTCGTGGCCGCCGACGAAGCCGCGCGCGCGGTGCAGGTCGCCCAGCAGCTCGGCTTCGGCGCACTCGTTGCCGGCGCGGTGCACGACGGTCCGAAACAGCTGACGATCGAACCGCTGTCGCTGCGCTTTGACGCCGCCGACCTGCAGTTGCGATGACGAGCATCCAGCGATCCCCTCGCCTACAATCACACGCGACGGGCCTCCTCGCATGGAAGCGCGGTCAACCGGGTCAGGTGGGGAACCAAGCAGCCCCAGCCGTTGCAACCAGTGCCGAGGGCAAGGCTCGTCACTTCTCTGTCGGGGCGGTGACTGGCCGGGTGGTAACCCTAGGTCGGCGCGAGGGCTGAGGCGTCAACGCAACGAAACGCAACGTTCCTCGCCCGCTCGAAGACCGTGGGTGTCAACGGTGCCGGCAGGGCGACGTTAAGATGGCAGATTGAGGCACTCGCTCCCTTCGCTGCGTTTCCGCGGCGCAGGCTCCAAGACCAGATGAGGGTTCATGGTCCGAGCGTGATGGCTCCGTCGCGTAGTGTCCGTTCCCTCGACTCAAACCAGGAGTTGCCCACATGAAGATGAAAACCACGCTCTCGCTCGTTGCCGCCGCGGCCGTTGCCCTGTTTTCCTACGGCGCAATGGCGCAAGAGAAGTCCCGCGCCGAAGTGAAGGAAGAAGCCAAGGGTCAAGCCAAGACCGGGACCGCCGGCGAAGCCGGCACCGCCCGCCACCCCGAAGCCCAAGTCGACCAAAGCCCGCTCCGACGTCAAGTCCGAAAGCAAGGATGCGACCAAGGCCGGGATCCCCGCGGGCGAACAGTCCACCAAGACCGCGAAGCCCGAGTCGACCAAGGCTCGCTCTGACGTGAAGGCCGAAACCAAGGACGCGACCAAGGCCGGGATCCCCGCCGGCGAGCAAACGCAGAAGAAGTAAGCATCGAGCGCGCACAGTGCGCCCGAGTGCCTGCGGCCGCCCGATGGGCGGCCGTTTCTTTTTTGTGACCTTTGCGTGAGCCCGCTCGTCAGGCCGCCTGGCGAAACGCCATCACCGCCTGGCTGCGCAACGTGCGCAACAGCGAGAGTTCTTTCTCGCCCGCAGCGATGCTGCCCGCCTGCGCGCGATCGGCGTAGATCAGCGCGAAGGTCGCGCCCTTCATCACCAGCGGCAGCAGCAGGAAGGTGCGCGCCTGGTCACAACGCTGCAGCCAGGGCGGCAGGCGCTTGACCACTTGCGCCGCAGCGGCATCGGCAATCAACAGGTCGGAGCCCTTCTGGCACACGGCGGCCAGCAGGTCCGCGGCGGGCGCGCGGCCATCGCCGAGCGGCACCGCGAATTGCGACACCAGCGCCTGCACGCCCTCGCCCAACCCAGAAGCGCCCGGTCAGCGTGCCCGATTTGGGGTCTCGCAGCGCGAACACCACGCAGCGAAATCCGAGCGCGCGGTAGATCGTCTCCAGGATCATGCGCAGCACCTCGTTGAGCTGGAAGGACTCCTGCGCCAGGGTGTGGGTGATGTCCTGGATGCCGGCGGTCAACACGTCACTGGCCGGCAGCGCGGGCGGCATCGAGGCGTGCGGCGTGATCACCAGCGTCGCCGCCTCGGCCGCTGCCGGGTCGGCGCCGGCAGCGCCAGCCTCGGCGTCGGCAAGCTGCAGCCATCAAGCGCTGGGCGGCCGAGTCCGGCGGCAGCTTCAGGCCGATGGCCTCGGCCATGCCGCGCAACTTGGTGCGCGACGCCTGTACCGCTTGCAGCACGTCCTTCGGCGCCACTCCCCATGCAGCGCCATACCCTGCGGCCAGCTTGCTCATCGAGGGCGACGCCGGCGCATCGCCTTGCATCACGGCCTCGGCCAATTCGTTGCAGCCGCGCGCAAGCCAGCGTGCGCGCTCGGCGCCGGACTCCAGGCGCCGCGCCGGCGGCTCGCCTTCGGGCGATCGCATGCACTGCTGCAGGCTCTCGGGCAGCCCCCACGTGCGGGCGACACCGATGCCCAGTTGCTCGAAGCCGACGCCCAGCACCCGCTGCGAGGCCTGTTCGGCACTCGGGGCCGCAGCGCCGGCGCGGGCCGCATGCGGCCGCAACTCGTCGCGGATCGCGCGCGCCTCCTCGGGCAGGTAGAACTCGGTGAGCAGCCGGCCCAGGTTGTGGAGCAGCGCGCCCAGGTACGACTCTTCGGCCTCGCGACTTTGCGGCACTCAACTCGCTGGCCAACTGCCCCGCCATCAATGCGCACAGGAACTCCTCCTTCAGCTGCGCCGCGTGCTGCTTGTCCTTCATGTGGTCCAGCAACACCAGCGACAGCGCCATGTTGCGCATGCCGGCAAAGCCGATCAATGCGATCGCGCGCGAGACGGTCGAGATGGTGCCGCCGCCGGCATGCTGGAACGACACGCTGTTGACCAGGCGCAGCAGCTTGTGCGTGAGCGCCACGTCCTTGAGGATCTCGGCGGCCAACCGGTTGACGCTCTCGTTGTCCGACGCGGCCACACGCTGGATGTTGGCGACGGCGTCGGACAAGGCGGGAAAGTCGCTCTTGTGGCGCATGCGCCGCAGCAGGAAGTCCAGCGTGCCGTGGAGGCCGAGGCGGCATCGGTGCCGTCGCCGGCAGCGAGCCAGCCGTCGAGCGCCGTGGCCATGGCCGCCACGCTGTCGAAGCGCTACGCCGCATCGCGTGCCATGGCGCGCAGCACGACGGCGCGCAACCCGGCGTCGATGGTCGCGGCCTCGGGCAACGCCACGTCCTCGTCGATCGTGCGCCGCAGCGCGCGCTGTGCGTCGCGCTCGACCAGCAGCGGCTGCCCGCACAGCAATTCGCCGAGCATCATGCCGGCGGCGAACACGTCCATGGCCGGCGTCGGCGCCCCGCCGCTGCGCCGCCTCGGGCGACATGTAGCCCGGTGTGCCGCAGACGAGCCCGGCGCCGTCGCTGGCGCGTGCGGCGATGCCGAAGTCCATCACCCGCGGACGGCCATCGGCGTCGAGCAGGATGTTCGACGGCTTCAGGTCGCGGTGCACGATGCCCTGCGCGTGCGCTGCACGCAGCGCGTCCAGCACGCCGAGCATCAACGTCGCCGCCGCGCGCTCGGGCATCGCGCCGCTGCGCCGCAGCGCTTCGGCCAGCGTCTGGCCGCGCACGTAGCTCGAACACCAGATACGGCTGCCCCTCGGCCTCGTCGGCCTCGAACACCGGCACGATGTTCGGATGCGTCAGGCGGCTCACCGCGCGTGCCTCGTGCAGCCACTGATTCACCGAGATGGCCTGCGCATCCGGCGACAGCAGCTTCAACGCGACCTCGCGGTCGAGCCGCTGGTCGTTGGCGAGCCAGACCACGGCTTGCGCGCCGCGGCCGAGCACGTCGAGCAGCTCGAAGCGACCGACTCGCCCGCCGGCCCCGTGCGTGGACGCGCTGGCACTCATTGGCGCACCTTGGCGCTACGCGCCCTCCCGCCGAGCGGGAATGAGCCCTTCGGACGGCCGGGCGGGGCTCATGCTACATGCCGAGTCGACTTCGACTCGCCTCGGTCATCGTCGCCGCCGTCGTCGTGCGGCGACTCGCCCTGTGCCGCCAGTTGCAGATCGCGCAAGGTCATGCCGAGCACGCGTCCATAACGTTGCGCCACACGCTGCAGCGCGGCAGCGTTGTGATGCGCGGGCAGGCTCAACGCGTCGACCAACTCGTTGGCGCAGCTCGCGGTGGCGCGCAGCATGTCGTCGTCGTTTTCGAGCGTGCGCACCGCGCTGGCCAGGCCGAACCGGCGGATCATGTGCAGCACCGCTTCGTCGAGCCCCCAGTGGCGCGCCACCGCCGAGCCGAGCGCGTCGATCTCGACCCCCAGCACCGCCAGCGAGGCGCCCTCTTCGGTCATGCCGGGCTCGTCGGCCTGGCCCTCTTGCTCGGCGCTCGCCGGCTGCATCAGCCGCCGGATCTGCGCCGCCTCTTCGGGAAAGTGGTAGCAGGTGACCAGGCGGCCGAGGCTTTGCAGCAACGCCACCAGGTACACCACCTCGGCGTCGTAGCCCGGCGGGCGCAGCAGCTGCGCGATGCGAGCGGCGCGTTGCGCGCGAGCGATGGCGGCCTCCAGCTGCCTGGCCGCGCCGCTGCCCAGCGGGCCCGGCCAATCACGCAGCGACAACGCGGCCCGACGCACGCCATCGAGGCCGACCATCGCGATGGCTCGCCGCATGGTCAGCACCGGGCCGCTGCCGGCGATCATCGCGCCGCGCACTTCGGCGGTGTTCACCGCTCGCAGCAGTTCGAAGCACAGCGCCGGGTCCTGCAGCACGATCTCGGCCAGCTCGTTGGTGCGCTCGCGCTCCATCAGCGCCAGCCGTGCGGCGCGCTTGGCGGCGCCGGGCAGCGAAGGCAATGCACCGATGCTGCGCAGGCGGTCGATCAGCAATGCCAGTGGCCCGCCGTCGGTCGCCTCTTCGGCTCGAATCCAGCCTTCCAGCGCACGCGCCAGCGTGCGCGCGCTGTGGTAGCGGTGGCGCTGCTGGCGGTCGGTGGCGCGGTTGGCGATGACGCGCAGCGCCTCGGGAATCGGCCGCGCCGTGGTCCACGGCAGGCGCACGATCTCGCGGCCCTGCGGCGGCATCAAGGCGATCGCCGACGCCGATGTCGACCTGGTCCAGCGCGTGTTGCCCGGTGAGCGCGTGGTGCAGCACCAGACCGAAAGCCAGCACGTCGCGTTCGGAGTCGCGGCGTTGCGCCTGCAAGCCCGTCACCGGGTGCGCCGGATCGGCCGCGGCGGCCGCCTGGCCGGCGGGTGCCGGTGCGATCTCCAGCCCCATCAGACGCGCCCGCCCGCCGTCATCGATCGACACCATCGCAGGCTGGATGTCGCGATGTGCCAGGCCGGCTTCGTGCGCGAAGGCCAGGCCGTCGAGCACCTGCATGCTCCAGCGCGCCACATCGAGCGCCGGCGACCCCTGCGACGAGGTCAGCTCGATCAACGTGTTCGACTCGCCACGCTCGTAGGCGGCGTACGGCCAGCGGTCGTGCTCGCCCACCTCGACGGCGGCCGCCAGGCCCGGATGCGTGACGCGCATGGCCTTGCGTGCGGCCTGCAGGTGCCGCTGCAGCTCGGCGGCGTCGGCCGGCCTGTGCGCGCGGCATCACCAGCACGCGCTCGGCGTCGACCTGCGGGTCGCTGGCCAGCCAGATCAGGGTGTGCGCGCTCTTGCCCAGCAGCCGCTGCAGCTTGAAGCGCCCGAACGACGGCGATGCCGCGGGCTGCGCGGACGCGCTTCGCTTGGTCGCGGGGGCGTGATCGGACGCTGTCATGGGCGTGGCTGGGGCAGCCGACCAGCAATGCCGGTCGTACGCCGATTGAACCCAATGCGCGACCCCGGCAATCGCCCGAAGTGGCGGGCAAGCGCGGGGTTATTCGACGGCCGGACCGAGGGCTTCCAGTTCGTGCAGCGCGCCGTCGCCGGTGACGAATGCGGCGTGCACCGGTGCGTCGCCGACGAGCGCCTGCACGGCGTCGCGGTAGCGCGTCAACTGGCGGCGCAAGTCCTCGTCGGCTGCCGCGTCGAACGCCAGCTTGTAGTCGAGCACCCACCAGCTCGGCCGCTCGTCGGGCCCGACGCGGACCAGGCGGTCGATGCGCAGCGATTCGCCCTGGCTGACGACGTCGAACTCGTCGGCGCTCCAGGCGAACAGCGCGGGGTCGAAGAAACGCTGCAGCGCCGGGCTGTCGCGAATCGTTCGCGCATACGACGATCACCGCCTCGCCGGCCGCATGGCGGCAGCTCGAACTCGGCCAGCGGCGGCTGCGGCCAGGCCGCCGAGATCGGTGCGCCTGCTGCGCCAGCGGCGAGCCCATTGCAACACCCGGTGCACCGCCGCGCCCGAGTTTCGCGGCGCCGTGCGGCGCTCGGCTCGCGCTGCGGGCGCCGGCGCGGCGCCGGCAGCAGCCCGGCGGCTGCGGCAGCTCGGTGACCGCCACGGTGCGCGCTGCGGCAATGGCGTGCGGTGTCGTCGGCGCATCGCTCAAGGACCAGGCACAGGCCGTGCGGCAGCGTGCGCGTCCACCAGCTGACGCGCGCGTCGTCGCGGCGCGGCGGCGTGCGGCTGAACAGCAGCAGGTCGCGCGCGCGCGTCATCGCCACGTACAGCGCGTTCAGCTCCTCGCGTTGCGCGGCCGCCTGGTCCTGCGGCGCGCAGCTCGGCCAGCGACGCGCAGGGCGTCGCCAGGTCGGCCACGAAGGCGACGCGGCGCGGCGCGTCGAGCTCCACCGGCCAGTCGATCAGCACGCCCGGGCTTGGCCTCGCTCGGGTCGCGCGGATCGGCGTCGACCACCCACACGCAAGCGCGCCTCCAACCCCTTGACGCCATGCACCGTCAGCAGCTGCACCGCGTCCTGGCGGCGCCGGCGCACGCACCGACAGCGCCCGTTGCCGCAGTGCGCGCACGAAGGTGTAGACGCTGGCATGACGGCCGCCGTCGAGCGACAGCGACAGCGCGAGCAGCGCATTGACCGCGGCGAGCGCCGCCACGCGGCGCTCGGCCGGCACCGCAGCCGCCAGGCGCGGCATCAGCTCGCCCTGATCGACCACCCGATCGAGCAGGTCGTGCGGCGGCAGCGCGGCGCGCATCGGCCGACCAACGCGCCAGCAGGTCGCGCGCGCGCGCCAGCGCAGCGCGGCGCATCGGGCCAGTCCTGCAAGGCGCTCCACCATGCGGTCGCACCGCGGCCGCGACGCCCGACGCGCCAGCGCCAGCAGATGCTCGTCGCTGGCACCGAACAGCGGGCTCTTCAGCGCCTGCGCGAGCGACAGGTCGTGGCCGGGCGACGCCAGCACGTCGAGCACCGCCACCAGGTCGTTGACCTCGATCAACGAGCCCAGCCGCAACTCCTCGGCGGCAACGCAAGGCACGTGCAGGGCCTGCAACGCCTCGCGCCACCCGCGCCAGCGACGTCGTGGCGGCGCGCCAGCACCATCACCTGCCCGGCGTCGACGCCTGCCCTCGCGGATCAGTTGCCGCACGCCGCGCGCCACGCAGCGCGCCTCGTCGCGGCGCGCGGCGCTTCGCGGGCTCGTGGCGAGGCATGGTCAGCGAGTCGCGCCAGCCGCTGGCGCGTGCATGCCGCCGGCTGGTCGTCGGGCGGCGCATCGCTGCAGGTGCCGAACCTCGCCGCCGGGTTCGCCGGCGCGCTGCGTGCTGTGGTCGACGAAGCCTTCGTAGTCGCCGTCGGCCACCGCGCGGCCGAACACCGCATTGATCGCGTCGATCACGGCCGGTGGCGTTGCGCCGCGTGTGGTTGCACGCCAGGTCGTGGCCCGCCGAGGCCCTCGACGACGAAGCGCGCGCGCGGCGTCAAACACCCGCGGCTCGGCGCCGCGGAAGCGGTAGATGCTCTGCTTCGGATCGCCGACGATGAACACCGACAGCGGCTGCCGGCCGCTGGCACCGCCGCCGGCGCCCGCGTACGACGCCAGCCAGCTTTGCAGCGCCTGCCACTGCAGGTTGCTGGTGTCCTGGAACTCGTCGATCAGGACGTGGCGCAGCCGCGCGTCCAGGCGCTGCTGCACCCAGCCCGACGTCGCCGGGTCGGCCAGCAACGCCAGCGCGCCGCGCTCGAGGTCTTGCATGTCCATCAAGGCGCGCTCGCGCTTCAGCGCATGCCAGCAGCCGAGCAGCAGCCGACTCAGGCGCACCATGCGCCGGTGGTCGTCGTGCGCATCTTGCTGCGTCACCTGCTGCTCGAGCTCCAGCAGCGCCGCGACGGCGGCATTCACCGCCGCCAGGTCGCCGAGCTTGCGCGGCGGGCCTTGCTTCGTGAACAAGGCCTCGCGGGCTTTGTCCAGCGCCGCCCGCGCGTCGCCGAGGTCGAGCGCCGCAGCCAACGCGTCACCCGCTTTGCGCTCGTTCTTGCCGGCCGCGCCCAGCGCGTCGACCGCACGGCCGAGCAGCCGCGCTCAGTGCGGCGTCGCCGGTGATGCGCAGCAGCGGGTGGTCAAACCCCGCGCAGGCAGGCCAACGGTGCGCAGCCGCCTCGACCGCCGAATCCAGCGCGCCGCGGCATCGGCGCGCTCGATCTCCAGGCGTTTGTCGATCGCCGCGCGCAACCACTGGTCCAGCCGCCGACGACCATGGCGTTCGGTCAGGGCCTGGTAGTCCGCCATCGATGCCGGCGCGTTCAACACCTCGCGCTGAAAACGCCGCATCAACTCACCCAGCTGGTCGTCGACCTCCTCGATCAGCGACATCGCTGGGTGCAGCCCCAGCGCATCGAGCATCTCCAGCGGCGCCAGACGCAGCAGCTGCGCAAACCAAGCATGGAAGGTGTGGACCTGCACCTCGGCGCCGGCGTGCAGCACGCGGGCGTGCAGTTGCGCGAGCGCGGGCTCCAGCCGAGCGGCGTCGGGCTCCGACAGGCCACGCTGGCGCAACTCGAGACGCCGCCCCTCGGGGCTGGCCTCGGCGAATTCGCGCAGCCACTCGTGCAGCCGCACGCGCATCTCGCTGGCCGCCTTGCGGGTGAAGGTGATCGCCAGGATCTCGTCGGGCGCGGCGCCGCCGAGCAAGCGCGCGCACGATGCGCGACACCAGCAGCCACGTCTTGCCGGCACCTGCGCACGCCTCGACCACGCCGCTGCGCTCGGGGTCGCAGGCCAGCGCATAGAAGCGCTGCTGGATCGCAATCGCGCCCGTCGGCGCGGTACGCAGGCTCAAGCCGCACCGGATGCATCCCCGTTGTGGTCGCTCCAGTGATCGCGCCGGCACAGACCGCGCGCCTCGCAGGTGTCGCACACGGGCTCCTCGCCCAGTGCCGGCAACGGCGCGCCGGCCTCGATGCGCGCGCGCTCGGCGGCGACGTGGCGGGCCAGCATCCTGCGCGCTGTGCTCGACGTCGGGATGCACGACCGCAACGGCCTCCTCGGCATCGTCGAGCGCCAGGTAGCAGGCTTGCGACCGGCCCCGCAGCCGGCTGCCGGGCCAATTGCAGCGCCGCGTAGACGGCCAGCTGCGTGTCCTCCAGCGGCGTGCGCACTTTGTCCTTCGAGCGCCTCCCGCTGAACTGGTCTTGTAGTCGATCAGTCGCACCGCCGGGGGGTCGGCACGGGTATCGATGCGGTCGATGCGGCCGCGCAGAGCGAGCCCTGGCTCGGCGGCGGCTTCGACGCTCTCCTCGGCGGCCTGGAACCGCCAGCCTTGCGCCTCCTGCTGCGTGCAGCCATCGCGTGTAGCGCGTTGCCAGCGCATGCAACCCCGCGCTGAAGGGCAGCATGCCTCCTGCGAGACACCCTCGTGCGCGTGCCAATGCGGCCAGCGCCTCGTGACCGGCAGCCACGAATTGGTCGATGTCGTCGGCGGCCTCGCGACGGCTCGCGCGCGCGCGACGTGAAAGCGTTCGAGCGTCGCATGCAGCCATTTGCCGGCGTCGCGCTTGTCGGCATCGTCGTCGAGCTCTTCCTGCTCCGACAGTCGCAACGCCACGCGGCTGAAGAAGCGATACGGGCACTGGCGCAGCGCCTCCACGGCGCTGGCGCTCAGCGAGACCGGCAGCGCACCCACGGCCTGCGGCAGCGGTCGCGGCGTCGGGCTCACGGCCACCTCGCGCTGCGGCAGCTGCACGTCGCGCTCGATCAGCGCGCGGCGCCCCGCGCTGTCGTCGCGCCAGCCGCAGGCGCTCGATCCAGGGGCTGGCCGACAGCAACTCGTCGGCATCGGCGCGCCGGCGCAACGCGACCACGCGCGGCAAGCGCAGCAGCTGCAGGAACGACACCGCAGCGCGGCGCTGCCTGGCCGAGCGTTCGGGCAAGCCCAGGTTTCGCCGCAGGTTCTCGTCGAGCAACCCGGGGTCGGGCGGCAGCGGCCCGAGCCGCTGTTCGTCCGCGCCTGGCATCACTGCGACCGCGAACTCACGCCCGATCACGCGCGACAGCGGCGTGACGACCACGCGTGCGGCCTGCTCGCCGGCCGGCGGCACGAAGGCCGCTTCCTCCAGGGTGGCATCGACCCAATGCGGTGAATTCCTCGAGGCTCCACGTCGTCGTCATCGCATCCGGCCACGCGCCACCGCCGTGGCCTTGCTCGTTCAGGTGCAACGCGCGGCGCAACTGCACCGCGGCCGCGTCGTCGCGCCAAGCCATCGAGTGCGCGGCGCCATACAGCAACGTCGTCGAAGGCGCGCAGCCAGCGGGCCAGCGGCCGTTGGCGCGGCCGCGCGAAAGAGTCCAGGCGAGCGCGTTCGGATAACCACAACGCATCGGCCCGTGCGCGCAGCCCCGCATCCTGGACGCGGGCACCACGCCACAGCTTCTCGAGTGTCGCCAGCTCGTCGGCCACATGCTCGCCGAGGTCGGCCTTCAGCCAATCCAGCACATCGTCCGAGACGTGCGGGAGCCCGCGTTGCGCGCAGCGCCGCCGCCGCATGCGCGCCCGCGCGCGTGGTGGCCAGCGACCAACCGGTCTCATCGACGACGTCGATATGCAGCCGCTCGAGCAAGGCGCGCACGCGCCGCACCAGCGCACGATCCTGGGCGACGAGCGCCACCGGCGTGACGCCGTCGGAGACCTGCTGCGCCACCTGCCAAGCGGTGGCCAGCGCCTCCGCCTCGGCATCGTCGGCAACCTCGAGTTCGAACGCACAGCGTTCGGGCCATTTCTCGAACGGATCGCTCGACACCGGGTCGCCCGACAACTGCAGCACCGGTACTCCCTGCACAGCAGCCTCGCGCATCACGTTCAGCGCGAGCGCATCCTCGCCGCCCAGCGTCAAAACGATCCACGCCGCTGGCCGATGCTCGAAAAGGCGGTCGGTGTCCGCGCTGTCACTGAGCGCGCACCATTCGATCGCCACGCGCAGCAGCAGGCGATGCGTAGCGCCCACGCCGCCACCGGAGTCCACCTGTTGCCGGGCCAGCTGCCACCAGGCGGCACGTTCGTGCGGTGGCCGCGAGATGGCCGCGCTGCGCAATGCGTGGGCCGTGCGCACCAGGCTTTGCAACGCGGCATCGAAGGCACGCGGATCGCGCTGCAACCAGGCTGCCGCCCAGGCGTGACCGCGCAGCAAGCCGCGCGCCGTCGCACGATCGATCGTGGCGTCTCCGGTGAGCTCACCGGCCGCGTGGTGCATCGGCGGGCCCAGCGCCGCGGCCAGGGTGCGCGTCGTGTGCACGCGAGGCAGCCAGCCGCCTGACTGCGCCAGAGCACGGCGAGCCGGTGCCAGCAGTTCGGCAAACGGCACCAGCAGCACCGCATCGGCAACCGGCAACCGCCGCTCGGCCAGCCAGTCACGCGCTGCATGCGCCACCGATCGCCACAGTTCGGCCGGCCGCGTCGCAGGGGACAACGGCATCATCTCGATCGTCGCCATAGGCAACGCGCATTGTGCGTCGACGCGCTAAGGTCAACCTTGATGTGTCAGAATTGCCGCGCGCTGGCCCTCACGGGGCACGCCCGCCCGCCGAGGAGCCACACCATGAGCAACGAACTGATCAAGCATGTGTCCGACGCGTCGTTCGACAGCGATGTGCTGAAGTCCGACACGCCGGTGCTGGTTGACTACTGGGCCGAGTGGTGCGGCCCGTGCAAGATGATCGCGCCCATCCTCGACGAAGCGGCGAAGGACTACACCGGCCGCCTGCGAATCGCCAAGATGAACGTCGACGAAAACCACGACGTGCCGGCGAAGTTCGGCATTCGCGGCATCCCGACCCTGATGCTGTTCAAGGGCGGGCAACTGGCCGCCACCAAGGTCGGCGCCCTGTCGAAATCACAATTGACCGCGTTTCTCGACGGTCATCTATAATCCCCGCCATCGCGACGCCTGAGGGTCAACAGCCCACAGCAGGTGCCGCCCAAGATTGCCGCCGCGTCAGTGACCTCTCGGCGCGGTTCCGGCCCTCAACCCCGAAGCTTCGATTGAGTCGCCCTGTCGCGGGGCGTTGATGCTGCGGAACACGGCCGGTCATCCCGGTCGTGCGCCCATCTGGCATCGGGCCCGATCCTTCACTGACTTTCAGCAGCACATGCATCTGTCCGAACTGAAGGCGCTCCACGTCTCCGCGCTCATCCAGATGGGCGAGGAATTGGAGATCGAGAACGTCGCTCGCTTGCGCAAGCAGGAGCTGATGTTCGCGATCATGAAAAAGCGCGCCAAGGGCGGCGAGCAGGTGTTCGGCGACGGTGTGCTCGAGGTACTGCCCGACGGCTTCGGCTTCCTGCGCTCGATCGAGGCCAGCTACATGGCCAGCACCGACGACATCTACCTGTCGCCGAGCCAGATCCGCCGCTTCAACCTGCACACCGGCGACATGGTCGAGGGCGAAGTGCGGGTGCCGAAAGACGGCGAACGCTACTTCGCACTCGTCAAGGTCGACAAGGTCAACGGCCTGACGCCCGAGGAGAGCAAGCACAAGATCATGTTCGAGAACCTGACGCCGCTGTTCCCGAAGGAGCAGTTCAGGCTCGAGCGCGAGATCAAGGCGGAAGAGAACATCACTTGCCGCATCATCGACCTGATCGCGCCCCTCGGCAAAGGCCAGCGCGCGCTGCTCGTCTCGCAGCCCAAGAGCGGCAAGACGATCATGATGCAGCACCTGGCGCACGCGGTGGTCGCGAACTACCCAGACGTGCACCTGATCGTGCTGCTGGTCGACGAGCGGCCCGAAGAAGTGACCGAGATGATCCGCACCGTGCGCGGCGAGGTCATCAGCTCCACCTTCGACGAGCCCGCGGCTCGCCACGTGCAGGTGGCCGAGATGGTGATCGAACGCGCCAAGCGCTTGGTCGAGCTGAAGAAGGACGTGGTGATCCTGCTCGATTCGATCACTCGCCTGGCGCGCGCCTACAACAACGTGCTGCCCTCCTCCGGCAAGGTGCTCACGGGCGGCGTCGACGCCAATGCGCTGCAAAGGCCGAAGCGCTTTTTCGGCGCGGCGCGCAACGTCGAGGAAGGTGGCTCGCTCACCATCATCGGCACCGCGCTGGTCGACACCGGCTCCAAGATGGACGAGGTGATCTACGAAGAGTTCAAGGGCACCGGCAACTGCGAGATCCACCTCGATCGCCGCATGTCGGAAAAGCGCGTCTACCCGTCGATCCTGCTCAACAAGAGCGGCACGCGGCGCGAGGAGCTGCTGCTCAAGCCCGAGATCCTGCAAAAGACCTGGATCCTGCGCAAGCTGCTCTATCCGATGGACGAGATCGAGGCGATGGAGTTCATCCTCGACAAGATGAAGGCCAGCAAGAACAACCTGGACTTCTTCGACATGATGCGGCGCGGGGGGTGAGGCTCGACCGCGACTCTGCAGCTATAATTTCGCCCCTTGCCTCCAACCGGAAAGTGCGTGCGCGCAGGGTCGCGTCATGGCTCCCGAATCGACCACCGAGGCTTCCCATGAAACAAGGCATCCACCCCGAGTACCGCGAAGTCTGCTTCGTGGACCTGTCCAACGGCTTCAAGTTCGTCACCCGTTCGTGCCTGCAGACGAAAGAGACGATCAAGATGGACGACGGCCGCGAATTGCCGCTGGTCAAGGTGGAAACCACCAGCGAGTCGCACCCGTTCTACACGGGCACGCAAAAGAGCGTCGACAGCCTGGGCGGCCGGGTCGAGAAGTTCCGCAACAAGTTCGCGCGCGTCGGCCTCAAGAAGTGAGCCACAC
Source organism: uncultured beta proteobacterium (assembly GCA_963827645.1). Taxonomy (GTDB): domain Bacteria; phylum Pseudomonadota; class Gammaproteobacteria; order Burkholderiales; family Burkholderiaceae_C; genus JAEUPI01. The sequence goes on along the minus strand of CAWHBZ010000023.1, from coordinate 56,219 downwards.
GGCTTCGCACGACAAAGGCAGCTTCGGCTGCCTTTTTGTTTTCCGGCGTCGACCGCGCGGTGGACAGGCCGGCGAAGCGGCTGCGGCATGATGAGCAGGTGAACTCGGCCCCGATCCCGGCCCTGGTGACCAGCGACGCCGCGCGGCAGTTGCCGCGGGTGGCGCTGCTGCTGCTGTGTGCCGCCTATGTGCTGCCAGGCGTGTTCGGACGAGACCCGTGGAAGAACGCCGACCTCACCGCATTCGGCCAGATGCTGGCCATCGCCGAGGGCCGCACGTCCTGGCTGATGCCGGCGCTGGGCGGCGTGCCCACCGACACGTCACCGCTGCCGCACTGGCTGGGCGCGGCCTTCATCCTGTGGACCTCGCCGTGGCTCGACCCGGCGCTGGCGGTGCGCATCCCGTTCGCGTTGCTGTTGGCGCTGACGCTGGCCGCGCTGTGGTACGCCTGCTTTCGCGCTGGCGCGCACCGAGGCCGCCCAGCCGCTGCCGTTTGCCTTTGGCGGCGAGGCACGCAGCGTCGACTACGCGCGCGCGATCGCCGATGCGTCGATCCTCGCGCTGGTGGCCACGCTGGGGCTGCTGCACCTCGGCCACGAGACCACTCCCGAGCTGGTGCAGCTGGCGGCGGTGGCCGGCGCGCAATGGGCGCTCGCGGTCGCGCCTTACCACCCGCGGCGGGCACGCGTCGGCATCCTGCTGTCGCTGCCGATGCTCAGCAGCAGCGGCGCGCCCGATGATGGCCGCGGTGCTCGGTGTGGCCGCGGTCGCGATCTGCGCCCGCTCCACCTATGAGGCGTGCATCGCTTCGGCTGGTGGGTCGCGGCGTCGACGCTGCTGGCCTGCGTGGCGGCGTGGCTGCTCGGCCAATGGGCCTGGCGGGTGACGCCGCCGACAGCGCCGATGCAGGTGGCGCACATCGCACGCCAGTGGCTCTGGTTCCTGTGGCCGTCGTGGTTGCTCGCGCTGTGGGCCTTGTGGCGGTGGCGCCGGTTTCTGACGCGACGCCACGTCGCGATTCCGCTGTCGGTGCTGATCACCGCACTGGTGGCCAATCTGGCGATGGGGGGCCTGGACCGTGCGCTGATGCTCGGCTTGCCCGGCGTCGCGGTGCTGGCGGCCTTCGCATTGCCGACCTTGAACCGCAGCACCAGTTCGGCCATCGACTGGTTCTCGGTCTTCTTCTTCACGCTGATGGCGCTCGCGGTGTGGTTCGTCTACATCGCGATCCAGACTGGCGTGCCCGCCAAGACGGCGGCCAGCGTGCTGAAACTTGCGCCCGGATTCAAGCCGCACTTCGCGTGGCTGCCGCTTGATCGTCGCGATCGTGGCCACCATCGCCTGGCTGTGGCTGGTGCGCTGGCGCACCGCACGACATCGCGCCGCGCTGTGGCGCAGCCTGGTGCTGCCGGCCGGCGGCGTGGTGCTGGCGTGGAACCTGGCGATGACGTTGTGGCTGCAGCCGCTGGACTTCGCCCGCAGCTACCGCGCGCACGTGGCGCTGCTGTCCAAGCACATCCCACCCGGCGTGTGCATCAGCGCGCCCGGCTGTGCCGCGTGCACTGACGGCCGCGCTGGAGTACCACGGCCGCTGGCGAGTCGAGGCGCGCGCCGATGTGGCCGCCACCAGCGATTGCCCGGTGTGGGTGAAGGCAGGCACGATCGCCAACCCGCCCGAGGTGCCGCCGGGCTGGCAGACCATCGCCATCGAGCGCCGGCCCACCGACAGGGACGAGGTCACCGGAGTCTATCGACGGGCACCGGCCGCCGTCGGCGCCACGTCGCGACAGTGACTGCGGGGACTTCAGCGCACCCGCGATGCCGGCAACACCAGCCGAAACGCCGAGCCCTTGCCGGGCTCGCTGTCGACACTCAGCTCGCCGCCGTGGCGCTGCACGGTGTGCTTGGCGATCGCCAACCCGAGGCCGGTGCCGCCGCTGCTGCGCGAGCGGCCATCATCGACGCGATAAAAGCGCTCGCCCAGCCGGGGCAGGTGTTCGCGCGCGATGCCGATGCCGGTGTCACGCACCTCGAACACGCCGGCACCTTGCGCGCGCCGCTGCCACGACACCGTGATGCGGCCGCCCGCGGGTGTGTAGCGAACGGCGTTGCTCACCAGGTTGAGCAAGGCCCCGTACAGCTCGACTCGGCACCGGCCACGGCGCCGGCGGCAACTTCGAAGACCAGTTCGTGGCGCCCCGCCGACAGCGACTGTGCGTCGGCCTGCACACGGCGCAGCAACGCCTCGACGTCGATCCATTGGTCCACCGGCGGCCTGGGACCTCCCTCGAGTTGTGCCAGCGTCAGCAAGTCGTCGAGCAGGACGCGCATGCGGTCGGTTTGTTCCTTCATCAGCGAGAGCACGCGCTTGCGCTCGGGCGGCGTGAGCTCGATCTGGTTCATCGTGTCGACGAAGCCAGCCAGCACGGTCAGCGGCGTGCGGATCTCGTGCGAGGCGTTGGCCACGAAGTCGCGGCGCATCTCGTCGGTGCGCAGGCGTTCGGTCACGTCCTGCGTGATCAACAGCTTCTGGCCCGTCGCCATAGGGCCGCACCCGACCGCCAGCGTGCCGCGCCGCGCGGGAATCGAAAGGTCAGGCCTGGTCGCTCGCCGCGCCTGCAGGTGCGCCACGAACGCCGGCACACGAACAGGTTGGTCACGCGCTGCCCGAAGGTCGCGCGCCGGGTCGACGCCCAGGTGATCGGCGGCGGTGGAGTTGCACCACTCGATCCGCTCGCCGCCATCGATCAGCATCACGCCGTTGGGCGACGCTTCGATCGCCGACAGGAACTGAGCGATGCGCTGGCGTTCGCGCTGCAGTCCTGCTCGCGCGGCGCAGTGCACGCTCGATGCGATAGCCCAGTTCTCCCCAGAAGCCGGTGTCGCGCGGCGCCTCGGCCGTCCTGCGTGCCACGCAACCAGGTCATCAGGTGGCGCGCCGCGCAAAACGTCGCGAGCCGCCACCAGCACGAAACCGAGCAGCGCGCCGGCGATGCCCACCGGTGGTCGCGCGACGCAGCAGCGGCCGCCAGATCGCCGACCAGCCCCACCAGCGCGGCAGACGACCAACGCGCCGAGCAGCCGGGGCACAGCCCGGCCATCACTGCCGGCGCTCAGCGCCATCGACTTCGCGCGGCGGCCTCAGGCCACCAGCGAGCTGGCCTGGCGCGCGACAACGATAGCCCACGCCGCGCACGGTTTCGATCATCGTCGAGCATTGCACCGGGCTCAGCGCGTCGCGCAGACGCTTGACGTGCACGTCGACCGTGCGCTCCTCGATGAACACGTGGTCGCCCCACACCCGGTCGAGCAGTTGCTTGCGGCTGTGCACGCGCTCGGGATGAGTCATCAGGAAATGCAGCAGCCGGAACTCGGTGGGCCCCATGTGCACGTCGTGCCCGCAAGCCGTGACGCGATGCGTCGCCGGGTCGACCTCCAGATCACCGGCCGCACCGCCTGCTCCAGCGCCTCGGGCGCACGCCGGCGCAGCACCGCGCGAATGCGCGCATGCAGCTCGCTGGTGGAAAACGGCTTGGTCAGGTAGTCGTCGGCACCCGCGTCGAGCCCCGCGATCTTGTCGGTCTCTTCGGTCCGCGCGGTCAGCATGATGATCGGCAGGCCCTGCGTGCGCGCGTCATTGCGCCAGCGGCGGGCCAGCGCGAGGCCCGACTGGTCGGGCAGCATCCAGTCGAGCACCACCAGATCGGGCAGCACCGCGTCGACCTCGAGCTGCGCCTGCGCGGCGTCGGCGGCCAGGCCACTTCGTGGCCCGCATGGCGCAGGTTCAGCGCCAGCAACTCGGCGATCGCCGCTTCGTCTTCAACGACCAAGATGCGGCTCATCGTGCCAGCGCACCTCGCCGCGGCTTCGGGCGAGTTGTGGCTCACGTCGGCGCCCTTGACGATGTAGATGATCACCTCGGCCAGGTTCTTCGCATGGTCGCCGACCCGCTCGATCGCCTTGGCGACGAACACCAGGTCGATGCTGGCCGAGATGGTACGCGGGTCTTCCATCATGTAGGTGATCAGCTTGCGCATCAGGCCGTCGAACTCGCGGTCGATCTGGTCGTCGTGCTTCAGCACGTCGATCGCCGCCTCGGTGTCCAGGCGCGCGAACGCGTCGAGCACCTTGCGCAGCTGAGCGTGGCCAGCTCCGATTCGAACGCCAGGTCCGACACCGGCAGCCGCATGCGGCTGGACACGCCGGCGTTCAACAGGCGTTGCACCGTGCGCGCAATGCGCGCCGCCTCGTCGCCGATGCGCTCGAGGTTGCCGATGGTCTTGGATATCGCGATCAGCAGCCGCAGGTCGCGCGCGGTCGGCTGGCGGCGCGCAATGATCGTCGACAGGTCGCGGTCGATCTCGACCTCCAGCGCGTTGACCCGCTGCTCGGTTTCCAGCACCTGCGTCGCGATGTCGCCGCTGAAGTCGACAGCGCGTAGACCGCCTGCGCCACCTGGGTTTCGACGATGCCGCCCATCTCGAGCACACGCGCCGAGATCGAACTCAGCTCGGCGTCGAACTGCGTGGACAGGTGCTTGTCAGTCATGGCATGTCCCGCTTCGACCGCGCACGACATGCAGGTTCATCCGATCCCGTGATGTAGTGGTTCCGGCCGCTTCGCTTAACTTCGCTGCGCGAAGTTAGCCTGCGCCGCTGCATCGCTGGGAGATTCATCCGAATCTCCCAGTGATGTAGTCCTCGGTGTCTTTCTTGGCGGCTTCATGAACACCTCGTCGGTGGGGCCGAACTCCACCAGGTCGCCGAGATACATGTAGGCCGTGAAATCGGAGCAGCGCGCGGCCTGCTGCATGTTGTGAGTGACGATCACCACCGTGTAGTCGTTCTTCATTTCGTGAATCAGTTCTTCGATCTTGCCAGTCGATATCGGGTCCAGCGCCGAACAGGGTTCGTCGAGCAGCAGCACCTCAGGCTTGATGGCGATGCCGCGGGCGATGCAAAGACGCTGCTGCTGGCCGCCCGACAATCCGGCACCGCTCTGGCCGAGCTTGTCCTTCACCTCGGTCCACAGCGCCGCCTTCTTGAGGGCCCACTCGACGCGTTCGTCCATCTCCACGCGCGGCAGCGTCTCGAACAACCGCACGCCGAACGCAATGTTGTCGTAGATCGACATCGGAAACGGCGTCGGCTTCTGGAACACCATGCCGATTTTGGCCCGGATCAGGCTGACGTCGAGCCGGCGATCGAGAACGTTGTCGCCGTCGAGCAGGATCTCGCCGACGGCGCGTTGCTCCGGGTAGAGCTCGAACATGCGGTTGAAGGTGCGCAACAGCGTCGACTTGCCGCATCCCGACGGGCCGATGAAGGCCGTGACCTTGCGCTCCGGGATCTCCAGGTCGATGTGCTTGAGCGCATGAAAGCTGCCATAGTAGAAATTCAAGTCGCGCACGGCGATCTTGGTTTTCTGGCGCAGTGCGGGTTCGGCAACGGCTTCCATCGGCGTCTCAGTTCTTGTTGCGGAACATCACCCGTGCCAGGATGTTCAACCCCAGCACGCCCAGCGTGATCAGGAACACGCCCACCCAGGCCAGCGACTGCCAGTTCTGATACGGGCTCATCGCGAACTTGAAGATGGTGACCGGCACGCTGGCCATCGGTTCGGACAGATTGTTGGTCCAGAACTGGTTGGACAGCGCCGTGAACAGCAGCGGTGCAGTTTCGCCGGCGATGCGCGCCACCGCCAGCAGCACGCCGGTCACCACGCCGGCTCGCGCCGCCTTCAATGTGATCAGCATGATCACTTTCCACTTCGGCGCACCCAAGGCATAGGCCGCTTCGCGCAACGCATTGGGGATCAGGTTGAGCATGTTCTCGGTCGTGCGCACCACCACCGGGATCACGATCAAGGCCAGCGCGAGCACACCGGCCCAGCCCGAGAAGATTTGTAGCGGGCCACCACCACCGAGTAGATGAACAGGCCGATCACGATCGACGGCGCCGACAGCAGGATGTCGTTGATGAACTGCGTCACCCGGCCGAGCCAGTTGCGCTGGCCATACTCGCCGAGGTAGATGCCCGCCAGAATGCCGATGGGCGTGCCGAGCGCGGTGGCCAGCGTCACGATCACCAGCGAGCCGAAGATGGCATTGGCCAGCCCACCGCCTCCGCCTGCGGCGGTGGCGTCATCTCGGTCAGCACCTGCCAGCTCAGGCCGCCCACACCGAGCAGCAGCGTCTCGAACAGGATCCAGATCAGCCAGAACAAGCCGAACGCCATCGCCCCCAGCGACAGCGTCAACGCCACCGCATTGATGCGCTTGCGGCGGCGATGCAGTGCCAGCTTGCCGGCGTCGAAGGCCAGCGCTCTGTCATGACTTGCTGCCTTCGCCGCGCTTGAGCTGCATCAGCAGCAGCTTCGACAGCGACAGCACGACAAAGGTGATGAAGAACAACACCAGGCCCAGATAGATCAACGAGGCCTGGTGCAAGCCAGGCCCGGCCTCCGCGAACTCATTGGCCAGGGCCGACGTGATGCTGTTGGCCGCCTCGAACAGAGACAACGAGTTGAGCTGGTTCATGTTGCCGATGACGAAGGTCACCGCCATCGTTTCGCCCAGCGCGCGGCCCAGGCCGAGCATGATGCCGCCGACAACCCCGGTCTTGGTGTACGGCAGCACCACCCGCCACATCACCTCCCAGGTGGTGGCCCCCAGTGCGTAAGCCGACTCCTTGAGCATCGGCGGCGTGACCTCGAAGACGTCGCGCATCACCGCGGCGATGAACGGAATGACCATGATCGCCAGGATGATGCCCGCGGACAACAGGCCCAGACCCACCGGCGGCCCGGAGAAGAGTGCCCCGAGCAGCGGTGTGTTGGCGAACATGGACTGCAGCGGCCCCTGCACCCAGGTGGCCAGGATGGGCCCGAACACCAGCAGGCCCCACATGCCGTAGACGATCGAAGGCACCGCGGCCAGCAACTCGATCGCGGTGCCCAGCGGCCGCTTCAACCAGCGCGGCGACAACTCGGTCAGGAACAGCGCGATGCCGAAACTGACCGGCACGGCGATCAGCATTGCGATGAACGAACTCATCAGCGTGCCGTAGATCATCACCAGACCGCCGTAGCGGTTTTGCACCGGGTCCCACTCGGTGCGCACCAGGAACGACAACCCATATTCCTGGATCGCCGGCGCGGCGCCGATCATCAACGACACGATGATGCCGGCCAGCAACGCCAGGGTCAGCAGCGCGGCCGACATCGCGGCGGCGGCAAACAGGCGATCGGCCCAGGGGCTGCTGGCCGCGCGAGCCGGTGGGCGCGGGGTCGGTTCGGAGCGCTCCATCTCCTCCTGCCCTGGGAACGGGTCGACGGGCAGTGTAGCGGCCATGGGTGATGCGGCTTTGGTGGCGCGGCGGATCGCTCAGCGTGTTGTCACTGGCTCGAATAGGCGAGCTTGCCGCCGCCGTCCTTGATCTCGCTCCATTGCTTGCGCACCAGTGCCTTCACAGGGTCGGGCAGCGTCACGTACTCGAGGTCGGCCGCCATCGCGTCGCCCTGCTTGTAGGCCCAGTCGAAGAACTTCAGCGCGGCGGCCGCCTGTTGAGGCTTGTCTTGCAGCTTGTGCATCATGATGAAGGTGGCACCCGTGATCGGCCAGGCATCCTTGCCAGGCTGGTCGGTCAACATCTGGTAAAAGGTCTTGGCCCAGTCGGCGCTGGCCGCAGCGGCCTTGAAATTCAGGTCGTCCGGCGCGACGTAGACGCCGGCCTGGTTGCGCATCTGCACCGAGTTCATCTTGTTCTGCTTGGCGTAGGCGTACTCGACATAGCCAATCGAGTTGGGCAACCGCTGCACGAAGGCCGACACACCTTCGTTGCCCTTGCCGCCGGCGCCGGTGGGCCAGTTGACCGCCGTGCCCTCGCCGACCTTGCTCTTCCACTCGGGGTTGGTCTTCGAGAGGTAGTTGGTGAAGATGAAGGTCGTGCCCGAGCCGTCGGCACGACGCACCACGGCAATCGCGGCGTCAGGCAGAGCAACGCCCGGGTTCAGTCCGGCGATCGCGGCATCATTCCATTTCGTGATCTTGCCCAGGAAGATGTCGCCCAGCACCGCGCCGGTGAGCTTCAGCGCGCCGGGTGCCACCCCGGCGACATTGATCACCGGCACCACACCGCCGATCACCGTCGGAAACTGCACCAGGCCGTCCTTGGCCAACGCCTCGTCGGAGAGCGGCGCATCGGAGGCACCGAAGTCGACAGTCTTGGCGCGGATTTGATTCATGCCCGCGCCCGAGCCCACCGATTGGTAGTTGACGCGGACACCGGTGGCCTTGTTGTAAGCATCCGCCCATTTGGCATACACGGGCGCCGGGAACGAAGCCCCTGCTCCAGTAACGTCTTGCGCCAGGGTGAGTGTCGGGCTCAGCGCGGCGGCGGCCAGGACCCAGCGTGCGAGCATGCTGCTCATGAGGCACTCCTTCGATGCTTTGTGAATGAAGTCGAGCAACTCTAGGCAGGCCATGTGACAGGTCGGTGACAGACGGACCGACTTCGCTTCCGTCACGATGCCGCCACCGAAACGTCATGAATCCGTCATATAGGGCGGGATGGCGTCATCGCAACGTCAAAAAACCGTCATGAAGTCGAGGCAAACTATCGGCAGTGAAGCCGCCGGCTCCGTCACAGCTGTTGCATCGCGACCTGGGCGCCCTGGCGTTCAACTCGCGCGTGCTCGACATGGCGCGACGCCCCGACGTGCCGCTGCTCGAGCGCTTGCGCTACCTGTGCATCGTGTCATCCAACCTCGATGAGTTCTTCGAGATCCGGGTGTCCGACACGCTCGACGAACTGCGATTGGCCAACCCCGGCAACGCGCAAGCTGCAACCGCCGCTGCGATGCGCGACATCTCGCTGGCCGCTCACGCGTTGGTCGACGAGCAGTACACGCTGTACAACGATCACCTGTCGCCGGAGATGAAGAAGGCCGGCCTGCAGATCCTGTCGCATGGCGAGCGCAACCCCGCGCAGCGGCGCTGGGTGGCCGCCTTCTTTGCCCGCGAGGTCAGGCCCCTGCTGGTGCCGGTGAGCCTCGATCCGGCGCACCCGTTTCCGCAGGTGGCCAACAAGTCGCTGCACTTCATCGTGCGCCTGCATGGCCGCGACGCCTTCGGGCGCCAGAACGACATCGCCATCGTGCGGGTGCCGCGCGCGTTGCCTCGCGTGATCAAGCTTCCCGACGAGCTCACCGGGCGACGGCAGGGCTTCGTGTTGCTGTCCAGCGTGCTGCGGGCCCAATTGACTCAGTTGTTCCCAGGGCGCCACGTCGATGGTTTCTCGCAGTTCCGGCTGACCCGGGACTCCGATCTCGCGGTCGACGAACTCGAGGTCTCCAACCTTCGGCAGGCGCTGCGGCTGGAACTGACGCAGCGCCAGTTCGGCCGCGCGGTGCGGCTGGAAGTCGCCACCTCCTGCCCGGAGCTGCTGGCGCACTTTCTGCTGGAGCAGTTCCAGTTGACCGAGCAGGCGCTGTACCGCGTCGACGGCCCCGTCAACTTGGTGCGCCTGCAACAACTGATCGACCTGGTCCCGGCCAGAGGGCTGCACTTCCCGGTGTACCTCCCGGCCTGGCCGGCCAGCGTGCCACCCGATAGCTCGATGTTCGAGCGGCTGCGCCAGACCGACCTGCTGCTGCACCACCCGTTCGAATCGTTCGATCCGGTGGAGTCCCTGCTGCGCGAAGCGGTGCACGACCCGCAGGTGCTGTCGATCCAGCAGACGATCTACCGCACCAGCGCCGACTCGGCGCTGATGGAGCTGCTGCTCGAGGCGTCGCGCCGAGGCAAGGAGGTGAGCGTCGTGGTCGAGCTGAAAGCACGGTTCGACGAGGAAGCCAACATCAACTGGGCAGAGCGGCTCGAGGCCCTGGGTGCGCAGGTGGTGTACGGCATCGTCGGCCTCAAGACTCACGCCAAGATGCTGCTGATCACGCGCCGCGAGGGCCGTCAACTGCGCCGCTACGGGCACCTGTCCACCGGCAACTACAACCCGCGCACGGCGCGCCTGTACACCGACGTCGCGCACTTGACCGCCAACCCGCACATCACCGCCGACATGGCCCAGGTGTTCCAGCATCTGGCCAGCCAGAGCCCGATGAGCGGCTTGAAGTCGTTGATCGTGGCCCCCTTCACGTTGCACAAGCGCATGATGGAGCTCGTGCAGGCCGCCACCGCGGCCGCACGCGCCGGCAAGACGGCCCGCATCGTGCTGAAGATGAACGCCCTGACCGACGAGGCGCTCGGCTTGGCACTCGCCGAGGCCGGCCGTGCCGGGGTCACTGTCGACCTGATCGTGCGCGGCGCATGCATCGTGCCGGCCGGGCGCCCGGGGTACTCCGACAATGTGCGGGTGCGCTCGATCGTCGGCCGCTTTCTGGAGCACTCGCGGGTGTTCTACTTCCGCATCGGCCACGACGAGAAGCTGTACCTGTCGAGCGCCGACTGGATGGGCCGCAACATGTTCCGTCGCATCGAACTCGCCTGGCCGGTGGACGACGCCGCCATGAGGCAACGCCTCATTGACGAGACGATCACGGCTTACCTGCACGACGAGCACGATGCCTGGCAGATGATGCCCGACGGCCACTACGAACGCGTGGCGCGGCTGCGCGGCAAGCCTGGCCGCTCGGCGCAACGTGCGCTCAGTGAACGCTACGGCAACCTGGCGCGTTGAACACCAATGGACCTGATCCTGTGGCGCCACGCCGATGCCGAAGACGGCGACGCCGCGCCGACCGACGACCTGAAACGCAAGCTGACGCCGCGCGGCGAGCGTCAGGCCTCGCGCATCGCGCTGTGGCTGCATCGGCAGATGCCCGAGGGCCTGCGCATCCTGGTGAGCCCGGCGGTGCGTGCGCAGCGTACCGCCGCCAAGCTCGAGCGCCCCTTCACCACGGTGGATTCGATCGGCCCCGACGCCCACGCTAAAGACCTGCTGGCAGCCAGCGGCTGGCCCGATGCGCGCCGCACGGTCTTGCTGGTAGGCCACCAACCGGCTTTGGGCGAGTTGGCGTCGCTGTTGCTCACCGGGCGCGAGGCACCCTGGACCATCCGCAAGGGCTCGGTCTGGTGGCTGCGCAACCGCCCGAGCGAGGCACCGAAAGACGGCGAGGCGCGCGCGCAGACGTTCGTGGTGTGCGTGCAGTCGCCGGAGACGATGTAGCAAGCCGCCGCGGGGCCGTCGCCGACCTCCAGGCGACATCGGTTCAATCGATGCGCAGCTCCAGCGGCCACGGCGTGCGCGACCACGCTTTCTCTTCCTCGCGCAACAGGTGGATCGATTGCGGGTGGGCATCGGCCCAAGGCGTATCGATCACCAGCAACCAGCCACCCGGCATACCGGCCAGCCGCAACTTTCCGGGGGGAGCCGGGTCGCGCCGCGCATGGCAAAACACGATTGCAATGCGCAACGCGAGCGCCTGATCGCGCAGCACGGAGTCTGCCGCCAGTGCGGCTTCGGCCTTGCGCAGGCCGCCGCGCTGAGCCAGCACCAGCGTGCCCATGCGCTCGAGCTGGTGGTCGGCAAAACCGGCCGCATCGCTGTGACGCACGATGTATTCGCCATGGCGGTGGTGGCTCTCGTGCGACACGGCCATGCCGACCTCGTGCAAGGCGGCCGCCCAACGCAGCATCTGGGCGGCGCGCTGCAGCCGCGGGTCGGGCGCCGGATGCAGGGCGGCAAACAGCCACAGCGCCATGTCCGACACCCGCTGGGCCTGCACGACGTCGACCGCAAACTGACGCTGCAAGCGCTGCACGCTGGCCGTGCGGATGTCGCGCGCAGGGGCGTCGCGATCGAGCATCTCGATCATCACGCCGTGGCGCAGCGCGCCGCGCGCCGGGCTCACGCGCTCGAGGTTCAGCACGTCCATCAGCGCGCGCACGATCGCCATGCCGCCGCCGATCACCGGGCGGCGGTCGTCCTTGAGGCCGGCCAGTTGCACGCGGTCGACATGGCCGGCATCGATCAAGCGGCGCACCAACGCGTCGAGCGCTACCGCGGTGATCGTGCCGTCGGTCAAACCCTCGGCGCGCAACACGTCGGACACCGCGCCCACGGTGCCCGAGGCACCGTAGGCCTCGTCCCAGCGTTCGGCCGCCAACACGCCCTGCGCGCCCTCGAGCGCGGCCAGTGCCGCGACGCACGCAGCGTTGAAACTGCGCGTCCCGATGCGGCCATCGGCGAAGTAGCGCATCGACAGCTCGACGCTGCCGACGTCGTACGACTCGACCAACCGAGGCACCTTGCCGCGGCCGAGGATCAACTCGGTCGAACGCCCGCCGATGTCGAACACCAGCCGGCGCTCGTCGGTGTCGGGCAGATAGTGCGAGACGCCACCGTAGATGAGCCGCGCCTCTTCGTGGCCCGAGATCGACGTCGATCGGCAACCCGAGCAGCGAGTGTGCGCGCGACAAAAAGGCGTCACGGTTGAGCGCCTCGCGCAAGGTGGCCGTCGCCACCGCACGCACCGCGCGCGGCTCCATGTCGCGCACCCGCTCGGCGAAGCGAGCCACGCTGGCCCAGCCCCGGTTCATCGCCGCATCGTCGAGTTTGCGGGCATCGTCGAGGCCGGCACCCAGGCGCACGGTGTCTTTGAGGTACTCCACACGCAGCAACTGCCCATGCTCGGCCTTGCAGATCTCGAGCCGGAAGCTGTTCGATCCGAGATCGATCGCGGCCAGCAGGCTTGGCGGTTCGAGCTCGGGCATCGACTGCAGCCCCTCGCGCGAGTCAGGCCACCGCTGCGCGTGCCAGCCGCTCGGCGCAGCCGCGAGCCAGCTCGGCGTCGCTGGCTTCGACCATCACGCGCAGCAGCGGCTCGGTGCCGGACGCGCGAATCAGCACGCGGCCGTTGTCGGCGAGGTCGCGCTGCACGGCCTCCTGCTCGGCGGCCAGCACGCGGTTGGCTTTCCAGTCGACATCGGGGGCCAGCCGCACGTTGATCAACGTCTGCGGGAACAGCGAAACGCCTTGCAGCATTTTCGCCAGGCTGCGGCCGCTGAGGCATACGGCCTGCAGCACCTGCAGCGAGCTGATGATGCCGTCGCCGGTGGTGTGCTTGTCGAGCGCGAGCAGATGCCCCGAGCCCTCGCCGCCGAGCAGCCAGCGGCGCGCCGACAACTCCTCGAGGATGTAGCGGTCGCCGACCCTGGCGCGCACCAGCGGCACATCGCGCGCGCGCAGCGCCAGCTCGACCGCCATGTTGGTCATCAGGGTGCCGACCGCACCTTCGACCTTCTGGCCATTGGCCAGCCGCTCGGCCACCAACACGTAGAGCAGTTCGTCGCCGTTGAAGACACGACCCGAGCCGTCGACCATCAGCAGGCGGTCGGCATCGCCGTCGAGCGCGATGCCATAGTCGGCCTTGTGCTCGGCAACGGCCTTGACCAGCGCCGCCGGCGCGGTGGCGCCGACACCGTCGTTGATGTTCAGTCCATCGGGCGCGCAGCCGATCGCCACCACGTCGGCACCGAGCTCGTGGAAGACGTCGGGTGCCACGCGGTAGGCGGCGCCGTGCGCGGCGTCGATCACGATCTTGAGGCCGCGCAGCGACAGGTCGTGGCGAACCGTGCTCTTGCAGAACTCGATGTAGCGCCCGCTGGCGTCGTCGATGCGGCGCGCCTTGCCCAGGCCGGCAGAGTCGACCCACTGCGCCGGCTCACCAAGGGTCGCCTCGACCGCCGACTCCCAGTCATCGGGCAGCTTCTCGCCGGCCGCCGAGAAGAACTTGATGCCGTTGTCGGGGTACGGGTTGTGCGAAGCGCTGATCACGACGCCGAGATCCAGGCGCAACGCGCGCGTGAGGTACGCCACCGCGGGCGTCGGGATCGGGCCGCTGAGCAACGTGTCGACCCCGGCCGACGCAAAACCGGCTTCGAGCGCAGACTCGATCATGTAGCCCGAGATGCGCGTGTCCTTGCCGATCACCACCGTCGGGCGGGTGCCGCTGCGGCGAAGCACACGCCCGACCGCGTGACCGAGCCGCAGCAGGAAGTCCGGCGTGATCGGCGCCTGTCCTACCGTGCCGCGAATGCCGTCGGTGCCAAAGTAGCGTCGTGCCATCGTGCCCTTCCGTGTGGCGGTGCCGTCTCGCGCTGGACCGCGGCTATTCGACGAGCCCTGAGCCGCGCCAGACCGCCAGCGCGTCGACGGTGGCCGCCACGTCGTGCACGCGCACGACCCGGGCACCGCGTTGCACGCTGGCCAGCGCTGCGGCCAGGCTGCCCGCCAGGCGATCTTCCTTGGCGCGGCCGGTGAGTGCGCCGACCATCGACTTGCGCGACCAGCCGACGAGCAGCGGCTGGCCCAGTGTGAGCAATTGGTCGAGGCCCTGCATCAGCGCCCAATTGTGCTCCGGCGTCTTGCCGAAACCGATCCCTGGATCGAGCACCACGCGCTTTTTCGCCACACCGGCGTGTTGGATCACCAACAGCCGCTCGTGCAGGAACGATCGCACGTCGGCCACCACGTCGTCGTATGCGGGTGCCTGTTGCATGACCGCCGGGTCGTCACCGAGCATGTGCATCAGGCAGACGCCGCAGCCGGCGTGCGCAGCCACCACCTCCAGTGCACCGGGCACACGCAGCGCGCGCACGTCGTTGACGATGTCGGCGCCTGTTGCCAGCGCGGCGCGAATCACCTCAGGGCGGCTGGTGTCGGCCGACACCGGCACGCCCAGCTTGCAGGCATGCTCGAGAACTGGCATCACGCGGTCGATCTCTTCCTGCACGCTGGGCAAGTGCGAGCCGGGACGCGTCGATTCGCCGCCGATGTCGAGGATGTCGGCGCCCTCGCCGATCAGGCGTTCGCAATGGGCGCGCGCGGCGTCGCTGGCCAGATGGCGGCCGCCGTCGAAGAAGGAATCCGGCGTCACGTTGACGATGCCCATCACGCGCGGGCGCGCGAGATCGATCGTGAAGCGCGAGGTCTGCCAGAGCATCGAGAGCGAAAGGGACTAAAGCGAACGGGGCCATCGGGCCCCGTTGGGTGCAAAAATCGATCGTCGAATCAGGCCACTGGGGCCGGCGCGCCGTCGGTGCTGACCGGCGGGTTGGCGCCGCTCGGCTTGGAGCCCGCCGGCGACCAGTCTTTCGGGGGCCGCGGCGGCTTGCCGCCCATGATGTCATCGATCTGGTCGCCGTCGAGAGTCTCCCACTCGAGCAGCGCGCTGGCCATCGCATGCATCTTGTCGCGGTTGTCCTCGATCAGCCTGCGTGCGATCGTGTACTGCTCGTCGATGATGCGGCGCACCTCGGCGTCGACCTTGCGCATGGTCTCTTCGGAGATGTTGGTGGTCTTGGTCACCGAGCGGCCGAGGAACACCTCACCTTCGTTCTCCGAGTAGACCATCGGGCCCATCAGATCGCTCATGCCGAAGCGCATCACCATGTCGCGGGCGATCGACGTCGCGCGCTCGAAGTCGTTGCTTGCGCCGGTGGTCATCTGGTTCATGAACACCTCTTCGGCGATGCGGCCGCCAAAGAGCATCGAGATGCGGTTGAGCATCAATACCTTGTCGGTGCTGTAGCGGTCCTTCTCGGGCAGCGACACCGTGACCCCCAGCGCGCCGCCGCGCGGGATGATCGTCACCTTGTGAATCGGGTCGAGCTTGGGCAGCAGCTTGCCGATCAGCGCGTGGCCAGCCTCGTGGTAGGCGGTGTTGCGGCGCTCGTCCTCGTCCATCACCATGGACTTGCGCTCGGTGCCCATGATGATCTTGTCCTTGGCCTTCTCGAAGTCGCCCATCTCGACCACGCGGCCGTTGCGCCGCGCGGCAAAGAGCGCCGCCTCGTTGACCAGGTTGGCCAGATCGGCGCCCGAGAAGCCCGGCGTGCCGCGCGCGATCAGGTCGGCGCGCACGTCCGAGCCGAGCGGCACCTTGCGCATGTGCACGTTGAGGATCTGCTCGCGGCCGCGGATGTCGGGCAGCGTCACGTAGACCTGGCGGTCGAAGCGGCCCGGGCGCAGCAGTGCCGGGTCGAGGATGTCGGGCCGGTTGGTGGCCGCCATCACGATGACGCCGAGGTTGGTCTCGAAGCCGTCCATCTCGACCAGCAACTGGTTCAGCGTCTGCTCGCGCTCGTCGTTGCCGCCGCCCAGGCCCGCGCCACGGTGGCGGCCGACGGCATCGATCTCGTCGACGAAGATGATGCACGGCGCACTCTTCTTGGCCTGCTCGAACATGTCGCGCACGCGTGCGGCGCCGACGCCGACGAACATCTCGACGAAGTCGGAGCCCGAGATCGAGAAGAACGGCACCTTGGCTTCGCCGGCGATCGCCTTGGCGAGCAGGGTCTTGCCGGTGCCCGGAGGGCCGACCATCAGCACGCCGCGCGGGATGCGGCCACCGAGCTTCTGGAACTTCTGCGGGTCTTTCAGGAAGTCGACCAACTCCTTGACCTCTTCCTTGGCCTCGTCGCAGCCGGCGACGTCGGCGAAGGTGATCGAGTTGTTGCTCTCGTCGAGCATGCGCGCCCGGCTCTTGCCGAAGCTGAACGCGCCGCCCTTGCCGCCGCCTTGCATCTGGCGCATGAAGTAGATCCACACGCCGATCAGCAGCAGCATCGGGCCCCAGCTGATCAGGATGCTCATCAGGATCGACGGCTCCTCGCGCGCCTTGACGTCGAACTTGACGCCGTTGGCGATCAGGTCACCGACCAGGCCACGGTCCAGGTAGGTCGCCGTGGAGCGGATGCGCTTGTCGTCGTTGGTGACGGCCAGGATCTCGGTGCCGCCGTTGCCTTCTTGCAGCGTGACGCGACTTGATGCGCTTGGCGCGCACCTCTTCGAGGAAGTCGGAGTAGCCGATCTGCGAGCCTTGGCTGACCCCGCGGTCGAACTGCTTGAAGACCGTGAACAGGACCAGTGCGATCACCAGCCAGACCGCAACCTTCGAGAACCATTGATTGTTCACCGCGGCTCCTTATCGCCTACGTCGGACCCGCGCGCTTGAACGTCCCCGGCCCCGTGCTCAACTCTCGGTGGTGCGGACGCACCACGCCTCGCGAGCGCAATTGGGGACGATTTTAGTCCAGACAAGGGTCGGCGTAGGCGCTGCCTGCAATCACCTTGCAGCACGGCCAACTGCGCATTCGTTGGCGTGCCACGGCCCGGTTGCATCTGCATCAAGCCTGCTTCAGGCCGATGCCGACCAAAAAGGTCTCGGCCGACTTGTCGCGCGACGCTTTGGGCTTGATCGGCCTTCACAACCCGAAACGATTGCTTGAAGCGTTCGACCAACTGGCTGTAGCCGCTGCCGTGGAACACCTTGGCCACCAGCGCGCCGTCGCTGCTTGAGGTGCTGACCGCAAAGTGAAGGGCCAGTTCCACCAGGTCGGCCATGCGCGCGGCGTCCGACGCCGCGACGCCCGACAGATTGGGCGCCATGTCCGACAGCACCACATCGACCGGCGCGGCCCTGCAGGCTCGCCGCCAACGCGGCCGCGGTGGCTTCGTCGCGAAAGTCGCCTTCGATGAACAGCACGCCTTCGATCGGCTCCATCGGCAGCAGGTCGAGCGCGACGATGGTGCCGTCGAGCGCACCCACGGCCGCGCCGCCGCTGCCGGCGGCCTTGGGCGCGAAGCGCCGCCGCACGTACTGGCTCCAGGCGCCGGGCGTCGAGCCCAGGTCGACCACCACCTGGCCGGGCCGGATCAGGCGCAGCGCCTCGTCGATCTCCTTGAGCTTGTAGGCCGCGCGCGCGCGGTAGCCCTCCTGGCGAGCCAGCTTGACGTAGGGATCGTTGACGTGGTCGTTGAGCCAGGCCTCGATCGACCTTCTTGCTCTTGCTGCGTCACCTTCATTGCGCAGGGATAATACGGCGATGCCAGCGCTTCAACTGACCACCGAACAGCGCAAGACCCTGCGCGCCTCGGCCCATCATCTGGACCCCGTCGTGATGATCGGCAACGAGGGCTTGAGCCCCGCCGTGCACAAGGAGCTCGACGTGGCGCTGGACGCCCACGGCCTGATCAAGGTGCGCGTGCTCTCCGACTCACGCGAGCAGCGCACGACCCTGCTGGCCGACGCGGCAGATCGCGCTGGGCGCCGCGGCGGTGCAGCACATCGGCAAGCTGCTGGTGCTGTGGCGGCCGCAGCCGCCCAAAGCCAAGGAGCCGCGCGACGAAGACCGCATGGCGGGGCCCCGCACGGTGCGCCTCGTCAAGTTTTCGAAGAGCCCGACCAGCGGCCGACGATCAAGAAGGTCAAGGTGTTCGGCAACCAGCGCGTCACGGCCGGCGGCATGATCAAGCGCGCCAAGCGGCGCGCCGCCAGCATCAAGAAAAAGCGTCTCGCCTGAGGCGCGCAGTCGTCCCGCGTCACCGGTAGCGCACGTCGACGATTTCGTAGCTCTTGACGCCGCCCGGCGCCTGCACCTCGACCACGTCACCGCCTTCCTTGCCGATCAGCGCGCGCGCGATCGGCGAGCTGATCGAAATCAGCCCCTGCTTGAGGTCGGCCTCGTCGTCGCCGACGATCTGGTAGGTCACACGCTGGCCGCCGGACTCCACTTCGAGCTCGACGGTGGCGCCGAACACCACGCGGCCGCCGGCGTCGAGCGACGCGGGGTCGATCACCTGCGCGGCCGCCAGCTTGCCTTCGATCTCGGCGATGCGGCCCTCGATGAAGGCCTGCTTGTCCTTGGCCGCTTCGTATTCGGCGTTCTCCGACAGGTCACCCTGGCCACGCGCCTCGGAGATCGCCTGGATCACGGCGTGGCGTTCGACGGTCTTGAGCCGCTGCAACTCGCTCTTCAGCAACTCCGCGCCGCGGCGCGTGAGGGGAATCGTGGCCATCGCTTGCGAATCCTGTGCAAAGACAAAAACGCGCCTGAGGGCGCGTCGCAGAGGCGCCGGCGCGCTGACGGGCGCAACCGGCGTGCCCAGTTTAGTGCAGTTCGGCGTGCAATTCCTGCAGCGACGTCACCGTGAGGTCGTCCTGGTGCTTCAGCGCCTCGGTCGCCGCCTCGCAACCGGCCATCGTGGTGTAGTAGGTCACCCGGTTGGCAATGGCCGCGGTGCGGATGTGGCGCGAGTCGGCGATCGCGGTGCGCGTCTCGTCGACCGTGGTGTAGACCAGCTGGATCTCGCCGGCCTTCACCTTGTCGGCGATGTGCGGCCGGCCATCCTTGACCTTGTTGACCACGGTCACCGCGATGCCGGCGGCGGCGATGGCGGCGGCGGTGCCCTTGGTCGCTGCGATCTGGTAGCCGAGGTCGACCAGCTCGCTGGCCACCTTGACCGCGCGGTCCTTGTCGCCGTTCTTGACGCTGATCACCACGGTGCCCTTGTCGGGCAGCCGCGAGCCGGCGCCGAGCTGGCTCTTCAGCATCGCCTCGCCGAAGCTGCGGCCCGACGCCCATCACCTCGCCGGTGGAGCGCATCTCGGGGCCGAGGATCGGGTCGACCCCCGGGAACTTGTTGAACGGGAACACCGCTTCCTTGATGCTGAAGTACGGCGGGATCACCTCGCCCTTGACCGTCGGGCCACGCTGGTCGCTCAGCCGCTGCCCGGCCATGCAGCGCGCCGCGATCTTGGCCAGCGGCTGCCCGGTGGCCTTGCTGACGAACGGCACCGTGCGCGACGCGCGCGGGTTGACTTCGAGCACGTAGACCACGGCCTCGTCGGGGCTGCTCACCTCGCCCTGGATCGCGAACTGCACGTTCATCAGGCCCGACCACCTTCAGCGCCTTGGCCATCAGCGTGGTCTGGCGCCGCAGTTCGTCCTGCAGCTGCGCCGGCAGCGAGTACGGCGGCAACGAACACGCCGAGTCGCCCGAGTGCACGCCGGCCTGCTCGACGTGCTCCATGATGCCGCCGATCATCACCTCGCTGCCGTCGCACGACCGCATCGACGTCGACCTCGATCGCGTCGTCGAGAAAACGGTCGAGCAGCACCGGCGACTTCTCGCTGACGCGCACCGCCTCGCGCATGTAGCGCTGCAGGTCGTTGTCGCCGTGCACGATCTCCATCGCGCGGCCGCCGAGCACGTAGCTCGGCCGCACCACCAGCGGGTAGCCGATCTCGTGCGCCAGCACCGAAGCGCCGCCTCCTCGGTGCGCGCGGTGCGGTTGGGTGGCTGCTTGAGCTTCAGCTCGTGCAGCAGCTTCTGGAAGCGCTCGCGGTCTTCGGCGATGTCGATCGAGTCGGGCGTGGTGCCGATGATCGGCACGCCCGCGCGCTCGAGCTCGAGCGCCAGCTTCAGCGGCGTCTGGCCGCCGAACTGCACGATCACGCCGGTGGGCTTTTCCTTGTCGACGATCTCGAGCACGTCTTCCAGCGTCACCGGCTCGAAGTACAGGCGGTCGCTGGTGTCGTAGTCGGTCGACACGGTCTCCGGGTTGCAGTTGACCATGATGGTCTCGTAGCCGTCCTCGCGCATCGCCAGCGCCGCGTGCACGCAGCAGTAGTCGAACTCGATGCCCTGGCCGATGCGGTTGGGCCCGCCGCCGAGCACCATGATCTTGCGTCGCGTGGTCGGCTCGGCCTCGCACTCCTCGTCGTACGATCGAGTACAGGTAGGCGGTCTGCGTGGCGAACTCGGCGGCGCAGGTGTCGACGCGCTTGTAGACCGGGCGCACGCCCATGCGCGTGGCGCGCCTTGCGCACCTCGTGCTGGTTGGTGCCGAGCAGCTTGGCCAGTCGCCGGTCGGAGAAACCCATCTGCTTGAGGTGGCGCATCTCGGCCGCCGACAAGCTCGCCAGTGCACGACCGCCGAGCTGGCGCTCGGTCGCCGACGATCTGCTCGATCTGCGCCAGGAACCACGGGTCGATGGCGGTCTCGTCGTGGATCTCCTCCAGGCGCATGCCGTTGCGAAACGCATCGGCGACGAACAGGATGCGCTCGGGCCCGGCGTTGCCGATCGCCTCGACGATCTGCTCGCGGTCGCCCTCGTGCACCTCGTTGCGCTCGGCCAGGCCGTCGATGCCGGTCTCCAGGCCGCGCAGCGCCTTCTGGAAGCTCTCCTGGAAGGTGCGGCCGATGGCCATCACCTCGCCCACCGACTTCATCTGCGTCGTCAGGTGCGGGTCGGCCTCGCGGAACTTCTCGAACGCGAAGCGCGGGATCTTGGTCACCACGTAGTCGATGCTCGGCTCGAAGCTGGCCGGCGTGGCGCCGCCGGTGATGTCGTTGCGCAGCTCGTCGAGCGTGTAGCCCACCGCCAGCTTGGCGGCGATCTTGGCGATCGGAAAGCCGGTGGCCTTGGACGCCAGCGCCGAGCTGCGGCTGACGCGCGGATTCATCTCGATCACGATCATGCGGCCGTTGCCGGGTTGATCGCGAACTGCACGTTGGAGCCGCCGGTGTCGACGCCGATCTCGCGCAGGATCGCGATCGACGCGTTGCGCATCAGCTGGTATTCCTTGTCGGTCAGCGTCTGCGCCGGCGCCACGGTGATCGAGTCGCCGGTGTGGATGCCCATCGGGTCGAGGTTCTCGATCGAGCAGACGATGATGCAGTTGTCCGACCTTGTCGCGCACCACCTCCATCTCGAACTCTTTCCAGCCGATCAGCGACTCCTCGATCAGCAGCTCGTGGGTCGGCGACAGGTCGATGCCGCGCTTGCAGATCTCCTCGAACTCCTCGGGGTTGTAGGCGATGCCGCCGCCGGTGCCGCCGAGCGTGAAGCTCGGCCGGATCACCACCGGAAAACCGGCATGGCCGGTTTCGCCGAAGCCGGTGCCGCCGGTGATGGCGGCGATGCGCTTTTGCACGCCCCAGCGCCTCGTCCATCGTGTGCGCGATGCCGCTCTTGGCCGAATCGAGGCCGATCGAGGTCATCGCGTCCTTGAACTTCAGGCGGTCTTCGGCCTTCTCGATGGCGTGCTCGTTGGCGCCGATCATCTCGACGCCGTGCTTGGCCAGCACGCCGTGCTTGTGCAGGTCGAGCGCGCAGTTCAGCGCCGTCTGCCCGCCCATCGTCGGCAGGACGGCGTCGGGCTTTTCCTTGGCGATGATCTTCTCGACCATCTGCCAGGTGATCGGCTCGATGTAGGTCACATCGGCCATCTCCGGGTCGGTCATGATCGTCGCCGGATTGCTGTTGACCAGGATGACCTTGTAGCCCTCCTGCCGCAGCGCCTTGCAGGCCTGCGCGCCGGAGTAGTCGAACTCGCAGGCCTGGCCGATCACGATCGGCCCGGCGCCGATGATCAGGATGCTTTTCAGGTCGGTGCGCTTGGGCATGTCAGCGTTTCTCCATCAGCGCAACGAAACGATCGAACAGGTAGCCGATGTCGTGCGGCCCGGGCGATCGCCTCCGGGTGGCCCTGGAAGCAGAACGCCGGCCGGTCGGTGCGCGCCAGGCCCTTGCAGCGTGCCGTCGAACAGCGACACGTGCGTCGGCCGCAGCGTCGCCGGCAGCGACTTCTCGTCGACCGCGAAGCCGTGGTTCTGGCTGGTGATCGACGACGCGGCCGCTGTCGAGGTCCTTCACCGGATGGTTGGCGCCGTGGTGGCCGAACTTCATCTTGAAGGTCTTGGCGCCCGAGGCCAGCGCCAGGATCTGGTGGCCGAGGCAGATGCCGAAGGTCGGCAGGCCCTTGTCGATCAGCGCGCGCGTGGCGCGAATCGCGTAGTCGCACGGCTCGGGGTCGCCCGGCCCGTTGCTCAGGAAGATGCCGTCCGGCGACAGCGCCAGCGCGTCGGCGGCCGACGTCTGCGCCGGCACCACGGTGACGCGGCAGCCGCGGCTGGCCAGCATGCGCAGGATGTTGCGCTTGACGCCGAAGTCGTAGGCCACGACGTGAAAGCGTGGCGTCAGCCGCAGCCGCGTAGCCGCTGCCCAGGTGCCATTCGCCTTCGTGCCACGCGTAGGGCTCGCGTCACCGACACCACCTGGGCGAGATCGAGCCCGGCCATGCGCGGGCGCGCCGCGCGCGCGCGCGACGGCTTCGTCGATGTCGCCCGGCTCGACGCGCGCCCCCGCGGCGAAGCTCACGATGCACCCGTTCTGGGCGCCGCCCGAGCGCAGCTGCGCGGGTCAGCCGGCGCGTGTCGATGCCGGCGATCGCCACCACGTCTTCGCGCTGCAGATACTGCGCGCAGCGTCATCGTCTGGCGGAAGTTCGACGCGCGCACCGGCAGGTCCTTGATCACCAGGCCGGCCGCATGCACGCGCGTGGCCTCGACATCCTCGGCATTGACGCCGTAGTTGCCGATGTGCGGATAGGTCAGCGTGACGATCTGCCGGCAGTAGCTCGGGTCGGTGAGGATCTCCTGGTAGCCGGTGAGCGCGGTGTTGAACACCACCTCGCCCACCGTGGCGCCGGCGGCGCCGATCGAGTGGCCGATGAAGACCGTGCCGTCCGCGAGCGCGAGCAGGGCTGGGGGCAGTGCGGGTAGCAAGGGAAGGAACTCCGGCGTTCGCGCGCCCAGCTCCGCTCCGTTGCTGGAGATCCGGAGTCCGAGGGGAAACCGTCGACGGAGTTTCGCTAGGCCGCGCTGGGGTGTGGGAAAGCGCGCGAATTATAGCGAGGCGCGCCCATCACCTCGCCGACGCGGCGGTGAACCCGCCCTCAGGTCAGCCACGGCCGCGATGCCGGCGCGCGCGATCTGCGCGTCTTCGCTCGGGCTTCACGCCGCTGACGCCCACCGCGCCGACGCATTGGCCCTCCACCATGATCGGCACGCCGCCTTCCAGCATGCCGTGCAGCGCGGGCGCGCTGAGAAACGACACCCGTCCCTGGTTGATCATGTCTTCGTAGACCTTGCTCTCGCGGCGGCCGAGCGCCGCCGTGTGCGCCTTGGCCGGTGCGATCTGGGCCGAGATCGGCGGCGCGCCGTCGAGCCGCTGCAGCCACCACAGGTGGCCGCCGTCGTCGACCACGGCGATCGACACCGCCCACCCGTTGGCCAGGGCCTCGCGTTCGGCGGCCGCGGCGATGGCGCGGGCGTCGGCGCAGGGTCAGGGTGGGCCGGGTCTTCATGCTGACGATCCTCCGTTTGTCAAGGGCGCGGCGCACAATAGCCGCGAACCGGCTCCATACCCTGCGCATTAGCGCAAAGTTGTCTGCGCCCCTCGAGTAACGGGCCATTCGCTGACGCGCGGTCGCCAGGGGAACTTAGAATGCGCTCGCGGGTCTGAACCCGCGTCATCCACCCACGGAGGATCCATGAACCAAAGCCTGCAAACCCAACCCGGCTTCGCCGGCTCCGGCGCGCTGGCCGTCGATCGCAACCGCGTCCTGCGCAACACCTACTGGCTGCTCGCCCTGTCGCTGTTGCCCACGGTGCTAGGCGCCTGGGTCGGCGTGAGCACCGGCATCGCGCAGGCGATGAGCCCGGGCATCAGCCTGATCGTGTTCCTGGTCGGAGCGTTCGGGTTGATCTACGCGATCGAGAAGACCAAGAACTCGCCGGCCGGCGTGTACCTGCTGCTCGGCCTTCACGTTCTTCATGGGCCTGATGCTGGCGCGCCTGCTGGCGATGGTGCTGGGCTTCAAGAACGGCACGTCGCTGGTGATGACGGCGTTCGGCGGCACGGCGGCGGTGTTCTTCGCGATGGCGTCGCTGGCCACCGTGATCAAGCGCGACCTGTCGGGCATGGGCAAGTTCCTGTTCGTCGGCGCGATCATCGTGTTCGTCGGCTTCCTGGCGAACTTCTTCCTGCAGTCGTCGGCGCTGATGCTGACGCTGCTGGTGGTCTGCCTGGGCGTGTTCTCGGCCTTCATGCTGTACGACATCAAGCGCGTCATCGACGGCGGCGAAACCAACTACGTGTCGGCCACGCTGGCGATCTACCTGGACATCTACAACGTGTTCCAGAGCCTGCTGGCGCTGCTCGGCATCTTCGGCGGCGAACGCGATTGAGCCGGACGCTTCGCTGAACTCAACAAGGCCCCGCTCGCGGGGCCCTTTTCTTCATGGGTGCCTGTCGAAGACCGCGATGCTTTCCACATGCGCGGTGTGCGGAAACATGTCCACCACGCCCGCTGCCGAGCAGCACATAGCCCGCCTGGTGCACCAGCAAGCCGGCATCACGCGCCAGCGTCGCCGGATTGCAGCTGACGTAGACGATGCGCCGCGGCGGCTGCCACTCCGGCAGTCCCCGGCCTGCGCCAGATCGGCCACCGCCTTGGCCAGCGCGAACGCGCCCTCGCGCGGCGGGTCGATCAGCCAGCGCTGCGCACGAGGCAGCGCCAGCAAGTCGCCGCCGCTCAACTCGAACAGATTGCGCACGGCGAATGACGTGCGTTCGGCCAGGCCGTTGGCGGCGGCGTTGTCGCGTGCACGCTGCACCAGCGCTTCGCTGCCCTCGATGCCCAGCACCGCGGCACCGCGGCGAGCCAGCGCCAGCGTGAAGTTGCCGAGACCGCAGAACCAGTCGATCACCTGGTCATCGGGCTGCCGGGTCGAGCTGGCGCACCGCCTGCGTCACCAGCACGCGGTTGATCGCGAGATTGACCTGCGTGAAGTCGGTGGGCCGAAACTGCATCGTCAGTGCGAACTCGGGCAGCCGATAACTCAACGCGGCGCCGCCGGCGTCCAGCGGCGCGCGCGGTGTCCGGGCCACCCGGCTGCAACCACCACTGCACGCCATGCACGGCACCGAATTCCCGCAGGCGCTCGCGATCGGCTGCAGCAAGCGGTTCGAGGTGGCGCAACACCAGCGCGCACACCTCGTCGCCCATCGCCAGTTCGATCTGCGGCAAGCGATCGCGCGCCGCCATCGAACCGATCAGTTCGCGCAGGTGGCGGCAGCAGCGCGCTGACCTTGGCCGGCAGCACCGGGCACTGCGTCATGTCGGCCACGTAGCGCGACTTGCGCTCGTGAAAACCCACCAGCACGGTGCCCTTTTTCCCCACGAAGCGCACCGACAGCCGCGCCCGCAGACGGTAGCCCCAGGCCGGCCCCTGCAGTGGCCGCAGCACCCGCTCGGGCACGACCTTGGCCAGGTGGCGCAGGTTGTCTTCGAGCACGCGCTGCTTGGCGGCCACCTGCGCCGCCGGCTGCAGGTGCTGCATCTTGCAGCCGCCGCAGGCCTGCGCATGCAGGCCGAAGTGCGGACACCGCGGCGTCACGCGCTGCGAACTCTCGCGTTGCAGCGCGGACAGCGTGCCTTGCTCCCACTGGTTCTTGCGCCGCGACACCGACACCTGCACCCGCTCGCCGGGCAGCGCGCCTTCGATGAACACCACCTTGCCGTCGGCGCCGGTGCGCGACGCCCTGCCCTTCGAGGTCGAGCGATTCCACCTGAAGCCACTGTGCGTCGCCTTGCATGCGCCGATTATCGGCAGCGTCGCTGCCGAAAAACAAACGGGCCGCACGTCGGCGGCCCGTCAGCTTCAGGTCGCCGCGATCACGGCGTCGCGTAGTCGGAAATCACCTTCCACTTGCCGTCCTGGATCTGCGACAACCGCGAGGCGTCGCTGCCCAGGCGCTTCTTCGGGCCGAAGGTGGCCTCGGCGCTGCCGAACATGTCGGGCGGGATCACCATCGTGTCCATCGCCTTGATGAAGCTAGTCGGTCGTGAGGTTCGCGCCGGCCTTGCTGCGCGGCGCGCGCGAACGCGTCGACGATGATGTAGCCGTAGGCCGAGAACACCGTCGGGTCTTCGTTGAACTTGGTCTTGTACTTGTTGGCCCAGAAGCGGATCGGCTGTGACGCTTCATCCAGGTAGGGGTGCTGCGTGGTCATCGTGGCGTACATGCCGTTCATCGCCGGGCCGCCGAGCTTGTGGATCAGGTCGGTGTAGGCCGCGCTCGAGCCGAGGAAGGTCGGGTTGAAGCCGGTCTTGCGCGACTCGCCGATGGTGCCGATGGTCTCGCGGATGATCGTGCCCAGCACCACCAGGTCGCAGTTGCCGGCCTTCATGCGCGCCACCTGCGAAGAGAAATCGGTGGCGCCGCGCTTGTAGGTGGTCTTCTCCGCCAGCTCCATGTTGAGCGTCTTCAGACCGGCCTCGGCGCCGCGCATGACCTCGAGCCCGAACTCGTCGTCCTGGTAGATCGTGCACACCTTCTTGGCGCCCTTTTCCTTCACCAGCCGCGGCAGCATCACGCGGATCTGGTCGTAGTACGGCACCGCGAACGAGTACTTCAGCCGGTGGAACGGCTCGTACATCTCGCGCGCCGCGGTCAGCGGCATGAAGTTGATGATGTTCTTCTCGAACTGCACCGGCATCGCCGCCATGTTCTGCGCCGTGCCGATGTGCGCCAGCATCATGAAGATCTTGTCCTGGTTGACGAGCTTCTGCGCCGCCAGCACCGCGCGCTTGGGGTCGTAGGCCGCATCTTCGACGATCAGCTTGATCTTGCGGCCGTTGATGCCGCCCTGCTCGTTGATCTCGTCGACGCGCAGCACCATGCCGTTGCGGGTCTGCTTGCCGAACGCGGCGATCGGGCCGGACAGATCCTGGATCGAGCCGATCACGATCTCGTCCTTGGTGACGCCTTGCTGCTGCGCAAAGGCGGTGGTGGCGGCCAGTGCCGTGGCCGCCATGGCGATGGCGAGGGATCTCATGGTGTCTCCTGTGCAGGTTGTCATTGGTACATGGCTTCGATCTGCGGCGCGTACTTGGCGTGCACCAGTTTGCGCTTGAGCTTCATGGTCGGCGTCAGCTCTTCGTCCTCGGCCGTCAGCTGCGTCTCGAGCAGGTGAAAGCGCTTGATCTGCTCGACGCGGGCGAATTTCTTGTTGACCTTGTCGATCTCGCCCTCGATCAGCGCACGCACTTCGGTCGAGCGCGTCAGGCTCGCATAGTTGGAGAACGGAATGTCGCGCTCCTGCGCGTAGCGCTCGACGTTCTCGAGGTCGATCATCACCAGCGCGGTGAGGTACGGCCGCTTGTCGCCGATCACCACCGCGTCGGTGACGTAGGGCGCTGAACTTCAACTCGTTCTCCCACTCGCTGGGCGTCACGTTCTTGCCGCCGGCGGTGATGATGATGTCCTTCATGCGGTCGGTGATGCGGAAGTAGCCCTCGTCGTCGACCGTGCCGACGTCGCCGGTGTGCAGCCAGCCGTCGGCATCGATCGTCTCGGCGGTCTTCTGCGGCTGGTTGAGATAGCCCGCGAACACGTTGCGCCCGCGCACCAGGATCTCGCCGGTGGCCGGGTCGATGCGCGCCTGCACGCCGCTCGGCGGGCCGTGCCGATCGTGCCGATGCGGATCGCGTCGGGCCGATTGATGATGCCGAGGCCTGTGGTCTCGGTCATGCCCCAGCCCTCGAGCATCGGCACGCCCAGCGAGAGGTACCAGCGGATCAGGTCCGGCGCGATCGGCGCCGCACCGGTGAGCAGGTAACGCGACCGATGGATGCCGATCAGCCGGCGCACGTTGTCGAGCACGAGGACACGCGAGACGATGAACTGCAGCTTCAGCCACGCCGGCACCGGCTTGCGCTGCAACACGAGGTCGGCCACCCGGCCGCCGACGCCGATGGCCCTGGCATACGCCCACTGCTGCAGGCGGCCCGCCTCCTTCACCGCGATGGTCACTGCCGAATAGAACTTCTCCCACACCCGCGGCACCGCGAAGAAGATCGTCGGCGCGATCTCACGCACGTTCTCGGGCACGGTGTCGGGGTTCTCGACGAAGTTCAGGATCGAGCCGGCGTAGATCGACGAGAACTCGCCGATCATGCGCTCAGCGATGTGGCACAGCGGCAGGAAGCACATGCGCTCGTCGCCCTCCACCTGCGGCAGCACCAGCGCCGCCTGGCGCACCGTCCAGGCCAGCCCGCCGTGCAGGTGCATCGCGCCCTTGGGCTTGCCGGTGGTGCCCGAGGTGTAGACCAGGATCGCCAGGTCCTCGGGCTGCAGCGCGGCCACCCGCTCGCTCCAGCGCGCGGGGATGCTGCGCCAGATGGTCGCGGCCCGACGCGCGCAGCGCATCGAGGCTCATGACCAGCGGATGCTCGAAATCGGACAGCCCCTCCATGTCGAAGACCACGATGCGGCGCAGCAGCGGCAGCTGTTCGCTCGCCTGCAGCGCCTTGTCGAGCTGCTCGTCGTCTTCGACGAACAGCACCGTGGTGCGCGAGTCGTCGCACAGGTAGTGCACCTGGGCCGCCGCGTCGGTGGGGTAGATGCCGCTCGAGACGCCGCCGCACGACAACACCGCGAGGTCGGCCAACACCCACTCGACCACGGTGTTGGACAGGATCGACGCGGTCTGCCCACGCTCGAAGCCGAGCGCCATCAGGCCGTGCGCGATCTCGCGCACCGCGGTAGCGGTGTCGTTCCAGCTCCAGCTACGCCACAGGCCGAACTCCTTCTGGCGCAGCCAGGTGCGCTCACCGCGCGCGGCCACCGCGTGCCAGAACATCGCGGGCAGCGTGTCACCCGGCAGCACGCGGTCGGGCCCGGGCAGCAGGCGATCGATGTTCCAGAGGTTGGGCATGCGCTGCGGTGGCTCGGCTTTCGCGCTGCATGCTAGCGCCGGGCCCTGCGCGCGAGCCCCCTGGGAAACGCTGAGCCGTTGCGCTGCGTGGGGCACGAGGCAGTCAGCCGCGCGAGGCCACGCTCTGCAAAGGCCAGGCCGCCAGGTACTGGGCCCAGTGCGGCTCGTCGCTGGCGGCCAGCGTCGCACGCACCATCGCCACTTCCTGCGTGTGCTCGTCGCTCGTGAGGCCGCCGCGCATCAGCTGATAGCGGCAATACAGCAGGTAGGTGTTCATCACGTCGGTCTCGCAGTAGCGACGGATGTCTTCGATGCGGCCTGCGAGCCATGCGCGCGTGCACGGCCGAGCCGTCCATGCCGAGCTTGCCCGGCAAGCCGCACAACCTGGCCATCGCATCGAGCGGCGCGTTGACGCGCGGCTGGTACAGCGCCAGCAGGTCCATCAGGTCGAGGTGGCGATGGTGGTAGCGCGAGATGTAGTTGTTCCACTTGAACTCGCGGTCGTCCTCGCCGAAGTCCCAGTACTTGCTGGCCACCACGCCGTGCATCAGGCCGCGGTAGTGCAGCACCGGCAGGTCGAAGCCGCCGCCGTTCCAGCTCACCAGTTGCGGCACGCGCTTGTCGATGCTCGAGAAGAACTGCTGCACGATGCGCGCTTCGTCGGAGGCGCCGTCGCGCCCCGAGCGGTCGACGAACGAATGCACGCGCATGCCGTCGGCGCCGCGATAGACGCACGAGATCGTCACCACGCGCTGCAGGTGATGCGGCAGGAAGTCGCTGCGGCCGTCGGCCGCACGCTGCGCCAACTCCTGCGCCAGCACCTGCTCGTCGCTGACGCCGGCATCGTTGTCGCGCAAGGTGCGCAGGCCCGCCACGTCGGGAATGGTCTCGATGTCGAACACCAGCACCGGCCAACTCGCCATCAAGACCACCTGTGGCGCTGTCCGTCAGAGCACGCTGGCGCCGCCGGCCGCGAGAGCGCTGCAACAGCGCACGCGTCGCCGCCTCAACGCGGCGGCAGCAGCCGCGCCGGATCGATGGGACGGCCCTGGCGGCGGATCTCGAAGTGCAGTTGCACGCGCTCGGCGTCGCTCGAACCCATCTCGGCGATCTTCTGGCCGCGCCGCACCACCTGGTCTTCCTTCACCAGCAACGCCTGGTTGTGCGCGTACGCGGTGAGGTAGGTGTTGTTGTGCTTGACGATCACCAGGTTGCCATAGCCGCGCAGGCCCGAACCGGCATACACCACCCGGCCGTCGGCCGCCGCCAACACCGCATCGCCGGCCTTGCCGCCGATGGTCAGGCCCTTGCTCTTGGCTTCGTCGAAGTTGCCGACCACCGCGCCGGCCGCAGGCCAGGCCCAGTTCACTTCGTCGTCGGGGTCGCGCGCAGCGGGTGGGTTGGCCGGCGGCGGCGTGGCGGCCGCCACCGGCGGCAACGTCCCCACCGCCGGCGGCGCGGGCAATGCCGGCGGCGCTGCGCCACCGGTGGCCGCGGGTGCCGTACTCGCTGGCGGCGGCACCGCCGCCGGCTTGGCATCGAGCGGTCGCGCCTCGACGCGCGTGTTGTTGACGCCGCGTGCCGCGGTGGCGGCAGGGTCGACGCCAGGCGGCGCCACCCGGATCACCTGGCCCGACCTCGAGCGAATTGGGGTTCTCGATGTTGTTCCAGCGTGCGATGTCGCGCGCGTTCTGGCCCGTCTCCAGGCCGACGCGGATCAGCGTGTCGCCGGGTTTGATCGTGTAGTAACCGGGCTTGCCGGCATTCTCGATGCCTGGCTTGGCCGTTGCATCGACCGCTACGCCCGGTGCGGGCGTGGCGCCGGCTGGCGTCGGGGCAGGCACCGCCGCGCTGGGCGCCGCGGGGCGGCTGACCGGGGTGCGGTCTTCCACCGGGGCGCGGTTGACGTGAGGTGGCGCAGCCTGCTGCCGCATAGGCTGCAGCCAGCACGAAGCCCCATCGCATGACCCTGCGCAGACCGGCCGCGCACGCCCCCGCACCAGCGTCGCGCTGTGGCGGCACGGCTCGTGCGGGGAGGCTTGGCATCAAGTCGTTGGCCTTTCGAGTGAGGTCAGTCGACGCCCGATTTTAGGGGCACGAAGTGAACGGGCTCGAGATCGAGCCGTTTGTAGCCGCTCAGTTCCCTGTCGACGACGGCAAGTACCTGCGATGCGCCGCTGCGCACCGGCGCGATCAGGCGGCCGCCGATCGCCAGTTGGTCGAGCCAGGGCAGCGCGGGCTCGTCGCCGACTGCCGCGGCGATGATGCTGTGGTACGGCGCATTGGGCGCATGGCCGCGCATGCCGTCGCCATGCACGAGGCGCACGCGATCCAGCCGCAAAGGGGCCAGGTGCGCACGCGCCTTGTCGAACAGGTCGCGCACGCGCTCGACCGACACCACCGAGTCGGCCAGTTGCGCCAGCAGCGCGCACTGGTAGCCGCAGCCGGTGCCGATCTCGAGCACCTTGCCCAGCCCGCCGCGCGCGCGCGCCGCCGAGCCGGCCAGCAGCAGCGAGATCATGCGCGCCACCACCGACGGCTTGGAGATCGTCTGGCCGAGGCCGATCGGCAGGCTGGTGTCTTCATAGGCCTGCGCGGCCAGTGCGGTGTCGATGAAGGCGTGGCGCGGCACGGTCTGCAGCGCATGCAGCAGGCCCTCGTGGCGAATGCCCTGCGCGTGCAGGCGTTGCGCCATGCGTGCGCGCACCTGCGCCGAGTCGAGCCCGACGCCGCTGGGTGCGGCGCGCGAACGTGCATCCTGGGCGGCGTCGCGCAGCGGGCGCTGGGGCTGCAGCGCGTCGGCCGGCGCGGCCGGCTTGTCGCGCTCGACAGCTCTGGCCAGCGGCAGCGGAAACGCGGGACCACGGCGCTGTTCACTCATGGCACGCCCTTTGCCCGGTGCGCGGCCTGCCAGGGCCCCGCCGCGCCTTGGCTGCGGGAGGGTGAGCGCGCTTGGACCGCACCCGCGGCGCTCACGGCGCCGTCACCAGCAGGCGCTGCCACCCGGGCACTGCCGCGTGGTCGGTGAGGTCCACCTGCAGCGGCGTGATCGAGACCCGGCCCTGGCTCGTGGCGTGAAAATCGGTGCCCTCGCCCGCTTCGCGCGCGCTGCCTGCCGGGCCGATCCAGTAGATGGTTTCGCCGCGTGGATTGACTTGCCGGATCACCGGCTCGCTGGCATGGCGGCGGCCCAGTCGCGTGACCACACGCGGCAATTGCGGCGCATCGGCGCGATTGGGAATGTTGACGTTGAGCAGCCACGGCCCGCTGACGCTCGCGCAACGTCGGCAGCACGTGCTCGATCAGCTCGCGCGCGGTGCGCGCCGCGGCATCGAGGTGCAGCCAGCCCTTGTCGACCTGCGAAAACGCGATCGCCGGAATGCCGAACAGGTAGCCTTCCATCGCCGCCGCCACCGTGCCCGAGTAAAGCGTGTCGTCGCCCATGTTGGCGCCGTTGTTGATGCCCGAGACCACGAGATCGGGCCGCTGCTCGAGCAAGCCGGTGAGCGCCACGTGCACGCAGTCCGACGGCGTGCCGTTGACGACCCGAAAGCCGCGCTGCGCCTGCGCCGTCGGCAATGAACACGTTGAGCGGCCGGTTCAGTGTCAGCGCGTTGGACGTGCCGCTGGCGTTGCTCTCCGGCGCCACCACGTCGATGTCGCCGAGGCCGTGGCAGGCCTGCACCAGTGCAGCCAGGCCGGGGGCCAGGTAACCGTCGTCGTTGGCAATCAGGATGCGCATGGGGCGGAACACATTGTAGGCAACGTGCAGGCAACGACCCCTCGTCATCTCGCGCCAACGCGGTGCGTATCATGCTCGCCCACGCAGGAGAACGAGATGCATGCCTGGCTTTGCGAACAACCGACCGGCGTCGACGCGCTGCAGTGGAAGGAGCTGCCGACACCCGAGCCCGGCCCGAAGCAGGTGCGCGTGGCGATCCGCGCCGCGAGCCTGAACTTCCCCGACATCCTGATCGTGCAGAACAAGTACCAGTTCAAGCCCGAGCCGCCGTTCGTGCCGGGCTCGGAGTACGCCGGCGTGGTCGAGGCCGTGGGCGCCGAGGTCAAGGGCTTGCAGCCGGGCATGCGGGTGCTGGTGGTCGGCAGCATCGGCGGCTTCGGCACCCATGCGGTGGTCGAGGCCGTCGCGTGTGCAGCCGCTGCCGCCGGATTTTCCGTTCGAGGACGCCGCCGCGTTCGCGCTCACCTATGGCACGTCGTACCACGCGCTGATCGATCGCGCCGCGCTGCGCGCCGGAGAGACCGTGTTCGTGCTCGGCGCCGCCGGCGGCGTCGGCACGTCGGCGCTGCAGATCGCCAAGGCTGCCGGAGCCCGCGTGATCGCCGGCACGTCGAGCCAGGCGCAAGTGCGAGCTGTGCCTGAAGCTCGGCGCCGACGCGGCGATCAACTACGGCAGCGAGAACCTGCGCGACGCGCTGAAGCAGCTCACCGGCGGCTAGGGGCCGGACGTCATCTACGACCCGGTTGGCGGCGATCTGGCTGAGCCGAGCTTCCGCTCGATCGGCTGGCGGGGACGCTACCTGGTGATTGGCTTTGCGCAAGGCGGAATCCCGGCGCTGCCGCTGAACCTGACGCTGCTCAAGGGCGCCTCGGTCGTGGGCGTGTTCTGGGGCGACTTCGTGCGCCGCGAGCCGGCGGCCAGCGCCCAGCAGATGCAGGCGTTGGCGCAGTGGTATGCGCACGAGGCTTGATCAAGCCGGTGATCGACCAGGTGCTGCCGATGTCCCGGCTGCATGATGCCTACGCGCGCATGGCGTCGCGCAGGTGATGGGCAAGATCGTGATGGTCAACGCATAGAACCCGGGGCAGCCCCCGGTTTCGGCGCCCGCTTGGCGTTGCGCACGGCGTTGCCTCATCTGCGCCCAACTGCGCTACGATGCCGTTGCACGAATGAGTGAATCGATGGCGGTCAAGGTTCTCATCGTCGAAGACAACCCGGTCGCGCGCAGCTTCCTGTGCCGCGTGGTGCGCGAGAGTTTCAGCGACTCGCTGACCATCACCGAGGCCGGCGACCTCGAAAACGCGCGCCGCCAGATCAACCTCACCGGCGGCGCGCAGGGCCTGCATGGCGTCGACCCGTTCCGCCTGGTGCTGGTGGACCTCGAGTTGCCCGACGGCAACGGCATGGAGTTGCTGGCCGAGCTGTCGCAGTACCCGGCCACCAAGATCGTGACCACGCTGTACTCCGACGACGACCACCTGTTCCCGGCGCTGCAACGCGGCGCCGACGGCTACCTGCTGAAGGAAGACCGTTTCGAGGTGCTGGTCGAGGAACTGCAGAAGATCGTGCGCGGCCAGCCGCCGCTGTCGCCGGCGATCGCGCGCCGGCTGCTCAACCACTTTCGCGACAGCCAGCGCGGCGACCTGCACGCATCGGACTCCGGCTTCAGCCGGCCCGCCGAGCTGGTCACCAGCCGTCCGGTGCCGATCGAGAAGACCCCCGACCACGAGCGCCTGACGCCGCGCGAGAACGAGGTGCTCACCTACCTGAGCAAGGGCTTCACGATCAAGGAAATCGCCAACCTGATGGGCATCAAGTGGTTCACCGTCAACGACCACATCAAGTCCATCTACAAGAAGCTCAACGTGTCCAGCCGCGCCGAGGCGGCGGTGCTGGCCACCAAGCAAGGCCTGGTGTGAGCGTGGCTGCCGCCCGCGACGCAGGCCTGACGCCGGCGTCGGCGCTGGCGGCTGACAGCGCTGCTGCACACGACACCAGCAGCGGCTTTTCCAGCACCGGCATCGATTCGTTGCTGCCGGGCCACGATGCCGACTCGCGCAGCATCGTCGCCGGTCGTTGGCTCGGCTGGCGGCGGCGCGCGCTGGTGGTGCTCGCGCTGCTCGGCTGCGTGGGCCTGTTCACGCTGTTGCGCACGCTTGTCGGGCTCGCCGCACATCGACGCCGCGTGGCGCTTCAACGCCAACGGCCAGATGGTGCTCGACAGCGCCGGCGACGCCACGCTGCGCGCGCACGTGGGCGAAACGCTGCTTGGCGTGCAGCTGGCCGACGAGCGCTTCCTGCCGCCCGAGGTGCTGCTGGCGCGGCGCTCGCCGCGCTGGGTGATCGACGACGTGCAGCGCAGCCAGCAGCTGGCCAATGGCGCCGCCTACGCCGCCGCGTTGCGCGAGGGCACCGTGCGCCTGAGGTTCGCCGAATCCGCCGCCGCGGTGGAGGTGCGCCCGGGCGCGCGCGGCTATGCCGGGCTCGGCTCGGTGTTCTGGCTGATGACGGCGCTGGCCCTGGTGTTCTACCTCACCGGCGCGGTCGTCGTGCTGGTGCAGCCCGACGAGCGCAACCTGCTGTTCGGCCTGACCGCGGCGGCGCAGACCACGCACCTGCTGTTGATCGGCCTGGACACGTTGCCGGGCTTCGACTTTCCGGTGCAGTTGGCGCCGCTGGACCTCTGGCTGCGCGTGTCGTGCGACATCGTCACCGGAGCCGCCAGCGTGCATGCGCTGAGCGTCTATCCACGTCGCCTGCCCTATCAGGGCCTGATCGCAGTCACGTCGTGGGCGTTGGGCGCGCGGGCTTCATCGTGACGGTGGCGTTCAACCCGATCCCGGGGTTGTGGTGGTGGGTGCAGGGGCTTCAGCTGAGCTACTTCGCGGCCGGCTGGCTGATGCTCATCTGGTCCTACCGCCTGACCCCGCACCCGATGGCGATCGTGATGCGGCGCCTGAGCCTGGCGGTGCTGGCGATCTTGCTGCTGCTGACGCTGACGGTGGCCTTGTCGCAGGACAACGCCGACGTGCAGCGCTTCGCGGCCGGCCCGGGCTCGTTGATCTGGTACGTGTTCCAGGCCTCGGCGCTGATGCTGGTGCCGTTCCTGTCGCGCTCGCAGCAGGTGATGCGCGAATTCACGCTGCTGGCCGGCATCAGCGCAGTGGCCACCTCGCTGGACTTGCTGTTCGTCGCCGTGATGCCGATGAGCCAGTTCACGTCGCACACGCTGGCACTGTTCCTGGCGCTCGGGCTGTATGCCGGTGCGCGGCAGTGGATGCTCAACCTGCTGATGGGCAGCAACATGCTGACCACCGAGCGCATGTTCGAGGGGCTGTACCGCACTGCGCGTGAAATCGAGACGACCGGTGGCGACCACACCGAGCACTTTGCGCGGCTGCTCGGCGAGCTGTTCGAGCCGCTCGAGCTGGGCCACACCACACGCTCTTCCGCCGGCGCGCGCGTGCTGGGCGACGGCTCGACCATGATGGTGCCGCTGCCGCGCCTGCCTGGCGTGGTCGACGAGTTGCAGCCGCGCGGCTCGCTGGTGTTGCGCTTCGCGCGCCGCGGTCGGCGCCTGTTCACCCGCGAGGACGCCCGCCTGACCGACCGCGTGCTCGAGCAGATGGTGCGCGCGGTGGCGTTCGACCGCGCGGTCGAGCAAGGGCGCAACGAGGAGCGCGCGCGCATCGCGCAGGACCTGCACGACGACATCGGCGCGCGCCTGCTGACCTTGATGTACAAGGCGCAGAGCCCCGAGATGGAAGACTATGTCCGCCACACGCTGCAGGACCTGAAGACTTTGACGCGCGGCCTGGCCGCGTCGTCTCACCTGCTGTCGCACGCCGGCGCCGAGTGGAAGGCCGACATCGCGCAGCGCCTGGACGCCGCGCACTGCGAGCTCGACTGGTCGTTCGAGTTCGACCGCGACATCAACCTGAGCGTCGTGCAATGGTCGGCGCTGACGCGCATGCTGCGCGAGCTGATCAACAACGTGATCGTGCACGCGCACGCCACGCGGGCGTCGGTGTCGGCGCACTACCAGCGCGCCCGCTTCACGCTGACGGTGATCGACGACGGCGCCGGCCGCCGGCCCGAGACCTGGGCCCATGGCCTGGGCTTGGGCGGCATCCGCAAGCGCGTCAAGCTGCTCGGCGGCGAAGTGCACTGGCGCGAAAACGGCACGCGCGGCATCCGCTGCGAGATCCGCGTGCCCGATCTGGGCGAGCGCGCCTGACGCGATGCGTCAGCGGCTTCACCGTGTGGGCAACAGCGAGCGCACCTCGTCGGCGAAGGTGTCGACGTCGATCGGCTTGCTGATATACGCGTCGCAGCCGCCGGCCAGGAACTTCTCGCGGTCGCCCTTCATCGCGTAGGCGGTGAAGGCCACGATCACCAGCGCGCGCGTGGCCTCCTGGCTGCGCAACTGCTGCGTCAGCGCCAGGCCGTCCAGCCCCGGCAACTGGATGTCCATCAACACGATGTCGGGTGCGAACGCGGCCACTTGCGCCAGCACGCCGCTGCCGTCGAGCGCGGTGGCCACCTGCATGCCGGCTTTGGTGAGCAGGTAGGTTGCGATCTCGATGTTGAGCAGGTCATCGTCGACCACCAGCACGCGCGGCCTGTCGCTCACACAACCCCCTTGGCCCTGCGGGCTCTCCCCCCGAGGGGGATTGAGCGCCCGTCGCGAGACGCGCCGGGCGTTCGTGCCGTCCAAGCCCGCGCAGGCGGGCTTGGAGCCGCGGCACTCACCCTTCGGAGCGGCCGCGCGGCGCTCACACCGTCTCCTGCTGCGCCAATTGCGCCTGCCAGGCACGCAGTTGCTGCACCAGCGCTTCGAGGCCACCGTCGAGCTTGCCCACCACCGCTCGTGCCGACCGCGACAGCGTGGCCAGCTCGTCGGCACTCAGTCGCAGGTTGGTCCACACGAACACCGGCAGCGACCCGAAGCGCGGCTGCTGCCGCAGCTCGTGCAGCAGATCGAATCCGTTCATGCCCTGCATCACCAGATCGAGCACCATCGCGTCGGGCCCATGCTGCTCGAGCAACTCGAGCGCGAGCGCGCCACTCTCGGCCAGCAGCGCCGTGATGCCCAGCGTCTGCAGGGTGGCCGCCATCTGCTCGAGCGCGGCGGGGTCATCGTCGACCACCAGCACGCGCAGCGCACGGCCATCGCTGCGGCGCAGGCGGCGCAGCGCCGCATTCACCTCGTGCTGGCGAATCGGCTTGGCCAGCACGTCGTTGACCACGAAGCCGGCCAGTGCCGACGTCTCGGTGACCATCGTGACCACCACCACCGGCACCTCGCTGTTGGGGCCGCCCGCGCGCAGCTCGTTCAACACCTCCAGGCCGCTGCGGTCAGGCAGCAGCAGGTCCAGCGTGATCGCGTCGTAGCGCCGCGCGGCGGCCATCTGCAGCGCCCGCTGCCCGGTGCCGGCCAGTTCGACCCGATAGCCTGCCGAGCGCAGGATCTGCGCCAACTGCGTCTGGTCGGCACCATCGTCCTCGACCACCAACGCAGTCGGCGCACCCGGCGCCTGGGGCTCGCTGCTTGCCCCGGCAAGCGCAGCCGCAGTTCTGAGACGGCGCGGCAGCACGAGGTGGAACACGCTGCCCACCCCCGGTTGGCTGCGCACGCCGATGTTGCCGCCGTGCAGCTCGGCGAGGTGGCGCGTCAGCGCCAGGCCCAGGCCGGTGCCGGGATGCGTCTTGGCCAGGCCGCTGTGCACCTGCTGGAACTGCCGAAACAGCTTGGGCAGGTCGGCCTGCGCGATGCCGATGCCGTTGTCCTCGACTTCGATGCGCACCTCGTGTTCGCCCTGCGGCATGGCGCGCATCACCACGCGGCCACCGGCGCCGGTGAACTTGATCGCGTTGGACAGCAGGTTGTAGAGCATCTGCCGCAACCGTGCGGGGTCGAGCACGAGGTCGGTCAGCGTCGGATCGATCTGCAGTTCCAGGTGCAGCCCCTTGCGCGCCGCCTCGGCCTGCAGCACGCCGGCCACCTCGTGGGCCACCTGCGGCAACTGCAATGGCTCAGGCAGCAGATCGAACTTGCCTGACTCGACCTTGGACAGGTCGAGCACGTCGTTGATGAGGCGCAGCAAGTGACGCCCGCTGCTGGCGATGTGGCCCAGATAGTCGCTGCGTTTTTCTTCGGGCAGAAGGGGGCCGCTGACGCGCAGGATGTCGGCAAAGCCAATCACCGCGTTCAGCGGTGTGCGCAACTCGTGCGACATGTTGGCCAGGAATTCGCTTTTCAGGCGGTTGGCCTCCTGGATCTGACGGTTCTCGGCTTCCAGGCGCGTGCTGTGCAGCCGCAACTCCTCGGCCTGCCTGCGCGCGGTGTTGTCGATCACCACGCCGACCACGAAGCCGGCCTCGCCGGGGCGCGACAGGAAGGTGCCGCGCGTCGTCAGCCAATGCACGCTGCCGTCGGGCCAGACGACGCGAAACTCGTCCAGCCACGAGGTCCGCCCCTGCACGATCTGCCTGACGTGGCGCCGAACGCGCTCGCAGTCGTCGGGGTGGACGCATTCGAAGAACCGCTCGATGCTCCAGTCGGAGGCAGCGCCGGTGTAGCCGTAGCAGCGGTCGTGCTGCAGCGAATGGCGGATCACGCCCGTGCCCAGATCGATATCCCAATCGCCGATCTGGGCGGAGTCGAGCGCCATCTGCAGCCGCGACTGGCTCGCACGCGCCGAGGCTTCGGCCCGCTGGCGCGCCTGTTCACGCAGCAGCAGCAGCTGCTGCGCCTTGTGCAGCGCCCGGCCAAGCTCGCTGGCCTCGTGCAGCGAAGATGGCGCCATCACCGCCGATTCGCCGCGGCCGATGGCCAGCGCAGGTTGCACCAGCGCCTGGATCGGTGCGGCGATGCCGCGGCCGATCGCGCGGGCCAGCAAAAGGCCGGCCACCAGCAGCAGCGCGGCGCTGACGCCGTACTGCCACAACGAACGATGCAGTTGGGCATTGAGTTCATTGACCGGCACTCCAATGACCGCGGTCCAGCCGTACTTGCCGGCACGGCTGAACATCGCCACCACGGGAATGCCGTCCGCGGTGTTGCCCTCGTAGCTGGCCTCGGGGGCCCGCCGCAACGCCGACATGAATCGCTCGCCCGCGCTTTCGCCGAGAAAGCGCGGCGCGTCTCGTGTGCGCGCCACGAAGACGCCTCGGCTGTCGAACACGGCGGCCGTCCACTGCGGCGCGAAGTTCTGCCGTGCCAGCAGGTCGCCGAACCGCTTCAGGTTGAACACCATTTCCAGCCTCGCGATCGCGCGGCCGTCGCGCATCACCGGCACCGCCACAGCGATCTGCGGCTGCTTGGACACCTGGTCGACGAAGGTGTCCGACACCGCGGGCTTGCCGCTGGACAGCACCTGCGGAAAACGATCCTCGCGCACCTTGGGCAGCGGCGTGCCCCATTCATGGGCGGCGCTGGCCAGGCCGTTGAGCTCGGTGTCGAACAGCACGATGTTGTCGGCGGCCACATGCGGCAGGGTCTGGCGCACCCGCTCCTGGAAGCGCCGGTAGTCGCGCTCGTCGATGCTGGCCGACGTGCCCAGCGCCAGCAGCACCTGGATCGTGGCATCGATCTCGCGATCGACTGCCTGCACCACGTTGCGCGCCGCCTGCAGGTTGGTCTGCAGCAGCGCATCGCGCCCGCGCTGGTAAGACAGCACCAGCCACACCACGGCCAGCAGAAACATCGGCACGGTGCAGACCACCACCAGCCACTGGATGCGTGCGCGGATCGTCGATGCGGATCCCGGACCGAGAAGCCAACGTGCCGGCATGCCCGCCTTTCACTGCCCCCGAGCCATTACACCACTGGCAACGGGCGATGTCGGACAAGTCCTACAGTGGCAGCCGTGTTCACCCGACGCCAGGCCTGCGCCGGCTGCGGCACACTGCCAACCATTCCGAAGCCAGCCTCGGCCTCGCCGGGGCCCGGCTCGACACGCGGCATGGCGGCACCAGGGCATGAGCTCGTTGAAGGCATTCATCGTCGAAGACAGCGCAGTGATCCGGGACAACCTGGTCGCAGCCCTCGAAGAATTGGTGCCGCTGACGGTGGTGGGCACGGCCGAGGACGAAGCGGGCGCGCTGTCGTGGCTGGCCGACCCCGGCCATGCCTGCGACATCGCCATCGTCGACATCTACCTGCGACGCGGCACCGGGCTGAACGTGTTGCGTGCGCTGCAACGCGGCGGCCGATCAACCGATCGTGTGGTGCTCACCAACTACGCCACCGACGACATCCGGCGTCATGCGCTGGCACTGGGAGCAAGCCGCGTGTTCGACAAATCCGGGGAGATCGACGCGCTGGTCGACCACTGCATCGCGCTGGCCACCGCCGGGGGCGAGCAACCGAGTGCGGCATGAAACCCCGCCCGCGGCCGCGGGAATCACTGGATCAGGCCGTTCTTCAGCGCGTAGTAGGTCAGGTCGCTGTTGGTGCGCAGCTTCAGCTTGTCGAGCACCCGTGTGCGGTAGGTGCTGACCGTCTTGACGCTCAGGTTCATCGCCTCGGCCATCTGGCCCACCGTCTGGCCCTGCGCCAGGCGCAGGAACACCTGCAGCTCGCGCTCCGACAGGCCTTCGTGCAGCGGACGTTCGCCGCTGCCGGTCATCTGCTCGGCCAGCAGCTCGGCCACCGCCGGCGTGATGTAGCGGCGGCCCAGCGCCACGGTGCGGATCGCGGTGGCGATCTCCTCGGGATCGCACTCCTTGTTGAGGTAGCCGCTGGCGCCTTGCCGCAGCAGCGTGGTCGCGTAGTGCGCCTCCGGGTAGCCGCTGAGAATCAACACCGGCAAGTCCGGAAAGCGCGCCTTGATCGCCGCCAGCGCGTCGACGCCGCTTTGATCGGGCATCGCCAGGTCCATCAGCAGCACGTCGACCTCACCCTGCCGGGCCAACTGCAGCGCTCCGGCGCCGTCGGTGGCCTCGCCGGTGACGCGCAGGTCGACCTGCTCGCCGAGGAACTGCTTCAAGCCGCTGCGCACGATCGCGTGATCGTCGACGATGCCAACTCTGATCATGCCTTTTCCCCAGTGGCGACGCCTTCGCGCCGGCACCAACACAGTGTACGAGAGCTGACATGACCCTGAAGGTCACTGAATCCCTGGACAGACTTGTGCGCGTCCGCTGGGCCATACCGCTGGTGGTGGTGGTGGCCGTGGCGTTCCTGGCCGTCAACGAGACCGGCTACCGGCGCGCGCAGGCCGGCATGCGCAGCGCAGAGGAGATCTACAACAAGCGCATCGAGGTGCAACGCCTGCTGCTGTTGCTGCAGTCCGCAGAAGCCGGCCAGCGCGGCTATCTGCTGACCGGCCAGCGTGAGTACCGTGAGCCGTTCGAGCAGGCGCAGACGCAACTGGAGTCCCAGATGTCTCGCATCCGCGCCTTCTTTGCCGACGATGCCGACAGCCAGGGCAACGTGCGCGAGATCGAAGACCTGGCCCGGCGCAAGATGTCGGAGCTGCGCACGACGGTCAGCATGTTCGATTCCCGCAACGTGGACGGCGCGCTCGAGGTGGTCAAGACCGGCATCGGCCGCGACCACATGCGCGCCCTCGATGAGCTGGTGACCACCATGGTCGCCGACGAAGACGTCAAGCTGGCGTTCGCGCAACAGGGACTGCTCGAGACCCTGCTGGTCAGTCGCGCGGGCATCGCGGCCCTGGTGTTGCTCGGCCTGCTGCTGCTCGCCCTCACGGTGCGCCAGTCGCGCTGGCTCGACGCCGCGCGCGAGGACCAGCGCGCCCAGCTGCAGCATGAGCGCGACCGCCTGGAACACGAGGTCGAGCGGCGCACGCGCGAACTCACCGAACTGGCCCGCCACCTGCAATCCGTGCGCGAAGACGAGCGCGGCCGGCTGGCGCGCGAGTTGCACGACGAACTCGGCGGACTGCTCACCGCGGCCAAGCTCGACGTGGCGCGCGTCAAGTCGCGCCTGAAGGGGCGGCTCGCCGGAAATCTTCGAACGCATCGGTCATCTGTCGAGCTCGCTGGATGCCGGCATCGCGTTGAAGCGCCGCATCATCGAAGACCTGCAGCCGTCGACCTTGGCCAACCTCGGGCTCACCGCCGCGCTCGAGACGCTGTGCGGTGAATTCTCCAAGCGCCTGGAGGTCAAGGTGAACACGTCGCTCGACGAAGTGGAGCTGGCCGACGACGTGCGCCTCACCGCTTACCGCCTGGTGCAGGAGGGCCTGACCAACGCTGCCAAATATGCGCACGCCACGCAGGTGGGCGTGCAACTGGTCGATCGTGTATCGGTGGCGGTGCTGCGCATTCAAGACGACGGGGTCGGCTTCGACACCGCCCGCGTGCCCTTGGTGGCCCGCGGGCTGGCCGGCATGCGCTTTCGCGTCGTGTCGCACGGCGGCCGCTTCGATGTGGTGTCGCAGCCCGGTGGCGGCGCCACGATCGAGGTGCATCTGCCGCAACGGCCTCGCACCGATGCGGGCCAGATACCCGCAGCCTGACTCTCACATCTCGAAATGCCGTGTCGGTGTTGTCCGACACGATGAAGAGCGACGCGCCGATCGTTTGCCGGTCACGAGTTGCCTATCGTGTGGTCAGCCGTCGATCAGGCGGTACCGATGAAGGAGCTGACATGCACGAGTTTTTCCGTACACCCGATCGAATGCGCCCGATCGCTGCGCTGGCCGCCGTGTTGGCCGCCGCGGCCCTGGCGGCGTGCGACAGGCCGAACACCCCACCGACCGCCGGTCAGATGCCCGACAGCACGGTGGCACGCGGCGAGCAAAGGCCCAAGCAAGCCCAGGAGAGCGCGAAGTCGACCCCCAACGAGACGGCACAGAGCACCGAACGCGCTGACCGGCGAGATGTCCGACAAGGTCAAGGACGCTGCGATCACCACCGCGGTGAACGCCAAGATCGCGGGTGATCCGCGCTTGAGCGTCGTTCGCGTCAACGTCGACACCGTCAATGGCCGCGTGCTGTTGCGTGGCACCGCGCCCGACGCCACGTCGAGCGAACGCGCCCAGCAGTTGGCCGCCAGCGTCGAAGGCGTGGTCGGCGTGGACAACCAACTGGTGATCAGCGGCAAGAGCTGACCCGGGTCGCCGTGAACGCGAAATCGCCGTTCATGCGCTGGCTGAATCAATCAACGACGAAAGGCAAACACCATGCAAATCCGCCACATCCTCACCGCCGCCGTGACCGCGGTGGCCCTGCTCGTGACAGCCGGCTGCGCGGTGACGCGCAAGCAAGAGACTGTCGGCGGCTATGTTGACGACACCGC
Organism: uncultured beta proteobacterium; assembly: GCA_963827645.1. Taxonomy (GTDB): domain Bacteria; phylum Pseudomonadota; class Gammaproteobacteria; order Burkholderiales; family Burkholderiaceae_C; genus JAEUPI01. The sequence continues at coordinate 11,837 of CAWHBZ010000023.1, read as the reverse complement.
CATCACGACCCAGGTGAAGGCCAAGTTCGCGTCTGACCAGACCGTCAGCGCGATGGCCATCAGCGTCGAAACGCTGAAGGGCACGGTGCAGTTGTCGGGCTTCGCCAAGTCGCTCGACGAGAAGATGACGGCTGAACGCCTGGCGCGCAGCGTCTCTGGCGTGACCGCGGTCCAGAACGACATCGTGGTGCGCAGCCTGACGCGGCCCGATGACGCATGAGCGCCGGCGAGGCTCGCCGACGCACCGCCGCAGAGCGACACGGCCCGCGAACAGCGGGCCGTGTCTTTGATTCAGCGCATCGCCGCCATGAGACCATCGAGCCGCGGCAGCGGATCGGTGGGGTGGCTGATGGGACTCGAACCCACGACGACCAGAATCACAATCTGGGACTCTACCAACTGAGCTACAGCCACCGCTGCGGCGCGAATTATAGCGAGCGGGCCTTCGACGGGCCCCTGCTCGCGTGCCGTTCAGCGCGCTGCTTCAGCCGGCGCGGCGCTGATCGCCGCGTCGGCGCGCACCTCGGCCTTGTAGCGCTGCTTCAACGACTCGAGATAGGCGCGCGACTCGGCCGCCGACCAGGCCTGGCCGTATTGCTCGCGCGCGGGTCCATCATCGAGCGATTCACGCGGCAGCACGGCATCGATGCGGGCGACGATGTAGCCGCCCTCACCCAGGTCGACGCCCACCGGCACGGGCAGCTTGGCCGCATCGGCGCGCAGCACCGCCTCCACCAGCGCGGCGGGCAGGTTCTGCCGCTGCTGGCGCGACAGCGTGGTCTTGTCGGGCAGTTCGGTGGCGCTCGCCCGTCTTGACCTGCGCCAACTTGGCCTCGCCGTCCTTGCGCGCGAGCTCTGCAGCACGCGTGGCGACCACACGCGCGCGCACCCGCTCGCGCACCTCGGCCAGCGGCAGCGTGCGTGTCGGCTGGTACTGCGTGACGTGCGCGGCGGCCAGCTGGTTGGGGCCGACCTCGATGGCATCGGTGTTGTTGCGCTGGTTGCGCACGTTGTCGTTGCCGAACACGGCGTCGAGCAATTTGGCCGACGCCAATGCGCCGCTGGCGCCGGCCGCCGGGCGGCGTTGCACCGTGGCGCTGCGCTTTTCGAGCTTGAGCTTGTCGACGGCCGGCTGCAGGCTCTCGGGTTGTTCGTACACGGTGTTGGTGAACTGCTCGGCCGCCTCGGCCCACTTCTTGGCCGCCTGCTGTCGGCTCACCTCGTCGACGATCGAGGCGCGCACCGAGTCGAACGACTTGACGTCGCCGCCTCGCACGGCCTCGAGCTTGACCACATGGAAGCCGAATTCGCTCTCCACCAGCGGCGCCGATCTCGCCGGGCTTCAACGCGAACACCGCGTCCTCGAGCGCCTTGGACACCATGCCGCCGCGCGCCGACCAGTCGAGGTCGCCGCCTTGCGCGGCCGAGCCGGTGTCGGCGGAGTTCTTCTTGGCCAGCTCGGCGAACGCAGCGGGTGACTTGCGCGTCTCGGCCAGCAGCGCTTCGGCGCGCGCCTTGGCCTTGCTCTTGGCGTCGGCTGACGCATCCTTGTCGGCGGCGATCAGGATGTGCCGCGCGCGCCGCTCCTCGGCCACGGTGTAGCGCGCCTTGTTCTGCTCGTAGTAGTCGCGCAGATCCTTGTCCGACAGCGTGGTGCCCTTCTTCAACGACTCGAGGTCGAGCACCACGTAGTCGATGGTCGCCTGCTCGGGCGCGGTGAATTCCGCCTCGTGTGCCTTGTAGTACGCCTCGATCTCGGCGTCGCTCGGCGTGATCTTGGCCGCATAGGCCTGGGCGTCGAATCGCTGATAGGCGATCGTGCGGCGCTGCAACAGCGCATCGAGCGCGCTGCCGGCCACGCCCGCCGGCGCGATGCCCGAGCGCGTCACGCCGCTCAGCACCTGCTGCATGCTCAGCTCCTGGCGCAGTTGAGCGACGAAGTTTTCGCTGCTCATGCCTTGCGCCTGCACCATCGCCTGGTTCAGGCTGCCGTCGGGATTGCGAAATGCCGCGAACTGCGGGTCTTCGAGGAAGACGCGCCGCAGACGCTCGTCGCCGACGGTCAGTTGTTGCTTGAAGGCGGCCGTCAACAGCAGCCGCTCGTTGACCAGCGCCTCGAGCGTTTCGCGCCGTGTGTTCGGGGTTGTCGAACAACTTGACGTCGACGTTGGGCATTTGCCTGCGCAGGCGCTCCACCTGGCGCTGATGCGCCTGATCCCACTCGGCGCGCGTGATCGACTGGCCGGCGACCTTGGCCACCGTGGCAGCGCCCCCTTCCGAGAAGCCCGAATAGCCCTGGATGCCGAAGAAGACGAACGACGGAAAGATCAGCAGCACCAGCATCGAGCTGCAGGAGCTTGGTGTGCGTGCGGACGAATTCGAACATGGTGGTCCCGGTTGCGCGAGAGGCGCCGCTGCGGTGCGGGCGCAAGAGGCGAACCGCGGTTCGCCTCGGATAGCGGCGTTCGATGCCGCTGCGCCGGCACGCCACGCACGCGGCGTGCCGCGGATTCTAGAGCCTCTCGGGTGCGGCCGATGGCCGGCGCGACGGGCCGTTGTCGAGCGGCTCGCCTACCCAGCGCCTTGCGCACTGAGCCCCGGTGCGGTTGCGCGCGCAGCGGCCCTGCGATCAACGCCGGCAGTTGACGGCGCGCCGGTCCGCCTTTTCCTGGCAGGCCTGCCAGGCCTTGGCGTGCTTGTCCATCGCCTTCTGTCTCATCTGCCGTGGGATTGTTCGGATCCGAGGGCCGCACCAGCGGACCGATGCGCTTCTGACAGGTTTCGCGCAAATCCTGAGCGGCACGATTGCAGGTCAGGTCTTCGGCGTTCTGGGCTCGAGCCAGCGAGCTGGCCGCAAGCAGCGCGCCAACGCAGCATGGGAGTCAGGAATCGGACCACGGCGTGATGATAGTGGCCGCGCCGCATCGAGCACACTTCACGCCACGGTGTAGCGCGCCGGCGCTGATCAATCGTTCACGCCTTTTGTGCACTCCGGCGCAACGCTCGCGCCGTCTGGGTGGTGGGTGCTGACGGGTTCGAACCGCCGACCTACGCCTTGTAGGACCAAACCAGACTCCTTCATCCACAGCGCACCACAAGTCTACCCTGCGAAACAAAGGGACCAAGCCAGGATTTCGTGATGTTCGCTGCGCCCGCCCGAGCGCAGCCCGCCGGAGCGCTTCGGGTGCAGCGAATGGCTAGGCCGAGGTCGATACGGCGAATGCATGAGCTACTGGTTCTCGCGCCTAGAGGCGCGCCAACCAAACGGAAAGTGGATCGAACAAGAAAGCTGACACCGCCACTGCCTCGAGAAGGTTGACCGTGACCTGCCTAAGCCCGAACAGAATGAGACCCTCGACAACCGCGCAGAGCAGCACGGTTTGAAGCAATGCCGTGGACCTCGCGCGCTCAGCTTCAGACTTCATAGAGCGGCCAAACGTTGGGCATCGCGCCGGGCGCCAACATGTCCGACGACGTGGCTTGCTTCGAGCCACGCACGGCACGGCGCCGAAGTACGCCGGCAAGGACTACGTCAACCCGGGCTCGGAGATGCTCTCGGCCGAGATGATGCTGCGCCGCATGGGCTGGACGGAAGCCGCGGACCTCATCATCAGCTCGATGGAGAAGGCGATCGCGAGCAAGAAGGGTCGCCTACGACTTCGCGCGGCTGATGGAAGGCGCCACGCAGTGCCCGTGCTCTGGGTTCGGCCAGGTGACGATCGACCACTGTGATGAGGTTCGCCGGGCATCGCGTCCGGTTCGCAAGAAGCGCTCTGACGCCCGGTAAAGCCCGGGCGTTTTTGTTGCCAGGGGTCGAATCGGATCATTTGACATTCGCCTCAGGATGGGGCCATATTCGAGGCCATGGGGTGGTCGATGGCCCCAATGCCTTCGGAGGGATGGCCCCACCCGTGCGACACGTCAACTACGTCTTGAAGCCGGCCACGATCGACAACGCCAAGCCGCGCGAGAAGCCCTTCGCGCTCACCGATGGCGGCGGCTTGCTGCTCGAGGTGCTGCCCACCGGCTCCAAGGTCTGGCGCTTCAAGTACCACCTGAACGGCAAGCGCGAGAAGGTCACGATCGGGGCCTACCCCTCCTTCAGCATCAAGACCGCGCGCGACAAGCACGAGGAGTTGCGGGCTCTGGTCGACCGCGGCGAGAGCCCGGCGCGCGCCAAGCAGACCCTCTCCAAGGCGCGCAAGCAAGCCGAGTCGCGCGCGCTGTCGTTCCGGAAGTTCGCGCAGCGATGGGTCGACGAGACGCTGTTCTACCGGTCCGAGGGCTACCGTTCGCAGATCGTTCGGTGGCTGGACACCTACGTCTACCCGGAGATCGGCGACATGCAGATCGGCGACGTCGAGCCGGCAGACGTGCTCGCTATCATCGAGAAGCGCACCGCGACGGCGGTGACGGCCGAGCGCATCCGGACAATCATTCAGCAGGTCTACAACCACGCCATCCGCAAGCTGCTGGTGACAACGAACCCGGCCACGCCCATGCGGGGAGTCGTGAAGCGGCCGCCGGTGCAGAACCATCGCCACCTGAGCGAGAAGGAGCTCGGTGCGTTCTGGAGGGCCCTGGACAAGCAGGGCGCCCATGCAACGACCATCGTGGCCAGCAAGCTGCTGATGCTCACGATGGTCCGGAAAAACGAACTGCTGCGCGCCAAGTGGTCCGAGCTCGACCTGACGCTGGGCACATGGGACATCCCGGCGGGCCGGACGAAGAATCGCAAGCCGCACCGCGTGTTCCTGTCGCACCAGGCCGACGAGCTGCTGCAGCTGCTCCAGCCATTGACGGGGCACGGCGAATATGTGTTCCCGAGCATCTTCCGCGGTGGCGTGCCGATGGGTGACGTCACGCTGAATCACTTCTTCAAGCGCTTGGACTTCGGCGTGCCGGAGTTCAGCCCACACGGCACTCGAGGCACTGCGGCGACGCTGCTTCGCGAGCATGGGTTCGGGCGCGACGTCGTCGAGCTGCTGCTTGCGCATAGCGAGGAAAGCGCCACGGTAGCGGCCTACACGCACGCCGAGCACGTGCCCGAGCGGAAAAGGGCGATGCAATTTCTGGCGGATCGAATCGACAAGCTCGCAGCAGGCGCGGAGGTGGTACAGCTGCGCGCGTGACGGATCCCGGCGTCGGGAGACTCACGCGATCAAGCGAACGCCGGCGCGGACCGGCCGCACCGCCCAGAGCCGACGGAGCAAAAAGAAAAGGGCCACAGCGCTTCCGACGCCGGGCCCCAATTCCCTATGACGGGGAGGAGAACATTGCATGGCCATTCTGATCACGCGGCTCGCGGTCGTGCACCCCTTAACTGGGTCACTGAGGTAACAGACATGGCCAGCGGCAAGCGCAAGGCAACGCCGGGAGGCGTGGCGCCAGACCCGCGCTTTGCTCGCGCGTCCATTTGGTCGCCGAGTTGGGCCAGCGGCTTGCGATTGGGAGGGTTCTAAGTGAAGGCCACTGTCAGATGGGACCATATCGTCTCGATTGGCATAGCCACGCCCTGATGGTCGGCCTAGTAGGCCACGCACATGCGGCAACTGCCACTATATGTCCTGAACATAGCGACCCGCGAAGTACGCAAATTTGGGTTTGGGTCCAAATCGTTTCGTGTTGATGTTCGCTTCGTCGCAGGTTGGGCGCACCGCGAGGGCCGACCGCTCAAGACATTCGTCCACGAAGGCAGGGATGCCGTCCGGGCAGAACTGTTCTGCTACACCGACCACGGTGCTGTCACTTCGTCTTCGTGCGCTGCTTTCAAGGGTGTTGACGTGACTGACTTGACTATTACGTCGTTGCTCGCGAAAGGGTCTCGCTTCCGCCGCAACGAAGACACGCTGGACACGAATGGTGGCGTCGAGATGAGTCTTAATTGCCGGTCATAGTGAGTATGACCCGCGCCGAGTGGATCAGCCAGTGCGAGGACGAACTGAGAAAGCTGCGCCCGCACCTCACCGAGAAGATCGTCTATACGCTCGCGCTGCAGCTTCTTGACGAGAAGGAACACCCGCGTGTTGCGGCACGCGAGTACCACAAGCGGCAGCAGCCGCCGCAGCCCGCACCTGCCAAGAAGCGCGCGAAGTGATCAGCGCAAGTGCCGCAGCATCGGAACCAACCACGATGCCGCGATGCACAAAAGGCCAATCGCTGCAGGCGCCAGCACTATTGCCAAGTCCATCAGCGTATCCATTGCGGTGCAACACGGCAAACAACGCCGCATTGCCAATCGAAACGTAGTCCAAATCCTCCCACACCACCAGAGGGCGTACCACAAGCTCGGTATCCGTCCGGCCAACCCATCTTGAATCGAGCCGTTCGACCCTGAAGGATCGTGTCCACGAAGAACCTTTAGGTGGACACGATGGCAAGCGACAAGGTAGTGAGACGGCGGCGCTACGGCGATGAGCTCAAGGCGCAGGTAGTAGGCGAGTGCGACGCACCCGATGCCTCGGTAGCCAAGGTGGCGATGGCGCATGGCATCAACGCCAACGTCGTGCACCGCTGGCGGCAACTGGCTCGCGAAGGCGAGCAGGTGACTGTCGCCAAACCAAGCGAGTTCGTACCGGTGGCAATAGCGGCACCGACGGTCCAGGGCCGCCGCGACATCGAAGTCGAGCTGCGCCGCGGTGCCGTGACGATGAAGGTGCTCTGGCCGAGTTCGGCCGCGGCCGACTTCGCGGCCTGGACCCGCGAGCTGCTGCGGTGATTCGCGTGGACTCGGTGTGGCTGGCGGTTGCGCCGCTGGACATGCGTGCCGGCACCGAGGCCGCGCTGGCGCGCGTGGTCGCCGTCTTCGGCGCCGCACGTCCGCACCATGCATATCTCTTCGCCAACCGCCGTGCCAACCGCATGAAGGTGCTCGTGCATGACGGCATCGGCGTGTGGCTGGCCGCGCGCCGGCTGCACAGCGGCAAATTCGTCTGGCCGCGCGACGCCGGTGCCACGCTGACGCTCAGTCGCGCGCAGTTCGATGCCCTCGTGCTGGGCCTGCCGTGGCAGCGCATCGGCGAAGCCGGTGTCATCACGGTCTTGTAGCGCGCTGCAATTGCCGAATGTGCCGATGCGCATGCAGCGCATCGTCGGCACGATCACGATCCGTGATCGCCACGGACAACCTCGACGCCTTGGATGAAGCGCAGTTGCGCCAGACGGTGCAACTGCTGCAGGCCGAGTTGCGCCACAAGAACGCGCTGGTCGACAAGCTCACCCACGAGATGGCCGTGCTCAAGCGGCTGAAGTTCGCGGCCAAGAGCGAGGCCTACAGCGCAGAGCAAACGAGCCTGATCGAAGAAGCGCTGGATGCCGACCTGGCCGCGCTGGCGGCCGAGATCGAGGTCCACCAACCGACCAGACCCGAGGACAAGCAGCAACCCAAGCGCGAGAAGCTGCCTCCACACCTGCCGCGCCGCGAGATCCGCCACGAACCAGAGGACACCACCTGCGGCTGCGGCCAGACGATGAAGCGCATTGGCGAAGACGTGGCCGAGAAGCTCGACTACCAGCCTGGCGTGTTCACCGTCGAGCGCCACGTGCGCGGCAAGTGGGCCTGCGCCTGCTGCGAGAAGCTGGTGCAAGCGCCCGTGGCGCCACACGTCATCGACAAAGGCATCCCGACGACTGGCTTGCTGGCCCAGGTGCTGGTGGCCAAATACCTGGATCACCTGCCGCTGTACCGACAGGAAGCCATCTTCGAGCGCGCCGGCTTCGGCGTCGCGCGGTCCACGCTCGCGCAGTGGGTCGGCGAATGCGGCGTGCAGTTGCAGCCGCTGGTCGATGCGCTCGCCGCCGAGATGCTCCAGCACCGCGTGCTGCACGCCGACGAGACGCCGGTGGCGATGCTCAAACCGGCGAACCAGCGCGACGGCAAAACGCACCGCGCCTACCTGTGGAGCTACTGCACGACGAGCTTCAACCCGATGCGCGCCGTCGTCTTCGACTTCGCCGACAGCCGCGGTGGGCAGCATGTGCGCGAGTTCCTCGGCTTGCCCGGCACCGAGCACAAGCCGGGCTGGAAGGGCAAGCTGGTGACCGACGACTTCAGCGGCTACAAGGCCTGCTTCGAACTCGGGGTCACCGAGGTCGGCTGCATGGCGCACGCACGGCGCAAGTTCCACGAGTTGTGGGCCAACCACGGCAGCCAGGTCGGCGAGCAGGCGCTGAAGTTCTTCATCCAGCTGTATGAGATCGAGCGCGAGGTGCGGGACTTGGCCGCAGGCGATCGCAAGACGATCCGGCAGGAAAAGACCAAGCTCATCGCCGATGCGTTGCACCAGTGGTTGACGCAGCAGCGGCAGAAGGTGCCCGACGGCTCAGCGACCGCCAAGGCGATCGACTACAGCCTCAAACGCTGGAAGGCGCTGGTGCGCTTCATCGACGACGGCGAACTGCCGATCGACAACAACTGGGTCGAGAACCAGATCAGGCCGATTGCGATCGGAAGATCGAACTGGCTGTTCGCCGGCAGCCTGCGCGCGGGCAAGCGCGCCGCGGCGGTCATGAGCCTGGTGCACTCGGCGCGGCTGAACGGGCACGACCCCTACGCGTACCTGCGCGACGTGCTCGAACGCTTGCCGACGCAGCCGGCCAGTCGGATCGCCGAACTGCTGCCGCATCGCTGGCAAGCGCCGTGATCAGCGAGCTGAGCAACATTGCAGCGCTCGTCGAGGACGGCGGCGAGATCACGCTCGGCCGGCTCGAGGCCATCGGCAAGTGCGTCGCCACCGCCTGCGACGAGGCGCAGTGCCTGGCAATGCTTGTGCGCCGCAAGGACGAGTCGCTCGACGCCTTGCTGCAGCGGCTCGACGCTGCGATCGCCGACGCGTACGAGAACGATCGCTTCACCGACGAAGTCAACGCCCCAATCGTCCCAGGCTCGAAGCGGCGACGCTGAACTCGTCAAGACGGGTTCGCCGGACGCTTACCCAGCACGCGCAGTGAGCGAGTGGGTTTCAACCTGCGCCGAGTGCACGGCAACCACGTTGACGAACCTGCGCACCCCTGCTGGTGGTGCCTCTGGTGGGCTGGTGTCGACTCCAGCGGCAGCCATGGGCTATGCAGCCCGCCCGCGTGCGGCACGACTGACTGCGCCGCCAGCGTTTGGGTTGCGCTTTCTACTCGCGCGAGCCCGGCGCCGATGATGCGCCCGAGTGGGTGCCGGTGATCATCACCGAGAACCCCGCAGTGTGGACACCCAACAGCACGCCACCGAAGGGGGCAGGCGCCGTCGAGGGGCGCCGTGACCCCAGGGTGAACGATCAGAGCGAGGCTGCGGTACTCGCCAGCATCGACCCCAGGCTCGTGCTGATCGCTTGGCCGGTTAGCGGGACAGCAACGTCGCCCCCTGACCCTATCGAGCTCCACTGCGCCGTGACATTGGCGGTGGACATCTCGGCTTCGGTTGAGTGCTCGTGCGCTGGGCACTGCAGTTGGGTTCGATCGCTTGCACATGGGGCATGTGCGAACACCGCGTTCGCCAAAGCCACCGCCGCGACACCACAAATTACTCTCTTCACAAATCGCCTTTCCTTCGAGCGACCATCGCTCAGGCGATGCCGATTGTAGGGACGCAATTGAGGCGGCGCGCAACCCGTCTTGCCTAGTTAGCCCGCCCGCTAATGGGTAATTCGGCCAATTGCGTTGATCGCACTAACTCAACTTATTCAGCGTTCCCTCTCGCTTGAGCCGATGCGCCAGCCGTCCTAGCGTGGTCGCGATGAGCGTCCGCTTAAGACCGAGATGGAATGGACACCGCCCCTTCTTGAGATGGTCAAGCTCTCCGCGGGCCGGCTGAGAGGATTGTGGTGTGCCTAGAGTGGTGACTCGACAGCACCCCTTGCAGAACGGAGGTCCCGAGATGAATGCCACGACGTACGGACTGGATGTAGCGAAGCGAGTGTTCCAGATGTACTGGGTCGACGGCGACACGGGTGAGATCGTGAACCGCCGGTTCGGGCGCGACGAGCTGATCCAGTACTTGAGCCGGCGGCCGCCAGGTCGAGTCGCGCTGGAGGCATGCGGTAGTGCGCACTGGTGGGCGCGCAAGATCAAGGCGCTGGGGCACGATGTCGTCCTGTTGCACGCGAGGTTCATTCGACCCTTCGTGCAGACGAACAAGACCGACGCAGCCGATGCGCGCGCGATCTGGACGGCGTGCAGCAGCCAGGAATGCGAACGGTGGCCGCGAAGACGGAGGATCAGCAGGCCATGCTGGGCCTGCATCGCATCCGTTCCCTGTTGGTCAAGTTCCGCACGATGCAGGTGAATCAGCTGCGTGGATTGCTCTACGAATTCGGCGCCAGCTTTAGAGCGGGCCGTGTCGCCGGTCTGGCGGAGATCCGGGCTCGGATGGCAGAGCTCGAGGAGGTGCTACCGGGCACGATGATGTGTTGCCTGCAGGACCAACTCAAGCGCATCGATGAGTTGCAGGCGGAGATCGACCAACTCGAGCAGCGGATCGGCGCTTGGCAGAAGCAGGACGCTGCCTGCAGTGCGATCGCCGCCGTGCCTGGCATCGGCAAGCTCACCGCCACTGCGCTGGTAGCGACGATCGGCGATGCCGGGACGTTCAAGTCCGGCCGTGAGTTCGCTGCGTTCCTAGGACTCGTGCCTCGCCAGAGCGGCACCGGTGGCAAGGTTCGCCTGGGGGGCATATCGAAGCGAGGGGATCCCTACCTGCGCACGTTGCTCATCCACGGCGCGCGATCCGTGCTGTGGCACACGAAGGTGCCGACGGCATGGCAGAGCGCGATCCAGGCGCGACGACCTGCCAATGTCGCGGCAGTGGCCGTCGCCAGCAAGATGGCTCGAACAGCGTGGGCAATCCTCGCACACGGACAAGTTTACCAGCGAGACCACGTGGGCGTGAGACCAGCGTAGCCAGACGCAGCACGATGTAGTTGCACCGATTGGTTGCTGAGGTTGATTCAAATGTGATGGCAAGACAGGTCGGACCACAAGAACGCAAACCTGAACACAGCCGTGCGCGTCATGGCGCGAGACCGAGATGAGGACGTTCTTGGCGAATTCCATCAGGGCCCGCAGGCTTCGGCTTGCACACAAGGCCGGATATAAGACTGCAGCCATTACCTCGTTGAGACGTCACATGAAGATCAGCTTGGCAAACTGGGCGGTGTCCATATAAGGCTGTGTGAAAACTCGGCGCGCGATGCGATCAGCGCAACATCGAGCCTCTAGATCGCGCCAGGATCGATTTTCTCGATCGCGCCAAGGGTCGAAGGACCCCCGAAATTGCGCTTGACCGAGTTTTCACACAGCCTCGACCCTTATCGGACGGACGAGCCCGGTAGAAGCGGACACTCACGATGGGTTGAGCGCCCCTCAGCCCCGGACATAGATGCTCTCAAATGTGGATGGAAGCTGCCCAAGCTCCGATTCGAGGTACGGCACTCGGGAGATCGATTCGAGCCACTCGAGGAACACCTCCTCTGTGAAGTGCAACCTAGCTGCGCTGATCACGCACGCGCTCGACTCGGCAGGCAAGAACGAGGTCATTGGCGGAGCGCCAGAGCCATCACTGGTTGCCAGTTCGGAGTCCAAGCAGTGAGTCCAATCCCACGCAACAGAAGGGCATGCATTCTCAGGAAGTTCGGCTGGCCGAACGTGCCGCCGATCTTGGCTTCGCCGCCCCGCGCGAGCAATCTGATTGCCTTCAGCGGCAACGTGTTGACGATTCCGGACTGAGTGCGGACGGGACTGCAATCGGTCAGTCCGGCGAGTGGCAAGACGCTCGCGAGCTATGAGAAGATGAGCGAGCGTGACGTCAAGGATGCGATCGATAAAGCGCATGCAGCGTATTCGTCATGACG
>CAWHBZ010000022.1:0-90550 GCA_963827645.1 uncultured beta proteobacterium | reverse complement strand
TGCCACCAGTTGCGCGCCGGCTGGCGCGTCACGGTCTCGCGGTCGTTGGTCCACGCGAGCGAGCCGTCGGCGGCGATGTCGACCCGCCAGCTGTTGGCCGGCGACATGTCGCGCTCGATCCGCCGCGCCAGCGCGTCGGCCAGGCCGGCGCTGTGAATGAACACGCCCATCTCGGTGTTGATGTTCGCGGAGCGTGGGTCGAAGTTCATCGAGCCGATGGACACGCGTTCGCGGTCGACCACCATCGCCTTCGCGTGCAGGCCCATGAAGGCTGCGCGGGTGGGTGGCGTGTCGGCAAGCTCGGTCTGCACCGCGGCGTCGTGGCGCATCTCGTGCAGCGCGCTGCAGGCTTCGCGCAACGACTTGCGTTTGCCCTTGTAGTGGCTGTTGATCGCCGGCACGTCGTGCGAGGCCAGCGAGTTGGTCACGATGCGCACGTCGACGCCCTGCTGCTTGCGCTGTTGCAGCAGGCCGATCATGTGATCGCCGGGGATGATGTAGGCGTTGACCATCCACAGCTCGCGGCTGGCCGACGCCGCGAAGGCCGACATCCGCTCGCCCATCACGCGGCGCACGCCGCCGTCTTGCGGCAGGTCGGCTTCCACGCGGCTCGTGCCCACGCTGCAAGCGGCCCTGCAGCGCGGCCAGCTCGGCGCGCCAGTCGCCGCGCGCCACCGGAAAACGCTCGATCGACGGGGTCGCCTGCAGCGCCTGCGTCAGGCGCGCCATCAGCGCGGCGCGGTCCACGCTCATCGGCGGGCGGCCGCAGCGCCGACGCCGACATCACCCACTCGCTGTTCCAGTAGGCGTCGAACACGTCCGAAGCCTGGCGGGCCACCGGGCCGATGCCCAGCACGTCGAGGTCGAGGAAGTTGAACTCGGCGTGCAGGCCGAAGTACTCGTCGCCGATGTTGCGCCCGCCCAGGATGGTGGCCTGGTTGTCGACGATCAGCGCCTTGTTGTGCATGCGCTGGTTCAGGCGCTCGCGGTCGCCCAGCGTCTCGGCGGCGCGGCCCAACACGCTGCGCTGCGTCCACGGGTTGAACAGCCGCAGCTCGAGGTTGGGCTGCGCATCGATCAACTGCGCTGCGCCGTCGCCGATCGAGATCGTGCTGGCGTCCTTGATCAGCGTGTTCAGATCGTCGATCAACAAGCGCACGCGCACGCCGCGTGCAGCGGCATCCAGCAGGTGCTTGAGCAGCAGGCGCCCCGACGCGTCGCCGAACCACACGTAGTACTGCGCATCGATCGAATGGCGCGCGCTGTCGATCAGCGCGAGGCGCCAGCGCAGGCCGTCTTCGTTGCGCGGCAGCAGTTCGAAGCCCGAGGCATCGCCACCGCCGCGGCCGCGCACGGCGGCCTCGATGGCCGCGAAGGCGCTGTCGTCGCGCGCTGCCAGCGCGGCCTGCGGCGGCGCGCGCGGCGGCCGTTCGATCGGCGGCCCGGCGCAGGCGGCGAGCAGCACCGCCAGCGCTGCCGCCCACGGCGCCCACCGGCTCCGCCGCACGGGGGATGGTTCTGCCTCCACGGCCCGCAGTGTCAGCGAGATGCGGGCCGGCCGGCTACGGGGGGCAGGCTACCCGCGCCCATTGGACCTAAGTCCAATTGCCCGGCCCGCCGCGGTGCGTGTTTGATCGCTGCAGCCAACCCTCGGCAAGCAAGGAGTACCCATGGCCAAGAGCGCAAAGAACGGCAAGCAACCCAACATCCTCGTCATCTGGGGCGACGACATCGGCCAGTCGAACCTGAGCTGCTACACGCACGGGCTCATGGGCTACCGGACCCCCAACATCGACCGCATCGCCCGCGAAGGCATGCTGTTCACCGACAGCTACGGCGAGCAGAGCTGCACCGCCGGCCGCTCGTCGTTCATCACCGGGCAGAGCGTGTTTCGCACCGGCCTGTCGAAGGTGGGCATACCGGCCGCGCCGACCGGCATGCACGAGAAGCTGGTGACGATCGCCGCGGTGCTCAAGGAGCAGGGCTACGCCACCGGCCAGTTCGGCAAGAACCACCTGGGCGACCTGAACAGCATGCTGCCCACCAACCACGGCTTCGACGAGTTCTTCGGCAACCTTTATCACCTCAATGCCGAAGAAGAGCCCGAGATGGACAACTACCCCAACGAGAAGGAGTTCCCGAACTTCCGCAAGAACTTCGGCCCGCGCGGCGTGATGCGCTCGTGGGCCACCGACAAGGACGACAAGACCGTCGAGCCGCGCTGGGGCAAGGTCGGCAAGCAGAAGATCCAGGACACCGGCCCGCTGACCAAGAAGCGCATGGAAACCTGCGACGACGAGTTCGTCGCCGCCGCCAAGGACTTCATCAAGCGGCAGAACAAGGCCGGCAAGCCGTGGTTCGTGTGGCTCAACACCACGCACATGCACCTGTTCACGCACACCAAGAAGTCGAGCCTCGGCCAGGCCGGGCGCTGGCAGTCGCCCTACCACGACACGATGGTCGACCACGACAAGAACGTGGGCGAGATGCTCGACCTGCTCGACGAGCTCGGCATCGCCGACGACACCTTCGTGCAGTACAGCACCGACAACGGCCCGCACCGCAACACCTGGCCCGACGGCGGCATGACGCCGTTTCGCAGCGAGAAGAACACCAACTGGGAAGGCGCCTTCCGCATTCCGCTGCTGGTGCGCTGGCCCGGCAAGGTCAAGGCCGGCTCGGTGTGCAACGACATCATCCAGCACCACGACTGGCTGCCGACCTTCCTGGCCATGGCCGGCGCGCCCGACGTGGTGGACAAGCTGAAGAAGGGCTACAAGGCGATCGGCCGCACCTACAAGAACCACATCGACGGCTTCAACTTCCTGCCCTACCTCACCGGCAAGGAGAAGAAAGGCCCGCGCAACTTCTTCTTCTACTTCAGCGACGACGGCGACATGCTGGGCATGCGCTACGACAACTGGAAGCTGGTGTTCATGGAGCAGCGCACCAAGGGCACGATGGCAGTCTGGGCCGATCCGTTCACGCCGCTGCGCATGCCCAAGCTCTTCAACCTGCGCACCGACCCCTACGAGTTCGCAGACATCACGTCGAACACGTACTGGGACTTCTTCCTGTCACAACGCCTACTTCATCTATGCGGCGCAGACCGGCGGCCGGCGAAGTTCGCGGAGACCTTCAAGGACGTTCCCGCCGGTGCAGAAGCCCAACACCTTCACCGTCAACGACGCGTTGGCGAAGATGAGCGAGGCCGCTGCCGGCGGTTGAGGCATGCTGGCCAGCTGGAACGACGGCGCGGCGAAGTCGGCGATCGTCGACTTCGTGGCCCGTGTCACCAACGAGGGCGGCGCCGACTACGTGCCGCCCGCGCGCCGCATCGCGACCTTCGACAACGACGGCACGCTGTGGTGCGAGCAGCCGGTGCAGGTGCAGGTGTTCTTCGCGCAGCATCGCCTCAACGAGCTGGCGGCGAAGGATCCGTCGCTGAGGGAGCGCCAGCCGTTCAAGGCCTTCCTCGAGCGTGACCACGAGACCCTGCACGCCCTCGGCAAGCAGGCCGTGTTCGAGATCGCGTTCGCAGCGCACGCGGGTGTCACCGACGAGGAGTTCGATGCCATCGCGCGCCAGTGGCTGGGGTCGGCCAAGCACCCCGAGTTCGGCCGGCTCTTCACGCAGTGCACCTACGCGCCGCAGATCGAGTTGCTCGACTACCTGCGGGACAACGGCTTCAAGAACTTCATCGTCTCGGGCGGCGGCATCGGCCTGATGCGCGCGTTCGCAGAAGAGGCCTACGGCATCCCGCCCGAGCGGGTGGTGGGGTCGAGCTTGAAGGCACGCGTCGAAGTGCAGCACGGGCGCGTGCAACTGATGCGCCTGGCCGAGCTCGGCAGCTTCGACGACCGCGAGGTCAAGGTGCAGAACATCGGCCTGCACATCGGGCAGCGGCCGATCCTGGCGTTCGGCAACTCCGACGGCGACCTGGCGATGCTGCGCTACGTGAAAACCGGCCCCGGTGCGCGATTGGCGCTGCTGCTGCACCACGACGACGCCGATCGCGAAGTGGCCTACGACCGGGAGTTCCGCCTGAGTCCGCTGGTCGAAGCGCTCGACAAGGCCGCGGAATACGGCATCACAGTGGTCAGCATGAAGCGCGACTGGAAGGTTGTCTTCGGGAGTTCTGGCCAGGTATCTGCGTGAGCCACGATCTGGCGCAGCGGTGTAGCAGCCGCTTGATCTAGCACAGACCACGGCCGTCGCGGACCGCGATGTGTTGCAGCCCCGTTGGAGCGGATACACAGGCTCTGTAAGATCCGTCGTCTGTCTCTTTGGCAGACCTCAGTCCGGCGCGCCAGGCGTTCGGGGCGGTCCAGGAGAGGGTACGTGGCAGTGAATCTCGAACAGTGTCGTGCACGCGGTGCCGTGCGCCAGGTGAAACGGTTGGCCCGCGCGTCGATGTCCAGGCTGGCCGCCGTACTGCTGCTGGGGCTGCCGGCGGTCGCGCAGGCGGCGCTGTTCCATGGCGAGACGCTCGACCTGGTGGCCGACTACATCTCCTGGGTCGTGCTGGTCCTCGTTCCGGTGGTGGGCATCGCGGTGTTCTGGCTGGTGCACATCCTGCCCGAGAAGGTTGCCGAGCAAAGGCGCCACCCGCAGGCCAAGGCGATCCAGGTCTTGTGCCTGCTGTCGTTGTTCTTCGGTGGCCTGCTGTGGCCGATCGCGTGGCTGTGGGCCTACAGCAAGCCCGTGCTGTACAAGATGGCCTACGGCACCGACGTCGACGATTCGCATGGGCCGCCCCCGGGCGTAGGCGAAGAGCCCGAAGGCACGATCCCCGTGCTCACCACCGAGGCCGAGGTTCCCGCCGCGGCGAGAGCGGCCAGGCAGGAAGGTTGATGCATGGACCTCCTGCTGCTGCTGATCTACGGCTTCTTCGTCTGGCTGATCTTCATCAAGTTCAAGTGGCTGCCGTGGAACATCACGTCGCAGGTGATCGTCGTCACCATCCCCATCATCGCGCTGGCGATCATGATCCTGCTGCTCAACATCGGCGCGCCGTCGTCGGCCGACGTACGGGCCATCAACTTCTCGGTGCAGATCGTGCCGCGTGTCACCGGCCGCGTGATCGAGGTGCCGGCGGAGCCCAACCGTCCGATGAAGAAGGGCGACGTGCTGTTCAAGATCGACCCGGTGCCGTTCCAGCTCAAGCTCAAGGCGGCGCAGGCCAACGTCGAGCAGCTGCGCGCCAAGCTGATCGGCTCGCGGGCCAACCAGCGCACCTATGAAGAGCAGCTGAAGGAGATCACCAGCAAGAAGGGCGCGCTGACGGCCAAGCTCGAGCTGGCGAAGCTGCGCGTCAAGCAGTATGGCGAGTTGTCGTCCACCGGCGCCGGTCCGCGCTTCGAGCTAGAGCAGGCGCAGGCCGAGGTGGCCGGTTTGACCGACGACCTGGCCGCGCTGACGGCCACCGAGACCCAGGCCCGCGTCAAGACGCAGGCGCGCAACGAAGGACGGCGACCAAGACGAGGTTGCACGCACCAAGGCCGAGATCGCCGCGGCCGAGGCGCAGCTCGCCGACGCGCAGTGGGAGCTCGACCAGACCACCGTCTACGCGCCGGCCGATGGCACCGTGGTGAACCTGCAGTTGCGCCCCGGCCAGGTGGCCGCGGCGCTGCCGATGGCCCCGGTGATGACCTTCGTCGAGAACGAGCAGTGGGTGGTCGCGGTGTTCGGGCAGAACGAGGTCCGCAAGGTCCAGCCCGGCCAGGAGGCCGAGATCGCGCTGCGCATGTACCCGGGGCGCATCATCAAGTGCAAGGTCGACTCGGTGGTGTGGGCCACGGCGGGCGGCATGGTGCCGGTCGTCGGCGGCGGGCCCAACATCGGCGGCATGCCGCCCGGGGCACTCGCGGTGCGCCTGTTTCCCGACGACAAGGACCTCTTCATCGCGGCGGGCGCGCGCGGATTCGGCGCGATCTACACCGACTACGCGGAGATGATCCACATCCTGCGCAAAGTCTTCATGCGCGTGTCGGCCAAGCTCGACTGGCTGATCCTGAAGCTGCACTAGCGATGCGTCGACCTCTCACGTCGTGGATCGGCTGGGCCCGTCGCGATCGCTGCGAGCGTCGCTGCGCTGCTCGGCGGCGGCTGCGCGTTGCAGTCGCCGCCGCCGCCAGAAGAGGTGCGCGCGCAAGCGCTCGGCAACACCGACGTCACCACGCCCTGGCGGGCGTCCCCGGCGGTGGCCGGTGAGGTGCAGGACAAATGGCTCGCGACGTTCGGCGATGCGCAGCTCGACACGCTGGTCGCCGAAGCGGTGCAGCGCAACCCCGACCTGCGCGTGGCCGCCACCAAGGTCGAGCAGGCCACCGAGCAACTGCGCATCGCCGAGGCGGCGCGCCGGCCGCAGCTGAGCATCGTCGGCACCGGTGGCTTCAAGGTATCGGACGCCAGCTCGGCGCTCACCGGCATCATCGGCCTGGTGTCGTGGGAGCTCGACCTGTGGGGCCAGCTGCGTTACGGGCAAGAGGCCGCCGCGGCCAGCTTGACCTCGGTGCAGGCCGATCGCGAGTTCGCTCGCCAGTCGATCGCGGCCACCACCGCGAAGGCCTGGTTCATCGCCGCGCAGACCCTGGGCGAGCAGCAACTGGCTGCCGACATGGTGGGCTCGTCCGAACACCTGGTGCGGCTGGCTGGCGATCGTCATCGCGTCGGCGCCGGCACCGAGCAGGACGTGGCGATCGCTGGCGCCAACCTGGGCGCTGCGCGCGATTCGCTGGTGCAGGCGCGTTATGCGCACCAGGCGGCGGTGCGCGCGCTGGAGTTGCTGCTCGGCCGTTATCCGGCCACCGAGTTGCGCGCGCGGCCCGACCTGCCGCCGTTGCCCGGGCCGGTGCCGGCCGGGCTGCCGCTGCAGATGCTCGAGCGTCGCCCCGATCTGGTGGCCGCCGAGCGGCGCGTGGCCGCCGCGTTCAACCGCGTCGGCCAGGCCAAGGCGGCCCAATTACCGGGCATCCGTCTCACCGGCAACGTCGGCTACCTCGCCAGCGACATCGTGGAACTGAAGGACGACTACAACAACCCGTCGGCCGGCGTCGGCGCGAAAATCATCGCGCCGTTGTACACCGGGGGCGGCCTGGAGGCGCAGGTCGAGTTGATGTCGGCGCAGCAGCGCGAGGCGGTGGCGCAGTACGCGCGGCTGGCGCTGCGCGCGATCGGCGACGTCGAAGAGTCGCTCGCGGTGAGCCGCATGCTGGCCGAGCGCGAAGCGCTGCTCAAGGCGATCAGTGCCGACCAGCAGCGCGCGCTCGAGCATGCGCAGACCGCGTATCGCGTCGGCAAGCAGGACCTGCGCAGCGTCGAGCAGCAGCAGATCAGCCTGTACGCCACGCGCGTGAACCTGCTGCGCGTGCGCGGCGAGCAGCTCAGCCAGCGGGTGGCGCTGCACCTGTCGCTCGGCGGCAGCTTCGGCGAGCGCATGACGGTCTCCGACGCGCGGCCCTGAGGTGGCTGCGGCGTGGCGCCTCGCGGCGTGGTCAATCACAGCGGCCGCGCGCGTGCGGTGGCGGCCCGGCTGCGCGGCTCATGCTCCCGCTGATGCGCGCCATTGCCTGCGGCGTGCTGGTCGCGATCACCGGTTGTGCCGGCCTGCCTTCCAACGCCGAGCGCCAGCCGAGCAGCGCGCTCACCGACACCGGCGACACGCAAGCTGGGGCGCGCGCTCGCGCAGCGGATCGCCGCCAACCCCGGCAAGACCGCCGCCTACGCGATGCCCAGCGGCCGCGAAGCGTTCGCGGCGCGGGTGGCGCTGGTCCAAGCCGCCGAGCGCAGCATCGATGCGCAGTACTACATCTGGCACGACGACATCACCGGCGCGACGCTGATGCGCGCGCTGCGCGAGGCGGCCGATCGCGGCGTGCGCGTGCGGCTGCTGCTCGACGACAACAACACCAAGGGCCTGGATCCGGCGATCGCGATGCTCGACGCCCACCCGCAGATCGAAGTGCGGCTGTTCAATCCGTTCGTCAATCGAGGCTCGCGCCTGGCCGGCTACCTCACCGACTTCTCGCGGCTGAACCGCCGCATGCACAACAAGTCGTTCACCGTCGACAACCAGGCGACGATCGTCGGCGGCCGCAACATCGGCGACGAGTACTTCGGCGCCGCCGACGAGATGGAGTTCGCCGATCTCGACGTGATGGCCGCCGGCGCGGTGGTGCGCGACGTGTCGGCGCAGTTCGACGCCTACTGGAACAGCGCATCGGCCTACCCGGCCGCCGGCATCGTTGGCGGTTCGAGCCCCGAGGCCGAGGCGCAGGTGCTGGCGCGCTGGCAGCGAACTGCTGAGCGAGCCGCGCGCCAGCAGGTACGCCGAGGCGGTGCGCGACACGCCGCTGGTGCGCCAGATGCTCACGCAACACGCTGCCGGTCGAATGGGTGACGGCGCGGCTGGTGCAGCGACGACCCGGCCAAGGTGCTGCATCCGCCCGAGCGCACCGAGCTGCACATGCTGCCGCGCCTCGAAGCGGCGATGGGCAAGACGCAGCACGAACTCGACCTGGTGTCGCCCTACTTCGTGCCCACCGACGACGGCACCCGCGCGCTGCGCGCGCTGGCCGACCGCGGCGTGCAGGTGCGCGTGCTGACCAATTCGCTGTCGGCCACCGACGTGGGGCCGGTGTATGCCGGCTACTCCAAGTACCGCGAGCCGCTGCTGACGGGCGGCAACCTGCGGCTGTACGAACTCAAGCGGGTGGCGCCCGAAGGCAGCGAGGCGGACGACAAGAAGCGCCGCGGCATCGGCAGCAGCTCGGACTCCGGGCTGCACGCCAAGACATTCGCGGCCGATCGCCAGCGCATCTTCATCGGGTCGTTCAACTTCGATCCACGCTCGGCGCGCCTGAACACCGAGATGGGCATCGTGCTCGACAGCGCGTCGTTGGCGTCGCGGCTGTCCGACCTGTTTGCGAACACGATCCCGCGCGAGCAGTACGAAGTGCGCCTGGCCGGCGACCGCGAGGGCCTCGAATGGATCGAACAGACGGCCGACGGCCCGGTGACGCACCGCGGGTCGCCCGAGACCGGCTTGCTGCGGCGCGCCTGGATCCGGTTTCTGTCGATCTGGCCGATCGACTGGCTGCTCTGACGGGCAGGCTGACTCAGGGCGCCGTGCCGCCGGCGCCATCGGCCTTCGATTCAGCCGTCGACTCGGCCTGTCGCTCGCGCATCTCGGCCAGGTCGCGCTCGAGGAAGTAGTTCAGGAAGGTGCGGATCACCGCGATCACCGCGACACGGCCGATCGCCTCCCAGTCGGTGGTGATCGAGGTCTCGATGATGTCCGCCGCGAGCTGGAACGTCAGCCCGGCGATCAGCCACCTCGCATACTGCAGCCAGACGTCGCGGCGCTGCGGGCCGTCGAGCGGCGAGAACAACCCGCGCACCATGGCCACCGCCGCCTGCAGCGTGCCGAACACGATGACCACCAGCGCGATCGCGTCGATCAGCAGGATCGCGTACTCGCTGGCCCAGATCAGCCAATCGTGCATCGCGCGGCGCCTTCAGTCTGCTGGGGCCGGGTCGTGCCGCACGCAGCGGAAGCCCACGTGGCTGGTCGACGTGTCGACCGGCTGCGCGTGGCGCGCCGCCGGCCGGTAGCGCCGGCAGTAGTTGGGCGCGCACAGGTGCGAGCCGCCCTTGAGCACCTTGCGCGGAATCTTGATCTGCGGCTGGCAGGGGTCGTAGCTGGCGTCCTCGCGTGCGCCGCGCGGGTTGCGCGCCGCGCAGCACGGGTGCGCGGGGTCGACCTCGTGCTTCGACGAGAACCAGTCGAGCGTCCACTCCCAGGTGTTGCCGATCATGTCGTGCAGGCCGTAGCCGTTGGCCGGGAACGCGCGCACCGGTGACGTGCGCGCGAAGCCGTCGCGCTCGAGGTTCTCGTTCGGAAAGGCGCCTTGCCAGGTGTTGGCCATGTGCCGGTCGCCGGGGGTGAACTCGTCGCCCCACGCGTATTCGGCGCCGTCGAGGCCGCCGCGTGCCGCGTATTCCCATTCGGCTTCGGTCGGCAGCTCCTTGCCGGCCCAGGCGGCGTAGGCCTGGACGTCGCGATACGCCACGTGCACCACCGGGTGGTCGTCGAGGCCGGCGATCGATGAGCGCGGCCCGTGAGGCCGCCGCCAGTTGGCGCCGAACTTGAACTGCCACCAGTTGGCGAAGTCGCGCAGGTCCACCGGCCGCCCCGGCGGCGTGAACACCAGCGAGCCGGGCTGCAGCATGTGCGGCAGCGCGCCGGGGTAGTCGTTGGGGTCGGGCGCGATCTCGGCGAAGGTCACGTGGCCGGTGGCCTCGACGAAACGGCGGAACTCGCGGTTGGTGACCGGCGTGCGGTCGATCCAGAAGCCGGCGACGTGCACTTTGTGCGCCGGCGCTTCTTCCGGGTAGTGGCGGTCGGAGCCCATCACGAACGTGCCGGCCGGGATCCACACCATGTTGCCGTCGACCACCGGCTGGCCGGCCTTGGAGTGAACGACGCTGGTCATGCGCGCGAGTTTGGCAGACGTGAGCGCCGGTGGAATTGGACTTTGGTGCCATTGTTCGTGCGGTTCGCAGTGGACCAAAGTGCAATAGACGGCTGCGCCGCGCGCACCGACGATCTGGGCCGGCAACTCTTGGAGGCGCCCATGACCCACGACCCGACCGCACACGGTGGCTGGCATCTGACACGGCGACGCTGGCTGGCCGGGCTGGCTGCCCTGTCGCTGGCCGGCTGCGCCAGCGTGGGCGGCGGCAGCGACCCGCTGCCGTCGTGGAACGACGGTGCCAACAAGCAGGCGATCCTCAAGTTCGTCGCCGACGTCACGCGCGAGGGCGCGTCCACCTTCGTGCCGCCGGCCGAGCGGGTGGCGGTGTTCGACAACGACGGCACGTTGTGGGTCGAGCAGCCGATGTACACGCAGGTGATGTTCGTGCTCGACTGGGTCAAGGCCAACGCCGCCCAGCACCCCGAATGGCGCGACAACCCGGTGTTCAAGGCACTGGCCAGCAACGACCCGCAGGCGCTGCACGCGCTGCCCGAGCGTGAGCTGGCGGGCTTCGTGTTCACAGCGCAGAGCGGCCTCAGCGACGAGGCCTACGATGCCGCGGCGCGCGACTGGCTCGCGCGCGCGCGCCACCCGAAGTTCAACCGGCCGTACACCGAACTCGTGTACCAGCCGCAGCTCGAACTGCTGGCTACCTGCGCAGCAAGGGCTTCAAGACCTTCATCGTCTCGGGCGGTTCGGTGGAGTTCATGCGGCCGTGGAGCGAGCGCGTCTATGGCATCCCGCCTGAGCAGGTGATCGGCACGCAGAACGCCATGCGCTTCGAGCAGCAGGGCGGGCGACTCGTGCTGATGCGTGAACCGAAGATCGATTTCGTCGACGACGGCCCGCTCAAGCCGGTGGGCATCTACAAGCACATCGGGCGGCGCCCGATCCTCGCGTTCGGCAACTCCGATGGCGACTGGCAGATGCTGCAGTACACGATGGCCGGCAGCGGGCCGCGCATGGCGCTGATCGTTCACCACGACGACGCCGAACGCGAGGTGGCCTACGACCGCCAGTCGCACGTCGGCCGGCTCGACAAGGCGTGGGACGACGCGCTGGCCAAGGGCTGGAACGTGGTGAGCATGCGACGAGATTGGAAACAGGTCTTCCCGCCGACGAAGAACTGATCGGCGGGCAAATTTGCAGCAGACCCGTTCGGCTATGCTCTGTTCAGGGAATTGGGAGTACCACGAGCAACCGAACCGGTCCGTTGGGGGCCGGGGCTACCTGGAGCTGCGGCATGAAACTACAACGCATCAAATGGCGCCCGGCGGCGGCTGCGGCCGTGCTGGCCTGCGCATCGACCGTCGCGCTGGCCGAACTACCGCAAGACCGGTTTTGGGCCGGGCTGGAATACTTCTATCCGACGATCAGCTCCACTGCGCGCATCGACGCCATCGCCACCGCCCGTCCGGGCACGACGATCAGCCTCGAGGACGAGCTGGACTTGAGCGATCGCAAGGGCACGCCATACCTCGGCCTCGGCATGCGGCTGGGCGAGGCCTGGCGGCTGGAGTTCGAGTACTACGACCTCAAGCGCACGGCGAGCAAGACGATCACGCGCCAGATCGACTGGGGCGACACCTCGTTCCCGATCGGCGCGACGATCAACACCAAGTTCGATTCCACGGTCTACCGGGTCACCGGCGGCTGGTCGTTCATCAAGACGCCAGCAGGCCGAGATGGGCCTCGGCTTCGGCTTTCATGTCACTGACTTCACGACGGAGTTGTCGGGGCAGGGCACCGGCCCGCAGGGGTTGGGTTTCCGGCGCGAGGCGCATGACACGCTGGTGCCGCTGCCCACGTTGGGGCTGTATGGCACCTTCATGGCGACGCCGCAGCTGGCCTTGCGGGGCCGCGTCGACTTCCTGTCGTTCGACTACGAAGACTACGACGGCCGGCTGATCAACTGGATGGCGGCGGTCGATTGGCGCTTCACCAAGAACTTCGGTGCCGGCGTCGGCTACCGGTACGTCGACTACAAAGTCGGCGTCACCAAGTCTGATTTCAACGGCGAGGTGAACTACGCTTTCAAGGGGCCGACGATCTTCGTCAACCTGGGGTTCTGACGCCGCCGGGCCGCGCCCGGCAGCGCGGTCTCGAGCGCGCAGCGCGACGGAAACTTCTTCAGGCATTCGCCGATGCGGCTCGGTGGACTCCACGGTCGCATACCAGTCGCGCGCAGTGGGCGACGTGCGGCGCGCACCGAACCGATAACGCACGCACGGCTTGGCGTCGACCTGCAGCGTGGCACGCCCGGGGCTGCTCATGCCGGGCGGCCCGGGAATGCTCAGCTCCACGTTGGCGCAGGCCGGGGCTGACGCGGCAGGTTGTCGTCGCCCAGCGAGCGGCTCTTGCCGTCGATCGCCGTCACGATCGCCGGCTCCAATCCTGGATCTGCGAACGCTGGTGCGCCTCGAACAGCGCGTACGGCTGGTCGTACATGCCGCCGGCGGCGCAGGCAGCGACGAGTGCGCCAGGGAGGAGGAGAAGACTTCGCCCGCGTCTTGTCATGGTTGGCTGCGATGGAGCATGACGGAACGCTGCGCCGCGACACCGGCGACGATAGGCAAACCACAGCGGCGTCGGAATTGGACCTTCGTCCAATGGGGGCCGCTGTCCGCACAGCGAGAATCCGACGCGCATGCCGCGATCGCGAATGACCCCCGCACCCGCGCACCGCCACCGCCCTGTGGCGGGCCGGCTCGCGCCCGACTCATGGCCGCGTGGCTGATGGCGATGCTGCTGCCGATGTCGGCGGCGCACGCTGCCCAGTGGCTCGAGGACCTGAAAGATCCCGACGACGGCCACCTCGATCTGTCGGAGTGGCTGCTCGACAGCAAGGGCTTCCTGCCGGTGCCGATCATCATCACCGAGCCGGCGCTGGGCTTCGGCGGCGGCGTGGTGGCGACGTTCTTTCGCGAGTCGATTCGCGAGGCGTCGAGCCGCAGGCAGGATCAGGGCCGACTCGCACCGCCCGACATCTACTTCATCGGCGGCGGCGCCACCGAGAACGGCACCTGGTTCGGCGCCGGCGGCGGCATGGTGAGCTTCGACAACGATCGTTTTCGTTGGCGCGGCGGCCTCGATGCGCATGAGCGTCAACCTCGACTTCTACGGCTTCGGCGGCAACCTGGGGCCGATCGGCTACAACCTCGACGGCTGGGCCTCGGTGCAGCACGGCATGTGGCGGCTCGGCCAGAGCGACTGCGTGGGCCGTCGCGCGCTGGAACTACCTCGACCTGCAGAGCCGCTTCGACTTCGAGAGCCAGGTCGCGCAGTTGCTCGATCTGGTGCGAACGCAACAAGGCGTCGGGCCTGGGCCTGTCGCTGGAGGTCGATACGCGCGACAACATCTTCACGCCGTCGCGCGGCTAGACCGGCAGCCTCGACGCCACCTTCTACGACCCCGACTGGGGCAGCGACACGAGTTTTCAGTCGTACCGCGCGCACGCCTTCGGCTACTGGCCGATCGGCAACGAGTGGGTGATCGGCGGGCGCATCGACGGCCGCACGGTGGACGGCCGCGTGCCGTTCTTCATGCTGCCGTATGTCGAGCTGCGCGGCGTGCCGGCGGCGCGCCTGCAGGATCGGCACACCGCGGTGCTCGAGACCGAGCTGCGCTGGAACATGACGCCGCGCTGGGCGCTGATCGGCTTCGTCGGCGGCGGCAAGGCCTGGGGCACCACCACCGGCTACTCCGACGGCACCGACACCGTGGCGTGGGGCGTGGGCTTTCGCTATCTGATCGCCAGGCGACTGGGCTTGTACGTCGGCGTCGACGTGGCCAAGAGCACGCAGGACCACGCCGTCTACCTGCAGGTGGGCAGTGCCTGGCGTTGAGGCCGCGGCGTTGCCCGGCTCGCCAGCTGCGCTCCTACTTCTTGAGTTCCGACGGGCTCAGCAGCTTCCACTTGCCGCCCACCTGGCACAGGTTGAGCGTGTTGTTGCCCTTGCGATCGACCGTGTAGCTGCTGACGCGGATCTGGCGGCACGGGTAGTCGTGCCAGTTGAACACCTTCAGCACCTTGAGATCTCCGCCGTTGCCGCTGACCGGGTTTTGCCACTTCACGGTCTCGCCGGCCGGTGCCTCGTTCAGCGCCTTGCGCGAGGCGTCGAGAAACAGCTTGAGGTCTTCTTCGTTGAAGTGCTCGGCCGGCGTGTTCTTCAGCAGGCCGATCCAGTTTTGCGCCGCGGCCGGCACGCACATGACGAGCAGCCAGGCGGCGACGATCGGTGCACGCGCAAGCCAGTTCCTGTGGAGGTGCAGCACCATCGGGTTCCTTTCCGTGTTCGGCGCGGTGAAGTGTAGGGTCGCGCAGCCGCTGCCGGTGGTTGCGACCGAGGCGCGTCGAATGTCCTAGGATGCCAGCCCTGATGCGACACCTCGCGCTCGCGCTCTCGATCGCCTCGGCTGCTCTGGGCGCCTGCTCGGCCGACAAGCCGGCCACCCATCAGGGCTACGTGGAAGGCGAGTACGTGCACGTCGCGTCGGCGCTGGGCGGCCGGCTCGAGCGCCTGCTCGTGCAACGCGGGCAGACGGTCGAGGCGAAAGCGCCGTTGTTCAGCCTCGAGGCCGAGCAGGAGACCGCGGCCAAGCAGCAGGCCGACGAGCAGCTGAAGGCCTCGCAGGCGCAACTGGCCGACCTGCGCCTGGGCAAGCGCACGGTCGAGCTCGACGTGGCCCGCGCGCAGCTCGCGCAGGCGAGCGCGGCCGAAGAGCAGGCCGCGTTGCAGCTCAAGCGCGACGAGGCGCAGTTCGAGATCGGCGGCATCGCGCGCTCGCAGCTCGACGATGCGCGCGCCAACCACGCGATCAAGGCGGCGCGGGTGCGCGAGCTCGCGGGCCAGCTCGAGGTGTCGCGGCTGCCGGCGCGCCAGGAACAGATCCGCGCGCAGGATGCCCAGGTGGCGGCGGCGCGCGCCGTGTCGAGCCAGTCGAACTGGCGGCTCGACCAGAAGCGGATCTCGGCGAGCCAGGCCGCACTGGTGGTCGATACCCTGTACCGCGAGGGCGAATGGGTGCCCGCCGGCAGCCCGGTGGTGCGCTTGTTGCCGCCGCAGAACCTGAAGGTGCGCTTCTTCGTGCCGCAGGCGGTGGCCGGAGCGCTCAAGCCCGGCCGCAGCGTGACGCTGCATTGCGACGGCTGCGGCGCCGACGTGCCCGCGACCGTGAGCTTCATCGCCAGCGAGCCCGAGTTCACGCCGCCGGTGATCTACAGCAACGAGACGCGCGCCAAGCTGGTGTTCATGGTCGAAGCGCGCCCCGCGCCCGACGGTGCGCAGCGGCTGCGCCCGGGGCAGCCGGTGGCGGTGACGCTGCGATGAGCGGCGCACGGCCGCTCCGAAGCCGCTCGCTCCCCGGGGGGGACGGCCCGCGGGCCAGGGGGCACATGAGCAGTGATGCCGACGCGTTGGCGATCGACGTGCGCGGCCTCAACAAGCACTTCGGCGACAAGCACGTCGTGCAAGACCTGACCTTGCGCGCCAACCGCGGCGAGATCCTCGGCTTCCTCGGCCCCAACGGCAGCGGCAAGACCACCTCGATCCGCATGATGTGCGGGCTGCTGACGCCCGACTCGGGCTCCGGCACCTGCCTGGGCTACGACATCCGCAAGCAGAGCGACCAGATCAAGCGCCGCGTCGGCTACATGACGCAGCGCTTCTCGTTCTGGGAAGACCTGTCGATCCGCGAGAACCTGGAGTTCATCGCGCGCATCTACGAGATGCCGTCGCGCCGGCAGGCGGTGGAGCGCGCGCTCGAAGGGTTGAACCTGACCGCGCGCGCCACGCAGCTGGCCGGCGCGCTGTCGGGCGGCTGGAAGCAGCGCCTCGCGCTGGCCGCCTGCATGCTGCACCAGCCCGAGCTGCTGCTGCTCGACGAGCCCACCGCGGGCGTCGACCCCAAGGCGCGCCGCGAGTTCTGGGAAGAGCTGCACGCGCTGGCGGCGCGCGGCATCTCGATCCTCGTCAGCACGCATTACATGGACGAGGCCGAGCGCTGCCACAAGCTGGCCTACATCTCGTACGGCAAGGTGATGGCGCAGGGCACGGCGCAGGAGATCGTCGCCAGCCAGGGCCTGACCACCTGGGCGGTGAGCGGCGGCGACCTGACGGCGATTGCCGCCCAGCTGCAAGGCGAGCCGGGTGTCGACCAGATCGCCGCCTTCGGCTCGGCGCTGCACGTCACCGGCCGCGACGGCGCGGCGCTGGAGGCGACGCTGCGGCGCCTGACGGCCGGCACCGACTGCCGCGTCGCGCCGGCCGACACCGGCCTGGAGGACGTGTTCATCCACCTGATGAGCCAATCGGCCGACAACTACGGGGTGCGACGATGACGCGCTTTTCGCTCACGCCGCTGGTGGGGCATCGTGCTCAAGGAGTTCCTGCAGCTCAAGCGCGACCGCATCACCTTCGGCATGGTCGTCGGCATGCCGATCGTCCAGCTGATCCTGTTCGGCTACGCGATCAACACCGACCCCAAGCACCTGCCGACCGCGGTGGTGATCGGCGACCACAGCGAGTTCACGCGCAGCTTCCTGGCGGCGATGAAGACGAGCGGCTACTTCAAGTTCGTCGCCGAGCTGGCCAGCGAAGAAGCAGCGCGCGCGGCACTGGCGCGCGGCGACGTGCAGTTCGTCGTCAACTTCCCGGCCGACTTCACGCGCAAGCTGCTGCGCGGCGAGCGCCCGGCGCTGTTGATCGAGGCCGACGCCACCGACCCCGCGGCCGCGGGCGCGGCGATCGCATCGGTGCGCGAGCTCGCTGCGGCGGTGGCGCGCAAGGACCTGCAGGGTGCGCTGGCGCCGCTGGCCGGCAGCCCGCCGCCGTTCGAGGTGCGCGTGCACAAGCTCTACAACCCCGAAGGGCTGACGCAGCACAACATCGTGCCCGGCCTGATGGGCGTCATCCTGACGATGACGATGGTGATGATGACGGGCCTGGCGATGACGCGCGAGCGCGAGCGCGGCACGATGGAGAACCTGCTGGCGACTCCTGCGCAGCCGCTGGAGGTGATGACCGGCAAGATCGTGCCCTACATCTTCATCGGCCTGATCCAGTCGACGATCATCCTGCTGGCGGCGGTCTACCTGTTCGGCGTGCCGTTCGTCGGCAGCGTGATCGTGCTGTACGTGGTGGCGCTGGTCTTCATCGCCGCCAACCTGACGGTGGGCATCACGCTGTCGTCGATCGCGCAGAACCAGCTGCAGGCGATGCAGCTCACTTTCTTCTACTTCCTGCCGACGATGCTGCTGTCGGGTTTCATGTTCCCGTTCCAGGGCATGCCGCGCTGGGCGCAGTGGATCGGCGAGGTGCTGCCGGCCACGTACTTCATGCGCCTGGTGCGCGGCATCCTGCTCAAGGGCAACCACTGGCCCGACCTGTGGCCGCACATCTGGCCGATGATGGTGTTCACCGTGGTGGTGATGACGTTCGCGGTGGTGTTCTACCGCAAGACACTGGACTGACGTGGACTGACGATGAAGCGGACAGTCGTTGCCATGGCGGCGCTGCTGGCGGCGTGCGCCGGTGACCCGGTGCAGCCCCCGCCGGTGCCCACGGCGGCGCCATACACCGCGGCGCCGGTGGCCCTGCAAGGCAGCGCGGCCGGCGTGCACGGTGGCCAGCCGCAGCGCTTCGCGCCCGGCCACGACATGCCCGCGTTGTGGTGGACGCTGTTCCGCTCGCCGGCGCTCGACGCGCTGGTGCGTCAGGCCCTCGATGGCAGCCCGACGCTGATGCGCGCGCAGGCCAGACTGCGCCGGGCGCAGGAAGACTTCAGCGCGCGCAGCGGTGCCACGCGGCTGCCACAGGTGAATGCCAGGGCTTCCGCCAATCGCATCGACGTCGACCCGCAAGCCATCGGCGTGGGCCTGCCGCTGAACACGCCGTTCAACCTCTACCTGGCGTCGGTCGGCGTGTCGTACACGTTCGACTTGTTCGGCGCCAACGCGCAACGAGCTGGCCGCGCTGCAGGCCGAGATTCGACCACCAGCAGTTCGAGCTCGAGGCCGCGCGCCTGATGCTGGCCGGCAACGTGGTCACCGCGGCGATCCGTGAAGCGTCGCTGCGCGAGCAGATCGCGAGCACCGAGGCCATCGTCGCCGTGCAGGGGCGCCAGCTCGCGATCACCGAGCGGCTGCAGCAGCTCGGCACCGCGGCGCAGGCCGACGCGGTGGCGCAGCGCATCGATCTCGCGCAGACGCGGGCCACGCTGCCCGAGCTGCAGCGCCAGCTCGAGCAGCTGCGCCACCGGCTCGCGGTGTACACCGGGCAGCCGCCGGGGCGGCGCAACTGCCGCAGTTCCGCTTGGCGGACCTGCAGTTGCCGGCCGAGCTGCCGTTGAGCCTGCCGTCGGACCTGGCGCGCCAGCGGCCCGACATCCGCGCCGCCGAAGCGCTGCTCAGTCAAGCCGGGGCGAGGGTGGGCGTGGCCACCGCCAACCTGTACCCGCAGATCACGTTGTCGGCCACCGTCGGCTCGATCGGCAGCTCCAACGGCGGCGACCTGTTCGCGGCCGGCAGCGGCTTCTACCTGCTCGGGGCTGGCCTGACGCAGCCGCTCTTTCGGGGCGGCGAGTTGCAGGCCAGGCGGCGCGCCGCGCTCGCCGCCTACGAGCAGGCCGGCGCGGCGTACCGGGAGGTCGTGCTGCAAGGCTTGCAGAACGTAGCCGACGTGCTGCGCGCGCTGCAAGCCGATGCGAGCAAACTCGAAGACCGCGCCGACGCGGCGACGCAGGCCAAGGCCTACCACGACATCGCGGCGGGCCGCTACCAGGCCGGCGCCATCAGCCACTACGCGCTGCTCGACGCGCAACGCAAGCTGCACGCCACGCTGCTCGAGCGCACGCAGGCCGTGGCCGACCGCTACGCCGATTCCGCCGCGCTGCTGCAGGCGCTCGGCGGCGGCTGGTGGCAAGACGAGCAGCCGGCACGCGCGCCGACGCCGTGACAGGGCCCGAGATCGTGATCGCCCTTTGGCGTCAGCGGCGCCGCTCTTTGCGCAACTGCCACAACACCCAGGCGTCGCGCAGCCAGCGCCAGTTGCGCAGCAGAAACCAGAGGCCGCCGCCCCCCACCAGTGCACCCACCCGCGACGCACCCGCTGCCCGATAGCGCCGACGCAGTCGCAGGCCGAATGCCGCCCAACCCAAAACCCGTTCGGCCGCGGGCTCCATGCTCGCGAGGCTGGCGTCGATCTGGCGGCGCAGCACCGCGGCGGCGAGCAGCAGGTCGTGGCGGCGCCGTGCGCGCTCGGGCCGGGTTCATGTGGCCCCCTTGGCCCGGCGGGCCGTCCCCCCAAGGGGGAGCGAGCGCCTTCGGAGCGGCCGCGCGGCGCTCATCGCGGCTCGCCGTCGCCGCGCAGCGCGGCCTCGTCGCGCTTCAACTCGTCCACCGTGGTGGCCAGCAGCGGCGACGGCATGCGCAGCAGCATGACCATGCGCCAGACCGAAGCCAGCGCACCGGCGCCCAGCAACACGGTGGTGACGATCAGCGCGAGCAGGCGATGGGGGGTGTCCCACAGCGACACCGTGATCGTGATCGCCAGTGCGAGCAACGCGAAGCCGAGCAGCAGCGAACCGAGCGTGGCCATCAGCAGCAACTGGGCGACGAGGGCTTTCTCCTCCTGCCAGCCGAGGGCCAGCAGTTCGAGCTTGATGCGTCCCAGCGCGACGACCGCGGCGCCGAGGCGGCGCAGCGCGGCAAAGCGGCCCTCGGCGGCCACGCCCGGGCTCACCGGCGGGCGATCAGCACGCCCACCACCAGGCCCAGCGCCGCCGCCACGCCGACGGCGTGCCAGGGATGCTCGTGCACGTATTCGTCGGTGTGGCGCGCCGCCTTGCGCGCGCTCTCGATGCCTTCGTGCTGCAGGTCGCCGATGCGGCGGCGCGTGTCTTCGAGCCGCTCGCGCAGGCGGTCGCGGATGGCGCCGACCTCACCGTCGACTTTCGAGCCGGCAGTGCCGATCAAGGCGTTGACGTCGTCCATCACGCGATCGAAATCCGCGGCCAACTGGTCGCGCTTTGCATTGGTCTCGCTCATGCGGTTGCTCCTTCGATGGGCATCGGTCTTGGGGACAGGCTCTAGGTGGCGGCCGCGGGGCTCGAGCGGATCGCGGTCTGGATCGCGTCGATCAGCATCGCGTCGTCCACGGGCTTGCGCAGGTAGGCCTTGGCACCCTGGCCGAGCGCGTCGGCGCGGCTCTCCGGGCGAATCGTCACCGGTGATGATGACCACCGGCACCTGCGATTGACCTGCTTCAGCGCCCGCTGCACGTCGAAGCCGCTGACGTGCGGCATGCGCAGGTCGAGCACCACGCAGTGCGGCGGCCGCTGCTGCACGGCGCGCAGAAAGTCGGCGCCCGAGGCGTAGGTCTCCACGCCGAAGCCGGCGGCTCGAAGCAGGCGGCTGAGCGCCTTGCGAACCGACTCTTCGTCATCGACGATCGCGATGAGGGTCGTGGTCCCGGACATCAGGCATCTACGCTAACCCTCTTGGGGTGCCGGGACCAGTGAGACCTTGGTCCAATGTGACCGGATCAAAGGGCCAGCCCGGGCTGGCTCGGCTGGCCGGCTGCCGGCCCGCGCGTCAGGACCCGCTGCCGGGGCCTGCGGACGCGTGCGCTCCATGATGCGCACCAGCTCGGCCACCGAGCGCACGCGCATCTTCTCCATGCCGCGGGCGCGATGGACCTTGATGGTCTTCTCGGCGGTGCCCAGGTCGGCAGCGATCTGCTTGTTCAGCCGGCCGGCGATCACGTGGCGTGAGCACCTCGCGCTCGCGCGCCGTCAGCGTGGCCAGGCGCGACTCGGTGGCTTCGCGCTCGGCCCAGTGCGCTCAGCAGCTCGGCATCGCGCTGCAGCGCCGTGCGCCACCGCGGCGAACAGCACCGCAGCGTCGACCGGCTTGGTGAGGAAGTCGAACGCGCCGCTCTTCATGGCCTGGGCGCACATCGGCACGTCGGCCCGGCCGGTGAGGAAGATGATCGGCATCTGGTTGCCGCGCTGCTCGAGCGCCTGCTGCACCGCCAGGCCGTTGAGGCCCGGCATCGCCACGTCGAGGATGATGCAGCCGTAGGCATGCGGGTCGTGCTGCGGCCAGGAACGACTCGGCGTTGTGGAAGGCGGTCACCGCATAACCCCACGAACCCAGCAGCCGGCCAAGCGCCGAGCGCACCGAGGCGTCGTCATCGACCACGCAGCACCTGGGCCGAAGGCGGGTTCGATCGCATCGCCGTTCTCTGACGACGGATCGGCTGCACCCAACGCGGACTCCTTCGACATCTGGCCTTCGCGGCCCGTAAGGTGCATCGAGTTTAGGCAAGATGCGCAGTGGGGGTAATGACCCGGCGTCAAGGAGGGGACGGCGGGCCGCATCGCAGATCGGTGGATCATCCATCGGAGCAAAGTGCAATCCGGAGAACCACGGCCCCCTAGGATGATGCGCACCGGCCAGCAGGCGGGCGTGCCAGTGGGCGGCATGCTGTGGCCAGAGATACCGGCGCGGCCACCGGCCCGATGCCGGGGAGCGCGCGCTGCAACCCGATGAGCAACCTCGTCGAAGCCGACCCCACGAGCGTGACCGACCGCGCCTCGGCCTGTTGCCGAGCGGCTGGCCGCCACTGGCGGCCGCGCTCGCGGTCGGCGCGGTCTACTACGTCGGCGCCCGCGTCGGCATGGCGCTCACGGCCGCGCCGCTTCCGCTGTCGGTGCTGTGGCCTCCCAATGCGCTGCTGTTCGCCGCGCTGCTGCTGGCGCCGCGCCGCTGGTGGTGGGCTGTTCATCGCGGCGTCGTTCCCGGCGCACCTGCTGGCCGAGCTGCAGGGCGACGTGCCGGCTGTCGATGGTGCTGTGCTGGTTCGTCAGCAACGTGGCCGAAGCGCTGATCGGTGCGTCGCTGGTGCGTTGGCTGGCCGGCGCCTCGCCGGGCTTGAGCAGCGTGCGCAGCGTGGTCGTCTTCTGTTGCGCGGCCGCGCTGGCGGCGTTGCTGTCGTCTTTCCTCGACGCCGGCTTCGTGCGCCTGGTCGGGTTCGGGCAGCGCCGACTACTGGAGCCTGGTGCAGGCGCGCGGTGCCGGCCAACATGCTCGCGACGCTGATCTTCGTGCCGGTGGCGATGGCGTGGTCGACCCTCGAGCCGGGGCTGGCGCCGATCGACCAACGGCGCCCGGACGGTGGAGTGCGGTGCGCTGTTCGGCGGCCTGCTCGCCGTCAGCGTCGTCGCCTTCGACTACCGGCGTCCCTATGCCGGTTCGCCGGGCCTGCTCTACCTGCCGATGCCGTTCCTGGTCTGGGCGGCGCTGCGCTTCGGGCCGCCGCTGACCAGTGCGTCGTTCACGGTGGTGGCCTTCCTGGTGATCTGGGGCGCCGGCCACGGTCGGGGCCCGTTCCTGCACGCGATCACCCAGCTCGACGCGCTGCCGATCCAGCTGTTCCTGATCTCCATCGGCGTGCCGCTGCTGTTGCTGGCCGCGGTGATCGAGGAGCGGCGCCTGGCCGAACGCAGGCTGCGCGCATCGGAGGAGCTGTTCGCCACCGCTTTCAAGTCCAGCCCCGACGCCATCGCGATCAGCCGCCGCGGCGACGGGCGCATCATCGAGGCCAACGACCACTGGCTCGAGTTGATGGGCTATCGGCACGGCGATCTGGCGCGCGGCGCGGTCGCGCCGCTCGATGCCCACCTGGGCTGACGCCGATCGGGCCAACGTCGCGACGCTGGCGCGCGAGGCCACCGGTGCCCGCGACGTGGAGGTGGCGCTGCGCGACCGCGCCGGCGCCACCCGGCAGGCGCTGCTGCGCATCAAGGCGGTCGAACTGCAGGGCGAGCCGAGCGCCATCAGCATCATGCGCGACATCTCCGCACAGCGGCAGGCCGAGAAGCAGGAGCGCGAGCAGCGCGTGCAGCTGACCCATCTGACCCGGGTGGCCTCGCTCACCGAGTTCTCGAGCACGCTCGCCCACGAGCTGAACCAGCCGCTGACGGCCATCCTGAGCAATGCCCAGGCGGCGCTGCGCTTCCTGGCGCACGACCCGCCCAACGTGACGGAGATCCGCACCATCCTGTCGGAGATCGTCGAGGCCGACAAGCGCGCCGGCCAGCTGATCCACCACCTGCGCCTGCTGATGAAGAAGGCCGACGAGGAGTTCGTCCCGCATCGAGCTGAACCACGTGGTGAAGGACGTGCTCGAGTTCCTGCACAGCGAGTTCGTGACGCGCGACGTCGAGGTGCGCAGCCAGCCTCTCGCGCGACCTGCCGCTGGTCAACGGCGACCGCGTGCAACTGCAGCAGCTGGTGCTGAACCTGCTGAGCAACGCCTGTGACGCGATGCGCAACGCGGCGAGCCCGCAGCGCACGCTGAGCATCACCACGATGCACGCCTACGACGGCAGCGTGCAGCTGGTGGTCAGCGACACCGGCCCTGGCATCCCGGCCCAGCAGCTCGACCGGATCTTCGAGCCGTTCTTCACCACCAAGGACAGCGGCCTCGGGCTCGGGCTGCCGATCTCGCGGCGCATCGCGCGCGCCCACGGCGGCACATTGGTGGCCGAACATCGCGACAGTGGCGCGAGTTTTCGGCTCTCGCTGCCGCCGGCCCAGGCGCCGGATCGCCACGGACACCCGCGGGCCGTTCGAAGAACCGCACGCGCTCGCTGAGCGCAGCCGCGCCAGGGCGGCGCGGCCCGCTCACTTGCGCGTTCGGGATCGGAGACTTGCGCCAGCTCGCGTCGGGAC
Organism: uncultured beta proteobacterium; assembly: GCA_963827645.1. GTDB lineage: Bacteria > Pseudomonadota > Gammaproteobacteria > Burkholderiales > Burkholderiaceae_C > JAEUPI01. Next base: position 66,276 of record CAWHBZ010000022.1, on the reverse strand, counting down.
TGAAGCGCGTCATGGCCCGTGCGACCGCGTCGGTGCTGGGCCCGAGATCCTTCTCGTAGCACGATGCCGGCGTGGCTGACCATGAAGGCCATGACGCCGGTGTCACCGTAACGCACCGGCCACGCAATGGCCGCGAAGCCGCTGCGCATGCGCCCGCCGATGATGTAGTCATAGGCACCGCCGGGTGCATCCTTGCCTTGCCCGGTGAGGATCTTGTAGTGGTAGCCGTAGTAACCCGGTCCCTTGGGCTTTTGTTGCGCCAGCAACGGCCCCAGCGGGCTCTCGTCGATGCCGAGCGGGCTTTCCCAGTACAGGCCGTCCTTCTTGCCCTTGGTGCTGACGAACTTCCGGGCGTACTCGCGCACGCCGTTGCCGTCGTGGTCTTCGATCGCGTATTCACGCTGGGCATCGAAGTACGCCAGGATGGCCTGAATGGTCGCCAGTTCGTTGCGCCCGATGCGCCGCGTGCGCATCTCGTCGGCGCCGGCTGCCAGGTCGAATTGCCAGCCGGTCTTGCGCTTGGCGATCGGGATCGGCATCGTCCAGCCCTGGTCGCCGACCGAGATCACCGCCTTGTTGTCGCCTTCGGTGTTCAGCCTTGTGCTGCTTGTCCCACGCCGCAAGATAGGCCTCGATGTCGGCCCGCTCGACGCCGTCGACGGAGACGAACTGCTTGTAGTTGGTGCCGAGCACGACACCCAGCGCCTTGCGGTCGGCCTTGCGCAGCGCGTCGGTGAAGGCGTCCGCTGCGGCCTCGGCGCTCGGATAGGCCTTCTGCGCCGATCGCCAGCGGCGACACCAGCGCGCAGGCCAGCGCCAGGGCACGCAGCAAGCCGGCGATCGATGGCTTCGTCATGGTGCAGCAGTCTCCCCGTTATCGACGGCCGCCGCCGCCGCGCACCACCACCACCGCCGCCGCGCCCGCCCCCGCCGCCGCCGGCCCTGGCACCGCCGCCGCCGTGGCTCGATGCCGACGCGCGGCTCGAGTTGCCGCGATCGGCCTGCTGGCGCGACTGCCCGGCATTGCCGGCGCCGCGCACCGCATTGTCGGAGACGCCGCTGGCACGGTCGCGCGCACCGGCGTCGAGCCCGCGAGCCACCGCGCCCGGCGCCACCACGATCGCCCGCGCCGCCCTGTGTGGCCTGGTTCGCACGATCGCGCGCGGCCGGGTCGTTGCGCAACTCGCTGCGGCCCTGCGACGGATCCATGCCGCGGTCCTGCAGCGACGACTGCGCCTGCTGGCGCTGCGCATCACGGCCCGGGTCCTTGCCGCGATAGTCGGCGCGCTGGCTGGCGTCACCGACGCCCTTGCTGCCGAACTGGTCGCGGCTCTTCTGGTCGGCATACGGCACGCCCTTGCGGTTGGCGGCGTTGTGTTGGAAGTTCGTCTGGTTGGCGTTGAGCTGGCGGTTGCTGTTGACGGTGTTGTACTTGTTGACGTTGATGTTGACGTCACCGCGGCCCCAGTTGCAACCACCCCAGATGCGCGCCCACTGCGGCAACGCCGATGCCGAAAGCGATGCCCGAGGCGAGTGCCCCACCGGGGTAGTAGTACGGCGGCGGCGGGTAGTAGTACGGCGGATACGAGGGTACGGCCAAGTGCCGTACACCACCGTCGGGTTGTAGGCCGGCACGTACACCGTCTCGGGCTGCGCCGGCTCGACCTTGATCACCGTCTGCTGCGTCGTCGGCTCCTGCTCGACGATCACCTTTTGCTGCTCAGTTGACTTCAGGTTGCCCGCCTGCTGCGCCTTCTGGCGCAGGCGCTGCACCGCATCGAGCACGTCTTTCGATGATGCGAGGAAGGCGTCGCCGAGCTTTTGCACCCAGTCGGGCTGCGCACCCATCATGTCGAGGATCTGCGGAAACGCCGCCAACGACTGCACGCTCGGGTCCCACGGCTGATCCTGCACGGCCTTGACCGCGGAGTCGCCCTTGTTGTCGGGGTGCGCCTTGACCCACTTGGCGGCTTCGGCCACGTCGGCCGGATAAGTGGCCGCCATCAGCACCTGCGACAGCAGCGAATCGGGGTACAGCGCGATCGGCGCCAGCAACTGCTCGAGTTGCTCCTTGCTGGTCGGGGCGCCGGCGGGAGCGGCCGACGGCGGCGCGGTGCCGGCGGTCGGGGGCGGCTTGGCGGGCGCGGGTGTGGTCTGCCCGTCGCCAACGGCACCACCATCGCCATCAGCGAGGGCGATGTGACAGGACTGCCAGCGAATCAGGCGGCGATGCATCGTGGGCGCAGATTATGGTCGATCAACGCGCCCAACCATTGGACCTTGGTCCAACCCGGTTGACGCGCGTCAAGGCACCGGCGACCTTGTGCCAGCTCGCGTCGGGATTGAAGCGCGTCATCGCGCGTGCGACCGCATCGGTGCTGGGGCCGAGGTCCTTCTCGACCACGGTGCCGGCGTGGCTCACCATGAAGGTCATCACGCCGGTGTCGCCGTAGCGCACCGGCCAGGCCACCAGCGCGAAGCCGGCGCGCATGCGCCCGCCGATCACGTAGTCGTAGGCGCCGCCCGGCGCGTCGGCGCCCTGCGCGCTGAGGACCTTGTAGTGGTAGCCCCAGTAGCCCGGGCCCTTGGCCTGGCGCTGCGCGATCAGCGGCCCGAGCGGGCTCTGCGGTTCGTCGAGTTTCGCGGGCCAGAACAGGCCGTCCTTCTTGCCCGGCGAGCTCACCAGCTTGCGCGCGTACTCGCGCACGCCCTTGCCGCTGCGGTCTTCGGTGGCGTACTCGCGCTGCGCGTCGTAGTAGGCGAGCACCGCCTGCATCGCTGCCAGCTCGTTGCGCCCGATGCGAGCGGTGCGCAACCGGTCGGCGCCGGCGACGACGTCGAACTTCCAAACGCCGGCCTTGTTCTTGACGATCGGAATCAGCAGCGTGAACGCAGGGTCGGGCCCGACCGCGACGAGCGCGCTGCTGTCGCCTTCGGTTCGGATCTGGTGCGCCTGGTCCCAGGCCGCGAGAAACGCGACGACGTCGTCACGGCCGAGGTCGTCGGTGGGGATGAAGCGTTTCCAGTCCTGGCCGAGCACCGCTTGCATCGCCTTCGTGTCGTTGGCGCGCATCGCCTTGACCAGCGCGTCGGCCGCCGCCTCGGGCGTCAGGTAGTGCTTCTGCGCGTGCGCCAGCGGCGCGGCCAGCAGGCACGCCAGCAACAGCCACGCCAGAATAGCGGCGCGCGCGAGGTCGGCGATCGATCGGTTCATGCGCTGTCCCTTCGCGCTAGCGCCGGCCACCGCCGCCGCGCCCGCCACCGCCGCCGCCGCCCGCCCGCCGCCACCGTGCGAGCCCATCGATTGCCGGCTCGTGTTGCCGCGGTCGAACTGCTGGCGGTTCTGCCCCGGATTGTTGGCGCCGCGAAACGCATGGTCGTTGCCGCCGAGCGCCTGCGCGCGATCGCGCGACGCGGCATGGCCGGCGCCGCCGTCGCGCCCGCCGCCGGCACCGCCGAACGAGCCGTCGCGCCCGCCGCCAGGGCCCTGACCACCGCCGAAGTTGCCGCCGTCGCGCCCCGCGGCGGCGGCCTGCGCGCGCTCGCGCGTGGCCGGATCGTTGCGCAGCTGATCGCGCGCCTGCGCCGGGTCCATGCCGCGGCTTTGCAGCGTCGATTGCGCCTGCTGGCGGCGCTGATCGGTGACCGGATCGCGGCCGCGGAAGTTGTTGCGGGCTTCGGCGCCGCCGACGCCCTTGTTGTAGCGGTCGCGGCTCGCCTGATCGCGGTACGGCACGCCCTTGCGGTTGGCGGCGTTGTGCTGGAACTTGTTCTGGCCGCGGTCGATCTGGCGGTTGCGGTTGATGTTGTTGAACTTGTCGACGTCGATGTTGATGTCGCCACCGCCCCAGTTGCAGCCGCCCCAGGCCGAGCCGATCGCGGCGATGCCGATGCCCCAGAACACGCCGGCGGCGAACGCGCCACCCGCGTAGTAGCCGGGGTAGTAGTACGAATAAGGCGGCCAGTAGTACGGCGGATAGTACGGATACGGCCAGGTGCCGTAGACGACGGTCGGGTTGTACGCCGGCACGTAGATCGTCTCGGGCTGCGCGGGCTCGATCTTGATGATCGTCTGCTGCGGCGCCGCCTGTTCGACGATCACCTTCTGCTGCTCGTTGGACTTCAGGTTGCCGGCCGCCTGCGCGCGCGCGCGCAGGCGCTGCGCCGCGTCGAGCACGTCCTTCGACGAGGCCAGGAACGCGTCGCCCAGGTTCTGCACCCAGTCGGGCTGATCGCCCATCGCCTGCAGCACCTGCGGAAACGCGGCCAGCGACTGCACCGCCGGATCCCACGGCTGGTTCTGCACCGCCTGCGTCGCGGCGTCGCCTTTCATGTCCTTGTTGGCCTTGGACCACTTGGCCGCTTCGGCCACGTCGGCCGGATAGGTGGCCGCCATCAGCACCTGCGACAGCAGCGAGTCGGGGTACAGCGCGATCGGCGCCACCAGCTGCTCGAGCTGCTCCTTGCTGAAGGTGGCCGAGCCCGGCGCGCTCGCCGCGGGCGCCGGCGGCGGGGCCGCGGTCTGCCCTGCGGCCCACACGTGCAGCAGCGACAGCGCGACGGCGATGAAGAACGATCGGCTCAGCCCACCCATGGTTCAGCGCAAATAGGCGCGCAGCTTACATCGCCGACGTAAAGCCGCCGGCATGGGACTTTGGTCCCACACGGGTTGACGCAACGCAACAAGGGAGCATAGTGTGTCGAGCGCGGTGTCCACTCGCGACTGCGCGAATCACAGCACGACCCCACAACGATCTGCGTCAGATCAACGTTTACACCGGCTCATCGCGCCAACATACGTCGACCTCGCGGGCGCTGCCCATCGAGGTTCACTGAGTCGGCTCAGCAGCACAGGAGAAAGCATGAAACGTCGAACGATGGTGATGGCAGCCACCCTGGTCTGCGCGGTACCCGGCGTCTCGTCCGCGGCAACGAAGGAAGAGAACCAGGCCGAGGTGCGCAAGGCTGCGCAGGACGCGCTTGCGGCCGTCTACAAGTTGCAGCCCGCGGCGCGCAAGGCGGTCGAATCGGCGGCCGGCTACGCGGCCTTCAGCAACTTCGGAATGAAGATCCTGCTGCTCGGCAGCGGCAGCGGCAAAGGCCTCGCGGTCAACAACAAGACCAAGTCGACGACCTACATGAGGATGGCCGAGCTCCAGGCCGGCCTGGGCATCGGCGTCAAGAAGTTTCAGCTGGTCTGGGTGTTCGAGACCGACCAGGCGTTCAACAACTTCACCAACTCCGGCTGGGAGATCGGCGCGCAGGCCACCGCATCGGCCAAGACGGACGACAAAGGCGCTTCCTACCAGGGTGCCGTGAGCGTCGCGCCCGGCGTCTGGCTGTACCAGGTCAGCGGCGACAGCCTGGCGCTGGAGCTGACGGCCAAGGGCACCAAGTACTATAAGGACGGCGACCTCAACTGAAAGGATCGGACATGCAATCGAACTTCCTCACACGCACCATCCGGACGCTGGCTGGTGGCGTGTTGGTCGCCGGGCTGCTGGCGATGGCTGGTCCAGGCTTTGCCACCGAGCAGGCGCAAGAGCGCCGCGACGGTCGCGACGCCAAGCAGGACGCCAAGCAGGACGCGCGCAAAGCCAAGGTGGACTGCAAGCAGGAGAGCAACAAGAGCAACTCCGAGTGCCGCCAGGACAAGCGCGACGCCAAGCAAGACGGTCGCGAGCAAAAGCGCGACATCAAGCACAACTGAGCATCGGTTGCCCGACGGCCCCAGCGCGCGTCTCGCGCGAGCAGGGGCCGGTGCACGTCATGCGAACAAGCTGACGTGGAACACCATGTTGGCGATCGCCGCGATGCCGATCAACAGCAGCAGCCCCGCGGCAATCAGCGTCATCGACGGTGGAAAGCCGCTCTGGCCGTGGATCAGCCCCTGGGCCGTCATCGCCTCGCGTTCGTTGCGCAGGCCGACCATGAACATCACGTGGTAGACGATGCCGATCACCAGCATCGCGATGCCGAGCAACACCAGCAGCACGCCGAACTGGCGCGCCGGCGCCGAGCCGGTGAGCAGGCCGTGGTCGCTGGCCTTCAGGAACACCTGGTAGATCGTGAAGCCGAATGAGATCAGCGACAGCGACGTGCGGATCACCGACATCAGCGTGCGCTCGGCGCTCATGCGCGTGCGCTGGAACGACATGCCGGTGCGGCGCATCGACATCTCGGTGCGCTCGCCCGACAGGTCGGTGCGGTACATCGACAGGTCGGTGCGGTGCTCCGACAGCGCGGTGCGGTGCTCCGACAACGCGGTGCGGTGCGTCGACAGCACCGTGCGATGCTTGGACAACTGCGTCGACGCGACGCCCGAGTTCGACTCGTCGACCGCCGGTATCGGCGGCACCGGCTGCTCGACGGTGCGCTCGGGCCGCCCGGGCAATTGGGGTTGCAGTGCCTGGCTTGGCATGTCGCTCCGTCCTTTCCGTGTTGTCACGAAATCTGTGAGTGACCGTCGGGCGGTTCCGCCTCGTGGCTGCGCTGCCGCCACTTGACGTACGGGCCCGAGACGATCGAGCTGACCACCAGCACCAGCAGCACCGCGGCCATCACGCCCGGCTGATCGGCCGCGTTGTGCGTGATGGCCAGCGCCACCGCCGGATGGCGGGCCGAGGTGGCCATCGCCAGCACGCTGCGGTTGTCGGGATCCGGACCACCCAGCCAATGCCCCACCGCCAGGCCGACCAGCGCGAACACGATCATCGCCACCACGCTGAAATGGCCGATCAGTCCGCGGATCGCGGGCCACTCCTTGATCAGCACCGGGATCAGCGCGACCACCAGCAGCACCGTGGCGAAGATCGACAACGGCTTGTGGATGCGATCGGCCCACGCCGGCGCGAGCCTCCTGACGCCCATGCCGGCCAGCACCGGCAGCAGCATCGACGTGGCCACGATCATCACCACGTTGCCGACGTTCACCTGCACAGGGCGCTGAAAGGCCGTGCTCAGCAGGTGTCCGGCCAGCGGCACGTAGACGATGGCCACCAGCGCGCTGAACATCAGCAGCCCGATCACGTAGGAGGCCGGGCCGCCGGCCTTGATCTGTTTGCCGGGCAGGATCGGCGGCACCGGAGACAGCGCTGACGCGACCATCGCGATCTCGACCGCGTGGTTGAGGTCGAACGCCAGCGCCAGCCCGATGGCGAAGGCCGGCATCACCACCAGCATCGAGACCAGCGAGCGCAGCAGCAACCCGGGTTGGCGCAGCAGGAACGAGACGTCGTCGAAATGGGCGTTCAGCGCGACGCAGAAGATGACGATCGCCATGCTCAGTTGAAGGGCGATCGGAATGAGTTGCGCAAGGGTCATGACGACACTTCCGTGCGGCGGCGGACAACCCGGCGATCATTGCGTGGCCGGTGCCGACGCGACATGGGACGTTGGTCCAATAGGTGCGAACGGCCGCTCGCGCGTTTCCTTCCCGCGGTGTCGGCTTTGGGCATCGGGTGTGGGCCTACTCGAGCACGCAGGACATCATCGGCACCAAGACGGGACAGTTGTCGACGGCTGACGCCATGAATCTGCTTGCCCTGACCCGACCTGCCTTCATGCCCAGGCTCGCCCAGGCCGCGCCATGGAGCTGGGCGCCCGAGCGACGGCGGCGCGTGGCGCTGCGCGGGCTGCGCGGGCTGGGTGTGGCGCTGGCGATCCTGCTGGTGACCTGGGGCCTGCTGTGGCTGGCCGTGCCGCCGCTGCTGAAGGCGCAGGCGCAGCAACGCCTGAGCACCTTGCTGGGCCGCACGGTCACCATCGGCGTGGTGCAGTTCGAGCCGTGGAGCCTGCGGCTGACGTTGCGCGACTTCGCGATCGCCGCTGCCGAGGGTGCCGGCGGCCCGCCGCTGCTGCAGGTCGATCGCATCCATGCCGACGCCGACTGGCGCTCGCTGTTCCGCCTGGCGCCGATCGTCGACGCGTTCGAAATCGATGCGCCCCGCGTCCATCTCGCGCGCACGGCGGTCGGCCGCTACGACATCGACGACATCGTCGAGCGGCTCAAGCCGCCGCCGCGCGAGCCCACCGAGCCCAAGCCGCCGGCGCGGCTGGCGCTGTACAACGTGCAGGTGCGCGAGGGCGCACTCAGCTTCGACGACCGCCCGATGGGGCGGCGGCACGAGGTGACGGGGTTGCTGCTGGCGCTGCCGTTCCTGTCGACGCTGCCGTCGCAAGTGGAAGTGACCGTCAAGCCGCGGCTCGCCTTCACGTTCGACGGTGCGCCATTCGACACCGGCGCGCAGACCACGCCGTTCACGCGCGACCGCGAAACCGAGCTGACGCTGCGCATGGGCGACTTCGACCTCGCCAACGCCAGGCCGTACCTGCCGCGCGACCTGCCGGTCGACCTGCAGCGCGGCCTCGTGCAGGCCGACCTGTCGCTGCAGTTCGTGCTGCGCGACGACAACCGCGCGAGCGTGTCGCTGCGCGGCGGCGTCAAGGTGTCCGACATCGCGCTGGCCGATCGCGCCGGCGCGCCGCTGGCCGCGTGGCGCACGCTGCAGGTGGCGCTGGCCGACGTGCAACCGCTGGAGCGCAAGGTGGCGCTGGGCACCGTGCGCTTCGAGGGCCTCGACGTCACGCTGGCGCGTGACGCGCAGGGCCACGTCAACGTGCTGCAGCTGGCGCCGCCTGCCGCCGATGCCAAGCCGGCGAGCGACACGAAAGCACCGGCTGCGTCGCCGCCTGCGCAGCCGTGGCAGCTCAGCGTGCAGTCGTTCGAGCTCGGCGACGCGCGGGTGCGCTGGAGCGATGCCACCACGCAGCCGGCGGCGACGTTGAGCCTCACCGGCATTCAGTCCACCGTCGGGCCGCTGGTGTGGCCGGCGGTGCAGCCGGGCACGCTGGCGCTGAAGGCGCTGCTGCAGGCACCCGATGCGGCCGACGCCACGCTCGACGTGCAGGGCAGCGGCGACCGCGACAAGGCCAGCGTCGGCGTGCGCCTCGCCGGCCTGGACTTCGGCGCCTTCGCGCCGTACCTGGCGCCGCTGTTCAAGCCGCGGCTCGAAGGGCGCGCGTCGCTCGATGCCAAGCTCGACTGGGCGCGCGAGCCCAACGCGCTGGCCATCCATCTGGGCAGCGCCAGCGTCGACGCGCTGCGCATCATCGACGCCAACGGGGTGGCGCGCGGCAACGAGAAGAAGCCGCGCGACGCGGTGGCGTGGAAGCGCCTGGAGGTGACCGACGCCGCGCTCGACGTGCCGGCGCGCAAGCTGGCGATCGGGCAGGTCGCGCTGCACGGCCCGCAGTTCGTGATCGAGCGCGCGAAGGACGGCCGCATCAACGCCACCACCTGGGTGCAGCGCGCGCCGCCCAAGGCCGCGGCGGCGCCGCCTGCGGCCGCCTCAGCAGCGAACGCAGCCGGCGCCTTCGGCGCCGTGGCAGGTGACGCTGACGCAGGTGTCGGTGGACGGTGGCCAGCTGTCCTGGCGCGACGAGGCGGCGGCCGGCGGCAGCGCAGAGGACCCGGTGCTGATCGACGTGCACGGGCTGCGCGCCGCCGTCAGCGGCTTGAGCTGGCCGGTGGCCACCACGCAGGCGCAGATGCAGTTGTCGGCCCAGGTGGCCGACCCGGCGGCGGCGCGCGAGCAGCGCCGCGTGCGCGGCGGCAGCATCGACTGGAAAGGCCGTCTCGTCGCCGAGCCGCTGGCGGTGCGCGGCGCACTGCGCATCGAGCGTTTTCCGGTGCACGCGTTGGAGCGTTATGCCGCCGGCGCGGTCAACGCCTCCATGCCGCGCGGCCAATTGCAGTGGCGCGGCGACGTCGCGCTGCGCCAGCGTCCCGGCGGCATCGAGGCCAGCGTCGCCGGCGACCTGCTGCTGGCCGACCTGCACGTGTTCGGCCGCGACCCGGCCACGCGCGCCGTCTCGCCCGACGAGCTGATCGGCTGGCAGGCGCTCAGCGTGAAGGGCTTGAAGGTCGCGCTGGCGCCGCAGGCGCGGCCGCGCATCGACGTCGCCGAAGCCGTGCTCAGCGACTTCTATTCGCAGCTGGTGCTCAGCGAAGACGGCCGCTTCAACGTGCGTGATGCGGCGCGGCGCGGCGCGCCGGCCACGCCGGAGGGTGGCTTCGCGGTCGGCCGCCAGATCGCGCAGCAGCCGGCCGACGCGCCCAAGGACGAGGCCAAGGATGAACCCAAGGCGGCCGACCCGGCGGCAGCCGCTGCCAGCGTCCCGCCGCCGGCGGCCAGCGGCGTGCGCGCCAAGGTGCCTGTCGATGTGCGGGTCGGCGGCGTGCAGCTGGTCAACGGCCGCGTCGACTACACCGACCGCCTGATCAGGCCCAGTTTCAGCGCTGCGCTGAGCGAGCTCAACGGCAGGCTCGGCGCGTTCGACTCGACGTCGCGCGAGATGGCCACGCTCGAGCTGAACGGCCGCATCGCCGGCACCGGCCTGCTCGACATCCGCGGCAGCGTGAACCCGATGGCCGACCCGCTGGCGCTCGACATCGCCGCCAAGGCCAGCGAGCTCGAGCTGGCGCCGCTGTCGCCGTACGCCGGCAAGTACGCCGGCTATGCGATCGAACGCGGCAAGCTGTCGATGGACCTGCACTACGACGTGCGGCCCGACGGGCGGCTCGAAGCCACGAACCACGTCGTGCTCAACCAGCTCACGTTCGGCGAACGCATCGAGAGCCCGAGCGCCACCAAGCTGCCGGTGCGGCTGGCGGTGGCGCTGCTGTCCGACCGCCATGGCGTGATCGACGTCAACCTGCCGGTCAGCGGCTCGATCAACGACCCCCAGTTCAGCGTCGGCGGCATCATCTGGCAAGTGATCGTCAACCTGATCACCAAGATCGTGACCGCGCCGTTCTCGTGGCTCGCCGGCGGCGGCGGCGAAGACCTGAGCGCGATCGGCTTCAAGCCCGGCACGGCGACCATGGCCGACAACGCCAGCGCCGCGCTCGACAAGGTGGCCAAGGCGCTGAGCGAGCGGCCCGCGCTGCAGATGACGGTCACCGGCGCGGCCGACCCGCTGAGCGAGGCCGAGGCGATGCGGCAGGCGATGCTCGATCAGCGTGTCGCGGCGCAGGCGCGCAACGAGGCGCTGCGCGCGGGTGCCGCCGCCAGCGCGCCGCAGGCGCTGTCGAGCGAGGAGCACGAGCGGCTGTTGCGCGCGGTCTATCGCGAAGCCGACCTGCCCGACAAGCCGCGCAACCTGATCGGCCTGACCAAGGACATCCCGGCGCCCGAGATGGAAGCGCTGCTGAAGAAGCACATGCGCGTCAGCGAAGACACCGCGCGCCAGCTGGCGCTGCAACGCGGCCTGGCGGTGCGCGACGCGCTGGTGGCCAAGGGGCTGCCCAGCGAGCGCTTGTTCCTGGCGGCGCCCAAGCTGCGCGTGTCGGGCGAAGGCGATGCGGCGTGGACGCCGCGCGCGCAGCTGGCGCTGGCGGTGAAGTGAATCGCGCGGCCGCCGCGCCGGGCGGCCGGCCTGCGATCAGAAGTAGCGCCGCCAGTCGAAGATCAGCCGCAGCCCGATCGAGTAGATCGTCTCGAGCTTCACGCCGGGCGCGCCCGGCGGGTAGGTCACCGTCGTGCTCTTGCGGCACGTCGGCGGCGGCGTAGAGCTGGATCAGCACGGCCGAACTCTGCTTGGTGTCGAACGCGCGGTAGGGCCGGTACTCCAGGATCGGCAGGTCGAACAGGATCGACTTGAAGTCGACCACGCGCGCGTCGGCGCCCGGCGTGGCGCCCGGCACGGTCATCGTGTTGTCGAAGCCGTAGCCGTAGAAGGTGGCACCGAGTTCGCGTCCGAGCACGAACTGGAAGCGCCCGAAGCGCGTCGCCCACCCCGCCTGCCACGGAATCAGGCCGCCGTTGCTGGCGGTGACCGCCATGCCGCGTGTACGTTTCGGGAGAGATCAAGTACAGCGGCGACGCCAGCAGCAGGTCGCCCGGGATCACGTAGAAGGGCATGCGCAGCCGGCGTCGAGATGCCGAAGCGCGAGCGGACTGCGGCGGCACGCCACCGGCCGCATCCAGCGCGGGTGACGAGATCGGCAGCGTGTTGGACGAATTCGTATCGCCGCGCACGCCGAGCGACGCGAAGACCAGCCCGTCGCCCGACTCGCCGATCACGCCGTCCAGGCCGAGGCCGGCGCGCAGCGACAGGTCGGCGCCGGCGATCACGCCGTTGTCGCCGACCGCCGGGTCGTAGCCGCCGTCGATCATGCGCACGTCGCCGGAGCCGACGAAGCCGATGAACGGCCCCACCTCGGCGCGAAAGCGCGGCATCGACCCGAGTCCCGGGCCGAGACCCGGGCACCGGTGTCGGCGCCGAGCACCTCGGGCAGCCTGCGCCAGGATCTCCGGCGTCGCACGCACGCCCGTCGTCGCGTCGCGGCAGGGCATTGTTCTTGCACACGTCGAACGCCTCGGGCTCGGCCGGCGCTGCGGGGGTGTGCGGGACGCGCGTCGGCACATTCGCGGCCGGCCGCGTGGTCGATCAGCTGCTCCAGGCTGATGCGCACCGCGCTGGCCGCGCGCTCGGCGTCCTCGGGCCGCATGTGCGCGTCGCCCATCAGCACCATCGACTCGCTGCCGCCTCTCCAGGTGAAGACCTCCAGGCCGGCGGCGTTGTAGTAGTCGTGCGTGCCCTTGCGCTGCGAGACGTCGCCCCAGGCGCCGGCGACGTGGCCGGCGGCGAAGGTGTCTTCCAGGAAGTGCAGCGCGAAGGCTTCGTCGGCCAGCATCGCGCGCGCGAGCGCCTGCCGTTGCGCCGGCGCGAGCGTGCTCGCTGGCCAGCCGCGTGGCCTTTTGCAAGGCGCTCAGGTGGAACCAGGCGTAGACGCCGATCGCGCTGATCTCGGCGCCGACGCTGAGCGTCGACTCGGCGTACTCCTTCGGCGTGGTGTCGGTGCGCGGCCGCGGCATCAGAAAGTGCGCGTTGTTCGATCCGGCGCGGGTGGCGTACTCGGGGTCGGCCCGCTGCAGCCGGGTGTCCGACGTGCGCAGCGCGTTCACGCGCTGGGCGCGCAGTGCCTCGTCCTCCATCAGGCGCCGAATGTCGCCGACGAAGTCCAACCTGCGCACGTCCACTTCGGGCCGGCGCAGTGACCGCGATCTGCCCGAGATCCACCTTCAGTTGCGCCGCCACGTCGGCGACCTGCAGGATCCAGTCGGCGTCGACGGCGTTGTCGAGCATGTTCTTGCTCGAGCACGAATGGTCGCCGGCGATCGCCGAGAACGCGGCCCAGTCGATGCAGGCGGGGGCGACCCCCTGCTTGCCGTCGGCTCCCTGTTCGCACAGCCGCTGTTCGTGGCCCGTGCGGGCCTCGCGCCAGAGGCGGTCGAACATGCGCCCGGCGCTCGGGGTCGAGCTTGTCGACGGCGAGCACGGCGATGTCGCGGTGTTCGGGGTAGACCCACGCGTGGGCAGGACCCACCAGGCTGCCCAGCGCCGCGAGGACCGTGCATCGGAACAACTTCATCATGGGCCGGGTCTCCAAGACGATCAAACGTGTGGCGAGCGCCGGTGGGCTGAGTCAGGCCACGCGAGCGTCGTCATCGGGTCCGGCCGCTACTTGCCGCGCGCGGCAAGGTCTTCTTCGACGAAACGAAGCACCGCTTCCATGAGCGCCTCGCGCGGATAGGCATTCTGCGTGACGAACAACCGACCCGATCGTGTCGTGCGTGCGCGAGATCGGCACCGCGATCGCCCAGTGGTCCGCATTGAGGTAGCCGACCAGGGTGGAGCCCGGAATGACCTGGTCGTAGAAGATCACCTGGCTGTCGTTGCGGCCGTCGATCATGCTCAGCTTTTCGTCGCTGCTTGCGCAGGATCGACGAGATGCGCTCGGGCTGCGGCAAGGTCACGAGCGAGTAGGTCGGCACGTCGCGCGGCAAGGGGTTCTGCGCCAGCCAGTTCCTGCGCACGTCGGTGCGCAGGCTGGCCACGCCACCGCCGTCACCCGAGTCGCAGGTGGAACCGGGGAAGTGGCGCATCAGATCGGCCTGGTACTGCTCTGCTTCGTTGGCGAGCGGCGAACCACCCACCGCACCCGCCACGCTCACCACGGCCGCCACCCGCGGGCGGATCTCCGGGTAGTTGACGATCGCCTCCAGCGCATCGGGCGTGCCCTTCGAGTAACCGATCAGCACCAGGCGCGGCGCTCCAGGCCCCAGGTCCATCGCCATCACGGCGTCGCGAATCTGGCGCGCGTTCTTGGTGATGCCGGACAACGCGTCGACCTTGATCATCCGCAGCTCGTAGCCGTACTTGCGCACGTGCTGGTCGGTCGTGCCCGGGGCCTGCAGCCATTTCGCGATGCAGTCCCAGCCGATGCCGGGGATCACCGCGGCGACCAGGCGGCGGCTCGATGCACCCAGCGGCACCGGCTGGCCGCTCCCGGCGGGCTCGCTGCCGAGACGGGTCAGGGCATCGTCGCAGGGCCGGTGGTCGGGCACTTCGGCCGCGCGCGCTTGCAGCACCGCGCAGTAGATTTCGCGAAAGCGGCCGCGCTGGTCCTGCACGCCGGCCTGCGCAACCGGTGCCAGCACCAACGGCGGCGCGTCGGTGGAGAACGGCACCAGCGGCGAACCCTTGCAGCCGGCCAGTGCCAGCAACCCCATGGCCACCAGCGACGCGGCGGGACCTGTCAGACCAGCGCCAGCGACGGAGTTCATGAAGGGGTGTTGCGCTTTCTTTTTGCCGACTCCACTGGATGCTCCTGCGCCGTCGTGCCTGCCTGCTTCTTCAAATCTATCAGACGCCGCGGCGCACCGAGGCAGCCAGGCCGGTGCAGGCTCCACAATGGCCGCCAACGGGAGCGTACATGGATGGCCCTGAACTGCCGCCGGCCGCCGCGAACGCCGCTGCACCGGCGTGGCAACGCATCGCGGCACGCCACGCCGATCTCGGTGGCGGGTTTTCGATTGCGCGCGTTTTGCCCACTGCGACGCGGCGCACGGTGGGTGCGTGGTGCTTTCTCGACCATGCGGGTCCGGCGCACTTTCCGCCCGGCGCCGGCATGCGCGTCGGGCCGCACCCGCACATCGGCCTGCAGACCTTCACGTGGATGATCGAAGGCGAGGTGCTGCACAACGACAGCCTCGGCAACCGGCAAGTCATCCGCCCCGGCGAGGTGAACCTGATGACCGCGGGCCGCGGCATCGCGCACAGCGAAGAGTCAGTCGGTGATCACGGCGCGGTGCACGCGGCGCAGCTGTGGATCGCACTGCCCGAAGCGCACCGGCACGACGAGCCCGCGTTCGTGCACCACGGCTCATTGCCGGTGGCGCGGGTCGACGGCTTTCGCGCCACCGTGCTGGCCGGATCGGCGTTCGATCTCGTCTCGCCGGTGGCGCTGTTTTCCGACCTGATCGGCGTCGACTTTGTCGCCGACGCCGCGGCGCGCACGCGGGTGGATCTGCGGCCCGACTGCGAACACGCGCTGTTGTGCCTGCGTGGCGCCGCGCGCATCGACGGCCAGCCCGTCGAGCCCGGTGCGTTGCACTACGCAGCGCCGGGCCGTGATCACGTCGAACTCGCGTGCGATGCGGCCGCGCAGCTGCTGCTGATCGGTGGCACGCCGTTCGATGAGGCGTTGCTGATCTGGTGGAACTTCGTCGCTCGCACGCAGGCCGAGGTCGAGCAGGCGGCAGCCGACTGGAACGCTGGCCGCCACTTCGCCGAGGTTGCGGGCACCCGGCTGCCGCGTGTGCCGGCGCCCGACGCCGCGGGCCTGAAGCTGAAGGCACGATCGAACGATTCACGCTGAACGCCGTCGCCGGCATCCGGCGGCAAAGTGGTTGCTCTGACGCCAACGACAAACCAAGCACTTGGCGAGGTCCAGCGCCACAGCGCCAATCTTCATCGCGCCAGAGTTGGAGCTACTGACCTGCTCGCGCGCTGAAGTTCCTGCACTGCGGGCCGTGAGTCAGCGGACGTTCGACGTACCAAGCCGACCCGTTCCCGACTTTCGCGCCGTAACGCTCGATGACCGCTCCGCAGCGGTTCCGGTCGGTTGCTGCTGCGCCCTGAACTCACGGTCTCGTACACATTCCGGTCGTAGCGGCGTCGACGAGACCGCGACGCCAGCGGCCGGTTTCAAGGCACTGCCGACGTAGCACGTTACCGGCACAGACCGCTGGGCACAAAGGCCAATCGAACGTCTGCTGCTCTCGACGACGAACTCACGGACTCGACCCGTAGGCGACGTTCGCCTTGAAGGCGGCGAACGTCAGCCTCGTCTGTAGAGGCGCCATTGGGGGCGGCCCCTCCCAGCGTGAGTAGTGTGACAGTGGATCGCACGGGCAGGCCTAGCTGCCCCTCGGCGACTCGCTCGAGCTGGCTGAATCCGCACAATTGGTGATGCCGACTCAGCGACCCGAGCGTACGGTGGCTGCGAAGCGTCCCCCGTAGCCTGCGCCGGTTGTGGCCCATCGAGATGCGGTCTCAGGTAGCTGCCACGCGAATGTGCTCCGCGAGCCGCCCGTATGCAGCAGCCGTTTGCGGAGTGACGAAATGGCCCTATTCCGGTGGTTGGATGGATGGTTTGGCCGGTTGTCTCGCCCGCGTGCTTCACCTGAGCCGCGAGCGAATCGCAATCAACTCGACCAGATCTTAGAGGAGGGGAAGTACCTCCTCCACTTCGCGGTCGAGGCGGGCAAGGAGGTGGAGCCTGCTGTCGCCGCGCGCATCATTGAAGGCGTGCGACGCGGTCCCCCGGTGTGGGATAGTCCGCAAGCTGGTGCGTTGGTTGCTGCCATTGCCAAGCTCGCTGCGAAACTTCATCCCGTGACTGCGGAGACTTTGCGTGCCTGCCGGGACAATGCCGACGACGCAATACGCGACTACAAGAAGCTTGTCTATGGGCTCGCAATCCTCATCGTCCCGTTGTCGATGGTCTCGTTCATCTACACGAGCATCTCCAACACGATCACCGTTCAATTGAAGATCGCAAACGATCTCGCGGTCGCATTGCATCTGGAGACCGGCACGTCGGCGTCAACCCCGATGCAAGCGCCTCCACCGGGCAGCGTCACGCAGCTACAGCAGTTCGCGGTGGCGATGCGAGCTGCTTACAGCCGCGCCGGTCAGCTGAACGGGCTGGTCTTGAATTCGGTTTGGAATCCCCTGACGAGGGAACGCCGAAAGGAAGCCGATCGGGAGCCGAAGGGAAGTGATCCGCAGCTTGACACATCGCGCCAAGGTACGAAGAAGACCGATCGGGAGGGTGACGGCGCTTCGGGCCAGTCGGAGGCATCAACAACCACGCAGCCCCAAAGCAGCAAAGGATCTGCAGAGGTCAACAGGAGCGCTTGGCGACTGATGGAAATCAAACCGAACCTGAACGCCAACTCGATGTCCGAGGTGAGTGCCGAAGTGGACAAATTGACCAAGGTATACCAAGAAGTACGACTCTATGCGACCAACGTCCAGGACCAGACGTCGGTGTATTGGGGAGCGATCAGCACCTGCATTCTTCCCGTGCTCTACGCCTTGCTTGGGGCTTGCGCGGCGGTCCTCCGCGCTTTCAGCAAGCAGGTCGAGGCACGGACGTTTGCCCCGTCCTACGCCACGCCCGCGCGGTTCATCATCGCTGCAATCGGGGGTGGAATCGTCGGTCTCTTCAACAACCTTTCGATCGGCCAAGGTCTGTCGCTCTCGCCGCTCGCAGTCGCATTCTTGATCGGCTACGCCGCGGACGTCTTCTTCTCGTTCTTGGAAGGGTCGATGCAGAATCTAGGCAAAGGCAGAGCGCCTTGATGGCGCGGCCAGTTGCTAGGGTGCGGAG
Source organism: uncultured beta proteobacterium (assembly GCA_963827645.1). Lineage (GTDB taxonomy): Bacteria > Pseudomonadota > Gammaproteobacteria > Burkholderiales > Burkholderiaceae_C > JAEUPI01. Next base: position 48,530 of record CAWHBZ010000022.1, on the reverse strand, counting down.
CGAGGTCAGTACGCGCTCAAGCGACGGATGGCATGGCGGATCGCCTTAGCCAGAGTCCGTTGATGGGCGAGCGCTTAGTGAGATTGGCGGAAGGCTGGTCCGCCACAGTAGCTTGGGTCGGCGCGGGATCTGGAGAAGGTGGTCATAGCCGTCTTCGATCGTCCGCAGCCAGTCTGTTCCGGTTCTTCGTCCGCCGAACTCGAACGACGGCACATGGCCGATAGCACGCAGCCGCCAACGTCTGCGCAGGGCAGCGAGAATGTCGTCTTACTGAATGAATCGCCGCGTCCTCGTTGCGCGCCCTCCCATGATCAAGATCCTCGGCGTTTCGGGCAGCCTGCGGGCGCAGTCGTTCAACACCGCGCTGTTGCGCGCCTCGCAGGCCGCGGCCGGCGAGGGCGTGCAGATCGAGGCGGCCACGCTGCACGGCATCCCGCTGTACGACGGCGACCTCGAGCAGCGCGACGGCATACCGCCCGCGGTGCGCGAGATGAAGCAGCGTGTGCTCGCCAACGATGGGCTGCTGTTGGTCACGCCGGAATACAACAACGGCATCCCGGGCGTGTTCAAGAACGCGGTCGACTGGCTGTCGCGCAAGACACCCGACCTGCCGCCGGTGTTCACCGATCGGCCGGTGGCGGTGATCGGCGCCTCGCCCGGCGGCTTCGGGACCGTCATGGCGCAGAACCATTGGCTGCCGGTGTTGCGCACGCTCGGTGCGCGCCACTGGAGCGGCGGGCGCCTGATGGTGTCGCGCGCGCAAGCGGTGTTCGGCCCCGACGGCGCGCTGCAGGACGACACGATCCGCCGCCAACTGGCGGAGTTCGTGCACGGCTTTGCGATGTTCGTGGCCAGCAGCAAGGGCCCGAGCGCAGGCGGCTGAGCCCGCGGGGCGACGCTACGCGTAGCGCAGTTCGCCGGTCTTGCCGCGGAACACGCGGTACGAGAACACCGTGTAGCCGGCAATCGCCGGCACCGCGATGCACACGCCGACCCCGATGAACTTCAACGCCGCTGTGCTGCTGGCGGCCTGCCAGAGGGTCAGGCGATCGATCACCACGTACGGATAGATGCTGTAGGCCAGGCCCAGGAAGCTGAGCACGAACACCACGATCAGCAACACGAACGGCAGCCAGCAGATGGCGCCCAGCACCAGGCGCGTGTTGAGCAGCGCACGCACGGCGAGCAACACGATGCCCGTCATCAGCGGGATCGCCATCAGCGCGATCAACTCCGGCAGCACGAACCAGCGCTGGCGCACGGTGTTGCTGATCCACGGCGTGGCCATCGAGATCAGCACCAGCCCGATGACCATCGGCAGCCAGGCGATCTTGGCCCACACGACGGCACGCTGTTGCAGTTCACCTTCGGTCTTCATGATCAGCCAGCAGGCGCCGAGCAACACATAGGCCATCGGCAGTGCGAGCGCGATCGCAGCCGCGAACAGCGGGTAGTTCCAACCGCTGCCGAAACCGCTGACGTAGCGCCCGAGCATCCAGCCTTGCGACAGCGACGCCAGCATCGAGCCGGCGAAGAACAGGCGATCCCACATCGGCTTGCGCGCGGCGTGCGCCTTGACGCGAAAGTCGAACGCCACGCCACGCAGGATGAGGCCGATCAGCATCAGTGCCACCGGCAGGTACAGCTCGCCCAGCACCAGGCCATGCGCTTTCGGAAACGCCACCAGCAGGATGCCGATGCCGAGCACCAGCCACGTTTCGTTGGCGTCCCAGAACGGGCCGATCGAGGCGATCAGCACGTCCTTCTCTTGCGGCCGTGGCGCGGTGCATCAGCATGCCGACACCGAGGTCGTAGCCGTCGCTGACCACGTAGATCAGCATCGACACGCCCATCAGCGCCATGAAGATCACGGGCAGCGCCTCGTCGAACGACATCCAATTCATCGCGTGGCACCTTCCACGGGAGGTTCTGCGATCGCGCCCACCGGCGTGGCGGCACGCTCGGCAGCTTCCTTGGCCAACACCTCCTCGGGTTTCTCGGCCATGTACTTCAGCACCCCGACGTAGGCAAGCACCAGCGCCGAATACACCACGACGTACAGCACCAGCGTGAAACCGATCATCGGCGCGGTGATGGACGATGCGACGTCCGCCGTGCGCACCAGGCCAAAGACGATGAACGGCTGGCGGCCGATCTCGGTGACGTACCAGCCGGCCACGGTGGCGACCCAGCCCGCGAACGTCATCGCCGCCAGCCACCCCAGCAGCGCGCGCGGCAGCCGATCGGCCACCCAGCCGCTGCGTCGATACAGCCACCAGCCGAGCCAACTGGTGGCCAGCATCAGCAGGCCCATGCCGACCATCACGCGAAAGGCCCAGAACACCGCGAACACCGGCGGATGCTGGTCGCGGAAGTCATCGAGCCCCTTCACCTCGGCGTCGAGATCGTGGCGCAGGATCAGGCTCGCGAGTTTGGGCACCGCGATCTCGAAGTGGTTCTCGCGCGCGGCGCCGTCGGGGATGGCGAACAGCAGCAGCGGCGCGCCGCGCGTGGTCTGCCACAGTCCCTCCATCGCGGCCACCTTCTGCGGCTGGTGTTCGAGCGTGTTCAGGCCGTGCTGGTCGCCGACCACGATCTGCAGCGGGATCAGCAGCGCCGCCAGCGTGAGCCCGACGCGCAGCACCTTCGGCGCCGAACCCGACGCGCTGCCCTTGAGCAATTGCCAGGCACTCAAGCCGCTCAGCAGGAACGCGCAGGTCAGCGCCGAGGCGAGCAGCATGTGGGTGAGGCGGTACGGGAACGACGGGTTGAACATCACCTGCCACCAGCTGACGACGACGAAGCGGCCGTCGATCACCTCGTGGCCCGTCGGCGTCTGCATCCACGAGTTGAGCGCCAGGATCCAGAACGCGCTGAGCGTGGTGCCGAAAGCGACGAAGAAAGTGGCCATCAAGTGCACACGCTCGCTGACCTTGCCGTGGCCGAACAGCATGACGCCCAGAAAGCCCGCTTCGAGGAAGAACGCGGTCAGCACTTCATAGGCGAGCAGCGGCCCGGCGACGTCGCCCGCACGCTCCATGAAGCCGGGCCAGTTGGTGCCGAACTGGAAGCTCATCGTGACGCCGCTGACCACGCCGAGCGCGAAGCTCAGCGCGAACACCTTGGTCCAGAAGCGGTAGGCATTGAGCCACGCCTGCTTGACGTCGGCGGCTGCCGCCCGAAGATAGCGCCAGCGGAAGAACAGCAGCACCCAGCCGAGCGCGATGGTGATCGTCGGGAACAGGATGTGAAAGGTGATGTTGGCCGCGAACTGCATGCGCGCCAGCGTGATCGCATCCATCGGCGGCCCTCTGCTCGAGCACCGGGCCACCGGGGTCAGCGGCCGATGCGCGTGCCGCTGCGAGGATAACCGGGGCGCGGCGGCGCGTGGTCGCCCGCGCGTCGTCAGGCGCGTGACGCGCGCAGCCCCGCGAAGCCGCCGAGCAGCCGGGCGATCCAGCGCTCGACCTGCGCGCTGCGCGCCGTGCCGCTCAGGCACCACTCGACGAAGTGCTCGCAGTTGTTCGACCAGATGCGGTAACGGTCCTCGCCCAGCCGGCTGAGCGCCCGCTCGACCGCGGCACTGCCGGCGAAGGCCGCGGCGGCGCGGTGCTTCACTTGCCAGCCGTGGCCACGGCCGAACTCATCGAGCGAGACCACTTCGACCGGGCCGCGGTGCCACAGCGCCTTCAGGCCGGCGTAGTGGATGACCCTGCCGTGCCCGATGTACAGGCCATGGTGCACGTAGCCGCGGCGCTGCGTCGTGAGGTGCGTTCCGATGGGCAAGTCCGGCGACATGGCAGTGCGGCGTGAGGGGATCGGCGTGTGTCCAAGCCCATAGATTGATCGCCCACCGTTGACGCGCCATTGCGACCACGACCGAGGTCTGTGTCAGATGAAATGAAGTGCGCGCGGCCTCGCGCGCTGCCGCGCTCAGACGGTGGCCACCGGCGTCACCGGCGAGCCCACCGCGCCGGGCAGCCGCAACGGCGGCGCCGTCAGCAGGCAGCGGCTGCGGCCGCGTTGGCGCAGGTACGCCGCCAGGTCGTGCAGCCACCACAACTCGCCCAGCGGCACGCCGAGCTTGAACAGGCAGTGCTGGTGCAGCGGCAGCGCCGGGCGCTGGCCGGCCTGCTCGCGCGCCGGGTAGTGCTCGACCGCGTAGTTGTCGGCGCACAGCGCGACCACGCCGGATTCGGTGATCCAGTTGAGCAGCGCGTCGTCGCGGCCGTCGAGTGCGGCGCAGGCGCTGTTGAGCACGTCCATGTCCGGGTTGCGGTTCATGCCCATGATCAGCGTCGAGAAGCCGGTGTGCAGCAGCACGATGTCGCCCTTCTCGACCGTGACCCGGTCGGCCTCGAGCACGTGCTGCAGCGTCGCGGCATCCGACCAGCTTGCGCTGATCGCCGAAGTGCTTGTGCAGGTCGATCAGCACCGCGCGGCCCTGGATCGCCTTGACCGCGAAGTTCTCGATGCCCAGCGCCTCGGCGCACGACGGGCCGTCGCACGGGTCGCCGACGAACTGGTAGTCGCTCGGCCCCTTGATGTGCTGGTGCGCGCGGTAGCCGTTGTAGTACACCATCTCGGGCTTGCCGTCGCCGTCGGCGTCGAACCACGAGCCGACGTGCGCGAAGCTGTCCCACTGCGTGCTGTACTGCAGGCACAGCAGCACCTGGTCGTCGCAGATGACGTCGGTGTTGCGCGCATCGAGCTCGCTGAGCGCGAAGTTCAGGAACGGCTTGCCGTGCAGGCTGGTGGGCTTGAGCTGCGGCGGTTTGCGGCGCGGGTTGAGCCTGGCCTCGCCGGGATAGTCGAGCGGCAGGCTGAGGCAGAACGCCAGGCCGTCGTGCACTTCGGCGAGGCCTTGCTTCACCTTCTCGGGCGTCAGCAGGTTCAGGCGCCCGAGCTGGTCGTCGGCGCCGAAGTCGCCCCAGGTCGAACCGGCGGGGCGCTGGCGCCAGCGTGGGTTGTGGTCCTGACTCATCGCGTTGCTCCTGGTTTGCCGCGGCCTCGTCTCGCCGCAAGGCGGCGCGATGCTACCGCCATCGCGCGCGATGGCACATCGGTGACAGGCCATGCGGAAACCCCCGCTTGGCTGCGCCGCCCGCGCAGGCGACGATGCGGCATCACCCTCTGGAGCTGTCGATGAGTTCGTTCACACCACGTCCGACGCGCCGCAGCGTGCTGCAACACGCCGCAGCGGCGGCGGCCCTGCTGTCGCCCGCCAGCCAACTGCTGGCGCAAGAGAAATTTCCGAGCCGCGCGATCACGCTGATCTGCCCGTGGCCGCCGTCGGGCTCGACCGACCGCCATCTGCGCACGCTGGCCGAGCTGGCGGGCAAGCAGCTGGGCCAGCAGATCATCATCCTCAACCAGCCCGGCGGCGGCGGCACCAACGGCCCCGGCGCGATGGCGCTGACCGCCAAGCCCGACGGCTACACGATCGCGCAGTACCCGCTGGGCATGATCCGGGTGGCGCACATGCAGAAAACGCCGTGGCACCCGCTGAACGACTTCAGCTTCATCATCGGCCTCACCGGCTACACGTTCGGCTTCGTGGTGCGCAGCGACTCGCCGTACAAGACGTTCCAGGACTACGTCGAAGCGGCGCGCAAGGCGCCCAAGCAGGTGACCTTCGGCTCGACCGGCGTCGGCACGTCGCCGCACCTGCTGATCGAGCAGGTGAGCGCGGCCGCGAAGATCGATCTGAACCACATCCCGTTCAAGGGCAATTCCGACCTGATGCAGGCGCTGCTGGGCGGCCACGTGATGGCGGCCAGCGATGCCAGCGGCTGGGACCGCTTCGTCGACACCGGCCAGATGCGGCTGCTCGTCACCTTCGGCGACAAGCGCACCAAGCGCTGGCCGAACGTGCCCACCGCCAAGGAGATCGGCTACGACGTCGTCGGCAACTCGCCGTACGGCCTGGTCGGCCCCAAGGGCATGGACCCTGCGGTGGTGAAGACGCTGCACGACGGCTTCAAGAAGGCGATGGACGACCCGAAGCACCAGGAACTGCTCGACCAGCTCAACCAGGATGCCTGGTACAAGACCGGCGACGAGTACGCGGCGTGGGCCAAAGCCACGTACGCGTCGGAGCGCGCACTGATCGAGCGGTTGGGGTTGCTGGCGAAGTGAGGCGCGGCGCGCTGATGCGCGCGCGATGCGGCCTCAGGCCACTGCGTCGGCGGTGACGGGAGCGCCGCTTCGTTCGCGCAGCCGCATCGTCAGCCCCACCGGCACCATCGTGAACGACATGCGCTCGGCCGCTTCGCGGCCATCGGGCGTGTCGACGCTGTGAATGTCGAAGTGCACGAACAGCATCGCCAGCAGCATCTTCATTTCGGTCAGCGCCAGGTAGCGGCCGGGGCAGATGCGCGGGCCCGAGCCGAAAGGCATCGCCACGCGCTTGGCGCTGCTGGAGGTGCCTTCGCCGAGCCAGCGCTCCGGGTCGAACGCGCTGGCCTGGCTGAAGTGCTGGTCGTCGAGGCTGTCGTGCCGCAACGCACACCACAGCAGCGTGCCCTTCGGGACCAGCAGGTCACCGACCAGGGTCTCGCGCAGTGACTCGATCACCGTGAACGGCGCCACCGGCTTCAGGCGCATCGTTTCATGGATGCAGGCCTCGATGAACTCGAGCTGTGCCAGGTGCTCGGGCGTCAGCTCGCTTTGTTCAGCCGCGACGCGGCGCGCCTCGTCGCAGGCGCGGGCCAATGCCGACGGATGGCGATGCAGCAGGTGCAGCAGCCAGCCCAGCGTGTGGGCGGTGGTGTCTTCGCCGGCCAGCAGCATGGTCAGCACATTGGCCGACACCTGCTCGTCGGTGATCCCGGTGGTGCCGTCTTCGGCGGCGACGATCATCGCTTCCAGCAGGTTGGGAGGTTCGGTGCGCCGCGCCGGGTCGGCGCGCAGGCGTTCGCGGGCCTGGGCGATGAACTCGGCGATCGAGCGCTTGACCTCGACCACGCTGTGCTCGAGCGCGCGGTCGGCCGGCAGCTTGATCCAGCGCCAGTAGGGCAGCGGCGACATCACCCGTCGATACAGGGCCGGAAAGATGCGGTCCAGGTGCTGCTGGATGACCACCCCGTCGGACTCCAGCGTGTTGATGTCGCTGCCGAAGGCCAGGCCGGCGACCGTGTCCACCGTGTAGCGCATCAGTTCGGCCTGCAGGTCCAGCGTGCGTGCGCCGCGCGCCGCGTTCTGCCAGCGCCGCCGCAACCGCTCGGTGACCCGCCGCAGCGACGGAAAGTACGCGCGCACACGGCCGGGGTCGAGGCCGCTCATCACCATGCGGCGCTGGCGTCGCCAGGCGTCGCCCTCGGAGCCGAAGAGTCCGGGCGTCAACCCCATCTCGCGGCCGACGGCTTGCAGCTGCTGGCTGCGCCGCCAACCGTCGGGACGGTCACGCAGCACGGCCGCGATGTGCTCGTGGTCGGCCACCACGACGATGCGCCGCCCGCCGATGCGAAAGGTGAACGCGGGCCCGAACTCGCGGCACCAGCGTTCGACGCTTTGGTGAATCGTGGCGCGATTCACCTGGAACAGGTTGCCCACCAGCGGCCATCCGCGCGGGCCGGGCAGGTCGTCGATGCGCCGCGGGCGCGGCGGCGCTGGTGTGCGCAGGGTCGGTTCGGCAGTCATGCCGGCATTCTGATGCCGCGCGCATCACGGCGCGCCGAACGCCAGGCGCGGGATCCAGGTGGTGATGGCCGGCACGTAGGTGATGAGCAGCAGCGTCACGAGCAACGGCACGTAGTACGGCAGCATGGCGCGCAGCACGTCCTTGATCGTGACCTTGGCGATGTCGGCCACCAGAAACAGCGCCAGCCCCATCGGCGGCGTGAGCAGGCCGATCATCAGGTTGAACACCACCACCATGCCCAGGTGCACCGGGTCGACGCCGGCGGCGACCAGCGGCTTGGCGATGATCGGCGCGATGACCAGGATCGCGGTGGTGCTGTCGAGGAACATGCCGACCACGAGCAGCAACACGTTGACCAGCAGCAGCAACACCAGCGGGTTGGTCGAGATCTGCAGCATCAGCGACGTGAGCTTCTGCGGCACGCCCTCCACCGACAGGATCCAGCCGAACAGCGCCGCCACCGCCACGATCAGCAGGATGCCGGCGGATGCGCCGATGGTCTCGAACGCCGCGGCGCGCACGCCCTGCCACGTGAGCTCGCGGTAGAAGAAGGCGCTGATCAGCACGGCGTAGGCCACCGTCACCGCGGCGATCTCGGTGGGCGTGAAGAAGCCGGCCAGCATGCCGGCGATCAGGATCACCGGCGCCAGGATCGCCGGCAGCGCGGGCTTGAAGTCGCGCCACAGCTCCGATGCGGTGGGCCAGCGCGCGGCGCGCGGATAGTTGCGCCGCACCGCGAGCCAGCCGGTCATCAGCATCAGCATCACCACGCACAGCAACGCGGGCAGGATGCCGCCGAGCAGCAGCTGGATCACCGACACGCCGGTGACGGTGCCGTAGATGATGAGCGGGATGCTGGGCGGGAAGATCGGCCCGACGATGGCCGACGAACACGTCACCGCGCAGGCGAACCCCGGCTTGAAGCCCTTGGCGCGCATGGCGTCGATCTCGATGCGGCCGATGCCGCCGATGTCGGCCAGCGCCGAGCCCGACATGCCGGCGAACACCAGGCTGCCGAAGATGTTGACCTGCGCCAGCCCGCCGGGCAGCCGGCTCACCGCGGTGTCGGCGAACCTGTAGATGTGCCTGGAGATGCCGGCCGCATTCATCAGGCTGCCGACGAACAGGAACACCGGCACCGCGACGAGCGGGAACGAATCGAGCGCGTACAGGGTGCGCTGCGCGATCAGGTCGAGCGGCAGGTCGTTGAGCAGCATGTACAGCACGCTCGGGATGCCGATGGCCAGCACCACCGGAAAGCCGAGCATGAACAGCGCGAGAAAGGCCGCGATGACGACGAAGCCGCTCATCGGGCGCACGCGATGTCGTGCATCAGGTCAGCACCGTGTGCTTGGCTTCGGGCCGCTTGCGCCGCCAGGTGTGGGCGAACTTCATCGCCGTCTCCACCACCAGCAGCAGCGCGCCCACGCCCAGCGGCGCCATGAACAACCAGAACGGCATCTCCAGCGTCGCGGTCTGGTTGCTCATGTTGTTGCGGATGGTCACCACGGTGGCCACTGCCACCAGCGCGAACAGCGCGATGCCGGCCAGCTCGATCAGCAACTGCAGCCACCAGCGCGGCCGCGCGGGAATCAGCACCTGGAACTCCTCCATGGCGATCTGCCCGCCCCACAGCGTGACCAGCGGTGCGCCGAGAAAGACGAGGCAGATCATGAAGTAGCGCGCCAGCTCCTCGGCGCCGGACATCGGCACGTTGAACACCGAGCGCATCACGATCTGCGCCAGCGGCGTGGCGATCAGCAGGAACAGCAGCGCCAGGCACACCCAGCGCAGCAGCGTGCGCACCCCGTCGAGCAGCGGCATCACACGCCGCCGCCTACTTCACCGCCTGGATCTGCTCGATCAGCGCCTTCCACTCCGGGAAGTCCTTGTTCACCTGCGCCAGCACCGCGCTGCGGAACGCCGGCACGTCCAGGCCGTCCTTCGCTTCGACGAAGGTCATGCCCTTGCCCTCGAGGTCCTTGCGGTACTTGGCCGCGGTCTCGCGGTCCCAGTCGAGCGTCTTGGCGCCCACTTCCATCATCGTGTCTTCGATGATCTTGCGGTCGGCTGCCGGGACGCCCTGCCAGATGCGCTCGTTGACGAACACCGACAGCACCGACTGCATGTGGCCGGTGAGCATCACGTACTTCTGCACCTCGTAGAGCTTGAGGTTGTAGATGTTGGGCAGCGGGTTCTCCTGGCCCACCACCAGCCCGGTGGCCAGCGCCGTGGCGAGCTCCGACACCTCCACCGGCGTGGCGACCGCACCCATGCCGGTGAGCATGGTCGACCACAGCTTCACCGGCACGCCGCGGTACTTCTTGCCCGCCATGTCTTTCGGGCTCAGCACCTTTTCCTTCGACGTGAGCTGGCGCGTGCCCTGGAACAGGTGGCCGACGATGCGCATGCCGCCGGCCTGCACCAGCTGCTTGTTCACCTCTTGCAAGGCGGGCGAGGTGCGCGCATCGGTGGCGCGCATCGCGTGCTCGGCGTCGCGGTAGACGAACGGCGTGTTGAACACCGCGGTGGTGGGCAGGATCTTGCCGAGCGAGGCGAAGTCGTGGTGGCCCATCGCGATGGCGCCGCTCTTGATGCCGTCGACCATCTCGCCCACGCCGCCGAGCTGCGAGTTGGCGAACACCTGGATCTCGACGCGCCCGTTGGTGCGCTCTTTCACCAGCTTGGCCACCTCGTCGGCATACAGCGTCTGCGGCGCGTTGGCCACGCCGACGTGCGCGTAACGCAGCTTCACCTGCGCGTGCGCGGTGACGGTCCAGGCGCACAGCGCCACCAGCGTGGCGGCGGCCCGCATCGAGAACGGGCGAGCGGTTTTCATCGGTGTTGTCTCCTTCGTTGTGGTGTCGTCGTCAGATCAATCGTTGTTCGTAGAGCTTGAACACCGCGGACGTGTCGAGCTCGGAGTGACCGGCCTCGATCAGCCGGCGGTACAGCGCCAGCGCCTGGCCCATCATCGGGATCGGCGTGCCGAGCGCGGCGGCGTAGCTCGTTGACCATCTCGAGGTCCTTGCGCAGCTGGCGCGCGTACCCCTGCGGCGCGAACTCGCGCGCCACCATGCGTGGATACAGCCGCTGCAGCAGCGAGCCGTCGGCGTGGCCGCCGGCCAGGCACTCGGGCAGGCGCGCGGCGTCGATGCCCGCGGCCTCGGCCATCGACGCGGCCTCGGCCATCACCGCGTGGATGCAGCCGACGATCAGCTGGTTCAGCATCTTGGCCGCCAGCCCGCTGCCCACCGGCCCCATGTGCGTGAAGCGCGCCGACACGTCGGCCATCAACGGCCGCACGCGTTCGATGTCGCTCGGCATCGCCGCCGGCCATCACCGTGAGCGTGCCGGTGCCCGAGGCCGGCGGCCCGCCCGACACCGGCGCGTCGACCCACGCGCATCTGGGTGAGCTCGCGCAGGCGCTGCGCATGCGCCTGGCCCTGTTCGACCTTGATGGTGGAGAAGTCGATCACCAGCTGCGGCGGCTGCAGCGCGCTGGCGACGCCCGTCGGGGCCGAACACCGCCGCCTCCACCGCGGCCGGTGTCGGCAGGTTGAGCAGCACCAGGTCGGCGCCTGACGCCGCATCGGCAGGCGAGCCCGCCACCGTGGCGCCCGCCTCGCGCGCGAGATCGAGTTGTGCCGGCACGATGTCGAAGACGCGCACCGGATAGCCCAGTGCACGCAGCCGACGTGTCATCGGCAGGCCCATCAGGCCGACACCGACGTAGCCGATTCGCGGTTTGTCCATCGTCACAGCATCCGGTAGAAGCGCAGCGCGTTGTCGCGGAACAGCGCGCGCCGGTCTTCGGCGGTGAAATCGCGCGTGATTTCGTCGAAGCCCGAGTAGATGGTGGTGAACGGCGCGCACAGGCCGTCGACCGGGAAGTTGCTCGCGAACATGCAGCGCGCCACACCGAACCACTCGATCGTGCGCAGCACGATGTCGCGGTTGGCGGCCACCGTCCAGGGCTTGCCGGCCTGGCCGATGCCGGAGATCTTCACGGCCACGTTGGGGCACGGCGCGAGCTCGGCCATCGCGCGCTTCCAGCCCGCGAGACCGTCGGCACTGCGATCGGCCGGCAGGCCGGTGTGGTTGAGCACGATCGGCGTGTACGGAAAGTCGCACGCCAGCTGCGCCGCCTCGTGCAGGTGCCACCACGGCGTTTGCAGCTCGAAGTGCAGGCCGTGGCGCTCGAGTCGCGCATAACCGTGGCGCCACGCGGTGCCGGTCATGCCGCCGGGCTCGGCGTCGGTCGGGCTGCGGTTGGCGCGCGGCTTGTGGCGCACGCCACGCACGAACGGCCATGCCGCGTGTTGCTCGAGCAAGGCGGCGTTGTCGGCGCGCTGCAGCCAGGCCTGCGCGACTGCCACGGTGGGCAGGCCGCTGTCGCGACGCAGCGAGTCGACGTAGCGCATCTCGCCGGCGGCATCGTTCGGGTCCCACTCGGTTTCGACGTACACGCTGTGCGACACGTCGAACGGCCGCGCGTCGGCGCGGTAGTCGTGCGGCAGGTAGGGCCGGCGCAGCGCGCTGTAGTCGCCGTAGCGAAACGGGATCGGCGGCTCGTCGCACAACCACGGGTGGTGGTTGCGCGTGGGGTCCCAGAAGTGCTGGTGCGCGTCGACGATCGGGAAGCTCAGGCTCATCGCGGCGCCGCGCTCATTCGGCCTTGATGTTGGCTGCCTTCACCAGCTTGCCGTAACGCTCGAACTCGCTGCGGTTCAGTTCGGCGAACTGCTCCAGCGTGAGCGTGCTGGCTTCGCCGGCGAGGCCGCGCAGGCGCTCCTGCACATCGGGCAACTTCAGCGCGCGTTGCAGCTCCGCGTGCAGCTTGTCGATCACGGGCTTGGGCGTGCCGCCGGTGGCGTACAGGCCATACCACGTGGTGATGCCCACGCTCGGGTAGCCCGCCTCCTGCATGGTTGGCACGTCGGGCAGTTGCGATGACCGCGTGGCGGTGGTCACCGCCAGCGGGCGCAGCTTGCCGCCCTTGATCTGGCCCATGGCCGACGACGTGGTGTCGATCATGAACTGCACCTGGCCGCCGATCAGGTCGATGTGCGCGGCGCTGCTGCCCTTGTACGGCACGTGTTTCGAAGTCGTGCCGGCCGCCAGGTTGAGCGCCTCGCCGGCGATGTGCTGGGTGCTGCCGACGCCCGACGAGCCGTAGTTGTAGCCATCGGGCTTGGCCTTCATCGCGGCCACGAACTCGGCCACGGTGCGCGCACTTTCGTTCGGGCCGACGAGCAGCACCTGCGGCACCGTGACCACCAGGCCGACCGGCGCCAGGTCTTTCAGCGGATCGAAACTGAGCTTGAGCATGTGCGGCGCGATCGCCTGGCCGGTGTTGGTGGCCAGCAGCAGCGTGTGGCCGTCGGGCGCCGACTTGGCCGCTTCGGCCGCGGCCAGCGTGTTGGCCGCGCCGGGCTTGTTCTCGACGATGAAGCTTTGTTTCATCGACTCGTTGAACTTCTCGGCCAGCAAACGCGCCAGGATGTCGGTGCCGCCGCCGGCGGTGGCGCCCACCAGGATGCGCACTGGCTTGCTCGGATACGCCTGCGCGTGCGCCAGGCCCGGCAGGGCGGCGAGCGCGAGGCCCGCCACGACCGACAAGGCACGCCTGCGCTGCATCGTCATCGAACCCACCTAGTGGAAACGCGCCGACGCCATGCGGCACGCGAGTTGGAACGCCTGCTTCATCGCGCCCGGGTTGGCCACCCCTTGGCCGGCGATGTCGAATGCGGTGCCGTGCGCCGGGGTGGTGATCGGAATCGGCAGCCCGCCTTGCACGGTGACGCCACGCCAGAAGCCCATCAGCTTCATCGCGATCTGGCCCTGGTCGTGGTACATCGTGACCACGCCGTCGTACTGCGCGCTGCTCGCCCTGCACCTTGAGGAAGATGGTGTCGGCTGCGAACGGGCCCTGCACCGCGATGCCGCGCGAGCGCGCCGCCTCGACCGCAGGGCCGATGACGTCGAGCTCCTCGCGGCCGAACGAACCGTTGTCGCCGTTGTGCGGGTTGAGACCGCACACTGCGATGCGCGGCTGCGTGATGCCGGCACCGGCCATAGCACCGGCGATCAGCTCGATGCCACGCGTGACACCCTCGACAGTGATCTGCTCGGCCACTTGGCGCAGCGCGATATGCGAGGTGACGCGCGAGGTCCAAAGGCCATCTAGCACGTTGAACTCGCACACCGGGCCTTCGAACTTCAGCTGCTCGGCGAACCAGTGCAGCTCGTCGCTGGTGTGCATGCCCGCCAGGTGCAGGGAGTGCTTGTTGAGCGGCGCGAACAGCATCGCATCGCCGCGCCCGCGGCGCACTGCGTCCAGGCCGAGTGCCAGCGTGTCGAGGCTGTAGCGGCCGCCTGCGGCGGTGCTCACGCCGCGCTGAAATTCGCCGCGCGTGTCGCCGCGAAAGTCCACCAGCAGCGGGGTGTCCGTGGGTGTGCGCGAGAAGTCGGCGTCGTCGAGGCTCGCCACGCGCTGCACCGCGGTGCGCTGGCCCGCGAGATCCATGCCGCGCTGCAACTCTGCGGCATCGGCCAACACAAGAAGGTCGGCCTGCGCGGTGGTCGCTGGGTCGGCCAGCAGGCGGCCCACCAGCTCGGGCCCGATGCCCGCGGGGTCGCCCAGCACGGTGACGATGCGGGGTTTGCGTTTGTTCACGGTGAGCTGTCGGACCGCGGCCGCAGCACTGCGAGCTCGCAGGCCACGAACCTACCACGCCGGCGGGCCACGCTCGACGGTGTTGTTGCTAATGGCGTGCGCAGCAGCGCCCGGTTCGGCCGCCACTGGACAGGGCGTTGCGGCCGCCGTGCGCGGCGCCGCGCAGCGGCCGTTGCAGGGTCAGGCGTCTTCGGCGCGAGCCGCCGAGCCCGCCAGCAGCGTGTGGCCGTTGGCCACGTCGTCGAGGCCCTCGCGGTCGAGCACCAGCAGTCGCTGCGGGCCCAGTTGCAGGATGCCCAGTTGCTGCATCTGGCGCAGCGCGCGGTTCACGCGCTGGCGGCTGCCGCCCACCATCGAGGCCAGGTCGCCCTGTGACACCGCGAGGTCGATGCGCAGGCCGTTGGTGGTGGCGCGGCCGAAGTGGCGGGCCAGGCGCAGCACCTCGCGAGCCAGCCGCTGCGGCAGGCTCAGCGCGTGGCGCTCCTCGCAGCGCTTGTACATGCGGCGCAGCCGCTGGCAATTGAGTTGCAGCAGCGCGTCGCGGAACTGAACGCTCAGCTCCATCAACTCGTGCATGTCGGTCTTGGCCACGATCAGCAGCGTCGAGGGCACGTGCGCCACCATGTCGAGGTCTTCGACGCGGTCGTCGACCAGCGCGATGTCGCCGAACCACTGGCCCGGGCTCATGAAGTCGAGCGTGAAGACACGGCCGTCGCTCAACGCGGTGCCCAGTCGCACCGCGCCGCGCGCCACGCCGACCCAGTTGCCGGCGGCGTCGCCGCGCTGCGTGATGCGGGTGCCGGCGGCAACACGTTGCACGCGCGAGCGCGCGATGATCGCGTTGCGCAGGCCCTCGGGCAGCTCGGCGAACCAGCGGCCGGCCTGCAACGCGGTGAACTCCTCGTCGCGCAGGCTGTTGCTTGCCGTGGTGGCGAGCAACGGCCGCGTTACCGCCCCGCGTTGCGCCGCCGGGCTCAGGTCGGTCGCGATAGCGTCCATGCTGGTGTCTCCCTTGAGGCCTTCAGGCCACTTCGAACAAACCAGCGGCCCCCTGGCCGCCGCCGATGCACATCGTCACCACCACGTACTTGGCGCCGCGGCGCTTGCCTTCGATCAGCGCGTGGCCGGTCAGCCGCGAGCCGCTCACGCCGTACGGGTGGCCCACTGCGATGGCGCCGCCGTTGACGTTGAGCCGTTCGTCGGGGATGCCGAGCTTGTCGCGGATGTAGAGCACCTGGCAGGCGAAGGCTTCGTTGAGCTCCCACAGCCCGATGTCGCTGACCTTCAAGCCGGTGCGCTGCAGCAGCCTCGGAATGGCGAACACCGGGCCGATGCCCATCTCGTCGGGCTCGCAACCGGCCACCGCGAAGCCGCGGAAGATGCCCAGCGGCTCGAGGTTGCGCTTCTCGGCGAGCTTGCCGTCCATCAGCAGGCACACCGACGAGCCGTCGGAGAACTGGCTCGCGTTGCCGGCCGTGATCACGCCGCCGGGCAGTGCGCTGCGGATCTTGCTGACGCCTTCGAGCGTGGTGTCGGCGCGGATGCCTTCGTCGGCGGCGATCGTCACCTCCTTGCGCGTCATGCGGCCGGAAGCCTTGTCGACCACGCCCATCACGGTGGTCATCGGCACGATCTCGTCGTTGAACCTGCCGGCCGCCTGCGCCGCGGCGGCGCGCTGCTGGCTGCGCACGCCGTATTCGTCCTGCGCGAGCTTGGAGATGTTGTAGCGCTTGGCCACCTGCTCGGCGGTCTGCAGCATCGTCCAGTAGATCTCGGGCTTGATCTCGGCCATCGCCGGGTCGACGCGCATGTGGCGGTTGACCTCGTTCTGCACGCACGAGATGCTCTCGACGCCGCCGGCCACCATCACCGGCACCTGGTC
Organism: uncultured beta proteobacterium; assembly: GCA_963827645.1. Taxonomy (GTDB): domain Bacteria; phylum Pseudomonadota; class Gammaproteobacteria; order Burkholderiales; family Burkholderiaceae_C; genus JAEUPI01. The sequence continues at coordinate 32,327 of CAWHBZ010000022.1, read as the reverse complement.
GACGATGATGCGCTGCGCCGCCATCGCGATCGCCTGCAGCCCCGACGAGCAGAAGCGGTTGATCGTGACGCCCGCGGTGGTGACCGGCAGGCCGGCACGCAACGCGGCCACGCGCGCGATGTTGCCGCCGGTGGTGCCTTCGGTCAGGCTGCCGCCGAGGATCACGTCTTCCACTTCGGCAGGGTCGACACCGGCGCGCTTGACCGCGTGCGTGATCGAGTGCGCCGCCAGGGTGGCGCCGTAGGTCATGTTGAACGCGCCCTTCCAGCTCTTGGCCAGGCCGGTGCGCGCGGTGGAGACGATCACTGCATCAGTCATGTCGGCTCCTCGACTCAGTTGAACGTCTTGCCGTCGTCGGCGAGCTGTTGCAGCAGCGGCGCCGGCTGCCACCAGGCTTCGGCGCCGGGCTCGGCGGCAAAGCGCTTCAGCGCGCGCACCACGTTGGGCAGGCCGACGGTGTCGGCGTGCAGCATCGGGCCGCCGCGGTGCTGCGGGAAGCCGTAGCCGTTGAGGTAGACCACGTCGATGTCGCTGGCGCGGGCGGCGATGCCTTCTCGTCGAGGATGCGCGCACCTTCGTTGACCAGCGCGAAGATGCAGCGCTCGACCACCTCGTCGTCGCTGATCTTGCGCGGCGTTGATGCCGCGCTCCTTGCGGAACTGCGTCGATGATGCTCGTCCACCAGCGGGTCGGGGATCGGGTCGCGCGCTGCCGGCCTCGTAGCGGTACCAGCCGGCGCCGGTCTTCTGGCCGAAGCGGCCCGGCTCGCAGATGCGCATCGGCCACCACCGCGCTGGTAGGCGCTCGGGTTCTCGGCGGCGCGGCGCTTGCGGCCGGCCCAGCCGATGTCCAGGCCCGCCAGGTCGCCCATGCGGAACGGCCCCATCGCGAAGCCGAACTTCTCGCAGCGCGCTTGTCGACCTGCTGCGGCAGCGCGCCGTGCATCAGCAGGCCGTTGGCCGCGGCGCCGTAGCGTGGCCAGCATGCGGTTGCCGATGAAGCCGTCGCACACGCCGGAGACCACGCGCGATCTTCTTGATCGTCTTGGCCAGCGCCATGCAGGTGGCCAGCACGTCGGGCGCGGTCTTGTGCGCCGCGCACGATCTCGAGCAGCCGCATCACGTTGGCCGGGCTGAAGAAGTGCAGGCCGATCACGTCGTGCGGGCGCCGGGTGAAGCCGGCGATCGTGTCGAGGTCCAGCGCCGAGGTGTTGGACGCCAGGATCGCGCCCGGCTTGCACACCTCGTCGAGCGTGCGGAACACCTGCTGCTTGACGTCCATGTTCTCGAACACGGCCTCGATCACCAGGTCGGCGTCCGTCAGCGCGTCGTAGCCGAGCGTCGGCGTCGATCAGCGCCATGCGCTCGTCCACCTGCGCGGCGGTGAGCTTGCCCTTCTTCAGCGATGTTGTCGTAGTTCTTGCGGATCGTCGCCGAGGCCCTTGTCGAGCGCCTCCTGCTTCATCTCGAGCAGCACCACCGGCGATGCCGGCGTTGAGCGAAGTTCATCGCGATGCCGCCGCCCATCGTGCCGGCGCCGATGATGCCCACCTTGCTGATCGGCCGCAGCGGCGTGTCCTCGGGCACGTCGGCGATCTTGGCGGCGGCGCGTTCGGCCGCGAAGACATGGCGCAGCGCGCGCGACTCGGGCGTGTCCATCAGCGCGATGAAGCTCTCGCGCTCCAGGCGCAGCGCCTCGTCGAACGGCTTGCTCACCGACAGTCGCCACCGCTTCCACGCACTTCAGCGGCGCCGGGAAGTTCTTCGACGGCGGCGCCCACCGTGTTGCGCGCGAACTGCAGGAAGGCCTCGGCCTGCGGATCCGCGCACCTTCAGGTCGCGCACGCGCTTCAGCGGCAGCTTGTCGGCGACGACCTTGTCGGCGCAGCGCGACCGCGGCGGCGACGGGGTCGCCCTCGACCACGTCGTCGAGCAGCGCCGTGCCCTTCAACTTGGCCGCCGGCACCGGCTGCGCCGGAGACGATCATGTTGAGCGCCGCCTCCAGCCCGATCAGCGCGCGGCAGCCGCTGCGTGCCGCCGGCGCCCGGCAGCAGCCCGAGCTTGACCTCGGGCAGCGCGATCTGCGCGTCGGCGCTTGGCGACGCGGTAGTGCGCGCCGAGCGCGAGCTCCGAGCCCGCCGCCCATGCACGACGCCGGCGATCGCGGCGATCACCGGCTTGGGCGAGTTCTCGAGCGCGCTGATCACCGCCGCGCAGGCTGCGGCTCGCGCAGCGCCTTCGGCGTGCCGAACTCCTTGACGTCGGCGCCGCCCGAGAACGCCCGCGTCGCTGCCGGTCACCACGATGGCCTTGACGCCGGCATCGGCCAGCGCGCGGTCGAGCGCCTGCATCGACCCTGGCGCAGCGCGGCGCCCAGGCCGTTGACCGGCGGGTAGTCCAGGCGGATCAGCGCATTCGGCGCCGCGAACCTCGTACTGGGTGCTGCTCATGACGAGCCTTTCAGGCGATTGAGTGTGTACGGCGAAAGCCGAAATCAGATCGTGACGCCGCCGTCGATGACCAGGCTCTGGCCGGTCATGAACGACGCCGCCGGCGACGCCAGGAACACCGCCGCGCCGGCGATCTCGTCGGGCTCGCCGATGCGGCTGCAGCGGCGTGGTGGCGGTGCGTTGCTTCAGCGCCTCGGGGTCTTCCCACAGCGCCTTGGCGAAGTCGGTCTTGATCAGCCCCGGCGCGATGCAGTTGACGCGCACGTTGTGCGGCCCGTACTCGACCGCCAGGTTGCGCGCCAGCTGCATGTCGGCGGCCTTGGAGATGCAGTAGGCGCCGATGATCGGCGAGCCGCGCAGGCCGCCGATCGACGACACGATGATGATCGAGCCGTCGCTTGCCGCTCGATCATCTGCGGCACCGCGAAGTTGATCAGCCAGTGGTTGGCGATCACGTTGTTCTCGAGGATCTTGCGGAACTGGTCGTCCTCGATGCCGGCCTGCGGCCCGTAGTACGGGTTCGACGCCGCGTTGCAGACCAGCACGTCGATCCGGCCGAGCTGGCGCGTGGTGCTGTCGACCAGGTTCTTCAGGTCGTCCTTCGACGAGATGTTGGCCGGGATCGAGATCGCGCGGCCGGCGCCGTGTTTGGCGTTGATCGCCGCGGCCACCTCGTCGCACGGCTCGGCCTTGCGCGACGAGATCACGACCTTGGCGCCATGCTCGGCCAGACGCTCGGCGATGGCCTTGCCGATGCCGCGCGATGACCCGGTGATGACGGCCACCTTGCCGTCGAGGGAGAACAAGGACATCTGCGTCTCCTGTGGAGCCGGCGCAGGCGTTGCGCCAAACCCGATTTTCTGAAAGCGGGCCCGACCGGTGGAGATTTCACCTGATAATTGCCCAGGTTCCGACCCGCCAAGCGAACATACCAGAATTTTTGAAAGGCGAGAATGAGCATTTCCTTTGACGGCCGCGTGGCGCCCACCGCGGCGACGCGAATGACCGAAGGTCTGCTGCCGCCGCAGATGCTGGAGCTTTTGACGCCCGGTCGGTGCGCTTGACGCCCGAGTCGGTGACGCCCGGCTTGCTGGTGCTGGTGTCGCCCGACGCCCCGACACGCACGATCCTGTGTGCCGGCGCCGGCACCTTCGCGCGCGCCCACGTCACGCTGACACGAGGCCTGCACATCGGCGCTGGCGCCGACGCGGCCGAGCGCGTGGCCGCCCACTTCGCCGAGATCTCCAGCCGCGCCGGCGACAGCGTGCCCGAAAGCGGCAGCGCGCAAGCCCACAACGAGCTGGCCAAGGCGATGGCCGCGGCACGCTGACCATGGAGTCACGCAGCACGCACGGGGGCGGCGCGGCGGACACCGGGCCGGCCGCCGGCACCCCGGCACGGGGCACCGCCGCGGGCATCGCGCCGCCGCTGGCGGCGTTGCATGGCGAGGTGCCGCCGCAGCCGCGTTGGTTCGCCCAGGCGCTGGCACACGAGCCCGAAGTCGCCTGGCCGGTGGTGCAGGGCGCGCGCATCGAGGCGTTGGCGTGGGGCGCGCGCGGCGCACCCGGCCTGCTGCTGTTGCACGGCAAGATGGCGCACGCACGCTGGTGGAGTTTCATCGCGCCGTTCTTTGCCGCGACGCACCGCGTGGTGGCGTTGTCGTTTGCCGGCATGGGCGGCTCCGACTGGCGCGAGGCGTATTCGGTGCCGACCATGGCCGACGAGGCGATGGCGGCGGCGCAGGCGTGCGGGCTGTTCGACGCGCCGCGGCCGCCGCTGGTGGTGGGCCATTCGTTCGGCGGCTTCGTGTCGTTGCTGTGCGCGCAGCCAGCACGGTGCGCGGCTGGCCGGCGTCTTCACGCTCGACATGCCATTGATGTCGCGCGAGCAGCGCCAGGCCCGCACCCGGCCCGGCCTGAGCCAGGCGATCGCGGTGCGGCCGACCAAACACTATGCGAGTCTGGCCGCCGCGCTGGCGCGCTTTCGGTTCGCGCCCGAGCAACCGTGCGAGAACCTGTTCATCGCCGACCACATCGCCCGCACGTCGCTCAAGCCCGTCCAGTCGGAGCACGGGGCCGCACTGGCGTGGACCTGGCGTTTCGATCCCAAGGTGGCGCCGGTGGGCCCGGGCAACGCGGCGCAGGCGCTGGCCGAGGCGGCGTGCCCGGTGGCCATCGGCTGGGGTGCCGAGTCCGCGCTCGTCACGCCGGAGGTGGCGCGCCACGTGTGCGAGCTGGCCGGCCCGGCCGCGCCGCACATCGAAATCGCCGGCGCGCGCCATCACGTGATGGTCGACCAGCCGCTGGCGTTGGTGAGCGCGTTGCGCGTCTTGCTGCAAACCTGGCCGGGTGGGCGATGAGCGCGGCCGCGCACCCGCGGCGGCGCGGTCGGCATAATTTGCCGCCACCCGCCAGTGATGCCGGCCCCGGGCCGGCCGCGGCGCGCTCCGAGCCGATGACCCAGCTGCCGCCGCCGTCGACCACGCGCTACCAGGAGAAGCGCGAGCGCGTGCTCAACGCGGCGGCGTTGCTGTTCAACCAGCGCGGCGTCAAGGGCGCGACGCTGTCGGACATCGCCACCAGCGTCGGGCTGGTCACCAACAGCGTCACTTACTACTACCGCAAGAAGGAAGACCTCGCCACCGCCTGCTTCCTGCGCACGATCGAGGCCTTCAACGGGCTGGCCGCGGCGGCGGCCAGCGAAGCCAGCGTCGAAGGCCGCCTGACGACGTTTTATGCGCGGCTGGCGCGGCTGCTGGCAGACATCGAGCTCGGCGGCCACGCGCCGATCGTCACCTTCAACGACATCCGTGCGCTGCCCAGCCCGCACGCCGAGCAGGTGTTCGGCGCCTACACCGACATGTTCCGCCACGTGCGCGGCCTGCTCAAGGGGCCGCAGACGGCGCACCTGGCGCGCGACGACCTCAACGCGCGCGGCCACATCGTGGTGTCGGCGGCGCACAACCTGCGCCAGTGGATCGGCCGCTACGAGGTCGAGGAGTATCCGCGCGTGGCGCAGCGGCTGGCCGACATCGTGCTGCACGGCATGCCGGCCGCCGGCGCGGGCTGGCAAGCCACCGACAGCGAGCGGCAGTGGCGCTTGGGCGACGCCAACGGCAGCACCAGCGAGGCCTTTCTGCGCGCGGCCACCGCGCTGGTCAACGAGCAGGGCTACCGCGGCGCCTCGGTCGACAAGATCTCGGCGCGCATCAACGTGACCAAGGGGTCCTTCTATCACCACAACGACAACAAGCACGACCTGATCTCGGAGTGCTTCGATCGCACGTTCGCCGTCGTGCGCCGCGCGTTGAGCCTGGCCGAGGACGGCCCCGGCAGCGGCTGGAGCCGCGCCTGTGCGGCCGCGCGCGCGCTGGTGCGCTATCAGTTGTCGCCCGAAGGGCCGCTGCTGCGCGCCACCGCGGTCAGCGCGCTGCCCGACGAGACGCACCGCGACCAGGTGCGCCGCACGCAGTTTCGCCTCACCGAGCGCATGACCAGCGTGGTGGTCGACGGCATGATCGACGGCTCGATCCGGCCGCTGGACCCGCACATCGCCGCCCAGGCATCGATCGCGGCGATCAACGCGGCGGCCGAGCTGCAACGCTGGGTGCCGTCGGCCACGCTGGACAACGCCGCCGACCTGTTCGTGCGGCCGGCGTTGCAGGGCGTGCTGTGCCCTGGCATGCCGCCTGCTTGACACCCCGGGACCGCCGACGCGTCGCGCCGCACAGACAAGCGGTCAGCGGGCCGTCAGGATCGCCGTTTGCTCTCGCGTGCGGCGGATTATCAGGCCTTGTATGGCGGCCACCTGTCGGCGACACGCGAAGAAAACCGTTCAAGTCATGTCAGCGACCAAGCCCACGCCAAAATACAGCTGCATTCAGTTGCCATTGCCTTCGTGCTGCAGCTTGAAGCGCGCAACGGCAGTGCAATAGTTTCCGTTGTATGCAACTTCCTCTGTCTTTCGGTGCATGGCGGGTCGGCGCCGCGTTGTTGGTCGGGTGCGATGGCAGCCCCATGCGCCGGCGCCTTCGATTTCAACGACGTGGCGCGCGAAGCCGACCGCCTCGCCCGCGCGCCGTACCGCCAGCCGCCTGCCGCCGACCCGGCGCTGGCCGCGCTCAGCTACGACGCCTACCGCAAGCAGCGCTTTCGCACCGACCAGTCCACCTGGCGCGGCGCCGGCACGCCGTTCGAGCTGCAGTATTTTTCGCTCGGGCGCGGCTTCACCCGCGCGCTGACGCTGCACGAAGTGGTGGGCGACGAGGTGCGGCCGCTGCGCGTGCCGGCCAGCATGTTCGAAGGCGGCGCACCGGCCGGCGCGGCGGGAGTGCGTGTTCACCGCTGGGTCGACAAGCCGCGGCGGCAGAGCGACGAGACTGGTGGCTTTCCTGGGCGCCAGCTACTACCGCATGGTCGCCCAGGGTCTGGCGTACGGCCTGTCCGCGCGCGGCCTGGCGCTCGACACCGTGGGCGGTACCGGCGAGGAATTCCCCGCGTTCACCACGTTCTGGTTCCACAAGCCGCAACCCGCCGACACCGAGCTGCGTTTTTACGCGTTGCTCGAGTCGCCGCGCGTCACCGGCGCCTACGCGTTCGTGGCACGGCCCGGGTCGATCGACGTGCGCGCACGGCTGACCTTGCGCGAGCCGGTGGCGCGGTTGGGGCTGGCGCCGCTGACCAGCATGTTCCTGGCCGGCGAGAACCAGCCGGCCACCGACGACTACCGGCCCGAGGTGCACGACTCCGACGGCCTGCAGATCGTCACCGGCAGCGGCGAGTGGCTGTGGCGACCGCTCACCAACCCGCGCGGCGTGTTCGTCACGAGCTTCGCGATGCCCAAGCTGCGCGGTTACGGATTGATGCAGCGCGATCGCAACTTCGCGAGTTATCACGACCTCGAAGCGCGCTACGACATGCGCCCCAGTGCATGGATCGAGCCGCAGGGCGATTGGGGGCCGGGCCGCGTGGAACTGCTGCAGTTCAACACCCCTAACGAGACGCACGACAACATCGGCGCCTACTGGGTGCCCGATCGTCTGCCGCCGCTCGGCCAACCGACGGAGTTTGCGTGGCGCATGACGGTGTCCGACAGCAAGCCATCGCCGCCCGGCGCGTGGGTCGTGCAGAGCCGCCGCGGCCATGGCTATCGCGAGTGGGTGATTCCGGCCGCGCACATGCAATACCACATCGACTTCGCCGGCCCGGGGCTCGAGGGCATCGACGACGAAGAGGTCGAAGCGGTGGCCACCGGCAACACCAACGTGTCCGACCTGCGTGTCGGCTCGCACCGCAACAACGTCACCGGTGGCTGGCGCGTGACGGTCGACTTCAAGCGCGTCGACGCCAAGCAGCCGATCGAACTGCGCGCCTTCCTGCGTAAGGGAAGTCGCGCGCTTTCTGAAACCTGGACTTATGCTCTGCCTGCGGACTGATGAACATGATCCCCGCACCCTCTGAACGCGCGCGCTACCGCACCGCCGTTGTCGCGCGGCGCCGTCACACCGGCGCCGTGGTTCGGCTTCTGGCGCGGCCTGCTGTTTGCACTGTGGCCCGGTCAGCGCTGGGCCGGGCGCCGGCGGCGTGGCGCCCGCGTGGCACGCGGTGGCGCAGCAACGCCGGCGCGTGCTGATCGCGCTGGTGGTGGCGTTGGCCGGTGCCGCGCTGGCGCTGCGGGTCGGCGCAAGCGCCGGCGCGCACGACGCGTTGTGGTGGTCGATCACCGCGCTGATGACGCTGCTGTTCGCCTGGGTCGGTGTCGGCTGCGCGACCGCGACGATGGGTGTCTGGGCGCTGTGGCGCGGCGATCGTTTCGCGCCCGCACTGGCGTCACCCAACGGGCCGGTCGATCCGGCCGCGCGCACCGCGATCGTGATGCCGATCTGCAACGAAGACATCGTCGAGGTCTTCGCCGGCCTGCGCGCCACCTGCGAGTCGCTGGCGGCCACCGGTGCGATGAAGCTGTTCGACGTGTTCGTGCTGTCGGACACCGCCGACCCCGCGCTGCGTGCCGCCGAGCAACGCGCCTGGGCGCGCCTGCGCACGATGCTGGGCGACTCCGAGGGTGCCCAGGGCAGCCGGCTGTTCTATCGCTGGCGCAAGCGCCGCACCAAGCGCAAGTCGGGCAACGTGGCCGACTTCTGCCGCCGTTGGGGACGCAGCTATCGCTACATGGTGGTGCTCGATGCCGACAGCACGATGAGCGGCGACACGCTGGTCGAGCTGGTGCGCCTGATGGAGCAGCACCCGCGCGCCGGCATCATCCAGACGCTGCCGCAGATCGCGCGCCCGGGCACGCTGCACGCGCGCGCCCAGCAGTTCGCCAGCCGCGTCAGCGGCCGCTTGTTCGCGCTCGGCATGGCCTGGTGGCAGCTCGGCGATGCGCACTACTGGGGCCACAACGCGATCTTGCGCATGCAGCCGTTCATGCGCCATTGTGGGCTGGCACGTCTGCCCGGGCGCGGCGCGCTGGCCGGCGAGATCCTGTCGCACGATTTCGTCGAGGCGGCGCTGATGGGCCGCGCCGGCTACGAGGTGTGGCTGGCGCCGCAGCTCGATGGCAGCTGGGAGCAAAGCCCGTCGAACCTGCTCGACGAATTGCAGCGCGACCGTCGCTGGTGCCAGGGCAACCTGCAAAACGTGCGGCTGGTCGCCGAGCCGGGATGGCGCGCCGCGCACCGCGCGATGTTCGGCGTCGGCGCTTTGTCGTACCTGGTGGCGCCGCTGTGGTTGCTGTTCATCGCGCTGGGTCTGGCCGCTGGTGGACCGGCCGCCGGTGACGCGCCGCTGTGGCTGCTGACCTTGGCGCTGCTGCTGCTGCCGCGTGCGCTTGGCGTGGCGGTGATCGTGCAGCGCGGCGAGGCGGCGGCATTCGGCGGCATCACGCGCCTCACAGGCGGCGCAGTGCTCGAACTGCTGCTGTCGTCGCTGCAGGCGCCGCTGCGAATGCTCGCGCACTGCCTCTACGTGCTCGGCGCGCTGACCGGCCTGCGCCTGGAATGGAAGTCGCCACCGCGCGGCGACAACGCCCTCGGCTGGGGTGACGCGGTTCGGCGCATCGGCGCCCTCGCGGTGCTGCCGTTGGCGGTGGGCTTTGGCCTGGTGCGCCGCGCCACCACGTTGGCGTTGGCGCCGATGCTGCTGCCGCTGACGCTGGCGGTGCCGTTCACCGTGCTCACCGGCCACCCGCGCGCCGGACGCGCCGTGGCTCGGCTCGGCCTGCTGCGCACGCCGGAGGAGTCGAACGCCGCCGCTGCCGCTGGTGCGTGCCGCCGAGCGTGGCAGCTTCATTGACTTGGCGCCTGCTCCTGCCGAGCCCGCGCGGCGCGCGGCGCCGCGCCGCACGCCGCCGCGGCGGTTGGGGCTGCGCCATCTGCCGGCCCCGGCGTTGGCGGCCGTCGCGCTACTGACGATCGCGGTCCCGCGCGACGGCATCGCGCCAGAGTTGTCGCCGCAACTGCGCGTCGCGCACGAACTCAACCTCACGGCCTACTGGCGCGACCTGCCATCGCTGCCACCGGTGTCGGCGCAGCCCCCGACAGTGCGCAAGCACGTGGCGGCGCGGGAGAAACCCGCCCGCATGATCGACAACGCGATCAGGCAACGGGCGTTCGAGGCCGTGGAACGCGCGATCGCCACCGAATCGCCGACCTGACGCGCCCAAAGAAACCGCGCCGTCGGGCGCCGCGAGACAATGCGGCTTCGAAGGCCGCAAGGCCGGCAAACAAGACGGCCGCACGAGCGGCCGCAGCGACGATGGAAGTGTCATTCACGCAAGAGGTCGAGCGCCTGCGTTTGGGAGCGGGCGCCACCTTCCACGGCGAGGGCATCCTCGCGGTGACCAAGGCGCTGCTGCAGTCGGGCGTGGCCTACGTCGGCGGCTACCAGGGCGCGCCGGTGTCGCACCTGCTCGACGTGATGGTGCAGGCGCGGCCCTATCTCGACGAGCTCGGCGTGCACGTCGAGGCCTGCGCCAACGAGGCGTCGGCGGCGGCGATGCTCGGCGCGTCGATCCACTACCCGCTGCGCGGCGCGGTGACCTGGAAGTCGATCGTCGGCACCAACGTCGCCAGCGACGCGCTGTCGAACCTGTCGTCGCCGGGCGTGGTGGGCGGCGCGCTGATCGTGGTCGGCGAAGACTACGGCGAGGGCGCCTCGGTGATCCAGGAGCGCACGCACGCGTTCGCGCTGAAGAGCACGATGCTGCTGCTCGATCCGCGGCCCGACCTCGCGCGCATGGTCGACCTGGTCGAGCATGCGTTCGCGATGTCCGAGGCGTCGAACATGCCGGCCATCCTCGAGCTGCGCATCCGCGCCTGCCACGTGCGCGGCAACTTCGAGTGCAAGGACAACGTGGCGCCCAAGCTGTCGACGCGCGCGCTGCAGGAGGAGCCGGCGCCGTTCGACTACATGCGGCTGGCGCACCCGCCGGTCACGTTCAGGCAGGAGAAGCTCAAGGGCGAGCAGCGCATCCCGGCGGCGCGGCGCTACATCGTCGAACACCGGCTCAACGAACACTGGCCGGGTGCGCACGGCGACCTCGGGCTGATCGTGCAGGGCGGCCTGAGCCACGGCCTGATCGGCGCGCTGCAGCGGCTGAACCTGGCCGATGCGTTCGGCGGCGTCGACATCCCGGTGCTGGTGCTCAACGTCACGCACCCGCTGGTGCCCGACGAGCTGGTCGAGTTCTGCGCCGGCAAGCGCGCGGTGCTGCTGTTCGAGGAAGGCCAGCCCGAGTACATCGAGCAGGAGCTGGCCACGCATGCTGCGCCGGCGCGACCTGCAGACGCCGCTGCACGGCAAGGACCTGCTGCCCGCGGCCGGCGAATACACGGTCGAGGTGATGGCCGCTGCGCTGCTGCAGTTCGTGCAACGCCACCTGCCGCAGCATCCGGTGGCCGACGCGAAGGCCTGGCTCGACGGCATCCGCACGCGGCGCGACGCCGCGGCCGCCGCGTTGAGCGCGCCGCTGCCGGCGCGGCCGCCGGGCTTTTGCATCGGCTGCCCCGAGCGGCCGGTGTTCGCGGCGCTCAAGCTCGCGCAGGCCGAGGTCGGCCGCGTGCACATCGCGGCCGACATCGGCTGCCATGCGTTCGGCACCTTCGAGCCGTTCGGCTTCGGCCACTCGATCCTCGGCTACGGCATGAGCCTGGCCAGCCGCGCCGGCGTGTCGCCGGTGATGGCGCGGCGCACGCTGGCCATCGTCGGCGACGGCGGCTTCTGGCACAACGGCCTGCTCACCGGCGTGCAGAGCGCGCTCTTCAACGGCGACGACGCGGTGCTGCTGATCTTCAAGAACGGCTACACCTCGGCCACCGGCACGCAGGACATCATCTCCACGCCCGACGACGAGGCCAAGGAGGCGGCCAACGATCCGCGCGTGAGCCTGGTCGACAAGAACACCACGATCGAGCGGACACTGGGCGGCCTCGGCGTCAAGTGGCTGCGCACCGTGCACACCTACGAGGTCGAAGCGATGCGCCGACGCTGATCGAGGCGCTCACCAGCGACTTCGACGGCCTCAAGGTGATCATCGCCGAGGGCGAGTGCCAGCTCGAGCGGCAGCGCCGCCTGCGGCCGTGGATCGCCGGGCTGCTGGCGCGCGGCGAGCGCGTGGTGCGCGTCAAGTACGGCGTCGACGATGACGTCTGCAACGGCGACCACGCCTGCATCCGGCTGTCGGGCTGCCCGACCCTGACGCTGAAGGACAACCCCGACCCGCTGAAGGTCGACCCGGTGGCCACGGTGATCGACGGCTGCGTCGGCTGCGGGTTGTGCGGCGCCAACGCGCATGCGGCGACGCTGTGCCCGAGCTTCTACCGCGCCGAGGTGGTGCAGCACCCGCGCTGGCACGAGCGGCTGCTGGCTGGCCGTGCGCAGTGTGATGCGGCGCGCCCTGGTGCCTGCGTGACAGCGATGAACACGCAACGCCCGATCACCTTGTTGATGTGCGCGCTTGGCGGCGAGGGCGGCGGCGTGCTCGCGCAGTGGCTGGTCGACGCCGCCACGCTGGCCGGTTATGCGGCGCAGAGCACGTCGATCCCCGGTGTCGCGCAGCGCACCGGCGCCACCACCTACTACCTCGAGGTGTTTCCGCAGCCGCAGGCCGCGCTCGGCGGCCGCCGGCCGGTGTTCGGGCTGGTGCCGGTGCCCGGTGCGCTCGACGGCCTGGTCTGCTCCGAGCTGCTCGAGGCGGCGCGCCAGGTGACGCTGGGTTTCAGCGATGCGCAGCGCACGCTGCTGATCGCCTCGACCGCGCGCACGTTGACCACCGCCGAGCGCATGCCGCTCGGCGACGGCCGCGTCGACGCCGCCACGTTGCTGGCGCTGCTGCGCGAGCACAGCCGCGAACACCACGTGCTCGACTTCGGCGCGCTGGCGCGCGAAGCCGGCACCGTGGTCAGCGCGGTGATGCTGGGCGTCATCGCCGCCAGCGGCCTGCTGCCGTTCGCGCGCGAGCACTACGAAGCGGTGATCGCGGCCGGTGGCCGTGGCGCCGCCGCCAGCCGCCGCGGCTTTGCGCTGGCCTACGAGCGCGTGGCGGCGTTGCGTGCGCAAGCGGCCTATGTCGAGCAGGTGGTCGGTGGCGGCAAGCCGCCGGCAGTCGCCGAGGCCGCGCGCCCGCCGACGTTGCCGGCCGAAGTGGCGGCCGCGTTTGCGCCCGCCGTGCATCCGATGCTGGCGCTCGGCCATGCGCGGGTGCTGGAGTACCAGGACCAGGCCTATGCCGCGCTGTACCTGCAGCGCCTGGCGCGTGTGCGCGATGCCGAGCGTGCGAGCGATCCGACGGCGGCCCACGGCTGGGCGACCACCCGCGAGGCCGCGCGCTGGCTGGCGTTGTGGATGGCGTTCGACGACATCGTGCGGGTCGCCGAGTTGAAGCTCAGGCCCGAGCGCTGGGCCCGCGTGCGCCGCGAGGCGGGCGCCGGCGAAGACGATCTGCTCAAGGTCTACGACCACTTCAAGCCCGGCGTGCCCGAGTTCGCCGGCCTGCTGCCGCCGCCGCTGGCGCGCGCGCTGCAGCGCTGGGACGCGCGGCGTCGCGCACGCGGCGAGGCGTCGTGGGCGATGCCGCTGCAACTGGGCACGCACACGGTGTTCGGCACGCTGCTGCTGCGCCTGCTGTCGGCGCAACGCTGGCTGCGCCGCCGCGGCCAGCGTTATGCCGACGAACAGGCGCTGATCGAGCGTTGGCTCGATGGGGTGGTGCGCCACACGGCCACCGACTGGCGCCTGGGCCACGAAATCGCGTTGTGCGGCCGCCTGATCAAGGGTTACGGCAGCACGCAACCAGCGCGGCCGCGACAACCTGCTGCACATCCTCGAGCAGCTCGCCGAGCGCGCGCCGTTCGCCAGCGCCGCCGAGCGCGCGCAGGCGATCGCGCAGGCGCGCGGCGCGGCACTGGCCGACGAAGGTGGGCAGGCGCTCGACGCGACGCTGCAGCGCCATGGCGCCGCGCCGCGGCCGGTGCAGGCGGTGCCGATCCGCTTCGTGCGGCGCGCCGGCGCCGAGGGCGTGGGGTCGCTGCGCAGATAGCCCGCCCCGGGCTGCGCTAACCTCGGCACGGGGATCGCGGCCGTTCGGCCGCGAAGGAGCGTCGGTGCCGCTGTACCTGCGCCTGTTCGGTCGGCCGCGCGTCGAAGCGGCAGGCCACTCGCTGGCTTGGCCGCCCGAGCGGCCGCTATCGCCTGCTCGCGCTGCTGGCGCTGCGGCGCGGCTGGGTCGGGCGGGCCGAACTGGCGGCGCTGTTCTGGCCCGGGACGGCCGGCGATCGAGCCGGCCGCCAACGTGCGCAAGGCGCTGCACCTGGCGCGCGCGCTGCCGTGGGCCGATGCGCTCGAAGTGCAGGGCGCTGCGGTGCGCTGGAGCGTCGCCACCGATGTGCACGACTTCGAGTTGGCGACGCGCGAGGGGCGCACTGCCGACGCTCTCGGTCTGGCCGCGGCCGGCGAACTGCTCGACGGCATGGACGACGCCACCAACGGCGCCTGGACCGAATGGCTCGACGGCGAACGTGCGCTGCACCGGCGCCGCGTGCAGACGCTGACACGCGTGCGCCTGGCCGAGCTGGCCGAAACGCCCGCCGAGGCGGTGCTGCTCGCCGGCCGGCTGCTCGACGCCGACCCGCTCGACGAGGACGCGGTGGTCGCGCTGCTGACGGCGCTGGGTGCACTCGAACGTGGTGATGAGCAGCGCGCCGCCTATCGCAGCTACGCGCTGCGGCTCGAAGACGAGCTGGGCGTCGAGCCGTCGCAGCGCGTGCGCCGGCTGCTGGGCGACGCGGCGCCGCCGCTGCGGCCCGCCGTGCCGGCCGCGCCGGCCGTTGCCGACGAAGGCCGCGCAAGACGGGCTGTTCGGCCGCGAGCACGATCTCGAGGCCCTGCTGGCGCTGCTCGCGCGCGACGACTGCCGCCTGCTCACCGTCACCGGGCCGGGCGGCGTCGGCAAGAGCAGCCTCGCCAAGCGTGCGCTGCGCCGGCTGCAGCCGCGCTTTGCCGACGGCGCGCACTGGATCGCGCTCGACGATCTGCAGCACATCGCGCAGGTCGTCGCGCGCCTGGCCGCCGAACTGAAGCTCACGCCCGGGGCGCAGCAGCAGCCGCTGGCGCTGGTCGGCGACCACCTCGCGGCGCGCGAGGTGCTGCTGGTGTTCGACAACGCCGAGCATCTGGCCGAGCTGCCGCGCCTGATCGAGCGGCTGATCGCGGGCGCGCCGCGCCTGCGCGTCTGCGCGACGTCGCGCGCGCGGCTTGGCGCGCACGGCGAGTGGCTGCTGCCGCTGCAAGGGCTCGCGCTGCCGCCGCGCGCACGCTGCGGCCGACGAGGTGCTGGCCAGCGCGGCGGCGCAGCTCTTCGCCGCCATCGCGCACGACGTGCGTCCGGATTTCGAGCCCGGCCGCGAAGCGCAGGCGATCGGCGCGCTGTTGCATGCCACCGGCGGCCTGCCGCTGGCGATCCTGCTCGCCGCCAACTGGGTGCGGCTGCTGCCGGTGGCCGAGATCAACGCGGAGCTGGCGCGCTCGCTCGATGTGCTCGAAGGCGCCGACGACGGCGAGGAGCGGCCCGAGCATCGCAGCGTGCGCGCGACGTTCGGCCAGTCGTGGCAGCGCCTGACGGTGCGCGAGCAGCACGCGCTGTCGGCGCTGTCGGTGTTTGCCGGCAGCTTCTCGCGCGAGGCCGCGCACGAGGTCGCCGGGGCCGCGCTGCCGCTGCTGGCCGCGCTGGCCGACAAGTCGCTGCTGCAGATCGAAGGCGCGGGGCGCTGCTCGCTGCATCCGCTGATCCGCCAGTTCGCGCGCGAGACGCTCGATGCGCAGGCGCTCGCGGCGACGCAGGCGCGGCATGCGCGCCACTTCCAGCGCCGGCTGGCGCAGCTCGAGCCCGCCGCGCGTGGCCGCCGACCAGGCGGCGCTCGACGAGATCGGCGTCGATCTCGAGAACTGCCGCCAGGCGTGGCGCTGGGCGATCGCGCAGCGCGCGACCGACGCGATCGCCGCCAGCGCGATGGCGCTGAAGGAGTACTTCAACGTGCGCGGTCGTGTCGCCGAAGGGCTCGAGCTGCTCAGCGAGGCGCGCATCGTCGCCGACGACGATGCGCCGGCGTGCGGCGCGGTTGTGCTGTCGGCGATCGCGCAGACGCACTACCGGCTGTCGCGGCTCGACGACGCGGCCGCGAGTGCGCGCTTGGGGCTGCGCTTCGCGCGCCGCGCCGGCAGCCGCGCCGCGCTGGTGCGCTGCCTGAGCGTGCTGGGCACCTGCTGCTGGCAGTGGGGTCGCAACGACGAGGCCAAGCGGCTGCTGCAACAGGCGGCGCGGCACGCCGCGGCGACCGGCGATGCGCGCGGCGCGGCGCTGGCCAACCACAACCTCGCGCTGGTCGAGAAGGCGCTCGGCAACCACGATCGCGCCGCGCAGTTGATGCGCGACTGGATTGCCTCGCAGCGCGAGCAGGGCGAGTGGCTGCGCGTCGCGATGGGTTTGAGCAACCTCGCCTACGTCTACCAGGCGCAGGGCGAATGGCGCCTCGCGCAGGCCTGCCTCGAGGAAGGCCTCGCGCTGTGCGACGCCCACGACCTGGCGTTGCCGCGGCCGGCGATGCTCGCCAACCTGGCGCACAACCATGCGATGAGCGGCAAGCTCGACGACGCTGAGCGGGTCTCGAGCGAGCTGGTCGCCGAGGCGCGCGGCAAGGGGCTTGCCGATGTCGAGGCGACGGCGCTGAACCAGCTCGTGCGCGTGGCGATCCTGCGCGGCGATCTGGCGCTGGCGCGCGCGCGGCTGCGCGACGCGGTCGAGCGCGCCGCGCCGCTGAGCATCGAATACATCCGCATCGACTGCGTGCTGTCCTACGCGAAGATCCTGACCGGCGAGCGCCGCGCCGACGCGGCGGCGCCGCTGCTGCGTGGCCTGCTCGAGCGACCCGATCTCGAGCCGGTCGATCGGGCCGATGCCGAAGCCTGCCTGCGCGCTTTGCCGCCCGAGCGGCGCGACGCCGCGGCCGTCGGCGTCGCGCTCGACGGCCTGCTGCAGCGCATTGCCGGCGAGCTCGCGACGCCGACGCCCGCCGTGCAGCGCTGAAGCGCCGCCGCTTGTTCGCGGCCGAGGAACGCCGCGGAACGGCCCGCGCCTAGCGTGTCGGGCATGTGAATGCCGATTCCGTCCGAGGCCCCGCTGCGCGAGCCCGCGAGCGGCCGGCCGATCCACCCCTCGAAGCAAGGAGAGACCATGCCGAACGTACCTGTTCATCGAGTCACGCGGCGCCGGCGCGCGCGACGCCTTCGGCGGCGCACTGGCCGGCGCCCTCGCGCGCGACGGCGCCCAAGTCGCGCTGCTGCTGGTGCAAAACGGCGCGCTGGCGGCGCGGCGCGAAGCGCGCGCGCCGCAGCTCGACGAGCTGACGGCCGCCGGCGTGCCGGTGTACGCCGACGAGTTCGCGCTGCGCGAACGCGGCATCGCGCGCGATCGGCTGCGGCCCGGTGTCGAGCCGGTGCTGCTCGACATCGTGATCGACCGGCTGCTCGACGGCTGGCAAGTGATCTGGCACTGAACCATCACAGGAGACCCGCCATGACGACAACCAGACCCGTGCTCGCGTTCGCACTGATGGACGCGCCGTTCGAGAGCGCGCGCACGATCACCGCGATGCGCCTGCTCGACGCCGCGGCACGGCGCGGCTGCGACGTGAAGGTGTTCGCCTACGAGGGCGCCGTGCTGCTGCCGTTTGCCAGGCAGCAGGCGCATCCGAACGCCGTGCACGGCCGCTCGGCCGAGGAGGAGAACCATCCGCTGCCGAAGGACATCGTGGCCGCGCTGATCGCCGAAGCGGCGCACCACGGCGGCAGCCTCGACTGGGTCAACTGCGGGCTGTGCGTCGACGAGCGCGGCGCCGGCGAGGCGATCGCCGGCGTGCGCCGCGGCACGCCCGGCGACTTCTGGCAGATGGTGAAGGACGCGCGCAACACGCTCGTCATCCCGACCCACGGCTGACCCATCAGGAGGAAACCATGAAAGTATTGAGCATCATCGAAAGCGCCTACCGCGCGACCATCGAGGAGCAGGACGACACGGTCGTCTGGCTGATGCACGCGCTGAAGGGCGCGGGCGCTGCGATCGACGTCGTGCTGCGCGGCGACGCGGTCAACTACGCGGTGCGCGGGCAGGACGCCGGCGGCCTCGCGTTCGGCGGCTGGCGGCAGACCGAGCCGCCGCGCATCGAGCAGCAGCTCGGCAGCCTGACGGCCAAGGGCGTGACCGTCTACGCGCTCGCCGACGACCTCGCCGAGCGCGGCCTCGCCTCGACCGACCTGCTGCCCGGCATCGAGACGCTGCAGCGGCCGGCGCTGGCCGCGCTGCTGCCGCGCTACGACCGCGTCTGGCACTGGTAGTGCGAGCGCGCGCGCTTCGCTGGCTCAGTCGTCGGCGTGACCGTGTCGATGCCCGTGGTGGTGAACGCCTGCGTGGCACGACCAGCTGCGCGCCTGCTCGACGTCGCCGCGGCCGTGGTAGTGGGCCACCGACGGGTACGGGCACAGCGGCCGCGTGCGGGTGGGTGACCAGTCGGCGGGCACCTCGGGTTCACGCCGCCGGCGTTGCCGGCGCCGCGTGCGCTGGCAACGATCGCCTCGGGCTCGTCGCCGCGCTCGACCCAGCCTGACCAGCGGCGTGATGAAGTCGGCCTGGTCGGTGGCCGGGCCGCCCGAGCAGTGGCCCATGCCGGGCACGCGGTACAGCCGCACGAACTCGTCGGCGCGGCCGCCGCTGTGCGGTCGATGCCGCGGTACCAGCGCTTCGGTGTCGGCCACCGAGAAGATCGGATCGCTGACGCCGTGGTAGACCAGGATCTTGGCGCCGCGCGCGGCGCACGTCGTTCATGTCCGGTGGCATCGGGCGGCGTCATGAAGCTCATCGCCGATTCGGTGTACGTGGCGTTGGTGGCAAACAGCTCGGCCAGCGTCGACGTCGATGTTCAGCCCCAGCGAGAACGCGGGCCCGTTGGCTCAGCGCCAGCGGCGACGGCGGCACCTTGAAGATCACGCCGACCGCGCCGGAGTCGAGCACCAGCGGTGCGGTGAACTCCCAGAACGGGATGCCGCCGGCGCCGATGCCGCTGTCGAACGGGAACGGCGCGTAGAAGTGTCGGCCGTTGGACTGATGGTGGCGCCGCTGAAGATCGGCGCGATCGCCAGCTTCTGCGCCTGCGACAGGCAGCTGCCGTCGCGCGCGCCGGGGCAGGTGGGCACGTCGCGCATGAAGTCGAACCTGCGCTGGCAGGCGCTGCGTGTCCTGCATCAGGCCGTCGGTGGCGCCGTCGAGCGCATCGCAGCGCGCCAGCACCGCGCGCGCCACCGTCTTGCGCTCGGCGGTGGTGAACGCCGTTTCCAACCCGGGCGGCGTGGCCGGATCGTCGGGAGCCTCCACCAGCGAGGCATAGCGCTGCCCGCCGAAGATGTTGGCCAGTGCCGCCAGCGGCAGGTTGTAGCCGGGCGCGCCGGCGAGGTAGCCGTCGTACTCGTCGGGCAGCCGCGCGGCCGCCACCAGCGTGTGGCGCCCGCCGTTGGAGCAGCCACCGAAGTACGAGCGGTCCGGCCCCTTGCCGTACGCCAGCGTCGATCGCCTGCTTGGCCATCGGCGTCAGCTTGGCCACCGCCTGGTAGCCGTAGTCGAGCCGCGCCTGCGGATCGAGCCCGAAAGCCGGGCCGCCCTGCGCATTCGAGTGGCCGGCGTCCGAGCTCAGCACCGCGAAGCCCTGCAGCAGCGTGCTGGTCAGCGCGCCGCCGCCGAAGGTGGTGTTGGCGGTGACCACGCTGCCGTCGATGCCGCCGTTGCCCTGGTGGAAGAAGCGGCCGTTCCAGGCCTTGGGCAGCCGCATCTCGAACTGGATCGAATAGGTCTTGCCGTCGACCGGGCTGACGCGCTCGTGCATGCCTTGCCGGTGACGCGGCAGTGTTCGGCGATCGGTTGTCCGGCGACCTGCAGCGTGCCGGCAGCAATCGTGGTGCTGCCGGTGATCACGGTGTTGGCCAGGCCGGACAGGCGAGCGGCAAGCTCCTCGCAGGTGCCGACCAGCGCACCCGGCTTGGCCGGCGCGAGCTGCGGCAGGCGGTGGCGTCCGCGCTCGTTGTCGTGGGCGGCCGCGCCGATGGCCACGGTGGCCAGGGTCGCAGCGACGATACTGCGCGCCAGCCGGCGCGGGCGGTTCGAAGAGGGCATCGTTTGTCTCCTTTTGACGTCCCGGCCGGGTCGGCCGGTGCAGCCGGCACGGCGACATCGCCGACGCCGACCATTTAGTTATCGTACTTATCGAATTTCGCCGACCGTTTGAGGCCAAACCCTAAGAGGCGCACCGCGCGAACCGGTAACAACATTTCCGTATCGACCCGCCGTTGCACCCCATGCCGCGCAAATCGCCGCCTGCCGCCGAAGACCGCACGCCGCTCGCCCGCCTGCGTGAAGGCGGCGCCCATGCCATCGTCGGCTACCAGCTGGCGCAGGCCGCGATCGTCACCAACCAGGTGTTCGACGAGCGGGTCGGTCACCGTCGCGACGGCCTGCGCCGCGTGGAGTTCACGATCCTGGCGCTGGTGCAGGGCAACCGCGACGTCACCGCGCGGCAGCTGGCACGCGCGCTGGCGGTGACACCGCCCAACGTCGCGCTCTGGCTCGATCGCCTGGAGTCGCGCGGCCTGGTGTCACGCGAACGCAGCGTCAGCGACGCGCGCATGCAGCACGTGAGCCTGACCGCCCGTGGCACGGCACTGGTCGAGCGCTCGGTGCAGGCGCTGCTCGAAGGCGAGCGCGTGGCGCTCGATGGCTTGAGCGCAGTCGAGCGCGCGATGCTGGTGGAACTGCTGCACAAGGCGGCGTTGTCGCGGCGCAAGCCCTGAGCGAACGGGGTGACTGCCCGTTGGACTTACCATCCTCCCGGCGCCCCTGCCCCTTTTCGATCGGAGCACCCATCATGACCGACCCGACCAAGGTCGACGCCCTGCGCTCGACCCGGCTCGCCTCCGAGCTGTCCGCCGACGAACTCCGGCTGCTCGCGGACCTCGCCACGCTGCGCGACCTGAAGCAAGGTGAGGTCCTCGCGCATGAAGGCGCTGTCGACAACCACATCTACGCGATCCTCTCGGGCACGCTCGGCGTCGTCAAGAGCCACGGCACGCCCGGACGAGGTGACGATCAACACGCTATCGGCCGGCGACTTCATGAACGAGATGGGCTTCATGGACGGCAGCGAGGCGTATGCGTCGAAGGTCGCGCTCGGGGCGACCCGCGTGCTGGGGCTCGAGCGCGAGAAGCTCGAATCGCTGCTCGACGCGCACCCGTGGATCGTCTACCGCGTGATGCGGTCGATCATCCGCGGCGTCCACCAGATCCAGCGGCGGCTGTCGATGCAGCAGGTCGAGCTGTCCAACTACATCTTCAAGCAGCACGGGAGGTACTAGCCGCGAGCGGCGGGCCGGGTCAGCCTGCGCTAGCGTGCCGGCGGCATGAGCTAGCAGATCCTGCCTTCCCTCCGGCAGTGATGTTCCCTTTGACGGCGTGTCTCAAAGCTGGCAGATTGCACGCCTTCCTCGCAAGGAGACAGTGCCCATGCCGCCGCTTGGGTCACCAGATCTCTCGGCTATCGCGCCCGCCGCGGTCAGTCCACAGCCGGACCGTGCGCCGGATAGCCTCGCGAGCGGCACACCCGAAGCGCTTCGAAACGATCTGGTTGCACTGCTTGGGCCCGACCGGGTTCTTGCACGACCCATCGACCTCATCCGCTACGCCACCGACGCGAGTCCCTACCGTCTGTTTCCCAAAGTTGTCATCGTCGCGCAGGACGCGCGAAGACGTTCGCAAGGTTCTCGCCTTTGCGGGCCAACGACACGAAAGCGTGACCTTCCGCGCTGCCGGCACGAGCCTGTCGGGTCAGGCGCAGGGTGACGGCATTCTGGTCGACGTGCGGCGTCACTGGTCGGGCGTGAAAGTCGAGGCGGAGGGACGGCGTCTGCGCGTGCGGCCCGGCACGATCCTGTCGCGCGGCAATGCGGCTCTCGTTCCTTACGGATATCGGATCGGCCCGGATCCGGCCAGCGCGTCGGCGTGCACGATCGGCGGCGTCATCGCCAACAACTCGAGCGGAATGTGCTGCGGGACGACGCAGAACTCCTACAAGACGCTGTCGTCGCTCACGTTCATGCTGCCCTCGGGGACGACGATCGACACCAGCCTTGCGGATGCCGAGCAGCAGTTCGCCGCAGCCGAGCCGGCGCTCGCCGCCGGGTTGCTCGAAATCAAGCGGACGATCGAATCGGATCCGGACCTTGTCGCCCTGCTTCGCAGGAAGTTCAGCATCAAGAACACGACCGGCTACCACATGGAGGCATTCCTCGACGGCGCGACGCCGTGCGAGATCTTCCGCCGCTTGATCGTGGGGTCCGAAGGGACGCTGGCCTTCATCGTCGAGGCGGTCTTCGACACGATCCCCGACGATCAGTTTCGGCTCACGTCGTTCATGATCTTTCCCGACATGTACGAAGCATGTGCAGCCGTGAAGCCGTTCGTCGACAGCGGCGCGGCCGCCGTGGAACTGCTCGATCGCGCATCGCTGCGCGCCGTCGAAGGCAAGCCCGGCGTGCCCGATCGATGGAAGGCGCTGCCCGATACCGCGACCGCACTGCTCGTCGAGTACCGGGCGCCGACCGAAGTCGCTCGGACGGAAGCCTTGCGCATCGGCACGGAAACACTGTCCGGGCTGCGCCTGCTGGAGCCGGCCGCGTTCACGAAAGACCCGAAGCTCGCTGCGCAGTTCTGGAACGTACGCAGCGGACTGCTGCCGTCGGTCGGCGGCGCGCGCCCACCGGGATCGTCGTTCATCCTCGAGGACGTTTGCTTCCCGCCGGAGCGGCTCGCCGACGGCGCGCTCGACCTGGCTGCGCTGTTTGCCAAGCACGACTACGCGGGCGTCGTCTTCGGCCACGCGTCGGCGGGCAACCTGCACTTTCTGATCACCCCGTTCCTGAACGACGCGAAAGACATCGCGCATTTCGGCCGCTTCATGCACGACGTCGTCGAACTCGTTGTCGGCAAGTACGATGGCTCGCTCAAGGCCGAGCACGGCACGGGACGCAACGTCGCACCCTTCGTCGAGCGCGAATGGGGTCCGAAGCTCACCGGACTGATGCGGGAACTGAAGCGACTCGCGGATCCGCAGAACACTCTGTCCCCCGGGGTCATCCTCACCGACGATCCCGAAAGTCACCTCAAGCACCTTCAGACGGCGCCCGTCATCGAAGCGACCATCGATCGCTGCATCCAGTGCGGGTTCTGCGAGCCGGTCTGTCCGAGTCGCAATCTCACGACGACGCCGCGACAGCGAATTGCGCTGCGGCGCGAGATGGCTCGCCAACCCGAATCGTCTCCCTTGCTGGCGGCGATTCTGGCGGACTACGACTACGACGCGATACAGACCTGCGCGGGCGACGGCAGTTGCGAGATCGCCTGCCCGGTCGACATCAACACGGGCGCCTTCATCAAGCACCTGCGGCATCTGGAGCACGGTCCTCGGTCGGAAGCCGTTGCGGCGAGCGCAGCGCGTCACTTCGTCAAGGTGGAGCGCGGTGCACGGCTCGCCGTCGGCATGGCAGGCGGGACCGCGCGCGTGCTCGGCCACGGTGCTCTCAGCGCGCTCACCCGCGCCGCCCGCGGCGTTGTCAGCAAGGACCTGATACCCGACTGGTCGCCCCACATGCCGCCTGCGGCAACCAGCCTGCCGGCAACCCGGCGCGACGGCGCTGCCGCGGTCTACTTCACGGCTTGCGTCAACCGCATCTTTGGCCGCGCTGGGGATCTACGAAAACCGTCGCTGCAGGAGGCGATGGTCGAAGTGTCGGCGCGCGCGGGCATGCCGTTGTGGATTCCGGAGGACATCGGCGGCCATTGCTGCGCGACGATCTGGCACTCCAAAGGGTACGAAGAAGGCAACGGGATCATGGCGAACCGTACCGTGGAAAGCCTCTGGCGCTGGTCGGACGACGGGAAACTGCCGATCGTCTGCGACGCGAGCTCGTGCTCTTTCGGAATCGCCAGCGAGATCGGGCCTTACCTGAGTCCGGAGAATCGCGAGCGACATGCAGCGCTCACGATCCTCGATTCGATCGCGTGGGCGCACGATCGGCTGCTGCCAAGGCTGTCCATACGGCGCAAGGCAGGCGCGGCGGTTGTTCGCCCCAGCTGCTCGGCGATTCACCTCGGTCTCGGCGGAAGACTGCAGGCGATCGCTGCTGCGCTCGCCGACAAGGCGGTCACGCCAGCGTCGGCCGGATGCTGCGGTTTTGCCGGTGATCGCGGCTTCCTGCACCCGGAGCTGACGCGATCGGCGACCGCGGCGGAGGCGGAGGAAGTGGCTGCGGAGGTGTTCGATGCCTATCTCGGAAGCAACCGCACTTGCGAGATTGGCCTCAATACGGCCACAGGCAAGAACTACGAATCGTTCATCTACCTGCTGGAAGAAATGACCCGCTAACACCACCGCGCGGCAGGCCGCGCACACGCATCACGAGGAGAACACATGGAAACCTGGACACAGGTCTATGACCCGCTCGGCGCACTCTGGTTGTCCGCACTGGTCGCAGCGCTGCCGATCGTTTTCTTCTTCGTCACGCTCGCGGTGTTCCGCTGGGAGGCTTATCTCGCCGGCCTGGGTACGATCGTCGTGACGATCGTCATCGCGATCGCTGTCTACGGCATGCCGACCGGCCTCGCCGTCCGCGCGACCGCCATGGGAATGGCGTACGGCCTGTGGCCGATCTCGTGGATCATCGTGAGCGCGGTCTTCCTCTACAAGCTGTCCGTCAAATCGGGACAGTTCGAAGTGATTCGCGCCTCGGTGGTGACGATCACCGAAGACCAACGCTTGCAGGTGATCCTGATCGGCTTCGCATTCGGCGCCTTCCTCGAAGGCGCGGCAGGCTTCGGCGCGCCGGTTGCCATCACTGCCGCGATCCTCGCGACGCTCGGGCTCAATCCGCTGTACGCGGCCGGCTTGTGCCTGATCGCGAACACCGCGCCGGTCGCGTTCGGCGCCCTCGGCATCCCGATTCTCGTGGCGGGAAAGACCGCCGGAATCGATCCGTTCCTGGTGGGCCAGATGGCGGGCCGTCAGTTGCCGCTGTTGTCGCTGTTCGTCCCGTTCTTCATCGTCTGGCTGATGGACGGCTTCAAGGGGGTTCGGCAGACGTGGCCCGCCGTGCTCGTGGCGGGCGGCAGCTTCGCGGTGACGCAGTTCGTCACCTCCAACTTCATCGGGCCGGAGCTGCCCGACATCACCTCGGCGCTGGTCTGCCTGGCGGCAACGACCATTTTTCTCAAGCTTTGGCATCCGAAGCAGGCCTACGTGTCCGGTTCGCGTAGCGGTGCCGCCGCACCAGCGCCTGCCACGTCGGCCAAGCGATCGAACTACACCACCGGGCAGATCCTCAAGGCGTGGTCGCCGTTCATCATCCTGACGGTGGTGGTGGTGATCTGGACGCTGCCCGGGTTCCGGTCGCTGTTCGACGCGGGCGGTCCCTTGTAGCAGCACGACGTTGAGCTTCAAGGTTCCAGGACTCCACGACGTGGTGATCAAGGACGCCCCGATCGTCGACAAGGCCACGCCGTACGCGGCGACCTACAAGCTCGACCTGATCGCGGCCACCGGATCCGGAATCCTGCTCGCCGCGATGCTGTCGATGTTCGTGCTCGGCATTTCGGCGCGCGACGGTCTCGGTGTTTTCAAGGACACCGTGAAGGATCTCGTCAAGTCGATCGTCACGATCTCCTTCGTTCTCGGTTTCGCGTTCATCGCCAACTATTCGGGCGTGTCATCCACGCTGGCCCTGGCGATCGCGTCGAGCGGACACTGGTTCCCGTTCTTCTCTCCGGTGCTCGGTTGGCTGGGCGTGTTTCTGACCGGCTCCGACACGTCGAGCAACGCGTTGTTCTCCAGCCTCCAGAGCATCACTGCGCATCAGATCGGTGTCTCCGA
The DNA here is from genome assembly GCA_963827645.1 of uncultured beta proteobacterium. Classification (GTDB taxonomy): domain Bacteria; phylum Pseudomonadota; class Gammaproteobacteria; order Burkholderiales; family Burkholderiaceae_C; genus JAEUPI01. The sequence continues at coordinate 6,368 of CAWHBZ010000022.1, read as the reverse complement.
CGTCCTCATGGTGGCTGCGAACAGCACGGGCGGCGTGACCGGCAAGATGATTTCCCCGCAGTCGATCGCCGTCGCCTGCGCCGCGGTCGGCCTGGTCGGTCGGGAGTCGGAGCTGATGCGCTTCACGGCGAAATGGAGCCTCGTGTTCCTGCTCATCATCTGCGTCATCACGTACCTTCAGGCGTACCACCTCCAGTGGATGATTCCATGACGCATTCGTGGAAGGTGAGCGGCGTCGGCAGGCATCCAGACGACGAGCGCGGCGCATGAAAGTCGGGCTGTTCATCCCCTGCTATGTCGACGCCTTCTTTCCGGAGGTCGGCATCGCCACGCTCGAGCTGCTGGAGCGATTCGGGATCGAGGTTGTCTACCCGCTCGATCAGACGTGCTGCGGCCAGCCGATGGCCAACAGTGGGTGCCACGACGATGCCGCGGCGACCGAGCGTCTTTTCGTCAAGAACTTCGCAGGCTTCGACTATGTCGTCGGCCCATCGGGCAGCTGCGTGCACCACATCCGCGAGCACCTGACGGCGATCGATCAGACCGCCCAGGTCAGGAAGGTGCGCTCGACGACCTTCGAGCTGGTCGAATTCCTGCACGACGTGGTCAAGGTGCGGGCCTTTCCATGGGCGGAGTTTCGGCACAAGGTCGGGCTTCACAACGGCTGCGCAACGCTGCGCGCGTTGCGCCAAGCCAAGATGTCGGAGATCAACGAGCCCGATTTTTCGAAACCGATGGACCTGCTGTCCAAGGTGAAGGGCATTCAGTTCGCCAAACCCGATCGCCCCGACGAGTGCTGCGGTTTCGGCGGTACCTTCTCCGTCTACGAGGAGCCGGTCTCGGCGCGGATGGGTTACGACAAGGTCAACGATCATCACCGCGCCGGCGCCGAGTACATCGTTTCGGGCGACATGTCCTGCATGATGCATCAGAGGGGTTGCGCGCAGCGGCTCGGCCTTCCGATCAAGTTCATTCACATCGCCCAGGTGCTCAACGGAGCGCGCAGATGAAGCGCATCGATCACGCCGAGGCGTCGTCGAAGTTCATTCGGGCGAAGGACCACATCGAATTTCACGACCGCAGGCTCTGGGATCTGCGCCGCAAGCGCGATCGCGAGAGCGAGCACCTGGCGGAGTGGGAGGAGTTGCGCTCGCTGGCCTCCGCGATCAAGGAACACACGCTCGCCAATCTTGCCGAGTACCTGGAAGAGTTCGAGCGCAACGCGATCAAGAATGGCGCGCACGTCCACTGGGCGCGCGACGCGGCCGAGCACAACCAGATCGTGTTCGACATCCTGAGCTCCCACGGCGCGCGCACGCTGGTCAAGTCCAAGTCGATGCTGACCGACGAGTGCGACATGCGGCCGTTTCTCGAGCACCGCGGCATCGATGTCATGGAAACCGATCTCGGGGAGCGCATCCAGCAACTCGACGACGAGCCGCCGAGCCACATCGTCGTGCCGGCGGTCCACAAGCTCAAGACCGACGTGGCGCGAGTCTTTGCCGAAACGATCGGCACCGACCCCAAGAACAGCGACGTTCACTACCTGGCCGAGAGCCAGCGCCAGCACACGCGCCCGTACTTCCTCCGTGCCGAGGCCGGCATGACGGGCGCCAACTTCGCCGTCGCGGAGACAGGCAGCGTCGTGGTCTGCACCAACGAGGGCAACGCCGACCTCAGCGTGAACCTGCCCAAGCTCTACATCGCCTCGATCGGCATCGAAAAGATCATTCCCCGCATCGAGCATCTCGGGGTCTTCGTGCGCATGCTGTCACGCAGCGCGCTGGGCTCGCCGATCACGCAGCTCACGTCGCACTTTCGCGCCCCGCGCGACGGCACCGAGATGCACATCGTTCTGGTCGACAACGGGCGTGTCGAGCGCCTGGGCATGGCCGACTTCTGGTATTCGCTGAAATGCATCCGCTGCGGAGCGTGCATGAACACATGCCCCGTCTACCGGCGCAGCGGCGGCCTGAGCTACGGCGCCACCTACTCCGGACCCATCGGCGTCATCATCGACCCGACCTTCAACCTGCGCAAATACAGCACGCTGCCCTTTGCGTCGACGCTGAACGGCAGCTGCACGAGTGTCTGCCCGGTCAAGATCAACATCCACGAACAGATCTACAAGTGGCGGCAAGTGATCAGCGAGCGCAACCAGCTGCCGATGATCAAGAAAGAGGCGATGCAGATCGCGGGCAAGGTGCTGGCCAGCCCGAAGCTGTATCGCGCGGCCGTGGAAACTGCGGGCACGGGTCTGGAACACCTGCCCCGGTTCATGCTGTACAACCGGCTGAACGCCTGGGGCCGGCAGCGCGAGGTGCCCGAGGCTCCGCATTCACGTTCCGGCAGTGGTACCTGAAGCATCGCGTCAAGAAGCGGGCCAAGCCATGAACAGCCGCGATGAAATCCTGGCGCGCATTCGCAAGGCCCAACCCGCTTCGCGGCCCCTGCCCGAGATCCCGACCTTCGATCAGGGCTTGTCGACCTCCATCGAGACGTTCAAGGCTGCACTGTTGCGGATGGGCGGCCGGTTCGTGGACGCGCCAGCCGACGGCAACCTCGACGCACAGGTCCGCGGGCTCTTTCCGGACGCCAAGGTCATCTGTTCGGCGGTGCCGGAAGTCAAGGGAAATCGCCCGCTCGAGCAGGTCCGAACCCCGCAGGAGCTCGATGACGTCGACGTCGGCGTCGTGCGGGCGTTGTTCGGCGTCGCCGAAACGGGGTCGTTGTGGCTTTCGGAGGCGCAGTACAAGATCGACGCGATCGGCTTCCTCGCGCAGCACCTCGTCGTGCTCCTCGACCCGGATGCCATCGTCGCGAACATGCACCAGGCCTATCGGCACGAAGGATTCTTCACGGCGCGCTACGCCGTGTTCATGACCGGTCCATCGGCGACCGCTGACATCGAAGGCGTACTGATCCACGGTGCCCAGGGCATCCGGACGATGACGGTCATTCCCGGTGCGGGCGTGACCGCGGTCGAGTCCGACCCGGTGTCGACGGCATCGCACGGACGCGCCGACAGGGCTTGAGGATCTGGCGACACGGGTATATCGTCTGTGAAACGGGACAGGAACATCATGCCGCCCACATTGAAGCCGGGATCCGGCGAGAAGCTCGCCGGCACAGCTCGCTCCGTGCTCGAGCAGAAGGGGCGGGTCGTGCATTCGATCGGCCCGGACGCATCGGTCTACGATGCGATCGCCAGGATGGACGAGCACAAGGTCGGGGCACTGTTCGTCATCGAGGATTCGCGTCTCGTCGGCGTCATCTCCGAGCGCGACTACTCGCGCAAGGTCATCCTCCAGCACCGTGCATCGAAAGAGACGCTCGTGCGCGAGATCATGACGACGCCGGTGATCTATGTCGAGGCGTCGACGCCGCTGTCGGAATGCATGCGCATCATCGACCGCGAGCGCGTGCGCCATCTGCCGGTGATGGAAGCGGGCCAGCTCGTGGGCGTCGTCAGCATCGGTGATGTCGTGCGGACGATCATTGCGCAGCAGGCGGACAAGATCGAGTACTTGAGCACCATGATCACGGATCCTTATCCCGGCTGAAGGGCCCGCCGTGCCGGCGACGATCTGCGCGCACCAACGCGAGGGATCGGCGACGTGAATACGTATGGGTACCTACTGATCTTCGTCCTCGCCACGCTCGGTGTCGTCGGGCTCACGCTGGGGCTCAACGCGCTGCTGGGGCCGCGCGTGACGCCGAGCGCCAGCGAAGCTCGAGCCCTTCGAGTGCGGCGCGCCGCCGATCCAGCAGCGCAACGTGCGCCGCCTCTCGATCAAGTACTACGCGATCGCCATCTTCTTCCTGCTCTTCGATCTGGAGACCGTGCTGCTGTTCATCTGGGCGGGCTCCTTCGGCCGCAGCGAGCTCGCGACGCTGTCGTTGCTGTCGTTCCTGTTTTTCATGGGCGTACTGGGCCTTGCCTTCGCCTACCTCTGGCGGCAGGGAGGCTTGCAATGGCGATGATGGACTACATGACGACCAAGAAGGACGAGCTGGTCGGATGGATCCGCAAGTTCAGCCTGTTCCCGTATCCGTTCGTCACGGCGTGCTGCGGCATGGAGTTCATGGCGGTGAGCTCGACGCTCTACGACACCGACCGCTTCGGCGCGGCGCTGCCGCGCTTCACGCCGCGGCAGGCGGATCTGCTGATGGTCGTCGGCACGATCAGCCACAAGGAGGCGCCGATCCTGAAGAAGGTCTACGACCAGATGTGCGAGCCCAAGTGGGTGATGGCATTCGGCGCCTGCGCGACGAGCGGCGGTTTCTATCGCAACTATGGCGTGCTGCAGGGCATCGACCGCGTGATTCCGGTCGACATCTACGTACCCGGCTGCCCGCCGCGCCCCGAGACCGTCATCGACGCCATCATGATGCTGCAGGACAGGATCGCGCGCGATCACCATCCGATCCTGCCCGCGGAGCAACGCGGGCGCGAGCCCTCGCACGCGAACAAGGTGTTCCCGATCTTCCCCGCCGCGGACCGTGTGCCGCCGAGCCAGACATGACGGCGCTCGCGCCGCTGTCGCACGAGGCCATCGAGCGCGAGCTCGGCGCGTTGGTCGAGCGGTCGTGGCAAAGCTTCGGGATGCCCGTGCTCGAGCTGCGCACCGAGAACCTGCTCCCGCTCGTCACCGGGCTGCGCGACCGATTCGGCTTCGCGCTGTTCCTCGATGTCACCGCGGTCGACTACCCGGAGCGCTCGCCGCGCTTCGACGTCGTCTATCACTTCTACAGCCACCGCCACAACCAGCGCATCCGGCTCAAGGTGCGCGTGCCGGCGGAGCGGCCGGTGGTGCCGACGCTCACCGGGCACTACGGTTCGGCGCGCTACATGGAGCGCGAAGTGCACGACATGTACGGCATCGAGTTCGCGGGCAACGCGGATCTGCGCCCGATCCTGCTCTACGAGGGCTTCGTCGGCCATCCGCTGCGCAAGGACTACCCGATCGAGCGCGAGCAGCCGATCGTCCCGTACCGAACCGGCTGACACCATGGACGCCAGCTCGCCCATAACATCGCACATCGATCGGAGCGCCGACGCCGGCCACGTCGTCGTCAACATCGGCCCGTCGCACCCGGCAACGCACGGAACGATCCAGATCGTCGCCGAGCTCGACGGCGAGACGGTGAAGCGAGCCGACGTGCATTGCGGCTACCTGCACCGCGGGTTCGAGAAGGAGGCGGAGCAGCACACCTATCACAAGGTGATTCCGTATGTCGACCGCCTGAACTATTGCTCCGCGCTCAACAATGGCTTCGCGTACGCGGAGACAGTCGAGAAGCTGCTCGGCATCCAGATCACGCGCCGCTGCATCGTGCTGCGCACGCTGCTGTGCGAGTACAACCGCATCGCCGACCACGTGACCTGCGTCGCCGCATCGATCATGGAGATGGGCGCGATGACCGCGTTCCTCTACCTGATGACGGTGCGCGACTACATCTTCGAGCACCTGAATCACCTGACCGGCGCGCGGCTCACGTACTCCTACGTCCGCATCGGCGGCCTGGCGCGCGACCTTCCCGAAGGCTGGCTCACGCGCCTCGAGGAGATCCTCGTCTTCACGGAGAAGTATCTCGAGCGCATCCACGGGCTGCTCGACCACAACCGCATCTTCATCGATCGCACCCGCGACGTCGCGGTGATGACGCCCGAGCATGCGCTCAACTGGGGCTTCACCGGCCCGACGCTGCGCTCCACCGGGCTGGCGATCGATCTGCGCAAGGATGCGCCCTATCTGGCGTACCCCGAGCTCGACTTCGAGGTGCCGGTGGGCATCAAGGGCGACAACTACGATCGCTACTACGTGCGCATGTGCGAGATCGACGAGTCGATCGCGATGGTGCGCCAGTGCGTGCGGCTGCTGAGCGATGGCCCGGTGAACGTCGACGATCCGCGAGTGACGCTGCCCGCCAAGGAGCTCGTCTACACCGCAGATCGAGGCGCTCGTGCATCACTTCAAGCTCGTCAGCGAAGGCATCGTCGTGCCGCCGGGCGAGATCTACGTGTCGCACGAGGCGCCCAACGGCGAGCTCGGCTTCTACCTCGTGAGCGACGGCACGTCGCGTCCCTACAAGCTGCACGTGCGCGCGCCGAGCTTCGTGCACATGGGCGGCATGCACACGCTGCTCGAGGGCTACCAGGTCGCCGACGTGGTGCCCACGTTCGGCTCGATGAACATGGTCGGCGGGGAGTGCGACCGATGAGCGGTGGCCCGGGCGACGCCGACGCGAGCGGGCTGCTCGAACAGTTCGATCGGCTGCGCGGCACCTATCCGTCGCAGATGAGCGCGTCGCTCGTGCTGCCGCTGCTGCAGATCGTGCAGCAGCACAAGGGCCACGTCACCGCA
>CAWHBZ010000021.1:0-27059 GCA_963827645.1 uncultured beta proteobacterium | reverse complement strand
CCTCATGATGCGGTTGTTCGGAATGTCGCTGACGAGCAAGTAGCCGCCTTCCGGAAAGTACACCGGCCCCTCGGCCCATCGCATGCCCGTGGCCACTTGTTCGATCGTGCTGCTGTAGATGCGGTACTTGGTGAAACCCGGGTCGAGAATCTGAACCGACGGGTCGGGGTAGCGCTGGTTCGGCTTGAACTCGAACGACTGTGCGCCGGCAAGGCCGCTCAGTGCCGCCAGGCCGGTGCCTGCGGCCGTCTTCAGGAATCCGCGCCGGTCGTTCACGTTGTCGTGTTGCATCGTTTGTCTCCTTGGTGTTGATGCGGGGTCGGTGCACCTGCTCACTGCGCAGGACGCGTGGGGCTGCTGGCCGTGCCGAAGGGCGGGACAGCGGCGGAAAAATCCATCGTGTGGAGCGAACTGCCGTCACCGCTACGATTCACTGCGTTATCCGCGGCTGCCGAAGATCGCGGCCAGTTGTGCCTCGCCGCGTTCGAGCACGAAGTAGCGAAACGCCTCGGCCGCCGGCGACAGCATCTTCGCCAGCTTGTGCACCACGTGCCAGCGCCGCATCACCGGCAGGCCCTCGACGTCGGGCGTGGCGATCAGCCCGTGCTTCAGCTCCAGCGCCGATCGTGTGCAGCGACAGCAGGCTCACGCCCATGCCGGCCATCACCGCCTGCTTGATCGTCTCGTTGCTCGACATCTCCATCGTGATGCGCATGCTCCACGCGGTGCTCGCGCAAGAACTCCTCCAGCGCGGCGCGCGTGCCCGAGCCCTGCTCGCGCACGATGAAGCCCTCGCGCGACCAGCGCCAGCGCCGGCACGCGGCTCCTGGCGCGTCAGAACGGTGGTCGGCCGCCGTGACGAGCACATGCGGATGCGTCGCGAACGGCTCGGCGCGGGTGGCCAGCTCCTTCGGCGGCCGGCCCATGATCGCCAGGTCGACGTCGTTGCGCTGCATCAGCTGCACCAGCTGCTCGCGGTTGCCCACGCGCAAGCGCACGTCGACCGCCGGATGCTCGGCGCGAAACAACGCCAGCAGCCGCGGCACGAAGTACTTCGCCGTGCTGACCATGCCGATCGCCAGCGTGCCGCCGGTCAGGCCGCTTGAAGCGCGCCACCGCATCCTCGGCGTCCTTCAGCACCGCCAGCATGCGTTGCGCGTGGACGAGCAGGTATTCGCCGGCGGTGGTCAGCGTGACCTTGCGGCCCTGCGCGGTCGAACAGCGGCAGCCCGACCTGCGACTCGAGCTCCTTGATCTGCATCGACACCGCCGGCGGCGTCAGGTGCAGCGCCTCGGCGGCGCGCGCGAAGCTGCAGCTGGCGCGCGACCTCGGCGAACACGCGCAGCTGGCGGAAGGTGGCGTTCTTCATTCAGCAAAGCTTAACTGAACGGCAAAGAATTCTGAATTTACCTTATCTAGTCGGCTTCCTACATTGGCCGCATGCGCTGCAGCGCACCGAAAGCCAAGGCGCCGAGATGAACAAGCCTGTCGAGCGGCGATCCTGCAGGACGCCACCGACATCACCGCGACGCCAAGAAGCGCTACACGCGCCGGCGTGCTCAAGTACAGGCAGATGGGCTACTGGCAGCCCGACTACGTGCCCAAGGACACCGACATCATCTGCCTGTTCCGCATCACGCCGCAGGAAGGCGTCGACCCGGAAGAGGCCGCCGCCGCGGTGGCCGGCGAGTCGTCGCACCGCCACCTGGACCGTGGTGTGGACCGACCGCCTGACCGCCTGCGACAGCTACCGCGCCAAGGCCTACAAGGTCGAACCGGTGCCCGGACAAGCCCGGGCCAGTACTTCGCCTACGTCGCCTACGACCTCGATCCTGTTCGAGGAAGGCTCGATCGCCAACCTGACGGCGCAGCCTGATCGGCAACGTGTTCTGCTTCAAGCCGCTGAAGGCGGTGCGGCTGGAAGACATGCGCATCCCGGTCGCCTACGTGAAGACCTTCAAGGGCCCGCCCACCGGCCTGGTCGTCGAGCGCGAGCGGCTCGACAAGTTCGGCCGCCCGCTGCTGGGCGCCACCACCAAGCCCAAGCTCGGGCCTCTCGGGCCGCAACTACGGCCGCGTCGTCTACGAGGGCCTGAAGGGCGGCCTCGACTTCATGAAGGACGACGAGAACATCAACTCGCAGCCCTTCATGCACTGGCGCGACCGCTTCCTCTACGTGATGGACGCGCGTGAACAAGGCGAGCGCGGCCACCGGCGAGGTGAAGGGCCACTACCTCAACGTCACCGCCGGCGACGATGGAAGACATGTACGAGCGCGCCGAGTTCGCCAAGGAGCTCGGCTCGCGTGATCGTGATGATCGACCTGGTGATCGGCTACACGGCGATCCAGAGCATGGCGAACTGGGCGCGCAAGCAACGACATGATCCTGCACCTGCACCGCGCCGGCCACGGCACCTACACGCGGCAGAAGAACCACGGCGTGAGCTTCCGCGTCATCGCCAAGTGGATGCGCCTGGCCGGCGTGGACCACATCCACGCCGGCACGGCGGTGGGCAAGCTCGAAGGCGACCCGATGACGGTGCAGGGCTACTACAACGTCTGCCGCGACAGCCTACACGCAAGAGCCGACCTGCCGCGCGGCCTGTTCTTCGACCAGGACTGGGCCGACCTGAAGAAGGTGATGCCGGTGGCCTCGGGCGGCATCCACGCCGGCCAGATGCACCAGCTGCTCGACCTGCTTCGGCGACGACGTGGTGCTGCAGTTCGGCGGCGGCACGATCGGCCACCCGGCGGGCATCCAGGCCGGCGCGGTGGCCAACCGCGTGGCGCTCGAGGCGATGGTCAAGGCGCGCAACGAAGGCCGCGACATCGCGAACGAAGGCCCGCAGATCCTGCAGGCGGCGGCGCAGTTCTGCACGCCGCTGAAGCAGGCGCTCGACACCTGGAGCGACATCAGCTTCAACTACAAGTCCACCGACACCAGCGACTACGCGCCGACGCCCGGCCGTCGCCTGACCGCAGGAGCCACAGACCATGATGACCAACCCCGCCGGCCGCATCACGCAAGGCCAGTTCAGCTTCCTGCCCGACCTCACGCGACGCCCAGATCACGCGCAGATCGAGTACGGCCTGAACAAGGGCTACGCCTGGAGCGTCGAGTACACCGACGACCCGCACCCGCGCAACACCTACTGGGAGATGTTCGGCAACCCGATGTTCGACCTGAAGGACGCCGCCGGCGTGCTGGTGGAGATGCAACGACTGCCGCAAGACCTTCCCCAGCCACTACATCCGCGTGATGGCCTTCGACTCGACGCGCGGCGTCGAGTCGATCGCGATGTGCTTCATCGTCAACCGGCCGACAGCGAGCCGGGCTTCGGCTGGCAGCGCCAGGAAGGCCGACGGCCGCACGATGCGCTACACGATCCGCGGCTACGCCACCGACCAGCCGGAAGGCGAGCGCTACGGCAGCCGCTGAAGCGTCGAGCACACCGCGTGATGAGCCAGCCCGCTCTACGCGATTCCCGGCTCGGTGCCGGCAGCGCCGGCGCCGCCGCCGGCCGCGCAACCAGCGGCCGCGCGCACGGTGGCCGACGTGCTGGCGCACAGCCAGGTGCGAGGCGGTGCTCGACGAGCTCGACCGCGACCTGGTCGGCCTGGCGCCGGTCAAGCAGCGCATCCGCGACATCGCCGCGCTGCTGGTGATCGACAAGCTGCGCGCGCAACCACGGGCCTGGCCGCGCAGGCGCCGTCGCTGCACATGAGCTTCACCGGCAACCCCGGCACCGGCAAGACCACGGTGGCGCTGCGCATGGCCGCAGATCCTGCACCGGCTGGGCTACGTGCGCAAAGGCCACCTGGTGGCGGTGACGCGCGACGACCTGGTCGGCCAGTACATCGGCCACACCGCGCCCAAGACCAAGGAGGTGCTGAAGAAGGCGATGGGCGGCGTGCTGTTCATCGACGAGGCGTACTACCTGTACCGGCCCGAGAACGAGCGCGACTACGGGCAGGAGGCGATCGAGATCCTGCTGCAGGTGATGGAGAACCAGCGCGACGACCTGGTCGTGATCCTCGCCGGCTACAAGGACCGCATGGACACCTTCTTCCAGTCCAACCCCGGCATGAGCTCGCGCATCGCGCACCACCTCGACTTCCCCGACTACGCGCACGACGAGCTGCTGGCGATCGCCGAGCGCATGCTGGCGGCGCATGCACTACCGCTTCGGCGCCGGCGCGCGCGAGGCGTTCGGCGACTACCTCGACGCGGCGCATGCAGCAGCCGCACTTCGCCAACGCGCGCAGCGTGCGCAACGCGCTCGACCGCGCGCGCCTGCGCCAGGCCAGCCGGCTGTTCGCCGAGCGCCAGCGCGAGCTGACGCGCGAAGACCTGACCACGCTCGAGGCGGACGACATCCGCGCCAGCCGCGTGTTCGCCGGCCGCGCGGTTCGACGCGCGACTCGGATCCGACGCCATGGCGATGTCCAAACGCATGCACGCTGACGCGGTTCCTGATCGAGGAGCGCCGCCGCTTTCCGCACGCCGGCGGCGACCTGAACGCGCTGATCCTCGACGTCGCGATGGCCTGCAAGGCGCATCGCGCGCGCGGTGGCCTGCGGCGAACTCGGCGACGAGCCGGCGCTCGCCGTGCCGCGCGGGCGGCGACGTCAACGTGCAGGGCGAGGTGCAGAAGCCGCTGGACGTGCTGAGCAACGAGATGTTCGTGCGCATGAACGAGTGGGGCGGCCACCTCGCCGGCATGGCCTCGGAGGAGATGGACGCGCCGCGGCCGATTCCGGCGCAGTACCCGCGCGGCAAGTACCTGCTGGTGTTCGACCCGCTCGACGGCTCGTCGAACATCGACGTCAACGTCTCGGTCGGCAGCATCTTCTCGATCCTGCGTGCACCCGGCGACGCGCGGTCGCGAGCCGGTCGAGGCCGACTTCCTGCAGCCCGGCGCGACGCAGGTGGCCGCGGGCTATGCGATCTACGGCCCGACGACGATGCTGGTGCTGAGCGTGGGCAACGGCGTCAGCCGGCTTCACGCTCGACCCGAACCTGGGCGAGTTCATGCTGACGCATCCCGAACCTCACGCGTGCCGGCCGACACGCAGGAGTTCGCGATCAACACCTCCAACAGCCGCTTCTGGGAGCCGCCGGTCAAGCGCTACGTCGACGAGTGCCTGGCCGGCGCGCGCCGGGCCGCGCGGCAAGGACTTCAACATGCGCTGGATCGCCTCGCATGGTGGCCGAGGCGCACCGCATCCTGATGCGCGGCGGCGTCTTCATGTACCCGCGCGACACCAAGGACGCCGGCAAGCCCGGGCGCCTGCGCCTGCTGTACGAGGCCAACCCGATCGCGCTTCGTCATCGAGCAGGCCGGCGGCCGCGCCAGCACCGGGCGCCAGCCGATGCTCGGCGTCAAGCCGACGTCGCTGCACCAGCGCATCGGCCTGGTGTTCGGCTCGCAAGCACGAGGTCGAGCGCATCGAGCGCTACCACCACGAGCCGGCCACGCGCGATGCCGGCAACCCGCTGTTCGCCGAGCGCGGCTTGTTCCGCGATCTGAAGGAGACGCACCATGTCCGAACGCCATCCCATCATCGCCATCACCGGCTCGTCGGGCGCCGGCACCACCTCGGTGACGCGCACCTTCGAGAACATCTTCCGCCGCGAGAAGAGTCAAGGCCGCGATCATCGAGGGCGACAGCTTCCACCGCTACGACCGCGCCGAGATGAAGCGGCGCCAGGCCGAGGCCGAGGCCGCGGGCAACCGACACTTCAGCCACTTCGGCCCCGAGAACAACCTGTTCGCCGAACTCGAGCAGCTGTTCCGCAGCTACGGCGAAGTCGGGCACGCGGCCGCTGCCGCAAGTACCTGCACGACGCCGAAGAGGCCGCGCCGCACAGGCAGCGAGCCCGGCACCTTCACGCCGTGGCAGGACCTGCCCGCCGACACCGACCTGCTGTTCTACGAGGGCCTGCACGGCGCGGTGGTCACGCCCGAGGTCGACGTCGCGCGCCACCCCGACCTGCTGATCGGCGTGGTGCCGGTCATCAACCTGGAGTGGATCCAGAAGCTGTAGCGCGACAAGACCAAGCGCGGCTATTCCACCGAGGCGGTGACCGACACCATCCTGCGGCGCATGCCCGACTACGTGAACTACATCTGCCCGCAGTTCACCCACACGCACGTCAACTTCCAGCGCGTGCCGAGCGTGGACACCTCCAACCCGTTCATCGCGCGCGACATCCCGGCGCCCGACGAGAGCATGGTGGTGATCCGCTTCGCCAACCCCAAGGGCATCGACTTCCCGTACCTGCTGACCATGATCCACGACTCCTTCATGTCGCGCGCCAACACCATCGTCGTGCCCGGCGGCAAGATGGAGCTGGCGATGCAGCTGATCTTCACGCCGTTCATCTGGCGCATGATGGAGCGGCGCCAGCGCGCGCTGGCCGCGCTGTGAGCGCCGCACGGCCGCTCCGAAGGCGCACGCTCCCCCGCGGGGACGGCGCGCAGCGCCAAGGGGGCGAGACGAGCCGCCTCGACGAGCTCCGCAGCGCGCGATGGCCAACGCGCTGCGCGCGCTGGCGATGGATGCCGTGCAGCAGGCGCAATCGGGCCACCCCGGCGCGCCGATGGGCATGGCCGAGATGGCGCTGGCGCTGTGGGCCGGTCACCTGCGCCACAACCCCGCCAACCCGCAGTGGACCGACCGCGACCGCTTCGTGCTGTCCAACGGCCATGCGTCGATGCTGCTGTACGCGCTGCTGCACCTCACCGGCTACGACCTGCCGGTCGATCGAGCTGAGGCGCTTTCGCCAACTGCACAGCAAGACGCCGGGCCATCCGGAGTTCGGCCTGACGCCCGGCGTCGAGACCACCACCGGGCCGCTCGGCCAGGGCCTGGCCAATGCGGTGGGCATGGCGCTTGGCCGAGAAGCTGCTGGCCGACGAGTTCAACCGGCCCGGCCACGCGATCGTCGATCACCACACCTACGTGTTCCTCGGCGACGGCTGCCTGATGGAAGGCATCAGCCACGAGGCGTGCTCGCTGGCCGGCGTGCTGGCGGCTGCACAAGCTGATCGCGCTGTACGACGACAACGGCATCTCGATCGACGGCCAGGTGGCAGGCTGGTTCACCGACGACACGCCGGCGCGCTTTCGCGCCTATGGCTGGCACGTCATCGGCCCGATCGACGGGCACGACGTCGCCGCCGTCGACCGCGCCATCGACGCAGGCCAAGTGCGGCACCGACCAGCCGACGCCTGATCGTCTGCCACACCACCATCGGCAAGGGCTCGCCGGACCGCGCCGGCAGCGCCAAGGCGCATGGCGAGCCGCTGGGCGCCGACGAAGTGGCCAAGACCCGCGCGGCGCTCGACTGGCCGCATCCGCCGTTCGAGGTGCCGGCAGCGGTTCGCCAGCGCCTGGGACGCACGCGCCGCCGGCGCGGCGCACGAGGCTCAATGGAACGAGCGCTTCGCGCGTTATCGCACCGCGCATCCGGCGCTGGCCGCCGAGTTCGAGCGCCGCATTGCCGGCGAACTGCCGCGCGACTTCGAAGGCGCGCTGCAGACCCTGATCAACGAGCTGGGCCACAGCCGCGAGGCGATGGCCACGCGCAAGGCGTCACAGAAGGTGCTGGCGACCGCTGGCGCCGCGCGTGCCCGAGTTGCTCGGCGGCAGCGCTGACCTGACCGGCTCGAACCTGACCGACTTTCCCGGCTGCGGTGTCGTGCGCGGCGGCGCGCCCGGTGGCCGCCACATCCACTACGGCGTGCGCGAGTTCGGCATGGCTGCGGTGATGAACGGTCATCGCGCTGCACGGCGGCTTCATCCCCTACGGCGGCACCTTCCTGACCTTCAGCGACTACAGCCGCAACGCGCATCCGCATGGCCGCGCTGATGAAGCAGCGCGTGATCCACGTCCTCACGCACGATTCGATCGGCCTCGGCGAGGACGGCCCGACGCACCAGCCGGTCGAGCACGCCGCCAGCCTGCGCCTGATCCCGAACCTGGATGTCTGGCGTCCCTGCGATGCGGCCGAAACGGCCGTGGCCTGGGCACAGGCGCTGACGCGGCGCGACCGGCCGAGCGCGCTGCTGCTGTCGCGCCAGATCCTGCCCGCACAGGTGCGTTCGGCCGAGCAGGTGCAGGCCATCCGCCGCGGCGGCTACGTGCTCAGCGACCGCGAAGGCGCCATGGCCGTGCTCCTGGCCACCGGCTCGGAAGTGGCGCTGGCGCTCGGCGCACAAAAGCTGCTCGATCAACGCGGCCTGGCCGTGCGCGTGGTCTCGCTGCCGTCGAGCACCGTGTTTGACCGGCAGGACGTCGCTTACCGCGACGCCGTGCTCGGCCGCGGCCTGCCGCGCATCGGCGTCGAAGCCGGCGTCACGCGCTGGTGGGGCCAATACGGCTGCGTGGCGGCGCTGGGTGTCGACGGCTTCGGCGAGTCGGCGCCGGCCGCCGCGCTGTACGAACACCTGGGGCTTACGGCTGCGGCGCTGGCCGATCGTGTGCAGGCCTGCTGCGGCGCACCGCAGCCGGTCGACGAACCCACCGCATGATGCCGCCGATGCAGCAGCGGCTGATCAGCTTCGATCTCGATGGCACCCTGGTCGACACCGCCGGCGAGATCGCCGAGGCGGCCAATCGCACGCTGCGGGATTTCGGCATTGCGCCGCGACCGGTGTCGTCGTTCACGCCCCTGATCGGTCATGGCCACGAGGTGTTCATTGCCCGCCTGCGCGAGGAGCACCCCGACGCGTTGCAACGCCTGCCGCTGAACGAAATGCTCGAGCGCATGAACGTCCACTACACCGATACGGCCGGCACCATGGCGCCGCCGTATCCGGATTGCGCCGCGACCTTGCAGGCGCTGCGCGACGCCGGCGTGGTACTGGCCTGCATCACCAACAAGCACCATCGGTTTGCGCAACAGGTGCTCGACGGCAGCGGACTGTCGCCTCACTTCGCGCTGGTGATCGGCGGCGACACGCTGGCGACGCGCAAGCCCGCTGCCGGCCCGCTGCGCCACGCGCTCGAGCGCCTGGGCGTGCCGGCCGCGCGTGCGGCCCACGTGGGCGACGCGTCGATCGACATTCAGTGTGCGCGCGCCGCCGGTGTGGCGGCCTGGGCGGTGACGTGGGGCTATGGCAGTCGCGACGCGCTCACCGCTGCCGGTGCGCATCGCGTCTTCTCATCGTTCAAGGACATTCGTTCGATTGCAAGGGCCGATCCGAGCCTCGCCACCCGATAGCACGATCATGTTGAAAGCGATCCTGTGGGACGTCGACGGCACGCTCGCCGAGACCGAGCGTGATGGCCATCGTGTGGCCTTCAACCAGGCCTTTGAGGCGCTGGGCCTGCCCTGGCGCTGGGACGAGCGCCGCTACGGCGAGTTGCTGCGCGTCTCCGGAGGCCGCGAGCGTCTGCTGCACGACATGGCCAGCCGCTCCGACGCGCCGGTGCTGGCCGCCGAGCGGTTGGCGCTGGCGCGCGAACTGCACGCGCGCAAGACCACGCTGTACGCGACGTGGCTGCGCCGCCAACGCATCGACTTGCGCGATGGTGTGGCGCCGTTGATCGAACAGGCCCGCCGCGAGGGCTTGCGTCAGGCGATCGTCACCACCACCAGCCGGGCCAATGTCGAGGCGTTGCTGGAGCTTCACTTCGGCGCCGCCTGGCCGCAGCACTTCGAGGCGCTGATCTGCGGCGAAGACGTGCGCCACAAGAAGCCCGACCCCGAGGCCTACGAAGTCGCGTTGTCGACGCTGGGTCTGTCGGCGGTGGAGGCAGTGGCGCTCGAAGACTCGCCCGGTGGCGTGGCCGCTGCGCGCTCAGCAGGCGTGGCGGTTGTCGTGACCCGCAGCCACTACTTCAGCGACGCGCCGATCGATGCCGCCACCGCGATCGGCCCCGGCCTGCACACCCGGCAGGGCTGGCTGCCGGCGCCGGCGCCGCCGTTGGACGACGGGGGCATCACCGTCGACGACTTGCGCAACTGGTGCGCGCAGATGGAGACCGTCTCGCACTGGCCCTGAACGGGCGATTCAGCGTGAGCCGAAGCGCGGCGTGGCCATGAATGCCAGCTTCGACGTGCCGGCAGGCGGTGCGGGCTCGGCCCGCGCTCCCGGGGTCGGCGCGACCCAGCGCCCGTCGATCAGCACCTCGTGCGGCCCGAACTGCGCCTTGTAGGCCATCTTCGGGCTCTGTCCGATCCAGTAGCCAAGGTAGACGTGCGGCAGCTTCAGCAGCTTGGTCTGCTCGATCTGCCACAACACGCTGTAGGTGCCGTAGCTGGCCGCGGGGTCGGGCTCGAAGAAGGTGTAGACGGCCGACAAGCCGTCGTTCAGCACGTCCAGGATCGACACCATGCGCAGCGCGCCGCTGCCGTCGGCCGACGGCTCGCGAAACTCCACCAGTCGCGAGTTGACGCGGCTTTGCAGCAGGAACTGCGTGTACTGGTCGACGCTGTCGTGGTCCATGCCGCCGCCGCAGTGGCGGCCCGACTGGTAACGCAGGTACAGCTGATAGTGTTCCGGCAGGAAGCACAGGCGCAGCACGCGCGCCTGCAGGCCGTTGTGGGCCTTCCACGCGCGCCGCTGGCTGCGCGTGGGCTTGAAGCCCTGCACCGGCACGCGCAGCGGCACGCAGGCGCGGCAGCTGTCGCAATACGGCCGGTAGGTGAACATGCCGCTGCGCCGAAAGCCGTTGGCCACCAGCCCCGAATACGCATCGGCGTGGATCAGATGGCTCGGCGTGGCCACCTGCGAGCGCGCGAGGCGGTCGGGCAGGTAGCTGCACGGGTACGGCGCCGTCGCATAGAACTGCAACGACGACAGCGGCAACTCTTTGGGATGGGTCACGGGGCAGTGGCCTCTTGCGGGGCGCCGCGCGGCTCCAGGCCGAGTTGCGCCCACATCGCGCGATCATAGGTCCAGCGCCGCGGCGGCGCTTCGGCCAGCGCGGCCGCCAGGTGGCGCTCGAACGCGGCGCGCGGGATTTCGCGTGCGCCGAACGAGGCGAGGTGGCTGGTGTGCTGCTGGCAATCGATCAGCTCGATGCCGTGGGCGCGGCAGAAGGCCACCAGCGCGGCCAGCGCGATTTTCGACGCGTCGGTGCGCCAGCTGAACATCGATTCGCCGAAGAACATGCGGCCGATGCCCACGCCGTACAGGCCGCCCGCGAGCTTGCCGTCGACCCAGGTCTCGAAGCTGTGCACGCGGCCTTCGTCGTGCCACTCGCTGTAGGCGCGCACCATCGCCGGCACGATCCAGGTGCCGTGCTGGCCCTCGCGCGGCACCTGGGCGCAGGCGCCGATCACGCGATAGGCGTCGTGGTCGATGCGCACTTCGCTGTCCGGGCCGGCCACGAAGCGGCGCAGCGTCTTGGTCAACGAGCGCGACAGCTTGAACTCGGCCACCGGCAGCACCATGCGCGGGTCGGGCGTCCACCACAACACCGGCTGGCCGTTGCCATACCACGGGAACACACCGCGCCGGTAGGCCTCTTCCAGGCGCTGGGTGTTGAGGCGGCCGCCGGCGCACAGCAGCCCGGGTGCATCGCTGGCCGGCCCCAACGCACGGCGGGTGGCCGGCAACGGGGCCGTGTCGTCGATCCAGGTCAGCTCGTGCATCGTGCCCATCGTGCCAGGGTCTGCAGGCAGACCCCTTTTCCCCCGGTGTTCTACCAGCAGCGGCTTTGTTGCCCAAGCGCCATGATGCACATGCCATAGCCGGATTGGGAGCCCTCATGTGCAGGACTTGGTTGATCGCCGTTGCTCTTTGGTCGTCGGCCCTGGCATGGGCGCAGGACTACCCGACGCGCCCGGTGCGCATCGTCGTGCCGTTCGCGGCCGGCGGGCCGGCCGACGTCTACGCGCGGTTCCTTGCGCAGCGCCTGCAGGCGGCGCTCGGCCAGCCGTTCGTGGTCGAAAACAAGCCGGGTGCCGGGGCGATCACCGGCACGCAGGAGGCCGCCGGTGCTGCGCCCGATGGCTACACGCTGCTGATGATGTCCAACACGCACACGGTCAACGAAACGCTGATTGCCAACCGGCCGTATCAGCTGATGCGCGACTTCGCGCCGGTGGCGCCGGTCAACTACTCCGATCTGCTGCTGGTCGTGCACCCCAGCGTGCCGGTGAGCAACGTGGCCGAGTTGCTCGCGCTCGCGCGCGGCAAGCCCGGGCAGCTCAACTACGCCTCGTCGGGGCCGGGCACGCCGTATCACATGGCCGGCGAGTTGTTCAAGTCGATGGCCAACGTCGACATCCTGCACGTGCCCTACAAGGGAAGCTCGGGTGCGCGCACCGACGTGCTGGCCGGCCACGTGCAGATGATGTTCGATGCCGTCACCGCGATGGCGCCGCAGGTGCGCACCGGCAAGGTGAAGGCGCTGGCCACCACCGGCCGCACGCGCTCTTCGATCATGCCCGAGGTGCCCACGGTCACCGAGTCGGGCGTGCCCGGCTACGAGGCGGTGATCTGGCTCGGCCTGATGGCCCCCGCGAAGACGCCGCCGGCGGTGCTGCGCAAGCTCAATGGCGAGGTCGCGCGCATCGTCGGATTGCCCGACGTGAAACAGGAGTGGGCCGCCCAAGGCGCCACCGCGATGACGCTCAGCGTCGAAGAATTCGATCGTTATCTGCGCGCCGACATCGAGAAGTGGGCGCAGATCGTGCAAAAAGCCGGCATCAAGGTCGAGAACTGAGAGCGCGTGGCAGCCGCCCCCATCGTGCACCTGCTGAGCGCCGGCGCCGCCAAGGGCCTGGTGCTGGCGCTGCAGCCTGAATTCGAACGTGCAAGCGGGGTGCAGTTGGCAAGCACGTTCGGTGCAGTAGGCGCCATGCGCGAGCAGCTCGAGGCGGGCGCGCCGTGCGATGCGATCGTGCTGACGCGTTCGATGCTCGATGGCCTCGCGGCGGTCGGCCGCGTCGTTACGGGCAACGTGTGCGACATCGGCTGGGTGCACACCGGCGTGGCGGTGCCGCAAGGCGCTGCGGCAGCCACGGTGGCCGACGCGACCGCGCTGCGCGCGTTGCTGCAGCGCGCCAGCGCCATCTACCTGCCGGACCCCGAGCGCGCCACGGCGGGCATTCATGCCCTGAAGGTGCTGCGCGACCTGGGGCAGGCGCAACCCGAGCGCCTGCGCCCGCATCCCCATGGTGCCGCCGCCATGGCAGCGCTGGCGCACGCGGCCGACACCTCGGCGGTCGGCATCACGCAGGTGAGCGAGATTCTCTACACGCCGGGGCTGCAATTGCTCGGCGCCTTGCCGCCGCCGTTTGCGTTGGCCACGCTGTACAGCGCAGCTGTGACGCAAGGGGCATCGTTGCCCGCGGCAGCGAGCCAGCCTGCTGGCGCTGCTGAGCGCGCCCGCGCACGCTGCCCTGCGTCGACAAACCGGCTTCGAGCCGCAATGAGCGACCTCGACGATGGCGAGCTCGCCGCGTTGGCGGCCGACCAGGCCGGCCAGTTGCTGTTGGCGCTGCGCGCCGACTCGGGCCTGCGCGGCGAGGCTCTCGGGCAGGCCGGCGATGCCCAAGCCAATGCAGCGATCGTCGCGTTGCTGACGCAGCATCGTCCCGACGACGCCTTGTTGTCGGAGGAGCAGCCGCCCAGCGCCGCGCGCCTGCAGCACAGCCGCGTCTGGATCGTCGATCCGCTGGACGGCACGCGCGAATACGGCGAACCCGGCGCGCGCACCGATTGGGCGGTGCACGTCGCGCTGTGCGTCGACGGCGTGCCCACCGCCTGCGCGGTGGCGCTGCCCGGGCTCAAGCAGCTGTGGCGCAGCGATCGTGTGCGGGCATTGCCCGCCGCCTACGCCGGTCGGCCACGCATCGTGGTCAGCCGCACGCGGCCGCCGCCGGCGGCCGACACGCTGGCGCAGCGGTTGGACGCGCAACTGCTGCGCATCGGCTCGGCAGGTGCCAAGGCGATGGCGGTGCTGCGCGGCGATGCCGAGCTCTACGTGCATGCCGGTGGCATGAACGAGTGGGACTCGTGCGCGCCGGTGGGCGTGGCGCTGGCGCACGGGCTCGTGGCGTGCCGCTTCGACGGCAGCCCGTGCCGCTACAACCAGCCCGAGCCGAGAACCCCCGATCTGCTGATCGGCCGGGCCCACTGGGTCGAGCAGGCGCGCGCCCTGTTGCCGTCGATCTGAAGGTTCGTGATATTTCGGATCCGAACTACTCCTGAATATTTCTTTCGTGGAATAGGATCAGAATATTCCGGATCCGAACTGAACGGACAATGCCCAGCCCCGTTCGCACCAGCGGCCAGCTCGGCCCGGCGCTGCGCGCGCTGCGGCAGCGCCGCGGCTGGTCGCAAGCGGAGCTCGGCCGCCGCGTCGGGTTGTCGCAGGAACGCATCTCGAGCATCGAGCGCCAGCCCGAGCGCATCACGGTCGGCCAGTTGCTGACGGTGCTGATGGCCCTGGACGGCGAGTTGCTCGTCGATACCCGGCCCGCGTCCCAGCCACCGGAGCCGTGGTGATGGCCGGGCGCCCGAGCCGCCAACGGGTGCTCGACGCGTGGATGAACGGCCAGCGGGTGGGCCGCTGGAGCGTCAGCGCGCAAGGCGTGCACGGCTTCGCCTACGACACCTTGTGGCCGGGGTCCCCGCAGGCCAGGCCGTTGTCGCTGTCGCTGCCGCTGGGCGGGGCCAAGCCGTTTCGCGGCGAGCGTGTGCACGCCTGGTTCGACAACCTGTTGCCCAGCGCGGCGGTGCCGAGGCAGCGCCTGCAATCGTCGTTCGGTGTCGCCACCGCAGACACCTTCGACCTGCTGGCCGCGGCCGGCCGCGATTGTGCCGGCGCGGTGCAACTGCTGCCGCCCGACGTCGAGCCGGGTGACCCGATGCAGGTCGAGGGCGAGCCGTTGTCGGAGCGCGATCTCGTGCGCCTGCTCGATGCCTGCGCCGGGCCCTCGACGTGGGCGCCCGGTCGACGCGAAGTGGCCGCGCGTGGTGCTGGCGGGGACGCAAGCCAAGACAGCGTTGCTGCGCCACGGTGGCCGCTGGTGCCGGCCGCTCGGCGCCACACCGAGCACGCACATCCTGAAGCTGCCGCTGGGGGCCGCGCCCGGTGGCGCACCCGCGATCAGCACGTCGCTCGAGAACGAATGGCTGTGCGGCCAGCTGTTGCGCGCCTTCGGCCTGACGGTCGCCGCCTCGCGCATCGAGGTGATCGGTCCGCACAAGGTGCTGGTGATCGATCGCATCGACCGCCGCTGGCTCGACGGCGATGGTGGGCGCGCCTGCCGCTGGAGGATTTTTGCCAGGCCAGCGGCACGCCGCCGCAGCGCTGCGCGCCCACCGCCGGCGGACCCGATGTCGGCCGCATGCTCGACCTGCTGCGCGGCTCCGAGCAAGCCGCCACCGATCGCGAGCGCCTGCTGGCTGCGATGGTGGTGATGTGGCTGCTCGCGGTGCCCGAGCCGAGCGGCAAGCGGTTCGCGATTCGTCTGCTGAGCGGTGGCCGTTTCGAGTTGGCGCCGTTGTGGGGTGCGATGTCGTCGTGGCCGCTGCTGGGGCGCTCGCCGAAGGCTTCGTCGCTGCAGCGCCTGCCGTGGACGCTGTCGCCCGCGGGAGATGCGCTGACCCATCACCAGATCACGCGCGCGCATTGGCTCGGAGCGGCGCGGCGCCATGCGCTGGGCGCAGGGTTCGACGCGGTCGTGGCTGGCCTGGCCCAGTGGACCGGGCAGGCGATCGACAGCGCGGCCGCGTCGCTGCCGGCCGGCTTTGCCTCTTCGGTGAGCGAGCCGGTGTTCGAAGGCCTGCGCCGCGGCGCGCGCGCGCTGTCGGCCTGATCGCGCGCTGAGCGACAGCGTCGCTCGCCGGCGTGGCACGGCTGCGCGGCACGAGACCGGACAGCACGCCGCGTTGCAGCTGAAATCGCCACGCTGCTGCGCGCAACCCGATTGCAATCGTGCGCCCGCGAGGATGATGACGTGCTCAATGCACGATCCAGGAGATGCGAGATGAACAACGAACTGCTCCACCCGCTGACCGATCTGACCGCCGGCTCCATCCTGCGCGTGCGCGACGGCCAGGGCCGTGCCATCGTGGTGTTCGAGGGCGAGGTCTGGATCACGCTGCAGAACGACCCGCGCGACGTCGTGCTGGCCGCCGGCGAGAGCTTCAGCATCGACCGTCCGGGCTTGACGTTGGTGCAGGCCTGGCGCGACAGCAAGCTCATCCTGGCGCACGGCGACGCGGGCACCCCGGCGCTGTCAGCCGCCCCGGCCTCCGCCGACTTGCACCAATGGGCGCGCACGCAGCGCAGTGTGGCCATCGGTGACGCGTTGGCCGCGGGCGTGACAGCGCTGCAGCGCGGAATCGCCAGTGTGCTCGCGCGTGCATCGATGCTGGCGTCACCGCGCCCGCTGGCGCCGTGCACGACGGTCCGCTGACGCGTTCAGCACGGATCATGGAGATCGCCGCGTCGGCGACCCGAGGTCGACGGGCTCGTCGAGCCGCAGCGCGAGCGACGCCGCGCCGGCGTGCGCATCCGCCGCGTGCAGGCATAGCGATGCCACGCTGATCGACGAGTTCGTGCGCGGCCTGTCGCCGGTCTCGCGGCAGCGGCGTTTCCACGCCGGCGTGCGCGAGGTGCCGCCGCAGTGGCTGCAGCGCATGACCCATCCCGACCCCGGCCGCGAACTGGCGCTGGTCGCGCTGGCCCGCCAGGACGGCCGCGACATCTGCATCGCCGAGGCCCGCTATGTGCTCAGCGACGACGTCGCCGACGGGCGCGAATTCGCGCTGGCCGTGGCCGACACGTGGCAGGGCCGGGGCATCGGCAAGACCTTGCTGCTGAGCCTGGGCTGCCACGCGGCGCGCCACGCCGTGCCAGCGGCTGGTGGGCGACGTGCTGCACGACAACCTGCCGATGATCGAACTGGCGCGTGGCCTGGGCTACGCCGTGCGCCGCCACCCGGCCGACCCGCGGCTGGTGCGCGTCGAGCAGTCGTTCGGGGGCTCGTGGCGGGCCTGGTGCCCACCCCTCGTTCTCGCCAGCCAGGCTTCATTTGAAACACAAGGCGGGCCGACCTGACACGCCAGCGCAGCGGCAACTGCCGACGATTAGCCCACCACGCAGCGAGGAATGACATGGCACCTTCGATCCCCACCCACAGGCCCCTGATGACGGCCACCCGAGCGGCCGTGCTGGTCGCCGTGATGGCCAGCGCGAGCAGCGTGTACCTGGCGCTGGCCAGCACCAAGGCACAAGCCGCCTCGGCCACCGAATGGATCACCGACGCGGGCGCTTGCCCGGCGGCACGACCTCAAACATGTCACCCAATGACGGCGTGGCGCGACGCGGACCCCCCGCGTTGCGCCGCGTGCGGCTGGTCGACGCCGACCTGACCTGGCGCGACCTGCTGGGCCAGTGGCTGTCCACGCTGGGCTGCACGGTGCGTGCCGGAGCCCGCGAGCGACGCCGAGCCGCCACCGGCGGCTGACCTGGTGATCGTCGACGTGCCGTTTCCGCGCCAGGGCGGCGTAGACTTGGTGCGGCGCATTGCCGCCCAACATCCGACGACACCGATCCTCGCCTTGTCGACCAACTTCTTCTCCGGCATCGAATGCTGCGGTCCCGTGGCCCGCACGCTGGGCGTGGACTGCGTGCTGCCCAAGCCGGCCACCCGCGAGGCACTGGCCACCGCCGTGCGCCTGGTGCTGCCGGTCTGAGATGACGCTCGCGCGCCCAACCCATCAGGCCTGACATGAGCGGGTCGGCCGCCGGGTCCGCCGCCGCACCCGCGCGCCTGACCTGGCGCAGCATCCCGTGGATCGGCGGCGCTGTTCATCGCCGCCATCGTGGCGCTGGCCGCCTACGACATCGTGCGCGGCTACCGCGCCACGGCGCTGGAAACCGCCCGCGAGCTCGACACCCACTCGCGCGTCATTGCCGAGCAGACGGCGCGCAGCCTGCAGGCGGTGGACCTGGTGTTGCGCCACATCGCGGGCAGCGCCACAACGGCGCACGCGCGCGATCTGCACATCTTCCTGCGCGAGCAGGTGATCGGCCTGGTGCAGGTCGAGCAGCTGATGCTGTTCGACGCGCAAGGCAAGCTGGTGGCCAGCTCGCTGTCCGCCGCGCTGCCCGAGCCGCTGCCGGATGCGTCGGGCGAGCCGCTGTTCCGCACGCTGCAGGCCGGCAAGGTCATCGAGCCGGCTGGTCGAGGGCGTGCGCCGCGACCCGTTCCATCCGGGGCAGTGGGTGTTCCCGATCGCGCGCCGCCTGCGCTCGCCCACGGCGCGTTCGCCGGCATCGTGGTCGCCGAGGGTCGCGTCGACTACTTCCAGCAGTTCTACCGCGACGTGCGGCTCGGCGCCGGCACCGCGGTCACGCTGATGCACCGCAACGGCACCCTGGTCGCGCGTTATCCGGCCGCGGACACCGCGATGGGCCAGCGCTTCGGCATCGTCGAAGCCATGCTGCGCGCTGCGCGACGCCGACCCCGGCGGCCCGATGCGCAGCGTCAGCCCGGTCGATGGCGTCGACCGCTTCGGCGCGCTCGCGCCTGGTGCCCGAGCAGCCGCTGGCGGTGATCGTCACCCGCGATGCCGACGTGGCGATGGCGCCGTGGCGCCAGCAGACGATGGGCACCATCGCCCGCACGCTGGCGATGGGCGTGCTGGCGGCGTTGCTGCTGGCGTGCTGCGCCGCCAGTTTCTGCGCCTGGACAAGACCCGCGCGTCGCTCGAACTGTCGCGCGAGCGCTTTGCGCTGGCCGCCGCCGGCTCCGACGAAGGCATCTGGGACTGGGATGTGCATCGGCGACAACGTCTACGCGTCGGCGCGGGCGCGCGAGATCTTCGGCCTGCCGCCGGGCCCCGACACCCAGCCGCGAGAGACCTGGTTCGCCGTCGATTCGACTGCACCCCGACGACCAGGCGGCGCGCAGCCAGGCGATGCAGGCGCACATCAGCGGCCTGACGCCGGTGTACGAAGGCGAGTACCGCGTGCAGCACGGCGACCAATGGCGCTGGGTGCGCGTGCGCGGCCTGTGCGTGCGCGACGCCAACGGCGAGCCGGTGCGCATGGCGGGCTCGGTCACCGACATCGACTCGCGCCGGCGCGCCGAAGACGCGATGAAGCTCTCGGAGGAGCGCTACGCGCTGGCGATGGCCGGCCTCACCGGTGGCCACTGGGTGTGGGACACCGAGACCGATGCGCTGTTCGTGTCCGACAGCGTGCACCAGCTGTTCGGGCTGCCGCCCCACACCGCGGTGGCCACGCGCACCGAATACTTTCGCCACGTGCGCGTGCATCCCGACGACTGGGAGGGCCTGGCCAAGGTCAACGACGACGTGGCGGCCGGCGCGCACGACCCGCATCGACTACGAGTTCCGCATCCTGCTGCCGGGCAGCGACGAGGTGCGCTGGATCCTGACGCGCGCGCACAGCTTCCGCGATCACCAGGGCAAGACCGTGCGGGTGGCCGGTGTCAGCGTCGACATCTCGGCGCGCAAGCAGACCGAACAGGCGTTGCGCCTGAGCGAAGAGCGCTTCGCGCTGGCTGTGCTCGGCTCCGACGACGGCGTGTGGGACTTCGACTACGTCAACCATCGTGTGTTCGCGTCGCGCCGCTGCCGGCAGATCCTCGGCATCCCGCCTGGAGCCGGAGGTGCAGTCGCTCGACGAGTGGTTCCAGACCCTGCATGCTGCACCCCGAAGACATGCCCGCAACGCGAGGCGGCGATGCAGGCGCATCTGGATGGCCTGACGCCGGCCTACGAAGGCGAATGGCGCGTGCGCCACCCCGGCAACCAGTACCGCTGGGTGCGCGTGCGCGGCATGTGCGTGCGCGATGCCGTCGGCAAGCCGCTGCGCATGGCCGGCTCGGTGTCGGACATCGACGCGCGCAAGCGCGCCGAGGAGTCGCTGCGCCAATCCGAGGAGCGTTATGCGCTGGCGGTGGCCGGCTCCGACGACGGCGTGTGGGACTGGGACCTGCGCGTCGGGCATGGCGTTCGAGTCGGCGCGTGCGCGCGAACTGCAGGGCCTGCCGCCAGGGCCGGAGCTGCAGCCGCTCGACGACCTGGTCGAGCTCGCTGCGCGTGCACCCCGACGACGCGCCGCGGCGCGCCGAAGGCATCCGCGCCCACCTGGCGGGCGAGACGCCGGCCTACGAGTGCGAGTACCGCGTGCGCCGCGACGATGGCACGTACCGCTGGATCCGCGTGCGCGCGCTGTGCCTGCGCGACGCGCGAGGGGCAGCCGTACCGCATGGCCGGCTCGGTGAGCGACGTCGACGACCGCAAGCAAACCGAAGAGGCGCTGCGCCTGTCGCAGGAGCGCTTCTCGCTGGCGGTGGCCGGGCCCAACGACGGCATCATCGACTGGGACCTCGTCAACGACAGCATGTACACCTCGGAGCGCATGCACGAGATGATCGGGCAGCCGCCGCAGCCCAACGTGCGCACGCGTGCCGAGTGGATGGCGCTGCTCGACCTGCACCCGCATGACCGCGAGCGCCATGCCCAGGAACTGCAGCGTTTCCTGAGCAGCCGCGAGACGCTGCGCGAGGGCGAATACCGCATCCGCCGCGCCGACGGCGTCTACCGCTGGGTGCGCGCTGCGCAACTACTGCATGCGCGACGCCGAGGGCGCGCCGCTGCGCTTGACCGGATCGGTCAGCGACATCGACGACTACAAGCGCGTCGAGACCGCGCTGCGCGAGTCGGAGGAGCGTTATGCGCTGGCGCTGACCGGCTCCAACGAGGGCCACTGGATGTGGGACTTCGGCCCGGACACGATCTTCGTGTCGGCCAAGCTGGCCGAGATCTTCGGCTTGCTCGGGCGGCACCCAGGTGCTGCCCGCCGAGCGCTACTTCGCGCGCGATCCCGTTGCACCCCGACGACCGCGAGCGCGTGTTCCGCAATCGCAGCGATCATCTGGCCGGGCTGACGCCGCGGCTGGACCACGAATTCCGCATCATCCGGCGCGACAGCGGCGAGGTGCGCTGGATCCACACGCGGGCGCAATGCTTTCGCGATGCCGACGGCACGCGCCACGCGCCTGGCCGGATCGACCACCGACGTCACCGCGCGCAAGCAATCGGAAGAGGCGCTGCGCCGCTCCGAAGAGCGCTACCAGCTCGCGGTGGCCGGCTCCAACGAGGGCCTGTGGGACTGGGACCTCGCCAGCGACATGCTGTTCCTGTCGCCGCGCGCGCAGCAGCTGACCTTCGTGGAGTCCGCCGAGCCGCTGCAGCCGCGCCGCGTGTGGATCGACAAGACGCGCACCCACCCCGACGACATCGAGCCGGTGCGTCGCGCGCTCGCCAGGCACCTGCAGGGCGAAACGCCGTTCTTCGTGGTCGAGTATCGGGTGCAGCACCACTCCGGCGCGTGGCACTGGTATCGGCAGCGCGGCCTGGCGCTGCGCGACGAGCCCGGCAGGCCGTATCGCATGGCCGGCTCGATGGAAGACATCACGCCGCGCAAGAACGCCGAAGCCGAGCGCGAGCGGCTCGAAACGCAGTTGCGGCAGGCGCAGAAGCTCGAGGCCATCGGCACGTTGGCCGGCGGCATCGCGCACGACTTCAACAACATCCTGGCCGCCATCCTCGGCTATGGCGAAATGGCGCAGAAAGACTGCGCCCGAGGGCTCGGCGCAGCGCCGCCACATCGATGCCGCGATCAGTGCCGGCATGCGCGCCAAGTCGCTGGTCGAGCGCATCCTGGCGTTCAGCCGCAGCGGCATGGGCGAGCGGGTGCCGGTGCACGTGCAGTCGGTGGTCGATCGAAGCGCTCGAGCAATTGAAGGCGTCGCTGCCGGCCGGCATCACGCTGCAGCAGCAGCTCGACGTCGGCGACGCCGCGGTGCTGGGCGACCCGACGCAGGTGCACCAGGTGGTGATGAACCTGTGCGCCAACGCCGTGCAGGCGATGCGTTCGCGCGGCACGCTGACGGTGACGCTCGATCGCGTGCAGCTGCAGGCGCCGCGCTGCGCCACCAGCGTGCTGCCCGACGGCGCCTATGTGCGCCTGGCCGTGAGCGACACCGGCACCGGCATCTCGCCGCGGGTGCTCGAACGCATCTTCGATCCGTTCTTCACCACCAAGGAGGTGGGCGTGGGCACCGGGCTCGGGCTGTCGCTGGTGCACGGCATCGTCACCGACCTCGGTGGCGGCATCGACGTCGACAGCCGGCCGGGCGAGGGCGCCACGTTCACGGTGTACCTGCCGTGGCGCAGCGACGTGCAGGCGCCCGAGCCGGTGCACGAGGTGGTGACGGGCGGCGGCGGCGAGACCGTGCTGCTGGTCGACGATGAAGAGGCGCTGGTGCGGCTGGGCGAGGAGATGATCGCCGGCCTCGGCTACGAGCCGGTGGGCTTCACCTCGAGCACGGCGGCGCTGGAGGCGTTTCGCGCCGCGCCGGCACGCTTCGACGCGGTGCTGTCGGACGAGGCGATGCCCGACATGACCGGCTCGGAGCTGGCCCGCGAGATCCGCGCCATCCGCGGCGACATCCCGATCGTGCTGATGAGCGGCTACGTGACGCCGGCGCTGACCCACCGCGCGCGCGATGCCGGTGTGCTCGACGTGCTGGCCAAGCCGCTGGTGGCGCGCGACATCGCGCGCAGCCTGGCCGACGCGCTGCAGCAGTCCTGAAGGCGCGCCTCGCCGGTTTCAAACGAAATCCGCGCATGCGGAGCCGAAACGCATGCGCAATGCAGCGGCGTTGCAATGCAGTCTCGATCAAGACACCAAGGGGCTGCTCATGAACACCGCCAGCTTCACCGAGCGCAGTTTTTCACCCACCGTGCCGCTGCTCGGCTCGCAGGGTTGGATCGTCGCGCCGGCTGCCGCCGAGCCGCGCGCCGGCATCGTGGCGCTGCTGCGCGAATGGCTGCGCCGCAGCCGCACGCGCCACGAGATCGCCGATCTCGACGACCATCTGCTGCGCGACATCGGGCTGACCCGCTTCGACGCGGCGGCCGAATCCAGAAAACTCTTCTGGCAAGCTTGAATCCCGACTCACCAGGCCCGCTACCATCGGGCCTCCGCCCAACTCGCAGGCCGCTGGTCGGCCGCCATGCAAGCCGTGCCCGAGTCGACTCCGCAGGCCCACCCCGTGCTGATGCCGCATGTGCTGGCGTTGGACGACGACCCCTCGGTGCGGCAGCTGGTGCACGACTACCTGACCGAAAACGAGTTGCGCGTCACCGTGGTGGCCACCGGCGCCGAACTCGACCAGGTGATGGCGCGCGAGACCATCGACCTGGTTGTGCTCGACGTGCGCCTGCAAGGCGAAGACGGCTTGCAGATCGCGCGGCGCCTGCGCGAAACCTCGACCATTCCCATCCTCATGCTCACCGGCCGTGCCGAAGAGGCCGACCGCGTGATGGGCCTGGAGCTCGGTGCCGACGACTACCTGACCAAGCCATTCAGCCCGCGCGAGCTGCTGGCGCGCATCCGCGCACTGCTGCGGCGCGCGCGCGCGCAGGCCACGGTGGCCGACGCGATCGCCAAGGTGCGGGCCTATCGGTTCGGCGGCTGGGAGCTCAACATCGGTCTGCGCCGCTTGAAGACGGTGCAAGGTCGAGTGGTCGAGCTGACCAACGGCGAGTTCAGCCTTTTGGCGGCCTTCGTGTCGTCGCCGCAGCGTGTGCTCACGCGCGACCAGCTGCTCGACCTCTCTCGACTGCACAACGCCGAGGTCTACGACCGCTCGATCGACGTGCAGATCCTGCGTCTGCGTCGCAAGATCGAGGTCGATCCCGCGCAGCCGCAGTTCATCAAGACCGAGCGCGGCGTGGGCTACCTGTTCGCCGCCAGCGTCGAACTGGTGAGCTGAACGGCGGCGCCCACGCGGCGCCTGCCGGCGCCGGCGATCGGTACGCCGGCATTTCAGAAGTAATGCCGCGCGTGCGGCACGGTAACGTCTGCGCAACCGGCGTGGCGCGAAATGCGCTGCATCATGAACGCCACCTCGTCGGTCCACATCGCAGCCGTGCGCTGGCTCGGCATGCTGGCGTTGGCCGCATGGGGCCTGCTGTCGGGCTGCGCGGCGCTGCCCGAGCGACGTGCAGCGCACGCGCTCGGAAGCCATCGTCGACGTCGCGGCCACGCCGCTGGCGCAGCTGGCGTCGTCGTCGACCCCCGACGACCAACGGCACCTGTCGGGCTTGCGCCTGATGCCCAACGGCCCCGAGGCGCTGGCCGCGCGCATCGCGTTGGCGCGGCGTGCGCAGAAGTCGCTCGATGTGCAGTACTACGTGGTGGCGCCCGACCAGTCGGGCCGCCAGTTCCTGCGCGAGCTGCGCGACGCGGCGCAGCGCGGCGTGCGCGTGCGGCTGTTGATCGACGACCTGCACGTGGGTGATGACGACGATCTGCTGATGGGCCTGGCCGCGCACGACAACGTGCAGGTGCGGCTGTTCAACCCGCTGCCGGTGCGCGGCGGCGCGCTGCAGGCGCGCCTGCTGTTGTCGCTGCACCAGTTCGAGCGCGTGAACCGGCGCATGCACAACAAACTGTTCATCGCCGACAACTCGGTGGCAGTGACCGGCGGCCGCAACATCGCCAACGAGTACTTCATGCGCAGCGAAGCGGCCAACTTCATCGACATGGACGTGTTGTCGATCGGGTCGGTGGTGCATGGCCTGTCCGACGTGTTCGACCGCTACTGGAACAGCGAGTCGGCCTATCCGATCGAGTCGCTGGTGGCGCGGCACCACTCGCCGGCGCAGGCACGGGCCGCGTTCGACGGCTGGGTGGGCGGCGAGCCGGCTCTCGTGCCGGCCGACGACCTGGCTCAGCAGCTGTCGTCAGGGCCGGCCTTGCCGTTGCGATTTGCGCCGGTGAGCGTGTTCGCTGACGAGCCGGCCAAGGTGGCGGCGCCTGCCGCTGCTGCGCCGGCCACCGCGATGGGCAGCACGCTGCTGCTGATGCGCTCTGCGCAGTCGGAGGTGACGATCGTGTCGCCGTATTTCGTGCCCGGCGAGGGCGGATTGAAGCTGATGCAGACGGCCATCGACAACGGCATCCGCATCTCGGTGATGACCAATTCGCTGGCCTCGACGGACGAGCCGCTGGCCCATGGCGGTTACGCGCGCTACCGCGCATCGATGCTGAAACTGGGCGTGTCGTTGTCCGAATTGAGCCCGTTGCCGAGCCGCCGCTTCGACATGATCGGCGACATGCGCTCGTCGCTCGGTCGCCTGCACGCCAAGGTGGCGGTGGTCGATCGCCGCTGGCTGGTGGTGGGCTCGATGAACATGGATGCCCGCTCCTCGCGCAGCAACACCGAGCTCAGCCTGGCGATCGACGACATCGGGCTGGCCACCGCCGCGCTGGCGCTGATGCATCAGCGCTGGTCGGACAGCCACTACCGGCTGCGCATCGCTGGCGCCGACGGCCCCGTCGAGTGGCTCGAGCCCGATGACGACCGGCCGGTCGTCTACCGCAGCGAGCCGCACGTCAACTGGTTGAGCCGGCTGCGTTTGAACGTGTTGTCGATGTTCGTGGCGGAGGAGTTGCTGTAACGCCGCCGCTGCGCTGCGCGCCGTAGACGGCCGCGATCGCGGTGACCACGTTGGCCAGCATCTGCTCCCACGAGTCATGCTGCCAGGCGTTGACCATCCACAGCGCCGACACCAGCAGCATCGTCAGCCGCATTGGCGTTGCGCGCAGGTAGAACATCGCGAAAGTCGACAGCAGCGAGGCGACCAGCAGCAGTGCCGATGGCCAGCCGTTCCACGTGAAAGCGGTGACGGCCAGCGTCAGCGCCACGAAGGCGGCGCAGGCGGCATGGCGCACCCGGTCGGCGGCACGCAGGGTGACGGCCGAAGTGGCGGTGCGCCCGGCGCTGATCAGGCTGAGCGCGGCGGCGGTGTGTGCGCCGAGCAGCAGGTTGTTGAGCGCCCAGATCGCGCCCGACAGGCCCGACTGCAGTCGCAACGCCTTCTCGCAGCTGCGCACGAGGGCGCTGACGTTGAGGGCGAGGGCGCAGACGCCGGTGGCGTGGATCAACAACTCGGTGGGCATCGGCGCAACAGCAGGACGACTCGGGGCAGGGTCCGCGCTGGGCGAGGGTGATCGCGCGGCAGGAGGAGTCTCGCCCCGCCCGCGCCTGCGCCATCGGGCGATGAAGCGGCGGCGGGCTGTGCTGTTCGCGCGATCGGCTACGCGCGCACGCGAGCGCGACGGCGCTCGCGCGTCAGGCGGCTCGGGAGCCGCGGCCGACCGTGTCAGTGAGCGTGCTGGCCCGCGGACAGTGCCCGGCGCAGGGCTGCTGCCGGCCGTGGCGAGCGGGTCGCCGGCGGGATGGAGCGGCCCGAGTAGGCCGGCAACGTTTCGGTGAATTCGGGCAGGTGCGCGTCGTCCAGGCGCATCGAGTCGGACAGGTGGAACTCGTTGGCGGCCATGCGCGAACCATCGACGTGCTCGAACGAGGCGAAATCATCGTCTGTGGCTGGTGCCATCGAGCCCGAATACACGGGCCAACCATCGCAGCGTGGCCATCGAACGTCCCCTGCTTATCGCAACGTTGTTCAGAGGGCAAAGCATGGGCCCGGGCAAGGGGTCTGAACATCCCTCTGGCGGGGGTTGGAGGGGTCCGGGCGTCCCTAGTGCTAGGGATGCGGCCGGGCGCGAGCCGCCGGGCGCAATCGAATGCAACACTGCGCGCTGGAGCGTTGCGATTGGGAAAGACCTGCGATGACCGAGTTCGCCACCGAGCCCTTGCCTGGCCGCCGCGACGCCATGGCGCCGGACCAATCCGACGTGCGGATTTTCCTGCGACTGAACATGGTGACATGGCTCACTTCGAACTCGGCCCCGGAAAAACGTCGCGAGCGGTCGCGCACCGCAGGGTGGAGGAAATCTGGTCTTTCTGTCCGGCCACGGCGAGATGTGGCGCAGGCAGGGCGCGCGCGAAGAAGTGGCGCCGGTGCAAGCCGGTGTCTGCCTGACAATTCCGCTCGGCACTCACTTGCAGGAGTTTTCATTGCGCTTGGCGACGAGCCCGCTGGCCGCCGTTGCCGTCACAGATGCCGCCGTGGCCGGGCGAGGGCCAGAGCCTACGAGGTGACGGGCTGCTGGCAGACCTGATGCT
>CAWHBZ010000020.1:0-47366 GCA_963827645.1 uncultured beta proteobacterium | reverse complement strand
CTCGGCGCCCGCCGAAGCGGCCTGCACAAGCGAACGGCCCGCCGAAGCGGGCCGTTGGGTCGGATGCTCAGCGGCAGAGCCGCTTCAGCGCATCACCACTGGTCCGAGCGCACCAGCGGCAACCAGCTGCCGTCGCGTCGCTCGTAGACGGTGATCGCGCCGTACATCTGCTCGCCGCTGGCGTTGAAGCGCATGGTGCCGGTCACCGGCGCGATGGCGTCGATGGTGCGCAGCTTGGCGCGCAGCGCTTCCTTGTCGGCGTTGCCGTTGGCGCGCAGCGTGTGCGCCAGCACGTAGATGGCGTCGTAGGCGTAGTGGGCGGCCCACACCGGCTCCGACTTGTAGGCGGTGCGGAACTTGGGCAGGAACTCCGGGCCGCCGCTGAACTCGCGCGACTCCAGCGCCGAGGAGGTGAGGTACAGCGACTTGATGCCTTCGGTCGACTTGGCCAGCTTCGTGGTCTTGGCTGAGTTGGTGGCGATGACCCGTATCTCACCCAATCCGGCTGCGGCCATCTGTTGGCCCAGCGGGATGAGTTGCGGGTCGCGCAGCACGGCCACCAGCACGTCGGGCGGCGCGGCCTTCAGTTTGGCGACGAAGGCAGCGAAGTCGGTCGCCTTGTTGTTCACCGACTCCTGGATGTCGACCTGCTTCTTCTGCTTGGTCAGCTCGGCCGCCACATCGCGCCGCATCGGGTTGCCGAACGCGGTGTCCTCATGAACGATGGCCACCTTGTTGGCCTTCAGCGATTCCATCGCATAGCCGGCCACGGCCTTGGCCTGCAGCCCATCGTGGGCCACCAGGCGGAAGGTGTTGCCGTCGCCCATTTTGGTGAGCTCGGCGGCCGACGAGGTGAACAACTGCACCACGTCGCCTTGCTTGTAGATCGCGATCGTGCCTTCGGTGACGTCGGAGCTCAGGTGGCCCAGCACCGCGAAGACCTTCTTGTCCACCAGATCCAGCGCCACCTTCTTGGCCTCGGCCGGATCGGCCTTGTCGTCGGCCGACACCAGCTCCAGCGTGACCGGTTTGCCGGCGATCTTGAAGCCCGACTTGTTGAGCTCGTCGACCGCGAGCTTCGCGCCGTTGAGCAGATCCTGCCCGCGCGGCGCCGAAGGGCCGGACAGCGGCTGGGCCACCGCGATGGTCAGCGTGTCGGGAATCTGCGGTCCGCAGGCCGACAGCATGGCAGCTGCCGCCAGAACGAACAGTGTGTTCCTTGGGGTGCGATGGTTCTTCATGCCAGTCTCCGGGGTCGGCGTAAGCGGTGGTGCCTGCGGCGTTTCCAGGCGTGATGCCGGCTTTACTGCGTGCGAAGGTGAATCTATTCGTGACGGCCCGCTGCGGACTGGCACAACGTCACAACGCGGCAGTGGCGTCTTGCGACGCCGGCTGCCGCGCGTGATGGACTGCGCGCTGTGCTGCGCGGCCAGACTCAGGGCCAACGCGTCGAGTCGTTGGCGGTCATCACCGGTCCCATCGGCGAGCGGCCGGTCGGATCGATCCAGTCGCGGTAGTGCGGCAGCTCGCCCAGGCCGTTGTCGACCTTGGCCACCGGCATGTTCGGGATTCAGCGACTGGCACGCGCTGAGCGTACCGATGCCGATGACGACGGCGAGAACCTTCAGGGACTGCTGGAACTTGCTCATGATCGCTCCTGCTACACGCTGACCGAACGGTGCGGGCTCGTCGCATCGTGTGTTGCGCGCGCCAGGCTCGGCCATGAGCAAACTCTAGGCAGGCAGCCGCGTTTGCGCAGGGCACAACATCACAACGCGCGGATGCGTTTTGTCACACCCTCGGATGCGGTCGTGACCCACTGCGCGCGCCGAACGCAGCCACCCCGCGACTCAGGGGGCGCCGACGAATCGATGCGCGGCGCTTGGCTTGCCGCCTATGCGGCGGGCTTTGCTCGGCGCGCCGCGACAGGGTCTTGCGCGCCGACGGGCGCGGCGCTGACGGTGGCTTCGGCAGGCGCGGCCGCATGGCGCTTGCCGCCCTGGGTGAACGGCGCCAGCAGGTGCACGAGCTGGCCGTAGATCTTGGGATTGCCTGCGACCACTTCGCGCTGGTGCAGGAACTGCGATTCGCCGGTGAAGTTGCCGATCAGGCCGCCGGCCTCGGTGATCATCAGCGAGCCGGCGGCCACGTCCCACGGGTTGAGGCCGGTCTCGAAGAAGCCGTCGTACCAGCCGGCGGCCACGTAGCACAGGTCGAGCGCGGCGGCGCCGGGGCGCCGCACGCCGGCACAGCGCTGCATCACCGACTGCATCATCTGCAGGTAGCGCTCGAAGTCGTCGCCGCGCCGGAACGGAAAGCCCGGTGCCCACCAGCGCATCGGACAGGTTGATGCGCTTGCTGACGCGCAGCCGGCGATCGTTGAGGAACGCACCGCGCCCGCGCGAAGCGAAGAACAGGTCGTTGCGCGCCGGGTCGTACACCACGGCCTGCTGCACCACGTCGCGGTGCGCCAGGCCGATCGACACCGCATAGATCGGCAACCCGTGCAGGAAGTTGGTGGTGCCGTCCAGCGGATCGATGATCCACTGGAACTCGCTGGTGCGATTGCCGTGGCTGTTGCCGGACTCCTCGGCCAGGATGCCGTGGTCCGGATAGGCCTGCAGCAGGATCTCGATGATCGCGCGCTTCGGCCGCACGGTCGACTTCGCTGACGAAGTCGTTCGGTCCCTTGCACGTTGACCTTCAGCAGATCGACGTCGAGCGCCGCGCGGTTGATGATCGCGCCTGCCGCGCGGGCCGCCTTGATGGCGACGTTGAGCATGGGGTGGAGAGACTGCGACATGGGTGCGTGGGGTGAGGGCGCGGCGCCGCGGCTCAACGGCGCGACGGGAAGCGGCAGGCGACGACAATGACTCGCCACGGAGACGTTCATGAATTTTATCTGCGCACGGTGATGCCGACCGCAACAACGTGCCTGCCACCGATCCGACGCGGTTTGTGCTGGTCGACGTCAGCCATGCCGGCAACGTGGGCTCGGTGGCGCGCGCGATGAAAGTGATGGGGTTCCACGACCTGGTGCTGGTCGCGCCGCGACATGCCGACGTGCTGCAGCAGCCGCAGGCGCGTGCGATGGCCAGCGGGGCGCTCGATGTGCTTGACACGCGCGCGCGTCGTGCCCAGCCTGGCCGACGCGTTGATCGGCTCGCAGTTCGTGTGCGCCACGGCGATGACGCCGCGCGACTTCGGCCCACCGGTGTTCGCGCCGCGGGCGCGCCTGCCGCTGCTGGCGCAGCAAGGGCTCTCGGTGGCCTTCGTGTTCGGCGGCGAACGATTCGGCCTGTCCAACGACGACGTCTACCGCTGCCACGCCTGCCTGAGCGTTCCCACCGCCGCGGGCTACGGCTCGCTGAACCTGGCGCAGGCGGTGCAGTTGATCGCCTACGAGTGGCGCCAGGCACTGGGCGGCTTCGACGTGCAGCCGCGCACGCCGCCAGCCGACCTGGCCGACGCGGCCGAGGTGCAGGCGGCGCTGGCGCACTGGCAGGAGGTGTTGCAGGCGATCGGCTTTCTCGACCCGGCGGCACCCAAGCGCCTGATGCCGCGCCTGAACCAGCTGCTCAACCGCGCGCAGTTGCGGCGTGAGGAGTTGCACATCCTGCGCGGCATCGCGCGCGCTGCCGGGCGCCACGAGCGCTGAAATCCTGGCTCGTGCGCAGGGTCGGCGCTGCACGCATACACTGCGCTGGCCCGCCACGACCCGTGAGCCCGCGAGATGTTCCACCGCCTGCGCGAAGACATCGCCTGCATCCGCGAGCGCGACCCGGCCGCCCGTTCGACCTGGGAGGTGCTCACCTGCTACCCGGGCCTGCACGCGCTGGTGCTGCACCGCTGGGCGCACGGCGCCTGGCGGCGCGGCTGGAAGTGGCTCGGCCGCTTCGTCTCGCACATCAGCCGCTGGCTCACCGGCATCGAGATCCACCCTGGCGCCACCGTCGGCCGTCGCGTCTTCATCGACCACGGCATGGGCGTGGTGATCGGCGAGACGGCCGAGGTCGGCGACGAGTGCACCATCTACCAGGGCGTCACGCTGGGCGGCACCTCGCTGGCGCCGGGCACCAAACGCCACCCGACGCTCGGGCGCGGCGTGATCGTCAGTGCCGGCGCCAAGGTGCTGGGCGGCTTCACGGTGGGCGACGGCGCGCGCGTCGGCGCCAACTCGGTGTTGCTGCAGCCGGTGCCGGCGGGCGCCACGGCGGTGGGCATTCCGGCGCGCATCGTCGTCAAGGACCGTGATGCGCAGCGCGAGCAGGTGGCCGCGAAGATGGGTTTCTCGGCCTACGGCGTGACCCAGGGCGACGATCCGGTGGCGCTGGCGATGAAGGGGCTGATCGACAACGCCGCCGGGCACGAGCACCAGATCGCGCTGCTGTGGCAGGCGATCGAGAAGCTGTCGGCAGCGCGCCCGTGAGCTGCCCGGCATCGAGTGCGTGCCGCAGGATGCGCACACGACGGAAACCTTCGACGCCGATACGCTGAACCGTCTGGTCAAGTGAGCTCGCCGGCCGAGCGGCTGGCGCGCCGTGCGTCAGCCTGCCGGCTTGCGCATGCGCCGACTTGGGCCGCCAGGCCGCGCACACCGCCGGGTCCGTCTCGAGGTAGGGGCCGCCGATCAGGTCGATGCAATAGGGCACCGCGGCAAAGACGCCCGGCACCGGCGGCTCGGCGTTGGGCAGGCCCTCGAGGGTTTCGGCGATCGACTTCGGCTGCCCCGGCAGGTTGATGATCAACGCTCGCCCTCGAATCACCGCCACCTGACGCGACAGGATCGCGGTGGGCACGAAGCGCAACGAGACCTGCCGCATCTGCTCGCCGAAGCCCGGCATCACGCGATCGGCCACCGCCAGCGTCGCTTCGGGGGTCACGTCGCGCACCGCGGGCCCGGTGCCGCCGGTGGTGAGCACCAGATCGCAGTGCACATCGTCGACCAGCGCGCGCAGCGCATCGCTGATCTGCGCCTGCTCGTCGGGAATCAGGCGGGTCTCCCATGTCACCGGGTTGAGCAGCGCGCGTTGCAGCCACTGCTGCAGCGACGGCAGGCCCTTGTCTTCGTAGACACCCGCGGCGGCGCGGTCGCTGACCGAGACCAGGCCGATGCGCACGGGATCGTGGTCGCTCATGGGGATCAGCTCCGTGCCGAGTTGAGTTTGACGAACTGGAACAGCTCGCGCCAGGCGCGGCCGTGGCGCTGCCCGGCTGGCAGCGCGCTCCTCGCGACGCGCCGAGAGCACCAGGGCGCGCAGGCGTTGCGCATCGCTGTCGGGATGCGCGCTCGACCAGCGGGCCATGGCCTCGTCGTCGTTCACCAGCTCGAGGCGCCAGCGTTCTGCCTCGTGAAGCTGCAGCGCCTGCACCGCGGGGCCCAGCCGGTCGGCGGCCACCGCGGCGAGCAAGGGCTCGGCATCGACGCCGCGCATCAGCTTGCCGATGAACTGCAGCTGGCGGCGCCGGCCTTCGTGCGATCGCGTGCGCTTGAATTCGTCGATCGCTTCGCGCAGCCGCTCGGGCAGTTGCAAGCCGTTCAAGCGGTCGGCAGGCAACGCAGTCAACGCCTCACCGAGCTGCTTGCAGTTCGTGCATGCGCTGCTTGAGTTGCGTCTTGCTCGGCCGCGGTCGCAGCAGTGTCGTCACGCGCAACGGCGGATCGGATGGCAGGGCGCATGAGCATCGAAGCCGGGCGGCACGGCAGACGGGGTCGTTATGATAGTTGCCCCCAACCTGCGCGAGCCACACGCTCGTGCCGCACCCATGTCCACGGTGTTCGACCGGCAAGGCTTTGCCTATCCTCGCGAGCAGTTCCAATCGCTGGTCGAAGACGTGCTGCGCCACGCGCAAGGCCTCGGTGCCAGCGAGGCGGCGGTGGAGGTCTCCGAAGGCTGCGGGCTTTCGGTGTCGGTGCGCAAGGGCGAGTTGGAAAACGTCGAGCGCAACCGCGACAAGTCGCTGGGCGTCACGCTGTTCGTCGGCCAGCGGCGCGGCAACGCGAGCAGTTCGGACTTCTCGCGCCAGGCCGTCGAGCAGACCGTGCGCGCCGCCTACGACATTGCGCGCTTCACCGCCGAAGATCCGGCCGCGGGGTTGCCCGAGCCCGAGGACATCGCCACGCCCAACGAAGCGGCGCGCGACCTCGAGCTGTTCCATCCCTGGGCCGTCGATGCCGATGCGGCGGCCGAACTGGCGCGGCGCTGCGAAGCCGCCGCGTTTGCCACCGATCGCGGCATCACCAACTCCGAGGGCGCCGGTGTGTCGGCGCAGCAGTCGCACTTCTGGGCCGGCAACAGCCGCGGCTTTCGTGGCGGCTACGCGAGCTCGCGCCATTCGATTTCGGTGGCGCCGATCGCCGGACGCGGGTCCGGCATGCAGCGCGACGCCTGGTACAGCTCGATGCGCGACGCGGCCGAGCTGTCGTCGCCCGAGGCCGTGGGCCGCTACGCGGCCGAGCGCGCGCTGTCGCGGCTGCACGGGCGCAAGGTCGGTACGCGCGAGGTGCCGGTGCTGTTCGAGTCGCCGCTGGTCGCCGGGCTGATCAGCAGTTTCGTGCAGGCCACGAGTGGTGGCGCGCTGTATCGCAAGGCGAGTTTTCTGCTCGACAGCCTCGGCAAGCCGGTGATGGCGGCCCACCTCGACCTCGACGAGGATCCCCATCAGCCGAAGGGCAAGGCCAGCGCACCGTTCGACGACGAAGGCGTGCGCACCAGCAAGCGCCGCGTGGTGAATGCTGGCGTGGTGCAGAGCTACTTCCTGTCGAGTTATTCGGCGCGCAAGCTCGGCATGCGCACCACCGGCCACGCCGGCGGCGCGCAGAACCTGCGGCTGTCGAGCCGGCTCACGCAGCCGGGCGACGACCTCGATGCCATGCTGCGCAAGCTCGATCGCGGCCTGTTCGTCACCGAGCTGATGGGGCAGGGCGTCAACCTCGTGACCGGCGACTATTCACGCGGCGCGGCCGGGTTCTGGGTCGAGCGCGGGCGCATCGTGCATCCTGTGCATGAAGTCACGATCGCCGGCAACCTGCGCACGATGCTGCGCGACAGCTGCCGCACTCGGTGCCGACGAGTACACCGGCGGCGGCAAGACCGCGGGTTCGCTGCTGCTGCCGCGCATGACGCTCGCGGGCAGCTGAGCTCGCAGCCGCGTTAGCGGGTTGCTCCGGGGTAAATCCCGGTCGGGGCGCAACGGGCCCGACTTCCTAGAATCGCGGACAAGCGCACTGTCTCGCGCTTTGCTTCCATACGACAAGGAGATTTTCATGGAACGTCGTTCCTTCGTGCACGGTGCCGGCCTCGCCGGGGTGCTCGCCGCTGGCGCCGCACCCGCCATCGTGCACGCGCAGGCCAACATCCGCTGGCGCCTGACGTCGAGCTTCCCGAAGTCGCTCGACACGCTGTTCGGCGTCTCGGACGTGTTCGCCAAGAATGTCAGCGACATGACTGGCGGCAAGTTCCAGATCTCCACGCATGCGGCCGGCGAGATCGTGCCCGCCTTCGGCACGGTCGACGCGATGCAGAACGCCACGGTCGAGATGGCCAACACCGCGCCGTACTACTACTTCGGCAAGGATCGAGACCTTCGCCATCGGCTGCGCCATCCCGTTCGGCCTGAACGCCGCCAGATGACGGCCTGGATGTACGAAGGCAACGGCCTGAAGCTGATGCGCGAGTTCTACCGCAACTACAACATCATCAACTTCCCGATGGGCAACACCGGCGCGCAGATGGGCGGCTGGTGGCGCAAGGAGATCAAGTCGCTGGCCGACGTCAAGGGCGTCAAGTTCCGCACCGGCGGCTTCAGCGGCAAGGTCTCGAGCGCCTGGGTGGCGTGGCCGCAGAACATCCCCGGCGGCGAGATCTACCAGGCGCTGGAGAAGGGCACGATCGACGCCGCCGAGTGGGTGGGTCCGTACGACGACGAGAAGCTCGGCTTCCACAAGGTGGCGCAGTACTACGCCTACCCGGGCTGGTGGGAAGGTGGTCCGCAACTGGACCTGCACGTCAACATCAAGGCCTACGACGGCCTGTCGTCGGAGTACAAGGCGATCATCGAAGCGGCCGCGGCGTTTGCCCACACACGACATGCAGGCCAAGTACGACGCGCAGAAATGCCGCGGCGCTGAAGCAACTGGTGGCTGGCGGCACCAAGCTGTTCCGCTTCCCGAAGGACCTCATGGACGCCGCGTTCAAGGAGTCGATGGCGCTGTACAGCGAGCTTTCGGCGCCAAGAACCCGAACTGGAAGAAGGTCTACGACGACTACGCGGCGTTCCGGCGTGATGTGAACCTGTGGTTCCGCTTCACCGAGGCGGGCTTCGACGACTTCATGCAGAGCGCCAAGCTCTGATCGGCGAGCTGCCGCGCGAGGGCGTGCATCGGCTGCACGTCGATGACCAAGAGGGCTGCGGCGGCGCCGCAGCCCTT
The DNA here is from genome assembly GCA_963827645.1 of uncultured beta proteobacterium. GTDB lineage: Bacteria > Pseudomonadota > Gammaproteobacteria > Burkholderiales > Burkholderiaceae_C > JAEUPI01. The sequence continues at coordinate 38,935 of CAWHBZ010000020.1, read as the reverse complement.
CTGTTCTGGTGCCGTCGGACCGCGGCGCGAGCGCGCCGGTCGCGCTCACTTCTTGGTCTTGTCTTGTTCGCAGCGCGCGCTTCACGGCCTCCATCGGATCCTCGGCCGCGGGCGCGCTGCCGGCGCTGCGTCCGGCGCTGCGCCCGCGGGGGCAAGGCCTGCGCCGGCTCCAGGCTGGGCGCCGGCGTCGGCTGCGCCCGCCGCCCATTTGCTGGATCGTCTGGCTGGCCTTGTCGAGGTCGAGCACCTTCTCCTTGTCGAGGAACACCGTCACCGTCTGCGGAAAGAAGATGACGATCGCCACCAGGATCAGTTGGATCACGATCCACGGGATCGCACCCATGTAGATGTCGCTCGACTCGACCTTGCGCGGCAGCGCCTTGTTCTTGAACAGCGTGTCGGCGATGCCGCGCAGGTAGAACAGCGCGAAGCCGAACGGCGGGTGCATGAAGCTGGTCTGCATGTTCACGCAGATCATCACGCCGAACCAGACCAGGTCGATGCCCAGCTTGGCGGCCACCGGCGCCAGGAACGGCATGATGATGAAGGCGATCTCGAAGAAGTCGAGGAAGAACGCCAGGAAGAAGATGAAGATGTTGACCGCGATCAGGAAGCCCAGCTGACCGCCGGGCAGGCCGGCCAGCATGTGCTCGATCCAGATGCCGCCGTCGACGCCCTGGAACACCAGCGAGAACACGCGTCGAGCCGATCAGGATGAACACCACCATCGCGGTCAGGCGCATCGTGTTGAGCATGCGCCTGCTTGAGCAGCGTCCATGGTCAGCCGCCTGTGCATCGCCGCCAGGATGAACGCCCCCACTGCACCCATCGCGCCGGCCTCGGTGGGCGTGGCGATGCGCGGTCTTGAGCCCGGCAGGCCGCCCATGCTGCCGAGCACGGTGAAGATCAGCACGGCCGAGGGAATGATGCCGCGCAGGCACTTGCGACCACAGCGGCCAGCCCTCGCAGCGTGCGGCCTTCCTTGGGCACGCCCGGCACATGCGCCGGCCTGAAACGGCGACAACACGAAGGTGTACAGCGCGAACAGCAGCACCTGCAGGATCGACGGGCCCATGCGCCCTTGTACATGTCGCCCACCGGCTTGCCCACTGGTCGGCCAGCACGATCAGCACCAGCGACGGCGGCACCAGCTGGGTGATGCGTGCCCGATGCCGCCAGCACGCCGGTGGCGATAGCGCATGTTGTAGCCAGCGCATCATGACCGGCAGCGAGATCATCGCCATCGCGATCACCTGGCCGGCCACCGTGCCGGTGATGGCGCCGAGGATGAAGCCGACGATGATGACCGCAGTAGCCCAGGCCGCCGCGCACCGGGCCGAACAGCTGGCCCATGGAATCGAGCATGTCCTCGGCCAGGCCGCAGCGCTCGAGGATGGTGCCCATCAGCGTGAAGAACGGGATCGCCAGCAGCAGTGTCGTTGGACAGGATGCCGAACACGTGAGCGGCAGGCTGCTCATGAACGCTGCCGGGAACCAGCCCATCCACGACCGCGTAGAAGCCGCAGCTCAGGCCGAGGGCGGCGAGCGAGAACGCCACCGGAAAGCCGATCAGCAGGACGAAGACCAGCCCCGCGAACATCAGCGGGGCGAAGGTCGTCCATGCGTCATTGCAGCGGCCTTTCGTAGTGGAAGTCGGCGTCGTACTTGTGCGCCAACCAAGCCACGCGCTTGATGGCCTCGGACACGCCCTGCGCAACAGCAGCGCGAACCCGAGTGGCACCATCAGCATCGCCGGCCAGCGGATCAGGCCGCCGGCGTTGCTGGACATCTCACCGGTGACGTACATCTTGCACGAACAGCGGCCAAGCGTAGTAGATCATCACCAGCATCGAACGGCATCATGAACAGCACCAGGCCGATCAGATCGATCAGCGCCTGGGTGCGGCCCGAATAGCCGGCCGTAAACGACGTCGACGCGAACGTGCTCGTTGACGCGCAGCACCTGCGAGCGCGCCCAGCATCACGCAGGCGGCGAACAGGTACCACTGGATCTCGAGCTACGCGTTCGAGCTGTATGTTGACGACGTAGCGCACGATGGCGTTGGCGGCGCTGATCAGACAGGACGCGAACACCGCCACTTCGCCAGGTCGCGAAGCGATCGTTGATCGCGTCGATCCAGCGCGACGATGGCGTAACAGACCGTTCATCGCGAACTCCAGCACCCGGCACTGGGATGCCAGGCCGACGGCGCACTTTAGCGGCCGCAGCCCGGGCGGATCGCGCAGGCCAGTGTCGGCCCGGGAAAGTCCTACGTCGGCAGTGCGGGTGGCTGCCGCCAGGGCTGGCGTTCGGCGCGTCACTCAACGCCTGGCCGCAGCCATGTACAGACGCGTCGATCGTGCGCCCGACGGCAGAACGCCAACAGGGGCCGCGGCAGTTCGTTCGAGCAACTGCGGCGAACGCAGCGATCTCTTCGGGCGACTGATAGCGCGCTGTCGACCGGCAGGAAACGGTACTCGAGCCCGGCCGCGCGTGCCGCCGCTTCGATGGCGGCATTGGTGGGTTGCTGCGGGCCGTGTTCGAAGTCCGGGCGATTGTTGACCACGCTGCGAAAGCCGGCGCGTGCCACCTCGGCCATCGCTTCGGGCGTCAACTGCGGCGCCACGCACACGTCAGGTGCAATGGGCCGGATCGGAAGGGTCTCGCTCACGTGCACCTCACTTGGCCAGCGCCTGTTTGACTGCCGCCGACACCTGCGCCATGTCTGCCTTGCCGGCGAGTTGTGACTTGGCCGCTGCCATCACCTTGCCGATGTCCGCCGGCCCTGCGGCGCCGACCTGTGCAACCAACCGTGCCACCTCGGCGTGGATCTGCTCGGCGCTCAGGCGCTGCGGCAAGTAGGCTTCGAGCACCGCGATCTCGGCAGTCTCCTTGTCGACCAGGTCGGTGCGTCCGGCCTGCGAGAAGGCGGCAACGGAATCCTTGCGCTGCTTGATGAGCTTGTCGACGATGGCGATCACCGCGGCGTCGTCGAGCACGATGCGCTCGTCGACTTCTTTCTGCTTGCAGGCGGCCAGCAGCATGCGAATGGTCAACAGGCGGTCGGCCTGCTTGGCGCGCATGGCCTGCTTCATGTCTTCGGTGATGCGTTCCTTCAGAGTCATTGCAGATTCCCCAAATGCAAAAGCCCGCGTCGGCTGTTCCGCGCGGGCTCGAGCAGGTGGCCGACGCGCGGCACCGGCGCGTCAGTACAGCTTCTTGGGCAGTTGCATGCTGCGCACCCGCTTGAAGTGCCGCTTCACCGCGGCCGCCTTCTTGCGCTTGCGCTCGGCGGTGGGCTTCTCGTAGAACTCGCGCGCGCGCAGTTCGGTGAGCAAGCCCAGTTTCTCGATCGTGCGCTTGAAACGGCGCAGAGCCACATCGAACGGCTCGTTTTCCTTGACGCGAATGGTTGTCATGAAGCTCGATAAGTCTTTGGCGCCGGCCGGCGATCGACCAGCAGCAGGCCGCCTGATGGCAAAGGGACGAATTCTAGCCCGATTCGGGCTGCCCGCCGGGGCCTTGAGCAGCCGGCGACTGGAGATCGACGGCAGACATGCGTCCGAATGCCTGCATCAACGCGTCGACCTGCCGGGTCAGGGCGTACGGCAGCGGCACATTCCCCTTCAAGGCCTGTTCGATCCAGCGCGCCGTCGCATCGGCGTCGATTCCATCGGGAAGCACCGGCGGCGTGTCCAGGGCACCGCCGGCCGGGTCGCCCAGCAGATCGGCCTGCAAGTGGCCACCGATCCAAATGCGCTGGCGGGGTTCGCGCCGCGGATCGGCGACCGCTTCGCCTTCGGTGCCGCGCAACAGGCCGATATGGCCCAGCGTCCGCTCGGCGAAGTCAGCCATCAGCTGGCCGAATTCGGGGTGCGTGTGGCTCATCAGCCGCAGGCAAGGAGCGTCACGTACCGGCAGCATCATCTTGGCGATCGTGTGCCCCGAGTTGCGCAGGCCCACCGTGCGTCGCACGGACAGCAGCCGGTCCAGCGCCGGCGACAGCAGCGCGGTCGGCACGAAAATGCAGCCGCGCTCGCGCCAAGGGTCGGACACCGACTCGGCCGAAGTGACCGGCGGCATGCCAAGGGCGCTCGAACACCTGCGCGGTGGTCACCCGCTGCGGATCGAGCAGAGGTCCGTGCACCAGCACCCGTGCGCCGCCCCGTGCCAGCAGCAGCGCCAGCAGCGGCACCAGGTTGGGCAGCCTGCGCGCGCCGTTGTAGCTGGCAATGGCGATCACCGGCCGGTCGCTCGGCAGCGGCAGCAGGCGCTCGTGCAGCGCCTGCAGGAATCCGATCAGCTCGTCGAGCGACTCGCCCTTCATGCGCATCGCGATCGCGAAGGCGCCGACTTCCAGGTCGCTCAGACGGCCGTCGAGCAACTGCGCCATCAGGTCTTGTGCCGGACCGACGCCGAGCGAGCGAGCGCCCTTGGCGCCGCGGCCGATCTCGCGCAGGTAGGGGGCGATCGTCATCGTCGTGGTCGTTTGACGGTGGCTCGCGCCGCCGCATTCTCGAGGTGCCATTCCATCACGACCCAGGCCCCGCGCGTCCAAGGGGGCGGGCTGCTGCGGTCCGTGACGAACACCATGCGGACGGATATCATGGCTCCGCACGATCGCGATGGGGGGCCGCACGGAGCGTTTGAATGAGCGCAGGCGCTGAGACCAACTTCCATATGCAAGAGACCGCCCCCGCTGGACGCCAGGAGGCGGCCATGCTCGGCGCGGCGGGCAGGCTGCTTGCAGCCTACGCGTCATTGCCTGGCGTGATGTACGGGCTCAAGGACGGCAGCGACGGCCGCTACCTGGCGGCATCGGAATCGCTGGCCCAGTTCTACGGGCGTCCGCTGGACGACGTGCTCGGGCACAACGACACCGAATTGCTCGACCCGACACTGGGTGCCGCGATGCGCGCCGCCGACCAGACGGCGCTCGCCCACGGGCGGCAACTCACCAGCGAGCATCGCTTCGACTGGCGCGACAACAAGCACGACTGGGAGGTGCTGCGCCTGGTCACCGAACTGAACGGCCGCCGGGTGCTGGCCTGCCTGTGGCGCGACTTGGGGCCGCAGCGCGTGCGCGAATCGCAACTGCATGCCGCGATCGAGCAGATCGAGCAGCACCAGATCGCCACCCAGCAGTTGCGTCGCGAGTACGGCGAGCAGTTGATGCGCGACAGCGCCACCGGCCTGGCGACGAAGGCGAACTTCGAAGACCAGTTTCGCCGCGAGGTCGACCTGTCGACTCGCGAGCACCGCGAATTCGCGATGGTGCTGATCGAGATCGACCACGACAGCGAGCGGGTGGCGGCGCTGGGTTCGCGCGCACACGACCAGGTGCTCGAAGCGATGGGTCGGCTGCTGCGCGGCAACACGCGCGCGATGGACGCGTCGTGCCGGCTGCGAGGACCGCCGCTTCGCCGTGCTGCTGTCGGGCGTCGGGCTGGCGACCGCGCACTCGCGCATGGAGGGCTTGCGCCGCCAGTGCGCCACGCAGATCGTGGTGCTCGACGGCGAGGAGCTTGGCTTCACCGTGTCGATCGGGCGTGGCCAGCTTCCCGCACACCGCGCAATTCGCAGAACGACCTGATGACCGCCTGCGAAGTCGGCGCTGGGCGAGGCGGCGCGGCGCGGCGGCAACACGGTGGCGCTGGCGAGCATCCGCTTCGACCCGACTTGACAGGCGCACGGCTAGCGGCCGCTTCAGGCTGCGGTGACGCCGCGCCACACCATGTACGCCGCCAGCGAGTACAGCAGGCAGGCGAACACGACGCGACAGGCGGCCCACGTCGGTGGCATGGGCGACGCGCGCACCCAACGGCGCCGTGGACATGCTGGCCGCGGCGATCAGCGCCAGCATCGGCACGCACCACGTAGCCCAGCGCGCCGGCAACCGGCGAGGCGAGGTGCCAGCCGCCGACGATGTAGCCGGCCGTGCTGGCCAGCGCGATCGGCAAGCCGATCGCCGCGCTGGTGGCCACGGCGTTGTGGATGGGCACGCCGCAGCGCGTCATGAACGGCACCGACAGGAAGGCGCCGCCGGCGCCCACCAGCGCCGACGAGAAAACCGATGCCCAGCCCGGCCGCGCTCTGCCCGATCGCCGAGGGCAGCGTCGCGAGTCGGCCACGCTGCCATGCTTGATGCAGCATCCTGGTCGCCGACGTAGCCGACGAACACCGCGAACGCCACGGCCAGCCACGACCCCTTGATGACCGCGAACGCGCCGGCACCGGCGAGCAGGCCGCCGGCCACGATGCCGGGCGCCATCGCGCGCACGATCGGCCAGCGCACGGCACCGCGCGCATGGTGCGCGCGCAGGCTGGAGATCGACGTGAAGATGATGGTGGCCATCGACGTGGCGATCGCCATCTTCACCGCCAGCGCCGGCTCGACGCCGCGGCGCGACAGGAAGAAGGTGACGAAGGGCACCATCATCATGCCGCCGCCGACGCCGAGCAGCCCGGCCAGGAAGCCGGCCACGCCGCCGAGCGCCAGCAGCTCGACTGCCAGCAGCGGCTCGAACCAGGAGATCAAGCGGCAGGCCCGCTCAAGCCTGCAGCAGCGCCAGCACCGCGCGCCACTCGTCGGGCTGCACCGGCGTGATCGACAGCCGGTTGCCAGGCCGCAGCACGACCATGCCGGCCAGCTCGGGACGCTCGCGCATCTCGCGCAGGCTCAGCAGGCGCGTCTTCTTCACCAGCTTGACGTCGACATGCATCCAGCGCGGCGCTGTCGCGGGTCGACTTGGCGTCGAAGTACTTGCTCTTGCGGTCGAACTGCGTCTGGTCGGGGTACGCGGCGCTGCACACCTCGGCCAACCCCGCCACGCCGGGCTCGGCGCACGACGAGTGATAGAACAGCACGCCGTCGCCGACCTGCATGCGATCGCGCATGAAGTTGCGGGCCTGGTAGTTGCGCACGCCGGTCCACGGCAAGCGTCTTGCCGGGCGCGCGCGCGAGGTCGTCGATCGAGGCCTCGTCGGGCTCGCTCTTCATCAACCAGTATTGGGTCATCGTGGTGTCTCGAGGTCGCGCCCCGAGGCGCCGCGATGAAGGGTGCGAAAGTGTCCGCCGCGCACCGAAGGCCGCATTCCTGAACCCAGGGGATTCAGGTGGGCCCGGTCAGCAAGGCTTCGGGTTCATCTGACGCGAGACGATCGCACCTGCCAAGCAATGTTCCAAGCCCTAGCTCGTTGAGCATCGGTTCAAGGAAATTAAGAACCTTCGCGAACGCAGCGGACGGATTCATTCTACGCGCCGCTTCGCGCAACGCAATGCGATGTGAGGGCTTGACGAACGTGACAGGTCGACGCTTGCCGCGTTCGACGGTCACAACAGGCGGCCGTCGTCGCTCAACGCGTGGTCGATGCGTTGCACCAGTCGCTCCAAGCTCGCCTGGAGCAGCGGCAGCGTCGCGCCGCATGGCAGCGGCGCCTCGGCCAGCTGGTACGCCAGATTCAGCGCCGCCAGCACGGCGATGCGCTCGCGCGCCTTGACCTTGCCGGCATCGCGGATCGCACTCATCTCGCGATCGACCATGGCCACCGCTTCCAGCAGGTCGCGCTCGCCGCCGTCGGGGCAGGCGAGCACGTAGCTCTGGCCGAGGATCGTGACTTCGAGTTGACTCAAGAGGGGCCTCGTTGGATGGGTCAGCGTTCTGCGCCGCTGTCGGTGCGCCCGCCGGCAGCCGCTCGAGCAAGGCGTCGATGCGCGCACGCGCGGCCGCCAATCGCGACTTCAGGCTGTCGCGCTCGCCGCCGACGATCGCGAGCTTTCTCCTCGAGCAGGGCATTGGTGCGCTTGAGCTCGTCGTGCCGCAACACGAGGCGCTCGACGCGATCGGCAAGCTCTTGCAGCGTGGCCATGTGCGCTGTGGATATCGGCAACGGCAGCGATTGTAGGGGCCGCCGCCGGCTTGGTCGGCCCTAACGCAAGGTGGGCGCGCCGCCGGAGGCGGCAAAAGCCGCACACACGCCGTGGATCGCGCAGGCACGGCAATCGGGCAAGCGAGCGGTGCACACGTAGCGGCCGTGCAGGATCAACCAGTGATGGGCCTCGACTCGATAGGGGTCCGGCACCACGGCCATCAAGCCTTGCTCCACCGCTTCGGCGCTGCTGCCGGGCGCCAGCCCGGTTCGGTTGGCGACCCGGAACACGTGCGTGTCCACCGCCATCGTGGGCTCGCCGAACGCCACGTTGAGCACCACGTTGGCTGTCTTGCGGCCCACCCCCGGCAACGCCTGCAAGGCATCGCGGTCACGCGGCACCTCGCCGCCATGGCGCTCGACCAGCATGCGGCAGGTCTCGATCAGGTGCTTGGCCTTGGTGCGGTACAGGCCGATGCTGCGGATGTGATCGCACAGCGCGGCCTCGCCCAGAGCGAGCATCGCCTGCGGCGTGGGCGCCAGCGCAAACAGCCGCCGCGTGGCGCGGTTGACGCTGGCATCGGTGGCTTGGGCCGACAGCAGCACGGCGGCCAGCAGCTCGAACGTGCTGCTGTAGAGCAACTCGCTGGCGGGGTGGGGATTCGCGCGCTGCAGCGTCGCGAACATGAACTCGATGGCTGCGCTGTTCATGCGTCGCCGTCGGCTTGGGGTTCGTCGCTCGGCGGGGCCGGTGCGCGCGCTGCGCGTGCCCGCGCCAGCGCAGCCGCGACGACGGCGCGCTTGGCCTCGAGCGCGGCCGGATCGGTGATCCGGCTGTGTTGCTCGAGTTCGGCGAGTTTTTGTGTCGCCCGCTGCGCCATCTCGAGGTCGTGCTCGCGCTGCTCGCGCACCAGTCGCTGCTTGTGCTGGGCATACCGTTCACGGGCCTGGCTTGCCAGTTCGGGGCTCCAGGCCTGCCAGCCGACGGCGGGCGATGTCACGTCGACCATCGCGATGCAGTCCACCGGACACGCCGGGATGCACAGTTCGCAGCCGGTGCACAGGGCGTCGATCACCGTGTGCATGCGCTTGGCGGCGCCGACGATGCAATCGACCGGGCACGCCTTGATGCAAAGCGTGCAGCCGATGCACCACTGTTCGTCGATCACGGCCAGGCGGCGTGGCCCTTCGACGCCGCACTCGGGATCCAGCGGCAGCGGCTGGCGGCCGGTCAGACCGGCGAGGCGATGAATGCCTTGTTGGCCACCGGGCGGACAACGGTTGATGTCAGCGTTGTCGTACGCGATCGCCTCGGCGTAGCCGCGACAGTCGGGAAATCCGCAGCGCGTGCATTGGGTCTGCGGCAACGCGTCTTCGACGCGTGCGGCCAAGCGGATTTGGCCTGCTGAAGCCGCCACGGCCGTGCTACTTGCGGGTTGCCCTGGCTGAAGGCCGGTCGCGGCGCTTGGCGGCAGGGCGGTTGGTCGACGCCGCGGCGGCACCGCGGCTGTGACGCTCGATGAATTGCCGCACCTCGGGATACACCTGCTCGCGCCAGCGCCGCCCGGAAAAGATGCCGTAGTGTCCAGCACCCACGGCATCGTAGTGGGACTGACGCGCCTTCGGGATGCCGGTGCACAACGCGTGCGCCGCGCGGGTCTGGCCGGCACCGGAGATGTCGTCGAGTTCGCCCTCGATCGTCAGCAGTGCGCTGCGGGTGATGTCTTGCGGGCGTACGCGCTTGCCCGCCACGTCCCAGGTGCCGTTGACCAGCGCGAACTCCTGGAACACGGTCTCGATGGTGTCGAGGTAGTACTCCGCCGGCATGTCGAGCACTGCGTTGTACTCGTCGTAGAACTGGCGGTGCGCATCGGCGCTTTCCTCGTCACCGCGCACGAGGTCGAGAAAGTAGTCGTAGTGCGAGCTCATGTGGCGATCGGGGTTCATCGCGACGAAACCGGTGTGCTGCAGGAACCCCGGATACACGCGGCGCCCGGCGCCCGGGTAGTTGTGCGGCACGCGGTAGATCACGTTGTTCTCGAACCACTCGAAGCTCTTGTTCATCGCCAGGTTGTTCACCGCGGTCGGCGACAGGCGCGCGTCGATCGGGCCGCCCATCATCACCAGGGCCGGCGGCGTCGGCCTCGCCGGCGCTGGCCATCAGCGACACGGCGGCCAGCACCGGCACGGTGGGCTGGCACACCGAGATCACGTTGACGTCGTGGCCGATCGTGCGGATGAACTCCTGCACGTAGTGCACGTAGTCGTCGAGGTGGAACGGGCCCTGCTCGAGTGGCACCATGCGCGCATCGGTCCAGTCGGTGATGAACACCTTGTGGTCGCGCAGCAGCATCTTCACCGTGTCGCGCAGCAGCGTGGCGTGGTGGCCCGACAGCGGCGCCACCACCAGCACGGTGGGCTGCACCTTCATGCGCTCGAGCACTGGCGCATGGTCGGTGAAGCGCTTGAAGCGCAGCAGGCGGCAGAACGGCTTTTCCAGCGCCACCTGCTCCTGCACCGCCACCTCGACACCGTCGACCGTGGTGCTCTGGATGTCGAAACGCGGCTTCTCGTACTCCTTGGCCAGCCGGTGCATCAGGTCGAAGCTCGCCGCCAGGCGCTGCGCCATCGGCACGTGGGTGAACGGCGACAGCGGGTGGCTGTACAGCTTGGACGACGCGCTCGCAAACTCGGCGAATGGCGACATCAGCGCGCGTTGTGATTCGTAGAGCTGATACAGCATGAACGGGGGACTCCCGACCAGTGGTGTCGCTTTGCCGGCCTCCTGGTCAGGGCGGTGCCGGCATCGACGATGTGCCGCTGCGTCGAATGATGCACCGCAGCAGCGCGCATGCTACCCGAGCACAGACTGCCATGCCCGCACCGGGCACGGATCGATCGACAGCAGCACAAAGACCGTGCAATTCGCCGGCAGCGCCGGCGCTGCCGTGCCTACATCACGCGCGCAATGGCTTGCGCCACATGGTCGAGGTTGCGCTCGTTGAGCGCCGCCACGCAGATGCGGCCCGAATCGACGCCGTAGACACTGAACTCGCTGCGCAGGCGGCGCATCTGGTCGGCCGACAAGCCGCTGTAGCTGAACATGCCCTGCTGGGCGGCGATGAACGACATGTCTTGTTGCACCCCGGCGTCGCGCAGCTTGGCGATCAGGCGCTCGCGCATGGCGTGGATGCGATCGCGCATCTGTGCCAACTCTTCGTGCCAAAGCCGGCGCAGCGTCGGATCAGCCAGCACGGCAGCGACCGCCTTGGCGCCGTGCGTGGGCGGGTTGGAGTAGTTGGCGCGGATCATCACCTTCAATTGCGACAGCACCCGTTGCGCCTCCTGGGGCTGCTCGCACACCACGCGACAGCGCGCCCACTCGCTCGCCATAGAGCGAAAAGTTCTTCGAGAAGGAGGTGGCGACCAAGCAGGCGAGGCCCGGCGTCGACGAACAGGCGCGCTGCCGCCGCGTCTTCGTCGAGCCCCTGGCCAAAGCCCTGGTACGCCATGTCCAGCAACGGAATCCAGCCGCGCGCGCGCGCCGAGGCCACCACCTGGCGCCATTGCTCTTGGGTGAGGTCGCAGCCGGTCGGGTTGTGGCAGCAGGCGTGCAGCACCACGACCGTGTCGGCCGAAGCAGCGTTCAGCGCGGCCAGCATGGCGTCGAAACGCACGCCGTGCGACACCGGGTCGTAGTACGGATAGGTCGCGACCTCGAAGCCAGCCTGCGTGAACAGCGCGCGGTGGTTCTCCCAGCTGGGGTCGCTGATCAGCACGCGCGACTGCGGGCGCAGGCGCCTCAGGAAGTCCGCGGCCACCTTGAGCGCGCCGGTGCCGCCCAGGGCCTGCGCCGTGGCGATGCGTTGCTCGGTCACGGCGCGCGACGAATCACCGAATGCCAGACGCTGCGCCGCGCGGTCGTAGTCGGCCATGCCGTCGATCGGCAGGTAGCCGCGCGCGGTGGGGGTCTCGACCATCGCCTGCTCGGCCGCCGCCACGCATTTCAACAGCGGCAGCCGCCCGTTGTCGTCGTAGTACATGCCAACACCCAGGTTCACCTTGTGCGGGTTGGGGTCGGCCGCAAATTGTTCGGTGATACCGAGGATGGGGTCCCGCGGGGCGAGATCGACGGTCGAAAACAGCGTCATGAATACTTCCGGGAGAGGGGAAATGTTTGCCAGCGTCGGGCGCACGCCCATTTGCCGGCTGCGTTAGTCTGTCAGGTCGTGTTGCGCCAACCGGCGCAGCCAGGTGCGTTGATTTTATTCGTTGACCATGAGCACGTCCGTTCGATCACCGGTAGCCGAAGTGCGCGACCCTTCCGTGGCGACGAACGGGCGCTTCGTCGACTTCCCAGGGTCGCCGTTCCAATTGTTCCAGCCCTACGAGCCAGCGGGCGACCAGTCTCCGGCCATCGCGCAGCTGGTCGACGGCGTGGCCGACGGCCTGAGCTATCAAACCCTGCTGGGCGTCACCGGCTCGGGCAAGACCTTCACGATGGCCAACGTGATCGCGCAGCTGGGCCGGCCGGCGATCGTGTTCGCGCCCAACAAGACCCTGGCGGCGCAGCTGTACAGCGAGTTTCGCGAGTTCTTCCCGAAGAACGCGGTCGAGTACTTCGTCAGCTACTACGACTACTACCAGCCCGAGGCCTACGTGCCGCAGCGTGACCTCTACATCGAGAAGGACAGCTCGATCAACGACCACATCGAGCAGATGCGGCTGTCGGCCACCAAGAGCCTGCTGGAGCGGCGCGATGTGGTGATCGTGGCCACCGTGAGCGCCATCTACGGCATCGGCAACCCGAGCGACTACCACAAGATGGTGATGACCATCCGCGCCGGCGACAAGATGGGCCAGCGCGACGTGATCGCGCAGCTGATCCGCATGCAGTACACGCGCAACGAGATCGACTTCAGTCGCGGCACGTTTCGCGTGCGCGGCGACACGATCGACGTCTTCCCGGCCGAGCACAGCGAACTCGCGCTGCGCATCGAGTTGTTCGACGACGAGGTGGAGTCGCTGTCGCTGCTCGACCCGCTGAACGGCCGTGTGCGCCAGAAGATCCCGCGCTTCACCGTCTATCCCTCGAGCCACTACGTGACGCCACGCGACCGTGTGGTCGCGGCCATCGAGACCATCAAGGTCGAGTTGCGCGGCCGGCTCGACGAGTTCGTCAAGGCCGGCAAGCTGGTCGAGGCGCAGCGCCTGGAGCAGCGCACCCGGTTCGACCTCGAGATGCTGCAGGAGGTGGGCCACTGCAAGGGCATCGAGAACTACACCCGCCATCTGTCGGGCGCGGCGCCTGGCGAGCCGCCGCCCACGCTGGTGGACTACCTGCCGCCCGACGCGATCATGTTTCTCGACGAAAGCCACGTGCTGATCGGCCAGCTTGGCGGCATGTACCTCGGCGACCGCTCGCGCAAGGAGACCTTGGTCGAGTACGGGTTCAGGCTGCCCAGCGCGCTGGACAACCGGCCGCTGAAGTTCGCCGAGTTCGAACGCAAGATGCGCCAGGCCGTGTTCGTGTCGGCCACGCCGGCCGACTACGAGCGCCAGCACGCCGGACAGGTGGTAGAGCAATTGGTGCGCCCCACCGGGCTGATCGATCCGGCGGTCGAGGTTCGATCGGCCGCCACGCAGGTCGATGACGTCCTGCAGGAGATCAGCGAGCGTGTGCAGGTGCACGAGCGGGTGCTGATCACCACCTTGACCAAGCGCATGGCCGAACAGCTCACCGACTACCTGTCGGACAACGGCGTCAAGGTGCGCTACCTGCACAGCGACATCGACACCGTCGAGCGGGTGGAGATCATCCGCGACCTGCGCCTGGGCGTGTTCGACGTGCTGGTGGGCATCAACCTGCTGCGCGAGGGGCTCGACCTGCCAGAGGTGTCGCTGGTGGCGATCCTCGACGCCGACAAGGAAGGTTTCCTGCGCGCCGAGCGCAGCCTGATCCAGACGATTGGCCGCGCGGCCCGCCACGTCAACGGCAGGGCGATCCTCTACGCCGAGCGGGTGACCGACTCGATGCAGCGGGCGATCGACGAAACCGACCGTCGCCGCGCCCGGCAGATCGCCTTCAACCTCGAACAGGGCATCACGCCGCGCAGCATCACCAAGCAGGTGCGCGAGATGATCGACGGCGTGGTCGATTCGCAGTCCGACAAGTCCAAGCTCAAGGGCAAGGCGGCTGCGGCCGAAGTCGAAATGATGAGCGAGAAGGACCTCGGCAAGCGCATCAAGGCGCTGGAGCGGCAGATGCTCGAGCACGCCCGCAATCTGGAGTTCGAACAGGCGGCTCGGGTGCGCGACCAGCTCAGCCTGCTGCGCGAGCAGGCCTTCGGCGCCTCGACGGGCGACGGCAACGTGGTGCCGATCGACAGCGCGCGGGGCGCCTCGTGACGGCATCGATTCGCGTGCTGATGGTGTGCACCGGCAACATCTGCCGCTCGCCCACCGCTGAGGGGGTCTTGCGGCGCAAGCTGGCAGACGCCGGGCTTGCAAGCCCAGGTCGAGGTGGCTTCGGCCGGTACCGTCGACTACCACGCTGGCTCGCCTCCTGACCACCGCGCGCAGCAAAGTGCGCTGCGCCGCGGCTATGACTTGTCGCGCCAGCGGGCGCGCCAACTGCGAGCCGACGACTTCGAGCGCTTCGATCTGGTGGTGGCCATGGACACCGATCACGTCGAGCGAATGGCCGAGATGTGCCCAGGGCCTTTGGCCGGACGGATCCGCCTGCTGATGGACTTTTCGCCGCGGCGACCCCGTGGCACGAGCGTGCCAGACCCCTACTACGGGGCGCCCGCGGGGTTCGAACGTGTGCTCGATCTGGTCGAAGAGGCGTGCGACGGTCTGATGAAGGATCTGCAGGCGCGGCTCGAGCCGCCGACCTGACCCCATTGCCGACTAAATTAGTCGGTCTCCGCTATACTTGACCAAAGAGCTCGGGATTCGGGCTTTTCGGCCGCTAGCGCGGGCACGCCGCCGGTGCGGCCAGGCTGTCAAGGAGCATTCCATGCGATTGACCACAAAAGGACGTTTCGCAGTCACGGCAATGATCGACCTGGGTCTGCGATCCACCAACGGCCCGGTGGCCCTGGCCGCCATCAGCCAGCGTCAGCAGATCTCGTTGTCCTATCTCGAGCAGCTGTTCGGCAAACTGCGCCGCCACGAACTGGTGGAAAGCACGCGCGGCCCCGGCGGCGGCTACACCCTGGGCCGCAAGGCCGAGGAGATCTCGGTGGCCGACATCATCGTGGCAGTCGACGAGCCGATCGATGCCACCGGCTGCCTTGGCAAGGAAAACTGCATGGGTGAGGACACCGGCCGCTGCATGACGCACGACCTGTGGGCCAACCTCAACCAGAAGATGATCGAGTACCTCGATTCGATCTCGCTGCGCAAGCTGGTCGACGAGCAGCTGGCCAAGGGCGTGGCGATCGAGGAGGCGCCGATCAAGCGCGCGATCTCCAACGTCCCGGTGGTCAAGCCGATCAAGGTGACGGCACCGAACTCGGTGTTCGCCCTCGGCAGCGCCATGTCCAAGTGACGCAGCAACCAGTGAGTTTGCCCGCCAACGAGCCACGCCAACGCCGACCATGACACCGCACTTTCCGATCTACATGGACTACGGCGCGACGACGCCGGTCGACCCGCGTGTCGTCGACGCCATGGTCCCCTGGCTGCGCGAGCATTTCGGCAACCCGGCCTCGCGCAGTCACGCCTGGGGCTGGGAGGCCGAAGAGGCGGTGGAGAAGGCGCGCGGCCAGGTGGCGGCGCTGGTCGGCGCCGATCCGCGGGAGATCATCTGGACCTCGGGCGCTACCGAATCGGACAACCTGGCAATCAAGGGCGCTGCGCACTTCTATCAGTCGCGCGGCAAGCACCTGATCACCGTGAAGACCGAGCACAAGGCCGTGCTCGACACGATGCGCGAGCTCGAGCGCCAGGGTTTCGAGGTGACTTACCTCGACGTGCAGGAAAACGGGCTGCTCGATCTCGATCGCTTCAAGGCTGCGCTGCGGCCGGACACCATCCTGGCCTCGGTGATGCTGGTCAACAACGAGATCGGCGTGATCCAGGACGTCGCCACGATCGGGGCGATGTGCCGCGAGCGTGGCGTCATCTTCCACGTCGATGCGGCGCAGGCCACCGGCAAGGTGGCGATCAACCTGATGGCGTTGCCGATCGACCTGATGAGCCTGGCGTCGCACAAGAGCTACGGTCCCAAGGGCATCGGTGCGCTGTACGTGCGCCGCAAGCCGCGGGTGCGGCTCGAGGCGCAGATGCACGGCGGCGGCCACGAGCGCGGGCTGCGCTCAGGTACGCTGCCGACGCACCAGATCGTCGGCATGGGCGCGGCCTACGCGATCGCCGGCGCCGAGATGGGCGCCGAGATCGAGCGCATCCGCATGCTGCAACGCCGCTTGCTCGACGGCATTGCCGACATCGAGCAGGTGTTCATCAACGGTGACCTCTCGCGCCCGGGTCCCGCACAACGTCAATGCGTCGTTCAACTTCGTCGAGGGCGAATCGCTGATCATGGGCATCAAGGGCATCGCGGTGTCGTCGGGCTCGGCCTGCACGTCGGCGAGCCTGGAACCGAGCTACGTGCTGCGCGCGCTCGGCCGCAGCGACGAGCTGGCGCACTCGAGCCTGCGCATGACGATCGGCCGCTTCACGACCGAACAAGACATCGACTACGCCGCCTCGACGTTGAGGGACCGTGTGGCCAAGCTGCGCGAGCTGTCTCCTCTGTGGGAGATGTTTCGCGACGGCGTGGACTTGAGCACGATCCATTGGGCCGCACATTGATTGAAGAGCAATCGGAGTACTGACATGGCATACAGCGACAAGGTCATCGACCACTACGAAAATCCACGCAATGTCGGCTCGTTCGACAAGGGCGACGACGCGGTGGGCACCGGCATGGTCGGCGCGCCTGCCTGCGGCGACGTGATGAAGCTGCAGATCAAGGTCGACCCCAACACCGGGCTGATCGAGGATGCACGCTTCAAGACCTACGGCTGCGGCTCGGCCATCGCGTCGAGTTCGCTGATCACCGAGTGGGTCAAGGGCAAGACGCTCGATCAGGCGATGACGATCAAGAACTCGCAGATCGCCGAAGAGCTGGCGTTGCCGCCGGTGAAGATCCACTGCTCGATCCTGGCCGAAGACGCCATCAAGGCGGCGGTGAGCGACTACAAGGCCCGCCATGGCGTGGCCGAAGAAGCAAAGGTGAACTGAAGCCCATGGCTGTCACGTTGTCCGAGGCTGCTGCCCGCCATGTCACGCGCTACCTCGCCAAACGCGGCAAGGGAGTCGGTGTGCGCCTGGGCGTCAAGACCACAGGCTGCTCGGGGCTGGCCTACAAGCTCGAGTACGCGGACGACATTGCACCGGAGGACCATGTGTTCGAAGAACACGGCGTCAAGGTGCTGGTCGACCCGAAGAGCCTGCCGTACCTCGACGGCACGCAACTCGACTTCGTGCGCGAAGGGTTGAACGAAGGGTTCAGGTTCGAAAACCCGAAGGAAAAAGACCGCTGCGGCTGCGGCGAGTCCTTTCGAGTCTGACGCCGCCGCCCTGTTGGAGCAGCGGCTGATGGTCGTTGCCTGAGTTGCATCGCCATGTCACCCGCGCCCATCGCCAGTTGCTTCGAGCGGCCCGCTTCCGAGAAGGCGTTGTCAGCATGAAGCTCGATGATGACGATTTCGCGCTGCTCGGATTGCCGCGTCGGTTCGAACTCGATGCCGCGGCCTTGGCTGCCCGCTGGCGCGAGTTGCAATCGCGCGTGCACCCCGACCGCTTTGCCTCCGAGGGCGCGGCGGCGCAGCGCCTCGCGATGCAATGGGCGGTGCGAGTCAACGAGGCGCACCGCCGCCTCAAGGATCCGTTGACGCGCGCCAGCTACCTCTGCGAACTCGCCGGCCACAAGGTGCACGAACGCGACAGCGAACCGGTGCCACCCGAGGTGTTGGCGCGTCAGATGCGATGGCATGAGGCGCTGGCCGAGGCGCCTTCGGCCGAAGCGGTCAAGGCGTTGGACAGCGAGGTCGAGGCGCAGCTGAAGGCCGTTCGTGACGCTGTGGGCAGCGACCTCGATGCTCACCACGACGCGCGCGCTCGCGCTGCCCAAGCTGCGCGAGTGGATGTTCCTGGCGCGCCTGCGCGAACAGATCGAGCAAAGGCTCGAACGTCCTGGAAACCTGACGCCATGGCGCTGTTGCAGCTGTCGGAGCCCGGCCAAAGCCCCGATCCACACATGCGCCGCGTTGCGGTCGGCATCGACCTGGGTACCACGCATTCGTTGGTGGCCGCGATGCGCCACGGCCACGCGTTGTGCCTGCCCGACGAGCAAGGCCGCGTGCTGTTGCCGTCGATCGTGCGCTATCGCGCCGACGGAGGCTGCGATATCGGCGCTGCCGCCCAGGCGATGCAGGGCGTCGACCCCGAGCACACGATCGCGTCGGTGAAACGGTTGATGGGACGCAAGCTGGCCGATCTGCCCGACGCGGGACGGCTGCCTTATCGGCTGGTCGACGGCGCGGGCATGGTGCAGTTGCGCACGCCGCAAGGCCTCAAGTCACCGGTCGAGGTATCGGCGCAGATCCTGGCCACCCTGCGCCAGCGGGCCGAGGACTCGTTCGACGGCGATCTTTTCGGCGCAGTGATCACGGTGCCCGCGTACTTCGATGATGCGCAACGCCAAGCCACCAAGGATGCCGCCGCATTGGCTGGGTTGAAAGTCATGCGGCTGATCAACGAGCCGACCGCTGCGGCGCTGGCCTACGGGTTGGACAACGGCAGCGAGGGCCTTTACCTGATCTACGACCTCGGCGGCGGCACCTTCGACGTGTCGTTGCTGCGCCTCGCACGCGGCGTGTTCGAGGTGGTCGCCACCGGCGGCGACTCTGCCCTCGGCGGCGACGATTTCGATCGTGCGCTCGCGGCGTGGGCGCTGGCGCAAACGCGGGGCACGGCCGAGACGCCGCACGACAAGCAAGCCATCCTGACCGCGGCGCGTGCGGCAAAAGAGGTGCTGACGGCGCAGCAGCAGGCACGTGTCAGCGCCGAGTTGTCGGGCGGCGCACTCGAAGTGGTGGTCGACCGCGAAACGTTTGACGCCGCAACCAGGCCGCTGGTCGAACGCACGATCGGTGTCTTGCGCAAGGTCGTGCGCGATGCTCATGTCGACCTCGCCGAAGTGCAGGGCGTCGTACTGGTGGGCGGTGCGACGCGCATGCCGGCGGTGCAGGGTGCGGTAGCGGCCTACTTTGGGCGGCCCGCACTGACCAACCTCGATCCGGACCAGGTGGTCGCTCTGGGCGCCGCCATTCAGGCCAACGCGCTGGCAGGCAATTCGCGCGATGGCGAGTTGTTGCTGCTCGACGTGATCCCGCTGTCGCTGGGTGTCGAAACCATGGGCGGTTTGGTCGAACGCATCATCGAGCGCAACACCACCATTCCGGTGGCCAGGGCGCAGGAGTTCACCACCTTCAAGGATGGCCAGACGGCCATGTCCATCCATGTGGTGCAAGGCGAGCGTGAACTGGTCGCCGACTGCCGCTCGCTCGCGCGCTTCGAGTTGCGCGGCATCCCACCGATGGCTGCTGGTGCCGCGCGCATCCGCGTCGCGTTTCAGGTCGACGCGGACGGCCTGCTGTCGGCGTCGGCGCGTGAACTGACCTCGGGGGTCGAGGCGGCGGTGGTGGTCAAGCCCAGCTACGGCCTCTCCGATGATGACGTGGCGCGCATGTTGAGCGAGGGCTTCGGCAGCGCCGAGGTCGACATGCACCGACGCGCGCTGCGCGAGGCGCAGGTTGATGCCGAGCGCCTGGTGTTGGCCACGCGCTCCGCGCTAGCGGCCGATGGTGACCTGCTGGACGCGACCGAGCACGCATCGATCGAGCGCTGCATCGGCGAACTGGAGCGAGCCCGCGTGGGTGACGATCCGGCGCCGATCCGGGCGGCGCTCGACGCGCTGGCGGACAGCACCGAGGGTTTTGCGGCGATTCGCATGAACCGCAGCATCCGCTCGGTGCTCACCGGTCGCCGAGTCGAAGAGGTCTGAGTGCCGGTCGTCCGCATCCTGCCGCACCCCGAGTACTGCCCGCAGGGCGACAGCATCGAGGCGCCTGCCGGCACGTCGTTGTGCGAGGCCATGCTCGAAAACGGCATCGCCATCGAGCACGCCTGCGAGATGAGCTGCGCCTGCACCACCTGCCATGTGATCGTGCGAGAGGGCTTCGAGTCGTTGGGCGAGATGGACGAATCCGAGGAAGATTTGCTCGACAGGGCCTGGGGCCTGGCGCCGACCTCGCGGCTGTCGTGCCAGGCCATCCTGTCCAATCGCGACGTGACGATCGAGATCCCGAAGTACTCGATCAACCACGCCAAGGAAGAACATTGACGCGGCTGAGTCGAAAGCGAACCAAGGCCCGTCGTGACGGGCCTTGTTCAATCGATCCGGGGCGGCTGGCGATCGTCAGAGCCCGGCCGCTTGCATCGCGTCCGGCCTCAGTGCCTGGCGTTCTCGCCGTGCCACGCGCGGCGCAACCAGCCGCCCAACGGCCCGAGCAAGCCGTGCGTTTCTTCGTGATCACGCTCGCGCAACAGGCCGCGCTCGGACAGCATCTGCAGAAACACGCGCACTTCGAGCTTGGTGGCCCCGCTGCTCTCGCACAGCTGGTGCGCAGTCACGAAGCGATGCGACATATCGCTCAGCATCCGGCGATAGGCGATTCGTTGGTACGGCGCCGGCAGCTCCGGCCATGCTGTGAGCTTGAACTCTTTCATGGTCCCAACGGTTTCGGTTTCGAAAATCCGCCATGTATCCAGCGGGGAGCGCCGCAAGAGTAACCGCGTGATTGGCACTCAACAAGCGTCGTGACTGGCATCACGGGTATGTCCCCATGGCGATGTGTGACGTATTTCTGCCAATTGAGGCAAAACCAGCAAACAGATACTGCTAGTTACAGGCAGTCAAGATGAACGTCATTGGCATCGAATCGTCGTGCGACGAAACCGGCGTCGCGCTGGTGAGCGTGCAAGCGGCAGAGCTTCCGCACTTGATCGCGCACGCCTTGCACAGCCAGGCCGACATGCATCGTGCGTATGGCGGTGTCGTGCCCGAACTGGCCTCGCGCGACCATGTGCGCCGCCTGCTGCCGCTGGTGCAACAGGTGCTCGCGCAAGCGGATTGCTCGTTGGCCGACGTCGACGTCATCGCGTACACGCGCGGGCCGGGGCTTGCCGGGGCGCTGCTGGTGGGCGCTGCTTGCGCCAACGCGATGGCGGCCGCGCTCGGACGGCCTTGCCTGGCGGTGCATCACCTCGAAGGCCACCTGCTGTCGCCGTTCTTGTCGGTCGACCCGCCGCAGTTTCCGTTCGTCGCGCTGCTGGTGTCGGGCGGACACACGCAGCTGATGCAAGTGCGCGAGGTCGGGCGCTATCAGCTGCTCGGCGAGACGGTCGACGACGCCGCTGGAGAGGCCTTCGACAAGACCGCCAAGCTGCTCGGCCTGGGCTACCCGGGCGGCCCGGCGTTGGCAGCGCTCGCCGAGCACGGCCGCGCCGACGCGTTCGTCTTGCCACGGCCGCTGTTGAACAGCGGCGATCTGGATTTCTCGTTCGCAGGGCTCAAGACGGCGGTCTGGCTGCAGCACCGCAAGCTGGGGCCTGAGCCGACGGCCGTTCAGCGCGCCGATCTCGCTGCATCGACCCAGGCGGCGATCGTCGACGTGCTGGTGCGCAAGGCGGTGCGCGCTCTCAGCGACACAGGGCTGGATCGACTCGTCGTGGCCGGCGGCGTCGGTGCCAACGCGCTGCTGAGGCAGCGCCTGAATGCGCTGGCGCAGCAACGGCGCTTCCGGGTGCACTACCCGGAAGCGGCACTGTGTACCGACAACGGCGCGATGATCGCGCTGGCCGCGGCGATGCGCTTGCAACGTGGCGCGACGCCATCGCGCGACTACGCGTTCGACGTCGCACCGCGCTGGCCGCTTGATCAGGTGGCGGCGCCCGACGAGCGCGGTGGCGATCAGTTGATCGTGATCTGCGTGGCGCTTGCGTTGCGGCGCTTGGCCAACTCGAGCGTCAGCACGCCGTTGTCGAGTTTGGCGGTGGAGCGCTCTTGATCGAGCTCCACCGGCAGCACGAAGCTGCGCGCATAGCTCGACTCGGCGCGTTCGCGCACCAGCACGCGGTCGCCTTCCTTGCGCTCGGCGGTCTTGCCGGCTTGGGCTTCGATCTGCACGCGGCGGCCCTCGATCGACACCTTGACGTCGTCCTTGGCCACGCCCGGCAGATCCAGCGTGACTGTGTATGCTTGGTCGGACTCGGCAACATCCAGCGCCGGGCTGCGCGGCGGCGCGGCTTGCGTCGACCCGTCGGCGAACAGACGGTCGAACGACTCGTCGGACAAGATCGAAGTTGCGCACCCAATCGGACGTGCGTGTCATCGGAACGATAAACATGGTGTGGACCTCTCTTGACTATCGGGTGTGCCCGCGACGAGCCAATTGCTCGTGGCCTCGCGCCCATGGCCTCGAGTTGGAAGCGGAATGAGAAATTTCAAGGGCGGGGAATCACTTGTTGTGCGATGGGCAGCGAGTGCCTGCCGACTTCATGGGAGCTGCGCATGCGTGACACCGTGGTCGCAATGCAAAGCTCGCGCATTCGCGAGGTGGCCAACGCCGCGCTGAAGAACCCGGATGTGCTCGCCTTCTGGTTCGGCGAGAGCGACGAAGTCACGCCGCTGGCGGTGCGCGAGGCGGCGGCGCGTTCACTCGAGCGCGGCGAAACCTTCTATGGCCACAACCTGGGCCTGCCCGAGCTGCGTGACGCGCTGGCGCGCTACATGACGGGTTTTCACGGCAACGTCAGCGCCGAGCGCATCGCCGTCACCAGTTCCGGCGTCAGCGCGCTGATGCTGGCCACCCAGCTGCTCGCCGGCGCCGGCGACGAAGTGGTGGCGGTGGTGCCGGTGTGGCCCAACCTCACCCAGCAGCCCACGATGATGGGCGCGCGCGTCAAGCGCGTCGCACTGGCGCCCGACGCGGCCGGCGTGTGGCGGCTCGACGTGCAATCGCTGATCGACGCGATCACACCGCAGACCAAGGTGGTGCTGGTCAATTCGCCCAACAACCCCACCGGCTGGACGCTGACGCGCGAGGAGCAGCACGCATTGCTCGCGCACTGCCGGCGCACCGGCACCTGGATCGTCGCCGACGAGGTCTACGAGCGCATGTGGTTCGGCGGTGGGCCCTGCGCTCCCAGCTTTCTCGACCTCGCGACGCCCGACGACCGCCTGATCGTCGTGCACAGTTTTTCCAAGAGCTTCCTGATGACCGGCTGGCGCCTGGGTTGGATGGTGGTGCCAGACGGCGTGGTGGCCCAGATCGGCAAGTTGATCGAATTCAACACCTCGTGCGCACCGGAATTCGTGCAGCACGGCGGCCTGGCCGCACTGGCGTTGGGCGACGCGTTCGTCGACGGGCTGGTGCAGCGGCTGCGAGCCTGCCGCGACCTGCTGCTGGCCCAATTGAGACAGCTGCCTGGCGTGACCGCCGCCGTGCCCGACGGCGGTCTCTATGCGTTCCTGAAGATCGAAGGGCAGGGCGACTCCTTGGCGCTGGCCAAGCGACTGGTCGCCGAACAGGGCCTCGGCCTGGCGCCCGGCATCGCCTTCGGGCCCGAGGGCGAGGGCTGGCTGCGCTGGTGTTTTGCGTCGCGCGAGCCCGAGCGCCTGACCCGCGGCGTGGCCAGGCTCGCTCGGGCGCTCAGGCTATAATCGCCGGTCGTTCTTGCCAGGGTGCTGTGGCATTCGGGTCGCGAACGACGGCACGGCGCGGGTCGGTTTCACCTGCGGCCGCAAGTGGCAACACTGAAACCGTCTCCGGCTGAAAGCCAGCTCGGGCGGTTTCACGCATTGAGGAAATCGTTCATGTCGATGGCAGTCAGCCAAAAGGCCGAGATCGTCAAGTCCAACGCGCGCGGCGCCAAGGACACCGGCTCTCCCGAAGTTCAGGTTGCGTTGCTCACCGCACGCATCAACGAACTGACCCCGCACTTCAAGACGCATCTGAAAGACCACCACGGCCGCCGCGGCCTGCTCAGGATGGTGAGCCGGCGGCGCAAGCTGCTGGACTACTTGAAGAACAACGACGCCGAACGCTATTCGGCGCTGATTCACAAGCTCGGCCTGCGCAAATAAGCCGGCTGTTCGTTCGGCGGCCCGTCACCTCACTCGTGGCGGCGGGCTCCGATCCCGGAGCGAGGCACCCATCTTGGCGCTGCTGTGTCATTCCAACGAGGCTCAAGTCCTGAGCCGCGCTGGAATGGCATCGCGCCGTCGTGTCCCACGCTCCCGGTTTGCATGCCGCCGCACCGCGCATGCGCTCGGCTCGCCGTTTGAGAGAGCCGGCGCGCCCACCAGCAACTGGAGCAATTCAATGAGCCTGTTCAACAAGGTCAGCAAGACATTTCAATGGGGACAACACCGCGTGACGCTGGAGACCGGCGAGATCGCCCGCCAGGCGGGAGGCGCCGTCGTCGTCAACATCGAAGACACCGTGGTGCTGGCCACCGTGGTGGCTGCCAAGAGCGCCAAGCCGGGGCAAGACTTCTTCCCGCTGACGGTCGACTACATCGAGAAGACCTACGCCGCCGGCAAGATCCCGGGCAGCTTCTTCAAGCGTGAGGGGCGCCCGAGCGAACTCGAGACGTTGACCTCGCGACTGATCGACCGCCCGATCCGCCCGCTGTTTCCGGATGGCTTCTTCAACGAGGTGCAAGTCGTCATCCATGTGATGTCGTTGAACCCCGAGGTGCAGGCCGATGTTGCTGCGCTGATCGGCGCCTCGGCGGCGCTGGCGATTTCGGGCATTCCGTTCAACGGCCCGATCGGCGCGGCCCGCGTGGGCTACGTCAACGGCCAGTACGTGCTCAACCCCGGCAAGACCGAGCTCACGCAGTCCAAGCTCGACCTGGTGGTTGCCGGCACCGAGGCCGCCGTCTTGATGGTGGAGTCCGAGGCCGACCAGCTGTCCGAAGAGGTGATGCTCGGCGCCGTGGTGTTCGGTCACGAGCAGGGCAAGGTCGCCATCGAAGCGATCCACGAGCTGGTGCGCGACGCCGGCAAGCCCACCTGGACGTGGCAGGCACCGGCCAAGGACGAGCCCTTCATCGCCAAGGTCGCGGCGCTCGGCGAAGACAAGCTGCGGGCCGCCTATCAGATCCGCAGCAAGCAGGCGCGCACGCAGGCCTGCCGCGAGGCCTATGCCTTCGTGATCGGCGCGCTCACCGAAGAGGGCCTGACCTTCGACACCGTCAAGGTCGAGGGCCTGCTGTTCGACATCGAGTCGCGCATCGTGCGCAGCCAGATCCTGTCTGGCGAGCCGCGCATCGACGGCCGCGACACGCGCACCGTGCGCCCGATCGAGATTCGCGCCGGCGTGCTGCCGCGCGCCCACGGCTCGGCGCTGTTCACGCGCGGCGAGACGCAGGCGCTGGTGGCCGCCACGCTGGGCACCGAACGCGACTCGCAGCGCATCGACGCACTGGCCGGCGAGTACGAAGAGCGCTTCATGCTCCACTACAACATGCCGCCGTTCGCCACCGGCGAAACCGGCCGTGTCGGCAGCCCGAAGCGCCGCGAGATCGGCCACGGCCGCCTGGCCAAGCGTGCGCTGGTGGCGTGCCTGCCGAGCAAGGAAGACTTCCCGTATTCGATCCGTGTCGTCTCGGAGATCACCGAGTCCAACGGCTCGTCGTCGATGGCTTCGGTGTGCGGCGGCTGCCTGAGCCTGATGGACGCCGGCGTGCCGATGAAGGCGCACGTGGCCGGCATCGCGATGGGCCTCATCAAGGACGGCAACCGTTTCGCCGTGCTCACCGACATCCTCGGCGACGAGGATCACCTGGGTGACATGGACTTCAAGGTCGCCGGCACCGGCGCCGGCGTGACCGCGCTGCAGATGGACATCAAGATCCAGGGCATCACCAAAGAGATCATGCAGGTCGCGCTGGCGCAGGCCAAGGAAGCGCGCCTGCACATCCTGGCCAAGATGGTCGAGGCGGTGGGCAGTGCACGGGCCGATGTGTCCCAGTTCGCGCCACGCCTGTACACGATGAAGATCAACCCGGAGAAGATCCGCGACGTCATCGGCAAGGGCGGCGCAACAATCCGCGCGCTCACCGTCGAGACCGGCTGCACGATCGACATCGCCGAAGACGGCACCATCACCATCGCGTCGATCGAAGCCGACAAGGCCGCCTACGCGAAGAAGCGCATCGAAGAGATCACCGCCGACGTCGAAGTCGGCAAGGTCTACGAAGGCCCGATCACCAAGATTCTCGACTTCGGCGCGTTGGTGAATCTGCTGCCGGGCAAGGATGGCCTGCTGCACATCAGCCAGATCGCGCACCAGCGCATCGAGAAGGTGACCGACGTGCTGAGCGAGGGCCAGGTGGTCAAGGTCAAGGTGCTCGAGACCGACGAAAAGGGTCGCGTCAAGCTGTCGATGAAGGCGTTGCTCGAGCGGCCCGAAGGCATGGAAGACGACCGCGGCGATCGCCCGCCGCGCCGCGACCGCGGCGATCGGGGTGACCGCGACCGTGGTGACCGGGGCGATCGCCCGCCGCGCCGCGACCGTGAGGCACCGCGCGAAGAGCCGCAAAGCGCCGAGCAGGCCGAGCAACAACAGCAACCGCTGCCCCAACAGGAACCGCAGCGGTAACGAGCGCCGAGCATGAAAGCCGTCGAAATCAAAGGCTTCGGCGCGCCCGAGGTGCTGGTGCTGACCGAGCGGCCCGACCCGCAGCCGGGCGCCGGCGAGGTGCTCGTGCGAGTGGCCGCGTCGGGCATCAACCGGCCCGACGTGCTGCAACGCAAGGGTGCCTATGCGCCGCCACCCGGCGCGTCCGACCTGCCGGGGCTGGAGTTTGCGGGTGAGATCCTCGACGGCGACGCCAAGGCCATGGCCGCGGCCGGCTTGAAGGTCGGCGATCGTGTGTGTGCGTTGGTGGCCGGCGGCGGCTACGCGCAGCTGGCAGTCGCACCGGTGTCGCAATGTCTGCCGGTGCCCAAGGGCTTGACCGACATCGAGGCCGGCGGGCTGCCGGAGACGTTTTTCACCGTCTGGACCAACGTGTTCGACCGTGCAGGCCTGAAGGCCGGCGAGACGCTGCTCGTGCAGGGTGGTTCGAGCGGCATCGGGGTCACCGCGATCCAGCTTGGCAAGGCGTTCGGCGCGCGCGTGATCGTCACGGCCGGGTCGGCCGACAAGTGCAAGGCCTGCCTCGAGATCGGTGCCGACGCGGCGATCAACTACAAGGACCAGGACTTCGTCGACGAGGTCAAGCGCATCACCGAGGGCCGCGGTGCCGACGTGGTGCTCGACATGGTGGCCGGGTCGTACATCGCGCGCGAAGTGCAGTGCGTGGCCGACGAGGGCCGCATCGTGATCATCGCGGTGCAGGGCGGCGTGAAGAGCGAGTTCAACGCCGGCGAGGTGCTGCGTCGCCGCCTCACGATCACCGGCTCCACGCTGCGCCCGCGCCCCGAGGCGTTCAAGGCCGCGATCGCCGAATCGCTGCGCCGCCGCGTGTGGCCGCTGCTCGAAGCGGGCAAAGTGAAGCCGATCGTGCACAAGGTGTTCGACGCCGCGCAGGCCGCACAGGCGCACGCGCTGATGGAGTCGGGCTCGCACGTCGGCAAGATCATGCTGCGCTGGTAAGCGGAGGGCTTTCCGCATGCGACGCAAGCTCGTGGTGGGCAACTGGAAGATGCACGGCAGTCGCGCGACCAACGAGCCGCTGCTGGCCACCATCGTGCAAGGACGTCCGTATGAGTGCGATGTCGCGGCGTGTGCCCCGTTTCCGTACCTCGCGGAGGTGGCGCTGGCGTTTGCAAGCAGCGACCTGCGCTGGGGTGCCCAGGATTGTTCGATGCACGAGCAGGGTGCCTACACCGGCGAGGTGTCGGCCGCCATGCTGGCCGAATTCGGCTGCCGCTACGTGATTGTCGGCCACTCCGAGCGCCGGCAGTTTCATCAAGAGAGTGATCAACTGGTCGCCGACAAGGCCAAGGCGGCGCTGGCCAAGGGCGTGACGCCGATCGTGTGCGTCGGCGAAAGCCTCGCGCAGCGCGAAGCCGGCGAGACCGATGTCGTCGTCAAGCGCCAGCTCTCCGCGGTGATCCACACGCTGGCGCACTGCGCGGGCGAGATGGTCGTTGCGTACGAGCCGGTGTGGGCCATCGGCACCGGCCGCACCGCCTCGCCCGAGCAGGCGCAGGCGGTGCACGCGGTGCTGCGCGCCCAACTGCGGGCGGCCACCGCGCACGCCGACCGCATGAAGATCCTCTATGGCGGCAGCGTCAAGGCCGACAACGCACGCTCGCTGTTTGCGCAGCCCGACGTCGACGGCGGGCTGATCGGCGGCGCGTCGTTGAAAGCCGACGACTTCATCGCCATCTGCCGCGCCACGGGTTGAAGCACGACATTCAGCGAATCAGGAGCCTCTTTCTCATGCAACTGTTGACCAACATCGTGCTGATCGTGCAGATTCTGTCTGCGGTGGTGATGATCGGCCTTGTGCTGATCCAGCACGGCAAGGGCGCCGACATGGGCGCTTCGTTCGGCGGCGGTGCCTCTGGCAGCCTGTTCGGGGCCACCGGCAGCGCCAACTTCCTGTCGCGCTCCACCGCGGTGTGTGCCGGCGTCTTTTTCATCTGCACGCTTGCGCTGGCGTTCGTGTCCTCCGGCGGCGGCAAGGTGCGCGGCGGCGGCGACACCGTGCTCGACAGGCCCGCCTCGGCGGCGAGCGCGCCCGCGTCGGCTGTCACCCCGGGCGCAGTGATTCCGGGTGCGGTGATTCCCGGTGCGGCCAGTGCAGCGACACCCGCCGTGCCGGCGGCACCGGCCAGCCGCTGAGGTCGACCCAGGCGCGCATCACAGGCTCGCGACTCGGCCTTCGATCGCTTCACGTGCGCGCAAGTGCTGTCGCGTGTCAACGCGACAACGGCCGCACGAGCGAAACGCATTAGAATGACAGGCTGTTCCAGGGGCCTGTCCTCGAGGCCTTTGCCGGGCAATCGGGCTCTCGTGACCGCTGTGCCGACGTGGTGAAATTGGTAGACACGCTATCTTGAGGGGGTAGTGGCGAAAGCTGTGCGAGTTCGAGTCTCGCCGTCGGCACCAACGATGCGACACGACAGGTATTGATCCCTTGCGCAGCGCCCGTCCCGACACACGATCGAATCATGGACCTGCAACCCTACCTCAGCGTGATGCTGTTCATCCTGGTGGGGGTGGCCGTCGGCGTCGCACCGCAGCTGATCGGCTTCGTCTTCGGCCCCAACCGGCCCGACGTGCAGAAGAACAGTCCCTACGAATGCGGCTTCGAGGCGTTCGAGGACGCGCGCATGAAGTTCGACGTGCGCTACTACCTGGTCGCGATCCTGTTCATCCTGTTCGACCTGGAGATCGCGTTCCTCTTCCCGTGGGCGGTCGCGCTCAAGGAGATCGGTGCGCCGGGCTTCTGGGCCATGATGATTTTCCTGGCCATCCTGGTCGTCGGCTTCTTCTACGAGTGGAAGAAGGGCGCCCTCGATTGGGAGTGAAGGCATCGTTTCATGGGCATTGAAGGCGTCCTCAAGGAAGGCTTCGTCACCACCTCGGTCGACAAGCTGATCAACTGGTCCAAGACCGGCTCGTTGTGGCCGATGACGTTCGGCCTGGCGTGCTGCGCGGTCGAGATGATGCACGCCGGTGCGGCACGCTACGACATCGACCGTTTCGGCATGCTGTTCCGACCGAGCCCGCGGCAGAGCGACCTGATGATCGTGGCCGGCACGCTGTGCAACAAGATGGCGCCCGCACTGCGCAAGGTGTACGACCAGATGGCCGAGCCGCGCTGGGTGTTGAGCATGGGTTCCTGCGCCAACGGCGGCGGCTACTACCACTACAGCTACTCGGTGGTGCGCGGCTGCGATCGCATCGTGCCGGTCGATGTCTACGTGCCCGGCTGCCCGCCCACAGCCGAGGCGCTGCTTTACGGCATCCTGCAGTTGCAGGCCAAGATCCGCCGCGAGAACACCATCGCGCGCGCCTAACCTCCGCATGAGCAGCCGTCTCGACACCCTGCAGGCGTCCCTGCAAACCATCCTCGGCGCCAGCATCAAGAAGCTGGTGCGCGACCGCGGCGAGATCACCGTCACGGTCAGTGCCGACGACTACCTCGGCGCCGCGCGTACGCTGCGCGATCACTCCGAGCTGAAGTTCGAGCAGGTGATGGACCTGTGCGGTGTCGACTACTCGAGCTACCGCAACCAGCCGTGGGACGGGCTGCGCTACTGCGTGGTGCTGCACCTGCTGTCGGTCACGCACAACTGGCGCGTGCGGCTGAAGGTGTTCGCGCCCGACGACGATGTGCCGGTCGTGCCATCGGTCACCGAGATCTGGAGCGGTGTCAACTGGTTCGAGCGCGAGGCCTTCGACCTCTACGGCATCGTCTTCGACGGACACCTCGATCTGCGTCGCATCCTTACCGACTACGGCTTCATCGGCCACCCGATGCGCAAGGACTTCCCGGTGTCGGGCCACGTCGAGATGCGCTACGACGCCGAGAAGAAACGCGTGATCTACCAGCCGGTGACGATCGAGCCACGGGAGATCACGCCGCGTGTCGTCCGCGAAGAGAAGTACGGCGGCGTGTAGTCATGGCCGAGATCAAGAATTACACGCTGAACTTCGGACCGCAGCACCCTGCCGCGCACGGCGTGCTGCGTCTGGTGCTCGAGCTCGACGGTGAAGTGATCCAGCGCGCCGACCCGCACATCGGGCTGCTGCACCGCGCGACTGAAAAACTCGCCGAGAGCAAGACCTTCATCCAGGCGCTGCCGTACATGGACCGGCTCGACTACGTGTCGATGATGTGCAACGAGCACGCCTACTGCCTGGCGATCGAGAAGCTGCTGGGCGTCCAGGTGCCCGAGCGCGCGCAGTACATCCGCGTGATGTTCGACGAGCTGACGCGCATCCTCAACCACCTGCTGTGGCTGGGCGCGCACGGCCTGGACTGCGGTGCGATGAACATCTTCATCTACTGCTTCCGCGAGCGCGAAGACATCCTCGACATGTACGAGGCGGTGTCGGGCGCGCGCATGCACGCGGCGTATTACCGTCCCGGCGGCGTCTACCGCGACCTGCCCGACGCGATGCCGCAGTACCAGCCCAGCAGGATCCGCAACGCGCGTGCGATCAAGGCGCTGAACGACAACCGGCAGGGTTCGCTGCTCGATTTCATCGACGACTTCTGCAAGCGCTTCCCGACCTACGTCGACGAGTACGAGACGCTGCTCACCGACAACCGCATCTGGAAGCAGCGCACCGTGGGCATCGGCGTGGTCACGCCCGAGCGCGCGCTGAACCTGGGCATGACCGGCCCGATGCTACGCGGCTCGGGCATCGCCTGGGACCTGCGCAAGCACCAGCCCTACGAGGTGTACGACCGCATGGATTTCGACCTGCCGCTGGGCGTCAACGGCGACACCTACGATCGTTACCTCGTGCGCGTGGAAGAGATGCGCCAGGCCAACCGGATCGTGCGGCAGTGCGTCGATTGGCTGCGCACGCACGACGGCCCGGTGATCACCGACAACCTGAAGGTCGCGCCGCCGCAGCGCGTCGACATGAAGGCCAACATGGAGGAGCTGATCCACCACTTCAAGCTCTTCACCGAAGGCATGCACGTGCCCGAGGGCGAGGCCTACGCGGCGGTGGAGCACCCGAAGGGCGAGTTCGGCATCTACCTGGTCAGCGACGGCGCCAACAAGCCGTACCGCATGAAGATCCGCGCGCCGGGGTTCGCGCACCTGTCGGCACTCGACGAAATGAGCCGCGGCCACATGATCGCCGACGCGGTGGCGATTCTCGGCACGATGGACATCGTGTTCGGCGAGGTCGATCGATGAGCGCTGACACTCAGCGACGCGACCAAGGCTCGCTTCGCGCGCGAAGTCGCCAAGTACCCGCGCCGAACAGAAGCAGTCTGCCGTGATGGCCTGCCTGGCCATCGTGCAGCAGGAGCAGGGCTGGGTCAGCGCCGAAGCCGAAGAGGCCGTGGCCGGCTACCTCGGCATGCCGCCGATCGCGGTGCGCGAGGTGACCACCTTCTACAACATGTACAACCAGCAGCCGGTGGGCCGCTTCAAGCTCAACGTCTGCACCAACCTGCCCTGCCAGCTGCGCAACGGCCAGCATGCGCTCGAGCACCTGTGCCACAAACTCGGCGTGGAAGAGGGCGGCACCACCGCCGACGGCTTGTTCACGATCCAGAAATCCGAGTGCCTCGGTGCGTGTGCCGACGCACCGGTGATGCTGGTCAATGACCGCCAAATGGTGAGTTTCATGAGCGACTCGCGGTTGAACGAATTGGTCGACACGTTGAAGGCGAGCGTCCGATGATCACGTTGCCAGACCTCTCCAAGTTCCAGGCCGACGGCCGCGAGACCTGCTTTCATGACCGCCACATCGGCGCGCAGATCTACGCCGGCCTCAATGGCAGCAACTGGCGCTTGAAGGACTACGAAGCGCGCGGCGGCTACACAGGCGCTGAAGAAGATGCTCGGCAAGGACGGCGGCGCCGGCATGACCCCCGAGCAGGTGGTGGCCGAAGTCAAGACCTCGGGCCTGCGCGGCCGCGGCGGCGCGGGCTTCCCCACCGGCCTGAAGTGGAGCTTCATGCCGCGCGCGCTGCCGGTGCAGAAGTACCTGGTGTGCAACTCCGATGAAGGCGAGCCCGGCACCTGCAAGGATCGCGACATCCTCGCCTACAACCCGCACATCGTGATCGAGGGCATGGCGATCGCCGCCTACGCGATGGGCACGAGCGTCGGCTACAACTACATCCACGGCGAGATCTTCGACGTCTACGAGCGCTTCGAAGAGGCGCTGCGCGAGGCGCGTGACGCCGGCTACCTCGGCGACAACATCCTCGGCAGCAACTTCAAGTTCCAGTTGCACGCGTTCCACGGCTTCGGCGCCTACATCTGCGGCGAGGAGACCGGCCTGCTCGAATCGCTCGAGGGCAAGAAGGGTCAGCCGCGCTTCAAGCCGCCGTTCCCGGCGAGCTATGGCCTGTACGGCAAGCCCACGACGATCAACAACACCGAAACCTTCGCCGCCGTGCCGTGGATCATCAACCACGGCGGCGAGGCGTATCTGGCGATCGGCAAGCCCAACAACGGCGGCACCAAGATCTTCTCGGTGGTGGGCGACGTCGAGCGCCCGGGCAACTACGAGATCCCGATGGGCACGCCGTTTTCCAAGCTGCTCGAACTCGCCGGTGGCGTCAGCGGCGGCAGGAAGCTGAAAGCCGTGATTCCCGGCGGCGCGTCGGCGCCCGTGCTGCCGGCCGCGATCATGATGGACATGACGATGGACTACGACGCCTGCGCCAAGGCCGGCTCGATGCTGGGCTCGGGCGCCGTCATCGTGATGGACGAGTCGCGCTGCATGGTCGACGCGCTGTTGCGGCTGTCGTACTTCTACATGCACGAGTCGTGCGGCCAGTGCACGCCGTGCCGCGAGGGCACCGGCTGGTTGTGGCGCATGGTGCATCGCATCGAGCAGGGGCAGGGCAGGGCCGACGACCTGAAGCTGCTCGACTCGGTGGCCGAGAGCATCATGGGCCGCACCATCTGCGCGCTGGGTGACGCGGCGGCGATGCCGGTGCGCGGCATGCTCAAGCACTTTCGCGACGAGTTTGTCTTCCACGTCGAGCACAAACGCTGCATGGTGGGGCCGGGAGCACAGCGCCCGGCCAAGGTGGCCGACCTGGCAACCGCCTGACGCAAGCAGAACTCCATGGTCGAAATCGAACTCGACGGCAAGAAGGTCAGCGTGGCCGAGGGCAGCATGGTCATGCATGCGGCCGACGCGGCGGGCACCTACATCCCGCACTTCTGCTACCACAAGAAGCTGAGCATCGCGGCCAACTGCCGCATGTGCCTGGTCGAGATCGAGAAGGCGCCCAAGCCGATGCCGGCCTGCGCCACGCCGGTGACGCAGGGCATGATCGTTCGCACCAAGAGCGACAAGGCCATCAAGGCGCAGCAGTCGGTGATGGAGTTCCTGCTCATCAACCACCCGCTCGACTGTCCCATCTGCGATCAGGGCGGCGAGTGCCAGCTGCAGGATCTCGCGGTCGGCTACGGCGGCTCCGCCTCGCGCTACACCGAAGAGAAGCGCGTCGTCTTCCACAAGAACGTCGGCCCGCTGATCTCGATGGAAGAGATGAGCCGCTGCATCCACTGCACCCGCTGCGTGCGCTTCGGGCAAGAGATGGCCGGCATCATGGAATTCGGCATGCAGCACCGCGGCGAGCATTCCGAGATCACCACCTTCGTCGGCCACACGGTGGACAGCGAGCTGTCTGGCAACATGATCGACATCTGCCCGGTCGGCGCGCTGACCAGCAAGCCGTTTCGCTACAGCGCGCGCACCTGGGAGTTGTCGCGTCGCAAGAGCGTGAGTCCGCACGACTCCACCGGCGCCAATCTGGTGGTGCAGGTCAAGGGCGACCGCGTGATGCGCGTGGTGCCGCTGGAGAACGAAGCCGTCAACGAGTGCTGGATCGCCGATCGCGACCGCTTCAGCTACGAAGCGCTGAACGCCGAGTCGCGGCTCAAGAGCCCGATGATCAAGCAGGGCGGGCAGTGGCAGGCGGTGGGTTGGGACGTCGCGCTCAACTACGTCGCCGATGGCCTGAAACGCATCAAGGCCGAGCACGGGCCACAAGGCATCGGCGCGCTCGGCTCGCCGCACAGCACGCTGGAAGAGCTGCACCTGCTGGCCAAGCTGACGCGCGGCCTGGGCAGCGAGAACATCGATCACCGCCTGCGCCACAGCGACTTCGGCAATCGCGCCAGTGACGGTGCCGCGCGCTGGCTCGGGCTGCCGATCGCCGCGCTGTCGACGCTCGATCGTGTGTTGGTGATCGGCTCGTTCCTGCGCAAGGATCACCCGCTGTTCGCGCTGCGCATCCGGCAGGCCGCTCGCCGCGGCGGCCGGGTGATGAGCCTGCACGCCGTGCATGACGACTGGGCGATGCCGGTGGCGCACAAGGTCACCGCGGCCCCGAGCGCGTGGGCGCAGGCGTTGGGCGACGTGGCCGGCGCAGTGGCCGAGGCCAAGGGCGTTGCCGCTCCAGTGGCCGGCCACGCCAACGACGCGGCACGCGCGGTCGCCGCCCAGTTGATGTCTGGCGAACGCAAGGCCATCCTGCTCGGCAACGCCGCGATGCAGCATCCGCAAGCCGGCACGCTGCTGGCGCTCGCGCATTGGATCGCCGAGCAATGCGGCGCATCCGTCGGCGTGCTCGGCGAAGCGGCCAACAGCGTCGGCGCGCAATGGGTGCGCGCGCTGCCGGGGCCCTCGGGTCTGCACGCCGGGCAGATGCTGTCTCAACCCATGAAGGCGCTGCTGCTGTTGAACGTGGAGCCAGCGCATGACAGCGCCGACCCGGCCGCCGCGCGCGCGGCGTTGCAAGGGTCGGGGCTGGTGGTTGCGCTGACGCCGTTCCGCGACGCTGCGGTCGACAACGCCGATGTGCTGTTGCCAATCGCGCCGTTCTCCGAGACCGCGGGCACCTTCGTCAATGCCGAAGGCGTGGCGCAGAGTTTCCTGGGCGTCGTCAAGCCGTTCGGCGAGGCGCGGCCGGCGTGGAAGGTGTTGCGGGTGCTCGGCAACCTGCTCGGTCTGCCGGGATTCGATCAAGACAGCTCGGAGGTCGTTCGCGACGAGGCCCTGTCGGCCACCGACTCGCTGACCCGGCTGTCGAATGCCCCGGTTGCGGCGCCAGCGCTGCCAGCTGCTGTGCGCGGCCTCGAGCGGGTGTCCGACGTGCCGATCTATTGCACCGATGCGCTGGTGCGTCGCGCGGCGGCACTGCAGGCCACGCGCGACGCGCAGGCGCCCGTGGTCGGCGTGCCGACCGCGCTGTGGCAGCAACTCGGTCTGCAGGCCGGCGCCCAAGTGCGCGTGTCGCAAAACGGCGCTACCGCGGTGTTGCCCGCGCGCGAGGATCCGTCGCTGGCGCCCACCGCGGTGCGCGTGGCGGCAGGGCACTCGAGCACCGCGTCGCTGGGCGCGATGTTCGGCGCGATCAGCGTCGTTGCCGCCTGAGGGCCACCGGTGCTGGCGCAACTCAACGACTACGGCGTCTCGATGTTCGGCGAGGCTGGCTGGGCCGCTGCGCTGACGGTGGGCTGGGACCTGTTCAAGATCATCGCGCTGATCGTGCCGCTGCTGTTGTGCGTGGCCTACCTCACGCTTGTGGGAGCGCAAGGCCATCGGCTGGTCGCAGATCCGCCCCGGCCCCAACCGCGTGGGGCCCTTTGGCCTGTTGCAGCCGATCGCCGACGCGGTGAAGCTGATCTTCAAGGAGATCATCCGTCCGTCGGCGGCCAACAAGGGCCTGTTCTTCCTCGGCCCGGTGATGACCATCATGCCGGCGCTGGCCGCGTGGGCGGTGGTGCCGTTCGGCCCCGACCGCGCGGTGTCCAACATCAACGCGGGCCTGCTGTTCCTGATGGCGATCACCTCGCTCGAGGTGTACGGCGTCATCATCGCCGGCTGGGCGTCGAACTCGAAGTACGCGTTCCTCGGCGCGCTGCGCGCGTCGGCGCAGATGGTCAGCTACGAAATCGCGATGGGGTTCGCCCTCGTCGTCGTGCTGATGGTCTCGGGCAGCCTCAACATGACCGAGATCGTGCAGGTGCAGGAGCGTGGCTGGTTCGCCGACCACGGCGCCACCTTCCTGTCGTGGAACTGGCTGCCGCTGCTGCCGATCTTCATCGTCTACTTCGTGTCGGGCCTGGCCGAGACCAACCGCCACCCGTTCGACGTGGTGGAGGGCGAGTCCGAGATCGTCGCCGGCCACATGATCGAGTACTCGGGCATGGCGTTCGCGATGTTCTTCCTCGCCGAGTACGCCAACATGATCCTGGTGTCGGTGCT
The DNA here is from genome assembly GCA_963827645.1 of uncultured beta proteobacterium. Taxonomy (GTDB): domain Bacteria; phylum Pseudomonadota; class Gammaproteobacteria; order Burkholderiales; family Burkholderiaceae_C; genus JAEUPI01. The sequence goes on along the minus strand of CAWHBZ010000020.1, from coordinate 2,035 downwards.
CGCGGTGACCATGTTCCTCGGCGGCTGGACCGCGCCGATCTCGTTTTCGCTGCTCGGCATGGCCACCCCCGAGTGGATCGTCAAGACGCAGTGGTTCTGGGACTGGTGCTGGCTGTTCGGCAAGACCTTTGCCGTCGTCACCATGTTCCTGTGGGTGCGCGCCACGTTCCCGCGCTTCCGCTACGACCAGATCATGCGGCTGGGCTGGAAGATCTTCATCCCGGTCACGCTGGTGTGGCTGGTGGTGGTGGGCCTGTGGATGCAGACCCCGCTGAACATCTGGAAGTAGATCGCTTATGGCCGCTGCCACGTCATCGATCAGGGACTTCTTCTCCAGCTTCATGCTGCTGGAGCTGCTCAAGGGCATGAAGCTCACGGGGCGCCACTTCCTGCAGAAGAAGATCACCATCCAATTTCCGGAAGAGAAGACGCCGCTGTCGCCGCGCTTTCGCGGCCTGCACGCGCTGCGCCGCTACGAGAACAGCGAGGAGCGCTGCATCGCCTGCAAGCTGTGCGAGGCGGTGTGCCCGGCGCTGGCCATCACGATCGAGAGCGACGTGCGCGCCGACGGCACGCGTCGCACCACGCGCTACGACATCGACCTCACCAAGTGCATCTTCTGCGGCTTCTGCGAGGAGAGCTGCCCGGTCGACTCGATCGTCGAGACCCACATCTTCGAGTACCACGGCGAAAAGCGCGGCGACCTCTACTTCACCAAGGACATGCTGCTGGCCGTGGGCGACCGCTACGAAAAGGAAATCGCCGCCGCCCGGGCGGCCGACGCCAAGTACCGCTGACGCTGCAGCGGCGTTTTCGCACAACAACAGCCATGACCACCACCAGCGCTCTCTTCTACCTGTTCTCGGCGGTGCTGCTGTTCGCGGGCGCGCGCGTGGTCACCGCGCGCAGCACGGTGCACGCCGCGCTGTACCTGGTGCTGGCGTTCGGCAACGCGGCCTGCGTCTGGCTGCTGCTGCGCGCCGAGTTCCTGGCCATCGCGCTGGTGCTGGTGTACGTGGGCGCGGTGATGGTGCTGTTCCTGTTCGTGGTGATGATGCTCGACCTCAACAGCGATCGTTTCCGCGAGGGCTTCTGGAAGCACATGCCGCTGGCCGGGCTGGTGGGCACGGTCATCGCGCTGGAGATGGCCTCGTGCTGATCCGCGGCTTCGACATGCGCAGCGCGCCGCCATGGCCGACGCCGCGTCTGTCGCGGCAACACCAAGCTGCTCGGCGTCGCGATCTATACGCCTACCTGTATCCGCTGCAGGTGGCCGCCGTGCTGCTGCTGGTGGCCATCATCGCGGCGATCTCGCTGACTTGCGGCAGCCGCAAGGACAGCCGCTACATCGACCCCACCGAACAGATGAAGGCCGCAAGGCCGACCGCCTGCGCATCGTGCAGATGAAGCCGGTGGTCGAACCGAGCCCGCGACCCCGACGCACCAGCGGTGAGCGTCCAGGTCATGATCGCCGCCGGCCGCTCCGAAGGCGATCGCCGCGCCTCGGGCGAACGGTGCGCAGCCGAGGCTCATGAACCTCGGCGTCATCACGCTCGGTCACTACCTGTCGCTCGGCGGCCTGCTGTTCGCGCTGTCGGTGGTGGGCATCTACCTGAACCGGCACAACCTGATCGTGCTGCTGATGGCCATCGAGTTGATGCTGCTGGCGGTCAATCTCAACTTCGTGGCCTTCTCGCACTACCTGGGCGACATGCAGGGCCAGGTGTTCGTGTTCTTCATCCTCACGGTGGCAGCCGCCGAATCGGCGATCGGCCTGGCGATCCTGGTGGTGCTGTTCCGCAACCGCGCCACCATCGACGTCGAAGACCTCGATGCATTGAAGGGCTGAGACAAGACCCCATGTCCTCGACCATTTCTTCCAATCTGCTGCTGGTGGCGCGTTGCGCCGTTGGTCGGGTGCCGTGGTCGCGGGCTCGACGGCAGCGTGGTCGGCCGCGAGGGCTGGCACCGCGTCACGATTCTCGGCGTGTTGATGTCGTTCATCGCGTCGGCCATCGTGCTGAAGCAGGTGGTC
>CAWHBZ010000019.1:0-31489 GCA_963827645.1 uncultured beta proteobacterium | reverse complement strand
ACCAGACCAAGTTCCTGCTCGCCGACGAGGCGCTCGCCAAGGACGAACAAGAGCGCCGCATCCGCCAGCTCGAGCAGGAGTGGCAGGGCCTGCACGAAAAGGTCAAGGCCGAGGGTGGCCTGCGAATCATCGCCACCGAACGCCACGAGAGCCGGCGCATCGACAACCAGCTGCGCGGCCGCTCGGGCCGCCAGGGCGATCCGGGCCAGTCGCGCTTCTACCTGTCGCTCGAAGACCCGCTGATGCGCATCTTCGCCGGCGATCGTGTCAAGGCGATCATGGAGCGGCTGAAGATGCCCGATGGCGAGGCCATCGAAGCCGGCATCGTCAACCGTTCGATCGAGAACGCGCAACGCAAGGTCGAGGCGCGCAATTTCGACATTCGCAAGCAGTTGCTCGAGTACGACGACGTCGCCAACGACCAGCGCAAGGTCATCTATCAGCAGCGCAACGAGATCCTCGAGTCGAGCTCGGTGGCCGACCAGATCGCCAACCTGCGCAAGAGCGCGATGACCGATGTCGTGCGCACCTACGTGCCGGCCGAGAGCCTGGAGGAACAGTGGGATCTGCCGGGCCTGGAGGCCGTGCTGCGCGATGAATGGCAGCTGCAGGTCGACCTGCAGGCCGAGGTCGCCAAGAGCGACAGCATCACCGATGAAGACATCGTCGAGCGGGTGGTCGCTGCCGCCGATGCGATGTTTGCCAGCAAGGTGGCGCTGGTCGGCGTCGACCAGTTCAACCCGTTCATGCGCATGGTGCTGCTGCAGTCGATCGACTCGCATTGGCGCGAGCACCTGGCGGCGCTCGACTACCTGCGCCAGGGCATCCATCTGCGCGGCTACGCGCAGAAGAACCCCAAGCAGGAGTACAAGCGCGAGGCGTTCGAGTTGTTTGCGCAACTGCTGGATCTGGTCAAGCTCGAGGTCACGCGCTTGCTGATGACCGTGCGCATCCAGTCGCAGGAGCAGGTGAGCGAGGCCGCGCAAGCGATCGAGGAGCGTGCCAGCCAGGTCGGCAACGTGACCTACACGCACCCCAACGAGGACGGCAGCGTGTCCGAGGAGGCCGAGCGCGACACCCAGGTGCTCGCCGTGCCCAAGGTCGGCCGCAACGACCCGTGCCCCTGCGGCAGCGGCAAGAAGTACAAGCACTGCCACGGCAAATTGGCCTGATGGCTGTGAACCTGCAGGCGCCGCGCGCCGCTGACCTGCACGCCGTCGCCGGCGTGCGCATCGGCGTGGCGATGGCCGGCATCCGCAAGGCCAATCGCAAGGACCTGGTGGTGTTCGCGCTCGACGAAGGCGCTGCGGTCGCCGGTGTCTTCACGCGCAACCGTTTCTGCGCGGCGCCGGTGCTGTTGTGTCGCGAGCACTTGGCCGCCGGCCGCGGCATCCGCGCGCTGCTGGTCAACACTGGCAACGCCAACGCGGGCACCGGGGCCGACGGCTTGGCGCGGGCGCGTCGCAGTTGCCAGGCGTTGGCGGGGCAGATGAACGTGGCCGGCGAGCAGGTGCTGCCGTTCTCTACCGGCGTGATCATGGAGTCGCTGCCGGTGGATCGGCTCGAAGCCGGCCTGCCCGCGGCAGTGGCCGCGCTCAGCGGCAACGCACTGGCTCGATGCCGCCGAAGGCATCATGACCACCGACACCGTGCCGAAGGCGGCATCGCGCCGCGTCACCATTGCAGGCCGCGACGTGCATGTGACCGGCATCGCCAAGGGCGCCGGCATGATCCGCCCCGACATGGCGACGATGCTCGGTTTCGTGGCCACCGACGCTGTGATCGCGCCGGCCGCGCTGAACGAGCTGGCGCGCGAGGCCGCCGACGCCAGCTTCAACCGCATCACGGTCGACGGCGACACCTCGACCAACGATTCGTTCATCCTGATGGCCACGCAGCGGGCTGGCCATGCGCGCATCGAATCGCTGGCTGGCGCCGAGGGCCAGGCGCTGCGCGACGCCGTGCTGGCGGTGTCGGTGCAGCTGGCGCAGGCGATCGTGCGCGACGGCGAGGGCGCCACCAAGTTCATCACCGTGCGCGTCGAGGGCGGTCGCGACGTCGGCGAATGTCGCCGCGTGGCCTACGCGATCGCACACTCGCCACTGGTGAAGACGGCGTTCTTCGCCAGCGACCCCAACCTCGGCCGCATCCTGGCGGCCGTGGGCAACGCGGGCATCGCCGACCTCGATTCCGACCGGATCGACCTGCACCTGGACGACGTGCACGTCGCGCGCCAGGGCGGCCGCCACCCGCAGTACGAAGAGGCGCAGGGCCAGCAGGTGATGAAGCGAAGCGAGATCACCGTGCGCGTGCACCTTCACCGCGGCGCGGCGGCCAGCGAAGTCTGGACCTGCGACCTGTCGCACGACTACGTCAGCATCAACGCCGACTACCGCTCATAACAGCCGCGCAACGCGTCGGGTGCGTGTCCTCTTGCAGCGTCACCCGGCGCGCTGTTAGCATGGCGCACCCCTTTGGCGGGAGCCCTGCACCATGACCCAGCACACCCACACACATCGACGCGCCGACCGTGGCACGCTGATCGTGCGTGCGTCCGTGGTGGCCGTGGGCCTCGCCGCATCAGTGGGCTTGCAACTGATCGAGCCCGAGCCCAAGGGGCCCGCCAGCTGGACCGCGAACAATCCGTCGTCGGTCTTGTGCGTGGACGCGAACGATTCGTTCGCCTTCCAGTAGCACCCTCTCAGCCCCGCTTCCGCTTCGGAGCCCGCTGAGAAATCGGCGGCAGCGGCGAACCGTTGTTCGCCTCCCGTCTCGACTGAAGCATCGACCGCGGTTCCAAAGGATGCGCGGTCCCCGCGGAGAAGAAGATGAACATGATTCTCGAGCAGCTCGTCATCTGGCGTCAGCGTGTGCAGCTCGACGCCAACGACCTGCTGCGCGATGCCACCTATCGCCGCTTGTGGACGTCGATCCTGGTCAGCTCGCTGGGCGGCCAGGTGACGATGCTTGCGTTGCCGCTCACGGCGGCCGTGCTGCTGCATGCCTCGCCCACCCAGATGGGGCTGCTGACGGCGATGGAGATCGCGCCGTTCGTGCTGTTCTCGTTGCCCTCGGGCGTGTGGCTCGATCGTGTGCGCAAGCTGCCCATCTACGTGGGCGGCGAGGTCGCGCTGGCCCTCACGGTGGCCAGTGTGCCGTTGGCCTGGATGCTGGGCGTGCTGACGATGCCCTGGATGTACGTGGTCGCGTTTGCGTTGGGCACGGTGTTCACCACCGCCGGCAGCGCGGCGCAGATCGTGCTCACGCAGGTCGTGCCGCGCGAGCGGCTGGTCGAGGCGCACGCCAAGAACGCGTTGGCCAGCTCAGGGGCCGAAGTCGTGGGTCCTGGCCTGGCGGGTTTGCTGATCCGCCTGCTGGGCGCACCGGTGGCCTTGCTGGTCGACGCGATGATGCTGCTGTGGTCGGCCTGGATCCTGCGCGGCGTGCGCGTGACCGAGCGTCTCGAGCCACGCTCGGATGCTCACTTCTGGCGCGACCTGCACGCCGGCCTGCGTTTCGTGGCCGGCACGCGGCTGCTCGTGGCATTGGCGGCCGTGGTGGGTTGCTGGCAGCTGTTTCACCAGGCGGCGATGGTGGTCAACATCCTGTTCGCGACGCGTGAGCTCGGCCTGACCGAGCAGCAGATCGGCGCGTGCTTCGTCGCGCTCGGCGCCGGCACCGTGTTGGCCAGCGTGTTCGGCAACCGCTTGAGCCGCCGCATCGGTCCCGGCCCCAGTCTGCCGTTGGCGATCGGAGTGTGCGGCGCAGGGTGGCTGCTGCTGGCCGTTGCGCCGGCCAATCAGTGGGGGGTGGCGGCGTTTGCCTTCATGCTGTTCACGTTCGGCATCGGCGCGGTGCTGATCTTCATCAACTTCCTGGCCATGCGCCAGGCGGTGACGCCCGAGCCGCTGCTCGGCCGCATGACCAGCACGATGCGCTGGCTGATCCTGCTGCCGGCCGGGCCCGGCGCGCTGATCGGTGGTTGGCTCGGCGAGCACATGGGCTTGCGCGCGGCGCTCGCGTTCGCCGGCGTCGGCGGCCTGTTGCTGGCGGCGCTGGCGGCGTGGCTGTCGACGATCCGTCAGGTGCGCGTGCTGCCCAAGCCGGAAGGCGCGATCGCGGAGTTCGGCAGCGAGGCCACGCTGCACGCGCCGCCGGCGCTGGAGCGTGCGTGATGGCCACCGTCGAGCCGTTGCTGATCGAGTGGCCACCGCTGCTGCAAAGCGAGCGGTTGCTGCTGCGCGCGCCGCAAGCCGGTGATGGCGCCGCGCTCAACGAGGCGGTGGCGCAGTCGCTCGACGAACTCAAGCCCTGGTTGCCATGGGCCCAGAAGGTGCCCTCGCGCAAGCAGTCCGAGCTGACGTGCCGGCAGATGGCGGCGCGATTTGCGCAGCGCAGCGATCTGCCGCTGTTCATCTTTGCGCGTGCGGCCGATGGCGGCTGCGGGCGCCTGCTCGGCGGCACCGGGCTGCATCGCATGGACTGGAGCGTGCCGCGTTTCGAGATCGGCTATTGGCGGCGCAGCGGCGAGCAGGGCAACGGCTGGATCACCGAGGCCGTGCGCACGCTGGCCCGTTTTGCGTTCGATCACCTGGGCGCGCGGCGGGTCGAGATTCGCATGTCGAGCGACAACGCCAAGAGCCGCGCGGTCGCCGAGCGTTGCGGCTTCACGCTGGAGGGCGTGCTGCGCCAGGATTCGCTCGATGTGCACGGCCGGCCGCGCGACACCGCGGTGTATGCCCGCGTGCTCGGCGTCGAGGAACCTGTGCGATCTGCGTCACAGGCAAAGCCTGCGAGCCGGCGACCGCGTCCGGTGATCAAGCCCCTGACGGCGAGCGCGGCGAAAAAAAGTCGACCGCGTCGGTGACGATGCCGTCGATGCCGAGCGCGACCAACTCGCGCGCCCGCGCCGCGTCGTTGACCGTGTAGACGAGCGCGCGCCGCCCGGCAGCGTGGATCTGCGCCAGCAGCGCGGCGTCCATCAGCGTGTGGTTGGTGATGATCGCCACGCAGTCGAGCGACGCCGCCATCTCCATGCAACCCGGCCACAGCGTGTCGAGCAGCAATGCGCGCGGCAGTTCGGGCGCGGTCTCGCGCGCGCCCATCAAAGCCTGCGGCTTGAACGAACTCAACAGCACCGGCGTGCCGCGCCACAGCCGGCGCACCCATTGCCCGACGGCGCGCCCGGTTTCGGCATCGGTGCCCGGGCTCGGCTTGATCTCGAGGTCCAGCAGGTATCCGTTGGCGGAGCAGAACGCGGCGATCGCCTCGAAGCTGGCGATCGGCTCGCCGGCGAACGCGCGTGCTGTGCCAACTGCCCGCGTCCAGCCGCGACAGCTCGGCCCAGCTGCGTTCACCGGCGACGCCCTGGCCGCTGGTGGTGCGCTCCAGCGTGTCGTCGTGCAACAGGAAGGGCACGCCGTCGGCGCTCAGCTTGACGTCGCATTCGAACGCGCGTATGGCCAAACGAGGCGCCGAAGCGAAACGCCGCCAGCGTGTTCTCGGGCGCCAGCTTGCCGGCGCCGCGATGCGCGATCCACAGCGGAAAGGGCCATGGCGCCAGTCGCTCGTCGTCGCAGACGCGTCTGCTGCGGTCGCGGCGTCGAACCAGTGCAGGCTGCTCGCGGCGTGCCAGCGCGTGCAGCGCTGCAGCAGTGTCGCCGATCTTCGGCGGCGCCAGCGTGGAGTCCAGGCGCACGCGTGAACGGCTCGTTGCCGATGCTGGCCGTGGACCAGCCGCTCGGCGCCGAGCATCTCGATCATCTCCACCTGCATCGGCCAGCCGTGCCGCCGCGGCTCGATCTCGGCGTGCTCGGGCCGCAGCACCGATCATCAGCTCGCCGCCGCGCGGCGCGGCCGCCGGCAGCGGCAGCGTCTGCGCCGCCGACCGTGAAGCGCGAGCCGTCGGCGCGGCCGTGCAGCAGGTTCATCGGCGGCGAGCCGATGAAGCCGGCGACGAAGGTGGTGGCCGGCCGCGCGTACACCTCCTCGGGCGTGCCGATCTGCTCCATGTGGCCGGCGTTCATCACGATCAGCCGCTGGCCGAGCGTCATCGCCTCGACCTGGTCGTGGGTGACGAACAGCGACGTCACGCCGAGCTCGGCGTGCAGCTTCTGGATCTCCAGCCGCGTCTGCGCGCGCAACTTGGCGTCGAGGTTCGACAGCGGCTCGTCGAACAGGAACACCTGCGGCTGGCGCACGATGGCGCGGCCCATCGCCACACGCTGGCGCTGGCCGCCCGACAGCTCGCGCGGCTTGCGCTGCGAGAAGGGGGCCGAGCTGCAGGATCCCCGCCGCCTTGTCGACGCGCTGCTTGATCTCGGCCACCGGCACCTTGGCGATCTTCAGGCCGTACGCCATGTTGTCGAACACCGTCATGTGCGGGTACAGCGCGTAGTTCTGGAACACCATCGCGATGTCGCGCTCGGCCGGCTCGATGTCGTTGACGACGCGGCCGGCGATGGCGATCTCGCCGCCGGAGATCTCCTCCAGCCCGGCCACCATGCGCAGCAGCGTGCTCTTGCCGCAGCCCGACGGGCCGACGATGACGATGAACTCGCCGTCGGCGATCTCGGCGTTGACGCCGTGGATCACGGGGATTGCGCCTTGGCGCCGAGGCCGTAGGCTTGACCACGTTGCGAATCGAGATGGCGCCCATGTCTCGTCTCTCGTCTATTTCTCGGTGTCGACCAGGCCCTTGACGAACCACTTCTGCATCAGCAGCACCACCAGCGCCGGCGGGATCATCGCCAGGATCGCGGTGGCCATGATCACGTTCCACTCGTTGGCCGCGTCGCCGCCGGCGAACATGCGCTTGATGCCCATCACCACCGGGTACATGTCTCTCGTCGGTCGTCATCAGCAGCGGCCACAGGTACTGGTTCCAGCCGTAGATGAACTGGATGACGAACAGCGCCGCGACGCTGGTCATCGACAGCGGCACCAGCACGTCCTTGAAGAAGCGCATCGGCCCGGCGCCGTCGATGCGCGCGGCCTCGACCAGTTCGTCGGGCACGGTGAGGAAGAACTGCCGGAACAGGAAGGTCGCGGTCGCCGAGGCGATCAGCGGCACCGTCAGCCCGGCGTAGGTGTTGAGCATGCCGAGGTCGGAGACCACCTGGTAGGTCGGAAAGATGCGCACCTCCACCGGCAGCATCAGCGTCACGAACACCATCCAGAAGCACCAGGCCGCGCAGCGGGAAGCGGAAGTAGACGAAGGCGAAGGCCGACAGCAGCGAGATCGCGATCTTGCCGATCGCGATCACCAGCGCGCGAGATCAGGCTCACCCACAGCATCGGCGCCACCGGCGGCGAGCGTGGCGCCGTAGCTGCGCCTGGCCGCCGAACAGCGCCAGCCGGTAGCTCTCGATCATGTTGTCGCCGGGCAGCATCGGCATCGGCACGTTCTGCACGATCGCCTCGGCGGTCTGCGTGCTGGCGATGAACGTCAGGTACAGCGGAAAGGCGACGACGATGACGCCGATGATCAGCGCCAGGTGCGACAGGAAGGTGGCGAGCGGCCGGCTCTCGACCATGGTGCCGGACCGGTCAGTAGTGCACGCTTCTTCTCGACGTAGCGGAACTGGATCACCGTCAGGGCGATGACGATGGCCATCAGCACCACCGACTGCGCCGCCGAGCCGCCGAGGTCGAGCGCCTTGAAGCCGTCGAAGTAGACCTTGTAGACGAGGATCGAGGTGTCCTTGCCCGGGCCCGCCCTCGGTGGCGGTGTCGACGATCGCGAAGGTGCTCGAAGAAGGCGTAGATGATGTTGATGACCAGCAGGAAGAAGGTGGTCGGCGTCAGCAGCGGGAACAGCATCGTCCAGAAGCGCCGCCACGGGCCGGCGCCGTCGATGGCGGCGGCCTCGATCAGGCTCTTCGGGATCCTCTGCAGCCCGGCGAGGAAGAACAGGAAGTTGTACGAGATCTGCTTCCACACCGCCGTCAGCACCACCAGGATCATCGCGTCGGTGCCGTCGAGCAGGTGGTTCCACTCGATGCCGATCGCGCGCAGCGCGTGGCTGACCACGCCCACCGACGGCGCGAACATGAACAGCCACAGCACACCGGCCACCGCCGGCGCCACGGCATAGGGCCAGACGAGCAGCGTCTTGTACCAGCGCGCAGCCCTTGACGACACGGTCGGCCATCACCGCCAGCATCAGCGACAACCCCAGCCCGAGCGCCGCGACCAGCACCGAGAACACGACGGTGACCTTGAACGACGCCAGGTAGGTCGTGTCGTCGAACAGGCCCTTGAAGTTCTCGAGGCCGACGAACTCGACGCTGGTGCCGAAGGCATCCTGCTGCAGCACGCTCTAGTACAGCGCCTGCCCGGCGGGCCAGAAGAAGAACACGATGATGATCGCCATCTGCGGCGCCACCAGCGCCCAGGGCAGCCACCAGCTCTTGAAGCGGACTCTCTTCTCGACGGCCAAGGCAATGGTCCTTCTGCTGACTAGACCTCTCCCCGCCCGGCGGGGAGGGGACGGGGGAGGGGTGCCCCAACTCGGCCGAAGGCCAACAAGGGCATCAGCCCTTGTTGGCTTTCTCGAACTTCTCCAGCTGGCGTCGCCGCGCTTCTTCGCGTCCTCCAGCCCTTCCTTGGCCGTCTTCTTTCCGACCATACCTGCTCCAACTCCTCGTCGAGGATGGTGCGGATCTGCACGAAGTTGCCGAGGCGGATGCCGCGCGACTTGTCGGTCGTCTTGCGGATCATCTGCGTCACGCTGACGTCGGTGCCCGGGTTGGCCTTGTAGAAGCCGCTCTTCTCGGTGAGATTGAAAGCCTCGGTCGTGATCGGCAGGTAGCCGGTCTGCTGGTGGCTCTTTGCCTGCACCTCCGGCTCGGACAGGTACTTGTAGAACAGCGCCACGCCCTTGTACTCGTCGGGCTTCTTGCCGGCCATCGCCCACAGGCTGGCGCCGCCGATCACGGTGTTCTGCGGCGCGCCGGGCACGTCGGGGTAGTACGGCAGCGTGCTGATGCCGGACTCGGCCTTCAGGTTGCGCTTGATGCCACCGTAGGCCGCCGACGTGCCGGTGTACATCGCGCACTCGCCGGACTGGTAGACGCCGTCAGCGGAGCCGCTGCGGCCCTTGTAGACGAACAGCCCCTGCTGCGCCATGTTGGCCAGGTTCTCGATGTGGCGCACGTGCAGCGGCGTCGTGAACGCCAGCCGCGTGCCCATGCCGTTGAAGCCGTTGCGCAGCGTCGCGAACTCGACGTTGTGCCAGGCGCGTGAAGCTCTCCAGCTGCGTCCAGCTCTGCCAGCTGGTCGTGAACGGGCACTTGTGGCCGCTGGCCTTCAGCTTGGCCGCGGCCAACGCCACCTCGGGCCAGGTCTTGGGCGGCTGCGCGGGGTCGAGGCCGGCGGCCTTGAAGGCGTCCTTGTTGTAGTGCAGCACCGTGGTCGAGCTGTTGAACGGCAGGCTCAGCATCTGGCCGTTGGGCGCCGTGTAGTAGCCGCTGACGGCGGGTACGTAGACGCTCGCGTCGAACTTCTGACGCCGGCGCAGCTTCATCACCTCGTTCACCGGCACGATGGCGCCCTTGCTGGCCATCATGGTGGCGGTGCCGACCTCGAACACCTGCAGGATGTGCGGCGCGTTGCCGGCGCGGAACGCCGCGATCGCCGCTGTCATCGAAGCTCTCGGGATAGCTGCCCTTGTAGACCGCCATGACCTTGAAGTCCTTCTGGCTGTCGTTGAAGCCCTTGGCCAGGCCATTCACCCACTCGCCGAGCTGGCCGCCCATCGAATGCCACCACTGGATCTCGGTCTGTGCCTGCACCGGGGCCGACAACGCCAGGCCAGCCAGGATCGAAGCGCTCAGCGCAACAGTTCTGCGATTCATGAATTCTCCGTTGAGGACCATCGACGACGACAAACCGACGATGCTCGCACTGCAAATGACAGCAGCGTTTCTGGCACGGATGCAACGTAAGCGGCAACGGGGATTACCCGCCGCAGTGCAGCACGACTGCCAGCGCGAGGGGCGATGCTGCACCGCGGTAACATGCTCGCCCGTGGGCCGCGACAGGCGTTGCTCGAGGACCTTCGACGCGACTCCAGCCCCTGCACGCCGTCATGAACGCACCGCATACGCTGCCGCCCGCGCAGCCGCCTTTCGCCGAAGCCGGGCACCGGGCCGCTGACCCAAGCGCGCCGCGCCTGCGCGAGATCCCCTACAACTACACGTCCTACGCCGATCGCGAGATCGTGATTCGCCTGCTCGGCGAGCGCGCGTGGGACGTGTTGTCGCGGCTTGCGCACCGAACGCCGCACCGGCCGCTCGGCACGCATGTTGTACGAGGTGCTGGGCGACATCTGGGTCGTGCAGCGCAACCCCTACCTCGAAGACGACCTGCTCGACAACCCCAAGCGCCGGCGCGCATTGATCGACGCGTTGTCGCACCGGCTGGCCGAGATCGAGAAGCGCCGCACGCCTGACGACGATCCGGTGCGTGACGCCGCGGTGGGCGAACTGCTGGCCATGGCGCAGCAGGCGGTGCGCAGCTTCGCCGGCCACTTCGCGCAGGTGTGGGATCTGCGCCAGCGCACGCGCCGCGTGCTGTCGCGCCACACCGACCGCCAGAACATCAAGTTCGACGCGCTGTCGCGCGTGTCGCACGTCACCGACGCCACCGACTGGCGCGTCGAATACCCGTTCGTCGTGCTGACGCCCGACAGCGAGCAGGAGATGGCCGCGCTGGTCAGCGGCTGCATCGAACTGGGTCTCGACCATCGTGCCGCGCGGCGGTGGCACCGGCTACACCGGCGGCGCGATCCCGTTGACGTGGCGCAGCGCGGTCATCAACACCGAAAAGCTCGAAACCATGGGCGCGGTGGAACTGGTCACGCTGCCGGGGGTCGCGCAGCCGGTGCCGACGATTCGCACCGAAGCCGGCGTGGTGACGCAGCGCGTGGCCGACGCCGCCGACGACGCGGGCTACGTGTTCGCGGTCGACCCGACGTCGGCCGAGGCCAGCTGCATCGGCGGCAACATCGCGATGAATGCCGGCGGCAAGAAGGCCGTGCTGTGGGGCACCGCGCTCGACAACCTGGCGAGCTGGCGCATGGTCACGCCGCAGGGGCGCTGGCTCGAGGTCGAGCGGCTGAACCACAACCTGGGCAAGATCCACGATGTCGAGGCCGCGACCTTCGAGCTGCGCTGGCTCGACGCGGCGGGGCGCGAGGTCGAGCGGCGTGAGCGCCTGGAGATTCCCGGGCGCGCGCTTTCGCAAGGAGGGGCTCGGCAAGGACGTCACCGACAAGTTCCTGGCTGGCCTGCCCGGCGTGCAGAAAGAGGGCTGCGACGGCCTGATCACGTCGGCGCGCTGGGTGCTGCACCGTTTGCCGCCGCACGTGCGCACGGTGTGCCTGGAGTTCTTCGGCAACCCGCGCGAGGCGGTGCCGTCGATCGTCGAGATCAAGGACTTCATGTTCCGCAGCAGCGGGCGCCGCTGCGAGACGGGGCCCATCCTCCTGCGGCGGTCTGGAGCACCTCGACGACCGTTACCTGAAGGCGGTGGACTACAGCACCAAGAGCAAGCGCGGTGGCCGCGGCGGTGCGCTGCCCAAGATGGTGTTGATCGGCGACCTCGTCGGTGACGACGAGGCCGCGGTGGCGCGCGCAGCCAGCGAAGTGGTGCGCATCGCCAACAGCCGCTCCGGCGAAGGCTTCATCGCGGTGGGTGCCGACGCGCGGCGCAAGTTCTGGCTCGACCGCAAGCGCACGGCGGCGATCGCGCGCCACACCAACGCGTTCAAGATCAACGAAGACGTGGTGATCCCGCTCGAGCGCATGGGCGAGTACACGCTCGGCATCGAGCGCATCAACATCGAACTGAGCCTGCGCAACAAGCTCGAGTTGCTCGATCGGCTGGAGCACTGGTTCGCCGCCGGCTCGCTGCCGCTGGGCCGCAGCGACGATGCGCGCGAGATCCCGAGTGCCGAGTTGCTCGACGACCGCGTGCAGCAGGCGCTGCTGCTGCTGCGCGAGGTGCGCGCGCTGTGGCAGGGCTGGCTCGACGCGCTGGACCGCGAGCCGCCGGCCGGCGAACGCAGCGTGTTCGAGCAGCTGCAGGACCACTCGTTGCGTGCCTCGTGGAAGCTGCAGGTGCTCGAGCCGCTGCGCGAGCTGTTTGCCGGCGGCGCCTTCGCGCCCATCGTGCAGGAGTGCCAGCGCATCGCATCGCGAGGTGCTGCATGGGCGGCTGTGGGTGGCGCTGCACATGCACGCCGGCGACGGCAACGTGCACACCAACATCCCGGTCAACAGCGACGACTACGCGATGCTGCAGACCGCGCACGCGGTGGTGGCGCGGGTGATGGCGCTTGGCGCGCAGCCTGGGCGGCGTGATCTCCGGCGAGCACGGCATCGGCATCACCAAGCTCGAGTTCCTCAGCGACGACGAATTGCGCGACTTCGCCGACTACAAGGCGCGCGTCGACCCCGAAGGGCGCTTCAACAAGGGCAAGCTGCTGCGCGGCGCGGCGCTCACGGCACTGGGCGACGACGTGCGCGCGGCCGATCTGGCGCATGCCTACACGCCCAGCTTCGGGCTGATGGGCCACGAGTCGCTGATCATGCAGCAGAGCGACATCGGCGCAATCAGCGACTCGATCAAGGACTGCCTGCGCTGCGGCAAGTGCAAACCGGTGTGCGCGACGCACGTGCCGCGCGCCAACCTGCTGTACAGCCCGCGCAACAAGATCCTCGCCACGTCGCTGTTGATCGAAGCCTTTCTCTACGAGGAGCAGACGCGGCGCGGCATCTCGCTGCGGCACTGGGAGGAGTTCGAGGACGTCGCCGACCACTGCACCGTGTGCCACAAGTGCGTCAGCCCGTGTCCGGTGAAGATCGATTTCGGCGACGTCTCGATGAACATGCGCAATCTGCTGCGCAAGATGGGCCGCAAGAGCTTCCGGCCGGGCCAGGCCGCCGCGATGTTCATGCTCAATGCGACCAATCCCGAAACCATCCGCCTGGCGCGCCGGCTGATGGTCAACCTCGGCTTCAAGGCGCAGCGCGCGGCCGCCGACGTGTTGCGCCTGGCCGGCAGGCGCCAGACCAGCCAGCCGCCGGCCACCGTGGGCACGCCGCCGCTGCGCGAGCAGGTGGTGCACTTCGTCAACAAGAAGCTGCCCGGCGGCCTGCCCAAGCGCAGCGCGCGGGCGTTGCTCGACATCGAAGACAAGCACTACGTGCCGATCATCCGCGACCCGGCCGCCACCACCGCCGACAGCGAGGCGGTGTTCTATTTCCCGGGCTGCGGCTCGGAGCGCCTGTTTTCGCAGGTGGGGCTGGCCACGCAGGCGATGCTGTGGCGCGCCGGCGTGCAGACGGTGCTGCCGCCGGGCTACCTGTGCTGCGGCTACCCGCAGCGCGGCGCCGGGCAGTTCGATCGCGCCGACAAGACGATCACCGACAACCGCGTGTTGTTCCATCGGGTGGCCAACACGTTGAACTACCTCGACATCAAGACCGTGGTCGTGAGTTGCGGCACCTGCTTCGACCAGTTGCAGGGCTACAAATTCGACGAGATCTTTCCCGGCAGCCGCATCGTCGACATCCATGAGTACTTGCTGGAGAAGGGCATCACGTTGTCCGACGGCGGCGCCTACCTCTACCACGACCCCTGCCACAGCCCGATGAAGCAACGCGACCCGATGCTCACGGTCAAGGCGCTGATGGGAGACGCGGTGATCCAGAGCGAGCGCTGCTGCGGCGAGAGCGGCACCTTCGGCGTCAGCCGACCCGACATCGCGACGCAGGTGCGCTTTCGCAAGGAGGAGGAGCTGCGCCGTGGCGAGGCGGCGCTGCGCGAGCGTGGCGCGACAGGTGACCTGAAGGTGCTGACCTCATGCCCGAGTTGCCTGCAGGGGCTGTCGCGCTACCAGGACGACCTGCAAAGCGGCCTGCTGGAGGCCGACTACATCGTGGTCGAAATGGCGCGCCGGCTGTTGGGCGCGAGCTGGCTGGAAGACTACGTCGCCCGGGCCAACGCCGGCGGCATCGAGCGCGTGCTGGTCTGATCCGCCGAGCCGGTGTTCACCGCTGCCGCAACGGTTGCGTGTCGGCGAAGCCGTGCGGCCGCTCATCGGCATCGGCGGCCTCGAGCTGCGCCATCAAGTCGGCGCGGGCCTTCTCCTTGGCGGCCTTGGCTGCCAGGGCCGCGGCGGCCTCGGCCCGGGCCGACGATGCGGCGTTCTGAATCACGCCGTCGCGCTTGGCCTCCGACAGTGCCTGCTGCAGCGTCTCGACCTGCTGGCGCGATTGCACGGCCAGTTCCTGCGCCTTCTGCTTGGCGCGTTCCGCCTGTTCGAGCTGGGCACGCGTCTCGGACACCTTGCCGCGGTAGTGCAGCGAGGTGCCCAGCCAGGCGACGGCAGCTCCGCCCGCGGTGGCGGCGACAACGAACAGCGCGGACGACAACGACAGCGTGGACATGCATGGCTCCCTGAATCGGCAAGCGCGACCACCCGTCGATCGCTTCACGACACCATAGCGTGGGGTGCCGCCGGTGCGCTGCGAACAATTGCTCGCGGCTCGCGGGCGCATCGCGGCGGCGGGTCTCAAACGCCCCAGTGCAGTGGGTTCCGGGGCGCTCGCGGTGCATCGAGGCGTGCGTATTCCACGCGCGGCGTGGTGCCTGCGGCCTCGGCGCTACACTCGTCGCATCGGGTGATCCGCTGCCCGATTGCACTCGAGCCGACATGCCGCAGCCATCGCCCACACCGCAGTCCGTCACGTTGCACCAAGGCTCGCGCGTGCTGGAGATCGGTTTTTCCGACGGGCACAGTTTCCGGCTGCCGTTCGAGCTGTTGCGCGTGTATTCGCCGTCGGCCGAGGTGCAGGGGCATGGGCCCGGGCAGGAGGTGCTGCAGTCGGGCAAGCGCGAGGTGCAGATCAGCGACCTGGCGATGGTCGGTCACTACGCCATCCAGCCCACCTTCTCGGACGGCCACACCTCGGGCATCTTCAGCTGGAGCTATCTCTACGAGCTGGGCAGCCGGCAGCAGGAGTACTGGGATCGATACCTCGCTCGCCTGCATGAAGCCGGCGTCGATCGCGACGCGCCCATGGCCGCCGCTGCCGGCGCCAGTTGCGGCCATCATCATTGAGCGGTCCGCCGTGACGCAGACGCACTTCGGGTATCGGCAGGTCGACGAGCGCGACAAGTCACGCCGCGTGCGCGAGGTGTTCGACTCGGTGGCCGGCAAGTACGACCTGATGAACGATCTGATGTCGCTCGGCCTGCACCGGGCCTGGAAGGCCTACGCGGTGGCGGTGGCGGCGCCGAAGCCGGGCGATTGTGTGCTCGACGTCGCCGCGGGCACCGGCGACCTCACCCGCGCGCTGGCGCGGCGCGTCGGGCCGCGCGGTTGCGTGGTGCACACCGACATCAATGAGGCGATGCTCGCCGCCGGCCGCGACCGCCTGCTCGACGAAGGCTTCAGCCTGCCCACCGCGCTGTGCGATGCCGAGGCGTTGCCGTTCGCCTCGGCAAGCTTCGACCTGGTGAGCGTGGCGTTCGGCCTGCGCAACATGACCCACAAGGAGCGCGCGCTGCGCGAAATGGCGCGCGTGCTCAAGCCCGGTGGCAAGCTGGTGGTGCTGGAGTTTTCCAAGGTCGCCGAGCCACTGCGCAAGCCGTACGACTGGTACTCGTTCCAGGTGTTGCCGCGGCTGGGGCGCTGGGTGGCCGGCGATGGCGACAGCTACCGCTACCTGGCGGAATCGATCCGCGTGCATCCGTCGCAGTCGGAGCTGAAGGCCATGATGAAGGAAGCCGGCTTCGGCCACGTCGACGTGCACAACCTGAGCGCCGGCGTGGTGGCCCTGCACGTGGGATTGCGCTGCTAGCTTCGAGCTGCGGGCCCTGCTCGCGACGGCGCTGGAGCTTGACCGAGCGGTTCTGTGTTGGCCGTGTGACGAGCCCTGCGCGCCGCCCCCGGATTCAGGGGGGTGA
The DNA here is from genome assembly GCA_963827645.1 of uncultured beta proteobacterium. Lineage (GTDB taxonomy): Bacteria > Pseudomonadota > Gammaproteobacteria > Burkholderiales > Burkholderiaceae_C > JAEUPI01. The sequence continues at coordinate 15,511 of CAWHBZ010000019.1, read as the reverse complement.
TCCACGAACCCCCCGTTCTGGAGGATTGTTGCAAATCGCACGCTCCAGAGAATCGGCCCTGCCATTTCACCGGCAAACGCGAAGCGGTTCACGCGCTGCCATCCTCCACCAAGCAGGCCTCAACCCCATGTTCCGGGTTTTCCCGAGCAGAGCATCCTCCGCAGCGGTCTACGAAGCCTTGCTCGACGGCCTCGTGGGCTTTGCCGCGTTGCTCGCGGCCGCGTTGACGCTGGGCATGTTTGCGGGCGGCTTGACGCGATGTGGTGAGCGACGCGCGCGAGTTGGCGATCGCGTTGGGCTTCGCGGTCGTGATGGCCCTGTTCCAGTCGTTCGTCGGCGTCTATCGGCATCGGCTGGCCCTGGTGCCGTTGACCTTGCGCGTCAGCGCGGTGGTGCTGCTCGCCGGGCTACGGCACGTACCTGGCACTCAAGCAGTTCCAACTGCACCCGCACCCGGGCCCGCTGGTGGCCACGGCGGTGGCCTATTTCCTGGTCGCCTTCTTCCTGCTGCGCGGAACCGCGATGGCCTGGCGCGGCGTCACCGGGGTGCCGCGCGTGTTGATCGTCGGCACCGGCAGCGAGGCCCAGGGTGTCTTGAGTGACCTGCGCGCCGATGACCGTCACATGCGTGATGTGGTCGGATTCTTCCCGACGGCGCTGGACAACGAGACCCTGGTCGATGGCGCGCCCATCTTCGATCGCGCGCGGCCGCTGACCGACATCGTGTCGACCTACGGCATCGATGAAATCGTCGTCGCCGTTCGCGAACAGCGCGGCGGCGTGATGCCGATGGACCAGTTGCTGACCTGCCGCACCCGCGGCATCAAGATCCTCGACCTGGCCGCCTTCTACGAGCGTTCGCACGCCGAGGTGCCGGTCGACAGCCTGAAGGCGAGCTGGCTGGTCTACGGCGACGGCTTCGTGCAGGGGCCGGCGCGCCGCCTCGCCAAGCGGGCCTTCGACGTCGTGTCGTCGGCGTGCTTGCTGGTCGATCGCAGCGCCGGTGATGCTGCTGGCGGCGCTGGCGATCAAGCTGGACAGCCGGGGCCCGGTTTTCTACCGCCAGGAGCGGGTCGGGCTCGGCGGCCGTTCCTTCCAGTGCGTGAAGTTCCGCAGCATGGGCACCGATGCCGAAAGCGACGGCGTCGCACGCTGGGCGGCCAAGAACGATTCGCGCGTCACGCGGGTCGGAGCGTTCCTGCGCAAGACGCGGATCGACGAGCTGCCGCAACTGATCAGTGTCCTGAAGGGTGAGATGAGCATCGTCGGGCCGCGGCCCGAGCGGCCCGAATTCGTGGCCAAGCTGAAGAGCCAGATTCCCTTCTACGACCTGCGCCACGGTGTCAAGCCTGGCGTGACCGGGTGGGCGCAGGTGCGCTACAGCTACGGCGCTTCGCTCGAAGACGCGCGCAAGAAGCATCAGTTCGACCTGTACTACCTGAAGAACAACTCGTTGCTGCTCGACCTGCAGATCCTGATCGAGACGGTCACCGTGGTGTTGTTCAGGGAAGGCGCGCAGTAAGCCGCGCGCGCCGGCAGCCCGCGTCCGGGCCACCCCCAAACTGGGTTCTTGCTGGCCCTGCATCCCCGGCCTTAGAGTACCCTGTGCCGATCCGTCACCGTTGCCTTCCGGCGCATAGGCTCCGGCCATGCGAGCCCGCGGAGCCCCGCCACCCACCTATCCGTCGAGGTAAGGGCGCCGAATGGAATGTACGAGTCAAAGTTCGGCCTCAGCGGCCCGCCCTTCCAGCTCAATCCGGATCCCGGCCTTCTATTTCGATAGCCGGGGGCACAGCAATGCGCTGTCGTACCTGAAGTTCGGCGTGTCACCAGGGCGAGGGCTTCATCGTGGTCACCGGCGAGATCGGTGCCGGCAAGACCACGCTGGTGCGCACCCTGCTGGAGGGCATCGACAGCGACGAAGTCGCCGCCGCGCAGGTGTTGAACACCCAGCTCGAATCGGGTGAGCTGCTGCAGGCCATCCTGACGGCGTTCGGTGTGCCGCGCCGAGGGCGGTCGAAGGCGCAACTGCTGGCCAGCCTGGAGGCGTTCCTCACGTCGGTGGCCGCCGAAGGCCGGCGCGCGCTGCTGATCGTCGACGAAGCGCAGAACCTCGGCCGCGAGGCGATCGAAGAGCTGCGCATGCTGTCGAACTTCCAGCTCGGCAACCATGCGCTGCTGCAGAGTTTCCTGATCGGGCAGCCCGAGCTGCGCAAGCAGCTCGAATCGCCGGCGATGGAGCAGTTGCGCCAGCGCGTGATCGCATCGTGCCACCTCGGGCCGCTCGGACGCGGAGGAGACGCGAGCCTACATCGAGCACCGGTTGCGGCGCGTGGGCTGGGTCGGACCGCCGTCGTTCGACGACGCGGCGTTCGAGGTATCCACCAGTGGACGGGCGGCATCCCGCGCGGATCAACCTGCTGTGCAATCGTCTGCTGCTGGCCGCATTTTGTCGGACGGGCGCAGATCACCGGCGCACTGGTGCGCACCACGGCGGCGATCTGGCGCGCGAGACCGGCGGCGCCCGTGTCCCGGCCGAGGACGCCTCGCGCCGCGCGAGCCCGGCCGTTGGCCGATGCGGTGCCGTGCCGGCCGCCACCTGCCCGCAGAGAGCGCGAGCCTCGTGCGAGGCACCCGAGGAACGCGAGATCGTGCCGTGTCACCAAGGCCGGGCTCGACCCCGGCGTGCTGAAGGCGCCCCTGCTGCTGATGGTCGACAGCCCGCTGGGCGCGTTCAAGGCAGCGGTGTTGGCCAAGGCACTCGCGGCGCATGAGGAGTTGCCAGCCTGCGTGCTGGTGACGCCGGGCGAGCCTGGCGACGCCGACCCCGGCGCACTGGCGCCGGGCCTGTCGGAGTCGCTGGCGCATGCAGATTCACCTGCGAGCCGGCGCCGGTGGCGCCGGCGAGCGGCTTCGCCGCGGTGGCAAGGAGACTGGAGATGGTGCTCGACGAGTTGCAGCCGTCGGCGATGCTGACCTTCGGCAGCGGCGACGACGTGTTGATGAGCAGCCTGCTCGCCAACAAGCGCGGACTGCCGCTCGCCCACCTCGGTGCCGGCCAGCGCCGCGAACTGCAATCGCGCCACGGCGACACCAACGCGGTGGTGATCGACCGGCTGTCGGACGTGTTGTACACACCCACCCTGAAGGCGCACTACACGCTGTACAAGGAGGGCATCAGTGCCGACCGCATGGTGTGCGTGGGCAATCCGCTCAGCGACGGCCTGCGTCCGGTGACTTCGCTGATGCCGCCGGTGTCGGAGCTGCTCAAGGGCGCGGGCCTGTCGCGCGAGCAGTTGCGCCGCGCGCTGCGCGGCTATGCGCTGGTCAGCGCGCAGACCGACGGCGCCGAGCTCGCGGTGACCGACCTGCCCAAGATCGCCCGTGTCGCACGCGACCTCGGGCGCGAGACGCTGGTCGTATGGATCGTCTCCGAAACCACTGCGGCGGACATCCGCGCCAGCAAGGCCGACGTCGCTGCTGCAGAAGTCGGGAGTGGTGCTGGTGCCGGGGGCGGGCTACCCGATGCGGCTGGGCCTGCTGCGTGGCGCCACCTGCACGATCGCCGGCCCGGACTGGGAACTGGTGGAAGAGGCTGATCTGCTCGACATCCCGAGCATCGTGCTGCACCCCAACGGCGATGTGCCGCCGGGCCCCCCGGTGGCGTCATCGCCCGCATCGGTTGCGACTCGGCGGCCTGCGTACGGGCGCTGCACGAGATCCTCGAGCGCGGACGCGCCGATGACGAGTCGGCCGGTGTTCACGACGGCTCGCCGACACAGCGCATTGGTGATCACCTGCGCAGTTGGCTGTTCAGTCCCAAGCGCCAGCGCGCCAGCCATCTGTCCGGTGCGGCGGCGGCCTGACGGGCCGCGCGTCGCGCGCGTTCCGTGACTCTCGTGAGTGTTGCCGATTCGGCAAGCGACGCGCCAGCGCCGCCCCCTTGATCGAGGACGTTTCATTCGCGTATCCAGGTCGTATGCTGCGGGCCTGCGTACGAAAGCACCGGCCGGCATGAAGCAGACTGGGGCTTGATCGCAACACTTGGGGCGGTTCGGCCCGCTGCGTTCGCGATGCAGCGGTCCGGGTCGTTGAGTTGTGCCGGTGGCGCGACACAATGACGCCGCAGGGCGGCCGAGGCCGCCGACAACTGGAGTGACTTCATGGCAAACCAAGCAATCGTCAGTGTCGTGCGCCGGCTTCGTGACCTTGCAGCTGCGGCGCTCGTGCTTGCGCTGCTGTCGGCCTGCGGCTCGACGAAGTACCCTGCCGCTCCTGCTGACAGCCGCCACGCCGGATCACAAATACCTGATCGGCCCGCTCGACACGTTGAACATCATCGTCTGGCGCAACCCCGAGCTGTCGCTGACGGTGCCGGTGCGTCCTGACGGCCGCATCTCCACGCCGCTGGTCGAAGACCTGGTGGCGCAAGGCCGCAACCCGACCGATCTGGCGCGCGACATCGAGAAGGCGCTCAGCAAGTACACGCGTGACCCGGTGGTGACCGTGATCGTGACCAGCTTCGTCGGGCCGCCAGCGAGCAGGTCCGCGTGATCGGCGAAGCCACCCGGCCGCAGGCGATCCCGTACCGGCAGAACATGACCGCTGCTCGACGTGATGATCGCGGTGGGCGGGCTGACCGATTTCGCCGACGGCAACGGCGCCGTGCTGGTGCGGGCAAGGACGAGGGCAAGTCAGTATAGCGTGCGCCTGCGCGATCTGGTCAAGCGCGGCGACATCTCGGCCAACGTCGAAGTGCGCCCGGGCGACGTGCTGATCATTCCGCAGAGCTGGTTCTGAGCGTGCAAGGCCGACCGCGGTCGATGCGCCATCACGCGACCTCGTCCTCAGGGTTGCACCATGGATGAAATGATCCGAACAACTGCTCGCCACCTTGCGGGGCATGTGGCGCCGTCGCTGGTATCGGCGTGGCGGCGGCCTGGCTGGTCGCGCGTGGTCGGGGCGGCGCTCGTGGCCCGCATCCCCGACCGCTTCGAGGCCGAGGCGCGGGTCTATGTCGACACCAAGAGCGTGCTGCGGCCGCTGATGCGCGGCCTGGCGGTCGAGCCCGACCTCGATCAGACGATCGGGATGCTGGGCCGCACCTTGATCACGCGCCCGAACGTCGAGGGGCTGGTCAAGCAAGGCCGAGTTGTTGCCCAGCGGTGCCCCGCAGGCGGATCGTGATGCCATGGTCGAGGCGCTGCTGCGCAGCATCAAGGTGACAGCGGTCGGCCGCGACAACGTGTTCACTTTCAGCTATCGCGACACCAATCCCGAGCTGGCGCGGCGGGTGGTGCAGCACCTGGTCTCGCTGTTCGTCGAGTCGGACCTCGGCAGCAAGCAGCGTGACGTCGAGGAGGCCCGCAATTTCATCGAGGAGCAGGTCCGGCAACTACGAGGCGCGGCTGGCCGAGGCGGAAGGCCGGCTTGAAGGACTTCAAGCTGCGCCACCTTGGCACGCTCGAGCGGGCAGGGCAAGGGACTACTTCGCTCGGATCGCGGCGCTGCGCGAAGAAATGAACAAGCAGGCGCTGGACCTGCGCGCCGCCGAGCAGGCCGCGCGATTCGCTGAAGCAGCGAACTGTCCGGCGAAATCCTGACACTGGTTCCGGACCAGGAACCCGGCCAGTGCGCGACTCCGACGACCAGCGAGTTCGACGCCAGGCTCGATGCCCAGCGGCGCCAGCTCGACGAGCTGCTGCGCCGATACACCGACGCTGCATCCCGACGTGCTGGCGACCCGCCGTCTGATCGCCCGCCTGGAGGAGCAGCGCGCAGCAAGATATCGAGGCGCAGCGCAAGGCGGCGGCCGACCAAGCCGCAGCGCTCCAAGGGCACGAACACCGGTCATGCAGCAGGTCAAGCTGGCGCTGGCCGAGGCAGAGGCCAACGTGGCTGGCGCTCAGGGTCGCGTCTGGGCGAGACCCAGGCCCGCCTGGCGCAGCTGCGGCGGCGGCGAGCCGCGTGCCACAGATCGATGCCGAACTCGCGCAACTCAACCGCGACTACGAAATCGTGCGCCGCCAATACGAGGCGATGGTCGCGCAGGCGCGAGAAGGCGTCGCTGTCGGAGGACGTCGATGCGACGCGCGCTGGCGCAGTTCCGCGTCATCGATCCGCCCGCGTGTCGCGCCGCAGCCCGGTGTTCCCGAACCGCGGCACGATGATTCTGGGCATGCTGCTGGCTGCGCTGGCGGCCGGTGTCGGCGCGGCTTCCTGGCGGCGCAGGTGATGCCGACTTTCGACACCGCGGCGTTGCTGCGCCAGGTGACGCAGCGGCCGGTGCTTGGCAGTGTGTCGAAGCTGGTCGACCCGGCATCGATCTCGCAGGCGCAGCGCGGCGAACTGCCGCGTTCGGCGCGTGCGCTGGGCGGCTTGATCGTGGTGTTCGGCGCGTGGCTGGCCTGGGTTTCCATGCTGTCGCGAGCCTGAGGATGCAACCGTGAATCTCATCGAGCAAGCCGCACGCCGTCTGGAGAACTGCGCCGCAGCGGCGTCGACGTTCCGCGGCACGCACAGCTGCGCGCCGAGACGGCGCCGCGGCGCGAGTGCGGCCAGCGCTGCCAGGCGTGCCGCGCCCGAGGCGCCGGGCGCCGCGGCCCGGCCGCGCCGGCGATCGCCCGGCGCGTCGGCGCCACGCGTCCAAGGCGGTCCAGATCGACCTGCGGCGGCTGGCGGCGATGGGCTATCTGACGCCGGACAGCGCCGCGCACGCAGATCGCCAGCGAGTTTCGTGTCATCAAGCGGCCGCTGCTGAAGAACGTCGACGGACAGTCGGCGGCGCCGGTGGAGCGGGCCAACCTGATCATGGTCACCAGTTCGCTGCCGGGCGAAGGCAAGACCTTCGTCGCCGATCAATCTGGCGATCAGCATCGCGATGGAGCTCGACACCACGTGCTGCTGGTCGACGCCGACGTGTCGCGGCCGTCGGTGCTGCAGCGGCTGGGCCTGGCGCCGGCGCCGGGCCTGCTCGACTGCTGTCCGAACCCGTCGCGCAATCTCGGCGACATGCTGCTGCGCACGAACATCGAGCAAGCTGTCGATGCTGCCGGCGGGCGCGCCCAGCGCGGGCCACCGAATTGCTGGCCAGCGAGCAGATGACGCGCCTGCTCGACGAGCTGGCGCAGCCGTTACGCGGACCGCATCATCGTCTTCGATGCGCCGCCTCTGTTGCCGTCGACCGAGTCGCGTGTGCTCGCCACCCAAATGGGCCAGTTGGTGGTGGTGGTCGAGGCCGAACGCACCTCGCACCAGACGGTGAACGCAGCGATGGCGATGCTGGAGGCATGCCCGGTCGTGCTGCCGCTGCTCAACAAGACCAGTCGCACCGAGGTCGGCAACTACTATGGCTACTATGCGCCGGAAGAAAAGCCGACCTGACGGCGCTGACCGTCTGCCGGCGGCGGTCCTCGCGGGCGGAACCCGGCGCATGCAATTGGGGCTTGGTCGGTCGCGGCGCTGCCGTGTCGCTGACCGCCGGCTGCTCCGGCCTGGGCGCAGCGGGTGGAGTCGAACCCTGGATGACCGCACGCATCACCGCGACGGACAACGCCGGGCTCGGCTCTGGCGACCGCGGGCAGGGATCTGATCACCGACGTCACGGCCGGCCTGCGCGTGCGCGCGGAAGGCGCGCGGCTGAGCCTCGTCGGCATCTGCCGCGTTGGAGTCGTTCGTCTACGCGAACCACACGCAGGGCAACGAGATCTCCCGCTGGTCGACCTCACGGGCCGCTGGGAGCCGTCGAGCGGTTTTTCTTCATCGAAGCGCGGCTCGAACCACGCAGACCCACGATCGACCCGTTGGTGCCGCCCGGCCTGACCGAGCGTCCACCGGCAACAACGCGACCATCGACGCAGTACCGCCTGTCACCGTACATCGAGTCGCGGCCCGGCGCGAATCTGCACCTGCGAGCTGCGCAGCGACAACACCATAACGAAGGACTACGGTCAGAGATCGGTGACATTCGGACCCGTCGGACAGCTCGCTATTTCGGCTTCCACACCGTTTCGCTGGAGAGCGACCCTGTGCCGTTGGGCTGGCGCATCGAAGCCGAACGCAACGAGACCCAGCTATCAAGGCGAGTTCGTAGCCGCTGATCACCGACGTCGCGGCGCGTGCTCGTCAACTTGGCGGTGACCGAAACCTTCCGCTTCGGCTTGCGGGCGGGCGCCGAGCGCAACAACTTCCTGACTCGATCCTGGATGGCAGTCCGTCTATGGCGGTCAAGTCAGTTGGCAGCCCCAGCGAACGCACGGCGCTGGATTCGACGCCGAGCACCGCTTCTTCGGCAACGGCGCTGCACCTCGCGTTCACGCACCGCATGCCGTGGGTGTCGTGGGACCTGCGCTGCCAGCCGCGGACCTCGACACGACGCCGAGCTCGATCTTCGAACTGGCCCCGACCAACAACGTGTCGGCGCTGCTCGACGCGATCTTGACCACACGCATCCCAATCCGGCCGAGCGGGCCAGCCAGGTGCAGGACATCATCTCGCGCCAGGGCCTGCCCGCCTCGACCACGACCATCATTCCGATTCTGGCGCCGCGCCTGAGCGTCGTCGAAAACGTGTCGCGGGCACGGCGTACCTGGGCGTCAGGAACACGGTGGCGCTGACATTGGCCGCCACGCGCACCCGCGATGCTCTGGAGGCGGGCCCGCTGGCCACCGACAGCCGGACGTGAACAACCTTCAAAAGGCGGTGACACTCGCCTACACATTGCGCATGACGCCCACCGCCACGGCGGGTCTGACCGTGACCTACAGCCGCATCAAGTCGCTGGAGACGGCGACAAGCGACGAGACCACGAAGGACGGCAACGTGCAGCGCCCACATGGCGGTCCAGCTCGCCCCGAAGACGACGGCGCTGTTCGGCGTGTCGCAGCGCAAGCTCGATCTCCAACGTCGCCCCGAGCGGCCACGAGACATCGGTGTTCGCGGTGCTCGACCACCGGTTCTGAGACGCAGCCACGATGACAGTCGATCTGCGGCTCGCCCCCGCACGGTTAGTCGCTGCATGCGCGCCCAAGGGCGGCGACTGGCGACCGATCACCAACGCGCTTCACGATCGACGTCGAAGACTACTTCCAGGTCTCGGCGCTGCGCGCCGCACATCGACCGCGCGACCTGGGACGAGCGGCCGTGCCGCGTCGAGCGCAACGTCGACCGCCTGCTCGAGTTGTTGAGCCGCATGCGACGCGCAGGCCACCTTCTTCACGCTCGGCTGGATCGCCGAGCGCTATCCGCAGCTGGTGCGCGAGATCGTCGCCGGCGGCCACGAGCTGGCCAGCCACGGCTATCGGCCACCTGCGCGCCAGCGACCAGAGCCGCGCACGAGTTCCGCGCAGGACATTCGCCGCGCCAAGCACCTGCTCGAAGACATCGCCGGCGCAGCCGGTGCGGGGCTATCGCGCGCCGAGCTTCTCGATCGGCTACACCAACCCCTGGGCCTTCGACGTGCTCGTCGAGGCCGGCTATCGCTACAGCTCCAGCGTCTATCCGGTCGCGCACGACCACTACGGCATGCCCGACGCGCCGCGCTTTGCGTACCAGGCGCGGCCCGGGCTGCTGGAGATCCCGGTCACGACGACGCGCTTGCTCGGCCGCAACCTGCCGGCCGGCGGCGGCGGCTACTTCCGCCTGGCGCCGTACGCCTGAGCCGCTGGGCGCTGCGCCGCGTCAACGCGATCGACCAGCGGCCGGCGATCTTCTACTTCCACCCCTGGGAGATCGACCCCGGCCAGCCGCGCGTGCCGGGCACCGGCCTGAAGACGCGCTTTCGCCACTACGTCAACCTCGACCGCACCGAAGCCGCGGCTTGCGACGGCTGCTCCGCGACTTCCGCTGGGGCCGCATGGACGAGGTCTTCGGCCTGCGTGACGCGCAATCGCCGCCGATGCACGCGCCGCCGATCACGGCGGCGTCGCGTCCGTGCGTGCGCGCCATCGGGCGACCGCCGCGCGCTGGGACGCGTTCGTCTTCGCCTGCCCCGAGGCGACCTTCTTCCACCGCGTCGGCTGGCGCGAGATCTACGCAGACGGTGTTCAGCATCGCACGCACTACCTGCTGGCCGAGCGCGGCGGCGCAGTCGTCGGCGTGCTGCCGCTGGCGGAGCTGCGCAGCCTGCTGTTCGGCCACTCGCTGGTGCTCGCTGCCGTTCGCCGTCTATGGCGGCGTGGCCGCCAGCCGACGACGAGGCGGCGCAGGCGCTGCACGCGAGCCGCAGTGAGCTGGCGCAGCGAGCTGGGCGTCGCAGCACCTCGAGCTGCGCAACGTCGTGCCGCGCGAGCCCGACTGGCCGCGGCAGGACCTGTACGTCACCTTCCGCAAGCCACTCGCTGCCCGACGTCGAGGCCAACATGCTGGCCATCCCGCGCAAGCAGCGCGCGATGGTGCGCAAGGGCATCAAGCGCGGCTTGCGCAGCGAGATCGACGACGGCGTCGATCGCTTCTTCGAGCTGTACGCCGACAACCATGCACCGCCACGGCACGCCGCCGCAGTCGCAGGCGCTACTTCGAGGCGCTGCAGCGACGTGTTCGGCGACGACTGCGAAGTGCTGACCGTGCTCAGCCCGCAGGGCAAGCCGGTGTCGGGCGTGCTGTCGTTCTACTTCCGCGACGAGGTGCTGCCGTACTACGCCGGCGACCTGACCGACGCGCGCGAGCTGGCGGCCAACGACTTCAAGTACTGGGACCTGATGCGCCGCGCCTGCGAGCGCGGCCTCAAGGTCTTCGACTACGGCCGCACCAAGCGCGGCACCGGCTCGTTCGACTTCAAGAAGAACTGGGGCTTCGAGCCGGCAGCCGCTGCACTACGAGTACTATCGTCTTCAAGGGCGACGCGATGCCGCAGAACAACCCGGCGAATCCGCAAGTACCGCGCGGCGATCGACGCTCTGGCGGCGCCTGCCGCGGCCAGTGGTCAACTGCGGTCGGGCCGTGCTCGCGCGCCACCTGGGGTGAGCGCAGCGCGATGGTGGCGACCCGGGATCAACGGCCGTTGATGGCGCATGTGCCGGAAGTCATGCGGGGGCTCGACACCTTGTGTGCCTCGCTCGCCGAGGGCATCTCGAACACGATCCTCGAGGCGATGGCCACCGGCTTGCCGATCGTCGCCACGACGTGGGCGGCAACAGCGAATGCTGACGACAGCGTGACGAGGCCGCCTGGTTCCGGCAGATGACGTGGCAAGGTCGACGCGACTTGCTCGATGACTTGCACGACCCGCAGGGCGCGCCGCGCCGTGCCGCTCAGCGCCGCGTCGTGCAACGCCGCTTCGACAACAATGGTCGCCGCCTACGGCGATCTCTATGAGCGGCTATGCTTGCGCTGTGCTGCGGTGCGCACCGCAGCACGCCTCACGAGGATCGGACATGTGCGGCATCGTCGGCATCTTCGACTCTCGGGGCAGCGGACCATCGCGCGCGAGCTGCTGCTGCGCATGAACGAGTCGCAGCACCATCGCGGCCCCGACGAAGACGGCCTGCATCTCGAGCCCGGCGTCGGCGCTCGGCCACCGGCGCCTGTCGATCATCGACCTCGCGACCGGCCAGCAGCCGCTGTACAACGAGGACGGCATCGGTCGTCGTCGTCTTCAACGGCGAGATCTACAACTACCAGGAGCTGATCCCCGAGCTGCAGGCGCTCGGCCACGTCTTCCGCACGCAGAGCGACACCGAGGTCATCGTGCACGCCTGGGAGGCGTGGGGCGAGGCCTGCGTCGAGCGCTTCCGCGGCATGTTCGCGTTCGCGCTCTGGGACCGCAACCGCGAGACGCTGTTCCTCGCGCGCGACCGGCTCGGCGTCAAGCCGCTGTACTACGCGCTGCTGCCCGACGGCACGCTGCGTCTTCGGCTCCGAGCTGAAGTCGCTGCTCGCGCACGGCGGACTGCGCGCGCGAGATCGATCCGCTGCGCGGTCGAGGAGTACTTCGCGCTCGGCTACGTGCCCGAGCCGCGCACGATCTTCACGGCGGCGCGCAAGCTGCCGCCGGCGCACACGCTGACGCTGCGGCGCGGCGCAGCCGCTGCCGCGAGCCGCGCGATACTGGGACGTGCGCTTCACGCTCGACAACCCGATCAGCGAGCGACGACGCGCAGGCCGAGCTGGTCGAGCGCGCTGCGCGAATCGGTGCGGCTGCGCATGATCTCCGAGGTGCCGCTCGGCGCGTTCCTGTCCGGCGGCGTCGATTCGAGCGCCGTCGTCGCGATGATGGCGGGCCTGTCGCGCCGAGCCGGTCAACACCTGCTCGATCGCCTTCGACGATCCGGCGTTCGACGAATCGCGCGTTCGCGCAGCAGGTCGCCGAGCGCTACCGCACGCGGCACTTCGTCGACCGCGTCGAGAGCGACGACTTCGACCTCATCGACACGCTCGCCGCGCTCTACGACGAGCCCTACGCCGACAGCTCGGCGATCCCGACCTACCGCGTCTGCCAGCTGGCGCGCAAGCACGTGACGGTGGCGCTGTCCGGCGACGGCGGCGACGAGAGCTTCGGCGGCTATCGCCGCTACCGGCTGCACCTGGTGGAGGAGCGCCTGCGCTCGCGCGCTGCCGCTGGGCGCTGCGCCGGCCGCTGTTCGGCGCTGCTCGGGCCGCGTGTACCCGAAGGCCGACTGGGCGCCGCGCGTGTTGCGCGCGAAGTCGACCTTCGAGGCGCTGGCGCGCGACTCGGTCGAGGCCTACTTCCACAGCGTGTCGATCCTGCGCGACGACGATGCGCGCAGCAGCTGTTCACGCCGCGCGTTCAAGCGCGCAGCTCGGCGGCTACACGCGCGTCGAGGTGTTCCGGCGCCATGCCGCGCGCGCCGGCACCGACGATCCGCTGGCGCTGATCCAGTACCTCGACCTCAAGACCTACCTGGTCGGCGACATCAACACCAAGGTCGACCGCGCCAGCATGGCGCACTCGCTCGAGGTGCGCGAGCCGCTGATGGACCATCCGCTGGTCGAGTGGCTGGCGACGCTGCCGTCGTCGCTCAAGGTGCGCGGCGGCGAGGGCAAGTACCTGCTCAAGAAGGCGATGGAGCCGCACCTGCCGCACGACGTCCTGTACCGGCCGAAGATGGGCTTCGCGGTGCCGCTGGCGCGCTGGTTCCGCGGGCCGCTGCGCGAGCGCGTGCGCGACGCGCTGCTCGGCGAGCGGCTGGCCGCGACCGGGCTTCTTCGAGCGCGCGCTACCTCGAGCACCTGGTCGACGCGCACGCAGTCGGGCGCGCGCGACTACAGCGCGCCGCTGTGGACGCTGCTGATGTTCGAGGCGTTCCTGCGCAACGTGCGTGCGACGCGCGCGGCGTCGCGCGCCGCGCGCGCGACCGCGCCGCCTGACGCGGTGCCTGCGAGCATGACGCATGCGCATCCTGCACGTCCTCGACCACTCGATCCCGCTGCACAGCGGCTACACGTTCCGCACGCTGGCGATCCTGCGCGAGCAGCGCGCGCTCGGCTGGGAGACGTTCCAGCTCACCACGCCGCAAGCACGGCGCGGCGGCGGCCGACGAGGAGGACGTCGACGGCTGGCGCTTCCACCGCACGCCGCTGCCGGCGCCGGCGCTGGCATCGCGCTGCCGGCGTGCGCGCGACATCGGCGATGATGCGCGCGACGGCGCGGCGGCTCGACGAGCTGGTGCGACGCGTTGCAGCCCGGACATGCTCCACGCGCATTCGCCGGTGCTGAATGCGCTTGCCGGCGCTGCGCGTCGGCCGACGGCTGCGGCATCCCGGTCGTCTACGAGGTGCGCGCGTTCTGGGAGGACGCCGCCGTCGACCACGGCACCACGCGCGAAGGCAGCCTGCGCTACCGGCTGACGCGCGCGCTCGAAACGCTACGCGCTGCGGCGCGCCGACGCAGTCACGACGATCTGCGAAGGCCTGCGCGGCGACATCGTGGCGCGCGGCATCGCCCGCGCAGCGCGTCACGGTGATCCCCAACGCGGTCGACGTCGACAGCGTTCCGCTTCGGCGCGCGCGCCCGACGCGGCGCTGCAGGCAGCAGCTCGGGCTCGACGGCGCGACGGTGCATCGGCTTCGTCGGCTCGTTCTACGCCTACGAGGGCCTCGACCTGCTGCTCGAGGCGCTGCCGCGCGGCTGCTGCCGCGCGTGCCCGAGCTGCGCGTGCTGCTGGTCGGCGGCGGGCCGCAGGAGGCGGCGCTGCAGCGCGCAGGCGGCGCGCTCGGGCTCGGCCGATCAGCGTCGTGTTCACCGGCCGCGTGCCGCACGCCGAGGTGCAGCGCTACTACGAGCTCGATCGACGTGCTGGCCTATCCGCGCCACTCGATGCGCCTGACCGAGCTGGTCACGCCGCTGAAGCCGCTGGAGGCGATGGCGCAGGGCCGGCTGCTCGTCGCCTCCGACGTCGGCGGCCATCGCGAGCTGATCCGCGACGGCGAGACCGGCTTCCTGTTCGCGGCCGGCGACGCCGGCGCGCTCGCGCGAGCGCGATCGACGCGCTGCTCGCGCGACGCGACCGACTGGCCGCGGATCAGCGCCGCAGGCGCGCCGCTTCGTCGAGACCGAGCGCACCTGGGCGCGCAGCGTGGCGCGCTACGCGCGCCGTGTACGACGGCGGCTGCTGCGCCGCAGCGAGCCGAGCCGCGCCCGCGCCGCTGCGCGCTGAGGGCACGTGACGCGATGTGCGGCATCCACGGCCTCTCCAGCTCGACGGCGCGCCGGTCGACGCGAGCGCTGCTGGCGCGCGATGGGCGCGTCACGCGCCCATCGCGGCCCCGACGACGAGGGCATGCACGTCGACGGCCGCTGCGCGATCGGCATGCGGCGCCTGTCGATCATCGACGTGGCCGGCGGCCATCAGCCGCTCGCGCAACGCCGACGGCTCGCTCGTGGCTGGTCTGCAACGGCGAGATCTACAACTTCCGCGAGCTGCGCGCCGAGCTCGCAGGCGCGCGGCCACCGCTTCAGCACGCACTCGGATAGCGAGGTCGTGCTGCACGGCTACGCGCAGTGGGGCGACGCGCTTCGTCGAGCGGCTCAACGGCATGTTCGGCTTCGCGCTCTGGGATGCGCGCCGGCAGCGCCTGCTGGTCGGCCGCGACCGGCTGGGCATCAAGCCGCTCTACTGGCTGCACGACGGCCGGCGCGTCGCGTTCGCGTCCGAGGCCAAGGCGCTGCTCGCGCTGCCGGGCGTGTCGCGCCGAGATCGATCGCGACGGCGCTGCCGAGCTATCTGCGAGCTCGGCTACGTGCCGGCGCCGCTGTCGATGCTTGCGCGGCATCCGCAAGCTGCCGCCGGCGCGCTGCTGATCGTCGAGGTGACGGGCGGCGTGCGAGGTGCGCGCTACTGGCAGCCGCCGACCGACGTCGACGCAGCGTCACCGCACGACGAGTGGATCGAGCGCGTGCGCGCGCGGCTCGAGGAGTCGGTGCGCATGCAGATGGTCAGCGACGTGCCGATCGGCGCGTTCCTGTCGGGCGGCATCGATTCCAGCGCGGTGCTGGCCTTATGGCGCGCCACAGCGGCGCGCCGGTGAAAACCTACTCGATCGGCTTCGACGG
>CAWHBZ010000018.1:0-15213 GCA_963827645.1 uncultured beta proteobacterium | reverse complement strand
GGCCCTGCAACGCGTGGTCGAGCGTGACGCTGTCGTCGGCCCGACCATGCAGGCGCGCCAGGAACCGCAGCGCCTCGAGCACCGTGAGGTCGTCCTTCAACGCATTGGTGTGGCCGATGAACACCAGCGCGCGCGTGAACCCAGGTGCCTGGCGCACCGGCGTGCCGCCCCACAGCACATGGCCCGCCTCGGGTGCCGCCAGCCCGGCGGCCAGGCGCAACAAGCTGGTCTTGCCGCGGCCATTGCGTCCGCGCAGCCAGGTCGCAGCGCCGGCGCGCACTTCGAGGGTCACGCCCTTGAACAGCAGGCGATTGCCGCGCCGGCACGCCACGTCGACCAATGACAGCGTGGGCAGCGGCTCGGCGTCGGTGGGGGTCGCTGGCGCCGCGGCGGCGATGCTCACGGTGGGACGATTCCTTCGTGGTGGCGCTCGGTGTCGGATCGGGTCCGGCGCGGCGCGCGAGGCCTTGCCCAGACGAGGAATTGTAGGAGAGGGCCGCCGGAACCCCGGCCCACGGCGCCGCCGCCGGCGTGCCGGGCTCGCCGCGCCGACGTCAGGGCAACGAGTGCAGCGCCGAGTCGGGCCGCTGCGGCTCGCCGTGCTGACCGAACCAGCGGGCGATGTCGACGCTCGAGCGCTTGCCCAGCGAGCCGGCGTGCCGCTGCAGCCAGGCCAGGGCCTGCGCGCGCCCGGCGTCGCGCAAGCGCTGCAGCCACTGCGGATGGGCGATCGCCTTGCTGATCGCCGGCAAGTCGGCCAGCGCGTCGTGCACGTCGATCATGTGCCAACGCACGTCACGCAAGCGGCGCTCCAGCGGCCCGCGCCACCACGAGCGGCGCGCTGCCGAGGTGGCGTCGGCGATCAGCCGCATCTCGCGCAGGAACGCGGCGTTGAACGCGATCTCGGCGGTGCGCAGCCGGATGCCGTCGCTGGTGGTGGGCGTATCGCCCAGCGACCAGGGACTCAACATCACCACCAGCAGATCGTCGGCGGCACGGTCGTGCAGCAGCGGCGACAACGCCGGGTTGGCGCTGAAGGCGCCATCCCAGTACGGCTCGTCGTCGATCACCACGGCGCGCTGCAGCGTCGGCAGGCAGGCCGAGGCCATCACCACATCGACGCTCAACTCGTCGTGCGTGAACAGGCGCAGGCGCCCGGTGTTGGCATGCGTGGCCGCGATGTACAGGCGCACCGGACTGTGTGCGCGCAGGCGTTCGAAATCGACCTGGCGCGACAGCAGGTCACGCAGCGGGTCGGGGCGCATGAAGGTCGCCTGCGCGGGCGACAGCGACAACACCTGCGCCCACTGCATCATCATGCGGCCGGCTGCGCTCAAGCCGCTGCCGTCGTGGGCCATCAGGCCGAGCGCGTCCCACGGCACGCTGCGCCCCAGTGCTTCCCAGAATAACGCCAGCGCCTCGCGCGCGCCGTCGCGGCCGCCTTGCAGCAGGCCGTGCGCCAGCAGCACCGCGTTCACCGCGCCGGCGCTGCTGCCGCTGACGCCGGCAAACGTGTGCGCAGTGCGTTCGAGCAGCACGTCGAGCACGCCCCAGGTGAACGCGCCGTGCGCGCCGCCGCCTTGCAGCGCCAGCGACAGACGCCGCGATTTGCCGTGCCACGGCCAGAGCAGGTTCACCATCGGCGGCGATCGCGGCCGATCAGCGTGGGCCGCATGGTTCGCCGGCCATCGCGACGATGCGGCCGCTGGCGTCTTCGATCCAGGCGCGGGCGTGCAAGCGCGCGGGCTTGGCGGTTTCGGGCCAGCGCATCGCCTGCAGGTGCCGCCATGGCTTGCCGCTGCGCAACTCGGCCGGCGTGAACGGCCCCGACACCGTGCGCACCAGCAGGCGCGGCACGGCGCTGCCGTCCATGCCGGCGGCCACCGTTTCGACCAATCCGATCCACACGCTCGCGCTCGCGTTCGCACGGGCACTGGCGTCGACCTGCACGCCGAAGTAGCCGCTCCACGCCGGGCCGGAGGTCACGCGCAGCTGCAACGCGGTGTCGCTGCGCGCCGCGCTGCGATGCACGCTGGGGCGATCGTTCGCCGGCTCGGTTTTCAACACGCGGCGTGCTCGTGCCAGCGCCTCGGCCGGTGCCGCGCTCGACAGCGGCGCCTCGTCGCCACGCGCCGACGGCACGATCCAGTCGAGCAGCCATTCGCCGGCGCCTGGTTGAGCGAGCGACGAGTCGGTCCAGCACGCTTCGCACTCGGCACTGATGAAGCGCTCGAGCACCGCGGCGTTGACGCGCGGGCACGTCGGCGGCGGCACGCTGGCTGCATCAGCGCCGGCTGCCGACGTCACGCCGGCGGCCGCGCTGAGGGCGACTCCTAGAATCCGTGCATGCACCCCATCGATTCTGGAGGCAAAAGCTTTGCCGACGCTGACGCTGCGCCTTCGCCGCTGCTCGCGAACCTCAATCCCGAGCAGTTGGCCGCGGTGACGCTGCCGGCGCAGCCGGCGCTGATCCTGGCCGGTGCGGGCTCGGGCAAGACGCGCGTGTTGACCACGCGCATCGCCTGGTTGCTGTCCACCGGCCAGGTGTCGCCGGGCGGCGTGCTGGCCGTGACGTTCACCAACAAGGCGGCCAAGGAAATGCTGACGCGGCTGACCGCGATGCTGCCGATCAACGTGCGCGGCATGTGGATCGGCACCTTCCACGGCCTGTGCAACCGTTTTCTGCGCGCGCACTGGAAGCTGGCGGCGCTGCCGCAGTCGTTCCAGATCCTCGACAGCGCCGATCAGGTGTCGGCCGTCAAGCGCGTGATCAAGGCGATGAACCTCGACGAAGAGCGCTTCGTGCCCAGGCAGGTCAGCTGGTTCATCGCCGGCAACAAGGAAGAGGGCCATCGCCCGCGCGACGTCGAGGCGCACGACCCGCAGTCGCGCAAGATGGTCGAGATCTTCCAGGCCTACGAAGACCAGTGCCAGCGCGAGGGCGTGGTCGACTTCGCCGAATTGATGCTGCGCAGCTACGAACTGCTGCGCGACCACGACCCGCTGCGCGAGCACTACCAGCGCCGCTTCGCGCACGTGCTGGTCGACGAATTCCAGGACACCAACCGGTTGCAGTACCGCTGGCTGCAGATGTTCGCGCCGCCTGGAGGTGGCGCGACCGGCAACGCGCCGCAAGGCGTATTCGCGGTCGGCGATGACGACCAGAGCATCTATGCGTTTCGCGGCGCGCAGGTCGGCAACATGGCGCTTTCGAACGCGAGTACGGCGTGCGCGAGGTGATCAAGCTGGAGCAGAACTACCGCTCGTTCGGCAACATCCTCGACACCGCCAACGCGCTGATCGCGCACAACGCGCACCGGCTGGGCAAGAACCTGCGCACCGAGGCCGGCCCCGGCGAGCCGGTGCGCGTGGTCGAAGCCAACAGCGACTACGCCGAGGCGCAGTGGCTGCTCGAGGAACTGCAGCAACTGCACCGCGCGGGCACGCCGCGCAGCGAACTGGCGCTGCTCTACCGCAGCAATGCACAGAGCCGGGTCCTGGAAAGCGCGCTCTTCAACGCCGGCGTGCCGTATCGCGTGTACGGCGGCCTGCGCTTCTTCGAGCGCGCCGAGGTCAAGCACGCGCTGGCCTACCTGCGGCTGATCGAGAACCCGAACGACGACACCTCCTACCTGCGCGTGGTCAACTTCCCGGCCCGCGGCATCGGCGCGCGCAGCATCGAGCAGCTGCAGGACGCGGCACGGGTCAGCGCGCGCAGCCTGTACCAGAGCGCGGGTGCGCTCACCGGCAAGTCGGGCGCCAACCTGCGCGGCTTCAACGCGATGGTCGAAGCAATGCGCGAGGCCACTCGCGGCTCGACCTTGCGCGAGATCATTGAGCACGTGTTGCAGGCGACCGGGCTGGTCGACTTCTATCGCACCGAGAAGGAAGGCGCCGATCGCATCGAGAACCTGGAGGAATTGGTCAATGCAGCCGAGGCCTTCGTCACGCAAGAGGGCTTCGGCAAGGACGCGGTGGCGCTGCCGGTGGACGAGACGGCCGGGCGCGATCGCCGCCGGTGCGCCGCAGGCGGTGGCTGCGGTCGAGGTGACTCCCGATGCCGAGACCGGCGAGATCATCTCGCCGTTGGCGGCGTTTCTCACGCATGCCGCGCTCGAGGCCGGCGACAACCAGGCGCAGGCCGGCCAGGACGCGGTGCAGCTGATGACGGTGCACTCGGCCAAGGGGTTGGAGTTCGATTGCGTGTTCATCACCGGCCTCGAGGAGGGCCTGTTCCCGCACGAGAACTCGATGTCCGATCTCGATGGGCTCGAGGAAGAACGCCGTTTGATGTACGTGGCGATCACCCGCGCGAGAAAGCGGCTGTACCTGTCGTTCAGCCAGACGCGCATGCTGCACGGCCAGACGCGCTACCACGTGAAGAGCCGCTTCCTCGACGAGTTGCCCGACGGCTCGCTGAAGTGGTTGACACCGCGCAACCAGGGCTTCGGCTCGGGCTATGCGCGTCAGTACCAGGAGGCCTGGGCGCGCGGCAGCGGCCTGGGCTCCGTGGTCGGAGTCGGTCGCGTGGAGTCGAATGCACCGTCGGCGATCGATCTGCGGCGCAGCGTGACGGCCACGCCGTCCGGCCCCGCGCTGCGTATCGGCCAGAGCGTGTTCCACAACAAGTTCGGCGAAGGCGTGATCGTCACGCTCGAGGGCCAGGGCGACGACGCACGCGCACAGATCAATTTCGGCCGCCACGGCGCCAAGTGGCTGGCGCTCGCGGTGGCCAAGCTGACGCCGATCCTTTGAGAGAGCCCGCAGCACTGTCCGGTGCCGGGGGCACGGCTCCCGACCTACTTCTGAGCAGCCAGCGCCTTGGCCAGGAAGGCCTCCAGCTTCGAGTAGAAGTCACCTCGGTTGCCCGGAACGTACCAGCCATGCCCCTCGCGGGGGTAGACGACGTAGTCGACGTCGACACCGCCCGCCCGAGCTGCCTTCACGAAGGCTTCGGCATGCGCGATCGGCACCCGCTTGTCGAGAGCACCGTGGGCCAGCAACACCGGGACCTTGAGTTCGGATGCCCGCTTCAACGGTGACTGCCTGGCCAGGCCTGCGGCCTCCGTCTCAGGGTCGCCGATCAGCGTGGGCATCGAATACAGCCGCGAGGCCTGGGAAATGTCGCTCCAGGCCTCCGAGTACATCAGGCCGATGTCGGTGACGCCGGCATAGCTGGCGGCGCACCGATAGACACTCGGATGGGCGATTGGTCCCATCAACGCCGAATAGCCACCGAAGCTGGAGCCGAGAATGCACACGCGCGATGCATCCACCAGGTTGTTCTTGGCAGCCCACTGCACCGCGTCGACCAGGTCGTCCTGTATCGCCAAGCCCCATTGTTTCCAGCCGGCCTTGAAGTGGCGAAGGCCGTAGCCCTCGCTGCCGCGAAACTCCGGTTCGATGACACGGTAGCCCCGTGAGGCCAGGAAATGCGCCTCGGATTGCCAACCGAGGTCGCTGCCGCGCATCCACGGTCCGCCATGAACCAGCACCACGGCCGGCAACGGTTTGTCGGGGGCGGCCGCCGCCGGATGCGTGACGTAGACCGGCATCGACAACAATCCATCACGTGTGGGAACGCGATGGAAGGTTCGTTTGCCCTGGGTTTGTTCGTCGACCCAGGGCCGGCTGCTGGCGAGCCGCTGCATCGTGGCTCCCTTGCGGTCGAACAGGTAGTACTCGCCCGGGTGGCGGTCGGACGCCGAATGCACCACGAGGAACCGGGTCGATTCGCAGCGCCCGCACAGCAGGCGGTTGCTGCGGCCGGGTGGCAACGCGGCGTCGATGCCTTTCTGGGCACTGTGCAAGGCGTCGTCGAACCACACGCTCATGGGTCGGTCGGCGCGAAAGTGCAGGCCGACCAGCCGTCCGGTCTGCCCGTCCGCCTCGGCGGCCGCGTCGAGATCGAACCCAGGCAATCGAACCAGCGGCTCCGGATCGAGTTTCTTGCTGGCCGGGTCGAACCGATGCAGTGACAGCGTGTCGGAGAACGAGCGGGTCGCGACCGTGATCTCGCCCTTCTCATCGACGAACCAGGGCGTGAATCCGGCCTCACGCAGCGGATCGAAGTCGGCCATCAGCTTCCACTGCCCGCCCTCGCGCCAGTACACAGCGCTTCGGCCCTTGCGGTAGGTGGTGATCATCTGCGGCTCGCCCTTGCTGTCGAACAGCCAGCTGCGGCTGCCGCTGGGCATGCCGAGACTGAGGTTGCGCAGCAGCCGCGTCTGCGTGTCCAGGCGCGCGAAAGAGACTTGATCGAGGTCGCCTGCGGCATCCTTGTGCTCGCGATACACCAGCACGTCGTTGCTGCCGTCATCGAGCGTCGAGTGCAGGTACCAACCGAAGGGCAACACCCGCGACGCGATGTTGGTCCCCGTCGCGGCATCGGTGCGATGCAGCCAGGCGATCAGTTGCCGCTGATTGCCGCCGTCGTGATCGACCGCGAAGGTGCCGCCGCGGCCGGCGACGATCTCGTAGGCCCGATCGAATGCCTCGAAGACCAGCCGCTCGTCGTTGACCCAGCTGGCGCGGGTGATGTCGGCATCGGTGAATCCGGCAACCAGACGCGGCTTGTCGATCGGGTCGAGATTCATCACGGCGAGTTGCTTGTATCCGTTGGCGGCCACGGTCACGAAGGCCAGCCTGCGTCCCGATGGCGACACGGTCACGTGCGCGATCTCCTCTGGGCGCGTGAAGTGATCGATCGGTTGCAGCGGCGGCGCGGCAAGCGCCGGTCCGGCCAGGCAAGCCGTGACAGCTGCCCCCGCCAACAGCAGCCGTTTCATTGAATGTGGCGCAGTCGATGTGCATCATGCGGAGGTGTTGTCCAACGGTGCTGCCGGAGGGTCGTCTTCACTCTCGTCCGGACTGCCGAAGTTGTCGACGAAGCTGAACCAAAGCGACACGTAGAACGCGCTCGAAAGCGCGAGCACGAGCGCGGGCACCAGCCAGGTGATCAGCGCGGGCGAGCCGAAGCTGCCGGCCAGGACACCCACCACCAGGCTGAGGGCGATCGACGCCAGCAGCCACGCTGCCGAGTACACGAGATAGGCCGCCTTCGCTCGCCACACACCGAGCGTGCTGGAGAACAGGGCCTGCCAGATGCCCTGGCCGCCCCACCACACCAGCGCCGGTGCGTGCCAGAACGGAATCGACAGCAGCGTGGCCAGCAATCCGAAACTCAACGTGCCCTGCATCAGGCGCGGGTCGCCCGCGGCCGACGCGGCCTCGGTGCTCGACGGCCCCTGCCTGGACATCGCCTCGCGCAGCGCGTCCATCGCGTCGCCGTAGACCCAGCCGACCCACCACACGACTGCCAGCGCGCCCGCCCCGTACAACGCACACAGCAGCAGCAGGTTGCGGCGCCGCAGTGGATCGGGCACGCCGTGCGGACCCCGCAGCAGCGGCTCGGGAAACTGCCCCGGGTGCGCCAAGCCGCCGCGCAACACCGAGCGCGATGCCACCATGAACCCCAACGACAACAGCGGCAGGCTCGCCAGCGCGGCCAGACCGATCACCGGCAGCACCGACCACACGCCGGTGGCCAGCAGGAACAACAACAGCATTGCGCTGAAGGCCACCGGCCGGCGCAGATACAGCCGAACGCCGTCGCGCACCCAGGTCCAGCCTTGGCTCGCGGCGACGGATTGCAGTCTCAAGCCCATGATGGAGGCGGTCGGTTCATCGGGGCGGATGCCAGGGTTGTGCGACCCGCTCGCGCAGCAGGCGCTCGAAGTGCCGCGGGTCTTTCGGTTGCAGCAGCGCTGCCTCGCGCGGCAGGTGGCGGTCGGCCAGGCGCGACAGCCAGAAGCGCAGCGCCGCGGCGCGCAGCAGCGCGGGAAACAGCCGATGCTCGGCGGCCGACAGCGCACGGCGCTCGCCGTAGGCGCCGAGCAACGCCGCGGCACGCGCCTCGTCGATGCGGCCACTGTCGTCGGCCAGGCACCAGTCGTTGACACACACCGCGAGGTCGAACAGCAGCGTGTCGACGCCGGCAAAGTAGAAGTCCACGCAGCCGCTCAGGTGCTCGTGGTGGTCACCATCGAACAGCACGTTGTCGCGAAAGAGATCGGCATGCACGGCTGCGCACGGCAGGCCGGCGTAGGCCGCGGACGCGGCGAGTTGTTGCTGGAAGGCCATCTCCTCGTCGAGCAATAGACGCCGCGTCGTCGTCGAGAAACGGCCGCACGCGTGGCGCGGTGACCTGCCACCACGCCAGCCCGCGCAGGTTGGGTTGCGCCGGCGAAAAATCCGCTGCGGCGGCGTGCAGCCCGGCCAGCACACGGCCGAGCTCCGCGTTGTGCACCGCGGCCGGCGCGTCGATGTGCTGCCCCGGCAGCCGCGTGCACAGCGCCGCCGGCTTGCCGCGCAGGGAGTGCACCAGCTCGCCGGCCTTGCTCGGCCCGCGGCTCGGGCACCGGCAGCGCACGCCGCGCCAGGTGCTGCATCAGGCGCAGGTAGAACGGCAGCTGCTCGCGCGTCAGGCGCTCGAACACGGTGAGCACCCAGGGACCGGCGCTGGTGGTGACGAAGTAGTTGGTGTTCTCGATGCCGGCCCCGATGGGCAGCAGATCGATCAGTTCGCCGGCATGCAGGTGCGCGACGAATGCCTTCACCTCATGGCTGGCCAACTCGGTGAAGACCGCCATGCGCGAGTCAGGGCCGCACGCGAGTCAGAACGACCACATCTGCCACAGGCTGCGACCGCTGATCCCCTTGGACGGCTGCGACGGGTCACGGCCGGAGTCGGGCGGCGCGATCTCGTAGGCCCGCACGCCCGAGGCCTTGGGCGAGATCGTGATGCGCTGCAGCTGGCCGCGCACGCGCAGCTCCTCGATCTTCACCTGGTCATCCTCGATCACCGTGCGCTGGATCGCCGGTTCGGGCCGGGTCGGCGGCGTGACTGGCGGTGTCGCCACCTGCGCAGCCGCGCTCGAGGCGAGGGCCGCAAGCCCCAACCACGACCACCCCACGACGCGTGTCGATGCCATGCGCCGGATTCTACGGCGCGGGCTCGCCGCGCGCGCCGACGCAAAATGGCACACATGGCAGAACAACACACGCTGGTCCTGGTCGACGGCTCGAGTTACCTGTATCGCGCCTATCACGCGCTGCCCGACCTGCGTGCGGCCGACGGCTTTCCCACCGGCGCGGTGCACGGCATGGTGGGCATGATGCGCTGGCTGCGCGAACGCTATCCGGCCGCCTATGCGGCCTGCGTGTTCGACGCCAAGGGCAAGACCTTTCGCGACGACTGGTACCCGCAGTACAAGGCCACGCGCACGCCGATGCCCGACGACCTGGTGCGCCAGATCGAGCCGATCCACGAGGTGGTGCGGCTGCTCGGCTGGCCGGTGCTCGAAGTGCCCGGCATCGAGGCCGACGATGCCATCGGCACGCTGGCGCGGGTGGCGGCCGCTGCTGGCCACCGCGTGATCATCTCCACCGGCGACAAGGACCTGACGCAACTGGTGACGCCGAACGTGACGTTGATCAATACGATGGCCAAGCCGCCCGAGGTGCTCGATGCCGCCGGCGTGCTGGCCAAGTTCGGCGTGCCGCCCGAACGCATCATCGACTACCTGACGCTGATCGGCGACTCGGTCGACAACGTGCCCGGCGTCGACAAGGTGGGCCCGAAGACGGCCGCCAGGTGGATTGCCGACTACGGCTCGCTCGACGGCGTGGTCGCGGCCGCCGATTCGATCAAGGGCGCGGTCGGCGACAACCTGCGCCGCGCGCTCGATTGGCTGCCGCAAGGGCGGCGGCTGATCACCGTGGCCACCGACTGCGACCTGTCGGGCCATGTGAAGGGCTGGCCCGCACTCGATGCGCTGCTGCTGCGCGAGGTCGACCGGCCCGGATTGCTCGAGTTCTACCAGCGCTTCGGCTTCAAGCTGTGGCGCAAGGAGTTGGAGAACGAGCTCGGTGTCACCGTGGCCGCGCCGGCCGCCGCCGCGTTGGCGCAGGCGCCGACCGCGGCCACGCGACACCGTGCAAGCTGCGGCGCCGGCGCTGGCCCACCGCTACGACACGATCGTCACGCGCGAGCAACTCGCCGTCTGGATCGATCTCCTGCGCGGCGCGCCGCTGGCCGCACTCGACACCGAGACCGATGCGCTCGACCCGCTGCGCGCGCGCATCGTCGGCATCTCGTTTGCGGTGCAGCCGGGCGTTGGGGCCTACGTGCCGGTGGCGCACAACTACCCCGGCGCACCCGATCAGCTCGCGCTGGACGATGTGCTCGTCGCGCTGAAGCCGTGGCTCGAGGACGAGGCTGCGGCCAAGGTGGGGCAGAACACCAAGTACGACGCCCACGTGTTCGCCAACCACGGCATCACGGTGCGCGGCTGGCGCCACGACACGCTACTGGAGAGCTACGTGCTCGAGGCGCACAAGCTGCACAGCCTGGAAAGCTTGGCCGAGCGGCATCTCGGCCGCAAGGGCCTGAGCTACGAAGAGGTCTGCGGCAAGGGCGCCAACCAGATAACGTTCTCGCAGGTCGACATCGAGCGCGCGGCGCGTTATTCCGGCGAGGACAGCGAGATGGCGCTGCAGGTGCACCAGGCGCTTTACCCGCAACTGCAGCAAGCGTCCGGCATGCTGTCGGTGTACGAGCGCATCGAGATGCCGGTCAGCGGCGTGCTGATGCGCATGGAGCGCCACGGCGTGTTGATCGATGCCGGCGTTGCTGGCGCAGCAAAGCCGCGAGCTCGCCGAGCGCATGGTGGCGCTGGAGCGCGAGGCGCACGCGCTGGCGGGGCAACCGTTCAACCTGGGCAGCCCCAAGCAGATCGGCGACGTGTTGTTCACCAAGCTCGGGCTGCCGGTCAAGCGCAAGACGGCCAGCGGCGCGCCGTCCACCGACGAAGACGTGTTGCAGGAGCTGGCGGCCGACTATCCGCTGCCAGCCAAGATCCTCGAGCACCGCGGGCTGTCGAAGCTGAAAGGCACCTACACCGACAAGCTGCCGTTGATGGTGAACCCCGACACCGGCCGCGTGCACACCACCTACGCGCAGGCGGTGGCGGTGACCGGGCGGCTGTCGAGCAACGACCCCAACCTGCAGAACATCCCGATCCGCACGCCCGAGGGCCGCCGCGTGCGCGAGGCGTTCATCGCGCCGCCGGGCCACCACATCGTCAGCGCCGACTACTCGCAGATCGAGCTGCGCATCATGGCCCACATCAGCGACGACGCCGGCCTGCGCCGCGCCTTCAGCGAGGGCATGGACGTGCACCGCGCCACCGCCAGCGAGGTGTTCTCGGTGGCGCCCGACCAGGTGAGCGCCGAGCAGCGCCGCTACGCCAAGACCATCAACTTCGGGCTCATCTACGGCATGGGTGCCTTCGGCCTGGCGCAGAACCTCGGCATCGAACGCAGCGCCGCGATCGCCTACATCGACCGCTACTTCCAGCGCTTCGCGGGCGTCAAGCGCTACATGGACGAGACCAAGGCACGCGCCGCGCAACTGGGGTACGTCGAAACGATGTTCGGCCGTCGCATCGAGCTGCCCGACATTCGCGGCGGCAACGGCCCGCGCCGCGCCGGTGCCGAACGGCAAGCGATCAACGCGCCGATGCAGGGCACTGCGGCCGACCTGATCAAGCTGGCGATGCTGGCCGTGCAGGCAGCGCTCGACGACCAGCACAAACGCACGACGATGGTGATGCAGGTGCACGACGAGTTGGTCTTCGAAGTGCCTGACGACGAACTCGAATGGGCCCAGACCGAGGTGCCGCGGTTGATGTCGGGTGTGGCACAGTTGTCGGTGCCGTTGCTGGCTGAAGTGGGCGTGGGCGCAAACTGGGACCAGGCCCACTGAAAAACGATGAGGGACTTCGCGCACCGAGGTGGCCACCGAAACGGCCGCCGCGCGACGCAAAGGGGAGGTGGCCTTGTTGCGAGCGCTGCTGGCGCTGATTGCGAGTCTGCTGGTGTGGCCGTGGCTTGCATGGCCGGCGATCAACACGGCATTCCGGTTGCTGACCGGCAGTCTGTCGTGGCACTGGGACTTCACGAATGCGCTCTTCAACTGGCGCATGCTGGCGATGCAGGCGGTGCTCTACACCACGGTGCTGTTCGTGCCGTGGATCGTGTGGTGCCGACACAAACGCTGGTCGTCGCCGTGGCCCTACGCACTCGGTGGCCTCGTGCTGGGTTACCTGGGCCTCGCGATCCAGGACATCGTCCACGTTGCGATCTTCCGACCGAGCGATCTGCTGGACATGCTGGAGCTGACGCTGACATCGCCATCGAGTTTGCTGGTGTATCTGTGGGGCTCGCAGCTTTGGCACTACCAGATCGGGTTTGCGGCCACCTCGGCGGCGATGCTGGCGCTGTTCTGGCTGCTCGGCGTGTGGGGCAACCCATGGTTCCGCGCGGCCGATCCGAACGCGCAAGACTTGCCGCAGC
This sequence comes from uncultured beta proteobacterium, assembly GCA_963827645.1. Classification (GTDB taxonomy): domain Bacteria; phylum Pseudomonadota; class Gammaproteobacteria; order Burkholderiales; family Burkholderiaceae_C; genus JAEUPI01. The sequence continues at coordinate 2,796 of CAWHBZ010000018.1, read as the reverse complement.
CGGGCACAGGGTCATTGCCGTCCAAGCTGTGATAGCCGGGCGGGATTCCTAGAATCGCGCCTCTTCGTTACCACCCGACGGATGCCACATGCTGCAACAGGAACTGGACAGCCTCACGCCGACGCGCGATTTCAGCCGCCGCGACTTCGTGCGCACCTCGGTGGGCAGTGGCTTTGCCGCCGCGGTGTTGCCGGTTGTCGCGCAGACGACGATCAAGACCGACAGCACCGGCCTCGTCGCCGGCGAGGTGACGATCCCGGTGGGCGACTTCAAGATGCCGGCGTATCGCGCGGCGCCTGCGGGCAAGGCCAACGCACCGGTGGTGCTGGTGGTGAGCGAGATCTTCGGCGTGCATGAATACATCGCCGACGTCGCGCGGCGCTTTGCGAAGGCGGGCTACTTCGCGGTCGCGCCGGAGCTGTTCGTGCGCCAGGGTGATGCCGGCTCGTATGGCGAGATCTCCAAGCTGATCGCCGAGGTGGTCTCCAAGGTGCCCGATGCGCAGGTGATGGGTGACCTCGATGCCACCACCGCGTGGGCCAAGGCGCAGGGTGCCGACACCGGCAAGCTCGCGATCACGGGCTTTTGCTGGGGTGGGCGCATCACCTGGCTGTACAGCGCACACAGCCCGTCGGTGAAGGCCGCTGTCGCGTGGTATGGGCGGCTGGTCGGTGCCGGCAGTGCGCTGACGCCGGCCCATCCGGTGGACCTGACGGCCAAACTCAACGGCCCGGTGCTCGGTCTGTACGGCGCGGCCGATTCCGGGATCCCGCTGGACACGGTCGACAAGATGAAGGCGGCCCTCGCCGGCGGCAGCGCGGCGGCCAAGAAGAGCGAGTTCGTCGTCTACCCCGAGGCGCCGCACGCGTTCCATGCCGACTACCGGCCGAGCTACCGCAAGGAAGCGGCCGAAGACGGCTGGAAACGGTGCCTGGCCTGGTTCAAGGCGAACGGGGTGGCGAGCTCTTTGGCTTCGACTCCATCGCTGCGCGGTGTGAGTCTTCTCCGAAGCCCTTCGGGCTTTGCCACAATGAGGCGATGTCGCGCACCGCGCCCGATGGGCGCGGTGTTCGTTTGGGGCTGGCGAACAACAAGATCGAACGACGATGACCTTGCTCTACATCGTGCTGGCCACGCTGGCCGGTGGCGTGCTGTCGGTGTTGACCGCTGCGCTGCTCACGGTGCAGGTGCTCGGGCGCGTGGTCAAGGACCTGGTCAGCCTGTCGGCCGGCGTGCTGCTGGGCACCGCGTTGCTGCACGTGTTGCCCGAGGCGTTCCAAGGCGGCGCCGGCGCGCACGCGTTGTTCCTGACGCTGCTGCTGGGCCTGTTGTTCTTCTTCCTGCTGGAGAAGGCCGAGCTGTATCGGCACGGCCACCACCACGAAGGCGACGGCCACGAGCATCACCACCACTACGACGAAGAGCAGGCCGGCCGTGGCGGCTGGGCAGTGCTGGTGGGCGACAGCATCCACAACTTCTGCGACGGCGTGATCATCGCGGCGGCCTTCCTGGCCGACGAGCGGCTGGGCTGGATGACGGCGCTGGCGATCGTGGCGCACGAGATCCCGCAGGAGGTTGGCGACTACATCGTGCTGCTCAACGCCGGCTTCACGCGCGCCCGGGCGCTGGCGTTCAACGCGCTGTCGGGTCTGGCGTCGGTGGCCGGCGGCGTGCTCGGCTACCTGGTGGTCGAGCCGTGGCGCGAGCTGTTCCCTTACCTGCTGGTGGTGGCCGCCAGCAGCTTCGTCTACATCGCGGTCGCCGATCTGTTGCCGCAGCTGCAGCGGCGCCTGCGCCTGCGCGAGACGCTGGCGCAACTGGCGTGGCTGGGCGCCGGCCTGTTGTCGGTGGTGGTGATCGGCGCTTTGACCCGGCACTGACGGCCGGCCGCCAGCCCGCCACTATTTGACGATCAGCACCGGCAGGCTGCTGTGGATCAGCACCCGCTGCGTCTCGCTGCCCAGCAGCAGCGCCGCGACGCCGCGCCGGCCGTGCGAGGCCATCACGATCAGGTCGCATTGCTGGTCCTTGGCGTGGTCGAGGATCGCCTCCCAGGCGTGCAACGCCTCCACCGTGAAGCCCTGGCAAGGGATGCCGGCAGCGTTGGCTTCGTCCTGCACGGCCTTGACGCGGCTGGCCGCGATGCGCTCCTGCGCGTCGTAGAACTCCTGCGGTGGCACCGGCTGCATCTCGGAAATCGCGCTGTACGGGAACGGCTCCTTGACGCTGATCGTGCGCACTTCTGCGCCGCTCAGCTTGGCCAGGCCAATGGCCGCGCGCACCGCTTTGACGGTGATGTCGGAGCCGTCGGTCGGAACGAGGATTCGCTGGTACATGGTTGACCTCCTTGTTTGTCACCTCAACGTCGCCCTGACGTCAGTGTGCGCCGATGTGCCGCGACTTGGTATTGCCGTAAATCAAGTTCCAAGTTCGGCCCCGAAGTCACCCACGTGCGATCGGACGCGCCGGGTCGGCGCACCATTCGCTCCACGAGCCCGGATAGAGCGCCGAGCCGGTGAGGCCGGCGTACTCCATCGCCAGCAGGTTGTGGCACGCGGTGACGCCCGAGCCGCACTGGTGCACGCAGGCAGTCGCTTCACCGAACGGCGCGAACGCGGCACGCAGCTCCGCGGGGGTGCGAAAGCGGCCGTCGGCCTGCAGGTTGTCCCTGAAGAAGCGGTTGCGCGCGCCCGGAATGTGCCCGGCCACCGGATCGAGCGGCTCGACTTCGCCGCGAAAACGTTCGCCGGCGCGGGCGTCGAGCACCGTCACCTTGCCCAGCAGGCCCAGCAATCG
>CAWHBZ010000017.1:0-37743 GCA_963827645.1 uncultured beta proteobacterium | reverse complement strand
TGTGGCTCAGACCCGCTCGTCAAAGAGCGCGGCAGAATCTGCCGAAAAGCTGCGGATTATATGCTGCCGGCGGACCGCGGTAGCAAGGCCGAGTGTCATGCACCTGAACACCTTCCCCCAACCCAACGCAGGCGGCCCGCGCCGCGTGGTGCTCGACATGCACACCGTCCTCGAGTTGCTGGTCTTTCGCGACTCCGCAGCCTGTGGCCTGGGCGCGGCGATCCACTCTGGCCACCTGCGCTGGCTGGCGTCGCCACGCATGCTCGCGGAGTTGAGGGCGGTGCTCTGCCGGCCCCTAGCCCCGCGCTGGGACGAGGCGCGCGAGCATGCGCTAACTATCGAGGTATCGCAATGGGTCACCCTGTGCGCCGAGCCGACGATCGCATCGCACCCGCTGGTCTGCCGCGACCCGGCCGACCAGGTCTTCATCGATCTCGCACGCGAGCACAGCCCAGCGGTCTTGTTGACGCGAGACCGTGCGCTGCTCGCGCTGCGGCGGCGCGCCGCAGCCTTCGGCGTCGTCATCGCCACCGCCGCATCGTGGTGGCAACAGCCGGCCGGCGACACCACGCCGACGACCACGGCGACATGAAAAAGGCGGCCCGAAGGCCGCCTGAGGAACTACAGGTGGGCGCGAACGCCCGTTGTTGTTGTTTCTTATTCGGTGGTCTCGCCCGCACCGGCCGCCGCAGCGGTGGCCGCGTCGACGTTGGCCAGTTGTGCCGCGGCCAACTCCTCGGCCTCTTGCAACGCGATGGCGCGACGCTCGGTTTCGTCCATCTCTTCCTTGGCCTTGCGCGCCTGGTGGTACGCCATGCCGGTGCCTGCGGGAATCAGGCGGCCGACGATGACGTTTTCCTTCAGGCCACGCAGCTCGTCGCGCTTGCCCATGATCGCCGCCTCGGTCAGCACCCGGGTGGTCTCTTGGAAGGAGGCCGCCGAGATGAACGAGTCGGTCGACAGACTGGCCTTGGTGATGCCCAGCAGCAGGTCGTTGTAGGTGGCCGGCAGCTTGCCTTCGGAGCGCAGGCGGTCGTTGGTGTCGAACAACTCCGAACGCTCGACCTGTTCGCCGGCGATGAGGTTGGCGTCGCCCGGATTGGCCACGGCCACGCGCCGCAGCATCTGGCGCACGATCACCTCGATGTGCTTGTCGTTGATCTTCACGCCCTGCAGGCGGTACACGTCCTGCACCTCGTCGACGATGTAGCGCGCCAGTTCCTCGACACCCAGCAGACGCAGAATATCCTGCGGGTCGGCTGCGCCATCGACGATCAGCTCGCCGCGGTTCACCACCTGGCCTTCATGCACCAGGATGTTCTTCTCCTTGGGCACCAGCTCTTCGTAGACCTTGCCGTCCGGGTCGGTGATCTGCAGCCGCACCTTGCCCTTGGTCTCCTTGCCGAACGACACGGTGCCGGTGATCTCGGCCAGCGTGCCCTTGTCTTTCGGGCTGCGCGCTTCGAACAACTCGGCCACCCGCGGCAAGCCGCCGGTGATGTCGCGCGTCTTCTGGCCTTCGACCGGGATGCGCGCCAGCACCTCGCCGGGCGCGAGATCCTGCCCGTCGCGGATCTGGATCAGCGAGCCGACCGGGAAGCCGATCGTCACCGAGTGATCGGTGCCGGGGATCTTGACCTCCTGCGCCATCGCGTCGAGCAGCTTGACCTGCGGACGCACCACCTTGATCGCGCCGCGGCGCTTGGGATCGATCACCACCAGCGTTGACAGGCCGGTGACCTCGTCGACCTGCTTGGCCACCGTGACGCCTTCTTCGACGTTCTCGAACTTCGAGCGCGGCCCGCGAACTCGGTGATGATCGGTCGGGTCAGCGGGTCCCAGTTGCCAGCACCGTGCCCGCCTTGATCGGCTGGTCGGCCTTGACGTTGAGCGTGGCGCCGTACGGCACCTTGTGGCGCTCGCGTTCGCGGTGGTGGCTGTCGAGGATGATCACTTCGCCGGAACGCGCGATCACCACCAACTCGCCCTTGGCGCTGGTGACGTAGCGCATCGTGGTGTTGAAGCCCACGCTGCCGTCGGACTTGGCCTCCACGCTGTTGGCCACCGCCGCGCGTTGCGCCGCGCCACCGATGTGGAAGGTGCGCATCGTCAGCTGCGTGCCCGGCTCGCCGATCGACTGCGCGGCGATCACGCCCACCGCCTCGCCGACGTTGACCAGCCCGCCACGGCCGAGATCACGCCCGTAGCACTTGGCGCAGATGCCGAAGCGAGTCGCGCAGGTCAGCGGCGTGCGCACCTTGACCTCGTCGACGCCGGCGTTCTCGATCGTATCGAGCGCCTCTTCGTCGAGCATCGCGCCGGCGGGCAGCAGTGGCTGCTGCGTCTCGGGGTGCAACACGTCCACCGCCGCCACGCGGCCAAGAATGCGGTCGCGCAAGCTCTCGATCACCTCGCCGCCTTCGACCAGCGCACGGGTCGCGAAACCGTTGCCGGTGCCGCAATCATCCTGCGTGACCACGAGGTCTTGCGTCACGTCGACCAGCCGGCGCGTCAGGTAACCCGAGTTCGCGGTCTTCAACGCCGTGTCGGCCAGGCCCTTGCGGGCGCCGTGCGTGGAATTGAAGTACTGCAGCACGTTGAGGCCTTCGCGGAAGTTGGCCGTGATCGGCGTCTCGATGATCGAGCCGTCGGGCTTGGCCATCAGGCCGCGCATGCCAGCAAGCTGCCGGATCTGTGCCGCCGAACCGCGGGCACCGGAGTCGGCCATCATGTAGATGGAGTTGAACGACTCCTGCTCCACCGACTTGCCGTTGCGGTCGAGCACCTTCTCCTTGGACAGCTGGCTCATCATGACCTTGCCGACTTCGTCGCCGGTCTTGCCCCAGATGTCCACCACCTTGTTGTAACGCTCGCCGGCGGTGACGAGACCCGAGACGTACTGCTGCTCGATCTCTTTCACTTCCTTCTCGGCGCGCTCGATCAGGCCTGGCTTCTCCTTGGGCACCAGCATGTCGTCGATCGAGATCGAGATGCCGGCACGGGTGGCCAGCCGGAAGCCGCTTTGCAGCAGGCGATCGGCGAACACCACCGTCTCCTTCAGGCCGCAGCGGCGGAACGACGTGTTGATCAGGCGCGAGATCTCCTTCTTCTTCAGCGTCTTGTTGATGTTGCTGAAGGGCAGCCCCTTGGGCAGGATCTCCGACAGCAGCGCACGGCCCACGGTGGTTTCCACCAACTGGGTCTCGGGCACGAAGTCGCCGCCGTTGTCGCGGTCCTTCACCCACTCGGTCAGGCGCACCGACACGCGTGCGGTGATCTCGACCATGTCGTTGTCGAGTGCGCGCTGCAATTCGGCCATGTCGCTGAACACCATGCCTTCACCACGGCCGTTGATGCGCTCGCGCGTGGCGTAGTACAGGCCCAGCACCACGTCTTGCGACGGCACGATGGAAGGCTCGCCGTTGGCGGGGAACAGCACGTTGTTGGAGGCCAGCATCAACGCGCGCGCCTCCATCTGCGCCTCGATCGACAGCGGCACGTGCACGGCCATCTGGTCGCCGTCGAAGTCGGCGTTGAACGCCGCGCACACCAGCGGGTGCAGCTGGATCGCCTTGCCCTCGATCAGCACCGGCTCGAACGCCTGGATGCCCAGGCGGTGCAGCGTCGGTGCGCGGTTCAGCAGGATCGGGTGCTCCTTGATCACCTCTTCCAGGATGTCCCACACCACCGGCGTGCCGGATTCGACTTCCTTCTTCGCCGCCTTGATGGTGGTGGCGATGCCCATCGCCTCCAACCGCGAGAAGATGAACGGCTTGAACAGCTCGAGCGCCATCAGCTTGGGCAAGCCGCACTGGTGCAGCTTGAGCGTCGGACCCACCACGATGACCGAGCGGCCCGAGTAGTCGACGCGCTTGCCCAGCAGGTTTTGCCGGAAGCGGCCGCTCTTGCCCTTGATCATGTCGGCCAGCGACTTCAGCGCCCGCTTGTTGGCGCCGGTCATCGCCTTGCCGCGACGGCCGTTGTCGAGCAGCGAATCCACCGCCTCCTGCAGCATGCGCTTTTCGTTGCGCACGATGATCTCGGGCGCCTTCAGCTCGAGCAGCCGCGCCAGCCGGTTGTTGCGGTTGATGACGCGACGATAAAGGTCGTTGAGGTCGGAGGTTGCGAAGCGGCCGCCGTCCAGCGGCACCAGCGGGCGCAGGTCGGGCGGCAACACCGGCAACACCGACATCACCATCCACTCGGGCTTGATGCCGCTCTTCTTGAAGGCCTCGAGCACCTTCAGGCGCTTGGAGTTCTTCTTGACCTTGAGCTCCGAGCCGGTCATGTCGCCGCGCAGCTTCTCGATCTCGACGTCGAGGTCGATGTCGCCGAGCAGCTTCTGCACGCCCTCGGCGCCCATCAGCGCGATGAACTCGTCACCGTATTCGGTGCGCTTCGCGTCGTAGTCCTCCTCGGTCATGATGCTGAACTTCTTCAGCGGCGTCATGCCGGGGTCGACCACCACGTACGCTTCGAAGTACAGCACGCGCTCGATGTCGCGCAGCGTCATGTCGAGCACCAGGCCCAGGCGCGACGGCAGGCTCTTCAGGAACCAGATGTGCGCGCACGGTGCCGCCAGGTCGATGTGACCCATGCGCTCGCGGCGCACCTTGGTCTGCGTGACTTCGACGCCGCACTTCTCGCAGATCACGCCACGGTGCTTCAGGCGCTTGTACTTGCCGCACAGGCACTCGTAGTCCTTGATCGGGCCGAAGATCTTGGCGCAGAACAGGCCGTCACGCTCCGGCTTGAAGGTGCGGTAGTTGATCGTCTCGGGCTTCTTCACCTCGCCGAACGACCACGACCGGATCTTCTCCGGCGACGCGATGCCGATGCGGATCGCGTCGAAGTGCTCGTCGGGGGTGAATTGCTTGAAAAGGTCGAGTAGTCCCTTCATCCTTTTCTCCTTTAGTTGCGCTCGAGCTCGATGTCGATGCCGAGCGAACGAATTTCCTTGACCAGCACGTTGAACGACTCCGGCATGCCGGCTTCGATGGCGTGCTCGCCCTTGACGATGTTTTCGTAGACCTTGGTGCGGCCATTCACGTCGTCGGACTTCACGGTCAGCATCTCCTGCAGCACGTAGCTCGCGCCGTAGGCTTCCAGCGCCCAGACTTCCATCTCGCCGAAGCGCTGGCCGCCGAATTGCGCCTTGCCGCCCAGCGGCTGCTGGGTGACGAGCGAGTACGGGCCGGTGGAACGCGCGTGCATCTTGTCGTCCACCAGGTGATGGAGCTTCAGCACGTGCATGTAGCCCACGGTCACCGGGCGCTCGAACGCCTCGCCGCTGCGGCCGTCGTGCAGCATCGCCTGCGTGCGCGTGGCGCTCAAGCCCTTGCGCGCCGCGATGTCTTCCGGATAGGCCAGGTGCAGCATGCCGCGGATCTCGCTTTCAGCCGCGCCGTCGAACACCGGCGTCGCGAACGGCACGCCCTGCGCCAGGTTGTCGGCCATCTCGAGCAACTCGCCGTCGGACATGCGCTCCAGCGTCTCGCTCTTGCCGCCCGAGCGGTTGTAGAGCTGGTCGAGGAACTGCCTGAGCTGCGCCACACGCGCCTCGCCTTGCAGCATGTCGCCGATGCGCTGGCCGATGCCCTTGGCGGCCCAGCCCAGGTGCACTTCGAGCACCTGGCCCACGTTCATGCGCGAAGGCACGCCCAACGGGTTGAGCACGATGTCCACCGGGGTGCCGTCGGCCATGTAGGGCATGTCTTCGACCGGAACGATCTTCGACACGACGCCCTTGTTGCCGTGGCGGCCGGCCATCTTGTCGCCGGGCTGCAGGCGGCGCTTGACGGCGAGGTAGACCTTCACCATCTTCAACACGCCGGCCGGCAGCTCGTCGCCCTGGGTCAGCTTCTTGCGCTTTTCTTCGAACGCGAGGTCGAAGCTGTGGCGCGTCTGCTCGAGCGAATTCTTGATGCTCTCGAGCTGGTTGGCCAGGTCCTCGTCGGCCGGACGGATGTCGAACCAGTGGTACTTCTCGACCTCGGTCAGGTACTCCTTGGATATCAGCGTGCCCTTCATGATGCGGTTGGGGCCGCCGTTGGCCGGCTTGCCGATCAGCAACTTCTCGATGCGATCGAACGCGTCGGCCTCGACGATGCGCAGCTGGTCGTTCAGGTCCAGGCGGAAGCGCTTCAGCTCGTCGTCGATGATCTGCTGCGCACGCTTGTCGCGCACGATGCCTTCGCGGGTGAACACCTGCACGTCGATCACCGTGCCGTTGGTGCCCTGCTCGACGCGCAGCGACGTGTCCTTCACGTCGCTCGCCTTCTCGCCGAAGATCGCGCGCAGCAGTTTTTCTTCCGGCGTCAGCGTGGTCTCGCCCTTGGGCGTGACCTTGCCCACCAGCACGTCGCCCGGGTTGACCTCGGCGCCGATGTAGACGATGCCGGATTCATCCAGGCGAGCCAGTTGCTGTTCGCTCAGGTTCGGGATGTCGCGCGTGATTTCCTCTGCTCCGAGCTTGGTGTCGCGCGCCATCACCACCAGCTCCTCGATGTGGATCGAGGTGTAGCGGTCGTCGGCAACGACCCTTTCGCTGATCAGGATCGAGTCTTCGAAGTTGTAGCCGTTCCACGGCATGAAGGCGACCAGCATGTTCTGGCCGAGCGCGAGCTCGCCCAGATCGGTGCTGGCACCGTCGGCCACCACGTCGTTGGCCTCGACCTTGTCGCCGCGCTTGACGATCGGGCGCTGGTGAATGTTGGTGTTCTGGTTGCTGCGCTGGTACTTGATCAGGTTGTAGATGTCGACGCCGACTTCACCGGATACGGTTTCATCGTCGTTGACACGGATCACGATGCGGTTGGTGTCGACGTAGTCGACCACGCCGCCACGCCGCGCCACCACCACGGTGCCGGAGTCGACCGCCGCCACCCGCTCGATGCCGGTGCCGACGAAGGCCTTTTCGGGCCGCAGCGTCGGCACCGCCTGGCGCTGCATGTTGGCGCCCATCAGCGCGCGGTTGGCATCGTCGTGCTCGAGGAACGGCACCAGCGACGCCGCCACCGACACGATCTGCGCCGGCGCCACGTCCATGTACTGCACGCGCTCGGGCGAGGTCAGCACCGATTCGCCCTTTTCGCGCGCCGACACCAGCTCGTCGGTCAGGCTGCCATCGGCGCCCAGCGACGCGTTGGCTTGCGCGATCACGTACTTGCCTTCTTCGATCGCCGACAGGTAATCGATCTGGTCGGTGACCTTGCCGTCCTGCACGCGGCGATACGGCGTCTCGAGGAAGCCGTACTCGTTGAGCTGCGCGAACAGCGCCAGCGAGTTGATCAGGCCGATGTTCGGGCCTTCCGGCGTTTCGATCGGGCAGACACGGCCGTAGTGCGTGGGGTGCACGTCGCGCACCTCGAAGCCGGCGCGCTCGCGCGTCAGGCCGCCCGGGCCCAGCGCCGAGACGCGCCGCTTGTGCGTGATCTCCGACAGCGGATTGGTCTGGTCCATGAACTGCGACAACTGCGACGCGCCGAAGAACTCCTTCAGTGCCGCGGAGATCGGCTTGGAGTTGATCAGGTCGTGCGGCATCAGCGGCTCGGCCTCGGCCTGGCCGAGACGCTCCTTGACTGCCTTCTCGATGCGCGCCAGGCCCGAGCGGAACTGGTTTTCGGCCAGCTCGCCGACGCAGCGCACCCGCCGGTTGCCCAGGTGGTCGATGTCGTCGACCTCGCCGCGCCCATTGCGCAGCTCGACCAGGATCTTCACGACGTCGAGGATGTCCTCGTTGCCCAGGGTCATCGGGCCCTCGGGGGTGTCGCGGCCGACGCGGGCGTTGAACTTCATGCGCCCGACGCGCGACAGGTCGTAGGTGTCCTCGTTGTAGAACAGGCGTCCGAAGAGGGCCTGCACAGCGTCTTCGGTGGGCGGCTCGCCGGGGCGCATCATGCGGTAGATGGCCACGCGAGCGGCCAGCTCATCGGCCGTCTCGTCCAGGCCCAGCGTCTGGCTGATGTAGGCGCCCTGATCGAGCTCGTTGGTGAACAGGCAGTGCAGCTCTTTCAGATTGGCCGCACGCAGCTTCTTCAGCAGCGTCTCGGTCAGCTCGTCGTTGGCCTTGGCGACGATCTCGCCCGACTCGGCGTCGACCATGTTGCGCGCGACGATGCGGCCGACCAGGAAGTCTTCCGGCACGGTGATGTACTGCGTGCCGGTCTGCTCGAGCTGGCGCACGTGACGCGCGGTGATGCGCTTGTCCTTCTCGACGATCACGTTGCCTTGTTTGTCGGTGATGTCGAAGCGCGCGACTTCGCCGCGCAGCCGGTCGGCCACGAACTCCATCTGCGCACCGGTGTCCATCAGCCGGAAGCTGTCGGTCAGGAAGAAGTGCGCGAGGATCGCTTCGGGGCTCAGGCCGATGGCCTTCAGCAGGATCGTCACCGGCATCTTGCGGCGGCGATCGACGCGGAAGTACAGGATGTCTTTCGGGTCGAACTCGAAGTCGAGCCACGAGCCGCGGTACGGAATGATGCGGGCTGAAAACAGCAGCTTGCCCGACGAATGCGTCTTGCCTTTGTCGTGCTCGAAGAACACCCCCGGCGAGCGGTGCAACTGCGACACGATCACGCGCTCGGTGCCGTTGACGATGAACGAGCCGTAGTCGGTCATCAAGGGCACCTCGCCCATGTAGACCTCTTGCTCCTTGATCTCCTTGACCACCTTGGCCGGATGCGACTCGCGGTCATAGATGATCATCTGCAGCTTGGCGCGCACGGCCGCCGCGTAGGTGAGGCCGCGCTGCTGGCACTCGCGCACGTCGAACGGCGGCTTGGCCATGTTGTATTCGATGAACTTCATCTCGACCATGCTGTTGTGCGACACGATCGGGAAGGCCGAAATGAATGCAGCCTGCAAGCCTTCCGGCTTGCGTTTTTGCGGGTGAACGTCCTTTTGCAGGAAGGCCACATAGGCCTCGCGTTGCATCGTCAGCAAGTAAGGCACGTTGAGCACGCTCGCGCGCTTGCCAAAACTCTTGCGAATGCGTTTGCGCTCGGTGTAGCTGTAGGGAGAAGCTTGCGCCATTGATCACTCCGGTTCGGCCGTCATGGTTCTTGGGCCTGGAATCACGACGGTCGGCGACTGGCGACTTTGGACATTGCGTCCCAAGCTTGGTGGCTGGCCACTACCAGCCGCTGGCGGACAACCCCCGAGGCATTGCACCAAAGGGGCCCGACCAAACCGAGTTCTCTGCAGTCGGATCAGAGAACACTGCGAAACGCGGCTGTGCCGCACTTCGCGGTGTGCTCGACAGGAAACACGGATCCCGTGCGGGATCCGTGTCCCTCGCGTTACTTCAGTTCCGCCTTCGCACCGGCGTCGACCAGCTTCTTCAGCGCGGCGTCGGCGTCGGCCTTGGCAATGCCTTCCTTCACCGGCTTCGGTGCGCCGTCGACCAGGTCTTTGGCTTCCTTCAGCCCGAGGCCGGTGATCTCGCGCACCGCCTTGATGACCTGCACCTTGTTGGCACCGGCTTCGAGCAACTGCACGGTGAACTCGGTCTTCTCTTCGACCACCGCGGCAGCAGCACCACCGCCACCACCAGCGGCCGGAGCAGCCATCGCCGCCGCGGACACGCCGAATTTCTCTTCGATCGCCTTGACCAGGTCGTTGAGCTCCATCACCGACATGCTGTCCATCGCCGACAGGAATGCGTCTTTGTCGAATGCCATTTGGGTTTCCTCGATTTCTTGAACTTGAATGGGTTGGATCGGCCGCGCGTCAGGCAGCGGCGCCCTTTTTCTCGGCCACGGCGGCCAGCACGCCGGCCAGCCGCTGGATCGGCGAGCGCAACATGCCGGCGATCTGGGCGATCAGCACCTCGCGCGACGGGATGGCGGCGAGCGCCTTGACCCCTTGCGCGTCGAGGGCCTTGCCGGCGTACACGCCGCCTTTGACGACCAACTTGTCGTTGCCCCTGGCGAAGTCGGAGATGACTTTCGCCGCGGCGACAGCGTCTTTCGAAAAGCTGTAGATCAGCGGGCCGACCATCACACTCGTGGCCACTTCGAACGTCGTGCCGGCCACCGCGCGACGGGCGAGCGTGTTCTTCAGCACGTGAAGGTACACGCCCTTGTCGCGCGCCTGCCTGCGCAGCGCGTTCAAGTGCTCCACGGTGAGGCCGCGGTATTCAGCCAACGCGAGCGTCTGGGCGCCGGCAATGTGCTTGCCCACGTCCTGCACCACGGTGGCCTTGTCGTTTCGACTGAGACTCAAGGTCTACCTCCTCAACAATTCGCGCTCGGGCCCCTCGTTGCCGAGAACCCAGGCGCATCGGGTTGCAGCGACCTGGCCTTCCGGAACTTCAGCAGTGGCCTCACGAAACCGCCACTGCCGCACTGTCCTTCGGTCGGGACCGCCATCTGCGCTGGCTTTGAACCGGCCCGTGCCTGGGGCACGTTGGGTTCGCGATTAGGGTGCCATCGGGCACCACCAGCGGTCTTCGATGGCGCGTGATGGTCTTGCAGACCGCCACGCCCCACCATCCTTGCGCCGCCGACAACGCCGGCAGCAAAACCTTCAACTGTCCTTTCTGCGATCAAGCAGCCGTGAGCGACGACGTGTCGACGCGCACGCCCACCCCCATGGTCGACGACACCGCCAGCTTGCGCAGGTAGATGCCCTTGACGGTCGACGGCTTCGATTTGTTCAGCGCATCGAGCAGCGCGATCAAGTTGCCGCGCAACTTGTCGGACTCGAACGAGCGGCGGCCGATCGTCGCGTGCACGATGCCGGCCTTGTCGACCCGATACTGCACCTGGCCGGCCTTCGCGTTCTTCACCGCAGTGGCCACGTCGGGAGTGACCGTGCCGACCTTCGGGTTGGGCATCAGCCCGCGCGGGCCCAGGATCTGGCCGAGCGTGCCGACCACGCGCATGGTGTCGGGCGATGCGATCACGACGTCGAAATTCAGGTTGCCTGCCTTCACTTGCGCGGCCAGGTCGTCCATGCCGACGATGTCGGCGCCGGCTGCCTTGGCCTCGTCGGCCTTGGCGCCTTGCGCGAACACGGCCACACGCTTGGTCTTGCCGGTGCCGTTGGGCAGCACGACCGCGCCGCGCACGACTTGATCGGACTTCTTGGCGTCGATGCCGAGCTGCACAGCGACATCGATCGACTCGTCGAATTTCGCTTTTGCGCATTCCTTGACCAGCGCCAGCGCCGCGTCGATCGCGTAGAGCTTGTTGGCGTCGACCTTGCCGGCGACACCCTTTTCACGTTTGGTGATGTTCGCCATGTCAGACCCCCTCCACCGTGACGCCCATCGAGCGGGCCGAGCCGGCGATGGTCTTGACCGCGGCGTCGAGATCGGCAGCCGTGAGGTCCTTCATCTTGGCTTTGGCAATGTCCTCGAGTTGTGCGCGGGTGATCTTGCCCACCTTGTCCGAGTTGGGCTTTCCAGAGCCCTTTTCCAACTTGATCGCCTTCTTGATCAGCACGGTGGCCGGCGGCGTCTTCAGCACGAAGGTGAACGACTTGTCGGCGAACGCGGTGATCACCACCGGCAGCATCAGCCCGGGCTCCATGCTCTGCGTCTGCGCATTGAACGCCTTGCAGAACTCCATGATGTTCAGGCCGCGCTGGCCGAGCGCCGGCCCTACGGGCGGCGACGGGTTGGCCTTGCCGGCCGGGATCTGCAGCTTGATGAAGCCGACGATTTTCTTTGCCATGAAAGGCTCCTCGAGTTCAAACGCCTTTGGCGCACAACAGCCGCCGCGGGCTCCTCGTCAATCGACCCCTGGAACAAGGTCGCTGGCACCTGGGTCGGTAGTGCCGGCGACTGTCAAACCTTTTGCCTCCGGGCCTGCGGCCCTTCGGCGAAAAGTCTGTCGAGCAGAACTCGTCAGACTTTTTCGACCTGCGAGAAGTCCAGCTCCACGCCGGTGGCACGGCCGAAGATCGTGACCGACACCTTGACCTTGGACTTCTCGTAGTTCACTTCCTCGACGGCGCCGTTGAAATCGGTGAACGGGCCTTCCTTGACGCGCACCAACTCGCCCACCTGCCACTCCACCTTGGGCTTGGGCTTGTCGATGCCTTCCTGCATCTGGTTGACGATCTTCAACACCTCGGCCTCGGAGATCGGCGCCGGGCGGTTGCGTGCGCCGCCGACGAAACCGGTGACCTTGCTGGTGTGCTTGACCAGGTGCCAGGTGTCGTCGTCGAGCAGCATCTCGACCAGCACGTAGCCGGGGAAGAAGCGCCGCTGCGTGACCGCCTTCTTGCCGCCCTTGAGCTCGACCACCTCTTCGGTGGGCACCAGGATGCGACCGAACTTGGCCTGCATGCCCGAGCGCTCGATGCGCTCCTTCAGATTGCGCTCGACGGCCTTTTCCATGCCCGAGTAGGCGTGCACGACGTACCAGCGCAACCCGTGCGCGGCAGTGGTGTCGGTGGCCAGTTGGGGATCACTCATGGTCGACATGCTTTCAGCGCTTCCAGCCCAGGACCAGGTCGTACAGCACCCACTCCAGAGTCTTGTCGGTCAGCCACAGGAACAGCGCCATCACCACGACGAAGGCAAACACATAGCCGGTCATTTGGATGGCCTCTTTGCGCGTCGGCCACACAACCTTGCGCACCTCGCGTGTGGCGTCGCGTCCGAAGGCGATCAGCTGGCGCCCCGACTCGGAGACGAAGAACATCGCCACCGCAGCGATCAACAGCACCAGCAGCGTCACCACGCGCAGCCACATGTCCTTCTGACCGAGCAGGTAGAACGCGGCGATCGCGCCCACCACCAGCAGGCCGGCAGCGGCCAGCTTGGCCTTGTCGGCGGTGGTGGAGACGGTTTCGACCGAGGCGGGTGCGTTCATGAACGTTTGTGCGTATGGCTGACGGAGGTTCCTGGTTGGCAGGGGCAGAGGGAATCGAACCCCCAACCTTCGGTTTTGGAGACCGACGCTCTGCCAGTTGAGCTATACCCCTGCAGGAACCTCACTCGATGATTTTTGCGACGACGCCCGAGCCCACGGTGCGGCCGCCTTCGCGGATGGCAAACCTCAGCCCCTCTTCCATCGCGATCGGGGCAATGAGCTTGACCGTGATGCTCACGTTGTCCCCGGGCATCACCATCTCCTTGTCCTTGGGCAGCTCCACCGCTCCCGTGACGTCGGTGGTGCGGAAGTAAAACTGCGGCCTGTAGTTGTTGAAGAACGGCGTGTGCCGTCCGCCCTCTTCCTTGCTGAGCACGTAGATCTCGGCGCTGAAGTGGGTGTGCGGCTTGATGGAGCCGGGCTTGCACAGCACTTGTCCGCGCTCGACTTCTTCGCGCTTGGTGCCTCTGCAGCAAGATGCCCACGTTGTCGCCGGCCTGGCCCTGGTCGAGCAGCTTTCTGAACATCTCCACGCCGGTGCAGGTGGTCTTTTGCGTGGCGCGGATGCCCACGATCTCGATTTCGTCGCCCACTTTGACCACGCCGCGCTCGACGCGCCCGGTGACCACGGTGCCGCGCCCGCTGATGGAGAACACGTCTTCCACCGGCATCAGGAAGGCGCCGTCGATGGCGCGCTCGGGCTGCGGGATGTAGCTGTCCAGCGCGTCAGCCAGCTTCATGATGGCTTGTTCGCCCATTTCGCCCTTGTCGCCGTCCATGGCCATCTTGGCCGAGCCTTTGATGATGGGGGTGTCGTCGCCGGGGAAGTCGTACTTGCTCAGCAGTTCGCGCACTTCCATCTCGACGAGTTCGAGCAACTCGGCGTCGTCGACCATGTCGCACTTGTTCATGAAGACGATGATGTACTTCACGCCCACCTGGCGGGCCAGCAGGATGTGCTCGCGCGTTTGCGGCATCGGGCCGTCGGCTGCGCTGACCACAAGGATGGCGCCGTCCATTTGCGCCGCGCCGGTGATCATGTTCTTCACGTAGTCGGCGTGCCCGGGGCAGTCGACGTGCGCGTAGTGGCGCTTGGAAGTCTCGTATTCGACGTGCGCGGTGTTGATGGTGATGCCGCGGGCCTTTTCTTCGGGCGCCGCGTCGATCTGGTCGTAGGCCTTGGCCTCGCCTCCAAACTTGGCCGCCAGCACCGAGGTCATCGCCGCCGTCAGCGTGGTCTTGCCGTGGTCCACGTGTCCAATCGTCCCCACGTTCACGTGCGGCTTGGTTCTCGCGAATTTTCCTTTTGCCATTTGCGCGCTCCTAGCGAAGGACTCTCGTTCGTTGTTCCGATGTGGCGGGTGGTGCCCATGGCGCGGATCGAACGCGCGACCTCTCCCTTACCAAGGGAGTGCTCTACCACTGAGCCACATGGGCATCGACACGGGTCTGGGTATCACAGGGCGCTTGCCCAGACCACTGGCGATAATCGTGTGGAGCGGGAGACGGGAATCGAACCCGCGTCATTAGCTTGGAAGGCTAAGGTTCTGCCATTGAACTACTCCCGCCTCGAGCCACCTTCAGTGCTTTTCTGAATCGAGGCCTCCTGGTTGGGAGCCGTTCGTTCGTGCTTTGGTGGAGGAGGTTGGATTCGAACCAACGTAGGCGTAAGCCAACAGATTTACAGTCTGCCCCCTTTAGCCACTCGGGCACCCCTCCGCAGCGAACCGCAGAGTTTAACACGAGAGGTACCTCGGTCCGCGGGAGTCAGGCTCTCCGATCCATGTCCAGCCGGTGGCGATTCGCCTTGCCCCAGATCCGCTGCCTGTTCGGGACAGGACTAACGACCTTGGCTGCGGCGACAGGGTGACGCACCGTCAGGCGACACAGGGGCGAGGCAAGCTCACTACGATGGCCGGGTGGTGATCACGATCGGTCACCCGTCAGTAAGCACTTCCACTCTCGGATAGAGAGCCGCTTGGCCTCACTCAAGCTCCTACTCAAGCGAAGAGTTGTGCGAGCGCCTGGCCCGGGTCGGCCGCCCGCATGAGGGCCTCGCCCACCAGGAAAGCGGGCACCCCGGCAGCGCGCAGCCGCTGCACGTCGGCTGAGGCCAAGATGCCCGACTCGGTGACCAGCAGCCGATCGGCCGGCAACCGCGGCTGCAGCAACAACGTGGTCTGCAGCGACACCTCGAAGGTGCGCAGGTTGCGATTGTTGATGCCCACCAGCGGCGTCTTCAGCTCGAGCGCCCGCTCGAGCTCGGCCTCGTCATGCACCTCGACCAGCACCGCCATGCCGAGCTCGAGCGCGCACGACTCGAACTCGGCCATCTGGGTGTCGGCCAGGCAGGCAACGATCAGCAGGATGCAATCGGCGCCGAGCGCGCGCGACTCGTGCACCTGGTACTCGTCGACGATGAAGTCCTTGCGCAGCGCGGGCAGGTCGCACGCCGAGCGCGCGTCATGCAAGAAAGCGGCTGCGCCCTGAAAAAACTGCTCATCGGTCAACACGCTCAGGCACGCGGCGCCGTGCCGGGCGTAGCTGGCGGCAATCTCGGCCGGCGCGAACCGCTCGCGCAAGATCCCTTTGCTCGGGCTCGCTTTCTTGATTTCGGCAATCACCGCGGCCTGGCCGGCCGCCACGCGCCGGCGCAAGGCAGCTTCGAAGCCCCGCACATCGCGCCGCTCGCGCGCTGCCGCGCGCACGGCGGCGAGGTCGCGAACCGACAACGCCCTTGCGACCTCCTCGCGCTTGACGGCGACGATGCGCTGAAGGATGTCGGTCATTGACGCGCCCCCGGCACGAGCGACCCGCGCATCACGCCGGCCTGAAGCGCTGCGTCGCTTTGACGAACTGCCCCAGCTTGGCCGCCGCTGCGCCCGAGGCCACCACTTCGCGCGCATGGCGCACGCCTTCGGCCACCGAGCCGGCCACCCCGGCGCAGTACAGCGCCGCGCCCGCGTTGAGCAACACCACGTCGCGCACCGGCCCATCCTCGTTGGCCAGTGCGCGCTGGATGCACGACACCGATTCAGCCGTGTTGGCCACCTTCAGCGCACGCGAGTCGTACACCGGCAGCCCGAAGTCGCTCGGGTGCACGACGTACTCGCGCACCTCGCCGTTCTTCAACTCGCCCACCATGGTCTCGCCCGACAGCGAGATCTCGTCCATGCCGTTGGTGCCGTAGACCACCATCACGTGGTCGGAGCCGAGCCGCTGCAGCACGCGCACCTGGATGCCCACCAGGTCAGGGTGGAAGACGCCGAGCAACTGGTTGGGCGCGCCCGCCGGATTGGTGAGCGGGCCCAGGATGTTGAAGATCGTGCGCACGCCCAGCTCCTTGCGCACCGGCGCCGCGTGCTTCATCGACGCATGGTGATTGGGCGCGAACATGAATCCGATGCCGGTCTCGGCGAGGCATGACGACACCTGCTCGGGCTTCAAGCCGATGAATGCACCGAGCGCCTCGAGCACGTCGGCGCTGCCCGAGGTGCTCGACACGCTGCGCCCGCCGTGCTTGGCCACACGGGCGCCCGCGGCGGCGGCCACGAACGTGGCCGCGGTCGAGATGTTGAAGCTGTGCGAGCCGTCACCGCCGGTGCCCACGATGTCGAGCAGCCGCGTCTTGTCGGGCACGTCGACACGCAATGCGAACTCGCGCATCACCTGCGCGGCCGCGGCGATCTCGCCGATGGTCTCCTTCTTGACGCGCAGGCCGATCGCCACCGCGGCGATCATCACCGGCGTCATCTCGCCGCTCATGATGCGGCGCATCAGCGCCAGCATCTCGTCGTGGAAGATCTCGCGGTGGTCGATGACGCGCGTCAAGGCCTCGGTGTTGGTGATGGACATGCCGGCTCCCGATCGGAACCCGCAGTCTAGAGCGCAAACGCCGGCGCCCGATCGCCCGGTCGATCAGCGACGAAAAAGGCCGCCCCGCAGGCGGCCTTCCATCCTCAGCGAGGCGCTCAGAACGAGAAGGTCATGCCCAGCGAGAACGCGTTGACGCCGCCCGACTCGTCGAGGCCGTTCTTGTCGTACTTGCCACGGGTGAAGTCCCAGGCGGCGTCAATGCTGACGTTCTTCGTCACGCGATAACCGATGCTCAGGCCGCCATACAGGTTGGCGTTGTCGTCGGAATCGCTCGCCGACATACCCGGCACCGACGCGGTGAGCTTGGTCTTCACCTGCGCGAACCCGAGGCGCGCCACACCGACCCAGTTGGGCGAGAAGTCGCCATGGAACGCCACGCCTGCGCCGAAGCCCGACACGTTGATGTCCAGGTTCGCAGAGCCCACGCTGGCCTTGCTCTTGCCGAAGTCCATGTACCCGATCTCACCGGCGAGGTTCGGCATGAACTTGTAGCCGCCCATGATCTTGTAGGCGGTACCCGAGTCGTCGCAAGAGGTCGTGCCTGCGCAGTCGACGTCGTGCTTCGACACGCCGGCCGAAACCACTCCGTACACCTGTGCCGAGGCAGCGGCCGAGAAGGCCAGTGTCGCCAAGCCTACCAACGCGAGTTTCTTCATGTGATGTGTATACCTGTGTGAGTGAACGCCTACGGGCATCGAGCCCGCCCCACTGCCGAGAAAGACAGCCCGGCCAGTCTAGGAGTGCATAGGAGGGCAGAGCAGAGAGTCCCGACCACGCGGGGCGGTGCCACGACAAACGTCACAGTCGGTGTGGCGCCATTCAAACAGGCACTCGTTATCGACCCGCGATGCTGCGCCAACGTGCAACCAGTTGCTGCAGAGCGTGCTGCAGCGCGCGCCCTGACCCGCGGCGGTCAGCGGGCGTTGGGCATCAGAGCGTGTCGCGCAGGATGGCCACCGCGCGATCGATGTCGGCGCGCGACACGTCCAGGTGGGTGACCAGCCTCAGTTTGTAGATTCCGGTGCACAACAGGCCGCGTTCGCGCAGCTTGCCCACCGTGTCGGTGCCTGAGCCGCGCCCCGGTGCCGGATCAACGAACACCATGTTGGTCTGCGCCGGCGCGCGCGCCACCGCGTCGACACCGCGCAGGCCATCGGCCAGTCGCTGCGCGTTGGCATGGTCATCGGCCAGGCGATCGATGTGGTGTTCCAGTGCATGCAAAGCTGCCGCGGCCAGCACGCCGGCTTGCCGCAGGCCACCGCCGAGCATCTTGCGCACGCGGTGAGCGCGCGCGATCAGCTCTCGATTGCCCACCAGCGCCGAGCCGACCGGCGCCCCGAGCCCCTTGCTGAAGCACACCGACACACTGTCGAACAGCTGCGCCATCTCGCGCGCCTTGGACCGTGCATCGCCGCCGTCCGCCAACGCCACCGCCGCATTGAGCAACCGGGCACCGTCGAGATGGGTCGCCAGGCCATGGCGGCGAGCGAGTTCGGTGGCCTGGCGCAGATAGTCGATGCCGAGCACGCTGCCGCCGAAGGTGTTTTCCAGGCACAGCAGCCGCGTGCGCGCGAAATGCGCGTCGTCGGGCTTGATCGCCGCCTCGATGTCGGCCAGCGCCAGCGAGCCGTCGGGCTGGTTGGTGATCGGCTGCGGCTGCACGCTGCCGAGCACCGCACCGCCGCCCGCCTCGTAGCGATAGGTGTGCGCGCCCTGGCCCACCAGGTATTCGTCGCCACGCTGGCAATGGCTCATCAACGCCGCGAGGTTGCTCTGCGTGCCCGACGGCATGAACAGCGCCGCCTCCTTGCCGAGCATGGCGGCGATGCGCTCCTGCAGCGCGTTGACGGTGGGGTCGTCGCCGAACACGTCGTCGCCCAGCGGTGCGGCCATCATCGCGTCGCGCATCGCCGGAGTGGGACGGGTGACCGTGTCGCTGCGCAGATCAATCGTGGCGTTTGCCATCAACGCACCTCCATCGACAAGAAGTTGCGCAGCATCGCATGCCCGTGCTCCGACAGGATCGACTCGGGATGGAACTGCACGCCCTCCAGCATCGCCTCGCGATGGCGCACGCCCATGATCTCGCCGTCTTCCGACGTGGCCGTGACCACGAGGTCCGGCGGACAGCTGTCGCGCTCGATCGCCAGCGAGTGATAGCGGATCACGCTGAATTCGCTGGGCAGGCCCACAAACAGCCCGCGGCCATCCGTGGTGACCGTGCTGGCCTTGCCGTGCATCAACCGCTGCGCGCGCACGATGCGCCCACCGAGCGCCGCGCCGATGCTCTGGTGGCCCAGGCACACGCCGAGGATCGGCAGGCGCCCGGCGAAGCGCCTGGATCGCCGGAACGCAGACGCCGGCCTCGGCCGGCGTGCATGGCCCCGGCGACAGCACCAGACGGTCGGGCTTGAGTTCGACGATGCCGGCGACGTCGATCTCGTCGTTGCGCACCACTCGCACCTGCTGGCCGAGTTCGCCGAAGTACTGCACCAGGTTGTAGGTGAACGAGTCGTAGTTGTCGATCATCAGCAGCATCGCCTGCCCTCCCGTGCCGTGGATCGTGCGCGTGGCAGCTGTTTGGCCACCGCCAGGCGGGCAAAGGGCGCGCCGGCCCTGCCTACTTGCTGGCCTTGGCCCAGTCTTGCAATGCGCGCAAGGTCTTCTCGACGTGGCGCTCGGGATTGAGGCTCACATAGTTGTAGACCACCGACCCATCGGGCGCGATGACGTACGAAATGCGGTTCGCCCACTCCGGGCGCGCGCTCCACACCGCATCGTAGGAGGTGACGACCTTCTTCGATTCGTCGGAAGCGACCGGGAACTTGCTCTGACACGCCTGGGTGGAGAACTTCGACAGCGTGGCGATGTCGTCGGTCGATACCCCCACCACGCTCGCACCCAGGGCTTGGTACTTCGCCGTGGCTTCGGCGAACTGGTGGGCCTCCAGTGAGCAGTCCTCTGAGAACGCGAGCGGAAAGAAGTACAGCACCACCGGGCCCTTGGCCAGCGATTCCGCGAGCGAGAAGGTGAACACCTTGCCGCCGAGCGCTGCCGGGATGCTGAAGTTCGGCGCGCGGTCGCCGATGTCGAGTGCCGCCCAGGCCGACGGCCCACCCGACAGGGCCAAGCCCAACGCCAACCACAGTGTCTTCATGCCGACCTCCAAAATGCTGGGCGCGAGCGCGCGATCTTGCCAGAGCGCCCGCTTGCGCCACATACGAACGCCTTTGTCGAATGGATCCGCGATCGCCTGACGAATCCATATTCAGAAGCCCTCTTCCACCAGCTCGGCGGCGCGAATCAGCGCCCGCGCCTTGGCCTCGGTTTCGCGCCATTCCATCTCGGGCACCGAGTCGGCCACCACGCCGGCGGCGGCCTGCACGTACAGCGTCTGGTTCTGCACGATGCCGGTGCGGATGGCGATCGCCACGTCCATGTCGCCGGCGTAGCTCAGGTAGCCGCAGGCGCCGCCGTAGATGCCGCGCTTGACCGGCTCGAGCTCGTCGATGATCTCCATCGCGCGGATCTTGGGCGCGCCGGTCAACGTGCCGGCCGGGAAGGTGGCGCGCAGCACATCCATGTTGGTCATGCCGTCGACGAGCAGACCCTCGACGTTGCTGACGATGTGCATCACGTGCGAGTAGCGCTCGACCGCGAACGCCTCGGTCACCTTGACGCTGCCGGTCTTGGCGATGCGGCCGATGTCGTTGCGCGCCAGGTCGATCAGCATCAGGTGCTCGGCGCGTTCCTTGGGGTCGGCCAGCAGCTCGGCCTCGGTGGCGCGGTCGCGCTCAGGCGTGGTGCCGCGCGGCCGCGTGCCGGCCAGCGGACGGATCGTGATCTTGTCGCCATCGGGCGTGTGCTCGTGGCGCACCAGGATCTCGGGCGACGCGCCGACGATCTGGAACGAGCCCATGTCGTAGAAGTACATGTACGGGCTCGGGTTCAGCGAGCGCAGCGCGCGGTACAGGCTCAGCGGCGATTCGGTGAAGCGCTTGCGCAGGCGCTGCCCCACCTGCACCTGCATCATGTCGCCTGCCGCGATGTAGTCCTTGGCCTTGAGCACCGCGGCGAGGTACGCATGCTTCGGAAACTCGCGCTCCACCGCGTACGATGGCCCGCGCCTGACCGCCGGCGCGCTGACCGAATAGCGCAGCTTGTCGGCCAGCTCCGAGAGGCGCCGCTTGGCGATGAAGTAGGCCTCGGGCGTGGCGGGGTCGGCGTAGACGATCAGGTACAGCCGCCCCGACAGGTTGTCGATCACCGCGAGCTCCTCGCAGTGCAGCAGCGCGATGTCGGGCGTGTCGAGGCCGCCGTCCTTGTGCGCCCTGGCCAGCTTGGGCTCGATGTAGCGCACGGTGTCGTAGCCGAAGTACCCCGCCAGGCCGCCGCAAAAGCGCGGCAAACCCGGCCGCAGCGCGACCTTGAAGCGCCCCTGGTACGCGGCGATGAACTCCAGCGGGTTGCCCTCGTGCGTTTCGACCACCGCGCCGTCGCTCACGACCTCGGTTTGCCAGCCGCGCACGCGCAGCAGCGTGCGGGCAGGCAGGCCGATGAACGAATAACGCCCGAAGCGCTCGCCGCCGACCACCGACTCGAGCAGGAAGCTGTGCTGGTGTCCGCCAGCCAGCTTCAGGTACAGCGACAACGGGGTCTCGAGGTCGGCAAACGCCTCGGCGATCAGCGGGATGCGGTTGTAGCCGTCGGCCGCGAGGCTCTTGAATTCGAGTTCGGTGATCACAGCGGTGTTCCTGGCGATGTCGCCGCACGACGCAAAGGGCGCGCGGCGTTGGGTCATCGGGGCCGTGCTGTCGTGCGACCAGGCTGCGGCCGGCTTGGCCGGTGTCGCGGCCGCTGGTCGAAACGATCAGCGGCGCCGCACTGGCTTCAGGCGATCAGGCGTCGCCAGGGCCAAGCTCCCCGGTCGAGGGACCTGGCGGCTGTGCGGGCGCGCGCTGTGAACATGGCGGCAGTGTAGCAGTGCGGTTTCGAGGGTCAATCAATCGCGGTACGAAGAGTCGACGCGATCGACCAGCCGAACCATCGCGTCGAACACGTCGCGGCCGCCGCTGTGCCCGGGGTGGAATTGGAACGAGTCGGCGCTGCATTTGCGCTGGACGGCCTCGGGAATCGGGGTCGTCGGCCCCAGCGCCGCGCCGGCCACCTGGATGTCGCAGGCGCGCTGCAAGGTCCACAACACGACGAAGGCCTGTTCGATCGTGTGGCCCCAACTCAGCAGGCCGTGGTTGCGCAGAATCACCGCCGGCCGCTGGCCGATCGAGCGCAGCAGGCGCGGCCCCTCGTCTGCATGCACGGTGATGCCCTCGAAGTCGTGGTAGGCCACCCTGTCGTGCAGCTGCGCTGAATAGAAGTTGTCCATCGACAGGCCGGCTTGCGCGCCGGCCACCGCACAGCCGGTGGTGGTGTGCGTGTGCATCACGCAGTGGGCGTCGGCGATGCCGCGGTGAATCGCTGCGTGCACCGTGAAGCCCGCGGGATTGACCGGCCAGCGCGACTCGCCGATCACGCGCCCTTCGACGTCGATCTTCACCAGATTGGATGCGGTCACCTCGCTGTAGTGCAGGCCGAACGGGTTGATCAGGAACTGGCCATCGGCGCCGGGCAGCCGCACCGTGATGTGGTTGTAGATCATCTCGACCCAGCCCAGCATCGCGAAGATGCGATAGGCCGCGGCCAGGCGCAAGCGCAGTTCGGATTCGGTGCCGGTCATCGAGTCTTCTCCAACTGTCGGCAGGCGGCCCACCTTCGGTGCCGATCTTGCCAGAGCATGCGCCAGCGGTGGATCGGGCGGCTTGCTCGAGGCTTCAGCAGCTGAACACCGTTGCTGGCCGCAGCGTGGCTTTGCCTTGCTGTCTTCTTCGCCCCTCACGCCACGGCGCAGACCGTCGAGGTCAGCGGCGTCAAGTTCAATCAAAACGTGGCGCTGGCAGGCAGCGCGCTGCAGCTCAACGGCGCGGGCACGCGCTACAAGACCATCATCAGGGTCTACGCCGCGGCGCTGTACCTGCCGGCCAAGGTGAACACGCCCGACGACGTGCTCGAAGCAACGGGACCCAAGCGCATGCAGGTGGTGATGTTGCGCGACATCGACGCCAACCAACTCGGCAAGCTGTTCACCCGCGGCATGGAAGACAACTCGACGCGCGAGCAGTTCGGCAAGACGATTGCCGGCACGCTGCGTCTGGCCGACATGTTCGCGGCCAGAAAAAAGCTCGTCAGCGGCGATCAGTTCACGATCGACTACCTGCCTGGCCGCGGCACCGCCATCGTCATCAACGGCCAGCAGCAGGGCGAACTGATCAAGGAACCGGAGCTCTTCAACGCCCTGATGCGCATCTGGCTGGGCAAGTCGCCCGCCGACATGCTGCTGAAGAACGCGTTGCTGGGCACCAGCGCACCCGAGCGTCTGGTCGGCGGCTGACCGAGCAGCGCCTCAGCTGGCGGCGAGCTCGCGCCGCATCGCGTCGATGACCGCCGCGTAGTCGCGCTGGCCGAAGATCGCGCTGCCGGCCACGAAGGTGTCCGCCCCGGCGGCGGCGGCGCGAGCGATGTTGTCGACCTTGATGCCGCCGTCGACTTCGAGCCGGATATCGCGGCCGCTGTCGTCGATCAAGCGGCGCAGCCGCTCGATCTTGCGCAGCGCCGCAGGGATGAAGCTCTGGCCGCCGAAGCCCGGGTTGACGCTCATCACCAGCAGCAGGTCGACCTTGTCGAGCACCCACTCCAGGCCGTCGATCGACGCCGCCGGGTTGAACACCAGCCCCGCCTTGCAGCCGGCATCGCGGATCGACTGCAGCGTGCGGTCGACGTGCGTGCTGGCATCGGGATGGAAGCTGATCCAGTCGGCGCCGGCCTTGGCGAACGCCAACGCCAGCGCATCGACCGGCTGCACCATCAAGTGCACGTCGATCGGCACGCGGGTGCCGTCGGCCTTCGCGGCGTGCTTGCGCAACGCCTCGCACACCATCGGGCCGAACGTCAGGTTCGGCACGTAGTGGTTGTCCATCACGTCGAAGTGGATCCAGTCGGCGCCGGCGGCGATGACGGCACGCACCTCGTCGCCCAGCCTGGCGAAGTCGGCCGACAGGATGCTCGGGGCGATGCGGTGGGTGCGGGTCATGCGGTGCGGCGCAGCACGGTCACCGGGTTCACGATGGACTCGCGCCGAGGGAGCCTAAGGGGGCCCGCATTGTCGCAGGGCGCGCGCCGGGCGTTGGCTCGCCGGCGGGCTGCTGCCTAGAATGCAGTCCATGTCGAGGCCGCAGCTCACGTGCAGGGTGGTGGTGCGGCCGCTGCCTGAGCAGACCGATGCGGCCCAGGACCAGTACGCCTACGCGTACACCATCACCATCACCAACACCGGCGACACGGCGGCGCAGCTGATCGCGCGCCAGTGGTGGATCACCGACCACCGCGGGCAGGTGCAAGAGGTGCGGGGCCTGGGCCTGGTGGGCCACCAGCCGCTGCTCAATCCGAGCGAGAGCTTCGAGTATTCGAGCTGGGCGCAGATCGCCACCCCGATGGGCACGATGCGCGGCAGCTACATCTGCATCACGCACGACGCCCACTGGTTCGAGGCCGAGGTGCCGGAGTTCGTGCTCGCCGACCCGGCAGCGCTTCATTGAGCGTCGTGGTCGTCACGCCGCTCGCCGCGACGGCGGCCGGCGAACATGGTCCACCAGACGATGAACAGCAGCACGGCCAGTGCTGCCAGCATTTCCAGGACGATGATCCACATGCCTAGGGGTTGGCCGCTGCGCGGCCGGTCGATCGAGACACGCTGCCGACGCGGCAGCCGATTCTTGCCGACAAGCTGCCGGCGCGGCAGCGTGCTGGCCGCGATTCTAGGCATCACGCTCGGCTGCGCCGAGCCGACGTCGCCGCCGGTGGCGCCGCTGCCCGCGCCGCCACCGCAGGTGGCCACGCCCACGCGCCGCGCCACCCGCGCCACCCGCGCCACCGGTGACGCCAGCGCCGGCAGCGACGCCGGCGACGGTCGTGCGCGCCCGCGCGCGCTGGGTGCCGGTGTCGTGGAGCGAGTTGCCGGGGTTCGGCGACGACCGCACGCGCGAGCTGTGGCCGGCGCTGCTGGCCGGCTGCGCCAAGCCGGCCGACGGCTGGGCGTCGTTGTGTTCGCTGGCGCGCGCGCTGCAGCCGGCCGACGACGCGCAGGCGCGCGACTTCCTGCAGCGCACGCTGCAGCCCTATCGTGTGGAGTCGCTCGACGGGCAGGCCGTCGGCCTGGCCACCGGCTACTTCGAGCCGCTGCTCGCGGCCAGCCGCCTGCCGCGCGGCGCCCAGCAGACGGCGCTGCTGCGCCCGCCGGCCGACCTGGCCACACGCAGGCCGTGGTGGACCCGCGCGCAGCTCGACACCGTGCCGGCCGCGCGCGCCAGCGTGCGCGGCTACGAAATCGTCTACGTGGCCGACCCGCTCGATGCGCTGCTGGTGCAGGTGCAGGGCTCGGGCCGGGTGCGCGTGACCGAAGCCGACGGCCGTGCGCGGCTGTCGCGCCTGGCCTATGCGGGCCACAACGACCATGCCTACAAGTCGGTCGGCCGCTGGTTGATCGACCAGGGCGAGCTGCGCGGCGACGAGGCGTCATGGCCGGCGATCCGCGACTGGGCGCGACGTTATCCCGGCCGCGTCAACGAGCTGGTGTGGAGCAACCCGCGCGTGGTGTTCTTCCGCGAGGAGCCGCTGCCCGACGAGACCATCGGCCCGCGCGGCGCGCAGGGCGTGCCGCTGACGCCGGGCCGCTCGGTGGCGGTGGATCCTCTGGCCGTGCCCTACGGCACCGTGCTGTGGCTCGACACCACCGAGCCGCTGACGACACAACCGCTGCGGCGCGCTGTGATGGCGCAAGACACCGGCAGCGCGATCAGCGGCGCCGTTCGCATCGACTACTTCTGGGGCTGGAACGCGACGGCCGAGCAGCAGGCCGGACGCATGAAGCAGCCGCTGCGCGTGTGGGCCTTGTGGCCGCGGTGAACGACCCACCCCCGATGCGGCCTGGCGGCCGCCTCCCCCTCGAGGGGGCGCCGCCAGCGGACTGGCAGAGCCAGATCCGCGGCGTCCGCTTGGGGATGCGACGCTGGGGCGTCGCATTGCTCGCTCGTCAGCCTGCGCTGCCCACTTCCACGCGATCGCGCCCCGCTTGTTTGGCGCGATAGAGCGCGCGGTCGGCGCGGTCGATCGCGGCGTCCTGTGACTCGCCTTCGGCGACCTCGACCAGGCCGGCGGAGAAGGTGACCCTCACGCCGGGTGCGATGCCGTCGAAGCCATCACCGGCGGCGACCCCATTGCGCAACCGCTCGAGCACCACGCGGGCATCGTCGAGCCGCGTGCCGGGCATCAGCAGCAGAAACTCCTCGCCGCCCCAGCGTGCCAGCGCATCGGCGGCGCGCAGCTGATTCGTCAGTGCGGCGGCAAAGCGCCGCAGCACCTCGTCGCCGGCGCCGTGGCCGTGGTTGTCGTTGATGCGCTTGAACCAGTCGATGTCGAGCAGCGCCACCGCCAGCGGCCCCTGGCCGCGCACGATGCGCGGGTGCTCGCGCGCCAGCAGCTCCACCATCGCGCGGCGATTGAGCAAGCCGGTCAGCGCGTCGCGCGTGGCGAGCTCGCGGTTGAGCGCCAGCGCCTCGCTGAGCTCGTTCTTCTGCGCCGCCAGCCGCGAGCGCAACCTGCCCAGGCGGATCGCCAGGCTCGAGGTGCCGCCGAGCACGACCACCGCGAACAGGAAGTGCAGGATCTCGACACGGGGCTCGTAGCGCAGCGGCGACGTGCTGGCCCGCCAGACCATCACGCCCGCCAGCAGCATGCCGGCCAGCAGCGCCAGCGAGCCCGCCTGGCGTGGCTGCAGGATGAACATGCCGAACATGATGACCAGTATCATGATCGCGATCACCGCGCCGCGCGCCGGGCCGGTGATCGAATACGACCACGTGTTGCTGACGATGGCGAACACCATCTGCGGCATCGTCAGCGACGGCTCGCTCGACAGCCGTTGCGACAGACCGCTGCGCACCAGCGCGTAGAAGCCGAAGCCACCGCACAGGTTGAACAGCGTCAACCAGTTCGACTCGGTGCGGTCGATCAGGCCGAGCATCACCTCGCCGTGCTGCAGCAGCGCGAACACCGCGTACACCGCCAGCGCGATCAGCGCCATCGAAGAGCGCACACGCAGCGGCCCGGTCGGCCCCAACAGCCATCCGGCGAGACGTTCCCGCGCTGCAAGTGCCTCCATCCGACCCTGTATCGACGCGTTCGCGGCTGCCTTGAGCCATGCGCGCGTCGCGCGGCTGCTTCCCCGCGTGCATCGTGCAGCCTGCCGCCCTACGCGCGCAGGTGTGACAGCGGCAGCGCCGCGCCCGACTTCACTTCGCCGAGCGAAAAACTGGTGTGGATGTCCTTGACGTTGGGCAGCTTGAACAGCGTGTCGCGCGCCCAGCGCGAGTAGGCGTCGAGGTCGGTCACCACCACGTGCAGCTCGAAGGTGCCGGCGCCGCTGATGTAGTGGCAGGCCACCACCTCGGGCAGCGCGCGGATCGCCTCTTCGAGCGCTCGCGTGGCGCTGGCGTTGTTGCGCTCGGCATCGACCCGCACGAAAGCGAGCACGCCCAGGCCGACACGCCGGCGGTCGAGCTCGGCACGGTAGCCGACGATGTAGCGCTGCTGCTCGAGCCACTTGACGCGCCGCCACGTAGGCGCCGCGGACAGCCCGATGCGCGAGGCCAGCTCGGCGTTGGACAGCCGGGCCTCGCGCTGCAGCGCTGCCAGGATCGCGATGTCGTAGCGGTCGAGCTCGGGGCCGTGGGCGTCGTCGGACGGGCCGCTGTCAGCTGCGCGCGACGACGGTCCGCCTGGCCGACCGGATGAACGTCGCTTGAATGCCGCGTTGTTGCGCTCGTTTCTTTCTTTGGTGGCCATACGTTGAGAAAGATCGTTGCGCAAAGTATCGCTCCGTGGGCATCGAAAGAAAAGACTTCATTTCGCGCGACGCCTACACTGATGCATTCCGCCCGACCCTCACGCCGCCGCCCAGGAGACGCGCCCCGATGAACGCCCCGCTACCCGAGTCGATCCGCAAGGCCTTGGAAACCGTCACCCTCGACGACAAGTACGCGCTCGAGACGGGCCGCGCGTTCATGAGCGGCGTGCAGGCGCTGGTGCGACTGCCGATGCTGCAGCGGGTGCGCGATGCCAGGCTGGGCTTGAACACCGCGGGCTTCGTCAGCGGCTACCGCGGCTCGCCGCTCGGCGGCTACGACCAGGCACTGTGGTCGGCCAAGAAGCACCTGGCGGCCAACCACGTGGTGTTCCAGCCCGGCGTCAACGAGGAGCTGGCGGCCACCGCGATCTGGGGCACGCAGCAGCTGGAGTTCGACAAGGCGAACAACAAGTACGACGGCGTGTTCGGAATCTGGTACGGCAAGGGGCCGGGGGTGGACCGCTGCTCCGATGTTTTCAAGCACGCCAACCTCGCAGGCACCGCGCCGCACGGCGGCGTGATCGCGGTGGCCGGCGACGACCACGTGGCCAAGAGCAGCACCGCCGCGCACCAGAGCGACCACATCTTCAAGGCCTGCGGACTGCCGCTGTTCTTTCCGTCGAGCGCGCAGGACATCCTCGACCTTGGCCTGCATGCCTTCGCGATGAGCCGCTTCGCCGGCGTGTGGACGTCGATGAAGACGATCCAGGAGGTGGTGGAGTCGGCGGCCAGCATCGACGTCAGCCCGGATCGGGTGAACATCGTGCTGCCGCAGGATTTCGTGATGCCGCCGGGCGGCGTGCACATCCGCTGGCCCGACACCGCGCTGGTGCAGGAGGCGCGCCTGTTCGACTACAAGTGGTATGCGGCGCTCGCCTACGTGCGCGCCAACAAGCTCAACCACAACGTCATCGAAGGCCCGAACGACCGCTTCGGCATCATCGCCAGCGGCAAGGCGTTCAACGACACCCGCCAGGCGCTGGCCGACCTCGGCCTCGACGGCGACACCTGCCGCGCGCTCGGCATCCGGCTGCACAAGGTCAACGTGGTGTGGCCGCTGGAGGCCACCATCACGCGCGACTTCGCGCAGGGCCTGAGCGAGATCCTGGTGGTCGAAGAGAAGCGCCAGGTCATCGAATACCAGCTGAAGGAAGAGCTCTACAACTGGCGCCCCGACGTGCGGCCCAACGTGCTCGGCAAGTTCGACCAGTCCGACGGCGACGAGGGCGGCGAGTGGAGCCGGCCCAACCCGAGCGGCAACTGGCTGCTCAGGGCCAACGCCGACCTGACGCCGGCGATCATCGCGCAGGCGATCGCCAAGCGGCTGAAGAAGCTCGGCGTGCCCGCCGACATCGTCGCCCGCATGGATGCGCGCATCAGCATCATCGAGGCCAAGGAGCGTGCGCTGGCCAGCGGCGCCACCGGCGGCGCCGAACGCCAGCCGTGGTTCTGCTCGGGCTGCCCGCACAACACCAGCACGCGCGTGCCCGAAGGCTCGCTGGCGATGGCCGGCATCGGCTGCCACTTCATGGCTGTGTGGATGGACCGCGCCACCGTCGGCTTCACGCAGATGGGCGGCGAAGGCGTGCCGTGGGTCGGCCAGGCGCCGTTCACCAAGCGGCCGCACATGTTTGCCAACCTGGGCGACGGCACCTACTACCACTCAGGCTTTCTGGCGATCCGCCAGGCGGTGGCCTCGGGCGTGAACATCACCTACAAGATTCTGTACAACGACGCGGTGGCGATGACCGGCGGCCAGCCGGTGGACGGCATCCTGACGGTGCCGCAGATGACGCGCGAGCTCGAGGCCGAAGGCGCCAAGCGCATCGTGGTCGTCACCGACCAGCCCGACAAGTACAGCGCGCCGCTGAACCTGGCGCCCGGCACCACGGTGCGCCACCGCGACGAGCTCGACGCCGTGCAGCGCGAGCTGCGCGACACCGACGGCTGCACGATCCTGATCTACGACCAGACCTGCGCGACCGAAAAGCGCCGCCGCCGCAAGCGCGGCAAGATGGAGGATCCGGCCAGGCGCGTGGTGATCAACGAGCTGGTGTGCGAAGGCTGTGGCGACTGCAGCGTGCAAAGCAACTGCCTGAGCGTGGAGCCGGTGGAGACCGAGTTCGGCCGCAAGCGCCGCATCAACCAGAACACCTGCAACAAGGACTACTCGTGCCTGAAGGGCTTTTGCCCGAGCTTCGTCACGGTGGAAGGCGGGCAACTGAAGAAGCCCAAGAAAGAAGCCAACCGCAGCGACCCGAGCACGCTGCCCGAGATCCCCGAGCCGCAACTGCCGCTGGCCGAACAGGCGTGGGGCATCGTGGTCGCCGGCATCGGCGGCACCGGCGTCATCACGATCGGCCAGCTGCTCGGCATGGCCGCACACCTCGAGGGCAAGGGCGTCATCACGCAAGACAGCGCGGGCCTGGCGCAAAAGGGCGGCGCCACCTGGAGCCACATCCAGATCGCCAACCGGCCTGAAGCGATCTACACCACCAAGGTCGACACCGCGAAGGCGGATCTCGTGATCGCCTGCGACGGCATCGTGGCGGCGGGCAAGAGCACGCTCGCCCTGATGCGCGAAGGCCGCACCTACGTGGCGCTGAACTCGCACGCCACGCCGACGGCGGCGTTCGTCGGCAACCCCGATTGGCAGAACCCGACCGGCGGCTGCGAGGCCGCGCTTGCAGGCGGCGGTGGGGGCGACCCAGCTCGGCTTGATCGATGCCGACCAGGTGGCCGTGCAGTTGCTGGGCGACAGCATCTACAGCAACCCGCTGCTGCTGGGCTATGCGTGGCAGAAGGGCCAGGTGCCGGTGAGCCGCGCGGCGCTGCTGCGCGCGATGGAGCTGAACGGCGTGCAGATCGACAACAACAAGGCCGCGTTCGAATGGGGCCGCCGCTGCGCGCACGACTTCGCCCAGGTGAGCGCGCTGTTCAAGACGGCGCAGGTGATCGAGTTCGTGAAGAAGCCGTCGCTCGACGAGATGATCACCAAGCGCGTGGAGTTCCTCACCGGGTATCAGGACGCCGACTACGCGGCGCAGTACCGGGCCTTCGTGGCCAAGGTGCGCGCGGCCGAAGCGCCGCTGGCGAGCACCCGGCTCACCGAAGCGGTGGCGCGCTATCTGTTCAAGCTGATGGCCTACAAGGACGAGTACGAGGTGGCGCGCCTGCACACCGACCCGGCCTTCACGGCGAAGGTGGATTCGATGTTCGAAGGCGACTACAAGGTCGTGCACCACCTGGCGCCGCCGCTGATCGCCAAGCGCAACGCCAAGGGCGAGCTGCAAAAGCGACCGTTCGGGCCCTGGATGCGCACGGCGTTCGGCGTGCTGGCCAAACTGAAGGGTCTGCGCGGCACGCCGTTCGACCTCTTTGGCCGCACCGAAGAACGCAAGACCGAGCGCGCGCTGATCGACGAGTACAAGGCCTGCATCGACGAGGTGTTGCGCGGTGGCCTGAACACCGGTGAACGGCTGACGCTGGCAGTCGAGATTGCGCGCATCCCGGAAGAGATCCGCGGCTATGGGCACGTGAAGGCGCGCCACCTGGCGGCCGCGCGCGGCAAGTGGAGTGGTCTGATGCAGCAGTGGCGCGCAGGCGCGGCGGTGGCGGCGTCGCCGGTGATGCCCATGACGACAAAGGCGGTCGCCTGACGAGAACCGCCCGCACAGCGGGGCAACGACAAGATAACGGCCTCGACCGCCGCCGTCGTCCGTGCAGGGCCGCCGTCGCGACGCGACGCGTAGACCAGACAGGAACGCCGCGGCACACACAAGCGGTTTCGATGCCGCGCGGCGTGAGTCATCAGAATGGGCGGCTTGCGGCGCGGCCCCCAACGAGACCCAAGGACCACCCATTGAAGCAAACAACGTCGCGCAGGCTCTTCCTGCGCATGGCGACGCTCGGCGTCGGCAGCGCGGCGCTGGATGCGTGTGGCGGGGGCGGCGAGACCGAGCCCGTCGCCGCTGCGGCCCCGGCGCCGACACCGATCGCGCCAGCGCCGCGGCCCTTCACCTGGCCCTCTCGCCTGGCGCCCTTCGCCGTCACCGGCGCCGGTGGCGGACCGGTCATCCAGGCTGACCCATCGAACTACCTGGCCAGGCTCGCCACACTGAGGGCCGGCGACACGCTGCTGCTGGCGCCGGGCAACTATGGCGTGGACAGCCAAGGCAACGACACCGGCAGTCCGCCTGGGCTTGCCGATCTTTGGCTTGCACGGCACGCCAGCGGCGCCGATCGTCATCAGCGGCCCGGCCAGCGGCCCAAGGCCGGTGCTGTTGGGCCGCAACACGCACAACACGATCCGCTTGTCCGACGCCAGCCACGTGGTGATCCGCCGCCTCGAGGTGGACGGGCGCGGGCTCGACGGCTTCGGCGTGGCGACGCAAGGCCCCACGCACGACATCACGATCGAAGACAACATCTTCCGCCGCATCGGCAGCGACCAGCAGGTGGTGGCCATCTCGACGACCGGCAATTCGACCTGGAACTGGGTGATCCGGCGCAACCACATCGTCGGCGCCGGCACCGGCATCTACCTGGGCAACTCCACGGGCGACAGCCCGTTCGTGGCGGGGCTGATCGAGCACAACGTGATCATCGACACGATCGGCTACAACATGCAGATCAAGCACCAGAACGTCTGGTCCGGCGTGCCGGCCGATCTGCCCGCGGGCAAGACCACCACGATCATCCGGCACAACGTGTTCTCCAAGTCGGCCGCCAACAGCGCCACCGGCGCGTCGGCGAGGCCCAACCTGCTGCTGGGTGACTGCCCGCCGAGCGGGCCCGGTTCGAGCAATGGTTACGCCATCTATGGCAACTTCTTCTTCCGCGAATCCCACCGAGTCGCTGTTTCAGGGCGAAGGCAACATCGCCTTTTACGACAACGTGATGGTGGCCAACGAGGCCGCCGTTCGCGTGCAGCAACACAACGGGTCGGTGCGTGATGTCAGGATCTTCCACAACACCACAAAGGCAGCGGAAAGGCACGTGCGCGCATGCGCGGCGACTCGCTCAGCCGACGTGATGATCGAGCGGGCTGCGCACGCCACGCCCGCCACGGTTGAGGACGTGCGTGTAGATCATCGTGGTCTTGACGTCGCTGTGGCCGAGCAGCTCTTGCACGGTGCGGATGTCGTAGCCGGCCTGCAGCAAGTGGGTGGCAAACGAGTGGCGCAGCACGTGCGGCGAACACGGCTTGACGATGCCGGACCGGCGCGCTGCACCGCAGACGGCCTTCTGCACCGTGGTCTCGTTCAGGTGATGGCGATGTTCAGACCCCGGAGCGCGGGTCGATCGAGCGCACGGTGGACGGGAACACCCATTGCCAGCCCCACTCGCGCGACGCGTCGGGGTACTTGAGGTCGAGCGCATCGGGCAGCCACACGTCGCCGAAGCCGGCCGCGAGGTCGCGCAAGTGAAGGTCTGCACGTGGGCCAGTGCGCTTGCAACGGCAGGAGCAGATTCTCCGGCAGCACGGTGACCCGATCCTTGGCGCCCTTGCCATCGCGGATGACGAGTTCGCGGCGCTCGAACTCGACATCCTTGACACGCAGGCGCAAGGCCTCGAGCAGGCGCGCGCCGCTGCCGTAGAGCAGCGAGGCGATCAACCCCATCGTGCCGCTCAAGTGGCCCAGAAGTGCCCGCACCTCCGAGGGCGTGAGCACGACCGGCAAGTGGCGCGACAGCTTGGCGCCGACG
Organism: uncultured beta proteobacterium; assembly: GCA_963827645.1. Classification (GTDB taxonomy): domain Bacteria; phylum Pseudomonadota; class Gammaproteobacteria; order Burkholderiales; family Burkholderiaceae_C; genus JAEUPI01. Next base: position 4,320 of record CAWHBZ010000017.1, on the reverse strand, counting down.
ATCTCGTCGAGCCACGGCAGTTGAAGGCCCAACACCTCGCGATAGAGAAACAGGAGCGCCGACTTCGCCTGGTTCTGCGTCGGCGAGGCCACCGAACGCTCGACCGCCAGGTGAGTGAGAAAGGCCTGCACTTCGGCGGCGCCCAGGTCGATGGGATGACGCCTGCCATGGAAGTGGATGTAGCGCCGCGTCCACTCGACGTAAGCCTGCTCGGTGCGGATGGAGTAGTGGCGCACGCGCAGGGCATGACGCAGACGAGCCAACAGCTTGCCGGGGGGCGGTGGAGGTGGTGGAGCAGAAAGCTGCAGTGATGACGACGACGATGATGATGATGATGGCGGCTCTGGCGACTGCAATCCGGCCTTGACGATCGGCCGCTCGATGCCTGACAGTCGCTGCGCGCCGGAACGACCCGTGGCCCGATCAGCACCGCCGCCGCCATCGGCGACGGTGTTGGCGGGGATCGCGGGAGACTCGACGCTTTCGTCGGGTTGCCGTCTGTGTTTTGCCATGCCGCAAAATTTAGGCTGGCCATTGCACCGCCGCATCACCCTCAAGACTGAGCCGAAGTGGGCACCCGAAAGGGGGTTAGCGATGTTTGATGAACCCGACACGCAGCAGATTAGGCGGAATGCACCATCGCGGCGCGTTCTGTCCATTTAACGTTAGGCCGCACAGTCAGTCCCGCTGCCATGCCACCAGGCGTAACCCTCTATGGCTTGTCGCGCAGCGTGTACACGCGGATTGCCCGCCTCACGCTCGAAGAGAAGGCTGTGCCCTACCGGCTCGAGGAGGTCGAGATCTTCGGGCCAAGCGGAGTGCCTGCTGCTCACACCAACCGCCATCCGTTCGGACGGATCCCTGTTCTCAGTCACGGAGACCTGTCGATCTATGAGACGGCTGCAATTTGCCGCTACGTAGATGAGGCTTTCCCCGGTCCGTCGCTGCAGCCGCCAACTCCAAGCGGCCGAGCACGTATGGTGCAAGTCATCGGTCTGCTCGACGCCTACTCCTATCGGCCCATGGTATGGGGAGTGTTCGTCCAGAGGGTTCGCGTTCCCATGACAGGCGGCACCACCAATGAGGGTCTGGTTGCCTAGTCCATGAAAGAGTCCCGCACAGCCCTCAAGGCGCTCGCAGCTCTTGCTGGGGACTCGCCGTTTCTTGCCGGCGCGACCCTCTCGCTCGCTGACCTGCACGCCTACCCGATGCTTCGGTACCTCTCCCTCGCCCCAGAAGGACAAGCGGCAATTGGCGAACATCGTCCTGTGGCGGAGTGGCTCGCGAGGCTCGGTACCCGCGCAAGCGTGCAGCGTACTGTGGCCCAGTATGAACAACTGCCCTCGGTAGTAGTGCGGCCTAACCCTTCGTTCCACACCGACGTGCTACGGCTGGCTTCGCCAGCCTCCGCACGCAGGTGAACTCAAACGTTAGGCCGCGCGCTCCAATGCGGAGGCCGGGTAGCAGTTGCACAGAGCCGCGCTCCGTTCGCTCTCTACCGCGTAGCCTTCCGGGCAGGCTCCGTTGAGACCGCCCCTACAACGTGGCCGCTGCCACTGGCGCTGCGCGCTCCGCGCCGTGTCTCCTATCCCGAATGTCTTGTGCGTGTCAGCCACGATTGGCGAATCACTCATCAGTCAAGCACCCGGCGTAGTTCCTCTGGTCATCGGGTCCTGTGCCGGCGTCACCGGCTCCAACGATCTGGGTCGCAGCCGCGCAAGGCAATGCGTCTGTCTGCCTTGGCTTCCCGCGCACTTCTGCAGTCCCGGCTACCGCTCCGCGTCACCACAGCTGCGCGGCTACCGGCTTCGGCGGTTCAGCCACGCAGCATCTGCCTTGCTCAGTTCCGGCGCTAGGCAAAGTCGCGCCCATCGACACAGGCAAGCATTGTCTGGCCCCACTTTTGTCGCACCTGTGCTGCAGTTCCGGTTTCCTCCGACCAGTGCGGTCTAACCCTTCGCTCCAGCCGACGCGCTACGGCCTGCGGCCTACGCACGCGGCTGAGCTGAAACGTTAGGCGTTGCAGGCCTCTGCGGCCCATGGATCAGTCACTCGGCCTCGTCTCGCCCGTGGTCCGCGAGTACGACGCAGCTATCGCATTCTTTGTCGGAACCCTGGGCTTCTCGCTATCGAAGACACGCCCATTCCGGAGCAGAGCAAACGCTGGGTCGTGGAGCTCCGCCCGGGGTTTCCGGCGCGCGCCTTCTGCTGGCGCGTGCAAGCACCGTCGAACAGGAAGCCGTATCGGAAATCAGACCGGTGGGCGAGTGTTCCTCTTCCTGCACACCGACAACTTCGACCGTGACTATCACTCGTACCGCGCTCGCGGCGTACGCTTTCGTCCGCGCGCCTCGGGAAGAGCCCTACGCAAGGTAGCTGTTTCGAAGACCTGTATGGCAATCTACGGAGATCTTCAACCGGAGGCCGATCACGAGCCAATGGCGAATGCCTCGACACTCTGCAGCCCGAGCTCGAAGACCGCAAGCTCCCGGGTTCTGACGAGGCGGGCCGGGACTGACGCTGGTCGACCTGCGGCCCGAAGGCGTCGCAGCCCCGGGGCTCACAGTGCGCATACCAGCCGTTTTGTCAACAAGAACCCGACGGCATACGCCGGGCCAGTGGCCGAACCCGTTCAGGTGACGGGCCGCTGAAACCCGCACCAAGGGTGTCCGACGGACGAACGTACGAATTGCAACGCGGGTCGGCCACTCATACGTCGACCTAGCTGAGCTCAACATGGCGTCTACGAGCCGCCTGCTCAAGCTCCGGCCAGCCCTTTCCCGAACGCACGCCGAGGGCACGTCCGCGCTGATGGCGTGGTCGAACGAGCGCGGGCGCCCGTACTTCACCACATCCGGCCTGCCACTGGAAGCGATTCTTCGACAGCGAGTCACCGTGACCTGCTGGTTGGACGCCCGTCGTGCGTGAGTCGATGGTTGAATCCGGCGCGATCAAGGGGCTGGCGAAAGTCGGCCGCGCGACGCAGACCGACCAGCCGCCTCCGTCCTTGCTCCCGCGTCGCCAGCCGATGCGCCCAGCCCTCGGGCTCGTCCCTTCTGCTGCCAGTGGTCGCCCAGCTGGCTCGTGGTCGAACGACCGGACAACTCAAGGAGAGATCAGCTGAGGCGAACCGGCCCGAGGCGGGCGCCTGAAACGACCCGCATGCCCTAGTCCATCGAGAGCGACCATGACCGGGCGGAGGCCGGGGCATCAACAGCTTGCCGCCAGATCGACTGGCCACACACCCTACTCCGTCCAGGTTGCCGCTCGTACGCCAGCCATCATAGCATCGGCCGTGGCAAACGCCATGCGGCTAGGCGATGGACTTCGGCGACGCGCCGCCGATGCGGAACGCGAAGGCACCTGGCTCCGCATCATCGTCGACGCGCGCTTGAGCTGAGCAGCTTCGGTTTCTAGGCGAAGCACGTCGACCTGGCCGCCATGCTCCATGCACGCGTCTGCAACATGCCGCGCTGGCCTGGCGCTTGAAGACCAACCGGTGGCCGTCAAGATCTTTGTGAGTGTCTGGAGACGGGTGTGTGGCGCCCGAAGGCGGTGGTTGCCGCGCATGCATGCACAAGCTCGTGGATCTGATCTATGGCATCCTGAGTCAGGGACAGCATCGAACGCCAGACTCCATGGCGATACGGCTCCGATTTCAAGACGGTCTCAACCTTCGTTCCACACCGACCTGCTATGGCTGGCTCTTCGCCAGCCCTCAGGCCAGGCGGCTGACCACTCAACGTTAGGCAGCGCAAGCCATGCGCATTCACGCCGCACCCGCTTCGGGCAGTGGACGACCACTCTGGCCCAGGGCGCTGGCGAGCTGTTCGCGCTCGTCACTCGATGCAGACAACTACTACTGGCTGCCCGACTTCGCCGCCGTTCAAACAGGACGCGACCCGAGCAACGGTTCGCGCTCCTGCGCAATGAGATCCAGGCCAACTCGGCGTCGTCCTGTCTGGGTCAGTCATGTTGGGGTCCGAGATTGAAGAGTCGTTCAGCTTGATCGTGTTCCTATACCTACCCGCTGAGCTGCGAGTCGAGCGCCTGCGCCAGCGCGAACTCGAGCGCTTCGGGCAGGTGGATGAGCTTTCTCCAATGGGCGTCCGAATACGACAAAGGGCCGTCCGAGGGCCGTAGCCTTGCCAAGCATGAAGCATGGCTTGCTCAGCGGTCGTGTCCGGTCCTGCGTCTTGGTGGCGATCTATCCGTCGCTGATCGAGTCGCGCATGTGTTGCGAGCGCTACCTAACCCTTCGTCGCACCCGACGGCCTACAGCGGGCTTCGCCCGCTTCCGTCACGGGGTGACATTGGAGC
>CAWHBZ010000016.1:0-591349 GCA_963827645.1 uncultured beta proteobacterium | reverse complement strand
CAGATCTCGCTGTCGCTGCACTGCGAGACGGCCGAGATCATGACGGCCTACACGAAGATCGTCGAGAAGGACAAGTCGCTCAAGGGCCTGGCGGCCTACAGCGCCTCGCGGCCGCAGCACTCCGAAGGCCTGGCGGTGTTCATCGCCAGCTACCTGGCCAACGAGACCGCGCTGCCCAACATCAACCTGCTGCACCTGAGCTCGCGCAAGGCGGTGCAGGCGGCGCTGATGATGGCCGACGTGTTCCCGCACATCGACTTCCGGCGCGAGGTGACGATCGGCCACCTGATGCTCGACATCGACCTCGAAGGCGGCGGAACTGGCCAAGGTGAACCCGCCGATCCGCCCGCGCGAGGACGTCGAGTTCCTGTGGCAGGCGCTGCTCGCCGGCGAGCTCGACTGGGTGTGTCAGCGACCACGCCTGCTGCCGCCACGAGACGAAGATCCCGAAGCGCTACTTCGGCAACATCTGGATGGCCAAGAGCGGCTTCGGCGGCACCGAGTACCTGCTGCCCGCGCTGGTGAGCGAAGGCACGCGCCGCGGCATGGGCTACAACCACATGGCGCGCGTGACGAGCTGGAACCCGGCGCAGCGCTTCGGCCTGAACCGCAAGGGCGACATCGCCGAAGGCTTCGACGCCGACATCGCGCTGGTCGACCCGGCGCGCACCTGGACCATCGCCGCCAAGGACTCGCCGTCGACCCAGGGCTACACGCCGTTCGAGGGGCTGGAGCTGTCGGCGCGGGTCGACGCCACCTTCCTGCGCGGCATGCAAGATCTACGAGGACGGCCAGGTGCATCGGCAAGCCGCGCGGCCAGTACCTGCACCGGCCGACGGCGTGAACGCGAGCGCCGTGACTCCGACGCGTCGTCAGCGCGCCGGCGGCATGCCGCGCCGGCACGCCCGACGTGCCGGTGGCCATCGTCGGCGCCGGCGCCTGCGGCCTGACGGCGGCGCTGATGCTGCGCGATGCCGGCATCGACTGCGTGCTGCTCGAGCGCGACGCGCGCGCCGCAGGGCTCGACCGCGCTGTCCTCCGGCTTCATCCCGGCGGCCGGCACGCGCGTGCAGCGCGCAGCCGGCGTGCATCGACGACAGCGCCGAGCGCTTCGCCGCACGACATCCAGGCCAAGGCCCACGGCACGCGCCGCGCCGCACCTGGTGGCAGGCCTACACCGCAGGCCATCGCGCCGGCGCTGGACGCGCTGCAGCAGCGCCACGGCCTGGCGTTCGAGCTGCTGCGACGGCTTTCTCTACCCGGGCCACAGCGTGCGGCGCATGCACACCGCTGCCGCAGCGCACCGGCGCCGCGCTGGTGGCGGCGCTGCGACGCGGCCGCCGCGCGCGCCGGCGCGACGCTGCTGACCGACGCGCTGGTGCGCGAGCTGTGGTGCGACGACGACGGGCCGCGTGCTCGGCGTCGGCTACCGGCGGCCCGACGGCACGCATGGAGCAGTCTGCGCTGCGACGCGCTGCTGCTGGCCTGCAACGGCTTCGGCGGCAACCGCGGCGATGGTGCGCGAGCTGCTGCCGGAGATGCGCGACGCCGTCTTCGCCGGCCACGCCGGCAACGACGGCAGCGCCATCGCCTGGGGCCGGCAGCTCGGCGCGCGCGCTGGCCGACCTGGGCGGCTACCAGGGCCATGGCTCCTGGGCGGTGCCGCAGGGCGCGCTGATCACCTGGGCGCTGATGATGGAAGGCGGCGTGCAGGTCAACGCGCGAGGGCCGGCGCTTCCACGACGAGACCGGCGGCTACTCGGAAGCCGCGGTGCACGTGCTGGCGCAGCCGGGCGGCGTGGCGTGGAACGTGTTCGACGACGCGGCTGCTGGCGCTGGCGCGCGCGTTTCCCGGATTTCCGTCGAGGCCGAAGCGGCCGGCGCGGTGCGCACGCGCGCCGACGCGGCGGCGCTGGCCGCGCTGATCGGCTGCGACGCGCGCGACGCTCGCCGCCACGCTGCGCCGAGCACGCCGCGCTCGACGCGCGCCGTACCACGCGATCAAGGTCACCGGCGCGCTGTTCCACACCCAGGGCGGCCTGGACATCGACGCGCAGTGCCGCGTGCTGCGCGACGACGGCACGCCGTTCCCCAACCTGCTGGCCGCCGGCGGCGCGGCGCGCGGCGTCTCGGGCAACGCGGTGTGGGGCTACCTGTCGGGCAACGGCCTGCTCAGCGCGGTGGCCGGCGGCTGCATCGCGGCGCGCACCGCCGCGGCCGCAGATCGGAGGCGACCACCATGACGCCTGCAAGCAACGACTTGGCGCGAGCCGCGCGTGCTGCTCGCGCCCGGCGTCTACGACGCGCTGTCGCGCGCTGGTCGCCGAACAGGCCGGCTTCGAGGCGCTGTACCTGTCGGGCGCGTCGATCGCCTACACGCGGCTCGGCCGCTCCGACGTCGGCCTGACCACCTCCACCGAGGTGGCCGACACGCTGGCGCGCATCACCGAGCGCGTGCGCGTGCCGGTGATCGTCGATGCCGACACCGGCTTCGGCAACGCGCTGAACGTGCAGCGCACCGTGCGCGGCTTCGAGCGCGCCGGCGCCGCGATGATCCAGCTCGAGGACCAGACCTTCCCCAAGCGCTGCGGCCACCTCGACGGCAAGGCGCGTGGTGCCGGTGGCCGAGATGTACGGCAAGCTGCGCGCCGCGCTCGATGCGCGCGCGCAGCGCCGACACGCTGATCCTGGCGCGCACCGACGCGGTCGCCGTCGAAGGGCTGGACGCGCGCGCTCGACCGCGCCGAGGCGCTACCTGGAATGCGGCGTCGATGCGCTGTTCATCGAAGCGCTGCGCACGCCGCGAGCAGATGGACGCCGCCTGCGCGCGCTTCGCGCGCGCGCGTGCCGCTGCTGGCCAACATGGTCGAAGGCGGCAAGACGCCGGTGCAGAGCGCCGACGAACTGCGGCGCGCGCGGCTTTCGGATCGTGATCTTCCCGGGCGGCACGGCGCGCGCCGTGGCGCACACGCTGCAGGGCTACTACGCGAGCCTGCACGCGCACGGCAGCACCGCGCCGTGGCGCGACCAGCATGCTCGACTTCGACGGGCTCAACGCGCTGATCGGCACGCCGGAGTTGCTGGCGCGGGGAAGCCGCTATGCCTAGTTGCGTCGATTTCGAAGGCTCGGATCCCGTCGTGTGGTATGTGAGACATGCGAGAAGGCCAGCTGCGACAAATAGCCATGTGTCGCGCCCAGGCGCTGAACACCTGGAACGCCGGCCTTGGCTCGGCGAATGAGGTCCATCGAGGTAGCGCCTAGCGTGCGCAACGTCTGCGGCCGTGCACGCAGCACAGCAACCCGCGCAACCCTGCCCTGTGGGGCCGTCGAACGCGCAGTGCAACGAGATGTCCGCCGTGAAAGGCGCGGGCGACCTCGCGACGCGAGCGCTGCAATGGCAAACTCGCCGCATGGCACGCGAGCCGGCCGGCCCCGCGCATCGTTCGCCGACGCGCCGGCACTTGCTCGAAGGCGCGGGCGCCCTGGTGCTCGGCGCAGCGGGTCGCCGAGCGTGGCGGGCACGGCGCCGAAGGGAGCGGCCGCGCCGGCCGCTGCGCGCACCGGTTGGTTCGACGACGCCCGCTTCGCGATCCCCGCCTTCGAAGCCAGCCATCCCGAGCAGCCCGGCCGCGTTCGCGCCATCCAGGACAGGGTGCGCGCGGACGCGGCGCTGTGGGCCCGGCTGCAGCGGCTGCAGCCGTTGCAGGGTGCTGCCGTCGATGCCGCGCTGGCGCGGGTGCACACGGGCGAGCATATACGCGGCATTGCGATGCGTCACGGTGCGGCGATCGACACGCTCGCACGCACGGCCGTGGGCTGCGCGCTGGCCGCGGTGCAGGCGGTGGGCCGCGCTGGTCTGGCCAACGCCTTCGTCGCCTCGCGCCCGCCGGGCCACCATGCGCGCAACAGCGGACGCGAAGAGGGCTTTTGCTTCTACAACAACGTGGCCATCGCGGCGCGGCACGTGCAGCGCGTGCTGGGTTTCGAGCGCGTGCTGATCGTCGACTGGGACTATCACCACGGCAACGGCACCGAACACCTGTTTTACGAGGACGGCAGCGTCTTCTACTTCTCGACCTTCGACGCCGATGCCTATCCGCGCAGCGGCACGGCCGCGCGGGCCGGCGCGGGCGCGGGACGCGGCACCACGCTCAACCATCCGCTGCCCGCCGGCGCATCCGACGACGACGTGCTGACGGTCTACGAACGCAGTCTCGTGCCGGCGGCCACGCGCTTCGATCCCGACTTCGTGCTCGTTTCGGCAGGCTTCGACAGCCGCGAGGGCGACACGTTGGGGCGTTTCAGCTTCAGCGACGAGGGCTACCGCCGCATGACGCGGGTCGTGGCAAGCATCGCGGCGCGGCACTGCGGGGGGCGGCTGGTGTCGCTGCTCGAGGGCGCTACAACCTGGTGGTCGGCCAGCGCGGCGCACGCGCATGCGCGGGCCTTGAGCGAAGCGGCACTCGCATGCCCGAACCGCGCCGATAGGCGCCGACCGGGCCGGCACTTGGCGATCCATCGCTGGTGAGACGTCGCATCGCTGATGCGACGATCACTGGATGAAGCACAGCGCTGACGCGGACGCTGGCAAACGGCCTTGCTCAAGCCACAACTGCGATCCGACATTCGCGACTGTCGCCTATCGACCTGTCGCGTCCTTGCGAGGAGATAGCAGGCGTTCGGACAGCGTGCCCGCTGCCGCAGCCACCAACCTGCGGATGTCGCGACGCTGTGCCGCATTGAGCCTGAACAGCGGCGCGGCCAGGGTCACCGCGCCCGCCATCTGCGACTCGTTTCGGACCGCAGCCGACACGGCCCAGATCCCTTCGCCCACTTCCTCGTGGCTCTCCGCCACGCCCTCGTCGCGCAAGGCATCGAGCGCCGCATCGTTCAGCAGTTCGGGTCGGTGGCGCTCTGCGATCCACGCCCATCAGATCGAAGTAGGCGGCGCGGTCCGTCGTGAGACAGCGACGACAGCAGCAGCCGCGCGCCGGCGCCCACATGCAGTGGAAACGCCTGGCCGCGGTGGAACTGCAGCCGCACGGGGTGCGCGGTTTCGGCAAGCTCCACCAGGTACGCGAACCAGCCGCTGCGGCTGCTGACGAAGGCGGTCTCGTTGGTGGCATCGCGCAATTCGGTGAGCACCGGCAACGCGACTTTCAGCCAGTGATGCGCGCGCGCTGAGCGCCGCCTCGGCCAGCACACGCGTGAGTTCGGTCACCCGGTAGTTCTTGCCGCCAGCGGAGTCGAGCAAACCCACTTCGCGCAGCAGCGCGACGTAGCGATAGACCATCGACTGCGTCAGCCCCAACTCCTTGCCGATGTCCCCCACGCTCCACAGCGGCCGCGCCGGTGTGAACAACAAGCAGCACCTGCAGCAGCTTGCGTCCGCTCTCGGCCCCGACCACTCGCCCGATGGTGTCACCACTCGACATGCACGCATTGCCTCCGCCAGTTGCCGGTCCCTCGAGGAATCATCCCCGATGGACCTGTAGTAAGGGAAAACCCGATAGCAGATGATTCATATGTTGGGAATACTATTCCTACTGTATGACAACTTGCAAGGCCAACTCCTTGGACTCCAGCCAAACCGCACTCGCCGATCCCGTCGTGGCTGACCTTCGATCACGTGTCCCTGGCCGTCACCGACCTCGACCCAGGCATCGCCTGGTACGGCGAGAAGCTCGGCGCGCGCCTGGTCGACCGCTGGGCCAACCCGGAGGCCGGCATGGAGTGGGCGCACCTTGCGATCGGCGACTTCATGCTGGAGCTGGTGCGCATGCCCGAACTGCCGAGTCAGCACCGAGCGGCGCGCCGGCTATCACCACTTCGCGATCACCGTGCCCGACTGCGACGCGCTCGTCGCACGCTTGCAGGCACAAGGGGTGACCGTCATGCGTCCGCCGAGCGACTTCGACCGTCACAGCACCCGCTGGTCGTTCGTGCGCGACGGCTACGGCAACATCATCGAGATCATCTCGAAGCGCCGAGCCTGAATCGATGGCCGAGCACGCCCTGATCATCGGCGGCACCGGCCAGGTTGGCCGGGTCGCTGCGCAACGTCTGCTGCGAGACGGCTGGCGGGTCACGGTGCTGCATCGGGGCGGCGACACGCCGGCCAGCCGGCGCGCGCGGGCGGGTGGTCGATCGCAATGACGATGCGGCGCTCGACGCACGTGTTGGCCGAGGGTTTCGACGTTGTGATCGACCTGCTGGCTTTTCGCCTCGCGCACGCGTCAGCAGTTGCTGCGCAACGCCAGCCGGATCGGCTCGGTGATCGTGCTGTCGACCGCCGCGGTGTACCGCGACGCCGACGGCCTGACGCTGATGGACGTGCGCGACGAGGCCACATGCCCCCGCTTCGACGGGCCGGTCGGCGAGGGCAGCGCGGTCGGTCGCGCCGGACGACGAGGGCTATGCCGGCCGCAAGCGTTCGATCGAGCTGGCACTGCTCGAAAGCGGCCTGCCCACGACGGTGTTGCGCGCCGGTGCCATCTATGGTCCGCGTTCACCGCAGCCGCGCGAGTGGTTCTACGTCAAGCGTTTGCTCGACGGCCGGCGCACCGTCGTGCTCGGCTTCGATGGGCGCGGCAGCCTGCACCCGGTGTCCGTGTTCAACCTGGCCGAAGTGATCCGCCTGGCCGCGCATCGCGCCGGACACCGGGTGCTGAACGTGGGTGACCCGGGCCAGCCCGACGAACGCGCGATTGCCGCAGCGATCGCGGATGCGATGGACCGCGAGATCATCCAGGTGCTGCTGCCCGGCGCCCCCCCGGTGGCCAGCCCCTGGTCCGTGCCTCATCCGTTCTTCCTGGCCACGACCGCCGCCGAGCACGAACTCGGCTACGTCCCGGTGTGCACGCTGGCCGATGCCGTGCGCACGACCTGCCGGTCGATCGTGCAGGAGGTCGAGGGCGGCGGCTTCGAGGCCCGCCTGTCGGACAAGTTCGGCACGCCCGGGCTCGGCTGCCAGGTATTCGTGGGCCGGGGCGCGGCTCCTTTCGATTACGCAGCCGAAGACCGGCTGTTGGAGAGCATCGCGCGCCGCGCGGGCGCCAGCGACCCAGACCTTCGTTGATCTTCAGGAGACAAGACATGAAACGACTCTGCACCGTTCGTTCCGCACGAGGTGTCGTCGCCGGCCTGCTCATCGTCTGCGCGTCCGGCGCCGGCCAGGCCCAGGTGCTCGACCGAGTCATCGATCGCGCGACCATTTCGCTGCCGGCGCCGACCCAGAGCCTCGACCCGACCGCATCGGTCAGTGCCACCGACCGCGCGGTGTTCACGGCCATCAACGGCACGCTGATGCGCACCGAGATCGACGGCAGCGTCGTCCCGGGGCTCGCCGAGAGCATCCGCTACAGCCCCGACTTCCGCACCGCCACCGTGGAGCTGCGGCGCAACCTCAAGTTCTCCGACGGCAGCCCGCTGACCGCGCGCGACGTGGCCGGCACCTTCAACCGCCACATGAAGGTCGAGCGCAGCGTGATGGGCGCGATGATGGGGCGCATCGCCAGCGTCGAGCCGAAGGGCGACCTCATGGTCGAGTTCAAGTTCAAGAACCCCTTCCCCTCGTTCGGCCAGTTCTCGGCCACAGGCTCGTACGGCATCTATCCCGCCCAGCGCATCGGCGAGACCGAGTTCTTCAAGTCGCCGGTCACGGCCGGCAAGTACCGCATCGTCTCGGGCTGGGCCGGCAACAAGATCCAGATGACCGCCAACGAGCACTACTACGGCCCGCGCCCGGTGATCAAGGACCTGACCTTCGCGATCGTCGAAGACGCTAACAGCGCCATCAGCCAGCTTCAGGGCGGCACGCTGGATTTCGCGGGCGACCTGCCACCGACCTACCTGACCCAGCTCAAGAGCGTGCAGGGCATCACCGTCAGCGCGGTGCCCACGTACGGCTTCTACGACCTGCGACTGCACAACCGGTCCGGGCCGTTCGCCGATGTCAACGTGCGCAAGGCGGCTTCGCTGGCGCTCGACCGCCAGGCCATCGTGCGCGCGATCTGGAACGACACGAACAAGCCGCAGTCGGGCTACTGGCCCGTGACCACACCGTGGCACGACCCGAGCCTGAAGACGACCGCTGACATCGAAGGCGCGCGCGCCTTGCTGAGCAAGACGGCCTGCGCGAGCAGTTGTGAGGTGCGGATGATCTACTCCGACCAGGACTTCGCCTTCGCCAGTCAGTTGGCCTTGATGGTGCAGAACCAGCTGCAGAAGGCCGGCTTCAAGGTGCAGTTGCAGCGCCTCGATACGCCGACGCTCGTGAAACGCCTGTTCGCCGGCGACTACGACATGGCGCCCGGCGCGATGGCTTCCTCGGCCGACATTCCCGACCCGTTGCTCACGCTCTCGTTGCTGAGCACCGGACCTTTGAAAGCCGAGTTCACCGGCTACAACTCACCGCAGATGGACGCGCTGGTCACGAAGGTGCAGGAGAGCTCGGGCGAAGTCCGCACGACTGCGGCGCGTGACCTGGCGAAGCTGTTTGCCGAAGACATGCCTTACCTGGTGCTACGCCACCTGGGTGCGTGGCGCCGCATCGCGGCTGCCGGCCGGCGCGGTTTCGGTGGTCGGCACCGGTGTGGTCGTGGGCCACCTGAAGCAATGATCACCCGCAGCGCCTGGACCCGCCTGCTGGCCAAGGCGGGTCAGTCCGCGGCCACGCTCGCGACGGTGCTGGTGCTGGTGTTCCTGCTGGTGCGCCTGATTCCCGGTGATCCGGTCACGACGATCCTCGGCAACGAGACCAGTCCTGCCGCCGTGGCGGCGCTGCGCGCCGAGTTGCATCTGGACGATCCGCCGTGGCGGCAGTTCGCCGACTACGTCGCGGGCCTGGCGCGCGGCGACCTCGGCAACTCCGCCGTGCAACGCGGCGAGTCGGTGGCGGGCCTCGTGTTCCACGCGCTGCCGACCACGCTCGCGGTGGTGTTGGTGGGCATGACGCTCGGCGTGCTGGCGGGCATCGCGCTCGGACTGTGGGCCGCTCTGACCAAACATCCCGGGGTTGACCTCACGGTGCGTGGCCTGCTGATGCTCTCGCATGCGACGCCGACCTTCCTGATCGCGCTGCTGCTGATCCTGGTGCTCGCGCTGCACGCCGGCTTGCTGCCGGCCGGGGGCTGGCCGGGCGCCTATCCGGCCAACCTCGCCTATCTGGTGCTGCCCGGCGTGGCGTTGGCCAGCCACCTGACACCCACCATCGCGCGCGCCGTGCGCCAAGCCGCCATCGGCGCACAGCAACAACTCTACATGGAGGCAGCGCTCGCGCGCGGCCTGTCGTCGCGCGTGCTCAACCTGCGCCACATCCTGCCCAACAGCCTGCTGCCGGTGATCACGCTGCTGGGCCTCAGCTTCGGCGGCTTGTTGACCGGCGCCATCATCGTCGAGACCGTGTTTGGCCTGCCGGGACTCGGCTCCGAGATGTCCAAGGCGGTGTTGCGGCGCGACTATCCGGTCGTTCAGGGCATCGCACTGATGTCGGCCTTTGCCGTCGTCATCGGCAACCTGCTGGCCGAACTGGCGTACACGCTGGTCGATCCGCGCGCGAGGCAATCATGAGCACGATCGCACTGCACTTCGGCGGCCGCGTCGCGCGCACCTTCGGCCGACATACCAGCCGCTGGGTCGGCCTGGCGGTGTTCACCGCTGTGGTGGTGCTGTGCATCGTCGGCCCGATGCTGGCGCCGTACGCGCCCGATGACTTCGTGGCGCAGCCCTTCCAACCCCCGAGCGCTGCACACTGGTTCGGCACCGACGCAGTCGGGCGCGACGTTTTCGTGCGCACTCTGGCCGGGGGCCGCATCGACCTGCTGGCCGCCGCGGTGGCCACCGGCTTCGCGTTTGTCGTCGGCACGCTGATCGGCACGCTGTCGGGGACCGTGCAGCAACGCTGGATCGACGGGTTCCTGATGCGTGTCGTTGACGGCGTGATCGCGTTTCCGCTGCTGATCCTGCTGCTGGTGCTGGTGGTGGCGATCGGTACCGACCGCAGCTGGGGGCCACTGCCGCCCGGCCTGCTGCCCTCGGTGCTGGCGCTGATGTGTGTGCAATGGGCGGTCTACGCCCGTCTCGCGCGCGGTCAGGCTTTGGCGCTGCGTCAGTCCGACTTCGTCGTGGCCTCGCGCGTCGCGGGCCTGTCCACCTTCGGCATCGTGCTGCGCCACATCGCACCGGGTGTCGGCCGCATCACCGCCGCCCACGCGGTGGGCGAAGTGGTCGTGGTGGTGCTGATCCTGGCCTCGCTGCCGTTTCTGGGTGCCGGCGTGCAGCCACCGGCCGCCGAATGGGGCAGCATCATGTACGAGGGCCGCGCCTTCCTGCGCCAGGCCTGGTGGATCACGGTGCTGCCCGGCGCGGTGCTCGCGATCACGGGGCTCTCGCTGAGCTTCGTCGCCGATTCGCTGCTCGACACGCGGAGGCGCGAATGAGCAGCGCGGCCGCTGGTTCAGGTCGAAGGTCTGCAGGTCGCGATCGGCGAGCGCGCTGTCGTGCGCGGCGTCGACCTGTCGATCCCGCGCGGCGGTGCGCTGGCGCTGGTCGGGGAGTCCGGGTCGGGCAAGACCGTCACGGCGCGTGTGCTGACCGGCTTGCTGCAGCGCATCGGCGGCCGGGTCGCCGCGGGCCGCGCGCTGTTCGACGGCATTGCATTGCATGACGCCAGTGACCTGCAGTGGCGTCAGCTGCGCGGCCGCCGCATCGCGCTGGTGCCGCAGGCCTCGCTGTCGAGTCTCGACCCGGTGATGCGCATCGGCAGCCAGCTCGCCGAGACGATCCGCGAACTCGACCCGCAGGCCGACCCGCGCAGCCGCGCGATCGAACTGCTCGACCACGTCAAGCTGCCGCGCCCGGCCGAGCTGCTGCGCAGTTACCCACATGAACTGTCCGGCGGCATGCGGCAGCGCGTGATGATCGCTCTGGCGCTGGCCGGCCGGCCCGAGTTCATCGTCGCCGACGAGCCGACGACGGCCCTGGACGTCACCGTGCAAAAGGGCATCCTCGACCTGTTGTGCGAGCTGCGCCGGCAGGACGGCCTGACCCTGATGATGATCGCCCACGACCTGGCGGTGGTGGAGATGGTGGCCGACGACGTGGCGGTGATGCGCACCGGCGAACTCGTCGAGCAAGGCACCGCGGCGAAGGTGCTGTCGATCCCCGCTCACGAATACACACGCGCGCTGCTGGCCGCACGGCCTGAATCGAGCACTCCTGGGGCGCCGTTGGCAGTGCTCGACCGGGAGACGGCGAAGCTGAGCCGACCCGCTGCGACACCGGTCACGGCCACCGGCAATCGGCGCATCCTCGACGCCGAGGGCATCAGCGTCGTGTATCCGCGGGCCGCGCAACCGGCGCTCGCGCCGATCAACTTGGCCATCCACCAGGGGGCGGCGATCGGCGTCGTCGGCGAAAGTGGCAGCGGCAAGTCGACCCTGGGCAAGGTGCTGATCGGCGCCCTGGTGCCGAACACCGGTCGCGTGACCGTGCACGACCGCAACTGGAACACGATCGCCGGCGGCGACCCGTTGCGGCGCAGCGTGCAGATGATCTTCCAGGATCCCTATGCGGCGCTCACGCCGTGGCGCACGCCGCGACAGATCGTGGCCGAGGTGCTGCGGCGCTGGAATCCGCTCACCAAGGCCGAAGCCTTGCGCCGCGCCGGCGCGCTGCTCGATGAAGTCGGCCTGCCCCTGCACGCGATGGACCGGCTGCCGGGCCAATTGAGCGGCGGCCAGTGCCAGCGCGTGGGCATCGCACGCGCCCTGGCCTGCGAGCCGGAGCTGATCGTGGCCGACGAGCCCACCTCGTCGCTGGACGTGTCGGCGCAGGCGCAGATTCTGAACCTGCTGATGGCGCTGCGCGCCAGCCGCGGCCTCGCGCTGGTGGTCATCTCGCACGACCTGGCGGTGATCCGTCATCTCACGGACTCGGCGCTGGTGATGCGCCACGGTGCGGTCGTCGAACAGGGTCGTTCGAAGCAGTTGTTCGAAGCGCCTGAGCATCCGTACACGCGCGAGCTGGTCGGCGCCACGCCGACGCTCGCGCGGCCCTTGGCGCAGGTGGCATGACACTGAAGCTGGCGCTGCTGGGCGTGTGGCACGTGCACGCGGTCCATCACCTGCAGGATGCGGTTCGCCATGCCGCGACGCAGCTTGCCGTGGTGTGGGACAGCGACGCCGCGGCCGGCGCCCGCTTCGCGGCAGAACACGGGCTCGAGTTCGTGGCTGTCCTCGAGCAGGTGCTGGAGCGGCGCGACATCGACGCGGTGGTGGTCGACACCGCGACCGTGGAACATCCGCATGTCATCGGCCGCGCCATCGCTTGCGGCAAGCATGTCTTCACCGAGAAGGTGCTGGCGATCCGCACCGAAGACGCGGTGGCGCTGGTCGATGCGGCCCGCGCGGCGGGGGTCGTGCTGCGCGTGTCACTGCAGCGGCTGCGCGAAGCGCCGATGCAGACGGTCGCACAGCTGATCCGGCAGGGCCGGCTCGGTCGCGTGCGTTCCAGCCGCGTGCGCGTGTCGCACCACGGCGCCCTGGGCGTGCCCTGGATCCCGCGGCACTTCTTCAGTCGCGACCAGGCAGGCGGCGGCGCGCTGATCGATCTCGGCGCCCACCCTGTGTATCTCGGCATGACGTTCCATGGCGCGGCACCTTGGCGCGTGAGCGCCTGCCTCGCGCATGACACCGGGCTCGAGGTCGAGGACAACGCCTCGGCGCTGCTGGAGTATCCCGACGGCGGCATCGGCGTGGCTCAGACCAGTTTCGTCGCGCCCTTCTTCAGCCAGACGGTGGAGGTGGAGGGCACCGAAGCGACCGTGATCGTGGAGCCGCTGTTCCCCGGCACGCAGGGTGTGCTGCTGCGCAGCGCCGGCACGACGCAGTGGGTGCCGCAACCCTTGTGCGATCCGTTGCCGCCGACCTTCGACCAGTTCGTGTCCGCGGTGGCCGCCCGCGATCACGATCCCGAGCACCTGCAGATGGCGGTGGCGGTCACGCGGGTGCTGCAAGCCGCGTACCGCAGCGCGGCCTTCGGCCAGGCCCAGGAGATCTCCGCATGAAGGCGTTGCCCACCCGTGAGCGCAGCGGCCGTCAGTTCGTCAAGCGAACGAGCGGTTCACGAAGGCATAGCGCAGCGAGAGCCTGAGAGCGAGCCCGCGGGCCTCGGCCACGGGAAGGGCCGCCAGTTCGGTCGAAAGAGTGTTCAGCGATGGCAGCTGAACGATGATCAATGTGTGCATGCCGGTTTAGTGTGGGCAACTCGAATGCTTCGCAGGCGCGCGCATCACAACACGCTTTCTGGCACGAGCGCCAAGTGCATCAGCAGGCGCAGCCGCTCCCACGGGGTTGTTCTTGGCTCGGTATCGAGAGGAGGCGTCGAATCCCCCGCGGACCATTGCAGTTCGCCAGCCCCATTGAGGGACGCCCGCCACGCCTGATACGCAATCAATTCATCGACGACGCGCAGCACATCGGCGGCGAACGCTGCGCTTTCGATGATGACTCCGGTCTCGGTGTTGAGCGCGACCGAGCGCGGGTCGAGATTCATCGATCCAAGGTAGACGATCCGCTTGTCGATGATCGCAGCCTTGGCATGAACTCGCAGAACCGGCTGTCCCTTCATGTCACCGTTGGCCAGCCGCTCGGAAGGCATGGAGTCGAGTTCGTAGAGCTCCACACCGGCCTCGAGCATGCGCTTGCGATATCGGCAATAGCCGGAGTGCGCGGCCGGCTCGTCCGTTGACGCCAGTGAATTGGTCAGGAAGCGGATCCGCACGCCGCGTGCCCTGTTGGCTCGCATGCGCTCCACGCCGGTCTCGCCCGGGACCGCATAGGGCGTGACCACCACGGTCTCGTGTTCGGCCGCGCGTGTCAGGCCATTGAACGCACGGCGCATCTCGCTTGGTGCATCCCAGATGTCCGCAGCGGCGAACGGGCCTTCGCCCACCTTTTGCGGCAGGTCGGCCACAGCACGGGCGTGGCCAGTATGGAGTTGCACGCGTCCACGCTCGATCTCATCAGCCAGCCGCCCGTAGCCGAGCCAATCCGAAAGCATGCGCGGCGCTTCCGGCAACCGCGCGCCGGCAACGAACTCCTTGAAGTCCTGCTGGCGCTGCGAGACGTCGACCCCGACCCTGCTCAACTCCTGCATCGGCCAGACACGTTCGCTGTTCCAGTACAAATCGAACAACGAGGCGAACTCCACAACCACCGGGCCGGCCAGGAGGGCGTCGAGGTCGAAGTAGGCGCTGGTTTCGCTCTGCCAATAGTATTCGTCCGCAATGTTGCGCCCACCTGCAATGGCGAACGCGCCGTCGGCGATGAGCAGCTTGTTGTGCATGCGCATCTGCAGTCGATCGATCTGCGCCACTGAGACCAAGAGTCGCTGCGCCCACATCCCGTGTCGCAGCGGCAGCGGATTGAAGACTCGAACCTCCACGTTGGCGAACGATGCGAGGCCCGCCAGAGGCGTCTGCTGACCGCCGGTGTACAGGTCGTCCATCAATAGACGTACACGGACGCCACGCGCAGCCGCCGCCTGAAGCTGGGCGAGGAAGGCACGGCCCGTGTTGTCCGTGGCAATCTCGTAATACTGGATGTCGAGCGAACGCTCGGCGGCCCGGACCAGTGCGATGCGCGCGTCCAGAGCCAGCGTGCCCGAGTGCACCAGCCGGAACGCGCTGTTCGGCGGCGGCGGTGTCGACGCCGCGGCCACGCGACCGAGCCGCGTCTCGGTCGTGGCCGGAATGGCTGCGCTGTTCGGCGCGTCGAATTTCCGTTGCAAGCCGGTGCACGCCGAGAGCAGCACGGCGCATACGCCCATGCCGAGCGCGATGACGCGGCGGACTTTGGTCAGGCTTGGATTCAACGCCATTCGCGGGAACAAACGACGACCTCACGATGGTAGTCGTGGTCTTGTCGTCTTGGTCGCATTCGACGCGTCAACGGGACAGAGGCGTTCGCTGACGCCCTGCACGCTCCCAGAAGCCGACGGCTTCATCGATCCATCCTTGCGCGCTCGTCCCGCTGCCGGTGCCGAAGCCGTGGCCGAGCGCAGGGTACATGCGGAACTGAACCACGACGCCCGCGCGGCTGAGCGCCTGGATCCGGCGCTCCATCGTGGACGGCGAAGCGATCCGGTCCCGCTCTCCCACGACCGCAAATGTCGGCGGATCGTCCGCGGAATATTCGGAGTGGCCTGTGTAGGCCATGACAACCGCCGACGGCTTTTGAAGCGCATCGCCTCCGAACTTGGCAACGCCGTGCGTCCCGATGGCCGCCGCCATCCGCGCGCCCGCGGAACTGCCCCAAACTGAATAGTCTTTCGTACTCACGCCCAGAGTGCTCGCGTTGCGAAAGATGTACGAAAGGGCTGCCGCGAGATCCTCGGTGGCGACGGTGCCGCCCTGCCCCACCCGATAGCGCAGCACGAACGCGTGGTAGCCGCGTTGGTTGATCTTCACCGCGTAGGGGAAACCTTCGTGGACCGAGCCCACGTAGGAGAAGCCTCCCCCCGCAGCGATGACTGCGAAAGGGGCGCCCGGTCGGCCACGCAAGAAGAACAGGCCGGTCTGCGCCTTCGACGGCTCGCGTTGCTTCTCGGCCTCGGTGTAGAAGTCGAAGAAGACCTGCCGGCCTGCGCCTGCATCGTCGATGAGGCGGTTGAGTCCCTGCACCACCTCCCGTGGATCGACGTGCTCGTGATACGGCAGGAGCGAGGCGATCGTGCTCAGCCTGGCGTCGCGGTCGACCTCGAGGTCGATGCGCGGCAGGATCCGATCGGCGAATCCCGCGAACGCCGGGTGGCTCACAAGGTCACCGACGCGGGAATCGACTGTCAGCTTGGCGAACTCCGCCGTTGGCACTGCGCCAGCCGCCGCCACTGCGACCATCAAGCAACCCAGCGCAACCGTGGTGCTCGGTTTCACGTTTGGGCATCTCCCTAGCGTGTCGCCGTCAATCACCGCTTCGGTGGTGCCTCGACGCCCGTCGCCGCCAACACTTGCGGCGAAAGGCGTTCGCCCCGGACAGGGATGGCCGCCACGGCTGTGTCGAGCTCCTTCAACTCCGCGGCACTGAAGGCAATCGACGCGGCACCGACGTTCTCTTCCAGATGGGCCACCTTCGTCGTGCCGGGGATCGGTACGATCCAAGGGCTTGCGGGCCGACAACCAGGCCAGTGCGAGCTGAGCCGGCGTGGCGTTCTTGCGACGGGCCCAGGTCTGCACCACCTCCACGAGCGCCATGTTGGCCGGCAGCGCATCGGGCGCGAACCGCGGGACGGTGGCACGGAAGTCCCGGCCGGCTTCGAAGCGGGTCGCGGCGCTGACGGTGCCGGTGAGGAAACCCATGCCCAGCGGGCTCCAGCAGACGAAGCCGATGCCCAACTCCTCGCACAGCGGAAGGACCTGTGCCTCCGGACCGCGCCACAGCATCGAGTACTCGTTCTGGATCGCCGCCAGCGGTTGCACGGCATGCGCGCGGCGGATCGTCTGCAGGCCGGGTTCGGACAAGCCGAATTGACGCACCTTGCCTTGATTGATCAGGTCCTTCACGGTGCCGGCCACGTCCTCGATGGGCACCTGCGGGTCGACACGATGTTGGTAGAGCAGATCGATGCGGTCGGTTCGCAGGCGCCGCAACTGGGCCTCGACCACCTGGCGGATGTGTTCAGGCCGGCTGTTCCGTCAACCGCGTCGCGCACCAGTCTGCGGATCGATGTCGAAGCCGAACTTGGTGGACAACACGACCTGGTTGCGGATGCCTTGCAGCGCCTCGCCGACAATGTCCTCCGACATGAAGGGGCCATAAGCCTCGGCGGTGTCGATCAGCGTGACGTCCAGATCCACGGCCCGTCGAATCAGGCTTATGGCCGCTTGCCGGTCGGTGGCGCTGGCATACAAGTCGTTCACCGCTCCCGGGGCGGGGCCTGGGCTCCACTGGCAGCCCAGCCCGATGGGGAAGACCTCGAACGGCCCGAGACGCCGACGTGTCGCCGACCCCGCAGCAGTGCCGGGAGAATGGGACGTCCCGGCGCAGGCAGACAGCAACCAGGGCGCCACGCCCAGCGTGGCGGCAGCAGTCAGCAGTTGGCGGCGATGAAACTTGTTGACCCGATAAGGCGTCATGTCACTCTCCTTGCGAGCCCACCGGCTTTCGTTTGTTCTGGAACGCAGCACGCGCTGCAACCACACGGGCACTTTAGGTGCCGTCGCGAGATGGGACTAGCGGCGAAGGCCTTGAAGGATTCGAAAGCCCTCGCTTGATAATCCGCGCATGCCGATCAACGAACTTCGATCGATCACCATCTTTGCGAAGGTCGCGGAGCTGGGCAGCCTGCGCAAGGCGGCCGAGGCGCAAGACATGACGCCACAGGCCGCCAGCCAGGCGCTCGCCCAACTGGAGCAGCACCTCGGGGTGCGGCTGTTCCATCGGACGACGCGCAGCATGGCGCTCACCGACGCCGGCCGGCAGTTTCTGGACACCGCGTTGCCGGCGCTGAACTCCTTGCAGCACGCCCTCGCGACGACGCGACGGACCACCGAGGAGATCGCCGGCCCATTGCGTATCGTGGGCCCGCGTTCGGTGTTCGCGCCCTTGTTCTGGCCGCTGCTGGACGAATTCTGCCGCCTCTATCCAGAGGTACAGCCCGATGTGGAGCTGGATGACCGCATCGGAAATTGGGTCGAAGACCGCGTGGACGTGGGGTTTCGAATCGGTGTCTCACCGGCAGAGGGCGTCATCGCGCGCAAGTTGTTCCCACTCCAGGTGATCATCTGCGCGGCGCCCGAATACATCGTCAGGCATGGCGCGCCCGATTGTCTCGAGGCGCTGACGGCCCACCGCTGCAGCGCTTTCCGCAGTCCCGGAACCGGAAGGCTGGTGCCGTGGCGAATCAAAGTCGACGGAGAGGTCGTCGAGCACCAGGTCGTGCCGTCGCTGTGTGTCAACGACGAAGAGATGGAAACCGACGCGGTGCTGGCAGGGCATGTGATCGGCCAGTTGACCGCGATCGCGTGCGCCGATCATGTCCGCGCCGGGCGCCTGGTGCCGCTGCTGACCGAGCATGTCGTCGAACAAGCGAGCGCCTTCGTCTACTACGGCAGTCGGGCGGCCCAGCCGCGTCGCGTGCGCGCGTTCATCGACCTGGCGGTGAAACGCCTGGCTGGAAACCCGCTCTTGGTGTTGAGCGATCAGGAACTCGCTGTCGCCGAAGCCAGAAGTCGGGACGCTGTGCGTTCGGCATGATGCACGAGGGCGTGCCGGGGCGCGCAGGGAGATCGGCCCATCAGGGGCACAGCACCGATCCGCCCAGCAGCGCCGTCTGGGCGGGTTGGTTTGCCGGCCTTAAACTCACGCCGCCGCGCGCCGCAGTGCCTCGTAGGCATCCCGAAAGCGCGGGGCGAAGTCTTCCAACGTCGTTGTCATCACCTCAACCGGCCTCGGCAACGTCGTGTGCGTCCCGGCCGACAGCCAACGCGCCATCTCCGCCATCTGCTCGGCGGTATCCGGCGAGAACCCCGCCTCGAGCATCGCAGCTCGCGCCTGTGCGGGTTCGGACCGGACGTGCAGCAGGCCCGGCCGGCCGATCGCGTGGCCGAGGATGGTTGCCGTTTGCTGGAACGTGTAGTGACGTGGCGCATGCAGGTGGAGCACGCCGCGCGTCTGCGGCTCGATCAGTTCACGCGCGACGACGGTGGCGATGTCCGGTGTCGCGACCATCGGCACGCTGACGTCCGAGCGCTCCAGCGACGGGTACACGCCAAGCGCGGTGATCGCGGGTGCCGCGTGCAGGTGATTCTCCATGAAATAGCCTGGGCGTAGGTGCAACAGGTCCAGCCCGGGAAGTGCGTTGAGCCGCTGCTCCTGCTCGTGCAGGCCGGCGATCGGCCCAGTGCCGGCGGGCAACTCGGCACCGACGCTCGACAGATTGACGACACGCCGTACGCCTGAGCGCGCGATCGCCGTTGCAATGGCCGAGCCGAGCTGCGTCTGCGACCGACGCATGTCGGGCGCACCATAGTCCGTCGGGATCATCGTGTAGACGCCGGTCGCGCCTTCGAAGGCGTGCGCGAGGAAGTTGGTCTCCTGCGCGTCGCCGACCGCGGCCTCGGCGCCCAGTTGTCGCAGCGGTGCGAGCGTTGCCGCGCTGCGGCCAATCACGCGAACCGGCTTCCCCTGCTGCAGCAGCGCACGCACCGCGCGCGAGGTGATGTTGCCGTTGGCACCCATGAGGACGTACATGACGGTTTCCTTTCGATTGAGGTCTTCGGAAGCCGCATGCTGAGGCTGTCCATTGTTCTGATAAAGCCTCAGCTCTAGAATTCACCGTCAATCACCACTGAACAATCAAGTCGATGGACCTTGCGCGACTGCACACCTTCGTCGCGGTCACGGAAGCGGGTTCGTTCACCGCAGCCGCGGAACGTCTGGCGCTGACGAAATCGGCGGTGAGCCAGAGCGTGGCGGCGCTCGAGCGCGAACTCGGCGTTCAGCTTCTGCAGCGATCGACGCGGCATCTCGCCATCACCCAGGCCGGCGAGGCGTTCCTCGCCGACTGCCGTGCGCTGCTAGCGCATGCCGCGCAGATTGTCGAACGTGCGCGCGCGCGCCAGGGCGAACTGTCCGGTCTGCTTCGCATCACGTCGTCGATCGATGCCGCGTCATTCGTCGCGCCGCTGATCGCACAGTACGTGGCGCATCATCCACTGATGCGAGTCGAGTACGTCCCGACCGACCAACTTGTCGACCTGGTCCGGGAGAACATCGACGTCAGCCTGCGCACGACCGGCGCACGCGATTCGAGCCTGCGCGCTGCAGGGCTGGCTGAGATGCAGGTCTGGTGCGTCGCTTCGCCGGCCTACCTGGAGGCGCGGGGCACGCCGAGGCGCGTGGAGGATCTGGCGGAGCACGACTGGATCGCGTTCTCGCGGCTCCCCAGCCCATGGACGTTGCGCGTTCGCGTCGGCCGACGCGACGTCACGGTGCGTCTACGAGGGCGTCTGAGCACATCGATGACGTCCGCCGGGCGGGCCTTGGCGGTGGCGGGTGCGGGGATACTGGGCGCGCCCGACTACACGTTGCGCGCGGACGTGGAAGCGGGCCGGCTCGTACGGCTGTTCCCGGAAGCTCGGCTGCCGACGGTCTCGCTCTACGCAGCTTGGCCCGGCCGCATGGAGCCACCAGCGAAGACCCGAGCGCTGATCGACCTGGCCAAGGCCCGGCTGCGCGGACGCATGACGCCGGCCGCGTGAATGTCAGTGGAGGTGCCGTGCTGCTCGTGACTCCCGCGTACAACCGCTCGATCTCGGGTGGACCTCCGGCGCAAGCAAGTATCGGAGCCTGTGCGGCGCGCGTATGCAGAGCCTAGGAGCGGACACGGCGGCCGCACGAGCGGGTTCGAACCAGCATCGGAAAGAGCGGTCACTCGCGCCCTCGGTCGGATTGACCTAGGGATTCGCTGAAGAAGGTCCACGCCGATTGACGTGGTGCGTTGTCGAACGATGAAGCAACAGACCCTTGCGACGGCGGCCGATCACGGTGCGGGCTTCGAGCGGTACCGCAAGCCGACGCGGCGCGACGAGTTCCTGGCGACGATGAACGCCATCGTGCCGTGGCCGGCGCTGTGCGAGGTGATTGCGCCGCACTACCCCAAGGGCGTGGGAGGCCGTCCGCCCATCGGCCTGGAGCGCATGCTGCGCATCCACTTCATCCAGCACTGGTTCAATCTGGCCGACGAGGCCTGCGAGGAAGCGCTGTACGACAGCGCCAGCCTGCGCCGCTTTGCGGGCATCGACCTGGGGCGCGAGCCCGTGCCCGATGCCACCACGATGCTCAAGTTCCGCCGTCTGCTCAATGAGCACAAGCTGGGCGAGCAACTGTTCGCCAAGGTCGGCGAGGTCTTGCAGCAAGGTGGCTTCAAGCTCAAGACCGGCACCATCGTGGACGCCACCATCATCGGCGCGCCCAGCTCCACCAAGAACGCCGACAACGCGCGCGATCCCGAGATGCACCAGACCAAGAAGGGCCGGCAGTGGTACTTCGGCATGAAGCTGCACATCGGCGTGGACAGTCAAACCGGCTTGGCCCACAGCGCGGTGGCCACCGCTGCCAACGTGCACGACAAGCACCCACTGCCGGGCCTGCTGCATGGCAACGAGCAGCGCGTCTATGGCGACAGCGCCTACTCGAGCCAGAAGCAGTTGATCGCCGGCAAGGCGCCGCGGGCCAAGGACTTCACCAACCAGCGCGTGCGCAACCGTGGTCAGGTCGACGAGGCCACGCGGGCGAAGAACCGCAACAAGTCGCGCATCCGCGCGCGCGTCGAGCACGTGTTCTGCGTGGTCAAGCGGCTGTGGGGCTTCGCCAAGGTGCGCTACCGCGGCCTGGCCAAGAACGCCACGCGCGCGTTCACGGCGCTTGCGCTGGCTAACATCTACCTCGGCCGACAGCGGCTGATGGCACAGGTGCGCCCGTGAAGCCGCAATGCGGGCCGAAGGGCACGCGAAACGCACTTGCTGTGCCTCGAAAGGATCGACCTTGACATCCAGATCGCGCATCACGAAACCCGGCACGCCCTCACTTGTCGGTTCGCCCACTTCTTCAGCCCATCCCTAGATGCGTCTTCTTGGAAGCAACGCCGAGCGGACGCGGCATGCACAATCCGCGATCTGTCGCCTGACACCTCTTCCATGAGTACGTCAAGCTTATCAACCTCCAATTTGTTGGCCCACACGCCGATGATGCAGCAGTACCTGCGCATCAAGGCCGAGCATCCCGACATCCTGGTGCTGTACCGGATGGGCGACTTCTACGAGCTGTTCTACGACGACGCGCGGCGCGCCAACCGGCTGCTCGACATCACGCTCACCTCGCGCGGCGCCAGTGCCGGCGAGCCGGTGGTGATGGCCGGTGTGCCGGTGCATGCGCTCGAGACCTACCTCGCCCGCCTGATCAAGCTCGGCGAGTCGGTGGCCATCGCCGAGCAGGTGGGCGACGTCGCCACCGCCAAGGGCCCGGTCGAACGGCGGGTGACA
Source organism: uncultured beta proteobacterium (assembly GCA_963827645.1). Lineage (GTDB taxonomy): Bacteria > Pseudomonadota > Gammaproteobacteria > Burkholderiales > Burkholderiaceae_C > JAEUPI01. The sequence goes on along the minus strand of CAWHBZ010000016.1, from coordinate 569,306 downwards.
CGCGTCGTCACGCCGGGCACCGTGACCGACAGCGAGTTGCTCGCCGAGCGCAGCGACACCACGCTGCTGGCGCTGGCGCGCGATCCGCGCGGCACGCGCTGGGGCCTGGCGTGGCTGAGCCTGGCCAGCGGGCGTTGCGTGCTCGCGCAAGCCGCGGTCGACGAACTGCCGTCGTGGCTGTCGCGCATCGAGCCGGCCGAGGTGCTGCTCGACCAGGCCGACGTGCCGCCAGCGCTGCAGGCTTGTGTCGCGACTCGCACCGTGCGGCCAGCGTGGCAGTTCGACGCCACCCTCGGACGCCGCAAGCTGTGCGAAGCGCTGAAGGTGGCGCACCTTGCCGGCTACGGTGCCGACGACTGCCCGCTGGCGCACGCCGCCGCCGCCGCGCTGCTGTCGTACGCCGAGCGCACGCAGGGCGGCACCGATGTGCACGTGGTGGAACTCAAGGTCGAACGCGCGGGCGACCTGATCGATCTGCCGCTCGACCACGCTGCGCAACCTGGAGATCACGCAGACGCTGCGCGGCGAAACCGCACCGACGCTGCTGTCGCTGCTCGACGGCTGCGCCACCGGCATGGGCAGCCGCCTGTTGCGCCATTGGCTGACGCACCCGCCGCGCGAGCGAACGATGGCGATCGCCCGCCTGGCCGCGATCGAGCACTTGTCGAGCGCCGACCTGGGCGCGCTGCGCGATGCGCTGCGCAGCGTCAGCGATGTCGAGCGAACCACGGCTCGCGTGGCGTTGCGGCAGGTGCGCCCGCGCGAGCTGGCCGGGCTGCGCACCACGCTGCAGGCGCTGCCGCGCCTGAAGGCGCTAACTCCAGCGGGCGGCGAGCTGCTCGACACGATTCACGCTGCGCTGCAGCCCGACGGCACGGTCCTCGAGCGCCTTTCGGCCGCGCTGGCCGACGACCCTGCCGTGCAGCTGCGCGACGGCGGCGTCATCGCCGGCGGCCACGACGCCGAGCTCGACGAGTTGCGCGCCATCGGCGAAAACGGCGATGCCTATCTGCTGGCGCTCGAGGTGCGCGAGCGCGCCCGCACCGGCATCGGCAACCTGCGCGTGCAGTTCAACCGCGTGCACGGCTACTACATCGAGGTCACGGCGAGCGGCCTCGACCGCGTGCCGGCCGACTACCAGCGCCGCCAGACGATGAAGAACGCCGAGCGATTCATCACGCCAGAGCTCAAGGCTTTCGAGGACAAGGCGTTGTCCGCCCAGGAGCGCGCGCTGGTGCGCGAGCGGCTGCTGTGGGAGCGCCTGCTCGACGCGCTGGCGCCGCATGTGCCGGAGCTGGCCGCGCTGGCGCGAGCGCTGGCCTCGCTCGACGCGCTGGTCAACCTCGCGCAGCGCGCCCACACGCTCGGCTGGTGTGCGCCGCAGTTCGTGAGCCATCCGTGCATTCACATCGAGCGTGGCCGCCATCCGGTGGTCGAGGCGCGGCTGGCCGAGGCGCAAGGCGTGCCGTTCATCGCCAACGACTGCCGCCTCGATACGAAGACGCGGATGCTGGTCATCACCGGCCCCAACATGGGCGGCAAGAGCACCTACATGCGCCAGGTGGCGCTGATCGTGCTGCTGGCATCGATCGGCTCGCACGTGCCGGCGGCGTCGTGCGTGCTGGGCCCGATCGACGCCATCCACACCCGCATCGGTGCCGCCGACGACCTGGCCAACGCGCAATCGACCTTCATGGTCGAGATGACCGAGGCGGCCGCCATCGTGCACGCCGCCAGCGAGCACTCGCTGGTGCTGATGGACGAGGTCGGCCGCGGCACCTCCACCTTCGACGGCCTGGCGCTGGCCTCGGCGATCGCCAGCCAGCTGCACGACCGCAACCGCGCGTTCACGCTGTTCGCCACCCACTACTTCGAGCTCACCGAGTTCCCGCTGCGCCACGCCCATGCGCTCAACGTGCACGTGTCGGCCGCCGAGTCGGGGCACGACGTGGTGTTCCTGCACGAGATCGAGGCCGGCCCCGCCAGCCGCAGCTACGGTGTGCAGGTGGCGCGCCTGGCCGGCATGCCCGATCGCATCGTTCGCCAGGCGCGGGCCACGCTGGAGGCGCTGGAGGCGCAATCGCGCGCCGGCCAGCCCCAGGTCGACCTGTTTGCAGCACCCGCGATCGAACCATCGCGCGAGCCGAGTGCGCTGGAAAACGCCTTGGCGCAACTGCAGCCTGATACGCTGTCGCCACGCGAAGCGCTGGAGGCGCTGTACCGATTGAAGGTTCTGCAGAAAGACGCTGCCCCATGACCTACTGCATCGGCATCCGCCTCAACGCCGGCCTGGTGTTCCTGTCGGACTCGCGCACCAACGCCGGGGTCGACCAGATCAGCACCTACCGCAAGATGATGGTCTACGAGCGCCCGAACGACCGCTTCATGGTCATGCTGTCGGCCGGCAACCTGTCGATCTCGCAGTCGGTGCGCGAGTTGCTGCAGGTCGAAAAAATCGACAACGGCCCTAACGAGCCGCTGACCATCTGGAACGCCACCAGCATGTTCGACGCCACGCGCGTGCTGGGTGCCACGGTGCGGCGGGTCTACGCCGAGGACGGTGCCTCGCTCAAGAGCGCCGGCCTCGAGTTCAACAGCACGATGATCTTCGGCGGCCAGATCCGCGGCGAGGCGATGCGGCTGTTCCAGGTGTATTCGGCGGGCAACTTCATCGAGGCGACGCGCGAGACCTGCTACTTCCAGATCGGTGAGTCGAAGTATGGCAAGCCGGTGCTCGACCGTCTGATCACACCCACCACGCCGCTGGAGACGGCAGCCAAGTGTGCGCTGGTCTCGATGGACTCGACCTTGAAGTCCAACCTCGGCGTTGGCCTGCCGCTGGACCTGCTGGTGTATCGGCAGGGCGAGTTCGGCAGCGACCGCATCGTCGCCATCGACGAGCGCAACCCGTACTTCCAGATGATCCGCAACACCTGGGGCCAGCGCCTGCGCGAGGTGTTCGACAGCCTCGAAGACCCGCGTTGGGACGGCGGCGAAACCCAACACCCGCTGCGCGTGGCGTCGAATCGCTACGAGCCGATGCGCAAGATCACGCACCCGGGCGAGAAGATCGTCTAGGCCCTTTCGCGGCTGGCCGGCGCGGGTGAGCGAGCGAACTCCCGCAGCACGCGACCGATCACCCGCATCGAGCGCTCGATCACCGGCGGCGCGAACGCCCCGTAGCCGAGCACCAGGCCGTTCCAGGGCCGCGGGTTCCAGCAGGTCGACGACAGCGCGATCGCCATCACGCCGTGTTCGCGGATGCGGCGCACCACCTCCATGTCGCTCACGTCCGGGGGCAGGTGCAGGCAGGCGTGGGTGCCGGCCGCGGTGGGGCCGAGCTGCGCCCAGCCCGGCAGGTGGCGCAGCGCGGCGACCAGCGCGTCGCGACGCTGGCGCGACACCTGGCGCAGCACCCGCAGGTGGTTGCTCATGTGGCCCTCGTCGATGAAGGCGGTCATCGCGATCTGCAGCGACGCGTTGCTGTGGTCGCCCAGCAGTCCGCGCATCGCCACGAACACCTCGACCAGCCGCTCCGGCACCACCAGGTAGGCCAGCCGCAGCGACGGGAACATGATGCCCTCGAAGGTGCCCATCAGCAGCACCCGGTCGGAGCGGTCCATCGACTGGAATGCCGCCGGCGCCGCGCCGTCGTGCGCGATCTCGTCGTTGAAGTTGCCTTCGATGATCCAGGCGCCGCTCTCGTCGGCCCACTGCAGCAGGTCGGCGCGGCGCGCGCTGTTGGTGCGCACGCCGAGCGGAAACTGCGTCAGCGGATGCAGGTACACGGCCGCCGCATCGGGCGCCGCGGCACGGCCGGCCGCCACGTCGAGGCCGCGCGCATCGAGCGGCACGCCGACCACCTGCGCGCGCAGCACCTGAAACAGCGACACCAGGCTGGCATGCCCCGGATCCTCGAGCCACACCTTGTCGCCCGGCTCCAGCAGCACGCGACCGATCAGCTCGATGGCCTGCATCGGACTGTTGAGCACCAGCACCTGCTGCGGCGAACACATCGTCGCGCGCGTCAGCGAGAGATGGCGCGAAATCGCCTCGCGCAACGCCGGCAATCCGGCGGCCGGGCCGTAGCTCAGGTGGGCACGGTACGGTTCCCCCAGTGCGCGCTGCATCAGGCGCCGCCAGGTGGCCAGCGGAAACTGCTCGATCATCGGCGCCCGTGGGAACAGCGGCACCGGCGTCAACAGCACGTGCGGCAGTTCGATCTGCCTGGGCTTGCCCAGATAAACCGAGAACCGGTTGAGCACCTGCTGCGCCGACTGGCTGGGCGGACGCAACACCCGTGGCGTGTCCGGCTGAAACACGGGTTGTGGGCGCTGGGTCACGTAGCTGCCGTCGCCGACGCGCCGCTCGAGGTAACCCTCGATCTGCAGCTGCGCGAAAGCCTCGTCGACCGCGCCGCGCGCCACTCCCCAGTCGGCCGCCAGCTGGCGCGCCGACGGCAGCCGCGCGCCCGGGGCCAGCACCCGCCGATGGATCGCGTCGAGCACCGTCTGGTACACCTGCAAACGCCGCGACACCCGCTGCGCGCCGGGGTGAACCAGCGGCTGGATCAGAACGCCCGATGCTTGCTTGACCACAGCGCCCGTGTGTGAATTTGCGCCGCCAATTTAGCCTCAGCACGCGACAAACCGCTCCCGGATGCGACGGGCTGCGACTCCCGATGCCCCAACCGCGTGCCGGGCGCAATGGCCGGCGGCCGAGGGTCACAATGGTTCTTGTTCATCCGCCGCGCTGGCAACCATCATGCGCGGTATCGTGGGCTATCACGCAGAACCCTGGGTCAGCGCGGCGGCTGCGCAGACGGCATCCGGCGACGCGCCGTGGTGCGCGCCGACGCACCTGATGCTGATGGTGGCGCGCCAGCGTGCGCCGGACCGTGATCTGCTCGATTGCCTGGCGCAGCGTGGCCTGCGCTGCATCTGGGTCGATGGCCTGCAGGCGGTCAGCAGCGTGGCCGGCCAGGTGGTGCCCGACGCCGTGGTGTTCGACGCCCAGGCCGATGGGTCGCCACTGGCGGCGGCGCTGGCGCAATTGCGCCAGTGGTTCGGCGGCCCGCTGCTGGTGCTCGACGGCTCGGCCGACGACCTCGACGAGATCCTGGCGATCGAACTCGGTGCCGACGGCCAATTGGCCCACCCGGTGAGCCCGCGCCGGCTGCGAGCCCGGCTCGAGGCCCTGCTGCGACGGCCCGCCACGACGGCGCCGCCCCCGTTGCCGGGCCCGGAGGAGCCGCCCGAGCTGCCGGCCGGCTGGCACCTCGATGCGGTGCACAACCGCCTGCATCGAGGCGAGCGGTCGGTGGCGCTGAGCGCCGGCCAGCTGCACCTTCTGCGCTGCCTGGCGCTGCATGGAGGACGGGTGGTGCCCCGCGCCGACCTGCATCGGCAGGTGTGCGCGCCGGAATCCGACCTGCGAGCCCGCAGCATCGACGTCTACGTGCATCGGCTGCGCCAGCGCCTGCTGGCCGCCGGCGTGCGCGACCTATCGATCCACGCCGTGCGCGGACGCGGCTTCATGCTGCGCAGCGAAGCGCCAGCAGCAGTCGCGCCGCTGCGCGCCCACCGCAGCGCCGACGACGCCTACCTGCACCAGTAACCGGGCGACAACACCGGCGCGCAGCGCGCGCGGCATCGCTGCAGCCACCCTGGCTCGCCTGCGCTGCTCCTGCGGGAGCGCGGCCGACCGATGGTGCGCCCGCGCAGGGGCCGCGAAGGCGATCGATATAATCGCGCTTTACCACCAGGCCGAAAGTGCGCTGCTGCAGCGCGCCCAAGGCCGAACGACATGACCAAGTACGTGTTCGTCACCGGCGGCGTGGTGTCTTCCTTGGGCAAGGGCATCGCGTCGGCATCGCTCGCGGCCATCCTGGAGTCGCGCGGCCTCAAGGTCACCCTGATCAAGCTGGACCCGTACCTCAACGTCGACCCGGGCACGATGAGCCCGTTCCAGCACGGCGAGGTGTTCGTCACCGACGACGGCGCCGAGACCGACCTCGACCTCGGCCACTACGAGCGCTTCATCTCCACGCAAGATGAAGCGCAGCAACAACTTCACCACCGGCCAGATCTACAAGAGCGTGCTCGAGAAGGAGCGCCGCGGCGACTACCTCGGCAAGACGGTGCAGGTGATCCCGCACGTCACCAACGAGATCCAGGATTTCATCCGTCGCGGCGCCGGCGCTCGGCGACGACCGATCGAGGTGCCGAGCGTGGCGCGATCTGTCGAGGTCGGCGGCACGGTCGGCGACATCGAGTCGCTGCCGTTCCTCGAAGCGGTGCGCCAGTTGAGCCTGAAGCTCGGGCCCGACGAACACCGCGTTCGTGCACCTCACCTACGTGCCGTGGATCGCCGCCGCCGGCGAGCTGAAGACCAAGCCGACGCAGCACACGGTGCAGAAGCTGCGCGAGATCGGCATCCAGCCCGACGCGCTGCTGTGCCGCGCCGACCGCCGCATCCCGGACGAAGAGCGCGACAAGATCTCGCTGTTCACCAACGTGCCGCCGCACCGGCGTGATCTCGATGTGGGACGTCGACACCATCTACAAGGTGCCGCGCATGCTGCACGAGCAGGGGCTGGACGAGCTGATCTGCATGAAGCTGCAGTTGCTCACCCGCGCCGGCCGACCTCAAGCGCTGGGACCGCCTGGTGCACGAGGTCGAGCATCCGCAAGACCTCGGTGCGCATCGCGATGTGCGGCAAGTACACCGACCTGTCGGACTCGTACAAGTCGCTCAACGAGGCGCTGCGCCACGCCGGCATCCACAACCACGCGCGGGTCGACATCGAGTACGTCGACTCCGAGACGCTGACGCCGGCCAACGGTCGGCCAGCTGGCGGCGTTCGACGCCGTGCTGGTGCCCGGCGGCTTCGGCAAGCGCGGCATCGAGGGCAAGATCGTCGCCGCGCAGTACGCGCGCGAGCACCGCATCCCCTACCTCGGCATCTGCCTGGGCATGCAGGTGGCGTCGATCGAGATCGCACGCCACAAGGCCGGGCTGGACAGCGCCAACTCCACCGAGTTCGATCCCGACACGCCGCACCCGGTGATCGCGCTGATCGACGAGTGGCAGGACCGCGACGGCTCGATCCAGAAGCGCACCGCGTAGTCCGACCTCGGCGGCACGATGCGCCTGGGCTCGCAGAGCTCCGACGTCAAGCCCGGCACGCTGGCGCACGGCATCTACGGCAACGTGGTCACCGAGCGGCATCGCCACCGCTACGAGGCCAACGAGCACTACCTCGAGCGGCTGCAGGCCGCCGGCCTGGTGATCTCGGCGATCACGCAGCGCGACAAGCTGACCGAGATCGTCGAGCTGCCGCAGGCCGTGCACCCGTGGTTCGTCGGCGTGCAGTTCCACCCCGAGTTCAAGCAGCACGCCGTGGGACGGGCACCCGCTGTTCATCAGCTTCGTGCAGGCGGCGCTGGCGCACAAGGCGGCGCGCGAAGGCGCCGGTCGAGAGAAGGCGGCAGCATGAAGGCAGACAGGCGATGAAACTGTGCGGCTTCGAGGTCGGGCTGCAACCGGCCGTTGTTCCTGATCGCCGGCCCTTGCGTGGTCGAGTCCGAGCAACTGCAGCTCGACGTCGCCGGCCGCTTGAAGGAGATGACCGCGGCGCTCGGCATTCCCGTTCATCTTCAAGTCGAGCTACGACAAGGCCAACCGCTCCAGCGGCACGTCGTTCCGCGGCCCGGGCATGGACAAGGGCCTGGAGATCCTCGCCAAGGTCAAGCGCGAACTGAAGGTGCCGGTGCTGACCGACGTGCACACCGAGGCCGAAGTGCCCGCAGTCGCCCGCGTCGTCGACGTGCTGCAGACGCCCGCCTTCCTGAGCCGGCAGACCGATTTCATCCGCGCGGTCGCGCAAAGCGGCAAGCCGGTGAACATCAAGAAGGGCCAGTTCCTCGCGCCGCACGACATGAAGAACGTGATCGACAAGGCGCGCGCGGCGGCCCGGGAAAAGGGCCTGCCCGAGGACAGCTTCCTCGCCTGCGAACGCGGCGCCAGCTTCGGCTACAACAACCTGGTGTCCGACATGCGCAGCCTGGCGATCATGCGCGAGACCGGCGCGCCGGTGGTGTTCGACGCCACGCACTCGGTGCAGCTGCCCGGCGGCCAGGGCACCAGCTCGCGGCGGCCAGCGCGAGCACGTGCCGGTGCTGGCGCGCGCCGCGGTGGCGGTGGGCATCGCCGGCATCTTCATGGAGACCCACCCCGACCCGGCCAAGGCGCTGTCCGACGGGCCCAACGCGGTGCCGCTGAAGCACATGCGCGCGCTGCTCGAGCAGCTGGTCGCGCTCGACAGCGTGGTCAAGCAGCAGCCGCTGCTCGAGAACGACTTCTCCTGCTGAACCGAAAATCGGAGACAACATGCCGGTCGCCTACCTGATCGTCGAGATGCACATCACCGACCCCGAGCGCTACAAGGCCTACATGGCCGCGGCGCCGGCAGCGGTGAAGGCGGCCGGCGGCGAATACCTGGTGCGCGGCGGCAAGCACGAGGCGCTCGAGGGCGATTGGCAGCCGCATCGTGTGGCCATGCTGCGCTTTCCGAGCTACGACAAGGCCAAGGCGTTCTACGACGGCGAGCTGTACACGACCGCGCGCGCCAAGCGCGACAGGCACGACCGAATACTTCAACATGGTGCTGGTCGAGGGCGTCGACGCTCCGGTCTGACACGAACAACCGAAAGGTACTTCAGTGAGCGCAATCGTCGATATCGTCGGCCGCGAAATCCTCGACAGCCGCGGCAACCCCACCGTCGAGTGCGACGTGCTGCTCGAGTCGGGCACGATGGGCCGCGCCGCGGTGCCCAGCGGCGCCTCCACCGGCTCGCGCGAGGCGATCGAGCTGCGCGACGGCGACAAGGCGCGCTACGGCGGCAAGGGCGTGCTGCGCGCGGTCGAGCACATCAACACCGAGATCAGCGAGGCGGTGCTCGGCCTCGACGCGTCGGAGCAGGCCTTTCTCGACAAGACGCTGATCGACCTGGACGGCACCGACAACAAGAGCCGACTCGGCGCCAATGCCACGCTGGCCGTCAGCATGGCGGTGGCGCGCGCGGCGGCCGAGGAGTCGGGCCTGCCGCTGTACCGCTACTTCGGCGGCTCGGGCGGCATGAGCATGCCGGTGCCGATGATGAACGTGATCAACGGCGGCGCGCACGCCAACAACAACCTCGACCTGCAGGAGCTGATGATCATCCCGCTCGGCGCGCCGAGCTTTCGCGAGGCGGTGCGCTACGGCGCCGAGGTGTTCCACGCGCTCAAGAAGATCATCCACAACAAGGGCATGAGCACCGCGGTCGGCGACGAAGGCGGCTTCGCGCCCAACGTGGCCAGCCACGAGGCGGCGCTGCAGATGCTGGTCGAGGCCATCGACAAGGCCGGCTACACGCCGGGCCAGCAGATCGCGATCGGCCTCGATTGCGCGGCCAGCGAGTTCTACAAGGAAGGCAAGTACCACCTCGAGCGGCGAAGGCATGGTCCTGTCGCCGCCGAGTGGACCGACATCCTGGCCACCTGGGCCGACAAGTACCCGATCGTCTCGGTCGAAGACGGCATGGCCGAGAACGACTGGGACGGCTGGAAGCACCTGACCGACGAGCTCGGCGCCAAGCTGCAGCTGGTGGGCGACGACCTGTTCGTCACCAACACCAAGATCCTGAAGGAAGGCATCGCCAAGGGCGTGGCCAACTCGATCCTGATCAAGATCAACCAGATCGGCACGCTGAGCGAAACCTTCGCCGCCATCGAGATGGCCAAGCGCGCCGGCTACACCGCGGTGATCAGCCACCGCTCGCGGCGAAACCGAAGACGCGACCATCGCCGACATCGCGGTGGGCACCAACGCCGGCCAGATCAAGACCGGCTCGATGAGCCGCAGCGACCGCGTCGCCAAGTACAACCAGTTGCTGCGCATCGAAGAAGACCTTGGCGACGTCGCGCAGTACCCCGGCCGCGACGCGCTGTACTGCCTGCGCTGACATGGTCACCGCTCGCGCCGCCACGTGGATGCTCGTGACGCTGCTGGTGCTGGTCCATCTGGGTCTGTGGTTCGGCAAGGGCAGCGTGCCCACGTGTGGGGCCAGCGTTCACAGCTGGCAGCGCAACGCATCCAGAACGACGAGGCGCAGCGGCGCAACCAACGCATGGCCGCCGAGGTGCTCGACTTGAAGGCCGGCCTCGAGATGATCGAGGAGAAGGCGCGCAGCGAACTCGGCATGGTGCGGCCCGACGAGGTGTTCATCCAGGTCAGCCCGAAGCGCTGACATGCTCGAGCAGGCGCTGGCCGTCGCGGCGCCGGCTCTCGCTCCGGCATTCGTGCTGTGGGGCAGCCCGATCACCTGGCTCGAGATCGTCGCCGTCGTGCTGTCGCTCGCGATGGTCTGGTGCAACCTGCGCGTCAACGTCACCGCCTGGCCGCTGGCGATCGCGGCGTCGGCGCTCTATGGCCTGCTGTTCGCGTCGAGCCGCCTGTACGGAGAAGCGGCGCTGCAGCTGTTGTTCATCGTGGTGGCGTTCTGGGGCTGGTGGCAGTGGCTGCGCGGCCGCGGCGGCGACGGACGGCCGCTGCGGGTGCACCGCATGAGCCAGCGCCCAGCGGTTGGCATCGCGCTGCCTCACGCTGGCTGGCGTGGCCGCTGCTGGGCTTGGGTGCTCGATCACCACACCGACAGCGACGTGCCCTACCTCGATGCGCTGCCCACCGTCGGCAGTGTCGCCGGGCAGTTTCTGCTCGGCCGCAAGCTGATCGAGAACTGGCTGGTCTGGCTGGCGGTCAACCTGTTCAGCATCGGCCTGTTCGCCATCAAGGGCCTGTGGCTGACGGCGCTGCTGTACGCGGTATTCGCGGTGCTGTCGGTGGTCGGTTGGCAGGCCTGGCGCGCCCGCTTGCCCGCCGGCTCGCAAGGCAGCTGACAATGCCGATAGACTGAAGCGGCCCCGACACCACAGGATTCTTCGCGCATGTCGCCCTCCGAGCCGCCGCTGGCCGGCACCACGGTGCTCGACTTCACGATCGCCCGCGCCGGCCCGACGGCGGTGCGGCTGCTCGCCGACTGGGGCGCCAACGTCATCCGCATCGAGGCGCGGCCGCAAGACAGCGAGCGCGCGATGAGCGGCCGCCGCCACGGCAGCGACGAGCAGAACCTGCACCGCAACAAGCGCAGCCTGTGCCTCGACCTGAAGTCGCCGCGCGGCCGCGAGGTGCTCGACCGACTGGTCCGGCGCAGCGACGTGGTGGTCGAGAACTTTCGCGCCGACGTCAAAGAGCGCCTGGGCCTCGGCTACGAGCGCCTGCGCGCGCTCAATCCGCGCATCGTGCTGGCCAGCATCTCGGGCTTCGGGCAGGACGGGCCCTATGCCGACCGGCCCGGGGTCGACCAGATCGTGCAGGGCTTGAGCGGCCTGATGTCGATCACCGGCGAGCCCGGCCGCGGGCCGATGCGTGTGGGCATCGCGGTGTCCGACACCGCGGCCGGCATGTTTCTCGGTCAGGGCATCCTGCTGGCGCTGCTGCAACGCGAGCGCACCGGCGTCGGCCAATGGGTGCACACGTCGCTGCTCGAAGCGATGATCAACAAGCTCGACTTCCAGGCCGCACGCTGCACGATGAGCGGCGAGGTGCCCGGCCAGGAAGGCAACCAGCACCCCACCCTGGCGCCGATGGGCACCTTCCGCGCGCAGCGACGGCCTGGTCAACCTCGCCGCCAGCACGCAAAAGATGTGGGACGCGCTGTGCGACGCGCTCGACGCCCACCACCTGGCCCGGCAGCCCGAATTCGCCAGCACCGAGCTGCGCAACCGCAACCGCCAAACGCTCGACGGTGCCCTCAACGCCGTCACGCAGCGCTTCAGTGCCGCCGAGTTGGTGCAGCGGCTCAACCCGGTGGGCGTGCCGTGCGGGCCGATCTACGACATCGGCCAGGCGTTCGAAGACCCGCAGGTGCAACACCTGCGCCTGACGCGGACGGCCGAACACCCGACGCTCGGCCGCGTGAACCTGCTGCGCTCGCCGATCAACCTGTCGGCCAATCCGCACCCACAAGCTTTCGAGCGCGCAGCACCCGACCCCGGGCAACACAGCGCGGAGCTGCTGCGCGAGGCGGACTTCAGCGACGCCGAGATCGCATCGTTGATGAAAGAAGGAGTCGTCGCATGACGACGCTGCGTGCGGTGCCGCTGGCCACCGGAAAGATCATTGCCGAGGTGGATGGCGGCATCGGCTGGCTGCGCATCAACCAGCCCGAGCGCCGCAACGCGATCTCGCTGGAGATGTGGCAGGGCCTGGCCGATGCCACCGCCGCGTTCGAAGCCGACGATGCAGTGCGCGTGGTCGTGATCCACGGCGTCGGGGGCCGCTCGTTTGCGGCCGGCGCCGACATCAGCGAGTTCGAGCAGCAACGCGCCAATGCCGAGCAGAAGCAGCGTTACGGCGAGGTCGCCGCACGCGGACAGAACGGCCTGGCGTCGCTGAGCAAACCGCTTGATCGCAATGATCCAGGGCTACTGCATCGGCGGCGGCATGGCCATCGCGCTGCAGGCCGACGTGCGCTTTGCGGCCGAGGGCTCACGCTTCGGCATTCCCGCCGCGCGCCTGGGCCTGGGCTACGAATACCCGGGGCTGGCCGTGCTGGCGCGGCTGGTCGGGCCGTCGGTGGCCAAGGACATCCTGTTCAGCGCGCGGCAACTCCAAGCCGACGAGGCGCTGCGCATCGGGTTGGTGAACTTCGTGTGCGCGGCAGACGCACTGGAGACCCGCGTGCGCGACTACGCCGCGTCGATCGCCGCCAATGCGCCGCTGACGATTCGCGCCGCCAAGGCCGCGATGCGCGTGTTCGAGCGTTACTCGCAGCGCGACGATGCGCAGGCCGTCGAGGCGCTGGTCAACGCCTGCTTCGACAGCGAGGACTACCGCGAAGGCCGCCAGGCGTTCATGGACAAGAGAACGCCGCAATTCAAAGGCCGCTGATGACGACCCAGGTCCAAGCGGGCACACCGGAGCTCCATGTCGACGGCGCCGTCGCCACGCTGACCTTGCGCCGGCCGCAGCAGGCCAACCGGCTCGAGCCCGACGACCTGCTGGCGATCAGCGAGCACATCGCGAGCGTCAACGCCACGCCCCAGGTGCTGGTGCTGCGCGTGCAGGCCACCGGCAAGACGTTTTGCGCCGGCTACGACATCGGCCAGATCGGCGGCTCACGGCCGGTGGCGTTCGAGGACATGGTCAATGCGCTGGAAGACGCGCGGCCGGTGACGATGGTGCTGCTGCAAGGCGGCGTCTACGGCGGCGCCACCGACCTGGCGCTCGCCTGCGACTTTCGCCTCGGCACGCCCGACACCGAGATGTTCATGCCGGCGGCGCGGCTGGGGTTGCACTTCTATCGCCGCGGGCTCGAGCGCTACGTGTCGCGGCTCGGGGTCGATCAGGCCAAGCGCCTGTTCCTCACCGCCGAGAAGATCGACGCTCGCGAAATGCAGGCGATCGGCTTTCTGACCCACCTGGTGGCGCGCCGATGCGCTTCAAGCCAGTGCCGATCAGCTCGCCGCCACGTTGGCCGGCATGGCGCCGCTGGCGCTGCTGGGCATGAAGAAGAACCTGAACCGCATCGCGCGCGGCGCGCTCGATGCCGACGACCTGCGGCGCGACATCGAACGCGCTGCGGCATCGCACGACCTGCAGGAGGGCCGCGCAGCATGGGCCGAAAAGCGCGCGCCGCGCTTTTCGGGGCAATGACACGACCCGCCGCACCCCATCGGCCCGGCACCGTGATCGCGCTGCTCGGTGCCGAGAGCACCGGCAAGACCACGCTCGCGCGCGGCCTGCGTCGATGCCCTCGCCGCACAAGGCCGCCGGGTGGCGCTGGTCGAAGAGTTCCTGCGCGAGTTCTGCCTGCGCGAGGGTCGCACGCCGCGCCGCGACGAGCAGGCCGCCATCGCGCTGACGCAGTCGCAGCGCATCGCCGAGGCCGCGCGCACCACGACGTCGTGGTGGCCGACACCAGCGCGCTGATGATCGCCGTCTACAGCCAGCTGCTGTTCGACGACGACTCGCTGGTCGCCGCGGCGCTGGCCGAGCACGATCGCTACCGCCTGACGCTGTTGACCGCGCTCGACCTGCCGTGGGTGTTCGACGGGCTGATGCGCGATGGCGAGCACGTGCGGGCGCCGGTCGACGCGCTGCTGCGCACCGCGCTGCAGGACGGCGGCGTGCCCTACGCCATCGTGACCGGATTCGGCGAGCACCGCCTGGCCAACGCCACTGCGCGCGGTGGACGCTGCGCTGCGCATCTCGCCGCCCGGTGCGCCACGCTGGCGCCACCTGTGTGCCGAGTGCGGCGATCCCGATTGCGAGCGTCACCTGTTCAAGCGCAACGTCGTCAGTTGACCGAGCGCGACCCCGGCGGCTGCTGGTGCGCCGCCACGAACACCTCGCCGACGTCGACGGCGTCGAAGTGGTACATCGCGCCGCAAAACTCGCATGCCACCTCGGCCTGCCCCTGCTCGGCGAGCAACGAGTCCACTTCGTCGCGACCCAGCCCGCGCAGCATGCCGGCCACCCGCTGGCGCGAGCACGTGCAGCCGAAACGGGGCTGCAGCGGGTCGAACAGGCGCACCGTCTCCTGCCAGAACAGGCGCTTCAAGATCTGCTCGGGCGGCAGGTTCAGCAACTCGTCGCCGCTGAGCGTGGCCGCGAGCAGCGCGATGCGGTTGAAGTCTTCGCTGCGTCCGATGCCGTCTTCGTCACCCTCCTTCCAGCCGCTGCCCGACAGGTTGGCGTCGCCTTGCGCCGGCAACCGCTGGATCAGCAAGCCGGCGGCGCACTGGTCGTCGGCGGCCAGCACCAGCCGCGTGTCGAGCTGCTCGGACTGCAGCATGTAGTGCTCGAGCACCTGCGCCAGGCGCTGCAGCGGCTCGCGCCGGTCGCCGTGCAACGGCACGACGCCTTGGTAGGGCTGGCGTCCCGGGCTTCGTTCGCCGGGATCGAGCGTGATCGCGCAGCGCCCTTGGCCGTGCAGGTTGAGCATGGCCTCCAGTTGCGCCCCGGCCGGCACCGGGCCCACCACCTTGGCAGTGGCACGAAAGCCGAGGTCGGGCCGCGCTTCGGCCACCGCCAGCTTGACCGGCCCGTCACCGAACACCTGCAGGATCAGCGCACCATCGAACTTGATGTTGGCGTGCATCAGGCACACCGCCGCGCTCATCTCGCCCAGCAGGCCACGCACCTCGGCAGCGAACGCATGGCCGCCGTCGCTGGCGGTGGCACGGCGCGACAGCAGTTCGCGCCAGCTGGCGCGCAGCTGCACCAGCATGCCGCGCACCGGCAAGCCTTCGAACAGGAACTTGTGCAGTCGATCGGTCACGGCGTTCTATCATCGCAGACATGGAACTGCGTCGCCGCGCGCTGCAGCTGCTGCTGCTCGCCGAGCCGCACGACAAGGCGACGCGCGTGCGCGAGTGGGCGTGCGTCGATGCATCAGCCGCCGAAGTCGACGTGCAGGCGCTGCTGAGCGAGCCCACCGGGCTTGCCCGGCAGACCCGACAAGCCGCGCCGGGTGCCGCCCGCCGAGCTGGCCGCGCGCAGCGCCTTCACGCCGCAGGGTCGCGCCGCGTTGCTGCACGCGGTGGCCCACATCGAGTTCAACGCCATCAACCTGGCGCTCGACGCGGTGTGGCGCTTCGCGCAGATGCCGCGGCCGTACTACCTCGAGTGGATGCAGGTGGCCTCGGAAGAGGCGCTGCACTTCACCCTGGTGGCCGATCACCTGAAGACGCTCGGCCACGCGTACGGCGACTACGACGCCCACGACGGCCTGTGGACGATGGCCGAGCGCACGCGCGCCGACCCGCTGGCTCGCATGGCGCTGGTGCCGCGCACGCTGGAAGCACGCGGCCTCGACGTGACGCCGGCCATGCGCGAGAAGTTCGCGCGCGCGGGCGACGAGCCGGCAGCACGCATCCTCGACGTGATCCTGCGCGACGAGATCGGTCACGTCGCGGTCGGCAACCGTTGGTACCGTTGGCTGTGCGCGCGCGAGGGCCGCGATCCGATCGCCGCCTACGACGAGCTCGCGCACGTTGCACCGCGCGCCGCGCCCCAAGCCGCCGTTCAATCTGGAGGCACGGCGCGCGGCCGGTTTCGACGCCGCCGAGCTGGCCGCGTTGCAGGCGGGGGCTGGTCCGCGGGGCGGCGCGACACGTTAGGGACGCACGCACGCATGTTGCGTGCGTATACTGGCCGCGTTGCCCCGATGGCGTCGATGACGATGGGCCGCGCCGCACTGCAGGTTCCTGCCGACCCGCTGCGAACCCCCGACCCCAACCTGCTGCACGCAGGCGATTGGCGCGCGGCACTCGAATTCGTCAACGAGGTCGCCTCGGCGCTCAACGACGACGATGGCTTCGTCCGTGGCGCCGGCACGGGCTTGAAGCGCCTGGTGGCCTCGGAGCTGACCACGCTGTCGATCTGCCACCTGGTGAGCGGCCGCCGCACCGTGCACGGCGACGCCGCCCACTCGATCGGGCCGGCCGAGCGCGAATGTTTCGACCGCCACTTCCGCGAGCATCCGCTGGTGCAGGTGCACGGCGAGCGGCTGCATCCGCACGTGCACCGCATCAGCGATTCGATGCCGTTGTCGACCTTCCAGCGCACGCCGCTGTATGCCGACTACTACCGGCGCATCGGCATCGATCACGTGCTGGCGCTGCCGCTGCACCAGAGCAACGGCTGGCTGGTCAGCTGGGTCCTCAACCGTCGCGGCCGCGACTTCAGCGACCGCGAAGCCGCGCTGCTCGACCAGGTGCGCGCGCCGCTGGCCCGCCTGTTCGAACGCAGCGGCTGGTCGTCGCGCGCGCCGGCGCCGCTCGAGCGCACACCGCGCGCGCTCGCGTTGTCTGCGCTGGCCCCGCTGACGCCGCGCGAGCGCGAAGTGCTGCAGTGGGTGGCCGCGGGCAAGACCGACCGCGACATCGCGGCCATCGTCGGCGCCAGCGTGCGCACGGTGCACAAGCACCTGCAGCACATCTACGCCAAGCTCGGCGTCGAGACGCGCACCGCCGCGGTGATGCGCGCGCTGGGCTGACCCGCCGCGCGCGGACGCGATCCCTTAGCACTTTGCCGCCGCGTGCTCGCGCCTGCAACGGCTGCTTTCGCGGGCTCAGCCCCTCGGGTGGTGCTGCGCGTGCAACTGGCGCAGCCGCTCGCGCGCCACGTGCGTGTAGATCGTCGTGGTCGAGATGTCGGCGTGGCCGAGCAGCATCTGCACGGCGCGCAGGTCGGCGCCGTGGTTCAGCAGATGGGTCGCGAACGCGTGCCGCAGCGTGTGCGGCGACAGCGGCGTGTGGATGTCGGCCGTGCGCGCGTGCTGCTTGACGATCTTCCAGAACATCTGCCGTGTCATGCCGGCGCCGCGCGCGGTCACGAACAGCGCATCGCTGCTGCGCCGACCGAGGATCGCCGCGCGGGCATCCGACAGGTAGCGCGCCAGCCAGTCGGCAGCCTCGGCGCCGAACGGCACCAGGCGCTCCTTGGCGCCCTTGCCCATCACCCGCAGCACGTGCTCGCCGGGCTCACGTGCACCGACTTCAGCGTCACCAGCTCGCTGACGCGCAGGCCGCTGGCGTACATCAGCTCGAGCATCGCGCGATCGCGCAGGCCGAGCGGGCTGTCGGTGTCGGGCGCTTCGAGCAGCGCATTGACCTCGGCTTCCGACATCGTCTTGGGCACCCGCAGCGGCTGCTTGGCCGAGGCGATGCGCAACGTCGGGTCGGCCTGGCGCCAGGTGCTCGCGCACCGCCCAGCGGTAGAAGCGCTTGAACACCGTGAGCCGGCGATTGGCCGTGGTCGAACGGGTGGCGGCATGGCGCGCCGCGATGTAGCCCAGCAGGTCGGCCTCGCTGGCCGCCTGCAGGCTGCGGCCGCTCGCGTGCGCCAGCCAGCGGGCATACAGATCGAGGTCGCGGCGGTACGCGCTGGTGGTGTTGGCAGCCAAGCCGTCTTCGATCCACAGCGCATCGGCGAAGCGGGTGATCGATTGCCGGCTGTCCTCCAGGGCCGCGCTTCGTCGCCGGCAGCCAGCGCGGCCGGCGTGCGGCAGCCGCCTCAGGCATCGCGGTGCGACGCGCGCCAACGCAGCAGCTCGCCCATCAGCACCCCGCCACCGCCCTCCTGGGCCCACGCCTGCTCGATCGACGCCGGCGTGGATGCCCAACGCATCGAGCCCCGGCACGCGACCGCTGGCCACGCTGTCGACCTGCAACGAACGCAGGTTGTCGCGCGACATCAGCGTCGGCCCCGGCAGGTGCTCGAGCACCCAGGCCTGCAGCCACGCCCAGCGCGCGCGGCAACGGCCACACCGCGCGCCGATGGCCGGCGCGCCGGCCCGGCCAGACGCACCAGTTCGGCAGCGTGAACACCTGCGGGCCGACCGCCTCGAACACGCCGGCCGCGGCGACACCGCGCTCGACGCAGGTCCACAGCGCCTGCGCGACGTCGCGCACCCACACCGGCTGCATGCGCGCGTGCGCGCCGGCCAGCGGGACCAGCGGCAGCAGCGCCTGCATGCGCGCGAACAGGTTGAGAAACTGGTCTTCGGCGCCGAACACCACCGACGGCCGCAGCACGGTGAGCGGCACGCCGCTGTCGCGCAGCGCCGCCTCGCCCGCCGCCTTGCTGCGCAGATAGTGCGACGGCGCGTCGGCATCGGCGCCCAACGCACTGACGTGCACCACGTGCGCCACGCCGGCCTCGCGCGCGATGCGCCCGACGCGGCGCGGCAGCTCGCCGTGCACGCGATCGAAGTCGGCCGCGCTGCCGTGCAGGATGCCCACCAGGTTGACCACCGCATCGGCGCCGGCCAGCAGGCGCGCAGCGTCAGACTCGTCGTGCACGTCGGCTCGCACCAGGTCCATGCCGGGCAGCGGGCGCAGGTTGGCACCGCGCGCCAGCGCGCGCGTGGGCAGCGTCAGCTTGATCGACAGGCCGTGCGCCGCGCAGCGCCACGCGAACGCCCGGCCGATGAAGCCGGTGCCGCCGAGCACGACCACGCGACGCGCCATGGCTTGTCCGTCCGTCAGTCGAGCTTCAGGTTCTGCGCCTGCGACGACCTTCTTGTAGACCTCGAACTCGGCCTTGATCTGCTCGCCGAACTCGGCCGGCGTGTTGGCGACGATCAGCGAGCCGGTGTCCTCGATGCGCTTGCGCACGTCGGGGTCCTCCAGCGCCTTCTTCACGGCGGCGGCGACCTTGTCGACCACGTCCTTCGGCAGTCCCTTGGGCGCCGAGGATGCCGTAGTAGGCCATGCGGTTGACCGGCTCGAGGCCGACTTCCTTGAAGGTCGGCACGTTGGGCAGCGCGGCCAGCCGCTGCGGCGCGGCGACGACGATCGGCACCAGCCGGCCGTCCTTGATGAACGGCAGCGCCGACGGCAGGTTGTCGAAGATCATCGGCACCTGGCCGGCCACGGTGTCGTTGAGCGCCGGGCCGGCGCCGCGGTACGGGATGTGGGTGATGAAGGTGCCCGACAGGTTCTTGAACAGCTCCATCTGCAGGTGGCCGATGCCGCCGGTGCCCGAGCTCGCGTAGCTGTACTTGCCGGGCTTGCTCTTCAGCTCGGCGAGGAAGGCCTTGTAGTCCTTGGCCGGGAACGACGGGTGCACCGCGATCACGTTGGGCGTGGCCGC
This sequence comes from uncultured beta proteobacterium, assembly GCA_963827645.1. Taxonomy (GTDB): domain Bacteria; phylum Pseudomonadota; class Gammaproteobacteria; order Burkholderiales; family Burkholderiaceae_C; genus JAEUPI01. The sequence goes on along the minus strand of CAWHBZ010000016.1, from coordinate 549,601 downwards.
GATGTTGATGATCGGCGTGAAGTCGGTGATCGGGTTGTAGCCGATCTTCGGGTTGATCGCCGGGTTGGCGGCGGTGGTCGACACCGTGGCCATGCCGAGCATGTAGCCGTCGGGCGCTGGCCTTGACCATCTCGAGTGGCGCCGATCGAGCCGCCGCCGCCGGCCTTGTTCTCGACCAGCACCTGCTGGCCGAGCGCGGCCGCTCATGCGCTCGGCGACGATGCGCGCCACGATGTCGGTGGTGCCGCCGGGCGCGAACGGCACGATCAGTCGCACCGGCTTGGTCGGGATAGGCCTGCGCCGGCCGCCCACATCGGCGCCGGCACGGCCAGACGCGGCCAGGCCGATCCGCAATCGTCGCTGCATGCTCGAAGTCTCCTGAGGGTGAATGCGCGAAATTGCGGTCGCGTGCATTGTGCCGCGTTCGCGCTGCGAGCCGGTGGCTGCGGATCAGGCCCCGGCGTTTGGCACACTGGACGCTTGATCGATGCGCTCGTGCTGCTGCCCGACTTCCTCCTGATCGCCTGGGCTGGGCGTTCTGCCGCTACACGCCGCTCGAACCGCCGCGTGTGGGACGGCGTCGAGCGGCTGGTCTACTTCCTGCTGTTTCCGGTGCTGCTGTTCGGCTCGATCGTGCGCAGCCCGACGCCGCTCGATGCGCTGTCCACCTCGGCGGCGTCGGGCTGGCGGTGGTCGGTGCCGGCATCGTGCTGGCCGCTCGCGCTGCGGCCGCTGGCCGCAGCGTCGACCCGAGCCTGCACGCCTCGGGCGCGCAGGTCGCCTTCCGCTTCAACTCCTACGTCGCGCTGGCGCTGTCCGAGCGGCTGGCCGGCGCGCAGGGCCTGGCCTGGACGGCGGTGCTGATCGTCGCTGTGCGTGCCGCTGTGCAACGTGGCCGCGGTGTGGCCGCTGGCGCGCCACGGCGGCCACGGCTACCTGCGCGAGCTGGCGCGCAACCCGCTGATCATCGCCACCGTCGCCGGCCTGCTGGGCAACGCCGCTCGGCGCTGCGCCTGCCCGAGTTCGCTGGCCACCACGCTGCAGCGCATCGGCCTGCGCCGCGCTGCCGCTCGGCCTGATGGCGGTCGGCGCCGGCCTGCGCTTCGGCGCGTTGCGCGAGGCGCCCGGGCTGGCCGCCGCGCTGCTGGCGATCCGCCACCTGCGTGCTGCCGGCCTGGGCGATCGGGCTGGTGCTGTGCGCTCGGCCTGCCCGCGGCGCAGCAGGCGGTGGTCGTCGCTGTTCGCGGCGCTGCCGACCGCGTCCAGCGCCTACGTGCTGGCGGCGCGCATGGGCGGCCACGGCGCCTTCGTCGCCGGCCTGGTGACGGTGTCGACGCTGCTCGGCATGCCGGGCGCTGCCGCTGGCGCTGGCGCGCGCTGTCAGCGCTGCGCTGACGTCGCGCGTCAGCGGCGCCTGCGCCGAGCGCCCAGTCGATGTGCTCGCGCACCAGGTCGTCGGCCGCCGTCGCAGCGCGCGCGCAGCGCCTGCGCGATGTCGGCCGCGTCGCCGGTCGCGCGCAGCGCATTGCCCAGCGCCACCGCGAGGTTGCGCCGCCAGCGCTCGAAGCCGATGCGGCGGATCGCGCTGCCCTCGGTGCGGCGCAGGAACTCCGCCTCGTCCCAGCCGCCACAGCTCGAGCAGCGTGGGCGTCGCTCGCAGCGCGGCGCGGGCGTCGAAGTCGGGCAGCGGCGCTGCGCTGCGCGTACTTGTTCCACGGGCAGACGAGCTGGCAGTCGTCGCAGCCGTAGATGCGGTTGCCGATCAGCGGCCGCAGCTCCAGCGGGATCGGCCCGTCGTGCTCGATCGTCAGGTAGGAGATGCAGCGCCGCGCATCGAGCCGGTACGGCGCCGACGATGGCGCGCGTCGGGCAGACGTCGATGCAGGCGCTGCAGCTGCCGCAATGCGCGCCGACCGGCTCGGTGAGCGGCAGCGCCAGGTCGACGTAGATCTCGCCGAGGAAGAACATCGAGCCGGCCTCGCGCGACAGCGCCAGCGTGTGCTTGCCGCGCCAGCCGATGCCGCTGCGCTGCGCCAGCTCGACCTCGAGCACCGGCGCCGAGTCGGTGAACACGCGGTGGCCGAACGGGCCGACCGCTGCGGCCAGCCGATCGGCCAGCTGCTGCAGGCGCGGGCGCAGCACCTTGTGATAGTCGCGGCCGCGCGCGTAGACGCGACACCACCGCCTGCGTCGCGGCTGCGCGAGGCGCTGCCACTCGATCGCCTGCCACGTCGCGTCGGCGTCGCGCGGCAGGTAGTCCATGCGCGCGGTGATCACGCGCACCGTGCCCGGCACCAGCTCGGCCGGCCGCGCGCGCCGCATGCCGTGGCGCGGCCATGTAGTGCCATCCCGCCGTGAAAACCGTTGTCCAGCCATGCGCGCAAACCGGGCTCGGCGTCGCGCAGGTCGACGCCGGCCACGCCGATCTGGGAAAATCCGAGCTCGCGCGCCCAGGCGCGCAACCGATCGAGCGGTTTGACCCCCGTCGACCGCAGGCAAGCCAGCACCGACCTCGTGACCCATCAGCCGATTCTAGAAAGCCGCACGATCGCCTGGACCGACGAGAGCCGCTTGCGCCGCCTTCGCCGAGCGCTGGCCGCGCAAGCCGGCGCTGCGCGACGCCTTCATCGAGCTGCAAGGGACCGCTGGGCGCCGGCAAGACCACCTTCGTGCGCCACCTGCTGCGCGCGCTCGGGCGTGCAGGGCCGCATCAAGAGCCCGACCTACGCGCGTGCTCGAGCCGTACGAGCTGCCGGGCCTGCACGGCGTCGCACTTCGACTTCTACCGCTTCGACGACCCGCGCGAGTGGGACGACGCCGGCTTTCGCGACGTCTTCGCGCAGCCCGGGCCTGAAGCTCGCCGAGTGGCCCGACAAGGCCGCGGCGCTGCTGCCGCGTGCCGACCTGCGCATGCGCATCGCGCCGCGCGACCGACGGCGCGCGCGACGTGGCAGCTGCACGCCGACACGCCGCGCGGCGTGGAGCTGCTCGCATGACGCGATCTGCAACGCCCGGCGGGCCTGCTGCAGCAAGGCGGCGCGCTGGTGCTGCTGCTGTCGGCGCGGCGAGCTCGCCTACGGCGCCAGCATCGTCGCGGTGCGCGTCTGGCCGGCCGCCGACTACACGCGCGTGACGATCGAGTCCGACGCAGTCGCTGGCGGCCAAGCACTTCATGACCGACAACCCGCCGCGGCTGGTGGTCGACATCGACGGGCTCGAGCTGAGCCCCAGCTGCGCGAGCTGGTCGGCAAGGTGCGCGCCGACGACCCCTACATCGCCGGCGTGCGCGTCGGCCAGAACCAGCCGCGCGTGGTGCGGCTGGTGATCGACCTGAAGCAGCCGGTCGCGCCGCAGCTGTTCACGCTCGCGCCGGTGGCGGCCTACCAGCACCGGCTGGTGTTCGACCTGTACCCGCTGCAGGAGCGCGACCCGCTGCTGGCGCTGATCCGCGACAAGGAGCAGGCCGAGCAGCGCGCCGACGCAGGCGGTGCGCGATGCGCTCGGCGAGTTCATCGGCCGCATCGAGCGCGCCGGCAGCGGCGCCGCGCCCCGCCGGCCCGGCGTCCGCACCGACCACGCCGGCGCCCGCGGCCGCCGCCCAGCGCTGCGCGCGCGACGCGAGGTCGACCGCCTGATCATCGTCGCGCTCGACCCCGGCCACGGCGGCGAGGACCCGGGCGCCATCGGGCCCGCGCGGCCTGCGCGAGAAGGACGTCGTGCTCGCGGTCGCGCTGCAGCTGCGCGACCGCATCAACGCGCTGCCCGGGCATGCGCGCGATGCTGACGCGCGACGCCGACTTCTTCGTGCCGCTGCACGAGCGCGTGCGCAAGGCGCGCCGCGTGCAGGCCGACCTGTTCGTCTCGATCCACGCCGACGCCTTCATCACGCCGCAGGCGCGCGGCGCCATCGGTGTTCGCGCTGTCAGCCAGGGCGGCGCCACCAGCGCCGCCGCGCGCTGGATGGCCGACAAGGAGAACGCCGCCGACCTGGTCGGCGGCGTCAACCATCGCGCGGTGAAGGACGCGCAGGTGCTGCGCGCGATGCTCGACATGAGCACCACCGCGCAGATCAAGGACAGCCTGCAGCTCGGCGGCGAGGTGCTGCGGCAGCATCGGCAAGGTCGGCCAGCTGCACAAGGGCAGGTCGAGCAGGCCGGCTTCGCGGTGCTGAAGGCGCCCGACATCCCGTCGATCCTGGTCGAGACGGCCTTCATCTCCAACCCGGAGGAAGAAGCCAAGCTGCGCACCGCCGAGTACCAGGACAAGCTGGTCGACGCGCTGGTCACCGGCATCCAGCGCTACTTCGCCAAGAACCCGCCGCTGGCGCGGCAGCGCGTGCTGTAGCCCGACGCTGCGCTTCACGCGCCGCGCACCGGCGCCGCCTCCACCTTGGAGCGCTTGGCGCGCCAGGCGCCGAACAGGGCGATCACCCCGGGCACGATGATCATGGCCCAGATGATCGTGCTCATGTTGCTTCTGCACCCACGGGAGGTTGCCGAACAGATAGCCCGCGGTGACGATCGACACCACCCACAGCGTGCCGCCGGTCACGTCGTAGAGCGTGAACTTGGGGCGCGTCATCTGCGCGACGCCGGCCACGAAGGGCGCGAAGGTGCGCAGGAACGGCAGGAAACGCGCCGCCACCAGCGTGATGCCGCCGTACTCCTCGTAGAAGGCGTGGGCCTGCTCGAACGCGCGCTTGTTGAACAGCCGCGAGTGCTCCCACTGGAACACGCGCGGGCCGATGGCCGAGCCGATCGTGTAGTTGGTCTGGTTGCCGGCCACCGCCGCGGCGATCAGCAGCGGCACGGCCAGCGAGTAGTTCATCAACCCGACGCCGCACAGCGCGCCGACGATGAACAGCAGCGAGTCGCCCGGCAGGAACGGCATCACCACCAGGCCCGTCTCGACGAACACGATCAGGAACAGCAGCGCATAGACCCAGGCGCCGTATTGCTCGACGAACTCGCGCAGGTGCACGTCGACGTGCAGCACGAAGTCGATCAGGAAGGTCGATGATCTCCATCGGCGGCGCATTATCCAGGCAGGCCTCTGGGGGCTCGCCCTTCTACAATCGCGCGACCATGCAGGCCACGTTGCACAGCGTCGCACGGCGGCCGATCCGCGAGCTGCCGGGCGAGCTGATCAGCCAGATCGCCGCCGGCGAGGTGGTCGAGCGGCCGGCGTCGGTGGTGCGCGAGCTGATCGACAACGCGCTCGACGCCGCGGCTGGCCGCATCGTGGTGCGGCTGCGCGGCGGCGGCGTGCGCTCGATCGTGGTCGAGGACGACGGCGCCGGGCATCGCCGCCGACGAGCTGGCCGCTGGCCCTCAGGCGCCATGCCACCAGCAAGATCGCCTCGCTCGACGACCTCGAGCAGGTCGCGACGATGGGCTTTCGCGGCGAGGCGCTGGCGGCCATCGCGTCGGTGTCGGAGCTGACGCTGACCAGCCGTGCCGACGGCGCGGACGCACGCCTTTGCGCTGCATGCAGCGCTCGGGCGAGCTGGCACCGCGCCGCACGCGCGCGCGGCACGACGGTGGAGGTGCAACGAGCTGTTCTTCAACACGCCGGCGCGCCGCAAGTTCCTGAAGAGCGAGGCCACCGAGCTGGCGCATTGCACCGAGGCCGTTGCGCCGCCATGCGCTGGCGCGGCCCGACGTGGAGTTCGCGCTGTGGCACGACGGGCGCCTGTTGCAGCAGTGGCGCGCCGCGCCGCCCGAGCAGCGGCTGCGCGACGTGCTGGGCGACGATTTCGTCGGCACCAGCCGCGTGCTGGCCAGCGAAGCGGGGCCGCTGGCGCTGCATGGCCGCGTCGGCCTGCCCGACGCGGCGCGCGCGCGCGCCGACCTGCAGTATCTGTTCGTCAACGGCCGCCACGTGCGCGACCGCCTGGTGGCGCATGCGGTGCGCAGCGCCTACGACGACGTGCTGCATGGCCAGCGCCAACCCGCGTACGCCCTGTTCCTGCGCATCGCGCCGTCGCTGGTCGACGTCAACGTGCACCCCACCAAGGTCGAGGTGCGCTTTCGCGACGGCCGCGCGGTGCACCAGGCGGTGCTGCACGCGGTCGAGGCGACGTTGGCGCTGCCGCGCAGCGGCGACCGCCACGGTGACCCTTCCGACGCGCAGCCCGGCACCGCGTCGCCGGCCGTTGGCCACGCGAAACCGCCGTCGCCAGCCTACGCCCAGAACTCGCTGGCACTGCCTCTGGCTACCCGACTGCAAGCGTTCGAGCCGCTGCCGCCCTGGCAGCCTGCGCTGGCACCCCCTGGCACGCAGACTGCGGCCGACCCCAGCCCGTGGCCGCTCGGCCGCGCACTGGCCCAGCTCGGCGGCGCCTACGTGCTGGCCGAAAACGCCCACGGCCTGGTGATCGTCGACATGCACGCGGCGCACGAGCGCATCGTCTACGAGCAGCTCAAGTCGCGCGGGGCAGCCGCCTTGCAGGCGCAACCTCTGCTGGTGCCGGTGACCTTTGCCGCCTCGCCGGCCGAGATGGCCACCGCCCAGGCCGGCGCCGACGCGTTGGCGGCGCTCGGCCTGGACGTCACGCCGCTGGCCGCCAACACGCTGGCCATTCGAAGCCGCCCTGCCGCGTTGCCCGACGCCGACCTGGTGGAGCTGACGCGCGCGGTGCTCGCCGAGCTCGAGCAAACCGATTCGAGCCGCGTGGTGCAGCGTGCGCGCGACGACCTGCTGGCCACGATGGCCTGCCACGGCGCCGTGCGCGCCAACCGCCGCCTCACGGTCGACGAAATGAACGCACTATTGCGCCAGATGGAGGCCACCGAGCGCGCGGATCAGTGCAACCACGGACGTCCGACCTGGCGTCAAGTGACGTTAAAGGAGCTCGACGCGCTTTTTTTGCGCGGTCGCTGACCCAGGAGGCAGGGGTGCGAAACAAACGGATTGCGCTGGATCGGAGGCTTGCTGGCCACCCTGATGTTGGTGCTGGGCGGCTGCGCGACGCTCGACGAGCAGCAGCGCAAGTGGATCTTCCAGCCCAGCAAGGTCGAGTGGCGCGGTGGTGCGGCGGCAGCCGATGGCATGCACGACCGCTGGATCGAGTTCACGCCGCGCGGGGCCGCCTCACCGGTGAAGCTGCACGCGTTGTGGCTGCCGCAGGACGACCCCGATGCGCCGGTGATGCTGTACCTGCACGGCGCCCGTTGGGGCGTGACGAGCAGCTCGTTTCGCATGCGCCGCCTGCATGCGCTGGGCGTGTCGGTGCTGGGGGTCGACTATCGCGGCTTCGGCCGCAGCACCGACGCGCTGCCGTCCGAGACCACCGCCTACGAGGACGCGCGCGCCGCCTGGGACTGGCTGCGCCAGCAGCAGCCGGGCCAGCAGCGGCTGATCTACGGCCACTCGTTGGGCAGCGCAATCGCGGTCAACCTCGCGGCCGATGTCGACGACGAGGCCGGTGTCGTGGTCGAAGGCGGCTTCACGTCGGTGCCCGATGTCTTTTCGACGATGCGTTTCGGCTGGCTGCCGCTCGGGCCGCTGATCACGCAGCGCTTCGACGCGGCCGAGCGCATCGCCCAGGTCGGCTCGCCGGTGCTGGTGGTGCACGGCGCGCAGGACCGGATGATTCAGCCCGCGCTCGGCCGCGCGCTGTACGACCGAGCACGCGAGCCCAAGCGCTTCATCCTGGCCGACAACGGCAGCCATCACAACGCGCAGGCAATGGTCAGCGACCAGGTGCGCGAGGCGATGCAGTCGCTGTTCGGGCTGCCCGCCGACCCGGCCGCAGCCGAGTAGCCGCGCGCGGTGACCGGTTCAGTGCCGGACGCGCGGCTCGCCGGGTGAACCGCGAGCCGTGTGCGCGTGCAGCGCCGCCAGGTCGTCGAGCGTGTCGACGTCGATCAGCACGCCGGGATCATCGACCTCGACGCCGAAAGACGGATAACGCGCGACGAGCCGTCGCGCTCCCTCGTCCCCCGCCAATTGCATCAGCTCCGAATACAGCTCCGAGGCAAAGCCGACCGGGTGTCCGCGGCGCCCGATGTGCTGCGCGTAGACCACCGCGTGCTGCGGCAACTCGGCGGCCACTGCCAGCAGGGTGGCCGGCTTCACCGATGGCATGTCGCCGGGCAGGATCAACCAGCCCCCGGCATCGGCGCTGGCGGCCACGCCGCTGGCGATCGAAAAGCCCATGCCCAAGGTCTCGCCGCTGTGTCCGGTGACTGCAGGCAACTCGATGATGTCGCGCAGGGCCACATGGCGGCGCGCCTCGGCGCTGACCGCAGCGGTGGTGACCACACGCAGCTGCAGCCCGGTTTCGATCGCGTGCTCGAGCGCGGTGCCCAGCACCGTGGAGGACCCGAACGCTTGCAGCAGCTTGTGTTCAGGCGCCTTGAAGCGGCTGCCGCGGCCGGCAGCCAGCACGATGACGGTTGGGGGATTCTTCATGGGGCATCGCCCTGCCTCTACGCAGTGCCTTCCCCACCATGGCCCACGCAGCTTGCAGATACCTCAGAGCATCGTGTCGTCACCGCCATCGAAACAGTGGGAGCTTCACTTAGGGCGTTCCACGTAGGGTGCAGTCCCAACATGTTGCCAACGTGCATACTGGCCGCATGGACAAGGTGGCGCTGGCCGAGCTGCGCAAAAGCTACGAGCGCGACGAGCTCGACGAGGCGTCGTGTGCCGACGACCCGCTGCACCAGTTCGAAAAGTGGCTCGAGCAGGCCATCAAGGCGCAATTGCCGGAGCCCAACGCGATGACGCTGGCCACGGTGGGCGCAGATGGACGCCCGTCGACTCGCATCGTGCTGATCAAGGGGCTCGATGCCAGGGGCCTGGTCTGGTACACCAACTACGACAGCCGCAAGGGTCGCGAGCTCGCCCATCAGCCACACGCCGCACTGCAATTCCACTGGGTCGAACTCGAGCGTGTGGTGCGCGTCGAGGGCCGGGTCGAAAAAGTCTCCGCCGAGGAGTCCGACGCCTACTACGCCACGCGTCCACTCGACTCGCGAATAGGGGCCTGGGCGTCACCCCAGAGCCAGCCGATCACGCTCGCGCGCAGTGCTGGTGGGCAACGCCGCCAAGGCCGCCGCGCGACACGGCCTGCACCCGCCGCGACCCCCGCACTGGGGCGGCTATCGGCTGGTTCCAGATCGCTGGGAGTTTTGGCAGGGCCGTCGCAGCCGCCTGCACGACCGCGTGCGCTACAGCCTGGAGTCCGGACGCTGGACGCGCCAGCGCCTGGCGCCCTGAAGCCAATCAGGCCTTGCGCAACCGCGATGCGAAGGTCTTGCGAAACTTCGCGACCTTGGGGCCCACCACGAACGCGCAGTAGCCCTGGCTCGGATTGCGCACGAAATAGTGCTGGTGATAGGCCTCGGCAGGCCAATAGTTGTCGAGCGATTTCAGCTCCGTGACCACGCGCCCCTTGAGCTCGGCATTCACCTCGTCGATCACCGATTGCGCGACCGTTCGCTGAGCTTCGTCGTGGTAGTAGATGCCCGAGCGGTACTGCGGGCCGACATCGTTGCCCTGCCGATTCAGCGTGGTCGGATCATGGATGGCGAAGAAGATTTCCAGCACTTCGCGCAGCGAGATCCTGGCGGCATCGAACTGCACTTTCACCACCTCGGCATGTCCGGTGTCGCCCGCGCAGACTTGGCTGTAGCTGGGCTCGCGCACGTGGCCATTGCTGTAGCCCGACTGCACCGCCTGCACCCCGTCGACCTGCTCGTAGACGGCCTCCAGACACCAGAAGCAGCCCCCGCCCAGCGTGATGGTCTCGATTGCCACGACATGTCTCCCGGTTGCGATGCCCGAAGTCGGCTGGCCTGCGCCTTTGCCGACCGTCTGGCGATTGTGCCGGTGGCCCAACCCAAGGGCGCGGTCCCGCTGACGCCAGCTACGGCTGGTGCGCCCACAGGCAGGGGTAACAGCGGGTTTCGCGACGGGCATATTGCACAGGGCGTCAACCGGGCCACGGCGCAGAATCCGCCACTCGTATTTACCAGTAGCCCGTGAACGACTTCTTCATCCTGCTTGGGATTCAGTCCTGGAAGCCAGTGCTGACCGCGCTGCTGCTGCCGCCGGTGCCATGGCTGCTACTGATGCTCGTGGGCGCCCGCATGATGTACTGGCGGCGCACGGTGTCGTGGCTCGTCATTCTCCTGGGGGCGTCCGGGTTGTGGTTGTGTTGCACGACCGCAGTGGGCAATTGGCTCGAGCAACTGGTGCTCAAACCTCCCGCGCCACTCAGCGCGGAGCGGGTGGCTGAAATCAAGCGCCTCGCCGGCACGTCGCCCAGCAAGGTCGTCATCGTCGTGCTGGGCGGGGGTCGCGAAGCGATGGCGCCGGAGTACGGCGGCTCCCATCTGAAGGATCTCTCGCTGCAACGGCTCCACTACGGCATGTGGCTTTCACGACAGACCGGTGCGCCGCTGATGTTTTCCGGTGGCGTCGGCCATGGCGACAACATCGGGACCAGTGAAGCAGAGGCGGCGGCACGCATCGCCGAACGCGACTACGGCAAGCCGCTGACCTGGAGCGAAGGCGAATCGCGCGACACGCGCGAGAACGCGGCACGCAGCATTGCCATGCTCAAGGCCACGGGCATCACCGATCTTGTGCTGGTGACGCACGGCTTTCACATGCCGCGCGCCGTTCGAGCCTTCCAGATCTCTGCCCAACGCGCCGAGTCGCCGATCCGCGTGTGGGCGGCGCCGATGGGTCTGGCGCCACCGGGCGAACATGTCGTGCTGCGCTGGCTGCCGTCCAACGATGGCTTCCGCCGCGTGCGCGTCGTCTTGCACGAGATCACCGGGTTGTTGATGGGGGCCTGAGGCCCAAAAACGAAACCCCTCCACGCCACGAGGACGGGAGGGGTGGGTGACTCAGGTCACCGGGCGAGGCTCCAGAGGTTTACGGTCCGGGGCCCCTAGCGCGCAGAAGACTGCGCATCGCCTTTGATGCCTGCAAGCAGGCGAAGCAACAATACACCCGCAGCGCCCGGAGTTCAAGCTTCAGACGCGTTCGAGCGCCCGGCCATCAGTCGATCGTAGAGCTGCGCCATTCGGCGCTGCGTTTCGGCATCGTGCGCAATCGGGTCTCCCCACTTGCGGCTCGTCTCCGCGGGCCATTTCGCCGTGGCGTCGAGACCCATCTTGCCGCCGAGCCCGGCCACCGGCGAGGCAAAGTCGAGGTAGTCGATCGGCGTGTGGTCGACCAGCGTGGTGTCACGCACCGGGTCGCACCGCGTCGTGATGGCCCAGACGACCTCCTTCCAGTCGCGAATGTCGATGTCGTCGTCGGTGACGACGATGAACTTCGTGTACATGAACTGACGCAGAAAACTCCACAGCCCGAACATCAGTCGCTTGGCGTGACCGGGGTACCCCTTGCGGATCGAGATCACCGCCAGCCGGTAGCTGCAGCCCTCGGGAGGCAGATAGAAGTCGGCGATCTCGGGAAACTGACGCTGCAGGATCGGCACGAAGACGTCGTTCAATGCGACGCCCAGCACGGCCGGCTCGTCGGGTGGTTTGCCGGTATAGGTCGAGTGGTAGATCGGATCGCGCCGGTGCGTGATGCGGTCGATGAGAAACACCGGGAACCACTCCTGCTCGTTGTAGTAGCCCGTGTGATCGCCGAACGGGCCCTCGAGCGCATGCAGGTAGCCGTCGATCGCCTTGCAAGGCACGCCGCGCTCGCCACGACTCGTGTGCCCCGGCTGAGCGGGCGGAATGTGCCCTTCGAGCACGATCTCTGCGCGGGCCGGTACCTGAAGTGGCCATTCGGCCTCTCCGACGCCCGCATCGACCAACTCGGTCGGGGATCCACGCAGCAGGCCGGCGAACTGATATTCCGACAGCGTGTCGGGGACCGGCGTGACCGCGCCCAACATGGTCGCCGGATCAGCCCCGAGCGCCACCGCCACCGGAAACGGACGCCCCGGGTTGAGCCGTGCGAACTCGCGAAAGTCCTGTGCGCCGCCGCGATGGGGCAGCCAACGCATGATGGTTGCTCGGCGCCCGATCACCTGTTGGCGGTAGATGCCCAAGTTCTGCCGCCGCCGCGGATTGGGCCCGGCCTGGGGCCCGCGCGTGATGACCAGGCCCCAGGTGATCAGAGGACCGACATCGCCCGGCCAGCAGGTCTGGACCGGCCAGCGCGACAAGTCGACCGCATCGGCCTCGATGCGCTCCTCGCGGCATGGCCCGCCCGAGCGCACAGTGGGCTTCATGTTCCAGAGTGCCTTGGCCATTTCCATCAACCGGCCTGTGTCGGCAAGACCGCGGGGCGGTTCCGGCTCGCGAAGGCTTGCCAACAACGCACCGAGATGGCGCAGATCAGCCACCCCACTGGCACCCATCCCGAGGGCCACCCGCTTGGGCGTGCCAAAGAGATTGACGAGCACTTCTGCCTCGAAACCCGCAGGCTTGGTGAACAGCAGAGCCGGCCCCTCTCGGCGCAGCGCGACGTCGGCAATTGCCGTCATTTCGAGATCCGGCGAGACCGATTCTTCGATCCGGAGCAGTTCGCCGGCCCGATCCAGGCCTGCCAGGAAGTCTCGAAGGTCTCTGTATCTCATGCTTTTGTTATTTAGAACCTGATCTTAATAATTGACTGGTTATTTGAGCCGTACCTAGAATCCGCCGGTCCGCTCGCCAAGGGGAAACCCGAGGCCAGTCCACGCATGAACGTCTCCAGCCCCCTCCCCACAATCTACCGTGCCTGTTCGAGCTCGGTCGCCACGTTCACTCGCGACGTGGGCATCGGCATGCTCGAGGTCAGTCACAACACGCTCGCGCTCGTTGGCTTGTCGGTGGTTTGTGGCCTTGTTCTCTTTTCGGCTGCGCATCCTGACCTGCGCGACGGTGCAGAGCAGCGCGCATTGGGCTGGTTGCTGGCCAGGCAGGAGGCACGCTTGGCCAGCGAGTCTGTGCCCGAACCACCGATTCCCGACGCCGTCGCGCGGGTGACCGCTGCCGACCCGACGACTTTGTCCAAACAGCAGGCCTCGGTCGCCAACTGGCTCGCTCGAAGGTATCGGGTGGCCGTCGAGCCGGTGAGTCGGTTGGTCCAGGAAGCCTGGGAGAGCGGGCGTCGCTCCGGTCTCGACCCGACGCTGATTCTCGCGGTCATGGCGATCGAGTCGAGCTTCAATCCGTTCGCGCAAAGCTCGGTCGGCGCCCAGGGACTGATGCAGGTGATGACCCGCGTCCATGACGACAAGTACGAGCCCTATGGTGGTGTGCGTGCAGCGTTCGATCCGGTGACCAACCTGCGCGTCGGCGTGCAGGTGCTCAAGGAATGCATCGCCAGGGCCGGCAGCCTCGAGGCGGGCCTCAAGTTCTACGTCGGCGCCGCCAATCTGAGCGACGACGGCGGCTACGTCGGTAAGGTACTCGCCGAGCAGTCCCACCTGAAGCGGGTTGCCGAAGGCAAGTGGGTGTCGGTGACGGCCCCGGCGCCTTCGCCCGGCGCTGCCCCGACGATGAAGACATCGAGCCTGGCCGAGCCCGGCGTCGCGCAGACCTCGCCAGAGGCCACCGGCGCGAACCGGATGGCCTGGGTCGGTCTCCCGCGCTGACCCGCGCGGGCACCGCCGTCCGCTAGACTTCCGACTGCGCGCGACTGGCGATAGAACCCCATCGGGTTCAAGGTGGACGACCACCAGGAAGCGCGGCCCGCGGCGCTGATGGCCTGTGGGGTTCGCCGTTCGCCTGGGCAGCTGTTGGAACAAGGCGGCGTCATGGCCGTCGCCCGCGGCGTCAGCGACGGAGGAAGCCTCATGTTTGATCGTTCTACCCACACGGTGGCTGCTGTCGACCCGGAATTGTGGTCCAGCGTCCAGGCCGAGAATCAGCGCCAGGAACAGCACATCGAGTTGATCGCCTCGGAGAACTACGCCTCGCCGGCGGTGATGGCCGCCCAGGGGAGCCAACTCACCAACAAGTACGCCGAAGGCTACCCCGGCAAGCGCTACTACGGCGGCTGCGAGTACGTCGACCAAGTCGAAGACCTGGCGCTCGAGCGCCTGAAGCGCCTGTTCAACGCCGAACACGCCAACGTGCAGCCCAACTCCGGCTCACAAGCCAACCAGGCCGCGATGTTCGCGCTGCTGCGTCCGGGCGACACCATCATGGGCATGAGCCTGGCCGAGGGCGGCCACCTGACGCATGGCATGGCTCTGAACATGAGCGGCAAGTGGTTCAAGGTCGTGAGCTATGGCTTGAACGAGCGCGAGGAAATCGACTATGACGCGATGCGCGCGCTGGCACTGCGCGAACGGCCCAAGCTGATCATCGCCGGCGCGTCGGCCTACTCGCTGCGCATCGACTTCGAGCGTTTTGGCGAGGTCGCGCGCGAGATCGGCGCCTACCTGATGGTCGACATGGCGCACTACGCTGGCCTGATCGCCGCTGGCCTGTACCCGAACCCCGTGCCGCACGCCGACGTGGTGACCTCGACCACCCACAAGACGCTGCGCGGCCCTCGTGGCGGCCTGATCCTGATGAAGGAGGCGGTCGCCAAGGCCATCAACAGCGCCGTCTTTCCGGGCATCCAAGGTGGGCCGTTGATGCACGTGATCGCGGCCAAGGCGGTGGCGTTCAAGGAAGCACTTGACCCATCCTTCGGGCAGTACCAGCAGCAGGTGCTGAACAACGCCTCGGTGCTGGCCGACACCCTGGTCAAGCGCGGCTTGCGAATCGTGTCGGGCCGCACCGAGAGCCATCTGATGCTGGTCGACTTGCGTCCCAAGGGGATCACCGGCAAGGACGCAGAGGCGGTGCTTCAGCGTGCTCACATCACCTGCAACAAGAACGCGATCCCCAACGATCCGCAAAAGCCGATGGTGACCAGTGGCGTGCGGCTGGGCTCGCCGGCGATGACCACGCGCGGATTCCGCGAGGCCGAGGCGGAGCGGACAGCGCATCTGATCGCCGACGTGCTGGAGGCGCCCCAAGACGAAGCGACGATCACGAGGGTGCGCGAGCAGGTGTCACGCCTGACCCGCGACTTCCCGGTCTACCGCTAGCCCGCTCCAAGGCTCGACCGTCGGGTAACGAGCCGACCTGCAGCCGATGCGGTGCCCTTACTGCAGCCACGACGACACCCAGGTCGTGGAGACGCGAGAGTCCGACGAGGGTGACGTCATCCGGCGGCGCCGCCGCTGCCTCAAGTGCGACAAGCGGTTCACGACCTATGAGCGCGCGGAGATCGCACTGCCGGCGGTGGTCAAGAAAGACGGCACCCGCGCAGACTTCGACGCCACGAAGCTGCGCGCGTCGATGCTGCTGGCGCTGCGCAAGCGCCCGGTGAGCATGGAGCAGGTCGACACGGCGCTCGATCGCATCCAGGAGCGGCTGCTGGCCAGCGGCGCCCGCGAGGTGCCCAGCAGCCGGCTCGGCGAACTCGTCATGCGTGAACTCAAGCGAATCGACAAGGTGGCCTATGTGCGCTTCGCCTCGGTCTACCGCAGCTTCGAGGACGTCGACGAATTCCGTCGCTTGATCCGCGACATCTGAGACGCACCGACGAGTGCCCCCCGGAAGAGGGCCCCCAAGGCAACGACCCCTCCAGAGTGCGCCGCGAACCCTCGCGTGGGCGACGCGGCGAGCGTGCCGGCTTCCTAGAGTGCTTGCATCGATTCAAGCACTTCACAGGAGCAGACCATGGCGACACAACCCAACCCCCGCACCACGCAACGGCGGCATCTCCCTGATCGAGACGATGAGCGTGTTGTGCGTCATGTCGGTGGCGATCGGCAGCGGCAATACCGAGCCTCGGGTCGCTGCGCCAGAAGGCCGATCTGGCCGGTGCCGCAGCCCAAGTCGAAACCGACGTGCAGTTCGCGCGCGGCCAGGCCGTGGCGTTGAACCGAACCGTTCAGCTCACCTTGCGCGAGGCCGATGGGGCCACCTGCTACATGGTCCACATGGGCCCGGCGGCGGACTGCACCTGCAGCGGGCAGGAGCCGGGCGCCTCGAGCTGCGAGAACGGCGCGCAGTTGCTGCGCGCGGTGTCGTTCGCATCGCAAGGCACGGTCCAGGTGCGCTCGGCGTCCAGGTCGCTCACCTTCGACCCGGTCAGGGGCACGGTCACCCCGACGGCCACGCTGCGCGTCGAGGCGCGCGACGGCAGGCGAATCCACCAGATCGTCAATCTGCTGGGGCGCGTACGCAGCTGCAGCCCGCAGGCCGGCGTCGCCGGCGAACGCGCCTGCTGAGCAGAGCCCGGCGCAACGTGCGCCTTCGATCCGGATGATGAGCGGTCGACGCAGCACGACCGGCGGTCGCCGCGCCAGGTGGACGCAGGCCGCCAGCTCCCGATAATCGTGACATGCGTCACGCATTGCGCTCAACCAGGCTCCCGCTTGGCTTCACGTTGATCGAGTTGATGATCGTGATGGCCGTCGTGGCGATCCTGGCAATGGTCACAGTCCCGATGTTTCAGGACAGCGTGCGCAAGAGTCGGCGCGCCGATGCGATCGCGGCCTTGAACCGGCTGCAACAGCTGCAGGAGCGCGTTCGCGGCCAACAGCCGAGCTATGCGGCCGCAGTGGCTTCGATGCCCGGGCCGCCGCCTGCCATTTCGCCGGAACGGCACTACGACTTGGCGGTCGATGATGCCAGCCCCAACGGCTACAGGATGACGGCCACGGCCAATGCCACCTCGCCGCAATTCAACGACACCCAGTGCCGCCGGCTGCGGGTGGAGATGGCGGGCGGGTCGATCACCTACTCGTCATTCAATGCCGCCGGCGACCTTGATGCGACCAATGCCAACCGGTGCTGGCCACGATGAGACCTGTCAACGGCATCCCCGCTGACGCAAGACCTGAGTTGCGTGGACTGCGCATCGCGCGGGCACGTGCCCGGGGCCTGACGCTCATCGAGTTGATGACGGTCATGATCGTGTTGGGCGTGCTGATCAGTATTGCCGTCGCCCCTGCGATCAGTGGCATGGTCGCTCGCCATCGAGTGCAAGGAGTGCACGCCGAGTTGCTCACCGACCTGCAGCTGGCCCGTTCGGAGCAGGCGCAACGCAATGGCACCTCCACATCGGTATCGGTGACCTTCGGCGGCAATGCCGACATCACCTGCTACACGATCCACACCGTGCTGGCCGGCGTGACTGCGACTGCACGCGCGCGCCCGGCGATGCGTGCGCCGGCCGTCCCGCCGCGCGCGAGATCAAGACCATGCAGTTTGCGCGCGCAGCCGGGCGTCAGCGTCGCCGCGTCCGAGCCCAGGCGGCGCGCGCATCACATTCGATCCACCGCAAGGGCTGGTCACGCCCGACAACCTGGTGATCGACGTGCAGAGCAACATCCGCGGCCAGTTGCGCACGTCGATCAGCGGCCTGGGTGTGCCCAGCGTCTGTTCGCCTGACGGTTCGATTCCATGGAGTGCGTACACCATGCTGAGTGTCCTACCCCGCACCTCCACGGCCGGCCTCGCGACGCGGTCAGACCGGCTTGTCGATGGTCGAGCTGATGGTGGGCGTCGCCATCGGACTGTTCGTCGTCGCAGGTGCCACGCTGGCGGTGTCGAACCAACTGGGCGACAACCGCCGCTTGACGCTGGAGACGCAGATCCAGCAAGACCTGCGCGCCGCGGCCGATGTGATCGCGCGCGACCTGCGGCGCTCGGGCTACTGGGCCAGCGCGCAAGACGGCGTGTGGCATGCCGGCGCCGTGGCGGTGACGACCAATCCCTATACGGCGCTGACGCCTGCCAGCGGCGTAGCGGCCGAAGTGCGCTTCGGCTACTCGCGCGGTGAAGTGGAGAACAACGAGCTCGACCTCAACGACGAGGCGGGGTTTCGGCTTGTCGACGCCGCGATCCAGATGCGCACGGGCGGCCAGTGGCAGGCGTTGACCGACAGCACGACGCTCAGGGTGACCGAACTTCGCGTGACGCTGAACAGCCAGGCCGTCGCACTGTCGTGCTTCAACGCCTGCCCAGTGGGCGCATTGGCCTGCCCGCCGACGCAGACGGTGCGCGAGGTCGAGGTGTTCATCGACGGCACGGCGGTGCACGACCCCTCGGTGCGGCGCAACGCGCGCAGCAACGTGCGCCTGCGCAACGACGTCATCAACGGGGCCTGCCCGGCCTGAACGGAGCGCCAGATGAATCGTCCGCGCATCACACGACGCCACCACCAACGGGGCGCTGCAGCGCTGCTGGTGGTCGTCGTGCTGTTTTTCATTCTTGCGATGGTCACCGCCTACGCGAGCCGCAACCTGATCTTCGAGCAACGCACGTCGGTCAACAACCAACGCGCGGCACAAGCCTTCGAGGCCGCCGAGTCAGGTCTCGACATGGCGATCGGCCTGCTCAGCGGCGGCCGGGTCGATGCCCAATGCACCTCGACCAACGATGTCGCGCAGAACACATTTCGTCAGCGCCACCTCACGCAGAACGACGACGGGCAACTTCATGATCCCCGGCGGCATGGCGGACCTGCGGCCAACCTGCATGCTGCTGCCTGCACGGCGCGCGTTGCAGTTGCCCTGTCGCCGGACCGCCTGCGCTTGATCGTTCCCGTTGGGGGCCTGGTGCCCGCTTTCCAGCTGCGCTTCGAAACCTTGCCACCGGCATCGCCCAGCCGGGTGTCGTGCGCGCCGTCTCGAAGGGCTGCAGCAGCATCGGATCGGAGTGTTATGCGGGTCTTGCCAACGCCGACGCGGTGGCCGAAGTCTCGGTGCTGCTGGGCCTGAACTCCGCGTTGGCCACGCCGCCGGCGGCCGCACTCACGGTGCACAACACGCTCAACGTCAACAACGGCGCACTGACCGTCGTCAACACCGATGTTCCCACGCGCGGCATCACCATCGACGCCGGCGGCCCGATCCTCAACGATGCCTTCATGCGCCTGAGCAGCGTGCCCGGTACACCCGGATCGGCATCGGTGCTCGCCTCCGACCCGTCGTTGTCGGCATTGCCCGACGGAGACCGCATGTTCGTGTCCTTGTTCGGCATGGACCGCGACACCTATCGCTCGCAGCCGGCAGCCGTGCAGGTGACCTGCGCCGGCAATTGCGCCACCAGCATTGCCACGGCCGTCTCGCAAAACCCGGGCCGGGTGATCTGGGTGCAGGGTCCGGCAACCATCGATTCTGCGCAGGTGTGGGGCAGTGCCGCGCAGCCGGTGATGCTGCTCGTTCAGGGTGACCTCACCGTGTCGGACAACCTGCAGTTGTTCGGCGTGCTGTACTTGCACGGCGGTGGCGGTGCCAACACCTGGACGACCACCGCCGGGACCACGTTGATCGAGGGCGCCGTGGTGGGCGAAGGCAACCTGTCGGTGGTCGGCGCCCCGACCATTGTTTTCAACCCCGCTGTGCTGCGCACCATCAACCTGAAACAAGGATCGCTGGTGCGCATACCGGGCAGCTGGCGCGACTTCCTGGCAGGGAGCTGAGCATGCGCACCAACCACAGGTTCTCGCGCGGCGTCTCGATGGTCGAGGCGATGGTGGCGCTGGCTGTCATGGCGTTCGGCATGCTGACGGTGGTTGGCGTGCAGTCGACCTTGCGGCTCAATGCCGATGTCGCCAAGCAGCGCTCGGAGGCCACGCGCCTGGCGCAGGAAAAGCTCGACGAGTGGCGCACGTTCACGGTGATCGACACCGTTCCGCCCGCCGGCCAGACTGCATGGAACGCCATCGCCAACGACGTCAGCACGGTGAACGGATCGAACGCCACCTACGAGGTCAGGCGCGAGGTCGTTGCCACTGCCGATCCGCCCACCAAGGTGGTGAGGGTCACCGTGAGCTGGTCCGATCGTGCTGCCGCGGATGCCAACGACAAGAATCAGCGTGTCATGTTGTCGAGCTCGATCGCCGCCGCCGCGCCCGCGCTGTCGGGCACGCTGGCCGTGCGTCCCGGCATCGCATCGGTGGCGCCCGTGCGGCGACCGTTCAAGCGCCATCCCACGATTCCGGTGCTGGCACGCGACCTTGGCAACGGGCAGAGCGCGTTCGTGCCACCGTTTCGCCCTTGGGTGGTGATCGTGTTCAACAACGTGACCGGTGTCGTCACCGGGGTCTGCGACCTGAACTACGACACCTCCAACGACACCATCACCAACAACGAGGTCGAGCAATGTTCGAACACGACTGAGGGCCAGCTGCTGAGTGGCTTCGTGCGCTTTCAGCGCCAGGACGGACCGGGCGACTTGACCGCGGCCGATGTCGAAGATCCGCCGGGACCGGCGCTCAACTTGCGCATGCTGATCTCGTTGACGAGTCTCGATCACTCGCTCGCGCCGTTCTGCATCGACGACGCCAACTCGTACAGCGTCGCCGACTGGCAGCCTGCCCTATGCCACGTACTTCTGCGTGATCTATTCCAACCCGGCGCGCACGTGGTCGGGGAACACCACCGTCGCGCCGCGCACAGGCTTTGGCGATGACTGGTTCATCTCCGACGACGGGAGCGGCTCCAGCATCGCCAGACCGCCTCTATCGGGTATGCCGCTACACCGTGGCCACCAGCGAAAGCCAGCAGGTGGCGAATCAGGATCATCCGCGCAACTACGTCAATGTCAGCGGCAATCTGACGAATCAGAACTTCGTCGTGATTCGCACGGTCAAGCAGTGCCCCACCGACGTGCCGGCCGACCCGGCCGCCGGAGACCTCGTCAACAGCAATACCCTGCAGCACCAGCCGGCGCCGAGCTGACGGGCGCAGCGTAGACTGCGCGTCGAGATGGCGATCGACGAGCACGACCTGCGCCAGTTGCAGCGCGCGCTGGTGCTGGCCCACGGCGCGATCGGCCGCTCCGACCCCAACCCGAGGGTTGGCTGCGTGCTCGCCAACCCTGCGGGGCACGTGATCGGCGAAGGCGCGACGCAGCGCGTGGGTCAGGCGCATGCCGAGGTGATGGCACTGCGCGCCGCGCAGGCGGCTGGTGCCTCACCGCGTGGCGGCACGGCGTGGGTGTCGCTCGAGCCTTGCTCGCACCACGGGCGCACGCCGCCATGCAGCGACGCGCTGATCGCCGCCGGGCTGCAGCGCGTCGTGGTCGCTGCCATCGATCCGAATCCGCTGGTAGCCGGCGCGGGCATGCAGCGCCTGCGCGATGCCGGCATCGCGGTGGAGGTCGCCGGCGGCGAGGTGGCCCGGCAGGCGCGCGAGCTGAACCTCGGATTCTTCTCGCGCATGCGCCGCGGCACACCGTGGGTGCGTTGCAAGCTGGCGGCGTCGCTCGACGGCCGCACCGCGCTCGACAGCGGCCGCAGCCAATGGATCACGGGCGACGCCGCGCGTGCCGACGGCCACGCCTGGCGCCGCCGGGCGGGCGCGGTGCTGACCGGCGCCGGCACCGCGGTGGCCGACGACCCCCGGCTCGACGTGCGTCACGTGCCCACCGAGGTTCAGCCGCTGCGCGTGGTGATCGATTCGCGCCTGCGCACGCCGGCGCACGCACGGATGTTCGATCCGCCCGGCGAGGCGCTGGTGTACTGCGTGCGCGCCGAACCCGTCGCGGCAGCCGCCCTGCGCGCACGCCGAGTCGAGGTGGTCGAAATCGCCACCGCCGATGGCAACGGTGGACCTGCCGGCCGTGCTCAGGGACCTGGGCGCGCGTGGCGTCAACGAGTTGCACGTCGAAGCCGGACCGACGCTGACCGGCGCGCTGCTGCGCGCCGGCCTGGTCGACGAATTCCTCGTCTATCTGGCGCCCAAGCTGCTTGGCGCGGGACGCGGCATGGTCGACGGCACGCTGGCCGACCTGTCGCTGGCCTGGCCGCTGCGTTTCGAGGCGACCCAGGCTGTCGGCGACGACCTGCGCATCCTGGCGCGCCGGCCCGATGCGCTGGACTGGCTCGACTGAGATGGCGCTGCCTTGCGGCCTGCAGGCAAGCTTCGCCGCACTCGCGAGCGCCGCGCTCGCTGGCGCACCCCGCGGGGGCGCTCAGTCGGCTTGGGAGCGGCCCAGCACCGACTGACGGCCGGCCGTCACGCTCGACAGCGACAATCGCGCATGTTCACAGGCATCGTCACGGCGATCGGCACCATCGTCGACGTGCGCCAACTCGGGGTGGGAGCCCAGTTCGGCTCGCGGTTGGCGCTCGAAGCGCCGGCGGGCTACCTCGACGGCGCGACCCTGGGCGACAGCATCGCTCTGAACGGCGCGTGCATGACGGTGACCGGCCTCGATGCCCGCCACAACCGGTTCGAGGTCGACCTGTCGGCCGAGAGTCTGGCGCGCACGGCCGGTCTCGACCGGCCTGGGCCGCGTCAATCTCGAGCTGGCGTTGCGCGTCGGCGATCGCCTGGGCGGCCACCTGGTCAGCGGCCATGTCGACGGCATCGGCTCGGTGGTCGCGCTCGAGGCTGTCGGCGAGTCGACCGAGTTGCGGTTGCAATGCCCGGGCGAGCTCGCGCCCTTGATCGCGGTCAAGGGGTCGCTGGTGGTCAACGGCGTCAGCCTCACCGTCAACACCGTCGCCGACATCCCTGGCGGCTGCGTCGCGTCGATCAACCTGATCCCGCACACGATGGTCCACACCACGCTGGGCGAACTGCAACTCGGCTCGTGGGTCAATCTGGAGGTCGACCTGATCGCTCGTTACATTGCCCGCCAGCTGGCCGCTGCCAGGGCCTGATCGGCGCCCTCGCTCCGGCTCGCCTCGCAGGCATGCCGCACCAGCATCTGGACGGCATGTAATGCAATCGGATACACCCGCAGCCCCTCTCGCTCGTTTAACATTCCTGCACGACGGCGGCGATTGGGGGAGGCTGGCTCGGCAAGAGCAGGCATCGCATGCAGGACTTTGACGATTCCACTCTTTGGCGGATCAGTGAGTTCGAGCGGGTCAGGCTCGAAACGGGCAACAGCGGCTACGCCAAACTGGGCGGGCCGACCGTGTTGCCGACCACACTGGTCAGTGAGTTGTCGCGGCTGGAGTACTCGGCCAGCGGCACCGACATGATGGAAGTCATCGGCGCCTGCATGCGCCATCGCGAGCCGGCATTGATCTATGTGCTGCATCGCGAGTTGGTGTGGCCGATCACCCTGTTTCCGCGTGAGCGTCTGTACCACTCGCCACGCGACCTGGTCGCCGAGATCCGGCAGGGTGTTCGCGAGTTGAGCGTGCACAGCGTCGAACCGCCGGGCGTGCGCGCTCCGGGCCACTTCATGACCGAGCGGGTCGCCGAAGAGCGGCACTACCGCCCGCTCGAGCCGTTGCTCTGGGCCATCGGCCTGCACGGGCCGCGCGGCACCCTGATGAACGAGATCGGCGGCAACGCCGCCTACCGCGTGTCGCCGGACTTCCACGTTGGATCGCTGGCGTTGTCGGGCGCCATCGGCCCGGCAATCCAGCGCCTGCGGCGCGAAACTGCATCGCTGCGCGCGATCTCGCGCTGGCCGGGCATGAACATCGACCGAGCCGTGCGCATGCTCAACGGCCTGTACCTGCTGTCGGGCCTGATGGTGCTGCGCATGCACCCGGCCGCTCGCAAGGAGCCGTCCACGCGGCCCAGCGGCTGGTTGTCCTGGATCAAGAGGAGCCGCTGACGCGGGCGCCCCCACGGTTGCGCATGCATGCGCAGCCGGTTCGGCAGGCGTTCGCCAGCACGCGGGTGCTGGCTCACGTCCAGCCTCACCCCCCACCTACAATCGGCGCATGCCGATGGCGCCAATTCCCGACCTGGTTGCCGACCTCGCTGCCGGCCGCATGGTCATCCTGATCGACGAGGAAGATCGGGAGAACGAAGGCGACCTGATCCTCGCGGCCGACCACGTCAGCGCCGACGGCATCAACTTCATGGCCAAGCACGCGCGCGGCCTGAGTCTGCCTGACGCTGACCCGCGAACGCTGCGAACGCCTGCAACTGCCGCCGATGGCAGCGCGCAACGGCACCGCGCACGGCACTGCGTTCACGGTGTCGATCGAGGCCGCCAGCGGGGTCACCACCGGCATCTCGGCGGCCGACCGCGCGCACACCGTCCGCGCTGCGGTGGCGCGCGAGGCGCGCGCCGACCGACCTCGTGCAGCCCGGCCACGTGTTCCCGCTGCAAGCGCAGGACGGCGGCGTGCTGATGCGCGCCGGTCACACCGAAGCCGGCTGCGATCTCGCCGGCATGGCGGGGCTCACGCCCGCAGCCGTGATCTGCGAGATCATGAACGACGACGGCACCATGGCGCGCCTGCCCGACCTCGAAGTCTTCGCGCAGGCGCACGGCTTGAAGATCGGCACCATCGCCGACCTGATCGCGTTTCGCAGCCACAACGAGAGCCTGATCGAGCGCTGCGGCGAGCGCGAGCTGGTCACGCCCTACGGCGGCTTTCACTGCATCACCTACCGCGATCGCGGCCGTGGCCTGCATCTGGCGCTGAGCCATGGCCGCTGGCAGCGCAGCGACGAGGTGCTCGGTGCGGGTGCACGAACCCTTCACCGCGATGGACCTGCTCGACATGTCCGCCGGCAACCATTCGTGGCCGCTGGCGCGCGCGTTGCAAGCGCTGCAGCGCAGCCCGCGCGGCGTGGCGGTGCTGCTCAACTGCACGGGCGACGCGGCCACGCTGCTGTCGTTGTGCCAGCCGCGAGGCGCGCCGGCGCAACGCGCCACGCAGTCGGCCATGGACCTGCGCACGCTACGGCATCGGCGCGCAGATCCTGCGCGATCTCGGCGTCGCGCGCATGCGCTGCTCGGCAGCCCGCGGCGCATGCCCAGCATGGCCGGCTACGGGCTCGAGGTGACCGGCTTCGTCACGCACAGCGACTGAGGGAACGCCCAGCATGCAGACCGACGACAAGGGGCAGACCGCCAAACTCGATGGCGACGGGCTGGTCATCGGCATCGTGCAGGCGCGCTTCAACGCCGCGCTGACCGACAAGCTCGCGCAGGCCTGCCGCTACGAACTGGCCGCGCTCGGCGTGGCCGAGCGCCACGTCACGCACGTCACCGTGCCCGGCGCGCTGGAGATCGCGGTGGCGCTGAAGGCGATGGCCGACAGCGACGACTTCGACGCGCTGATCGCGATCGGCTGCGTGATCCGCGGCGAGACCTACCACTTCGAGCTGGTGGCCAACGAGAGCGGCGCCGGCGTCACCCGCGTCGCGCTCGACCACCAGCTCCCGGTGGCCAACGCCATCCTCACCGTCGACAACGAGGCGCAAGGCTGGGAGCGTGTCGAAGACAAGGGCCGCGACGCCGCGCGCGTGGCCGTCGAGATGGCCAACCTGATGAGCGACCTGTCTGAGCGACGCCCCGAGCGCCGGTGCGCCGACAGCCCCCAGCAAGGGGCACCGCCGCAGCGCGCCGCCGGCAAGTCGGCACGCCGCCGCGCCGCGCGAGCTGGCGCTGCAGGGCCTGTACGAGTGGCTGGTCGGACGCGCCGATGCCGGCCGCGATCGATGCCCACATGCGCGAGCAGGAAGGCTTCGAGCGCTGCGACAGCCAGCACTTCGATGCGCTGCTGCATGGCTGCGCGCGCGAGTCGGCCGCACTCGACGCCGTCTTGGCCAACCATGCCGATCGCAAGACCAGCGAGCTGTCGCCGGTGGAGCATGGCGTGCTGCTGATCGGCGCCTACGAGCTCGCGCACTGCGTCGACGTGCCGTACAAGGTGGCCATCAACGAAGCGGTCGAGCTGGCCAAGACCTTCGGCGGCACCGACGGCCACAAGTACGTCAACGGCGTGCTCGACAAGGCTGCGCTCGAGCTGCGGCCGGCCGAAGTGACCGCGGCGCGCGCCGCGCGCGCCTGACACTCGACCGCGCACCGATGAAGATCGCCTCGCGGCTCGATCACATCGAGCCCTTCTATGTGATGGAGTGCGCCAAGGCGGCGCACGAGATCGCCGCCAGCGCGTTGTGCGACCCGGCGCGGGGCGGCCGGCCGATGATCTACCTGAACATCGGCGAGCCCGACTTCGGCGCGGCGCCGCTGGTGCGCGAGGCGGCGCAGCGCGCCATTCGCGACGGCCGCACGCAGTACACGCAGGCCACCGGCCTGCCGGCGCTGCGCGAGCAGATCGCGCACTGGTACGAGCGCCACTTCGGCGTGCACAGTCAACCCGCGCCGCATCGTCGTGACGGCGGGCGCCTCGGCCGCGCTGCAACTCGCCTGCGCGGCGCTGTTCGAGGCCGGCGACGACGTGCTGATGCCCGACCCGTGTTATCCCGTGCAACCGCCATTTCGTCGCCGCCGCCGACGCGCGCGCGGTGCTGCTGGCCACTGACGAGCGCACGCGCTTCCAGCTCGACGCCAACGCCGTGGCCAACGCGTGGGGCCCGCACACCCGCGGCGTGCTGCTGGCCACGCCGTCGAACCCCACCGGCACGTCGATCGATCCCGACGAGATTGGCAGGCATCGTCGAAGTCACGCGGCAACATGACGCGGCCTGCGTGGTCGACGAGATCTACCTCGGCCTGAGCTACGACGAGCGTTATGCGCGCACGGTGCTGTCGGTGGCGACACCCGACGACAACGTCGTCTCGGTCAACAGCTTCTCCAAGTACTTCGGCATGACGGGCTGGCGTCTGGGCTGGCTGGTGCTGCCCGAGGCGCTGGTGGCGCCGGTGGAGCGCCTGGCGCAGAACCTCTACATCTGCCCCTCCACGGTCGCCCAGCACGCCGCGCTGGCGTGCTTCGAGCGACGAATCGATCGCCGAGTTCGAGCGCCGTCGAGCCGAGTTCCGGCGGCGACGCGACTACGTGGTCGACGCGCTGCGGCGCCTGGGCATGCCAGCGCCGGTCGCGCCCGACGGCGCGTTCTACGCGTATGCCGACTGCTCGCAGCACAGCGCCAGCAGCTGGGACTTCTGCTTCGATCTGATGCGTCGCGCACAGGTGGCGCTGACGCCCGGACGCGACTTCGGCCGCTGCGCGCCCGGATCGCTACCTGCGGCTGTCGTACGCCAGCTCGATGGCCGAGCTCCAGGAAGCGGTGGATCGCCTGCAGCGCTGCCTGTGATCGGATTGCCATCGGCGCTGCGCGCCAGGGTGACAAAGCGTTACCCGCAGGAAGCGAACCACGCTTTTTGCCGCCGCGGCAGGGGCCGCCCCGCCTAAGCTCCGGCGCTGTGCAAGACCATTCGCATCACGACAAGGCGGCGAGCCCGCCGGCTGGCGGCACGCCCGCCGATCCGCCGGTCGACCTCGATCCGACCGCATCGGAATCGCCGCCCACCGAGAGCGGCGAGGCCGGCGCCGGCGGCCATGGCCTGACGATCGGCCACATCGGCCGCTATGCGCTGAAGCAGCAGCTCGGCGAAGGCGGCCTGGGCACCGTGTATGCGGCGTACGACCCGATCCTGTCGCGCACCGTCGCCGTCAAGACGCTGCACCTGAGCGTCGCCGACGGCGACCGCGCCACGCTGGACGCGCTGTTCCTCAACGAGGCCCGCGCGGCGGCGGGCTTGAATCACCCGAACATCGTCACGGTGTACGACGCCGGCTTGTCCGAGCAAGGCGTCTACATCGCGATGGAGCGCCTGCGCGGACGCGACCTGCGCCAGCTGATGGCCAACGGCTGGCGGCCCGACATCGTGCAGACCGCGCAGATCGTGCGGCGCGTCGTCCGATGCGCTGGGCTATGCGCATTCGCAAGGGCGTGATCCATTGCGACATCAAGCCGGCCAACATCTTCATGGTCGGCCGCACGCTGCCCAAGGTGCTGGACTTCGGCATCGCGCGCGTCGCCCACGGCCAGGACATCCCCGCCCTCGAAGGGGTGGTGGCCGGCTCGCCGCACTACCTGGCGCCCGAGCAGCTGCGTGGCGACACCATCGACCGCCGCTGCGACGTCTACTCGCTGGGCGTCGTGATGTACGAGTTGCTGACGCAGCGCAAGGCCTTCGAACGGCAAGTCGCTGCAGGAGATCGTGCACGCGGTCGAGCACACCAGGCCGCCCGCGCCGCACGAGCTGAGGCCGCGAAGTGCCGCGGGCGCTGTCGGACATCACCATGCGCGCGATCGCCCACGACCTCGCGCAGCGCTATCGATCGGCTCGCCAGATGAGCCAGGCACTGAAGCAGTGGGTCGACGCCGAGGCCGAGACTCGGCGGCGACGACGGCGCCCACCCGCGCGCCGGCAGGCGCCGCCTGATCGTGGCCGCGCTGGCGCTGGGCGCGGGCATCGGCGCCGTCGCCGGCTGGCAGCTGCTCGGCGCGTCCGAGGCCGGAGTCGTGCAGTCGAAGCGGCCGCACGACGCCGCCGCCGGCCACCGCGCCGGCGACGGCGCCCGCCGCCATCGCCGTGACCGTGGCCGAACCGCCTGCGGCCAGCGACGAGAGCACCGCGGGTGCTCCCAAGGCCACGGCCGAGGCCCCGGCGCGCCGCAGCCCGCCGCCGCGCCGTCGCGCCGCGAGCCCCGCGTGGCCCGACGGCCGGCGGCCCTGCGAGCCGCGAGAGACGCGCGAAGCCAACACGCCGCAGCAGCAACGCCGCGCCCGCCACCGGCGTGGTCCAGCTCGCCGTTGCGCCGTGGGGCCAGATCGAAGTGGACGGCAAGGCCGCCGGCCTGACGCCGCCGCTCGCGCAACTGACGTTGCCGGTGGGCGAACACGTGATCACGGTGCGCAACGCGGATTTCGCGCCGCACACGGTGACAGTGCGCGTGTCGAGCGACCAGCCGGTGGTCGTGCGACACCGCTTCGGTTCCTGAGGAGACGAACGATGCAACGCTTGACATGGTTGCATGGTGGGGCTGGTCGCTGGCCCTGGCCGGCTGCGCTCGCGCCCATGCACTCGGCCGGCCTGACCGACGTGATCGAGCGGCCCGCCGAGCGCGCCCTGCTCACCGGCATGAGGGCCTACGACGACGCCCAGTACCCGCAGGCCGAAGCGCGCGTTGCAGACGCGCCTTGCACTCCGGCCTGAACAGCCCGAGGGACCGCGCCAGCGCCTACAAGCTGCTCGCGTTCATCTACTGCACCAGCAGCCGGCCGGCCGACTGCGAGGCCTCGTTCCGCGCCGCGCGCCAGGCCGACCCGACGTTCGCGCTGACCCGATCGGAAGCCGGCCATCCGCTGTGGGGGCCGGTGTATCGCCGCGTCGTGCCCTGAACGCACGGACCGAAGCACCGGCTCACGTATCATCGCGTGAGCCCATGCGAGCCGCCGACCGCCCAGCCCTTTCGCCACACGACGCGGGTGTATTGGGAAGACACCGACGCCGGCGGCATCGTCTACTACGCCAACTACCTGAA
Source organism: uncultured beta proteobacterium (assembly GCA_963827645.1). Classification (GTDB taxonomy): domain Bacteria; phylum Pseudomonadota; class Gammaproteobacteria; order Burkholderiales; family Burkholderiaceae_C; genus JAEUPI01. The sequence continues at coordinate 520,453 of CAWHBZ010000016.1, read as the reverse complement.
GTTCTTCGAGCGCGCGCGCACCGAGTGGCTGCGCAGCCTGGGCGTCGAGCAAGGCGCGCTGCGCGAGCGGCTGGGCGCGATGTTCATCGTCAGCCGCACCGCGATGCGCTACCTGCGCCCGGCCCGCCTGGACGACCTGCTCGAAGTCACCGTCGCGGTGCGCGACGCGGCCCGCGTCAGCCTGCATCTGGAGCAACAGGCGCTGGCGCGGCACGGAACTGCTGGCCGAAGGCGAAATCCGAATCGGCTGCGTCGACGCACCGACGCTTCAGGCCACGCCGCATCCCCGACGAAGTGTTGAACCGCCTGCCATGACCCAGGACCTCTCGATCTTCCAGCTCGTGCTGCACGCCAGCTTCGTGGTGCAGGTGGTGATGGTCGGCCTGCTTGCGGTCTCGCTGGTCAGCTGGTCGATGATCTTCGGCAAGGTGTTCGGCCTGAAGCGCGTGCGCAGCAGCAACGACAACTTCGAGCGCGAGTTCTGGTCTGGCAAGAACCTGGCCGAGCTCAACCAGGCGGCCGGCGCCAAGCAGCGCAGCGCGCCGATGGAGCGCATCTTCGCCTCGCGGCATGCGCGAGTTCCTCAAGCTGCGCGAGCGCCGCCTCGACGCTGCGGCGCAGCTCGACGGCGCGCGCCGCGCGATGCGCGCCAGCTTCCAGCGCGAGCTCGACGTCATCGAAGGCAACCTCGGCTTCCTCGCGTCGGTGGGCTCGGTGAGTCCCTACGTCGGCCTGTTCGGCACCGTGTGGGGCATCATGCATGCGTTCGTCGGCCTGTCGAACCTGCAGCAGGTGACGCTGGCCACCGTGGCGCCGGGCATCGCCGAGGCGCTGGTGGCCACCGCCATCGGCCTGTTCGCCGCCATCCCCGCGGTGGTGGCCTACAACCGCTTCGCGCGCGACATCGACCGCCTCGCGATCCAGCTCGAGACCTTCATCGAGGAGTTCCTCAACATCCTGCAGCGCAACGTCAGCGCGCCGCCGACGCACGCCGCCGCGGTCACCGCTCCCGCGCCACTGAGGTAAACCTGACATGCCCGCCGTCGTCGCCCACAGCAGCCGCCGTCGCCGCTCGATGAACGAGATCAACATGGTGCCGTTCATCGACGTGATGCTGGTGCTGCTGATCATCTTCATGGTCAGCGCGCCGCTGATCACCACCGGCGTCGTCGACCTGCCGTCGGTGGGCAAGGCCCGGCAGCGCGCACAGCACGTGATCGAGATCGTCGTGGCCACCGACGAGCGGCTGAAAGTGCGTGTCGACCAGGGCGACGCCAGTGTCGTGGGCTTGAGCCAGCTCGCCGCCCGCGTGAAGGATCTGCAGGCCGGCAATGCCGAGGTGCCGGTGGTGATCTCCGCCGACCGCAACGTCAAGTACGAACAGGTCGTCAAGGTGATGGACGCGCTGCAGCGCGCCGGCGTGCAGCGCGTGGGCCTGTCCGTGAAACAAGCCGGGTGAAGATGTTGACCCCCACGCTCGCTTTGCTCCTTTCCAGTCCTGCATGCCACCCCGCGCGGCGGCGTCCGTCGAGTCGGCTTGGGAGCGGCCCAGCGCCGACTGACATGGCCCTGGACAGCACCCTCACCCGTCAGGACAACCTGATGCCGCAGCGCCCGGGCGGCATGGGCAAGGGCACGGCGTGGGCGCTGCTGGCGCACGTGGGCCTGCTCATCGCGTTGGCGTTCGGCGTGTCGTGGCGCAGCCAGACGCCGGCCGGCGTCAGCGCCGAGTTGTGGTCCGCGGTGCCGCAGATCGCGGCGCCACCGGTGGTCGAACCCAAGCCTGTGCCGACGCCGACACCGACGCCGGCACCCGCCCCCGCGCCCGTGCCCAAGGCCGCAGAGCCGCCGCCCAAACCGGCACCCAACGAGGCCCAGATCGCCATCGAGAAAGAGAACGCCGAGCGCAAGCTTCGCGAGCAGCGCGAGCAGCAGGAGCGCGAGCGTAGGGAACTGGAGCGCAAGGAACTCGAGCGCAAGGAACTCGAGCGCAAGGAGCAGGTGCGCAAGGAGCAAGAGCGCATCGAGCGCGAGAAGGCCGAGAAGCTGGCGGCGCAGAAACAGCGCGAGCTCGAGATCAAGCGTGAGAAGGAAGAAGAGGCTCGTCAAGCCAGGCAGCGCGAAGAGAACTTGAAGCGCATGCTCGGTCAGGCCGGCGGTACCGGCTCGCCCAACTCACCGGGCACCGCTGCGCGAGACGCGGGGCCATCGGCGAGTTATGCCGGGCGCATCGTCGCGCGCGTCAAGCCCAAGATCGTGTTCAGTGACGAGGTGCGGGGCAATCCGAGCGCAGACGTCGAAGTGCGCTGCGCACCCGACGGCACCATCGTCGGGACCCGGCTCGTCAAGAGCAGCGGCAACAAGGAGTGGGACGAGGCCGTGCTGCGCGCACTCGAGCGCACCGGAGAGTTGCCACGCGACACCGACGGCCGCGTGCCGCCGAGCATGGTGATCGCCTTCCGGCCTCATGAGTGAGGCGCCCAGGCCGCGTCAGGGCGCGGCGTCGCGCCCGCGTTCGGCGCTGATCGGCAGCGCCGCCTCGGCAGCCGGCGCCGGCTCGGCGTAACGCGCGACGAAGCGCCGATCGATCCAGTCCTTCCACGCCCACACCCAGCGGCCCTGCGCGCTGAACTGGCCCCACGATGCGATGGCGCGGCGTGCGCCGCACGACAGCAGGTACAGCGAGCGCTCCTTCGGTTGCCATGGCTGCAGCGGCCCGCCGGCCAGGTGACGCCGCAGGTTCAGCGCCAGCGCCGGCCCGGCGCGCACGGCGAACACGCCGCTGCGTCGGCAGCTCGCGATCGTTGCGCGACGCCACATCGCCGGCAGCAAACACCTCGGCGTGCGACGCGCTCTGCAGCGTCGGCGTGGTGCTGATGAATCCGTGCGCGTCGAGCGCCAGCGCGCTGCCATGCAGCCAGCCGGGGGCGACCGTCGGCAGCGCAAGCAGCGGCACGTCGCACACCAGGCGCGCGCCATTGTCCAACTGCACCTGCCCGCTGCTGACCTCGATGCAGCGTTGATTCAGCAGCGTCACGCGCGCGCGCCGCAGCAAGCCGAGTGCGCGCTCGCGCACTGCCGGGCTGAACCCAGGCAGCACGGTGTCGGCGCCGGTCACCAGGCAGACCCGCGCACGCTCCTGTCCGGCGCCGTTGAACCGGTGGTTGACCGCCAATGCCACCTCGAAGCCCGCGGCGCCACCGCCGATCACCACCAGGTTGAGCAACCGATCGGCGGCCAGCGCGAGCAGGCGCTCGTACAACTGAACGAAGTGCTCGAGCGGCCGCAGGAACAAGCCATGCTCGCGAGCACCCTTGATGGCGTCGCGGTCGAACATCGAGCCGGTGTCGATGGACAGCGCATCGTATTCGGCCACCCGACCGTCTGCCAACGTGACCGTGCGCTCGTTGGCATTCATCGACACCGCCGGCGACAGCGCCAACTCGACCTTGGCGGCACGCGCCAGCGGCTCGAGCGCGATCGTGCACTGATCCAGCATGTAGTGCCCGGCCATCCAGCCGGGCAGCATGCCGCTGTAGATCTGGCGCGCATGAACGGCGTCGCCAGCACCGCCTGCACGCCGGGCATCGGCTCGCGCGCCAACTCGGCCAGCACGTGCACGTGGGCATGGCCGCCGCCCAGCAGCACCAGTCTCTTCAACGCGCGATCTCCGCGAGCGCATGGGGTTGCTTCATTGCAGCACCATGTCGCTCAGCAGCGCGAGGCTGTGCCCGTGCGTGTTGTCGGCATCGGCCGACACGCTGATGGCCAGCAGCGGCGGCACCGCACCGGCCTCGCCGCCGAACAGGCGCAGGAAGTCGGCACGCAGATCACGCTGCTCCTCGCGCCACTGCTGCAGCGGCTCGCCAGCACCGCGCAACACCAGGTAGCGCACGCGCCGCGTGAATGGGCTGTTGCTCGATGCGCCCTGGGCCTGCCGCTCGTCCCACGTGTAGCAGATCGTCGCCGATGGCAGCAATTCGCCGGCCGCCACCCGCGCCGCCCTCAGCACCTGGCGCTCGGCGAACGGCACCGCCGACAGCGGCAGATCGAACATCGCGCACACTGCGAGCGCATGGTCGTCGCCCGACCGCTTTTGCGGGTCGCCCGCCGGATTGTCCACCTCGATGCGCCAGCGCCACGACAACGACCGCGCATCGCTGGCCGCGCCCGACAAGTCGTGCACCAGGTTGCCATACGACTCGTCTGCCCTGACCTCCAGCACGCGCGCGCCCTCGTGATTGACGATGCGAAACCGCGTCATCGGCTTGGACTGGTAAGGCAATCCGACGAATCGCCACGGCGCAGGCGGCACGCCCAGGGCCGTGCCGAAGTCGGTGAGCAGGTTGGGCCCGTCGACGGACAGCGCGCCACCGGCAACCGACATGCCGATCGCCACCGCCAGCGTTGCCCGGTGCTGCTTCATCGGCCGCAGGATAACCCCAAGCCGCGCTCGGGGCCGCTCAACGCCGCCAGGCGTGCACGCGCTCGACCCAGCGCAACAGGCCGAGCGGCTGGTGCGCGCGCTTCCATTCGCCGGCGGCGTACTTGTTGGCCTCGGCCAGCGTCGGGTAGGTGTGGATGGTGCCGAGGATCTTGTTCAGCCCCAGGCCGTGCTTCATCGCCAGCACGTACTCGGCCAGCAGGTCGCCGGCATGCTCGCCGACGATGGTGACGCCGAGGATGCGGTCCTTGCCCGGCACGGTGAGCACCTTGACGAAGCCGTGCGTCGGCGCGGTCGGCGATGGCGCGGTCGAGGTCGTCGATGCCGTAGCGCGTGACCTCGTAGGCGATGCCCTTCTCCTTGGCCTCCTGCTCGTTCAGGCCGACGCGCGCGACCTCGGGGTCGATGAAGGTCGCCCACGGAATCACCGAGTAGTCGGCCTTGAACTTCTTGGCGAACCGCCGAACAGCGCGTTGACCGCCGCATACCAGGCCTGGTGCGACGCGGTGTGCGTGAACTGGAACGGCCCGGCGACGTCGCCGCAGGCGTAGATGTTGGGATAGATCGTCTGCAGGTACTCGTTGGTCTCGATCGTGCGCTGCGCCGGGATGCCGAGCTCCTCGAGGCCGTAGCCCTTCGAGACGCGCGACCCGGCCGACCGCGCACAGCAGCGCGTCGAACTCGATGCGCTTCTCGCCGCCGGCCGCTTCGACCACGATGGCCTTGACGTCGCCGCGCGCTGCTCGCAGCGCAGCGCCTTGTGGCCGGTCAGCACCGTCACGCCGTCGGCCTCGAGCGCCTGCTTCGCATAGGCCGAGACCTCCTCGTCCTCGCGCACCATGATGCGCGGCGAGCATCTCGATCTGCGTCACCTGCGAGCCCAGCCGCGCGAAGGCCTGCGCCAGCTCGCAGCCGATCGGCCCGCCGCCGAGCACCACCAGCCGCGCGCGGCAGTTCGCGCAGGTCCCACAGCGTGTCGCTGGTCAGCAGCCGACCTCCTCCAGCCCGGGCAGCGGCGGCACGAACGGCGCGCGCGCCGGTGGCGATGACGATGGCTGCGCGTCGTCAGCGTCTGCCGTGCTGCCGTCGGCCTTGCGCGATCTCGCACGTGCCACGGGTCGATGATCTCGCGCTGGCCCTGCACCACGTCGACGCCCAGGCCGGTGTAGCGCTCGACCGAATCGTGCGGCTCGATCGCCGTGACCACGCGCTGCACGCGCTCCATCACCTCGGCGAAGTCGACATCTGCGCGTCGGCGTCGGCGATGCCGTAGGTCGGCGCTGTGGCGCATCTGGTGCACCAGCTTGGCGCGTCCTGATCAGCGCCTTGCTCGGCACGCAGCCGTAGTTCAGGCAGTCGCCGCCCATCTTGTGGCTCTCGACCAGCGTCACCTTGGCCTTCACCGCGGCGGCGATGTAGCTCGATCACCAGCCCGGCGGCGCCGGCGCCGATCACCACCAGGTTGCGGTCGAAGCGCCTGGGCTTGCGGCCGCGCCAGCGCGCATAGACGCTGCCGCGCCTGGATCGCATCGACGACCTTCTTGGCGATGCAGCGGAAACACGCCGAGCAGCACGAACGAGCCGATCAGCGCCGGGCGACAGGATGCCCGCGAGCGACTCGATCTTCGCCAGCTGCGTGCCGGCGTTCACGTAGACCAGCGTGCCGGCCAGCATGCCGAGCTGGCTGACCCAGTAGAAGGTGCCAGGCCTTCATCGTCGTCAGCCCCATCAGCAGGTTGATCACGAAGAACGGGAACAGCGGCACCAGGCGCAGCGTGAACAGGTAGAACGCGCCCTCCGTTGCGATGCCGCTGGTCGATCTCGGCCAGCCGCGCGCCGAAGCGCGCCTGCACGCTGTCGCGCAGCAGGTAGCGCGACGGCCAGCGAACGCCAGCGTCGCGCCGATGCTCGAGGCGAACGACACGATCGAGCGTGCCGACGACGCAGGCCGAAGATCGCGCCGGCGGCCAGCGTCATGATCGCCGCGCCGGGAAGCGACAGCGCGGTCACGGCGACGTAGACCGCGAAGAACACGCCGATCACCAGCGCCGGACTGGTTGCGCGTACAGCGCCGCGAACTCGGCCTGGCTGCGACTTCGATGTACGCCAGGCTGAAGAAGCGCCCGAGGTCGAAGGCGAAGAAGGCGCCGATCAGCACCAGCAGCACGACCAGCAGCACCAGCTTGTTCTTGTTCATTGCTGCGGACTCGCCGAGCGTCACTGACAGCGCGCGCCAGCCCGCCGACCAGCCGCGTGACGATCGTCAGCGCGCACAGCGCCGCGAAGCCGTAGGCCCACCAGGCGAAGTGCTGCGGCCACAGGCACATCAGCGCGAAGCAGATCAGCGTCTCGCTGGCCTCGGTGAGGCCGCCGAGGTAGTAGAGGCCCTTGCGCGGATAGGCATCGCTCTTCAGGCCGCGCCGCTCGGCCAGCGCCGCAAAGGCCAGGAAGCTCGAGCCGGTGCCGATGAACGCCGCCAGCAGCACCGCCGCGGCCAGCGCACTGCGCGGCAGGCTCGGCGATCGCAAACGCCAGCGGGATGCTGGCGTAGAACAGGAAGTCCAGCGCGATGTCGAGGAACGCGCCGCGGTCGGTGGGCTGCGTCAGCCGAGCCAGCGCACCGTCGAGCCCGTCGCACAGACGGCTGGCCAGCAGCAGCGCCAGGCCGAGCGTGTACGACTCGCCGGCGATCGCCAGCGCGGCGCCGACCCCCACCCCAAAGCCCAGCCACGTGACGCCATCGGCAGGCACGCCCCAGGCGTGCAGCAGGCGGGCAACCGGCTCCAGCAGCGGCCGCAGCCAACGGATCAGCGCGCGATCGAGCATGCCATTCGCGCGTGCCCGATACCAAGCCCAATCATCGGTTCCCTCCGCATCCGGCGTCGGCCACCGGCTCCACCGCCTGCAGCCATTGCTGGCGCACGGCATCGTGCAACCAGGGTTCGAACTGAAACGTGGCGCCCGCCGCATCGAGCGCAGATGCCAGCGCGTCACCGTCTTGCAGCGCGGCCATGAAGCGCGCGGTGCCTCGATCGACTGCCTGCACCGTGGCGCGCCACGACGGCCGCGCCACCAGCGCCGTCTCGGCGACGTGGTCGGCCAACGCCTGACGCACCGGCGCAAAACGATCGGCGTCGCTGCTGCGATGGGCTTGCCAGATCGTCACCACCGGCCAGCGCGACACCACGAGCGTCAACCCCGGTCGCAGGCGCAGCGCGAGTTGAGATGGATCGTGTTCGGCGAGCAGCGGCAAGCCGGCCGGCGACGCAGGCGCATCGGCGGCGTGCTCGATGGCGTGCACCGCCCAATCGATGCGCGCCACGTCGGACAGGTAGGGCTCCGACGCCAGCTGCGGATCCTCGGCGATCCAGTCGGGCAGCGCATCGCCGTAACGCGCGAGGTCGCCGCAGCGCGGCGGCTGGCGCTGCCAGACCACACGCGCGAGTTGTGCGAAAGACTCGTCACCGATCAGCTGCTGCACGGTCGGGAATGCACTGGCCAACGCGCGCTCGGCAACCGCCGCCGCATTGCCGCGGTACGCATCGAGGCCCTGCCCCGCGCGCGCACCCGCCTCGCGCAGCCGCAGCGCGAGCGCGCTGTCATCGCCGCGCCGCCACAGCGCGCGCAGCAACTGCTGTTGCCGCAAGGCCTCGTGTTGCGACGCAGCTGTGCTCATGCAAGCGCCTGCAAAGCCACGTCGGCCATCAGCGTGCGCGCCGCCTGCGCTTCGTCCAGCAGCACGTCGAGCGCGGGAATGTCGGTGTCCCACTCGATCAGCGTTGGCCGCGGGCCCAGCCGCTGCAGCGCGTGGCGCAACACCTGCCACACCGGCTCGTGCACGCGGCTGCCGTGGTCGTCGATCACCAGCGGGCCCTGCGCATTGAAGCCGGCGAGGTGGATCTCGGCGACGTGGCTCGCGTCGATCGCATCGACGAAGCGGCACGGCGCACCGACCGCATCGACACCCTGGTTGATCGCGTTGACCACCAGGTTGTTCAGGTCGAGCAGCAGCGTGCAGCCGCTGCGCCGCGCCAGCTCGTTGAAGAACTGCGCCTCGTCCAGCGAGTCGTCGGCCCAGCGCAGGTAGGCCGACAGGTTCTCCACCGCGATCGGGCGGCGCAGCCGCTGCTGCACCTGCTCGACGTTGCGCACCATGATGTCCAGCGATGCCGGCGTGAACGCGATCGGCAGCAGGTCCGAGCCATGCACCGGCGGTTGCCCGCTGCTCAGCGGCGCACGCGCAAAGCAGGCGTGGTCGCTGACCCGCACCGGCTCGATGCGCTGCACCAGCGCCGCCAGGCGATCGAGGTGCCAGGGGTCCAGGCCGACGGCCGAGCCCAGGGCCAGCCCGACGCCGTGCAGGCTGATCGGATAGTGTTCGCGGCCGCGCTCGAGCACCGCCAGCGCGGCGCCGCCGTCGCCGAAGAAGTTTTCCGAGTGCACTTCGACGAAGTCGAGCGCGGGCCGGCGTTCGAGCAACTCACCGTAGTGGGGCTGCCGCCATCCGATGCCCACGCCTGTCACGGTGCACTTCCTGCCGCGATGCGTGCGGGTGGCGCCTCAACCCTTCTTGGCCTTGGCTTCGGCTTCGGTCATGCCCTTCATCTCCTTGCATGTGCCCTTGGCCACGTACTTCCATTCGCCCGGGTCGTTGTCGACCTTGTTCTGGCCGGCGCACGTGTGGGTGTCCGCCAGGTTGGCGCAATCGTTCTGGCCCGCCTTGGCGATGCCGTAGCACTTCTCCTTCTCCTTGCTCTGGGCGGCGACCTGGCCCACCAGGCCGAGCGCCAGCACCGAAGCCAGGGCGGAAGAGACGATCAGACGTTGGTTCATGGGTTGCTCCGTGGGTGGTGGATGGTTCTCGCGGGCACGCCGACTGCTTGGCCGTTGACGCGCTGTCTGTCGGGTGGTGGTGCGAGTTCCTTACAGGGTCTCGCCGCCGACAAGCCGTAAGCATGATCGAGTTCGGCGGTCGGGTCGAGTCCCCTCGAGATGACCGTACGCCGCGCTCCGATGGCCGGATGCAGCGCGGCGACACGTCCGCCAGGCGCCGCCCCATCCCCAGTTTGTCGGCCACGCCACAGCGCCGCCGTGGCAGCATGCGGCGCCCCACTGCAGGAGACCCGTGATGCAGACCACCGTCTTCTATGCCACCAATCGAGCACACGAGGGTGACGAGCGCTTCCGGCCCAAGCGCTACGGCACCCGGTTCTCGTCCGACGGCATGGAGAACCTGCGCTTCGGCCGCGTCACCTTCACCGCCGACGACGCCCGCGTGCAGGAGCTGCTGTTGCACGACAAGGAGTTCACCGGCCCGGGCGACGGCGAGGCGCTGCAGGACTACTTCGCGCAATGCGCGCGCGACAGCCAGGTGATCGACGCCTACGAGGAGAGCATTCCCGACAAGTCGGTGGCCGATTCCGCACAGCCGGCCAAGCTCGGCTCGCAGGCGATGTTCGCCGACCTGCAGGCCGACATGCAGCGCGGCATCGACATGCTGGTGTTGATCCATGGCTACAACGTCGGCTGGGAAGAGGCCGTCGGCACGCGCCGCCGCGTTCGAGGCCATGCTCAACCGGCCCGACGCCGAGTCAGCCCGGCGAGGCGGTTCAGCCGGTGCGCGTGATCCTGTTCACCTGGCCATCGGATGGCAAGGCGCTGCCCTGGGTGAGCTACAAGAGCGACCGCGCCGATGCGCGCAGCGCGGCCGGCGCCGTGGGGCGCGCGATGCTGAAGCTGCGCGACTTCCTGCGCCAGCTCGGGCGCGACGTGCGCGCCGCCAAGGAGACCGAGCGCAGCACGCGCGAGCAGTTGCTGGCACAGGGCATCACGCGCGACAGCGAGGTGTTGCGCGCGCTGGCGCAGGTCGAGGGCACCGAGTTGTGCGGCCAGAAGATCCACCTGCTGGCGCACTCGATGGGCAACTTCGTGCTGCAACAGGCGCTCGAGCGCGTGTGGGATTTCAGCCCGGGCAGCACCTTGCCGCGCATGTTCGAGCACGTCTTCATGGCAGCAGCGGATGTCGACGACACCGTGCTCGAACACGGCCAGCCGATGGAGCTGGTGCACCAGATCGGCAACGCGGTGGCGATCTACCACAACGGCAACGACATGGCGCTGCGCGTCAGCGACTACACCAAGGGCAACCCCGACCGCCTGGGCCAACGTGGCGCGGCGCGACCGCAGGCCCTGCACCAGAAGATCTACCAGGTCGACTGTTCGGCGGTCGTCTCCGGCCTCACCCAGCACAGCTACTACACCAACGGCATCATCGCGATCGACATTCGCAAGGCGCTGCAGGGCCAGCGGCCCGACAGCGCGGCACGGGGCTTGCGCCAGCTCGGGCCGGCGCCGAACATGTTCACGTTCCCGCGTCGCCCCTGAAGGCCAAGAGCCTCGCGACGGTTGCGGCGTCAGCCGCCGCCGGCGCGGCGCGGCGGCCCGAAACCGCCGCCGCCCGGCGTCTCGATCACGAACACGTCGCCCGGCTGCATCGTCGGCCGAGCCGATGTGCTGCAGCGTCTCGACGCGGCCGTCGGCGCGCTCGACGCGGTTGATGCCCAGCGCGCCCGGCTCGCCGCCGGCCAGCCCGAACGCCGGCAACGCGGCGCCCGTTGCTCAGGATCGATGCCGTCATCGCCTCGAGGAAGCGCACGCGCCGCACGCCGCCATCGCCGCCGCGCTGGCGCCCGGCGCCGCCCGAGCCGGCGCGGATCGCATAGCTGTCCAGACGCACCGGGAAGCGGAACTCCAGCACCTCGGGGTCGGTGAGGCGCGAGTTGGTCATGTGGGTCTGCACGACGCTGGTGCCGTCGAAGCCGGGCCCGGCGCCCGAGCCGCCCGAGATCGTCTCGTAGTACTGGTGGGTCTGATTGCCGAAGGTGAAGTTGTTCATCGTGCACTGGCTGGCCGCCATCACGCCCAGCGCGCCGAACAGCGCGTTGGTCACGCACTGCGAGGTCTCGACGTTGCCCGCCACCACGGCGGCCGGCGGGTGCGGATTCAGCATGCAGCCCTCGGGCACGATCACCTGCAGCGGCTTCAGGCAGCCGGCGTTGAGCGGGATGTCGTCGTCGACCAGCGTGCGAAAGACGTACAGCACCGCGGCCATCGTCACCGCCTTCGGGGCGTTGAAGTTGTTGGGCAGCTGCGCGCTGGTGCCGCTGAAGTCGATCGTCGCCTCGCGCTGCTGCGCATGCACCGTGACCTTGACGCGGATCGTCGCGCCGTTGTCGAGCGGCAGCTCGAAGGCGCCGTCCTTCAGCGCGGTGATCACGCGGCGCACCGATTCCTCGGCGTTGTCCTGCACGTGCCGCATGTAGGCGGCCACCGTGTCGCGGCCGAACTGCGCGACCATCGCGCGCAGCTCCTGCACGCCCTTCTCGTTGGCCGCGATCTGCGCGCGCAGGTCGGCGATCGTCTGGTCGGGGTTGCGCGCCGGCCAGCGCCTGGTGTTCAGCTGCGCCCGCAGTTCGCTCTCGCGCAGGCGGCCGTCGCGCACCAGCAGGAAGTTGTCGAACAGCACGCCCTCTTCGTCGATCGTCTTCGAGAACGGCGGCATCGAGCCCGGCGTGCTGCCGCCGATGTCGGCATGGTGGCCGCGCGACGCGACGTAGAAGCTCGGCTTCGCATCGCCGCTGGCCAGGTACACGGGCGTCACCACGGTCACGTCGGGCAGGTGCGTGCCGCCGTGGTACGGGTCGTTGAGCACGTAGACGTCGCCCTCGCGCATCTGCGGGTTGCGCTCGATCACGGTCTTGATGCTCTCGCTCATCGAGCCCAGGTGCACCGGCATGTGCGGCGCGTTGGCGATCAGCTGGCCCACGCATCGAACAGCGCGCACGAGAAGTCGAGCCGCTCCTTGATGTTCACCGAGTAGGCGGTGTTCTGCAGCCGCAGGCCCATCTGCTCGGCGATGTTCATGAACAGGTTGTTGAAGACCTCGAGCATCACCGGGTCGGCCTGGGTGCCGATCGCGTGCTGCGACGCGCGCGCGGCCACGCGGCTGAGCTCGAGCCCGCCGGCCGGCGCGAGCACCGCCTGCCAGCCCGGCTCGACCACGGTGGTGGCGTTGGCCTCGGCGATGATCGCCGGCCCGTCGATCGTCGCGCCGGCCTGCAGCGACTCGCGCACGAACAGGCCGGCGTCGTGCCAGCCATCGAAGTACATGCGCACGCGTCGCACGCGGCTGCGGCCGGTGCGTCGCCGCGGCGCTCGTCGCGGCACTCGACGTCGTCGAAACGCTCGCCGGGCCCCACCGCCTCGACCGACACCGCCTCGATCACCAGCGTGCGGTCGGGCATCAGGAACGCGAAGCGCTGGCGGTACGCCGCCTCGAACGCGGCGCCGCACGGCGTCGATGGCGCCGAAGGGCACCACCAGCGCGGTGTCGGTGCCCTGGTAGCGCACGTGCATGCGCTGCGCGCAGCTCGACCGCGCCCACGCCCTGCGCCGAGCAGCTCGTCGCGCGCCGCGCCGCCGAGCTCGCGCAACCGCGTCTGCGCCGCCGCGAGGCCGGCTCGCGTCGAGCGGCAATTCGACCGACGCTTCGCGCATCGCGATCTGGTCGGCCAGCCCCATGCCGTAGGCCGACAGCACGCCGGCCAGCGGATGCACGAACACCCGCGTCATGCCGAGCGCATCGGCCACCGCGCAGGCATGCTGGCCGCCGGCGCCGCCGAAGCACTGCAGCGTGTACTGCGTGACGTCGTAGCCGCGCGCCACCGAGATGCGCTTGATCGCGTTGGCCATGTTCTGCACCGCGATCTGCAGGAAGCCGGCGGCCAGCGACTCGGGCGTGGCGTCGCGGCCGGTGCCGCGCGTCACCTCGCGCGGCCATCGCCTCGAAGCGGGCGACGACGCCGTCACGGTCGAGCGCTTCGTCGGCGCGCGGCCCGAACACCTTCGGAAAGTGCGACGGCTGGATCGCGCCCAGCATCACGTTGGCATCGGTCACCGCCAGCGGGCCGCCGCGCCGGTAACTCGCCGGCCCGGGGTTGGCACCCGCGCTCTCGGGGCCGACGCGCAGGCGCGCGCCGTCGAACTGCAGGATCGAGCCGCCGCCGGCGGCCACGGTGTGGATGCTCATCATCGGCGCGCGCATGCGCACGCCGGCCACCTGCGTCTCGAACGCGCGCTCGAACTCGCCGGCGTAGTGGCTGACGTCGGTGCTGGTGCCGCCCATGTCGAAGCCGATGACGCGGTCGTGGCCGGCGGCCACCGCGGTGCGCACCATGCCGACGATGCCGCCGGCCGGGCCCGACAGGATCGCGTCCTTGCCCTGGAAGTGGTGCGCCTCGGTCAGGCCGCCGCTCGACTGCATGAAGAACAGGCGCACGCCCGGCATCTGCGCCGCCACCTGGTCGACATAGCGGCGCAGGATCGGCGACAGGTAGGCGTCGACCACCGTGGTGTCGCCGCGCGACACCAGCTTCATCAGCGGGCTGACTTCGTGCGACGCGCTGACCTGCGTGAAGCCGATGGCGCGCGCCAGCGCGCACGCGGCCTGCTCGTGCGCGGTGAAGCGATAGCCGTGCATGAAGACGACGGCGCAGGCGCGGATGCCGGCGTCGTAGGCGGCCTGCAACTCGGCGCGCAGCGCGTCGCTCGTCGAGCGGCTAGCACCACGTCGCCGTGTGCGCCGACGCGCTCGTCGGCCTCGATCACGCGCTCGTACAGCAGCTCGGGCAGCACGATGTGGCGGTCGAACAGCCGCGGCCGCTCCTGGTAGGCGATGCGCAGCGCGTCGCGAAAGCCGCGCGTGGTGACCAGCACCGTGCGGTCGCCCTTGCGCTCGAGCAGCGCGTTGGTCGCCACCGTGGTGCCCATCTTCACGCACTCGACCTGCGCGGCCGTGATCGGCTCGCCGGGCTGCAGGCCCAGCAGGCGGCGAATGCCTTCGACCGCCGCGTCGCGGTACTGCTCGGGGTTGTCCGACAGCAGCTTCAGCGTGCGCAGCGAACGGTCGGGCGCGCGGCCGACGATGTCGGTGAAGGTGCCGCCGCGATCGATCCAGAACTGCCAGCGTGGGGAAACGTTCATGCGCTTGCTTCCAGGGCCCGCCACCGTTCGTGCAGCAGGCTGATGATGTGGTGGACCGGACGCCGCGTGGCGCGCGCCACGGCGTTCGCATAGGGCGGCATGTTGGTGCATTCGAGCACGATCTCACGCACCATCGGCCAGCGCGCCACCAGGCGCTGTGCGGCGTCGATCACGTCGGCTTCGGCGCGGCCGGCGTCGATGGCCATCTCGTCATCGAGCAAGGCGCGTTGCAAGTGGCAGTCGGTGGCCAGACCCACCACCGGCACCGTGGCATCGGCGCCGGCGGCGTGCAGGTGGCGCGCGCCCAGCGATAGCGCATCGACGGTGATCACGCCGGGCGCGGCCAGCTCCGGCAGCTTCAGCAGGCTCGAAGTCCACACCGGCACCGGCAGCTCGGCCTGCAGCGCCGCCTGGAACTCGACCAGGAAGCCGCAACTCGTGGTGATGGCCGCGGCGCCCTCGGCCACCAAAACGCGCGCCGCATCGAGGAACGGCGCGAGCAAGGTCAGATCGCCCTCGCGCACCACACGCTGCGGCGAGGCGCCCGCCACGATGCGGTGTCGCACCGGAATCGCAAAGCTCGCCGGGTTGCCGACGTCACCCACCACCCGCGGAAAGCGAGTCTCCAGCATCAGCACGCCAAGAAAACCCGCAGGGTTTCGGTGGAGAGTCATATCGCGCAGCGATGTGAGGCGGAACCAAACTGAGCCATCTGAGCTGCCACCGCCAGGCCGCATCGGGGGTGGACCATCTCACATCGCCGTGCCGAACGCGCGGCCTGGTCGTACATGCCCGACATCGTGCGCAGCAGCCGCGCCAGCTCGCCGATGTCGGCATTCAGCTCGGTGTCCAGGCTCTTGACCAGGCACTCCTCGCGCACGCCGCGGTACTTCTGGACGAAGCCTTCGCCGAGCGGCGTCGGGCTGTAGAACACCTCCTTGCCCAGCTTCTCGGCCTGCAGCAAGCCGGCGCCGACCAGCTTCTTCAGCGAGTACGCGACCACGTGCGTGTCCTCGTAGTTCAGCACGAAGCAGATGTCGGCCAGCTTCTTGTTGCGCGCGCGGTGGTGGACGTGGTGCAGCAGCAGCACGTCGGTGATCGTCAGGTCCGGGCAGCCGGCCGCCGCCATGCAGCGCACGGCCCAGCGCGAGAACGCGTTCCACGCCACGATGAGGCCGAACTCGAATTCCGACAGCTCGCCGCTGCGCGGCGACACCAGGTGCGACGACGAGACGATGGCGGCGCTGCCACGGGCGGGCCGGCGAGCGGCGGAGCTGCGTTGGGTCATCGGGGTTTTCGCTCAAATTGATGATGATTTATTGACAATTTACCTTCTTGGTTTCTAGACTGCAAGCTCTGAGTTCCCCGTGTCGGGGCAAATCCGCATCCGCGCCGCGCGTGGCACCCCCCATGCTTGCCGCACCGACCAACCGCCAATGATCAGGAGTGCCGATGTTCATCACCCGCCCCTTCGCCGCGCTGGCGCTCGCGCTGCCGCTGGCCGCGTTTGCGCAGACCAAGTGGGACCTGCCCGCCGCCTACCCGGCCACCAACTTCCACACCGAGAACCTGACGCAGTTCGCCAACGACGTCGACAAGGCCAGCGGCGGCAAGCTGAAGATCACCGTGCACGCCAACGCCTCGCTGTTCAAGGCGCCGGAGATCAAGCGCGCGGTGCAAGGCGGCCAGGCGCAGATCGGCGAGATCCTGCTCGCCAACTTCGCCAACGAGAACCCGCTGTACGCGCTCGACGGCATTCCGTTCCTCGCCACCGGCTACGCCGAGTCGCAAGCTGTACGCCGCGCAGAAGGCCGCGCTCGACAAACTCCTCGAGCGCAGGGCATGAAGCTGCTGTTCTCGGTGCCGTGGCCGCCGCAGGGCATCTACACCAAGAAGGCGATCGACTCGGTGGCCGACATGAGCGGCATCAAGTGGCGCGCCTACAGCCCGGCCACCGCGAAGATCGCCGAACTCGTCGGCGCGCAGCCGGTGCAGATCCAGGCCGCCGAGCTGACGCAGGCGCTCGCCACCGGCGTCGTCGAAAGCTACATGTCGTCGGGCTCCACCGGCTACGACACCAAGACCTACGAGCACATCAAGAACTGGTACGACACGCAGGCCTGGCTGCCGAAGAACGCGGTGATCGTCAATGCAAAGGCGTTGCACGCGCTCGACAAGCCGACGCAGGACGCGGTGCTGAAGGCCGCCGCCGATGCCGAAGCCCGCGGCTGGAAGGCGAGCGAGGAAAAGAACGACTGGTACAAGAAGGCGCTCACCGAGAAGGGCATGAACATCTCACAAGCCGCTCGCCGAAACTGATGACCGACATGAAGCAGGTCGGCGACACGATGCTGGCCGACTGGGTGAAGCAGGCCGGCCCCGACGGCCAGGCCATCGTCGACGCCTACCGCCGCAAGAAGTAGGCCCGCAGCCCTGCGAGCCCCAAGCCGCGTGCGTCGCACCCTCGATGCCGCCTTTGCCGGCGCCGGCGCGTTGGCGGCGGTCTGCGTCGCCGCGATCTTCGCGCTGATGATCTTCGCGTCGGTCGGCCGCCTGGCCGGCTGGCGCGTCGGCGGCGTCAACGACGTCGTGTCGTGGCTCACCGCGGCGGCGGCCTTCCTGGCGATGGCGCACGCCTTCAAGCACGGCGACTTCGTGCGCGTGACGTTGCTGCTGGAAGCGGTGAACGCGCGCACGCGGCGCGCGCTCGAGATCGGCGCCTTGCTGATCGCCGCCTTCGCGATCGGCTACCTCGCCTTCTGGGCCGCGCGCTTCACGCTGGAGAGCCACCAGTTCGGCGACATCGCCGGCGGCCTGGTGGTGATCCCGATCTGGATCCCGCAGCTCACCTTCGTGGTCGGCGCGCTGCTGTTCTGGCTGGCGGTGGTCGACGAGCTCGTGCTGGTGCTGCGCGGCGCCAAGCCGACGTATGTGGCGCTCGTCGAAGAGCGCCATGCGCGTGGCGATTTTTCGGAGGATATGTAGTGGCCGGACCAGCCCGTGCGACTTGTGCGCGGCGCGGCGGGCGGTACCCGCGCCGGGCTCATGATGCGTCGCTCGGTCGCCGCAATCCGGTGTCGGGACCATGACCACCCTCACCATCGGCGCCCTGTTGCTGTTGGTGATGCTGCTGCTGCTGTCCGGCGGCGTGTGGATCGCGATGACGCTGGCCATCTGCGGCTGGATCGGCCAGGCGTTCTTCACCACCACCACGCCGGGCAAGAACCTGTTCTCGGCGTTCTGGGAGAGCAACGCGAGCTGGGAGCTCGCCGCGCTGCCGTTGTTCATCTGGATGGGCGAGATCCTGTTTCGCACGCGCCTGAGCGAGCAGATGTTCGAGGGCCTGTCGCCGTGGCTCAACCGCGTGCCCGGGCGCCTGATGCACACCACCATCCTCGGCTGCGGCATCTTCGGCTCGGTATCGGGCTCGTCGGCGGCCACCTGCGCCACGATCGCCAAGGTGGCGCTGCCCGAACTGAAGCGCCGTGGCTACGACGAGAAGCTGGCGCTCGGATCGCTCGCCACCGCGGGCACGCTCGGCATCCTGATCCCGCCGTCGATCACGATGGTCGTGTACGCGGTGGCGGCTGACGCGTCGATCATTCGCATCTTCCTGGCCGGCTTCCTGCCCGGGCTGCTGCTGATGCTGCTGTTCTCGGGCTACATCGCCTGGTGGAGCCTGAGCCATCCCGAGCGTGTGCCCGCCGCCGGCGAGAGCACCACGTTCGCCGAGAAACTGCGCCGCTCCAAGAGCCTGATCCCGTGCGCGCTGCTGATCGTGTTCATCGTCTGGGTGCTGATCGCCGGCTGGGCCACCGCCACGGAATGCGCCGCCTACGGCGTGCTCGGCTCGCTGGCCATCGCCGCGGTCGGCCGCATGCTCACCTGGCGCAACTTCTGGGACGGCCTGATGAGTGCCACCCGCGTGAGCTGCATGATCATGTTCATCCTCGCCGGCGCCGCGTTTCTGACCAAGACCATGGCCTTCACCGGCATCCCGCGCGAGCTGGCCGAGTGGGTCAACGCGCTGCAGCTATCACCCTACGCGCTGATCGCGATGCTGGTGATGGTGTATCTGATCCTCGGCACCGCGCTCGACGGCATCTCGATGATCGTGCTCACCGCCGCGGTGGTGCTGCCGATGATCCAGAAGGCCGGCTTCGACCTGGTCTGGTTCGGCATCTTCATCGTGCTGCTGGTGGAGATCGCCGAGGTCACGCCGCCGGTGGGCTTCAACCTGTTCGTGCTGCAGAACATGACCGGCAAGGACAGCAACACCATCGCGCGCGCGGCGATCCCGTTCTTCGTCTGCCTGGTGATCTGCATCGCGCTGATCACCGTGTTTCCGGCGATCGCGACCTGGCTGCCCAACTTGGTGATGGGCATCGAAAAGTGAAGCCGGCGCACGCCGCGCGTGCGCACCCTACCGCAGCGGGCAGGTTCTGAATCCGGCCGGCACGTCGTTGCGCTCGGGCTGGAAGAAGTTTCGATATCGCGGGTGCCGCATACGCGGCTGGGTCATGAACGAGGCACCACGCAGCACGCGGCGCGAGCCGAACCACGGTGCCGAGTAGTCGCGATACGGGTGCGGCACAAAACCGGGGTACGGTTCGAACGCACTGGCGGTCCACTCCCAGACCTGGCCCCACTGGAACTCGTCGGGTCGATCGACGGCGGCACGCTCCCACTCGGCCTCGGTGGGCAGGCGACGACCGGCCCAGCGGCACCAGGCCTCGGCCTCGAAGGCCGTCAGGTGGCAGGCGGCATGCAACGGGTCCAGCGCGATCCACTGGCCATGGCGCTGCTGCTGCCAGCCGTCGGCAACGCCTCGCAGATAGCGGGGCGCGGCCTGGCGTTCGCCCGTGACCCACGCACGCCCCGCTTCACTCCACCATAACGGCTGGCCGTAGCCGCCCGATTCGACGAAAGGCAGATACTCCGCCCAGTTGAGCACGCGGCTGTCGATGCTCGTGGCCGGCAGGTCCACGGCGTGCGCGGCCAGCTCGTTGTCGAAGGCGAATCCTGCGCCGCCACCCAGCGACCACGGCCCGGCGTCGAATGCCAGCTCGATGCGCGCGTCGCCCGGACGTGCCGGCTGCCAGCGCGGATCGTGAATGGCGAGCCCGAGACTCTGTGCCATGTACAGCGCGGCCTCGTGGTGCATGTCTTCATGCAGCAGCGCCAGGCGGAAGAAGTACAGCGAAGAGTCGTCGCCATCGGCATCGCGCAACAGGCAGAGCGTGGCGTCGAGCTGGCTGGCAAGGTCTGCACGCGTGGCATCGGCGCCGGGCAACGGCAGGCTCCAACGGGTGGCATGGGGGACCCGGCTCGAGTCGTACAGCGCATCCGATCGCGCACGCACGCCGTCTCGGCGCGCTGCCGCGGGGTCGGCGTCCACACCGGCGGCGCGCTGCGGGTTGCGCGCGATCCAGAACTCCTGGAACCAGCCGATGTGCCCGAGTTCCCACAACGGCGGGTTGAGCGACTCGCGCTGCGGAACGGCCAATGCTTCCAGGCCGTGCTCGCAAATCGCGAAGGTCGCCAGCGTGTCTTTCCGCGAGGTCTGCAGCGCGGCCGCCAGCGCCGCGGCGCCGGCCCGGCGGGCGGCGCCGCCAGCCTGATGCGGGTCGGTCATCGCGTTAACCTGCGGACTGTGCATCGCCGTGACATCGTGATCGTGACGCCGGCGTTGGCCGACGCCAACAACGGCAACTGGCAGACCGCGCGCCGCTGGGCACGCATGCTGTCGGCAGCTTACCGCGTGCGCGTGGCCGCGACCTGGGACGGTGGTGACGAGGCGCTGATGATCGCGCTGCACGCGCGGCGCTCGGCGGCGTCGGTGGCGCGTTGGCGCGCTTCGCGCGATGGCGCCGCGCTGGTGGTGGTGCTCACCGGCACCGACCTCTACCGCGACATTGCCGACGACGCGACCGCGTTATCCTCGCTGCGCAGCGCCGACCGGCTGGTCGTGCTCAATCAAATCGGCGCCAGCGCGCTGCCGGCCGATCTGCAGCCCAAGGCGCGCGTGATCCTGCAGAGCTGCGCGGCGCGAACCACGCCGGCCAAGACCTCGATGCACCTGCGCGCGCTGATGGTCGGTCATCTGCGCGAAGTGAAATCGCCGCAGACCTACTTCGACGCGGCCCGGAGTCTGGCCGATCGCGACGACATCCTGCTCGACCATGTCGGCGCGGCGCTCGAGCCCGCACTGCAGACCGCAGCGGCGGCGCTGATGGCCGAATGCCCGCGCTACCGCTGGCTCGGCGCGCTGCCGCATGGTCAGGCCCGCAGACGCATTCAAGCCGCGCACGTGCTGGTCCACCCCAGCCGGCTGGAGGGCGGCGCCCACGTGGTGATCGAGGCGGTGCGCAGCGGCACGCCGGTGCTGGCGTCGCGAATCGACGGCAACCTGGGTTTGCTCGGCGAGCACTACGACGGCTACTTTCCGGTGGGCGACGCTGCGACGCTGGCCACCCTGCTGCAGCGCCTGCGCGACGAGCCGGCTATGCTTGTCCATCTGCAAAGACAGGTCGCTTCGCGGGCCGCATGGTTCGAGCCGGCGCGAGAACGCGCTGCGTTGCACGAACTGCTCGCCGACCTGCTTGCATCCACATCGCGAGAACCCCGATGAACGCACCCGAAAGACCCGCCGAACCTCGCCTGACCTCGCTGTCGCACGGTGGCGGCTGTGGCTGCAAGATCGCGCCGGGCGTGCTGTCCGAAATCCTCAAGGGCACCGCGGCGATGCCGGTGCCCAAGGAGTTGCTGGTCGGCATCGAAACGGCCGACGATGCCGCGGTGTACCAGCTCAACGACGAACAGGCGCTGATCGCGACCACCGACTTCTTCATGCCGATCGTCGACGACCCGCACGACTTCGGCCGCATCGCCGCCACCAATGCGATCAGCGACGTCTACGCGATGGGCGGGCGGCCGATCCTGGCGCTGGCGCTGGTGGGCATGCCGATCAACGTGCTGTCGACCCAGACCATCGGCCGCATCCTCGAAGGCGGTGCCTCGGTGTGCCGCGCCGCGGGCATTCCGGTGGCCGGCGGCCACACCATCGATTCGGTGGAGGCCATCTATGGCCTGGTTGCACTGGGGCTGGTGCACCCGAGCCGCGTCAAGCGCAACGCCGACGCGCAGCCGGGCGATCTGCTGGTGCTGGGCAAGCCGCTGGGCGTGGGCGTGATGTCGGCGGCGCTGAAGAAAGGCGCACTCGTTGATGCCGCCTATGCGCTGATGATCGCCACCACCACCCGGCTCAACACGCCGGGGCCCGACCTGGCTGCGCTGCCCGGCGTGCACGCGCTGACCGATGTCACCGGCTTCGGCCTGGCCGGACACGCCCTGGAGATGGCCCGCGGTGCAGGCTGCCACGTGCATCTCGATTGGTCGGCCGTGCCGCTGCTGGAGGGCGCGCGTGCGCTGGCGGCTCAGGGTTTCGTCACCGGCGCTTCCGGTCGCAACTGGGCGGGTTATGGATCCGACGTCGAGCTGCCTGGCGCGTTCGCCGCTGAAGACCAGGCGCTGCTGACCGATCCGCAGACCAGCGGCGGCTTGTTGGTGTCGTGCGCGCCGGCGGCGCTCGACGAGGTGCTGGCGGTGTTCAGCCGTCATGGCTTCGAGCAGGCCGCGGTGGTCGGTAGCGTCGTCGCCTCGAGCGCCGCGGCGCGACTGGTGCTGCGCTGAACCGCGCGAGAAGCTCAGGGCGGTTCGAAGCAGCCGCGCCACCCAGCGCGCGGCTCGCCTAGGGCGCCGAATTTGCTGCTCAGGCGCAGGAGGCGCAGCAACGACCTAACAGCGGCTGCGCCATAGAACGTGCTGCGTTTCTGCCGGACCTCTTGCGACTGACCTACAGCCGCGCCAGAGTTGTTGCACTCGGAGCCGAGAGCGGACGTTGTCCAACGACCGGAACCGGCCATCTGCTGTCGCTCGAAGTTGGCCACTGGGTGACCGGAACTGACTGGCTGCTGTCGCTCAGGTTCGGCGGTTCAACGTCAGCTGCTGCCGACACCGGACAGTGACCCAAGCGTTGGTCGACCGTCCGTTGCACCCCCGGACCGGACGTTCCACGATGGAGTTGTGGAAGACAGCAGTTTGGCCGAGACGAAGGTAGGCCTATGTCAGCTCCGCTGACCGCCAGCTGGAAGTCCCTCGATCGCAGACGCGTGCGGTTCGCGGGCCGCGTGGACTCATGAGTCGAGCTCTGAAACGCCGGCGCGGCCGCGAATCATCCTGGCCTGCGCACTGCCGCATTGACCGTATGCTTGCACGTCGCCCGTTCTGAGTGCCTGGAAATGCCCATGGTGAGCGCGAACACCAGCCGACGTGTGGGGCGTTTCGGACGGAGCCCTCCCGGGCCAGTGGTTTCCCAGTGCATGGGGGCGCTGCTGCGTTTGAATCTGCGGCCCGGAGCTGGACGGTGCCTCTCATCGGACGCGCTCCGCCTGCTTGTCGTGCTGCTTGGGTTGAGCGGCTGCGCGGGACTGCCGGAGCGCGGCACGGTCAACGCCCCCGTTTCGTTGGCGGTTGCTCCGCCGACCCAGACTCGACTCGCCGTCATTGCGAACAAGGCGCTGGCTCAGGATGGGCACGCTTCCGCTTTCCGATTCCTGCCGATCGGATCTGCCGCATATCTAACGCTGATCGAGCTGGCGGCGCAGGCGGAGCATTCGCTCGACTTCCAGACCTTCGTGCTGCACGGCGACACGTCCGGCGCGCTACTGCTGAAGTCGCTTCGTGATGCGGCCGCACGTGGCGTGCGTGTTCGCGTGTTGATCGACGACCTGCATACCGATAGCGCCGAACCGCTGCTGTCGGACATGGCCGCGTGCGAGGGCATCGAGGTCCGGCTGATCAACCCGTTCATCCGGCTGCGCGGCTCGCGCATGGCCAAGCTGTTTTCGTCGCTGGACCAGTTGAGCCGCGTGAATCACCGCATGCACAACAAGCTCTTCGTCGCCGACAACGTGCTGGCGCTGATCGGTGGCCGCAACGTCGGCGACCGGTACTTCATGCGTGCGGAAGAAGGCGAGAACTTCATCGACCTCGACGTACTCGCCGCGGGCGCGGCCGTCAAGCAGATGTCGACGTCGTTCGACGCCTACTGGAACAGCGAGTTTGCTTGGCCGATCGATCAGATCGTTGCCCCGGCAAAGGATCGAATCGACCGCTGCGCCGGATTCGGCTCGGCCGTCTCGGCCTTCGAGATGCCGCCTCCGGACCTTGGCGTCCCACACCACCTGAGAAGTTATGCCTCCGCGCCGGACGAGCTGCGCAGTGGCACGCTTCAGTTGACGGGAGCACAGGCCGAGGTCGTCGCCGATCCTGTCGACAAGCTTGAGGGCACCCGGGTCGGCAGCCGCCAAGGCACTGTCCGCGCGTTCATCGCCGGCGAAGGCCTGGGCTCGAAGTTCGAAGTCTTCACCTATTCACCGTACTTCGTTCCCGGAACGATCGGCATCGAGTCGATTCGACAGAACCGGCGCAACGGTGTTCGGTTTCGTGTGCTGACCAACTCACTGGCCTCCAGTGACGAACCGGTCGTGCACGCCGGATACCTCGAGTATCGCCGTGAGCTGGTCGACATCGGTGTGGAGCTCTACGAGCTGAGCCCGAAGTTCGCCAAGGAGGAGCGGCGGCTCGGGCGGTTTGGCACCTCGACCGCTGCACTCCACATGAAGGCGATCGTCTTCGATGGGAAGTCCGTGTTCGTTGGATCGATGAACCTCGATGGACGCTCCGAGCAGTACAACACCGAAGTGGGCGTGATGATCCGCAGTACCGCATTGACCCGCGAACTCATGTCGCTCGTCGACTTCGAATCCAGTTCCTACCGAGTGGAAGCGGGTCCGGACGGCCAACTGCGGTGGGTGAACCGGCGACAAGGTCGCGAGACGGTGCATGACGCCGAGCCGGAAGTCGATTTCTGGCGCAACCTGAGTTCGAGGATCCTCGGGCTGCTCATCCCGCACGACTGGCTGTAGCCGCCGCGCGCTGCCGCCATCGGGGTTGGTTCAGGCATACCTCGCGAATCGCCGTCTCCACGACACGATCAGGGAGCCGTGCCTTCGACGACGAACACGCGAGCGGTGGAGGACCGCTGCCGGATCGGCCGGATCGCCTGGTAGGCCGGCGAGTCGTACCAGCCCTGGGCTTGCGCCAGGCTCGGGAACATGATCATGATGACCCGCTTGGGCGGTGCGCCTTCCAGCGAAACCCGCTGCCCACCGCGCACCACATAGCGGCCGCCGAACGGCGCGAACGTCGATTCCACCGCGACGCTGTAGGGCCTGATGCCTTCAGCATCGGTGAGCTCGAACTCGGAGATGTAGTACGCGGGCGCCGCCGCAGCCGGTGTCGGCTGCGACCGTGCGGGCACGAACGCGGCCGCAATGCAGACCGCGGCAAGCGCTGCCGATTTGTGGAATGTCTGGAGCTTCATCGAGGTTCCTTTGGAGTGTTCATCGCCCTGCGCGGGGCTTGGCGCGCACCGTGATCGGGTCGGCTTCGATCAACTGACGCGCGGTGATCATCGATTGCGTCACCTCCAGGTACTTGCGGAAGTGCGGCGACTCGCGGTGCAGTTGGTACGCGTTTTCGTCAGCGTAGATCTCGAAAAAGCGCAGCCGGTTCGGCGCGTCCTTCAAGGCCACCGCGTAGATCGCCAGCACACCGGGCTCGACGCGTATCGAGGCCTCGATCTCCTCGGTCACCGCCGCCGTGTAGGCGCCGAGCTGTGCCGGGTCGATGGTCAGCTCGGCCGTCCGCACGACTGGATTGGGCGCCGGCGCAGGCTTCGCGCCGAGCAGCACCGGCACGGTGTCGAACAGCGTGCGCGAGGTCGTCATCGGCGTGGTCGACGCACGGAACTGCTGAAAGTGCGGCGTGCGCAGATGCGCCTCGTA
The DNA here is from genome assembly GCA_963827645.1 of uncultured beta proteobacterium. GTDB lineage: Bacteria > Pseudomonadota > Gammaproteobacteria > Burkholderiales > Burkholderiaceae_C > JAEUPI01. The sequence continues at coordinate 495,058 of CAWHBZ010000016.1, read as the reverse complement.
GGCGGCCGCATCGGCATACATCTCGAAGACAAGGATGCGAGCCGGATTGCTCTTTTCACCCGCAGCATGCAAGGCGAGCAGACCAGGCTCGTCGCGCATTGCGGCCTCGGCGTGGCGGCGCGCCGAGGCCTTGAAAACATCGAGTTGCGACGGGTCGATCTCGAGAACCGCCAGGCGCACGAACGGCGTGGCCGCTTGGGCTCGAGCGCCAGTTTGGCTCAGCAGGCAAGCGAGCAACGCCACCAGCGCCAGCAAGCCCCGGGCTTTTGTCGAACGGATGATGAGTTTCATGCGGCTCATTCTGTCGATCCAGACTGGTTGTGCGATAACACGAAGCGCCCGACTTCTTGCCCAATCGTCCCGTTGTCGCGCGTTATCGGTCACCAGCGGCGTGGCGGCCCGCTAGCATGTGTCCCATGACCACCAGCAAGCCGGGCCGCCGCGCCGAGGCCCAAGACGAGCACTTCGAGTCGGCCCGTGCAACGCTCGCGGCGCGCATCGCCCGCTGGGACGGCCGGTGTCGAGCAGTTCACCACCGCCGACCCGGGCCTGACGCTGTACCGGCACGACGCGCCCACCGAAGCGGCGAGTTGCCTGGCCGAGCCGGCCATCGCGCTGACGGTGCAAGGCGCCAAGCGTGCGCTGCTGGGCGACCAGGTGTTCGACTACCACCCGCGCCGCTTCCTCATCACCTCGCTCGACCTGCCGGTGGTGCTGCGCGCCGTCAAGGCCAGCCGTGAGTCGCCCTACCTGAGCGTGGTGCTCAGGCTCGATGCGCGCGCGATCGCAGAACTGGTGTCCCAGATCGAAGCACCGCCGCCGTCGCGGGCGCAGCCGTTGGCGCGTGGCATCGTGCTCGGCGAAACGACCACCGGGCTGCTGCTCACCTTCGACCGCCTGCTGCAATTGCTCGACGAGCCCGAGGCGATGCCCGTGCTCGCGCCCCTGATCCGCAAGGAGATCTTCTACCGCGTGCTGATGAGTGCGCAGGGGGCGCTGCTATGGCAGATGGCGAGCTTCGGCAGCCAGGGTCACCGCGTTGCGCGCGCCATCGACTGGCTGAAGTCGAACTACGCGCAACCGCTGCGGGTGGACGATCTGGCGGCCGGCGTGCAGATGAGCAGTTCGCGCTTTCACCACCACTTCCGCCAGCTCACGGCCATGAGCCCGCTGCAGTTCCAGAAGTGGCTGCGCCTGAACGAGGCGCGCCGCCTGATGCTCACCGAACGGCTCGACGCGGCCAGCGCGGCGTTTCGCACGGGCTACGAAAGCCCCTCTCAGTTCAGCCGCGAGTACAGCCGCGAATTCGGCGAGCCGCCGCGCCGCGACATCGAGCGCTTGCTGCAGCAGCACCACGGCGGCATGCCCGCCGCATCGGGCCTTCGCCAGGTGTCCTGAGCGGGCAAGCGCGCCGACCTCGGCTCTGTTCGACGCGATTCATGCATGGGGCCGATAGACCCATGCGGCCGCGGCCGTCTAGTGCCGGCGTGCCATCGTCGGTAAATTTCCTGGCAACTCTTCTTGCCAACACACCGAAGGACTGACGCCATGAAACCAACCGCATCCACTGCAGCCGTCGTACTCGCGGCAGCGCTAGGCCTTGGCGCACAAGAGTTGCGCGCCGCCGAGGACACAACGACGCCACTCACCATCACCCGCGCCGGCACGCACACTTCCGCGAAGGGTGCAGTACCGAAAAACTTCACCGGCGCCGTGCGGGTGGACCTGCTGCACGCGGCGAAGGAGCCGTGGCGCACGTCGGCGGCCTACGTCACCTTCGAGCCGGGTGCCCGCACCGTGTGGCACAGCCACCCCGTGGGTCAGGCGCTGGTCGTCACGGCCGGCGTCGGGCGCGTGCAGCATTTCGGCGGCCCGGTGGAAACCATCCGCCCGGGCGACGTGGTGTGGATCCCTGCCGGTGTCAAACACTGGCACGGCGCGGGGCCTGCCACCGGCATGACGCACATCGCCATCACCGAAACGCTGAACGGCAAGAACGTGGACTGGCTCGAGCCGGTCAGCGACGAGCAATACCCGAAGTGAGAGGAACCTCGCGATGAAATCCTTGCTGACCACGATCACTGCGGCCCTGATGGGCTCGACTTCCGTTGCCGCCACGACAGCGGACGACTTGCGCGCCGTGGCACCTGCACTGGCCGACTACGAGCAGGGCCGCCTGAAGGGCGAGGTGTGGAAGCGCCCAGGCCTTGCGCCCCGCGACCGCAGCCTGATCACCGTGGCCGCGCTGGTGGCACGCGGCCAGACCGCCGAGATGGCGGCCCAGATCGGCCTGGCGCTGGACAACGGCGTCAAGCCGGCGGAGATCTCCGAGGCCGTGACCCACCTCGCCTTCTATGCCGGCTGGGGCCAGGCAATGGCGGCGGTGCCGGTGGCGCGCGAGGTGTTCCGCCAGCGCGGCGTGAAGGCGGCCGATTTGCCACCGGTGGGCGGCCCGCGGCTGCCGCTGAACGAGGCCGCCGAAGCGCAGCGTGCCGCGGGTGTGCAGGCCAACGTCGGCTCGGTCTCACCGGGCGTCGTGCAGTACACCGGAGACGTGTTGTTCAAGGACCTGTGGCTGCGCCCTGCGTTTGTGCCGCGCGACCGCAGCATCGTCACGGTGACCTCGCTGATCGCCAATGGTCAGGTGGCGCAGATCACCTACCACCTGAACCGGGCGATGGACAACGGCCTCACGCAGGCGGAGGCCGGCGAGATGCTGACGCAGCTGGCCTTCTACGCGGGTTGGCCCAACGTGTTCTCGGCCATTCCAGTGGTCAAGACGGTCTTCGAGTCGCGCGCCAAGTGAAGAAGACCCGTGCCGGTGCCGTGATGGCTGCGCTGGCCTTGGCCTGCGCCCTGCCCAGCACAGCGAGCGAGGGCGCGTGGACTCACGAGGTGGTCAACACCGAGCTCGCCTACCCCTGGGACATCCAGCGCTCGGGCGAGCGGCTGTTCATCACCGAGGTCGCGGGTCACATCGTGACGATGACTGGGAGCCGCAGCCAGCGCGCCGCGGTTCAGACCTCGGACCGGGTGGCGCACGACGGCGGCAGCGGGCTGCTCGGCATGGCGCTGGCACCCGACTTCGAGCGCAGCGGCACGGCCTATCTCTACCACACCTATCGCACGAACACCGGCCTGGCCAACAAGCTCGTCGAGGTGCGGCACGACAACGGCCTGTGGCGCGAAACGCGCGTGCTGCTGCAGGGCATCCCCGGCCACACGCTCTACAACGGTGGGCGCATCGCCATCGGGCCCGACGGCCACCTGTACGTCACCACCGGCTGGGTGCGCGACCCGGCATCGGCGCAGGACCTGAACAGCCTGGCCGGCAAGGTGCTGCGCCTGCGGCCGGACGGCAGCGTGCCGCCAGACAACCCGTTCAAGGGCTCCTACGTCTGGTCCTACGGGCACCGCAATCCGCAAGGCCTGGCCTGGAGCAGCGACGGCAGGCTGTTCGTCGCCGAGCATGGCGAGTCGGGGCACGACGAGATCAACCTCGTCACGCACGGCGGCAACTACGGCTGGCCACACACCGTGGGCGAACAACGGCGCGCAGGTGTGACGCCGGCCGTGTCGGACTCAGGGACACGAACATGGGCGCCGTCGGGCGTGGCCTTCTTCGACGGCAAGCTCCTGGTCGCCGCGCTCGCCGACCGCAGCCTGCAGGCCTTCGACCCCGGGAATGGGACGATGCAGCTCGTGTTCCGCTCGGGTGACCGCCTTCGTGCCGTGCTGCCGGTGGGCGATACGCTCTATGTCATCACCACCAACACCTCGCCGCGGGCCAGCCGCCTGGCCGGGCCCGACCGGTTGTTGAAGCTGACACGCAAGCGATGAACACGACTCGCCGAACACTCGCCTGTGCGCTGGCGGCCGCCGCACTGACTGGCGTCGGTGCAAGATCACAACCGGCGCCAGTACAAGCTCAATCCAAAACGGCCGCCACCATGCACCTACGTTTCATCGTGGGCAACAAGACCGTTGAGGCCACGCTGGCCGACAGCCCCACCGCACGTGACTTCGCCGCGCTGCTGCCGCTCGCGCTGACGCTGGAGGATTACGCTGCAAGCGAGAAGATCGCCAACCTGCCGCGCAAGTTGTCCATCGCCGGTGCGCCGGCGGGCATCAATCCAGAAGTCGGCGACCTCACCTACTACGCGCCGTGGGGCAACCTGGCGATCTTCCACAAGGACTTTCGATACTCGGCGGGCTTGATCCGGCTGGGTCGCATCACGAGCGGCATCGGCGTCTTCGAGGTCCAGGGCAGCGTCCGGGTGCGCATCGAGGCCGAGTCGGGTTTCGCGTCAAACTAAAAGCCGATGCCACGCGATGACCTGAACGACCTGATAGCCTTCGTCGCAGTCGCACGCGAGCGCAGTTTCACGCGCGCTGCTGCCAAGCTAGGCCTCTCGCAGTCGGGCCTGAGCCACAAGATTCGCGGCCTGGAAACCCGCATGGGCGTGCGGCTGCTGACGCGCACCACCCGCAGCGTGGCGCCTACCGAAGCCGGTGAGCGGCTGCTCGACAACGTGGCGCCGCAGTTCGAGGCCATCGAGTCCGAACTGAGCGGCCTCGCCGATTTCCGGGACAAACCCGCCGGCACGGTGCGCATCACGGCTGTCGATACCGCTGCCGACACCTTTCTCTGGCCGCGGCTGGCGCCACTGCTGCAGCAATACCCGGACATCAAGGTCGAGATCGACACCAGCTACCGGCTGGTGGACATTGCCGCCGAGCAGTACGACTTTGGCGTGCGCAGCGGCGAGTCGGTGGCCAAGGACATGGTGGCCGTGCGCATCTCGCCGGACTTCAGGCGCGTCATCGTCGGCGCGCCCGCGTACTTCGAGCGCCACCCGGTGCCGCAGACGCCGCAAGACCTGCTGCAGCACAACTGCATCACGCTGCGCCTGTCCACCATGGGCGGCCGCTTCGCCTGGCCACTGCAGAAGGACGGACAGGAACAGACCGTGAAGGTCGAAGGCCAACTCACCTTCAACGGCAGCTACCAGGTCCTGCAGGCTGCACTCGGTGGCGGCGGTTTGGCGCTGAGCCCGGAGTACATCGCGCGCCCGCACGTCGAAGCGGGCCGGCTGCGCTGTGTACTCGAAGACTGGTTTCCGACCGTGCCGGGCTTTCACCTCTACTACCCGAGCCGACGGCAGATGTCGCGAGCGATGAGCCTGGTACTCGAGGCCGTGCGATTGCGCGGCGCGGAGGCGTGATCGAGGGGATGGATCAACGAGAAAGACGAATCGCGTCGATCACCAGCCCCAGCGTGCGCGACGACTGGCGCCGGCTGGGGTAGTAGGCATGCAGCCCCGGGAAGACGGGGCACCAGTCGGCCATCACACTCTGCAGGCGCCCGGCTCGCAGGTGCGGCCGCGTCAGGTCTTCCGGCAGGAAGGCCAGGCCGCAGCCGGACAGCGCGGCGTTGAGCATCTGGTATGCACCGTTGAACGTGCCCTGGCCGTCCACACGCACCTGCAGCTCGCGTTCGCCTTTCTTCAGCTCCCAGGCGTAGAGGCCGCCGACTGCTCGCAAGACGCAAGGTGATGCAGTTGTGCTGCAGCAGGTCTTGCGGCGTGCCGGCACGCCATGCGCCTGGAAGTACGCGCGGGCGCCGACGATCGTCTGCTGCATGTCGGGTGCCAGGCGCACCGCGATCATGTCCTTGGCCACCTGATCGCCCCAGCGCACGCCGATGTCGTAGCGCTCGGCGACGATGTCGACCATGCGGTAGTCGGCGCTCATCTCGATCTTCACGTCGGGGTAGTCGGGCAGCAGCGGTCGCCAGGCGCGGCCACAGCACGGTATCGATCGCGTAGTCGATGGCCGTGATGCGGATCGTGCCCGCCGGCTTGGCGCCCAGCTCACTGACGGCGGCGACCTCGGCCTCGATCTCCTTCAGTCGCGGCGCGACGGTCTGCATCAGCCGTTCGCCCGCTTCGGTGGGCGCCACGCTGCGGGTCGTGCGGGTGAGCAGGCGAACACCGAGCCGTGTTTCCAGCGCCCGGATGGTGTGGCTCAGCGACGACTGTGAGACGCCGAGCTGGGCCGCCGCGCGCGTGAAGCTGCGCTCGCGCGCAACGGCGAGAAAGGCCAACAGATCGCCGATCGAGTCACGCGCCATTCGGATGTTCGGTACGTTGATGAGTGCCATTTTGCCGGTGACGGCAGCGCTAGCGCGCTCATCCGGTTCAATCGCCGTCAGTAGGCCATCTGGTGCTCGCGTGAGTTCGACGCCGTGAGCAGCAGACGCTCGATCCGTCACTGATGCACACGCGCCGGCAGCGTTCGCATGTGTCTGCTGTACCTTCTAACCGGCCATTGGTGTCGCGGGCGCCCGTGCCTCTCAATTTCCGCTGTGTGGCCCAGACTGTGACTATGAAGGTTCAGGGGCGACCGACAGCGACCGCTGGCGGATTCAACTGGTCGACGCAACACACTGACCACTGCGTAGGCAGAAGGAGTGTTGCAGATGAGGTACCGGACACGAACCTACTACACGGACGCTCAGAAGGCATTGATGTGGGAGCGATGGAAGGAAGGCTGGACGCTCCATCAGATTGCTCAGCTGTTCAATCGAGCACACACGTCGGTGCAGGGAATCCTGTCCCGGACGGGCGGCATTCGGCCACCGGCACGAAGCCGCTGCGACACGGCGCTGACGCTGGCCGAGAGAGAGGAGATCTCACGCGCCATGGTGGAAGGCCAATCGATTCGTTCGGTTGCTGCGCGGCTCGGGCGAGCGCCATCAACAATCAGCCGCGAGATCAAGCGCAATGGCGGTCAATCGGACTATCGGGCCATCGAAGCAGACAGCGCTGCTTGGGATCGTGCGCTTCGTCCGAAGCACTGCAAACTGGTCGAGAACATAGCGTTGGCACGCATCGTGACCGACAAGCTTCGGCTGCTGTGGTCGCCGGAACAAATCGCCGGATGGCTCAAGCATACTTATCCGCGCGACGAGAGCCATCGCGTGTCACACGAGACCATCTACCGCAGCCTCTTCATCCAGGCGCGTGGCGCCCTGAAGAAGGAGCTGCTGCAGCACTTGAGACGCACGCGCGGCATGCGTCGGTCTCGGCATCACACGCAGAAGACCGACATCCACGGGCAGATCGTTGGCGCCGTGTCGATCAGCGAGCGACCTGCGTCCGCCGAGGATCGCGCGGTGCCTGGTCACTGGGAGGGAGACCTGCTGTTCGGCAGTCACAACAGCCAGATCGCAACGCTGGTCGAGCGCCAGACGCGGTACGCGATGCTCGTGAAGGTGGGTGCCAAGGACACGGAGACCGTCGTCAACGCGCTGATCAAGAATGCTCGCAAGCTGCCTCAAGAGCTCTACAAGTCGCTGACGTGGGATCGAGGCAAGGAGATGGCCGGCCACAAGCGATTCACGCTTGCGACCGACATCCAGGTCTACTTCTGTGACCCACAGAGCCCTTGGCAACGCGGCAGCAACGAGAACACCAACGGCCTGCTCAGGCAGTACCTGCCCAAGGGCATCGACATCTCGAGCTATTCACAAGCCAAGCTCAACGCCGTGGCGAGACAATTGAACGAAAGGCCGAGAAAGACTCTCGGCTTCAAGACGCCGGCTGAGATGTTCAGCCAGACCGTTGCGTCGACCGGTTGAATCCGCCCTGCATAGCTGACATTCGCTACGAGTTGTCGAACGGCGGCCGTGGGTCGAGAGCAGCTGGCCGCCGCCTGGAATGACCTAGCGAAAAGCGGCTGTTGGCGCCGCGCCTGATCTGAAGTGGGTCACGTTAGATCAGTCGCGACAACTAGCGGCCGCCAGTCGCAGAACTGTGGCGCGAGTCGCAACCAATTCGGCGCCCTACGGCTCGCCCAGGCGAATTGACCCCCAACGACCCGCTTTTTCGGGCCACCACGCGCTTGCCTGGCTTGCAACCATCGCCAGGGTGGCCGTGCGTGCGCCAAGCTCCTGGCGCGCGCCGTTCCCCTGGGAGCGCACCATGACCGACCTGTCCAAGCCTGCCCTGTTGTTGCTGCCCAAGCAGGCCGCCGCGCACACGCCCAACGTGTGGCCGGTGCCGCCGTTCGCGGCGTACGCGCCGGCGCAAGCCCTCAGCGGTCCGAAGGACTGCGAGGTCGAGGGCCCCAACGGCAAGGTGACGCGAGGCCGTCTGGTCGCGAACGACTGGCAAGCGGGCGTCGCGCAGGTGCAGGTGCCGCCGGCGCGCGGCAATCTGCCGTTGCGGTTTGCGCAATTTCGCCGCCTCACGCTGGTCACCCCGCTGGCGCCGCTGGCGCCGGCGCTGGGAGACCCCGCCGCCGCACTGGTTGCGCACCACCCGGCGGTGGAGCTGACCGTGCGCTACAAGTGTCGGACATCCACATCGAAACCCAGCCCGGCCGCGACAAGCTGCGCGTGCGCTTTCGCAAGGACGGCGTGCTCAAGCCCTACATGGAGCTGCCGCACACCTATCGCAACGCGATGATCGCGCGGCTGAAGATCATGTGCGACCTCGACATCTCCGAGCGCCGCAAGCCGCAGGACGGCAAGATCAACTTCTCGCGCTTCGTGCCGGGCCAGCGGCTGGAGCTGCGGCTGGTGACGATCCCCACCAGCAACGGGCTCGAAGACGCCGTGCTGCGGCTGCTCGCGTCGGCGCGTGCGATTCCGCTGGACGCGATGGGCCTGTCGGAGCGCAACCTGAAGGGCTTGAAGGCCGTGGCCGAGCGGCCCTACGGCATGGTGCTGTGCGTGGGCCCCACCGGCAGCGGCAAGACCACCACCTTGCACGCCGCGCTGGCCCACATCAACACCCCCGAGCGCAAGATCTGGACCGCCGAAGACCCGGTGGAAATCACGCAACCGGGGCTGCGCCAGGTGCAGGTGAACCCGAAGATCGACTGGACCTTCGCCAAGGCGCTGCGCTCGTTCCTGCGTGCCGACCCCGACGTGGTGATGGTGGGCGAGATCCGCGACGAGGAAACAGCGCACACCGCGATCGAAGCCTCGCTGACCGGCCACCTGGTGCTCTCCACGCTGCACACCAACAGCGCACCCGAGACGGTGACGCGATTGCTCGACATGGGCATGGATCCGTTCAACTTCGCCGACTCGCTGCTCGGCGTGCTGGCGCAGCGCCTGGTGCGCAAGCTGTGCCCGCACTGCCGCACCAGCCGCCTGGCCAGCGACGATGAAGAGGCCGAGCTGCTCGCCGACTGGATGAACGCCTTCGGCGGCAGCGATGGTCGTCGACCGCCCGCTGCGTGCGTTGATCCAGACGCACGCGCGTTCCGAAGACCTGCTGCGCTGCGCGCTCGCCAACGGCATGCGCACCTTGCGCCAGGACGGCATCGAGAAGGTGCTGGCCGGCCTGACGACGATCGAGGAAGTGCGCGCGACCAGCAACCCGTGATTCACGGGTCCTGCGCCAGCTCCACCATCGACGGCCCGCGCGACACGTCGGGCTGTGTCGGGCGCATCCAGCTCACACCCTCTTCGGCCGCCCACTTGGCCAAGTCACCGCGTTCGAGCGCACGCTCGATCACGCGGATGGCCGCCTGCAGCGCGGTGGCGCCCGATGGCGTGGCGACGAAGCCGAGGTTGATGCCCAGGGGCCGCCGGTACTCGGCAAGCACGAGCGTGCTGTCGGGGTGCTCGAGCCGCCAAGCGTCGTACAGGCCCGCGGCCACCAGGCCGGCGTCGAGCTTGTCGGCCTGCATCAACTCGAACACCGAAGCGCCGCGCTGCGGCAGCGACACCAGATCGCGACGCAGCGCGCCGTTGCGATACATCGTCAGCGCCGCACTCGACAGCGTGCCGGCCACGCTGCCGATGCGCAGGCCACCCAGATCCGACAAGCGCTCGACCTTGCGTGCCGCTTCGCGCCGCAGCACCACGACCAGCGCCATGCCCTGGTAGGGCCGGCTCGCGGCCAGTGCCTGCAAGGTGATGAACGGCCGCTCGCGACGCCGCTTGGCGCCGGGATAGTCGGGCGTGCGTGCGCTCTGGCTCGGCGGTGTGCCGATGTCCTCGCGCAGCAGCGGAAAGCCGCTGGCCAGCTCGCAGACGTTCGAAGACAGCAGCGCACTCACTTCGCGCGGCAAGGTGCTCTCGCGCTCGTACTCGGTCTCGAAGGGCACGATGGAGAGCGGCCGGCCGAGTTCGTCGGCGATCGCCTGCGCGATGCGCACGTCCAGCCCCTTGGGCTTGCCGTCCTTGACGTACGACAGCGGCTCGTTGTCGTGCGCGATGCACACCCTCAATGGCGGTGTCTGGGCCTGCACCCACCCGATGGCGCCGAATGCAGCGGCCGCGGCCACCACTCGGGCCAGCGAACGCAAGGGCTTCACGGCTCTTTGCCGCCGCGGCTGCCGACGTAGGCCCACAGCCACTCGATCTGCTCGGGCGTCAACGTTTCCTTCCACGACGGCATCGCCCCCTTGCCCTGCAGCACCGCTTGTTTGAAGCGTTCGGGCTGATCGAGCGGGAACTTGCGCAGGTCGTACACGGTGGTGCCGGCGTTGATCAGGTTGCGGCCGTGGCACTGCACGCAGATGCGGTTGTATTGCTCGCGGCCCTTGTCGATGGCCTCGGCAGTGAAGCGCTCGCCGGCGAATGCAGGCGCGGCAACCAGCACGGCCACCGCGCCCCACAGACTGCCCTCACACCGCATCAGTTCAGTGCGAATGTCCAGACCGAGCCGCCTGCCGGCACCGACGCCATGCGCTCGTCGCCGAGCAGGGCCCACACGCCGCCGGCACCGGAGACGATGCTGACGTACTGCTTGCCCTTGTGCTCCCAGGTCACCGGCAACCCGATGATCCCCGAGCTGGTCTGGAACTGCCACAGCTTCTTGCCGGTGTTGGCATCGACCGCCATGAACTCGCCGGTGGCCGCACCGGTGAACACCAGGCCGCCCGCGGTCGACAACGTGCCGGCCATGCTCGGCTGGCCCGGCCACGCCATCTTCCACTTGCTCTTGCCGGTCATCGGGTCCATCGCCGACAGGTAGCCGTGCGGCTCGTCCTTGGGCATCGTGACGCCCTTGAAGTCGATGCCGAGGTACCACTCGCCGCGCTTGTAGTCCTGCTTGGCGATCTGGTAGGGCCAGCTCATGTTGAGCGTGTTCGCGTAGGCCAGCCCGGTGGCCGGGTTCCACGACATCGGCGTCCAGTTCTTGCCGCCGAGCACCGACGGAAAGATCTCGGCGTCTTTCGCCGGCGCGGATCTTCTTGGTCGCCGCGGATTCCACCGGCTTGCCGGTGGCCAGGTCGATCTTGTCGGCCCAGTTGACCTTGACGTACGGATTGGCCGCCAGCAGCTTGCCGTTGGCGCGGTCGAGCACGTAGAAGAAGCCGTTGCGGTTGGCCTGCGCCAGCACCTTGCGGCCCTTGATCTCGACCAGCATGCCGACTTCGGTGGCGTCGTAGTCGTACGGGTCGTTGGGGCTGAACTGGTAGTGCCACACCAGCTCGCCGGTCTTGGGCCGGAACGCCATCACCGAGCACACGTACAGGTTGTCGCCCAGGCGCACCTGCGGGTTCCACGGGCCGGCGTTGCCGGTGCCCCAGTAGACGAGGTCGAGTTCGGCGTCGTAGGCGCCGGTCAGCCAGGTCGGTGCGCCGCCCTTCTGTGCGGTGTCGCCGGGCCAGGTGTCGCCGCCCTTCTCGCCCTGCGCGGCGGTGGTGTGCAGGCGCCACAGCTTCTTGCCGTCGTTGGCGTCCCAGCCGTCGATGAAACCGCGCGTGCCGTACTCGCCGCCGGCGATGCCGGTCATCACGACGCCACCCGCCACCAGTGGCGCACCGGTCTGCGCGTGGCCGTCCTGGTAGTCGGCGGCCTTGCTCTTCCACAGCTGCTTGCCGGTCTTGGCGTCGAGCGCGATCACGTGCGCGTCGAGCGTGGTGCGGTACACCTTGCCGTTGTAGATGGCCGCGCCGCGGTTGAGGATGCCGCAGCAGGCGTACTTGAAGACGTCTTGCGGCAGCTCGACCGCGGTCTTCCAGATCTGCTTGCCGGTCAGCGGGTTGATCGCCATCGTGGCGTCGTGCGTGGTGACGTACATCACCCCGTCGTGCACGATCGGCTGCGACTCGTGGCTCTGCGTGTTGTTCAGGCTGTAGGCCCACACCGGCACCAGCTTGCTCACGTTCTTGGTGTTGATCTGCGTCAGCGGGCTGTAGCGCTGGTTGTTGTAGCCCATGCCGTAGGTCAGCACGTCGCCGGTGGACTTGGCGTCGTTCTTCAGGGCCTGGTCGTTCTGCGCGTGTGCACCGCAGAACAGGAGCGCGAGTGCTGCGCCCAGCAGATGGCTTCGGATCTTCAACGTGGTCTCCTCGTGCGATCGAACCCAGGGGCGGGCCCTCTCGACTGCCTTGCAGCAACGCGGGCCCGTTCGTGCAGCGATCGTATGCGCGTCGCGCTTCGCGCACCGCCCTGGGATATCCCGGGGGTTGACAGCGCTGCCGGCATTCGGGGCGGCGCGCCGCGCTGCGTGGCGCCATCGCTGCGCGGCGCGCTGTATCAGTTTGGGACAAGCTTCTTCCGGTGCAGCCGGCGCACCTGCGACCGAACGCCCAAGGATTCCGGGTCCGCGCCACAATCGACGGCCCGATCACGCGCTCGCACCTAGGTGACAACAAGCAACAAGCGCAGGAGACCCACATGGCAAGCCCGACGACCGGCCTCATCGTCCGCAGCCGCAGCGCGCGCCGCGACGAGGGCTACCTGCGCCCGATCGCCGGCGCACTGAACCTCGACGCCAACCACGTCGACGCCATCAACCGCTCGCACGACCGCTGCGCAGCGCTCGGGCTGTCGCGCATCGAGGCGCCGGACCTCGGGCTGCTCGGCCGCGCCGACCTCGAGATCGCCCGCTCGCGCAACCTGCGGCTGCTTCAGCATGCCGCGCCGGTGATGGAGCTGTTGCACGACCAGATCGTCAACACCCACAGCATGGTGGTGCTGACCGACGCCACCGGCACCATCGTGCACGTGATGGGCGACGACGACTTTCTCAGCCGCGCCACCAAGGTCGCCGCCTTCCCGGGCGCCGTGTGGTCGGAGACCTGCAAAGGCACCAACGCGGTGGGCACGGCGCTGGTCACCGAGTTGCCCACGCTCGTGCACGCCGACGAACACTACTTTCACGCCAACCACTTTCTCACCTGCTCGGCGGCGCCGATCCTCGACCCGCGCGGCAACATCCTCGGCGTGCTCGACGTCTCGGGCGACCATCGCAGCTACCACCAGCACACGATGGCGCTGGTCAAGATGTCGGCGCGCATGATCGAGAACCGCTGGCTGACCGACGACCTGCGCAACGTGATGCGGCTGCACTTTCACGGCCGCGTCGACTTCATCGGCACGCTGATGGAAGGCATCATCGCCGTGCGCCCCGACGGCCGCATCGTCGGCGCCAACCGCAGCGCGCTGGAGCAGCTCGGCATGAGCGGCGCGACGCTGCGCATGCAATCGCTCGAGTCGCTGTTCCACACCAGCGTCGGCGCGCTGGTCGACCGCTTCCGCTCGCCGCTGGCCACGCCGCTGGCGGTGCATACCCCGCAGGGCCGGCACTACCACGTGCACGCGCGCTTCGATTGGCCGGTGTGGAGCAGCCTGGCCGAGGCCGTGGCCGCGCAGGCGCCGGGGGCCGCGGTGGTGTCGCCGATGCTGCGTGTGGCCACCGCAGCCGAGCGCACCGCCGACAGCACATTGCTGGCCTTGCCCGACGCGTCGGCGCGCGAGCGTGTGCCGTTGCCGCACGATGCCCAGGTCGCCGCGGTGGTCGAGCGCTTGTGTCGCGCGCTCGAGCGCAACATTCCATGCGTGCTGGTGGGCGAGACCGGCACCGGCAAGGAGTGGCTGGCGCGTGCCGCGCACCAGTGCATCGGCGCCGAACAGCCGTTCGTCGTGCTGGCCTGCGCTGGCTTACAGCCCAGTGCCATCGAAGCGGCGCTGATCGATGGCCTGTCGGGCGACGGCGGCGCAGGCACCTTGTTCCTCGACGAGATCGGCGACCTGCCGGCAGCGAGCCAGCAGCACCTGCTGCGCCTGCTCGATGCCCGCGTCGACGGCACCCGGCCCACGGCGATGGGTGCGCAACGGCTGGTGTGCAGCAGCCGCGAGGCGCTGCGTCCGCTGGTCGACGGCGGGCGGTTGCGCGAGGATCTGTTCTACCGCCTCAACGGGCTGACGCTGCGCGTGCCCGCGCTGCGCGAGCGTTGTGACCTGGTCGACCTCGCGCAGCAGATCGTCGAGCACGAAGCGCCGGGCGCCGCGATGCGCCTGGCCGACGACGTGGTGACGGTGTTGCGCACGCATCGCTGGCCGGGCAACCTGCGGCAGTTGTTCAACGTGCTGCGCACCGCGGTGGCGCTGGCGGCCAATGGGCGCGAGATCCGGCGCGAGCACCTGAGCGAAGACGTCGTCGAGGAGGCCCTCGCGCAGCGTCGGCATGGCACGGCCGGCCACGCCACTCAGCCCTCCTCGCTCGACGAACTGACGCTCGAGGCCATCAGCCAGGCGGTGAATGCGGCACATGGGAATATTTCCCAGGCGTCGCGGCAACTGGGCATCAGTCGCAACACCATCTACCGCAAGCTGCGCTGGAATCGCGCGCCCCACTGACGCGCACCGGCGCAACCGAAGGGTGCGACCGAAGGGTGCGCGCGGGCGCGCGCTGCTATAACGTGGTCGATGAATCGATCCGAACCCGCGCTGCGCGTTGAAGGCCTGAGCAAGCGTTATGGCGAGCGTGCGGCACTCGACGGCGTGTCGCTGACGCTGCAGTCCGCCAGCTTCGTCGTGCTGCTGGGCCCCAACGGCGCCGGCAAGTCCACGCTGTTCCAGCTGCTCACCGGCCTGTTCGTGCCCGACGTCGGCTCGATCGACGTGGCCACGCTGTCGATGCGCCACGCCGCCACCCGCGCGCTGCGCCACATCGGCGTGGTGTTCCAGCAGATGTCGCTCGACCTCGACCTGTCGGTGCGCGCCAATCTGCGCTTCCATGCCGACCTGCACGGCTTGCCGCGCGCCGTGGCCGACGCGCGCATCGCACAAGCATGCCAGGACGCCGGCCTGGGCGATGACCTCGAGCGCGCCGCGCGCGAGCTCTCCGGCGGCAACCGCCGCAAGGTGGAACTTGTGCGCGCGCTGCTGCACCAACCCACGCTGCTGCTGATGGACGAGCCCACCGTGGGGCTCGATCCGAAGTCGCGGCGCGACCTGCTGGCCACCGTGCGCGCCGACATCGCGGCCCGCGGCACCACGGTGCTGTGGGCCACCCACCTGGTCGAGGAGGCCGTGCAAGCCGACCGCGTGCTGGTGCTGCACCGCGGCCGCCTGCTCGCCGACGGCAGTGCCGGCGAGGTCACCGCCGCGCTCGGCGGCGACACCCTGGAAGAAGCGTTCATCCGCGCCACCCAACCCAAACAAGGAGTTCCCGCATGACGACCCCGAAGTGTCTGCAACTCGGAGCCGCCATGACCCTGTGCATCGCCGCCGCCCACGCACAGGCTCAGGTCGCTTATGTGTCCAGCGAGAAGGACCACGCGCTGACCGTGGTCGACCTGAAGACGATGGCCGTCACCGGCACCGTGCCCACCTGCAAGCGGCCGCGCCACCTGCAGCTCACACCCGACGGCAAGCAGCTGATGGTGGCGTGCGCAGAGTCCAATGCGGCCGACGTGATCGATCTGGCCACG
Source organism: uncultured beta proteobacterium (assembly GCA_963827645.1). Classification (GTDB taxonomy): domain Bacteria; phylum Pseudomonadota; class Gammaproteobacteria; order Burkholderiales; family Burkholderiaceae_C; genus JAEUPI01. The sequence continues at coordinate 479,368 of CAWHBZ010000016.1, read as the reverse complement.
CGCAAGTCGGTGCGCCGCCTGCCGCTGGGCGACGACCCGGAAGCGTTCGACCTCTCGCCCGACGGCAAGACGCTGTACGTCACCAACGAGGACGATGGCGAACTGTCGATGATCGACGTCGCCAGCGGGAAGGTGCTGCGCAAGGTCAAGGTCGGCAAGGAGCCCGAGGGCGTGAAGGTGTCACCGGACGGCAAGACCGTGTGGGTGACCTCCGAGGTGGCCAATCTCGTGCACGTGATCGACGCCGGCAGCGGCAAGGTGCTGAACAACGTGAAGGTCGGCAAGCGCCCGCGGCGTTTTGCGCTCACGCCCGACGGCACGCAGCTGTGGGTGACCAACGAGCTGAGTGCCGACGTCAGCGTGCTCTCGACCAAGGACTACTCGGTGATCGCCACGCTGCCCTTTCGAGGTCAAGGGCGCGCGCGCGGCCGACATCACGCCGGTGGGCATCACGATGACGAAGGACGGCAAACGCGCGTTCGTCGCGCTCGGGCGCGCCAACCACGTGGCCTTCGTCGACGTGGCCACGCGCAAGGTGACCGATCTGGTGCTGGTGGGCAAACGCGCCTGGAACGTCGCGCTCGACAAGGCCGAGGCGCGCCTGCTGGTGTGCAACGGCCTGAGCGACGACCTGACCTTCGTCGACGTGGCGGCCGCGAAGGCGCTGAAGACGGTGCCGGTGGGCCGCGTGCCGTACATGGCGGTGATCGTCGAATGAACTGTCTGCGCGCCCTCGCCGCTGCTGGTCGCATTGCTGCTGGCGACGGCCGCGCATGCGGCGGCGTTCAAGGCCGTGCTGATCGAACGTGCCGACGATCCACGCTTGGAGCGCAGCCGCGTCGAGCGCGCCTACCTCGGGCACGCCGGCGGGCCGGCCGCCGACGGCGTGCAGCTGGCACTAGAAGACGCGCAGTTCGAGCTTGACGCCGCAGACACGAGCGTCACGCTCGAGCGCGTGGCGGTGGCCGATGCGCCAGCGGCGCGCGACGCGGCCGCGCGCGCGCAGAAGGCGGGCGTGGCCGCGATCGTGGCCGACCTGCCGACCGACTGGCTGCTCGCGGCGGCCGACGCCGCCGGCCTGCCGGTGCTCAACGTGGCCGACGCGGCCGACCGCCTGCGCGAACGCGATTGCCGCGCGCGCCTGTTGCACCTGCTGCCCAGCGAACGCATGCGCGCCGACGCGCTGGCGCAGGCGCTGGTCGCGCGCCGCTGGTCGCAGGTGCTGTTGCTCGCTGGCACGAGCCCGCTCGACGCCGAGCGCAGCGCGGTCGCGCAGGCCGCCATCAAGCGCTACGCGCTCAAGCTCGTGCAGAGCAAGCCGTTCAAGCTCTCGGCCGACCCGCGCGAGCGCGAGCTCGCCAACCCGCTGTTGCTGACGCAAGGCACATACGACGTGGTCTGGGTGGTCGACAGCGACGGCGAGTTCGCGCGTTCGCTGCCGTACCGCACGGCCCTGCCGCGCCCGGTGGTGGGCGACGCCGGACTGGTGGCACTGGGCTGGCACGCGCAGTTCGAGCGCTTCGGCGCGCCGCAAGTGTCGCGCCGCTTCGCCAAGGCCGTCGGGCGGGCGATGGGCGCGCACGACTGGGCGGCGTGGATGGCCGGCAAGGCGCTGGCCGCGGCCGCGGTGACGACCCAGGAGTTGCAGAAAGGCAAGAAGGGCGCAGCGGGATCGGCCGCCGCGTTCGCGAAGGCACTCGCCGCGCTCGAGCTCGACGGCTCCAAAGGCGTGTCGATGTCGTTTCGCGCCTGGGACGGGCAGTTGCGCCAGCCGTTGCTGCTGACCGACGGCCAGGGGGTGATCGCGCTGGCGCCGACCGAAGGCGTGCTGCATCCGAAGAACAACCTCGACACGCTGGGCGCCGACGCGCCGGAGAAGCTGTGCAAGCCGAAGCCGTGAGCAGCGACATCCGACGACGCAGCGGCATGACCCATGCGCTGCAGGCCATGCGCGCCATCGTCTGGCGCGAGCTGGCGAAGTTCAGCCGCCAATACGGCCGCCTGGTGTCTGCTCTGGTGCGGCCGCTGCTGTGGCTGGCGGTGTTTGCGGCGGGCTTTCGCAACGTGTTCGGCGTCGCGATCGTCGAGCCCTACGACACCTACATCCCGTACGACCTCTACATCGCACCGGGCCTGGTGGGCATGGTGCTGCTGTTCAACGGCATGCAGTCGAGCCTGGCGATGGTGTACGACCGCGAGATGGGCTTGATGCGCCTGCTGCTCACCGCGCCGCTGCCGCGCGCGTGGATCCTGCTGTCCAAGCTCACCGCCACCGCGGTGCTCTCGCTGGCGCAGGCCGCGGCCTTCGTGATCGTGGCGGCGTTGCTGGGCACCACGCTGCCGGTGCTGGGCCCACAGACGCCGCTGGTGCTGCTCGCGGCGGTGTGCGCCGCGCTGATGCTCGGTGCATTGGGCCTGCTGCTGAGTGTGCACATCAAGCAGTTGGAGAATTTTGCGGGCACGATGAACTTCGTGATCTTTCCGATGTACTTCATGTCGACCGCGCTGTACCCGCTGTGGAAGCTCGAGGAGTCGGGCGCCGAGTGGGTGTACCGTGTGGCGCAGTTCAACCCGTTCACGCATGCGGTCGAGTGGATGCGCTTCGCGCTCTACGGCAAAGACCCGGGCATCGCGCCCTACGTGGTGGTAGGCACGCTGGTGCTGTGCTTCGCGCTGGCCAGTTGGGGCTACGACCCGCAGCGCGGATTCGGTGCGTTGACGAAACGCGGCGGGCCGGCGTGAGTCAAACCCTTCGCGCACCCACGCGCAGCACGTCGAAATGATCGATCGGCATCCGCAGCATGGCAGGCCAATCTCCTGAACGCCGCCGCATCGTCGGCGCGCTGGCGGCGCTGGCCTTCGGGCCGGCGTTCGCCGCCGCACGCGCGCAGCCGCTCAACGGCTATCCGAGCCGACCGATCACGCTGTGGATCCCGTGGCCGGCCGGCGGCGCCACCGACCTCACGCTGCGCCTGCTGGCCGAATCGACCGCGCGCACGCTCGGGCAGAAGATCATCATCGAAAACCGCGCCGGCGCCGGCGGCACGCTGGCGATGCCGGTGCTGCAGCAGGCCGCGCCCGACGGCTACACGATCGCGCAGATGCCGCAACCGGTGTTCCGTGCGCCGTGGGTGCAGCGGCTCACCTGGGATCCGATCCGCGACTCCACCGCAATCATCCAGGTCAGCGGCGTCACCTTCGGCATCGTGGTGCCGGAGCGCAGTGCATTCCGGTCGCTGGACGACCTGCTGCAGTGGGCGCAGAAGCACCCCGGCGAACTGACGGTCGCCACCAACGGCGTCGGCACGACCCCGCACCTGGTGATGGACGAGTTGATGGCGCGCCGCCACACGGCCTACGTGCACGTGCCTTACAAAGGCACCGCAGAGCAGATGGTGGCGGTGTCGTCGGGCCAGGTGATGGTGGGCGTCAACTCCAACGGCTTCGCGCCCTTCGTCGACGGCGGCAAGCTGCGTTTGCTGGTGACCTTCGGCGAACATCGCACGCGGCGCTGGCCGCAGGTGCCCACGCTGAAGGAACTCGGCCACCACATCGTCGCCACGTCGCCCTATGGCCTGGCCGGCCCGCGCGGGCTGCCGCCCGAGGTGGTGAACACGCTGCATCAGGCGTTCAAGGCCGCCATGTACGACCCGGTGCACATCGCCGAACTCGCCAAGTACGACCAGGAGCTCGCCTACCTGGGTCCGGACGACTATGCGCAGGTGATGCGCGACACCTATCAGGCCGAGCGCCGCGTGGTCGAGCGGCTGGGGCTGACGCGCGCCAACTGAACGGCCGCCGTCAGCGCGACAACAGCGCCACCACCTCGGCAAACGATTGCTGGCGCGCGATGTCGAGCGCGTTCAGGCCGCGGTCGTCGCGCAGGTCCGCCCGCGCGCCGCGCTGCAGCAGCAGGCGCACCACCTCGGTCTGGCCCTGGCCGGCGGCCCACATCAGGGCGGTCAGGCTGTGCTCGTACGTGGCATTCAGCGGCACGCCGGCATCGAGCAGCAGCGCCACCACCGGCGCGTGCCCTTGCGCTGCGGCATAGACGAGGGCCGTCTTGTGCATGCGGTCCGCCGGATCGGTGCGCGCGCCGGCGCGCAGCAACTCACGCGCGGTCTCGGCATGGCCGCCATAGCTGGCGGCCATCAGCGGCGTCACGCCCTCCAGCGACGCCAGGTTGACGTCGGCGCCGCTGCGCTGCATCACCGCGGCCAGCGCGGCGTGGCCCTTTTCGCAGGCCATCAACAGCGCCGTCTTGCCCAGGCGATTGCGCGAATTCGGCGCCGCACCCTGCGCCAGCGCACGCTCGACCGCGGCGACGTCGCCGCTGCGCGCGGCCACCAGCAGCTGCGCGTTCATGTTCGGGTTGCTTGCCGTCTGCGCGGCAGCGCCGGCCGCCCACAGCACGGTCAACGCCGCGGCCCACAGCGCCCAGCCTGCGCGCACGCCGCAGAGAAACCCGCCTGTTGCGCCCATGCATGTCACCCAGGTTCCACTCGGGAATGATTCCCGGTATTCTCGCCCCCGCAGTGACGCGCGACCCGACCGCCGGCCACCGTCGTTTTCCGATGGCTGTCCTGCCGAGCCCTCCACGTTGCGGTGCCACCGGCGCCCGTTCGATCTGACGCCGGTGCACTGACGTCCAACACCGATCGAGCTCGAGGAGACAACAAATGGATATCAACGCATCCAGCGTGACCCGCATTTGCATGGCAGCCACTGCACTGGCCTTGGCGTGGCCCTGCGCGATGGCGCAAGAGGTGCAAGGCGCCGCCGCACCGACCGGCGCGCCGGTGCCCAAGAGCATCTCGGTGCCGCAGGCGCGGCTCGATGGCGCCGCGCGCGACGGCGCGAACTTCCTGCACTCCAACGGCAGCTACGAGCAGACGCGTTACTACCCGGCCAGTCAGATCAACACCGGCAACGTGGCCAAGCTCAAGCCCGCGTTCGTGTTCCAGACCGAGGTGGTGGAGTCGATGGAGACGGCGCCGATCGTGGTCGACGGCATCATGTACCTCACCACCTCGTACAACCACATCTACGCCGTCGACGCCGCCACCGGCAAGGAGTTCTGGCACTACAAGCACAAGCAAGGTCCGGTCACCACCTACTGCTGCGGCCCCAACAATCGCGGCGTGGCCATCATGGGCGACCGCGTCTTCATGGGCACGCTCGATGCCAAGCTGGTAGCGCTCGACGCCAAGACCGGCAAGGTGTTGTGGGCCACGCAGATCGCCGACCCCGAACTCGGCTACAGCGAGACGATGGCGCCGGTGGCGGTGAACGGCAAGATCCTGATCGGCACCAACGGCGGCGAATACGGCGTGCGCGGCTTCGTCAAGGCGTTCGATGCCAACGACGGCAAGCTGCTGTGGACCTTCTACACCATCCCCGACAAGGGCCACGAGGGCGTGTGGGCGGTCAACGACGCCACCGGCCGCAACATGCTGCGCGACATCGAAGCAGAGAAGAAGCAACTCGCCGACAAGGGCGGCGACTTCTACAAGACGCTCGGCGGCGGCGTCTGGATGGCGCCGGCGGTGGACCGCGCCACCAACACCGTGTTCTTCGTGGCCGGCAACCCCAGCCCCGACCTCTACGGCGCCGAGCGGCCGGGCGACAACCTGTACACCAATTCGATGGTGGCGGTCGATCTCGACACCGGCGCCTACAAGTGGCACTACCAGTACATCGCGCACGACGTGTGGGACCTCGACGCGGTGTCGCCGGTGATCCTGACCGAAGCCAAGGACAAGGCCGGCAAGATGCGCAAGGTGGCGATCCACGGCGGCAAGACCGGCCACGTGTACGTGCACGACCGCGCCACCGGCGAGCTGATCCGCTTCTCCGAGGCGATGATCCCGCAGGAGAACATGTGGGTGCTGCCGACCAAGGACGGCAAGCGCATGCTGCCCGGCGCCAACGGCGGTGTCGAGTGGAGCCCGATGGCGGTCAACCCGAAGACGCGGCTGGCCTACGTGGCCAACCTGCACCAGCCGATGACCTATCACGTCGAGGAGGCCAAGTACCCCGGCGGCAAGCTGTGGCTCGGCGGCGCGTTCAAGGTGATCCCGGGCGAGAAGCAGTGGGGCCGCCTGGCCGCGGTGAACATCGACACCGGCAAGGTGGCCTGGAAGTTCGACACCGAGCAGCCGCTGATCGGCGGCGTGCTCGCCACCGCCGGCGGCCTGGTGTTCAACGGCGAAGGCAACGGCTGGTTCCGTGCCTTCGACGCCGCATCGGGCAAGAAGCTGTGGGAGTTCCAGTGCGGCGCCGGCGTCAACGCACCGGCGGTGTCGTACACCGTGGGCGGCAAGCAGTACATCGCGGTGGCCGCCGGCGGCAACACGCAGCTCGACTTCAAGCGCGGCAACTCGGTGTTCGTGTTCGCATTGCCGTAGCCTGCCGTTTCTGCAACCGACCCCGGCAGCGCAGGCTGCCGGGGTCTTTCGTGTCTGGCATGCTGCGGCGATGAGCTCGACCTTCTTGATGCGCTGCCTCGCACTCGCTGTGCTGTGGCCGGTGGCGGCAACCGCGCAGGCACCCGCCGCGCCGCCCAAGGCCGCCGTGTGCGTGGCCTGCCACGGGCTCAACGGCAACGCCACGCTGCCGCTGAATCCGATCCTCGCCGGGCAGACCTCGCGCTACCTGTATCTGCAGATGCGCGACTTCCAAGAGGGCCGGCGCGACGACCCGCAGATGACGCCGATGGTCAAGGACCTGTCGCGCGACGAGATGCGCGCGCTGGCCGACTACTTCGCGGCGCAGAAGCCAGCGCCGCAGACGTTCAAGGTCGATGCGCAGAAGGCCAAGCTCGGGCAGGCGAAGTCCGAAGAGACGCTGTGCACGATGTGCCACCTCGGCGGCTTCGCGGGCCAGAACGAGATTCCGCGCGTCGCCGGCCAGCACTACGACTACGTGGTCAAGCAGTTGCGCGACTTCAAGGACAAGCGCCGCACCAACGATGCCGGCAACATGACCGCCGTGTCGCGCACGCTGAGCGACGCCGACATCGAGAACCTCGGGCACTACCTGGCGGGCTTGTAGACGAGCGCCTCGAGCTTGACCGTGCGCAAATGAGGAGTCCTGTATGACACGCCGTGCCGTCTTGGTTGCCTTGGTCGACAGCGTCCTGGCTCTGACCCTGGCAGTCGCCAGCGCAAACAGCGTGGCCCAGCGCCCCGCGCATCCGATCAACCGTCCGCCGAGGCCCGGCGGCCCGATGGGCCCCGGGCGGTTTCCGCGCGTGTCGGACGGTGTGATCCGAACTCAACCACCGGGGCTCTTCGTCGTGCGCGCGGTGAACGAGCGCGACAACGTCCTGCAGTTGGCCGACGCCGAAGGACGGACGGGCAACGTTTACGTGCGCCCGGAAACCTTCGACATCTCGGAGCTGAAGCCGGGCGACCAGATCGTGGTCGACTTCATCGTCCCCGCCGACAGCAGCGCCCGCCTGGAGGCAGCCGGCGTCTGGAGAAACTAGCCGTCACGGCGGCGTGAGCTCCAGCCGCTGCGCGGCGCGCAGCAGTTCGATGCCAGTGCTGGCGCCGAGCTTTTGCCGGATCAGTGTCTGGTAGTTGGCCACCGTCTTGTGGCTCAGGTTCATGCGCTGACCGATCTCGTCGACCGCGCAGCCTTGCAACAGCAGGTGCAGCACCTCGAGCTCGCGCGGCGTCAGCCGCGGCGGCGCACCGTCGCCCACCGCGTGCGCCACGTCGGGCGACAGCACCAGGCGCTCGCCGCCGGCCACGCGGCGCACCGCCTGCACCAGCCATAGCGGCTCGCTGTTCTTGGTGACGAAGCCGCGCGCGCCGGCACGCAGGGCCTGCTTCACCAGCGCCGGCGACGCATGCATCGTGAACACCAGCACCGCCACGCCAGGTGCATGTTGCGTGACGTGGCGCAACACCTCGAGGCCGCTGCGTCCCGGCATCGACAGGTCGAGCACCATCACGTCGGGCAGCGCGCCCTGTTCGAGCGCGTCGATGGCGGCATCGGCATCGCCATGTTCGGCGACCACCAGCATGCCCGGTTCCGCCTCGAGCAAACGGCGATAGCCCTCGCGCACCACCGCGTGGTCGTCGACCAGCATCACCTGCAACGGCGCTGCCTGCGACATGTCAGTGCCGCCCGGCCGCCCGAAGGCACTGAGTCAGCCGCCGCCCTCGGGGGGCAGCGAACGAAGTGAGCGTGGGGGTTGTTTCATCCTAGCCCGCCACCAGCGCGGCCTGCCCAGCGCCCGCCAGCGTGCTGCCAGGCACCACGAAGCGCGCACTGAGCCGCAGGCCGCGCCGCGCGTGCGTGCCGTCGAGCGCGGCCTCGCACGCCAGGTCGCCGCCGAACGCCCACACCCGCTGACGCATGCCGGCCAGGCCGTTGCCACGCTGCAGCGCCACCTGCAGCGAGCCCAGGCCTGCCCCATCGTCGCTGACCTGCCAGTGCAGCACCACGCCGTCGGTGTGCCGCGCCAACGACAGCCGCAGGCTGGCCGCACTGGCGTTGGCGTGCCGCGCCACATTGGTCAAAGCCTCCTGGCTGATGCGATACAGCGCCAGCAGCAAGGCCTGCGGCAGCACCACCGCATCAGCCTCGCTGGCATCGGGCCAGCGCGCTGCGGCGCCGTCGGGCCCGGTGGTCGCGAGCTCGAGCTGAAAGCGCACGCCGGCACCCGCAGTGGTGTTCCACGCGCGCACCAGGTCTTCGAGCATGCACTGCAGTTTCAGCAGGCTGGCCTCTTCCGCCGGGTCGGCGTGGCCGGCAGGCTGCAGCCGCTCGAGCAGTGCGCGGATCTCGGCCTGCAGGCGCGCGCACTGCTGCGCCATCGATGCCACCACCGGCAGGGCCTGCGCATCGCCGGCCACACGCTGCGTCAGCCACGCGGCATCGGCGCGCAGCGCCGTCAGACGCTGGCCGAACTCGTCGTGCAACTCGCGTGCGATGCGCTGCCGCTCGTCTTCCTGCAGGGTCAGCACCTTGCGGCTGAGCGCGCGGCGCTGCTGCTCGGCGGCCTCCAGCGCGCTGCCGAGTTCGGCCAGCGCACTGCCGATCGCATGCAGCTCGGCGATCGGCATCGCGGGCAGGTGTTGCACCGCGCCGGCTTCGCCGCCGCGCAGGCGGCCGATCGCCTGCAGCAATGCGCGCATCGGCGCAAACGCGTGGCGCACGTTCCACGCCATGGCCAGCAGCAGCGCAACGCTGCCGCCGGCGGCCAGCAGCAGCAACTCGGACAGGTTCTCGATCGCCTCGGCGCGCTCGCTCTCGTGCGACACCGTCAGTTCGACCCTCCACTCGCGCTGCGCGCCGCGCGCGAGCGCCCAGCCCACCGGCGCACTGTCGCGCGCCGGCAGCCAGGCGCGGTGCAGCGCCAGCAACCACGACAGCGGCGCCGACGGTGCGGTCACCTTGCTGGCATCGAGCAAGACGGCGCCGTCGGCGTCGCGCACGCTCAGCGCCAGGTGGCGCAGCGGCGCCGCATCGAGCAGCCGTCGGATGTCGGCGAGCAGGCGTGCGTCGTCGGGTTCGTGCGACGCGCGCGCGAGCAGCGCGCTCAGGCGAGCCACCGTGTCGGCCGCGGCGACCTCCTGCTGCATGTCGTGCGACACGCGCTGCAAGCCCAGCACCAGCACCAACAGCCACGCCGCCAGCGCCACCCACACCGCGCGGCGCATCACCAGGCGCGGCAGGTCCATCGGCGGGACATCGGGTGACAGACTGTGCATGTGTGTTCGGGAACATTTCCCATGCGCGACAGTCCGGAGCCGGTGCGGCCACGGCGTGCAGCAGACTCGTATTGTTCAAGACAGCCGAGGCCACGCGGCATGGGGGGACACCCGACGATACGGCGCCGCCTGGTGGCGCTCGCCGCGATGGCGACCTGCGGCGCGGCAGCGCAGGCGCAGAGCGACAGTGCGCAACAGGTGGAGATCATCGGCACATCGCCGATGGAGGGCCTGGGCGTCGATCGCAACGTGCTGCCCTATGGCAGCCTGGTGGTGCGGCGCCAGGCCATCGATGCCGCGCAACCCGCCAACACCACCGACCTGCTGACGCGACGCCTGCCGGGCATGCAGGTCAACGATGTCCAGGGCAGCCCGTTCCAGGGCGACCTCGCCTACCGCGGCTACCGCGCATCGGGCCTGCTCGGTGCACCGCAGGGCCTGTCGGTGTTTCTGGATGGCGTGCGCATCAACGAGCCGTTCGGCGACGTCGTGCTGTGGGACCTGCTGCCCGAGTATTCGCTGCAGTCGGTCAGCGTGGTGCCGGGCGCCAACCCGGCGTTCGGCCTCAACACGCTGGGCGGTGCGATCGCCTTCACCACTGCCGACGGCCGCAGCGCGCCGGGCGGGCGCGCCGAGCTCGGCTTCGGCAGCTTCGGCCGCAAGCGCATCGACGCCAGCTACGGCCATCACGACGCCGCCAGCGGCTGGCACCAGTACATCGGGGCCACGGCGTTCGACGAGGACGGCTGGCGCGACGAGTCGCCCGGCAAGCTCGGCAACGTGCTGGCGCGCCTGGGCCACAGCGACGGCGCCACGGACTGGAGCGTGTCGCTGCTGGCCGCACGCAGCACGCTGATCGGCAACGGCCTGGTGCCGCGTTTCACGTTCGACGACGAAGGCAACCGCACGCCCGACCTCAACGAGACCCGATACCAGGCTGTCTACACGCACCCCGACCGCACGCGCAACGAACTGGGCCAGCTCACGTTCAACTGGAGCCACCAGCTCGACGACGCCAGCCGCCTGCAGGCGCTGGCCTACGTGCGCAGCACCGAGCGCGACACCACCAACGGCGACGTCGCCGACGAGGCGGGCGAGATCGCCTCGCTCAACACCACCACGACCAAACAGACCGCCTACGGCGCGGCCTTCAGCCTGGCGCGGCGCAGCGGCGACCATCAATGGCAGGTGGGCGCCTCGGTCGATGCCAATCGCGTCAGGTTCCGGCAGAGCGAGCAGCCGGGCGCGTTCGACGCCAGCCGCGGCGTGGTGGCCGAGGCCGGCGAGGAGCCCGCGCTCAGCGCTGCCGTCGATGGCGATGCGGTCACGGTCGGCCTGTACGCCACCGACACCTGGCGCGTGGCGGAGCGCACCCACATCACCGGCACCGTGCGCGGCAACCGCTCGCGCGTGAGCAACCAGCTCACCTCGATGGACGACGACACCGGGCTGCTGGATGAGCAGCCGCGCGAGACCTTCACCTACACCAGCCTCAACCCCGCCATCGGTGTGACACAGGGCTTTTCAGGCAACGCCAGCGTGTTCGCCAACATCGCACGCAACACCCGCGTGCCCACCGCGATGGAGCTCGGCTGCGCCGACCCCAACGAGCCGTGCCGGCTGCCGGCCGGCCTGCAATCGGACCCCTTTCTCGAGCAGGTGCGCGCCACCAACTTCGAGCTGGGGGCGCGCTGGCGCCCCGCCACGGGGCAGCGCCTCGAACTCATGCTGTACCGCACCGACAACCGCAACGACATCGTGTTCGGCAGCGTCAGCACGACCGGCCAACTCGGCTACTTCCAGAACTTTCCGAAGACGCGCAACCAGGGCGCCGACCTCGCATGGCAGGGCACGCTCGGCGCGCTGTCGCTCGATGCCTCGGCCAGCTGGCTGAAGGCCACCTACGAGGCCGACGGCACTTTGCGCATGGGCGAGCGCAACGTCACCGTCGCGCCCGGCACGCGCATGGCGGGCGTGCCGAAGAACATGTTCAAGATCGCCGGCGACTGGCTTTTCGCGCCCGGCTGGTCGATCGGGGCCGACGTGCAGCGCAACGGCAGCCGCGTCGTGCAAGGCAACGAGGACGGCCTGATCGAAGACGGCGGCACCGAGCGCGTGGACTTCACGCTGCCGGGCTACACGCTGACCAATCTGCGCATGAGCTGGCGCCCGATGCCATCGCTCGAGGTGTTGGCGCGCGTGAACAACGTATTCGACAAGCGCTACGCGAGCTACGGTGCGATCGGCGAGACCGTGTTCGATGCGCAGGGCAACTACACCGGCGACGAAGCCGACGCCCTCTTCATCGCGCCGGGCACGCCGCGCAGCGTCTTCGTGGGGCTGCGGCTGTCGTTCTGACCGCCCCGCGGGCAAGCAAGTGGCGGAGCCCCATTGCTTGAGAGCAATCGGCTCAGAACTTCTGCAGCCAGCGCAGCGACAGCAGGTAGTTGCGCGGTGCGCCGGGTTCGAAGAAGCGCTTGTTGGCCTCGTTGACGATCACGCTGCCGACGTAGCTGCGGTCGAAGATGTTGTCGGCGCGCACCAGCATCTGCAAGGTACCGCTGTCGGTGACCGCCAGGTCGGCGCCCCAGCGCAGACCGACGACGCCGAAGCCGGCGCCGAAGTCGCTGTTCAAATCGTCCACCGGCGTCGAACCCTGAGCGCGCCACTCGACGCCGAACTCGCCGGGCACGACACCGGGCCGCCACGCCAGCTCGGCGCCACCGATGATGCGCTGCGTGCCCGCGATGCGGTTGCCGGCAGGCACTGTGGCGAGGTTCTGGCCGTCGGGCAATGCGGGCGTCGGCAAGGTGCACGGCACGCCGTTGCAGGTGAGGAAGCTGTCGCGATACGTTGCATCGAGCAGCGTGATCGTGGCCAACGCGCGCCAGCCCGGCGCGATGCGCCACCCCAGCGCAGCTTCGGCGCCGTAGCGGCGCGTGCGCCCGACGTTCTGGAACGACGAGCGGCCGCCTGCGTTGGTGGCGACGCCGATCTCGTTGTCGGTGTCGATGAAGAACAGCACGGCGTCGAGGTCGATGGCCTCGCTGCGCCACTTGCTGCCGACCTCGATCTGGTTGCTGGTCTGGCCCTGCAGACCGGAGTTGAAGCCGGTGCTGCCGTCGGGCCGGTAGGCCAGCTCACCGAGCGTGGGTGACTCGAAGCCGCGCGCCGCGCTGGCGTGCAGCATCCACTGCGGTGCAACTCGCCAGCGCAGACCGACCATCGGGTTGGTGTAGCTGTACTTCAGCGAGCCGGAATCATCGCCGTTCGGCGGCACGATGTAGTGGTCCGACACCTCCATCGTCACTTCGCCCGAGCGCACACCCCCCACCAACTGCCAGGCGCTCGACAACGGTGTCTCGACCTGCGCGTAGAGGTCGCGCGAGGTCGCACGGTTGGTCTCGTCGCGACGCAGATCGCCCTGCACGCCCAGCGTCTGGTCGGGTGGCGTGCCGACGAAGTTTTGATAGCCGCGGCGGTCGTCGACCTGGCGTTCCTGGCCAGCGCCGACCACCAGGTCGGTTTCGCCGAAGCGCATCAGCGCACGCGCGTCGATGCCGTCGTAGTCGCGATCGAAGTCGATCACGCCGCCTCCGTGGTTCGGCGGCGCTTGCGTCGCCACCGGAATCGCCAAGTACTGCGTGACGCTGCGCGTGCCGAGGTAACCGGTGAGTTGGGTCTCGACCAGCCCCTGCGAACCGAAGCGATGACGCCAGTTGACGCCGCCCTGTGTCTGGCCGACCGCCTTGCGCGTGTTGAACGTGGTGGCCTGCGGCGTGGTCTGGTACGGGTCGACGTCGAACTGCGCACGCGTCAGGCCCAGCGGATCCTGCGCATCCTGCCGGATGTCCGACACCAGCACGGTCACCGTGTCGGCCTCGCCGCGCCAGCCCAGCCGCACGTTGCCCAGCGTGCGGTCGGCGGCGCTCTGCGGCCGGAAGCCATCGATCTGAAAGCGCGTCAGGTCGGCGCGCAGGTCGAAGCCCTCCTGCATCGGCAGCGACAGCGAGACGCGCCCCTGGCGCAGCCCGAAGCTGCCGGCATCGAACGCGAGCTCGGCCTCGCGCACGGTGGCCGGTGCGGTGAACAGCGCGATCACGCCGCCGGAGCTGTTGCCGTACAGCGCGGAAAACGGACCGCGCAAGACCTCGATGCGCGAAGCGCCCGCGAGGTCGAAGTGCGCCACCTGGCCCTGGCCGTCGGGCATCGTGGCCGGGATGCCGTCGGTGTACAGCCGCAGGCCGCGCACGCCGAAGCCGGCGCGCGCGCCGTAGCCGCGCGAGCTGATCTGCAGATCCTGCGCGTAGTTGTTGCGGTTGGCCACCGTGATTCCGGGCACGCGCCACAGCGCTTCCGACAGGTTGACCAGCGGCCCCGACTCGCGAAGCGTCTGCGCATCGACCACGCCGATCGCATAGGGCGCATCGAGCACCGATTGGGCGCGCAGCGAGCCGGTGACGACCACGGTCTGCGCAGGCGCCGACGCGGCGCCATCGGCCGCTGCCGGCGCGGCGGTCTGCGCCAGCGCACCGTGACCGGACGCAAAGCCGGCCAGCGCAGCAACGAGGGTGCGCCACAGCGCGGGGGCAACGGGGCGACGAGCGGGCATCTTCGGCATCGAGCGAGGCAAAGGGCGCCATCAGACCGGTCGGCACCGCAGGTGCCAAGCCCTCAAAAACCCTAGCTGAAAGCGGCGCCTCTACAGCGCGCAGCTGCGAAAGCCGACGAAGGCGGCGTCGTGTTCGGGGCTGCAGAACGTGCGTGCCTTGGGGTGCTTCAGGCGCGGCACGGTCATCAACGAGCCGCCGCGGGTGACGCGCAGCGAACGCAACGCCGAGCCGCTGGTGTCGCCGACCCAGGCCGGTGCCGGCATGGGCGGCTCGTCGCTCCAGCGGGCGGCGCGCCCGGCCATCCACTCGTGCACATCACCCCACACGAAGCCACGCGAGACGCCGCTGGTGGCGGCGATCTCCCACTCGGGCTCGGTGGGCAGGCGCCGCGACGCCCAGCGGCACCATGCATCGGCCTCGTGCCAGCTCACGTGCGCCACCGCCTGCGCCGACGCCACCCGCTGCAGCTGCCCGGCCCGCTGCGCGAGCACCGCACGGCCCGTCTGCTCCACGTAGCGCGGCGCGCGGCGCTGCTGGCGCTCGAGCCATCCCCAGCCGGCCTGGCTCCACCAGCGCGGCTCGTCGTAGCCGCCGTCGTCGACGAACTCGACGTACTGCGACCACTGCACCGGCTGCGCGTCGATCTCGAACTCGGGCACCGGCTCGTCGTGCGCCCAGCGTTCGTTGTCGGGCACGAAACCGCCGCGCGCGGTGCCCAGGCTGACACGCTGCGCGCCGAACCACAGCGGCTCGCGGCGCACGCGCGAGGGCCAGATCGGCCACAACTCGCGAGTCGATGGGATCTGGCTGCCGGGCTCGGCCGCCGGCGCCGCAGGGGCCTGCGCGCGGGGCGCGACCGGCCCACCGAGGCCGGCCGCCTGGGCCAGCGCCGCCAGCATCTCGGCCGCCCAGTCTTCGCGGGCCAGCACCAGGCGAAACAGTTGCAGCCCGGCGTCGTCTTCGGGCGCGTGCTCGAGCAATTCGAGCGTGGCGTCGAGCGTGGCGGCCAGGTAGTCGCGCAGGTGCGCATCGGCCACGTCGGTGTGGCGCCAGCGTTGCTCGCGGTTGCCGAGCGTCGGATCGAACCAGGCGTCGGCACGCGGCTCGATCGACGCCAACGTCGCCGTGGCAGCTGCGGCGCCCTGCGCACGGCGCAGGTTGCGCGCGATCGCGCACTCCTGGAACCAGGCCACGTGACCCACCAGCCACAGCGGCGGATCGAATTCGCTGCGCAAGCCCTCGACGCGGGCGCCATTGAACGCGCTCAGCCAGCGCAGCGTGCGGTTGCGCGCGTCGATCAGCGCCAGCGACAACAGCTCGCGCCCGGCCCGGCGCATCGCAAAAGGATCGTGGATGGCCGCCGCGGTGGGCGACATCGTGCGGGTCACGTGAGAGTGCTACGCGCGGAAGCGCTCACGCGCTCACCGCTCGATGCGTGCGTAAGCCGAATGATTGTGGCAACGCTCACTTGCCTGCGGCAAATGAGCCGTTGCCGCAGCCACAGCCGAGCGCGAGCGCTCGCCGCGCCAGCGCGGGCCTATGCGCGCTCAATGCGCGCATAGGCGCTGTGGTTGTGTATCGACTCGAAATTCTCGACGTCGACGCTGTAGCGGCCGACCCGCGCATCGGCGTTCAGCTGCAACGCGACGTCGCGCACCAGGTCTTCGACGAACTTCGGGTTCTCGTAGGCGCGCTCGGTGATCCACTTCTCGTCCGGGCGCTTGAGCAGCGGCCAGATCTCGCTGGAGGCGGCATCCTCGGCGAAGCGCACCTGCTCGTGCCACGGCACCGGCTGCAACTGCTCGAGCCGGATGGTGACCAGCGAGCGCTGGTTGTGCGCACCGTAGTCGGCGATTTCCTTCGAGCACGGGCACAGGCTCTTCACCGGCACGCCCACTTCGCTCCACACGGTGGTGGCGCCGGCGCGCGTTTCGGCGATCCAGCGCCCCTGGTAGTCGAGCAGGCTCTGCACCCCGGACACCGGCGCCCGCTTGCGCAGGAAAAACGAGAAGCGGGCCTCGATGCGGCCCTCGTGAGCACCCAACTGCTCGAGCATGCGCGCCAGCTGCACGCGCAAACCCGCCGCGTCGAGCGGCGCATCGAGCGCATCGAGCCAGGCCACGAAGCGCGACATGTGCGTGCCCTTGGCCTCGGCGGGCAACGCCACGTCGAGGTCCCACATCGCAGCGGTGGCCTGCGCCGCACCGGCCACCTGGATGGTGAGCGGGTAACGCACGTCCTTGACGCCGACGCGCTGGATCGACAGCCGACGGTCGTCGCGGCTGCCTTGCGTGTCCGGGATGTGCAGGGCGTCGGTGAGATTGGTCATCGCTGAATCGAAGGCGGCTCAAGCGCCGTTGCCGGCCATTGTCGCCGTTGTGACGGCGCACGTCCTGTCGCGGCTGCGTCAACCCCGCAAATCGACCTCGAATCGGGGTCGGCTCAATGGTTCACCGCGGGACGCACGACCGCCAGCTTGGCACCGAAGCGGCGCTGGATCGACTGCTCGATGCCCGCCGCATCCAGGCCGAGCATCGACAGCAGCTTGGCCGGGTCGCCGTGGTCGACGAACTCGTCGGGCAGGCCCAGCTGCAGCAGCGGCACCGGCAAGCCGGCCTTGGCCAGGCACTCGGCCACCGCGCTGCCCGCGCCACCCATGATCGCGCCCTCTTCGAGGGTGACCAGCGCGTCGTGTTCGCGCGCCAGCTTGAGCACCAGCGCGTCGTCGAGCGGCTTGACGAAGCGCATGTTGGCCACCGTCGCGTCGAGCCGTTCGGCGGCCTGCAGCGCCGGGTACAACAAGCGTGCCGAAGGCCAGGATCGCCAGCCGGCGCCCGTTGCCGCGTGCCAGCGTCGACTCGCGCCGCAGCTCGCCGCGGCCCCACGGCAAGGTTTCGAGGTCTGGCTCGACGGCCACACCGACCCCGGCGCCGCGCGGGTACCGCACGGCACTCGGGTGATCGTGCGCGAACGCGGTCGACAGCGCCTTGCGGCATTCGTTTTCGTCGGCCGGCGCCAGCAGGCTCATGTTGGGCACGCAACGGATGTAGGCGATGTCGAAGGCGCCGCAGTGCGTGGCGCCATCGGCACCGACGATGCCGGCGCGGTCGAGCGCAAACACCACCGGCAGGTTCTGGATCGCCACGTCGTGGATCATCTGGTCGTAGCCGCGCTGCAGGAACGTGGAGTAGATCGCCACCACCGGCTTCAGCCCTTCGCAGGCCAGGCCGGCGGCAAACGTGACCGCGTGCTGCTCGGCGATGCCGACGTCGTGGTAGCGCTTCGGAAAGCGCTTCTCGAACTCGACCATGCCCGAGCCCTCGCGCATCGCCGGCGTGATGCCCACCAGCCGCGAGTCGACCTCGGCCTGGTCGCACAGCCACTGGCCGAACACCTGCGTGAAAGTCTGCTTGGGCGGCGTCGCCGGCTTGACCAGGCCCACCGCGGGATCGAACTTGCC
Source organism: uncultured beta proteobacterium (assembly GCA_963827645.1). Classification (GTDB taxonomy): domain Bacteria; phylum Pseudomonadota; class Gammaproteobacteria; order Burkholderiales; family Burkholderiaceae_C; genus JAEUPI01. The sequence continues at coordinate 461,570 of CAWHBZ010000016.1, read as the reverse complement.
CGGGCCGTGATAGTTCACCGGGTCGGCTTCGGCCAGCTTGTAGCCCATGCCCTTCTTGGTGACCACGTGCAGGAACTGCGGGCCCTTTTTCTCGCGCAGGTTCTGCAGCGTGGGGATCAGCGAGTCGAGGTCGTGGCCGTCGATCGGGCCGATGTAGGTCAGGCCGAGCTCTTCGAAGATCGTGCTCGGCACCACCAGGCCCTTGGTGTGCTCCTCGAACTTGCGCGCCAGGTCGTACAACGGCGTGTTCTTCAGCACGCTCTTGGCGCCTTCGCGCGCGGCGGCGTAGAACTTGCCGCTCATCAGCCGCGCCAGGTATTTGTTGAGCGCACCCACCGGCGGGCTGATCGACATGTCGTTGTCGTTCAGGATCACCAGCATGTTGGCGTGGCCCAGGCCGTGGTTGGAACCGGCGTTGTTGAGCGCCTCGAACGCCATGCCACCCGACAGCGCACCGTCGCCGATCACCGCCACCGCACGTCGCTCTTCGCCTTTCAGCTTGGCGGCCAGCGCCATGCCCAGCGCGGCGGAGATCGAGGTCGACGAATGCGCGGTGCCGAAGGTGTCGTACTCGCTCTCGTCGCGACGCGGGAAGCCGCCGATGCCGCCGAGCTGGCGCAGCGTGTGCATGCGCTCGCGGCGGCCGGTGAGGATCTTGTGCGGATAGGTCTGGTGGCCGACGTCCCACACGATGCGGTCGTGCGGCGTGTCGTACACGTAGTGCAGCGCGATCGTCAGCTCCACCGTGCCGAGGTTCGACGACAAGTGCCCGCCGGTCTTGCTGACGCTTTGCAGCACGAACTCGCGCAATTCGCGCGCGAGTTGCGGCAACTCGCTGCGCGACAGGCGGCGCAGGTCGGCCGGCGATTGGATCGATTCGAGCAGGGACTGTTTCATCAAGCGGTTCAGCTGTTGCGGTCGACCACCAGGTCGGCCAGCCAACTCAGGCGCGCAGTGTGCCGCAAGCCGCCACCTGCGAGCGCAGCCTGGGCACGTTCGCGCAATGTCTGTGCCTGTTTGCGCGCGCCCTCGAGGCCGAGCACCGACACATAGGTGGGCTTGTTGAGGTCCTCGTCCTTGCCGGCCGTCTTGCCCAAAGTCTCCGACGCCTGGGTGACGTCGAGGATGTCGTCGACGACCTGGAATGCCAGGCCCAGAGCCGCGCCGTAGGTCGACAGCGCCTGCCAGCCCTGGGCCGGCATCTCGCCGCAGGCCGCACCCATCAGCACGCTGGCCTGCAGCAAGCGCGCCGGTCTTGCGGCGGTGCATGTCGCGCAGCTGCAACTCGTTGAGCGGCAAGCCGATGCTGGCCAGGTCGATGGCCTGGCCGCCGGCCATGCCTTCGTGGCCGGCGGCGCGTGCCAGCAGGCCGCACAAGCGGGCCTGCAGCAGCGGCGCAAAGCCGTCGGCGTCGGCAGCGGCGGGCGTCAGCACCTCGAAGGCCAGCGCCTGCATCGCGTCGCCGGCCAGCATCGCCTGGGCCTCGCCGAACTTCACGTGCACGGTGGGCTTGCCCCGGCGCAGCACGTCGTTGTCCATGCACGGCATGTCGTCGTGGATCAGCGAGTAGGCGTGGATCAGCTCCACCGCGACGCCGGCGCGCAGCGCGGCACTGCGGTCGCCGTTGGCAGCCTCGCAGGCCGCCAGCACCAGCAGCGGACGCAGCCGCTTGCCGCCGTCGAGCACGCCGTAGCGCATGGCCTCGCCGAGACCGGCCGGCGCACCCGGCGGCACCCAGCGCTGCAGCGCCCGCTCGACGCTGTCGAGTTCGGCGCGCATCCACGAGTCGAACTCCGATGCGTTCATCGAAACGGTGCTGCGCCTGCCGGCGCGCAGGCAGGCCTCATGAGCCACTGAACGGCTCGAGTTGCCCTCGCTCGAGCACCTTGACCTGCTGCTCCACGGCCTGCAGGCGCGAGCGGCAAAACTCGAGCAACTGAGCGCCGCGCCGGTAACTCCTCAGCAGATCGTCCAGCGGCAACTGCGCGCCCTCCATCGCGGACACCAGACCCTCCAGTTCGGCAAGCGCTTGTTCGTAGCTCTCGGGCTCGGCCGGACTAGGGGTTTGCTTCGGTAGTGCTTGCGGCATTGGCCATGGACGGGAATTCTACTGACCGCGAGGGTAAAATCCGCGCACGCTTGGCCACAGTGCAAGCGTCAAAGCCGGCTCCTCGAAGCCGGCTTTGTTTCCACAACCCGCCCGCGGGGCCACCGGGCGGGGGTTTGATGTTGGTTTTCCGAAAGACCGGGGATCATGTCCGACCTGAGCATCAGTCTCGAAGCTCTCGCGCGCAGTCGCACCCAATTACCTGTCAGCAGCTATTTCGACGCCGAGTCGTTCCGGCGCGAGCTGGAGCTGATCTTTCAGCCCGGGCCTCGCTACATCGGCCACGAACTGGCGGTGCCCGAGGTCGGCGATCACCACACGTTGCCCCAGGAGGGCGAAGGCCGCGCGCTGGTGCGCACGCACGACGGCGTGGAGCTGATCTCCAACGTCTGCCGGCACCGCCAGGCGGTGATGCTGCGCGGCCGCGGCCGCACGCAGGGCGCACATCGTCTGCCCGCTGCACCGCTGGACCTACGACCTGCACGGCCACCTGGTCGGCGCGCCGCACTTCGAGCGCGACCCGTGCCTGAACCTGCGCAACTACCCGCTGCAGCGCTGGAACGGCCTGCTGTTCGAGGCACAACGGCTTCGACGTCGCGGCCGAGACTGGCCGCGCTCGGCGCCGCACGACGCGCTCGACTTCAGCGGCTACGTGCTCGACCAGCGTGCACCTGCACGAGTGCGACTACAACTGGAAGACCTTCATCGAGGTCTATCTGGAGGACTACCACGTCGGGCCGTTCCACCCGGGCCTGGGCCGCTTCGTCACCTGCGAAGACCTGCGCTGGCAGTTCGGCCGCCACCATTCGGTGCAGACGGTGGGCGTGCGCAACGGCGCTCGCGCAGCCGGGCTCGCCGGTGTACCAGCGCTGGCACGACGCGGTGCTGAAGTTCCGCGACGGCGTGCCGCCCGAGCACGGCGCGATCTGGCTGACGCTGTACCCGAACGTGATGGTCGAGTGGTATCCGCACGTGCTGGTGGTGTCGACGCTGTTCCCGCAGGGGCCGCAGAAGACGCTCAACGTGGTCGAGTTCTTCTATCCGGAGGAGATCGCCGCCTTCGAGCGCGAGTTCGTCGAGGCCCAGCAGGCCGCCTACATGGAAACCTGCGACGAGGACGACGAGATCGCGCTGCGCATGGACGCCGGCCGCAAGGCGCTGCTGGAGCGCGGCGACGACGAGGTCGGCCCCTACCAGAGCCCGATGGAAGACGGCATGCAGCACTTCCACGAGTGGTACCGGCGGCAGATGCAAGGCACGGTCGCAGCCGGCGCCCTGAACGTCCGGGCAGCCGCGATGTCGGCGCCGTTGCTGATGGTGCTGGCGACGCTGCTGTTCGCGGTGATGGGCGTGTGCGTGAAGTACGCCTCGGCGCACTACGGCGCCGGCGAACTGGTGTTCTACCGCAGCGCTGATCGGCGCCGTGATGATCGGCGCCTGACGCGCGCTGGCGCGGCATCACGCTGCGCACGCCGGTGCCGGCGATGCACTTCTGGCGCAGCGCCACCGGCGTCAGCGCGCTGGCGCTGTGGTTCTACGCCATCGGCGGGCTGCCGCTGGCCACCGCGATGACGCTGAACTACATGTCGTCGGTGTGGATGGCGCTGTTCCTGCTCGGCGGCGCGGTGCTGGCTGGGCGCCGCGCGCGTCGACTGCGCGGCTGGTCGCCGCCGTGCTGGTCGGCTTCGCCGGCGTCGCGCTGGTGCTGCGGCCCACGGTGCAGACCGAGCAGGCTCTGGCACGGCCTGGTCGGGCCTGTGTCGGGCTGCTGGCCGCGATGGCCTACCTGCAGGTCACCGCGCTCGGGCCGCGCCGGCGAGCCCGAGTGCGCGTGGTGTTCTACTTCTCGCTCGGCGGCGTGCCGCGCTCGGCGCGCTGCTGGCCACTGCGACCGGCTGGCACGCGCACGACGCCGCGGGCGCGCTGCTGCTGCTGGCCATCGGCATGCTGGCCACGGTGGCGCAGATGCTGATGACACGCGCCTACCGCTCGGCGCCACGCTGGCCAACGCCAGCCTGCAGTACCTGGGCATCGTGTTCGCCAGTTCGTCTTCGGCGTGTGGCTGTTCGACGATGCCGTGGCTGGATGGCGGTGCTGGGCATCGCGCTGATCGTCGCGGCCGGCCTGGCCGCCACGCTACCTGCAGGCACGCACGCCGCGCGACGGCGCCGCATCCACGCTGCACCACCCGAGCCTGAAACGTAGGAACCCGATGATCGAACGCACCCTGATCACGCGCCGATGAGCTGCGCGCGCTGCTGGCAGCGCGGCGCAGCCCGCTGGTGCTGCTCGACTGCGGCTTCGACCTGGCCGACCCCGCGGCCGGCGCGCGCGCCTACGCGCAGGGCCACCTGCCGGGCGCGCACCATGCCGACCTCGACCGCGACCTGTCAGGCGGCCAAGACGCGGCACGCAACGGCCGCCACCCGCTGCCCAGCGCGCGAGGCCTTCGCGGCCACGGTCGGCGCGCTGGGGCATCGCGCCCGGCGACGCCGGTGGTCGTGCTACGACGACGCAGGGCGGCCCCTATGCCGCGCGGGCCTGGTGGCTGCTGCGCTGGCTGGGCCACGACGCGGTCGCGGTGCTCGACGGCGGCCTGCGCCGCCTGGCAGGCTGCCGGCGGCGCGCTCGAGCACCGACGCGCCGGCCAGCGGCGCCGCAGCCGCCCTACCCGCTGCGCGCGCCGCGCGATGCCCACCATCGACGCCGATCGCGTTGCTGGCCCGCTGGGCCGGGTGCACCGTGCTCGATGCCCGCGCCGGCCGAACGTTTCCGCGGCGAGGTCGAGCCGCTCGACCCGGTGGCCGGCCACATCCCCGGCGCGCGCAACCGCTTCTTCAAGGACAACCTGCAGCGCCGACGGCCGCTTCAAGCCGCCGCGGCAGCTGCGCGCCGACTTCGCGCCGCTGCTGGCGACACGCCGACCGCCGTGCGTGCACCAGTGCGGCTCGGGCGTCACCGCCTGCCACAACCTGCTGGCGATGGAGCACGCCGGCCTGGCGGCTCGGCGCTGTACCCGGGCTCGTGGAGCGAGTGGTGCGCCGACCCGGCGCGGCCGGTCGCCACGGGCTGACGGCCGCACGGTCGCGCGCTTGATCCGGCAGTGCCAAGCGCGGGCACATCGGCGCACACTGTCGCACAGGGCGCGTTGAGGCCACTCACCAGGAGGTCGACCATGTATCAAGCGCATCCTGTTCCGACCGACGGCTCCGACGTCACCGCCAAGGCCGTGCAGACGCCGCCATCGAGCTGGCCCAGCTGACTGGCGCGCGAACTGTCGCACGATCAGCGTCAAGGAGCCCTTCCCGTACAGCGCGATCTCCGAGATGCAGCCGGTGCCGCCGCAGGAGTTCTACGACGCGCAGGAGCGCATCGCCGCGAGCGCGCGTCAAGGCCGTCGTCGGACGCCGCCAAGGCCGCGGGCCTGCGCTGCCAGGGCCACACCGTGGAGGCGCTGCACGCCGTGGGAGGCGATCCTCGACCACGCCAAGGCGCAGCAGCTGCGACCTGATCGTGATGGCCTCGCACGGCCGGCGCGGCGTGGCCGCGCTGCTGCTGGGCAGCGAGACGCAGCGGGTGCTGATCGCACAGCACGCTGCCGGTGCTGGTGGTGCAAGTAGCGGCGCGGCTGCAGTCGGCGTCAGTGCGGGTGCACGGCCGCCGATCGCCACAGCACCGAGCACCAGGCCCGCCGCCAGCCAGGCCAGTTGCGCCAGCGTGTCGCGCCAGGCGCAGGCGCCGCTGCAGCTGCGGCATCAGGTCGGCCACCGCGACGTAGATGAAGCTGCTGGCCGCCACCACCAGCAGGTACGGGAACAGCTCGCTGCCACGGCCCGACCACGAAGTAGCCGAGCACGCCGCCGACCACCGCGGCCAGGCCCGACAGCGCGTTGAACAGCAGCGCCTTGCGCGCGCGTGAAGCCGGCGTTGAGCAGCACGATGTAGTCGCCGACCTCCTGCGGGATCTCGTGCGCGATGATCGCCAGCGCCGTCACCAGCCCAGGCCGCGCGTCGGCCAGGAAGGCCGCGGCGATGATCACGCCGTCGCAGAAGTTGTGGATGCTGTCGCCCACCAGCACGCTCCAGCCGCCGCGGCCGGCCTGCTCGGCGTCGAAGTGGTGGTGGTGGTCGTGGCCGTCGCCCTCGTGGTGGTGGCCGTGGCGGTACAGCTCGGCCTTTTCCAGCAGGAAGAAGAACAGCAGGCCGCCGCAGCAGCGTGACGAACAGCGCCTGCGGCGTCGGCGCCGCTCTCGAACGCCTCGGGCAGCACGTGCAGCAGCGCGGTGCCCAGCAGCACGCCGGCCGACAGGCTGACCAGGCTCTTGACCACGCGGCCGAGCACCTGCACCGTGAGCAGCGCCGCGATCAGCACCGACAGCACGCCGCCGGCCAGCGTGGCCAGCACGATGTAGAGCAGGGTCATCGTCGATTCGATCTTGTTCTTTGCAAGCCCCAAACGAACACCGCGCCCATCGGGCGCGGTGCGCGACACCTCATTGTGGCAAAGCCGCAGGCCTGTCGAGCAGACCGCATCGCGCAGCGATGCGAGCGAGCGAGCTACGCCACGCCGTTCGCCTTGAACCAGGCCAGGCAGCGCTTCCAGCCGTCTTCGGCGGCGTCCTTGCGGTAGCTCGGCCGGTAGTCGGCGTGGAAGGCGTGCGGCGCGTCGGGGTAGACGACGAACTCGCTCTTCTTGGCCGCCGCGCTGCCGGCGGCCAGCGCCGCCTTCATCTTGTCGACCGTGTCGAGCGGGATGCCCGTGTCCGCGGCGCCGTACAGGCCGAGCACCGGGCCGTTGAGCTTGCCGGCCAGGTCCACCGGATGGCCGGCTGTCAGCGCACTGCTGGCGCCGACCAGCCGCCCGTACCACGCCACGCCGGCCTTCACCGCCGGGTTGTGCGCGCCGTACAGCCAGGTGATGCGGCCACCCCAGCAGAAGCCGGTGATCGCCGAGCTTGCCGGTGTCGGCGCCCTGCGCCTTGGCCCACGCCGCGGTGGCGTCGAGGTCGCCCATCACCTGCGCGTCGGGCACCTTGGAGACCACCTCGGCATCAGCTTGGAGATCTCGCCGTACGAGCCGGCGTCGCCCTGGCGCACGAACAGCTCCGGCGCGACCGCGAAGTAGCCCGCCTTGGCGAAGCGCCGCGCGACGTCGGCGATGTGCTCGTGCACGCCGAAGATCTCGCTGACCACCAGCACCACCGGCGCGTTGGCCTTGCCCGCAGGCGCCGCGCGGTAGGCCGGCATCTTGAAGCTCGCCCACCGGAATCGTCACCTCGCCGGCGGTCAGGCCGCTGGTATCGGTCTTGATCGTGGTCTGCGCGACCACCGGCAGCACCGCCGCGGCAAAGCCGGTGCCCACCGAGGTGCGCACGAAGTCGCGGCGGCTGAAGTCGCGGCTCGGGGTGCAGGCTATCGACGTCCTGTTCGATCATCCAGGGCTCCTTCGATGCGGCACTTGAGCGCGCGATTCTATGGAGGCGCGCCACGATTTGCTCGGCGTGCCAATCAATGCCTGTTGAGGCGTCGTCTGGGCCAGGCAAGGCTGCACCCACCGTGTGTGCGCGCCAGCCGCACACCGCGGTCGTGCCGGCGGCTTTGCGCACTCAGCCATGGCGCGAAGGCAGACGCTCAGTGCGCCTCGTCCCAATTGGCCCCGACGCCGACCTCGGCCAGCAGCGGCACCTTCAGCTGCGCCACGCCCGCCATCAGCCGCGGCACCTCGATCTTGCGCCCACTCGAGCTCGGCTTCCGGCACCTCGAACACCAGTTCGTCGTGCACCTGCATCACCATGCCGTGCGCTTGCGTTCGCTCGTCGAGCCAGCCTGCACCGCGATCATCGCCAGCTTGATCAGGTCGGCCGCCGTGCCCTGCATCGGCGCGTTGATCGCCTGGCGCTCGGCGCCCGCGCGGCGCGGGCCGTTGCGCCGCGGATCTCGGGCAGCCAGAGGCGGCGGCCGAACACCGTCTCGACGTAGCCCAGTGCGCCTGGCGCGCGCCTTGGTCTCGTCCATGTAGCGCTTGACGCCGGAGAAGCGCTCGAAGTAGCGGTCGATGTAGCCTTCGCCGCGCTGCGCTCGATGCCGAGGTTCTGCGCCAGGCCGAACGCGCTCATGCCGTAGATCAGGCCGAAGTTGATCACCTTGGCGTAGCGGCGCTGCTCGCCGCTCACCTCGTCCGGCGCCACGCGCGAACACCTCGCCCGCGGTGGCGCGGTGCATGTCCTCGCCTTCGCTGAACGCGCGCAGCAGGCCTGCGTCGCCGCTGATGTGCGCCATGATGCGCAGCTCGATCTGCGAGTAGTCGGCGCTGACGATCACGTGGCCCGGCGGCGCGATGAAGGCTTCGCGCATGCGGCGGCCTTCGGCCGTGCGGATCGGGATGTTCTGCAGGTTCGGGTCGTTGCTCGACAGCCGCCCGGTCACCGCCACCGCCTGCGCGTAGTTGGTGTGCACGCGGCCGGTGTCGGGGTTGACCATCAGCGGCAGCTTGTCGGTGTAGGTGCCCTTCAGCTTGGACAGGCCGCGGTGCTCGAGGATCTTGCCGGCAGCGGGTAGTCTTCGGCCAGCTTCTGCAGCACTTCTTCGTCGGTGGACGGTGCGCCGCTGGCGGTCTTCTGCTTGACCGGCAGACCGAGCTTGCCGAACAAGATTTCGCCGATCTGCTTGGGCGAGCCCAGGTTGAACGGCTGCCCGGCCAGCTCGTAGGCCTTCTGCTCCAGCGCCATCATGCGCTCGCCCAGTTCGCGGCTCTGCCGAGCCAGCAGCGCGGCGTCGATCAGCACGCCGTTGCGCTCGATGCGCGTCAGCACGCGCGCTGACCGGCATCTCGATGCGCTCGTAGACGACAGCAGGCCCGGCGTCGGTCTCGGCAGTTGCGGATACAGCGTCTGGTGCAGGTGCAGCGTCATCTCGCTGTCTTCGCCGGCGTATTCGGTCGCGCGCTCCAGCTCGACCTGCGAGAACGGAATCTGGCCCGCGCCCTTGCCGCACACCTCCTCGTAGGTCACGCCCTTGCGCCCGAGGTGGCGCTCGGCCAGGCTGTCCAGGTCGTGCGGCTTGTGCGCCTCGAACACGTAGCTCTGCAGCAGCGTGTCGTGGCGCCAGCCGCGCACCGTGATGCCGTGGTTGGCGAACACTGGCGTCGTACTTGATGTTCTGGCCCACCTTGCCGGCGGCCGGGTCCTCCAGCCATGGCTTCAGCGCGGCGAGCACCTCGTCGAGCGGCAGCTGCTCGGGCGCGCCGGCGTAGTTGTGCGCCACGCGGGATGTAGGCGCCCTCGCCCGGCTGCACCGCCAACGAGATGCCGACGATGCGCGCCGCATCGGGTCGAGCGAATTGGTTTCGGTGTCGAGCGAGGTCAGCGGCGCGGCGCGCAGGCGCTCGAGCCAGGCGTCGAGTTGTCTCGCGCGTGACGATGGTCTCGTAGTGTCGCCAGCGCTGGCGGCCGGCGCTCGCACGCGTGCCGTGGCGGCGCTCGGCGCCTGAGCGCAACGCCGCGGCAGCCGGCGCGGCCACCGTGCACCGAGTTCGTTTTCCAGCTCCTTGCGCCAGGGTCTTGAAGCCGTAGCGCTGGAAGAAGTCGAGCAGCCAGCTCGTTCGGCTTCGCGCAGCGCCAGCGCCTCGAGCGCCGGCCAGCTGGCCACATGGCCCGCCAGGTCGCAATCGCTTGCACGGTGATCAGCCGGCGGCCCTTGCGGCAGCCAGTCGAGCGCCTTGCGCAGGTTCTCGCCGACCGCGCCGTTGATCGAGTCGGCGGCGGCGATCACGCCGTCCAGCGTGCCGTGCTCGGCGAGCCACTTGACCGCCGTCTTCGGGCCGCACCTTGTCGACGCCGGGCATGTTGTCGACCGTGTCGCCGATCAGCGTCAGGTAGTCGACGATGCGGTCCGGCGGCACGCCGAACTTGGCCAGCACGCCGGCGACGTCGAGCTTCTCGTTGGTCATCGTGTTGATCAGCGTGACCTTGCGTTGACCAGCTGCGCCAGGTCCTTGTCGCCGGTCGAGACGATCACGCTGTGGCCCGCCGCTGCCGCCAGCACGCCAGCGTGCCGATCACGTCGTCGGCCTCGACGCCCGGCACCTCGAGGATCGGCCAGCCCATCAGGCGCACCGCCTCGTGGATCGGCTCGATCTGCGCGCAGGTCGTCCGGCATCGGCGCGCGCGTGGCCTTGTACTCGGGTACCAGTCGTCGCGGAAGGTCTTGCCCTTGGCGTCGAACACGCAGGCCATGTAGGCGGCCGGATAATGCTCGCGCAGCCGGCGCATCATGCACCATGCCGTGCATGGCGCCGGTCGGGAAGCCGTCGGGGCTGCGCAGGTCGGGCAGGGCGTGGTAGGCGCGGTACAGGTAGCTGGAGCCGTCGACGAGCAGCAGGGTGTGTGTCGGTCATGCGTGCCATTTTGCGTTGACAGCGCAGGGGCCGTCGGCGCCGGGCCGCCGCCAAGCCGGCGGATCCCCCTTGGAGCGGACGCGACGCGCAGCGAGCAAGCGGGTCGATCAGTTCACCGCGCCGTAGAATGGCCCGCATGTCATCACGCGCCATGTTGCTGGGGCTCACAGCCGTTGCGCTGGGCGCCGCAGCCGCAGGTCCGACACCGCGCCGTCGCCGAACGCCGGCGCCGGCCGGATGCCGCGAGTCAAGCTCACCGTGATCGAAGACGACCAGGTGCGCATCGAGGAGTTGCGCGTGCGCGGCCAGGTGCAGCGCATCACGGTGTCGCCCAAGGCGTCGGGCGTGCAGCCGTACCAGATCGTGCCGCCCGAGGCGGCCGCGACATGTCGCAGCAATCCAAGGGGAGCAGCTGGCCAGCGGCTGTGGCAGTTGTTCTCGCTTCTGAGCCCGGCCCCGACTCGCACATGGCGGTCTTCACCGAGTTGGCGAGCCATGAAGTCGAGGCCTTCGTCGCACGCTTGCAAGCCGGCGAGCTGATCGAGCTGCACGCCCATCGGCGCCGGCATCGAGAACACCAACTTCTTCGTCACCACCGAGCGCGGCCACTATGTGCTCACCGTGTTCGAGCGGCTGAGCCGCGAGCAGCTGCCGTTCTACCTGCACCTGATGCAGCACCTGGCGCGAGCGCGGCATGCCGGTGCCCGAGCCGGTCGCCGACGCCGGCGGCGAGCTGGTGCACAGCCTGCACGGCAAGCCGGCCGCGCTGGTGCACACGGCTGCCGGGCCACACATCGATCGCGCCCGACGCAGGCGCATTGCGCGCAGTCGGCGCCATGCTGGCGCGGATGCACCTGGCGGCAGCGGATTTTCCAGCTGCAGCAGCCCAACCTGCGCGGGCTCGACTGGTGGAAGGCCACCGCGCCGCAGGTGCTGCCGTTCCTCGACGACCGAGCACGCGCAGCTGCTCGACGACGAGATGGCCTTCCAGCAGCAGGTCGCCGCGTCGGCGGCGTACGCCGGCCTGCCGCGCGGCGCCGTGCATGCCGACCTGTTCCGCGACAACGTGATGTTCGATGGGACGGCCACCGGCCCTGACCGGCTTGCTTCGACTTCTACTTTGCCGGCGTCGACACGCTGCTGTTCGATCTCGCGGTGTGCGTCAACGACTGGTGCATCGACCGACGACAGCGGCCGCATCGACGACGCGCGCGCCGCGCGCGCTGCTCGGCGCCTACGGCGAGCGCCGAGCGCTGTCGGCCGCCGAGCACCGGCTTGCTGCCGCGCTGCTGCGCGCCGCGGCGCTGCGCTTCTGGCTGTCGCGCCTGTGCGACCTGCACCTGCCGCGCGAGGCCGCGCTGCTGCAACCCAAGGACCCGCGGCACTTCGAGCGCTTGCTGCGCGAGCGGATCGCACAACCCTGGCATCCGCCTCGATGAACAGACCGCCTCCATCATGGGCTTGAGACTGCAAACCGTCGCCGCACGCCAAGGCTGGACCTGGGCGCGCGACGGCGTTGCGCCTGTACCTGCGCCGGCCGGTGGCCTTCAGCGCGATGCTGCTGCTGTTCCTGGTGGGCACCGCGCTGTGGTCGGTGCTGCCGGTGGTCGGCTTGGCCGCGCTGGCGAGCCTGCCGCTGTTGTCGCTGGGGTTCATGGTGGCCTCGCGCTCGGTGCTGCGCGGCGGCCTGGCGCATCCGGGGCAGTTCGTCGAGCCGCTGCTGCGGCGACGCCGCAAGCGCGCGCGCCGCAGCCTGCTGCTGCTGTGCGCGCTGTACGGCGTGGGTGCCCTGGTGGTCGTGTGGTGGGTCGGCTGGATCTACGGCGACGCGATGGACGCGCTGCGCGAGGCGATGTCCAAGCAGGGTCCCTCGAGCACCGAGGCCGCGCAGGCAGCATCGACTCGCGGTTGATGGAAGGCACGTTGAGCTTTGGCCTGCTGGCCACGCTGCTGTCGATTCCGTTCTGGCATGCGCCGGCGCTGGTGTGGTGGGGCGGCCAGGGCATCTGGCAGGCGCTGTTCTCCAGCACGCTCGGCGTGCTGGCGCGCCAAGGGAGCCTACCTGGTGTACTCGCTGGCCTGGCTGCTGGCATCGATGGCCCTGAGCCTGGTGGTGGGCCTGTTGGCCGGCACGCTTGGGCTCGCCGTCGCTCATCACCTGGTGGTGCCGGCGCTGGTGCTGGCGCTGTCGAGCGCGTTCTACGTGTCGTTGTGGTTCAGCTTCGTCGACAACTTCGGCAGCCCGGACGATCAAAGCCCGAGCTGCCGCCGACCGAACCGGCAACCCTGCCGGGGCCCTGAGCCGGCACGCAGGTACCGCCTCACGTCCGGCTCAGGCTTGCAGCCCGCGCCGGCGCTTGCAGGCGCCGGCCCCTCGCAGGCGTGAGCCGGCACGCAGGTGCCGTCTCACGTCCGAGCTCAGGCGATCGGCGTCAGTTTGGCCACCGAAAGCGCCAAGCCACTTGGCGCCGTGGCGGCCGAAGTTGATCTGCGCGCGCGCGTCGTCGCCCTGCCCTTCGAGCGTGACGATCACGCCCTCGCCGAACTTGTTGTGGAACACGCTCTGGCCGATGCGCAGCGTGGGCCCGCTCGGCGTGGGCGTCACGGTGCGCCGCAGGTCGATCGCCGGTGCGCTCGACTGCACGCGGCCGACGCCGACCACCGAGCCCAGGCCACTGCCGCGCGCCCATGCCTCCTGGTACTGGCGCGCATAGCCCGAGCCGAAGCCCTGGTTGCGCGGCGTCAGCCACTTCAGCGCAGCGTCGGGCAACTCGTCGAGGAAGCGGCTCTTCACGTGATAGCGCGTCTGGCCATGCAGCATGCGCGTCTGGCTGAACGACAGGTACAGGCGCTTGCGCGCGCGCGTGATCGCCACGTACATCAGGCGGCGCTCCTCTTCCAGGCCATCGAGGTCGGACATCGAGTTCTCGTGCGGGAACAGGCCCTCCTCCAGCCCGGTGATGAACACGCAGTCGAACTCCAACCCCTTGGCCGAGTGCACGGTCATCAACTGCACCGCGTCCTGCCCGGCCTGCGCCTGGTTGTCGCCGGCCTCGAGCGCGGCGTGGGTGAGAAACGCCGCCAGCGGCGACACGATCTCGCCGGTCTCGGCATCGGGCGTGACGTCGACCGCGGCCACCGCCTGTCGGCACGCCCGCGGCGATGGCGCCGGCGGTCTCGTCCACCGGCAGCGCCACCGCATCCTTGCCGAAGCCCTCTTGCGTGACGAAGGCTTCGGCGGCGTTGACCAATTCCTCCAGGTTCTCGATGCGGTCGGCGCCTTCCTTCTCGGTGCGGTAGAAGTCGACCAGCCCGGTGTGCTGCAGCACGTGCTCGATGATCTGGCGCAGCGTCGAGCCTCGCGTGGCCTCGCGCATCGCATCGACCAGCGACATTGAACGCGCGCACGTTGCCGCCCGACTTGCCGGTCAATGCGCCCGCGCTCTGGTACAGGCTGCGCGCGCTGACCCTGGCTGCATCTTGCAGTTGCTCGATGCTGCGCGCGCCGATGCCGCGCGTCGGGAAGTTGACCACCCGCAGGTACGACGTGTCGTCGTTGCGGGTTCTCGATCAGCCGCAGGTAGGCCAGCGCGTGCTTGACCTCGGCGCGCTCGAAGAAGCGCAAGCCGCCGTACACGCGGTACGGCACCCCGGCGTTGAACAGCGCGCTCTCCAGCACGCGGCTTTGTGCGTTGCTGCGGTACAGCAGCGCCAGCTCGCTGCGCGGCGTGCCGGCGCGGTGCAGCTGCTGCAGTTCGTCGAGCAGCCATTGCGCCTCGGCATAGTCGCTGTTGGCCTCGACGACGCGCACCGGCTCGCCGGGGCCGGCCTCGGTGCGCAGGTTCTTGCCCAGGCGCTCGCGTCGTTGTGCGAGATCAATGCGTTGGCGGTGTCGAGGATGTTGCCGAACGAGCGGTAGTTGCGCTCGAGCTTGATCACCTTGCGCACGCCGTATTCGCGCTCGAACAGCGCCATGTTGCCGACTTGCGCGCCGCGAAACGCATAGATGCTCTGGTCGTCGTCGCCGACCGCGAACACGCCTTGCGGCCGCGCTGCGGCTGCGCCGTGCGGCGGCGCGAACATCTGCAGCCAGCGGTATTGCAGGCGGTTGGTGTCCTGGAATTCGTCGACCAGCACGTGCGCGAAGCGCCGCTGGTAGTGCTCGCGCAGCGGATCGTGGTCGCGCAGCAGCTCGTAGCTGCGCAGCATCAGCTCGGCGAAGTCGACCACGCCCTCGCGCTGGCACTGGTCTTCGTAGGCCTGGTAGATCTCGACCATCTTGCGCGTCTGCGGGTCGTTCGCCTCGACGTCGCGCGGACGTTGTCCCTCTTCCTTGTTGCCAGCGATGAACCAGCTCACCTGCTTGGGCACGAAGCGTTCTTCGTCGAGGTTCATGGCCTTGATCACGCGCTTGACGGCCGATTGCTGGTCGGCGCTGTCGAGGATCTGGAACGACTGCGGCAGCGCAGCCAGCTTCCAGTGCGCGCGCAGAAAACGGTTGCACAGGCCGTGGAAGGTGCCGATCCACATGCCGCGCACGTTGATCGGCAGCATCGCGGTCAGTCGCGTCAGCATCTCCTTGGCCGCCTTGTTGGTGAATGTCACCGCCAGCACGCCACCGGGCGACACCTGACCGGTGGCCAGCAGCCAGGCGATGCGCGTGGTCAGCACCCGCGTCTTGCCCGAGCCCGCGCCGGCCAGGATCAACGCCGGCTGCGCCGGCAATGTCACCGCCGCGAGTTGTTCCGGATTGAGGTTGGTCAGCAGCGGCGAGGCCGCAGCGTCAGCGTCGGCGAAGGATTTGCCTCCAGAATCGGTGACATGCATGCAGGGATTCTAGGAGTCGCGCTCGCCGCGGCCGCCGGCATGGCACTCGCGGCCAGCGATGACGCAGCCGAAGCGGCTTCCGCCGCCGTGCCCGCGCGTCAACGCCGCGGTGCTCGAGCGCTTCATCAGTGCCGAGTGCGAGGCGTGCTGGACCGACGCGTCGGTCGCCCGGCCCGGCGCCGGCGAGTGGCTGCTCGACTGGATCGTGCCGTCGTCGCGCGGCGACGAGGCGCCGCTGTCGAGCGCGGCACCGCCCGAGGCGCTGTCACGCGCGCGGCGCGCGTTGAAAGGCGAGCCGGCCGCCGATCGCGCCATCGTGCAGCGCAGCGCGGCGCGCAGCGACACGCGCATTGCAGTTGCGAGTGACCTCGGGGCCGGCGTGGAGCGGCTACTTCGGCGTGCAGGTCGACGCCAGTGCGCCGTGCGAACGCGGGCGCGAGCGTGTGGATCGCATTGGTCGAAGCGGTGGCCGCCGGCATCGATGGCAGCGCCGTGCCGCGCCAGCTGGTGCGCACGGTGTCGGGGCCGTTCGACGCCGGCCGAGTTGCGCAGCGGCAAGCCATGGCGGCACCTGCAGGCGATGCGCTGGCCCGAAACCGCCAAGCCCGCGCGCTTGCACGCCCGCGCCTGGATCGAAGACGCCGCCGGCCGCATCGTCGCGATGGCCGGCGAACCGTGCGGCGCACGCTGATCGGTCGCGATCGCCACCGATGGTGAATCCGCTCTGGCCGTGGCGCGGCAAATCGCAGCGCGTGTCGCTGGCGCTGCAAGGCGGCGGCGCGCACGGCGCGTTCACCTGGGGCGTGCTCGACGTGCTGCTCGAACGCACCGCGCACACGTTCGCCGGCGTCAGCGGCAGCAGCGCCGGCGCGGTCAACGCGGTGCTGCTGGCGCACGGCCTGCTGCAAGGCGGCCGCGACGGCGCGCGCGAGGCGCTGGCGTCATTCTGGGAGGCGCTCGGGCGCAGCGTGCCATGGGACGCGCTCGGCCTGATGGCCCACGACGGCGGCGGCTTGAGCGCAGCCGGCCGCATGATGATGCAGTGGGCGCAGGTGTTGTCGCTCGCCCGCGCAGTCGGCGTTCATGCGGCCCGACCCGCTGCGTGACCTGCTGTTGCGCCAGGTCGATTTCGAACGCCTGCGCGCACACTGTCCGGCGCGCCTGTACATCGCGGCCACGCATGCCAACACCGGGCGCTTGCGCCTGTTCACGCACGACGAGTTGAGCGTCGACGTGGTGATGGCCTCGGCCTGCCTGCCGACACTGCAGCGCGCCGTGGTGATCGACGACGAGCCGTACTGGGACGGCGCCTTCAGCGCCAACCCGGCGTTGTCGCCGCTGCTGCACGACCGTGCGGCCGACGATCTGCTGGTGGTGATGTTGAGCCCCTGGTCGCTGGGCGATACGCCGACCACCAGTCGACGGCATCCGGCTGCGCACCGCCGAGATCGCGTTCAACGCCGCGTTCCTGCGCGAGATGCGGCTGATCGCCGACGCCACCTCGGCGGCGCGCCGCTCGTGGTGGCGCGGGCCGCTGGAGCGCCGCTTGCGGCACGTGCGTTGGCACATGATCGACGTGCACGACGCGCTGGCCGACTTGCCGGCGATCAGCAAGGCGATCGCCCATCCGCAGTGGCTGCAGCGCTTGCGCGACGCCGGGCGCGCGCAGGCCCTGGCCTGGCTGCAGCGGCACGCCGGCTCGCTGGGCACGCGCTCGAGCGTCGACATCGCCCGCTGGTTCGGGCAGCACGGCGCGCCGCAGCGGCCCGACTCGGCGCTGCACTCGTTGCCCTGACGTCGCGCGCGGCGAGCCGGCGCGCCGGCGGCGGCGCCGCGTGGGCCGCGGTCCGGCGGCCCTCTCCTACAATTCCTCGTCTGGGCAAGGCCTCGCGCGCCGCGCCGGACCCGATCCGACACCGAGCGCCACCACGAAGGAATCGTCCCACCGTGAGCATCGCCGCCGCGGCGCCAGCGACCCCCACCGACGCCGAGCCGCTGCCCACGCTGTCACTGGTCGACGTGGCGTGCCGGCGCGGCAATCGTCTGCTGTTCAAGGGCGTGAACCTCTGCAGTCGCGCGCCGGCGCGCGACCTGGCTGCGCGGACGCAACGGCCGCGGCAAGACCAGCCTGCTGCGCCTGGCCGCCGGGCTGGCGGTGCCCGAGTCGGGCCGCGTGCTGTGGGGCGGCGCGCCGGTGCGCCAGGCAGCCGAGGTTCACGCGCACGCTGGTGTTCATCGGCCACGCCAATGCGTTGAAGGACGACCTCACGGTGATCGAGGCGCTGCGCTTCCTGGCGCGCCTGCATGGTCGGGCCGACGACAGCGTCGACGCGCTGCACGCACGCGCTGCAGCGCCTGGGCATGGCCACCCGACGCGATGCGCTTCGTGCGCACGCTGTCGCAGGGCCAGCGCCGCCGCGCCGCGCTGGCGCGGCTGGCGCTGGAGCGCGACGCATCGCTGTGGATCCTCGACGAGCCCTACGACGCGCTCGACGTCGACGGCGTGCGAGGCGGTCAACGCGCTGCTGCCCGCGCACCTGGCGCGCGGCGGCAGCCGTGCTGCTGACCAGCCACCAGGCGCCCGGCACCACGGCGCCGGAGATGGCCGTGTTCGATCTCGACCCGTTCGCCTGAACGGCGCTGCATCCCGATGACCACCGCCTTCGCGCCATCTACGCCCGCGACCTGCGGCTGGCGTTGCGCCGGCGCGTCGAGGCGCTGCTGCCGGTGGTGTTCTTCGTCGTTGCGGTCAGCCTGTTCCCGCTCGGCGTCGGGCCCGAGCCGCAGACGCTGCGCCAGATCGCGGCCGGCGTGGTGTGGGTCAGCGCGCTGCTGGCCTCGATGCTGTCGGTGACCAGCCTGTACGCCGGCGACCACGCCGACGGCTCGCTCGAGCAGATGCTGCTGTCGGGCCACTCGGCGGTTCGTGATCGCCGCGCGAAGGCCGCCGCGCACTGGACCATCACCGGCGCGCCGCTGGTGCTCGCGGCGCCGCTGATCGGCCTGCTGTTCGACATGAGCGCGCCCGCGCTGGCCAGCGCTGGTCGTCTCGCTGCTGCTCGGCACGCCGATCCTGAGCCTGCTCGGCGGCCTCGGCGCGGCGCTGACGCTGGGCCTGCGCAGCGCCGGCGTGCTATTGATTCTGCTGATGCTGCCGCTGGCGATCCCGGCGCTGATCTTCGGCGCCGGCGCGGTCGGCGCGGTCGATGCGGGACTATCGGCGGCGGGGCACTTCTCGCTGCTCGGCGCGCTGCTGATCCTGACGGCGCTGACCGCGCCGCTGGCCACCTCGTTTGCGCTGCGCATTGCGTTGGAATGAGAGCTCGATGAGCCAGCACGATCCGATGGTTCACCTTCGCCGCGCCCCCGCGCTTCTACGCGCTGGCGAACGCGCTCAACCCGTGGCTGTGGGCGGCGGCGACTGTTGCTGGCCGTCGCCGGGCTGTACATCGGCTTCTTCGTCGCGCCCACCGACGCCACGCAGGGCGACGCCTACCGCATCATCTTCATCCACGTGCCGGCGGCCTGGATGTCGATGATCCTGTACCTGGCGATGGCGTTCTGGGCGGCGATGGGCTGGATGTTCAACGCCCGCATGGCCTCGATGCTGGCGCGCGCGCTGGCGCCCACCGGCGCGCTGTTCACCTTTCTCGCGCTGTGGACCGGCGCGTTCTGGGGCAAGCCGACCTGGGGCACCTGGTGGGTGTGGGACGCGCGGCTGACCTCGGAACTGATCCTGCTGTTCCTGTATCTAGGCTTCATCGCGCTGGTGTCGTCGATCGACGACGTGCGTGCGCGGCGACAAGGCGGGCGCGGTGCTGGCGATCGTCGGCGTGGTCAACGTGCCGATCATCTATTTCTCGGTGCGCTGGTGGAACACGCTGCACCAGGGCGCCACCATCAGCATGACGGCGGCGCCGAAGATGGCGCACACCATGCTGCTGGCGATGCTGCTGATGACGTTCGCGTTCTGGGCCTACGCGTTCGCGGTGGTGTTCACGCGCGCGCAGGCGCTGGCGCTGGAGCGCGAGCACGACACCGACTGGGTGCGTGCGCTGCGCGCCAACGGGTAAGGAGTTGCAATGATCTGGTCGAGCTGGTCGGACTTCTGGCACATGGGCGGCTACGGCCTGTACGTGTGGGGCGCGTACGCTGTGCGCGCTGGCGACGATGCTGGCCGAGCCCTGGCTGGCGCGCCGCCATCGTCAACAGGCTCTGCGCGCCGGCGCGCACCACGAGTGAGTGCATCGATGAAACCCCGACACAAGCGCCTGGCCGTCATCGGCGGCATCGTCGCCGCCGTCGGCGTGGCCGCCGCGCTGGTGCTCAACGCGTTCCAGAGCAACCTGGTGTTCTTCTATTCGCCGTCGCAGGTGGCGGCCAAGGAGGCGCCGCAGGGCCGCACGTTCCGCATCGGCGGCCTGGTCAAGGAGGGCAGCGTCAAGCGCGACGGCACCGAGGTGCAGTTCGCGGTCACCGACACCGCGCAGACGATCGCCGTGCACTACCAGGGCATCCTGCCCGACCTGTTCAAGGAAGGCAAAGGCGTGGTCGCGCAAGGCCAGCTGCGCGGCGACGGCGTGTTCGTGGCGCGCGAGGTGCTCGCCAAGCACGACGAGAACTACATGCCGCCCGAGGCCGCCGAGGCGCTGAAGCGCGCCGCCAAGACCAACGAGAAGATCGGCCAACACCGTGGTCGGCGGAGACAAGCCATGATCCCCGAACTCGGCCAGATCGCGCTGCTGCTGGCGCTGGCGGTGGCGCTCGTGCAGGGCGTCTGCCGCTCGTCGGCGCCGCGCGCGGCCGCGCGCCGTGGATGGCGCTGGCGCGGCCGGCGGCGCAGACGCAGTTCCTGCTGGTCGCGTTCGCGTTCGCCGCGCTGGCCGTACGCGTTCGCGCACAACGACTTCTCGGTGCTCTACGTGGCGGCGAACTCCAACTCCGCGCTGCCGCTGCACTACCGCATCGCCGGCGTGTGGGGCGGCCACGAAGGCTCGCTGCTGCTGTGGCTGCTGATGCTCAACGCTGTGGACGCTGGCGGTGGCGCAGTTCAGCCGCCACCTGCCGCTGCCGGTGGTGGCGCGCATCCTCGCCGTGATGGGCCTGGTCAGCATGGGCTTCCTGCTGTTCATGCTGCTGACCTCCAACCCGTTCGACCGCCTGCTGCCGGCCGCGGCCGACGGGCGCGACCTGAACCCGCTGCTGCAGGACCCGGGCATGGTCGTTCCACCCGCCGATGCTCTACATGGGCTATGTCGGCTTCTCGGTGGCGTTCGCGTTCGCGATCGCGGCGCTGATCGGCGGCAACCTCGACGCCACCTGGGCGCGCTGGACGCGGCCGTGGACCACCGCGGCGTGGTTCTTCCTCACGCTCGGCATCGCGCTGGGCAGCTGGTGGGCCTACTACGAGCTCGGCTGGGGCGGCTGGTGGTTCTGGGACCCGGTGGAGAACGCCTCGTTCATGCCGTGGCTGGTGGGCACCGCGCTGATCCACTCGCTGGCCGTGACCGAAAAGCGCGGCGCCTTCAAGTCGTGGACCGTGCTGCTGGCGATCATGGCGTTCTCGCTGTCGCTGCTCGGCACCTTCCTCGTGCGCTCGGGCGTGCTGTCGTCGGTGCATGCGTTCGCCACCGACCCCAAGCGCGGCCTGTTCATCCTGGCGTTCCTGGCCATCGTGATCGGCGGCTCGCTGGCGCTGTATGCGTGGCGCGCGCCGCAGGTGGGCCTGGGCGTCGCGCTTCGCGCTGGTGTCGCGCGAGTCGCTGCTGCTCGGCAACAACGTGCATGCTGTGGTGGCCATGGCCACCGTGCTGCTGGGCACGCTGTACCCGCTGGTGCTCGACGCGCTGGGCATGGGCAAGATCTCGGTCGGCCCGCCGTACTTCGACAGCGTGTTCGTGCCGATCATGGTGCCGGTGGTGTTCCTGATGGGCGTCGGGCCGCTGGCGCGCTGGCAGCCAGGCCGAGGTGCCCGACCTGGCGCAGCGCCTGCGCTGGGCGATCGCGCTCACGGTCGCCGGCCGCGCTCGCCACGCAGTGGGCCGCCGGACCACGTCAGCGCGATGGCCACGCTCGGCTTCGCGATGTGCGTGGTGGATCGTGCTCGCGGTGGCCACCGACCTGTCGGAGCGCCTCAAGGTCGGCGCCGGCGTGGCCGGCAGCCTGTGGTCGCGCGCACGCCAGCTGCCGCGCGCGATGCTCGGCATGATGGTCGCGCACCTGGGCATCGCGGCGTTCGCGTTCGGCGTCAGCATGGTCAACACCTACGAGGTCGAGCGCGACCTGAAGATGGACATCGGCGACACCACCGAGATCGCCGGCTACGTCTTCACCTTTCGCGGCGTGCGCGACCGTGCAAGGGCCCAACTACGTAGGCGGCGCAGGGGCTGGTCGAGGTCACGCGCGACGGCAAGCCGGTGGCGACGATGCGCCCCGAGAAGCGCATCTACCGCGTGCAGCAGAACCCGATGACCGAGGCCGCCATCGATCGCCGGCTTCACGCGCGACCTCTACGTCTCGCTCGGCGAGCCGGTGGGCGGCAACGCGCTGGATCGTGCGCGTGTACTTCAAGCCGTTCGTCGACTGGATCTGGGGCGGCTGCGTGCTGATGGCGCTCGGCGGCGCTGCTCGCCGCCACCGACCGCCGCTACCGCGCCACGCGGCGCGAGAGCAAGGCGCGCACGGCACCGCGGCGATGACCACCGCGTCATGAAGAGTCTGCGTTTCATCATTCCGCTGGCGGTGTTCCTGGTGCTGGTGGGCTTTCTGCGGTCGGGCCTCAAGCTCGACCCGCGCGAGGTGCCTTCGCCGCTGATCGACAAGCCGGCGCCGGCGTTCGCGCTGCCGCGCCTGGACGACGCGGCCAAGACCGATGCGCCGCGACGACCTGCTCGGCAAGGTGTGGGTGCTCAACGTCTGGGCCTCGTGGTGCGGGCCTGCCGCGACGAGCACCCGCACGTGCTGGCGCTGGCGCGCAGGCAAGCACGCGCCGATCATCGGCCTGAACTACAAGGACACGCGCGACGACGCCCGCGGCTGGCTGCAGCAGTTGGGCGACCCGTACGACGGTGTCGCTGTCCGACGCCGATGGCCGCGTCGGCATCGACTTCGGCGTCTACGGCGTGCCCGAGACCTTCGTCATCGACAAGGGCGGCGTGATCCGCTTCAAGCACGTGGGGCCGCTGACGGCCGCAGGTGGTGCAGACGCGCATCGTGCCGCTGCTGAAGGAACTCAATGGCTAGGCTCTGGTGGCTGGTCGGGCTGCTGTGGTTCGCCGCGGCCGCCTGCGCGAAGGACGCCGTGCCGGCGGCCGCCGACCCGGCGCTGGAGGCGCGCATGCAGCGCCTCGCGCAGGAGCTGCGCTGCCTGGTGTGCCAGAACCAGACCATCGCCGACTCGAACGCCGGCCTCGCCGACGACCTGCGGCGCGACATCCGCGAGCAACTGGCGCGCGGGGCGAGCGACGAGCAGGTGGTGCAGTTCATGACCGATCGCTATGGCGACTTCATCCGCTACCGCCCGCCGCTGAAGGGCACCACCGCGGTGTTGTGGGTCGGGCCGGCCGTGCTGCTGGCCGGTGGCCTGGCCGTGCTGGTGCTGGTGCTGCGACGCCGCGCGCGCTTGCAGCCCGATCGCTTCGAACCCGACGAAGGCGACGATGCGCGACGCGGGCGAAGACCTCGGCGAGCCGGTGCCACGGCCATGACGACGTTCGTGCTGATCGCGGCGCTGATGGCGCTGCTGACGCTCGGCGCTGCTGACGCGCCCGCTGTGGCGTCAGCGTGTGAATGGCGACACCGCCGACGCGCCGGCTGCGGCGAAGCTGCCTTCGACGCACGATCGCCGGCGTTGACCGGTTTCGTCAGCGTCGTCGTGCTCGCAGGCTACGCCTGGATCGGCGCGCCGCTCGCCCTCGACCCCGCGACGCACACGGCGCGCACCGACGCACCGCGCAGGTCACGGCCGCCCAGATCGACGCCATGGTCGAAAAACTGGCGGCGCGACTGAAGGAGCAACCCAACGACGTCCAGGGCTGGACCATGCTCGGCCGCTCCTACGCGGTGCTCGGTCGCCACGAGCAGGCGAGCGCGGCCTTCAAGCAGGCGCTGACGCTGCAAGCCCGACGATCCGGCGCTGCTGACCGACTACGCCGACACCTTGGCGGCCAGCAGCGGCGGCAACCTCGAAGGCGAGCCGAGCCGGTTGCTGGCGCGTGCGCTGAAGGCCGACCCCAACAACCAGAAGGCGCTGTCGCTGGCCGGATTTGCGGCGTTCAACCGCAAGGACTACCCGCTGGCGTTGCAGCACTGGCAAAAACTGGCGCAACTCGCGCCCGACAGCGAGTTCACGCGCCTGATCCAAGGCGGCATCGACGAAGCGCGCCGGCGTTTGGCCGACGCCGGGCCGGCGGCGTCCGGCGCGCGCTCAGGCGCGGCAGCGCCGCTCGCTCAAGCCGCCGACGCGCAAGGCCCGCGCGGCGCCGCGGCCAGCGTCAGCGGCGTGGTCAAGCTGGCGCCGTCGCTGGCCGCCAAGACGGCCCCCGAAGACACCGTGTTCGTCTACGCGCGCGCGGCGCAAGGCTCGCGCGTGCCGCTGGCGATCCTGCGCAAGCAGGTGAAGGACCTGCCGTTGAAGTTCGCGCTCGACGACAGCATGGCGATGTCACCGGCCGCCAAGTTGTCGGGCGCAGCCGAGGTGATCGTCAGCGCGCGCATCAGCAAGAGCGGGCAGGCGATGCCGCAGCCCGGCGATCTGCAGGGCCACTCGGGTACCGTGGTGCCCGGTGCCAGCGGCCTGGTGATCGAGATCAGCCAGGTCATCGGGCAGTGAACGCGTCGGCGTCCTGAGCCGTCGAGGGCGGCGCGGCGCGCGGCCACAGCGGCGCGTAGAATCGGCCACCGGCCTGCAAACAGCGGGGCCGGTATTTTTTTGTCATGGAAATCTTCGACTACGACAACATCCTGCTGCTGCCGCGCAAGTGCCGCGTCGACAGCCGCAGCGAGTGCGACCCTTCGCTGGAGTTCGGCGGCCGCCGCTTCACGCTGCCGGTGGTGCCGGCCAACATGAAGACGGTGATCGACGAGTCGATCGCCGAGTCGCTGGCCAGCAGTGGCCACTTCTACGTGATGCACCGCTTCGACCTCGACAACGTGGCGTTTGCCGCGCGCATGCGCAAGCAGGATCTGTTCGTGTCGATCAGCTCGGGCGTCAAGGCCAGCGACCACGCGATGATCGACCGGCTGGCTGCCGAGGGCGTGGGCGCCGACTACATCACCATCGACATCGCGCACGGCCACGCCGACAGCGTGCGCCGCACGATCGAGCACATCAAGAAGCGGCTGCCCAAGACCTTCGTGATCGCCGGCAACGTCGGCACGCCCGAGGGCGTGATCGATCTCGAGAACTGGGGCGCCGACGCCACCAAGGTGGGCATCGGCCCGGGCAAGGTGTGCATCACGCGGCTGAAGACCGGCTTCGGCACCGGCGGCTGGCAACTGTCGGCGTTGAAGTGGTGCGCGCGCGTGGCCACCAAGCCGATCGTCGCCGACGGCGGCATCCGCCACCATGGCGACATCGCCAAGAGCGTGCGCTTCGGCGCCGCGATGGTGATGATCGGCTCGCTGTTCGCCGGCCACGAAGAGAGCCCGGGCGAAACGGTCGAGGTCGACGGCAAGCTGTACAAGGAGTACTACGGCTCGGCCAGCGACTTCAACAAGGGCGAGTACAAGCACGTCGAAGGCAAACGCATCCTCGAGCCGATCAAGGGCCAGCTGGCCGACACGCTGCGCGAGATGCGCGAAGACCTGCAGAGCTCGATCAGCTACGCGGGCGGCCGCACGCTCGCCGACCTGCGCAAGGTGAACTACGTGATCCTCGGCGGCGAGAACGCCGGCGAGCACCTGTTCATGTAGCCGCCGCGCACGTCATGACCCAACCGCCGCTGCCCAAGTCGTTCGAACCCGCTGCCATCGAAGCCCGCTGGGCGCCGCTGTGGGAGCAAAGCGGCGTCTACGCGCCGACGCTCGACCCCGCAAAGCCGTCGTTCTCGATCCAGTTGCCGCCGCCCAACGTGACCGGCACGCTGCACATGGGTCACGCGTTCAACCACACCATCATGGATGCGTTGACGCGCTACCACCGCATGCGCGGCCACAACACGCTGTGGGTGCCGGGCACCGACCACGCGGGCATCGCCACGCAGATCGTGGTCGAGCGCCAGCTGCAGGACGCCGGCCTGTCGCGCCACGACCTCGGGCGCAAGAACTTCGTCGCCCAGGTGTGGGACTGGAAGCACAGCTCGGGCGCCACCATCACGCGGCAGATGCGCCGCATGGGCGACAGCGTGAGCTGGGCCCACGAGTACTTCACGATGGACGACAAGCTGTCGTCGGTGGTCAACGAGACCTTCGTGCGGCTGTACGACGAAGGCCTGATCTACCGCGGCAAGCGCCTCGTCAACTGGGACCCGGTGCTCAAGTCGGCGGTGTCGGACCTCGAGGTGGTGTCCGAAGAGGAAGACGGCTCGTTGTGGCTGATCCGTTATCCGCTGGTCGGCGCACAGGGCCACCTGACGGTGGCGACCACGCGGCCCGAGACGATGCTGGGCGACGTCGCGCTGATGGTGCACCCCGATGACGAGCGCTACGCCAAGCTCGTGGGCGCGCGCGTGCAGTTGCCGCTCACCGGGCGCGAGATCCCGGTGATCGCCGATGCCTACGTCGATCGCGAGTTCGGCACCGGCGTCGTCAAGGTCACGCCGGCGCACGACGCCAACGACTACGCGGTCGGCCAGCGCCATGGCCTGCCGATGCTCGGCGTGCTGAACCTCGACGCGACGCTGAACGACAACGCGCCGGCCGCCTACCGCGGCCTCGACCGTTTCGTCGCGCGCAAGAAGATCGTCGCCGACCTGCAGGCGCAGGGCCTGCTCGAAGAGACGCGCAAACACCGCCTCACGGTGCCGCGCTGCGAGCGCACCGGGCAGATCGTCGAGCCGATGCTCACCGACCAGTGGTTCGTCGCGGTGAGCAAGCCCGGGCGCGACGGCGAGATCGATCGCCGGCAAGGCGATCCGCGTGGTCGAGACCGGCGAGGTGCAAGTTCTACCCCGAGCAATGGGTCAACACCTACAACCAGTGGATGCACAACATCCAGGACTGGTGCATCTCGCGCCAGTTGTGGTGGGGCCACCAGATCCCGGCGTGGTACGGCACGGACGGCGAGCTGTTCGTCGGCCGCGACGAAGCGCAGGCGCGCGAGCGCGCCGCTGCCGCCGGCTACGGCGGGTCACTCACGCGCGACGAGGACGTGCTCGACACCTGGTACTCGTCGGCGCTGGTGCCGTTCTCGACGCTCGGCTGGCCCGAGCAAAACGATCGAGCAGGACCTGTTCCTGCCGTCGAGCGTGCTGGTCACCGGCTACGACATCATCTTCTTCTGGGTCGCGCGCATGATCATGATGACGACCCACTTCACCGGCCGAGTGCCGTTCCGGCACGTCTACATCCACGGCCTGGTGCGCGACTCGCACGGCCACAAGATGAGCAAGAGCGAAGGCAACGTGCTCGACCCGGTGGACCTGATCGACGGCATCGCGCTCGAGCCGCTGCTCGAAAAGCGCGTCACCGGCCTGCGCAAGCCCGAAAAGGCGCCGGCTGATCCGCGAGGCCACGAAGAAGGAGTTTCCGCAGGGCATCCCGGGCTACGGCGCCGACGCGCTGCGCTTCACGTTCGCGGCGCTGGCCTCGCTCGGGCGCAACATCAACTTCGACAGCAAGCGCTGCGAGGGCTACCGCAATTTCTGCAACAAGCTCTGGAACGCGACCAAGTTCGTGCTGATGAACTGCGAGGGCCAGGACTGCGGGCTGATGGAGCACAGCAAGGCCGATTGCGAGCCTGGCGGCAAGGCCCATGGCTATGCCAGGTTCTCGATGGCCGATCGCTGGATCACCGGCGAGCTGCAGCGCGTCGAGGCCGTGGTCACCGAAGGCTTCGCCGAGTACCGGCTCGACAACGTGGCCAACGCGATCTACCAGTTCGTGTGGGACGAGTACTGCGACTGGTACATCGAGATCGCCAAGGTGCAGACTCGCCCAAGGCGGCGTGCCGCGAACAGCGCGCGACGCGACGCACGCTGATCCGCGTGCTCGAGACGGTGCTGCGGCTGCTGCATCCGCTGACGCCGTTCATCACCGCCGAGCTGTGGGAGCGTGTGTCGGTGGTGGCCGGCCGCCGCGCCGAAGGGTCGAGCGACAGCATCGTCACGCGCGCGCTATCCGCAGGCCGAACTGCACAAGATCGATGCGCAGGCCGACGCCTGGATCGCGCAAGTTGAAGGCGCTGATGTTCGCGGTGCGCAGCCTGCGCAGCGAGCTGAACCTGCGGCCCGACCAGCAGGTGCCGCTGTACGCGGTGGGCGACGCGGCGTTCGTCGACGACGTGGCGCCGCTGCTGAAATCGGTGATGGCCGCGTCTCGGAGGTGAAGACCTTCGGCGACGACGCGGCGTTCGGATCAGCCGCAGCGCACGCGCCGGTGGCAGTGGCCGGCGCCACCAAGCTGGCGCTGGTGGTGCCGATCGACGTCGAGGCCGAGCGCGCGCGCATCGGCAAGGAGATCGACCGCCTGCAAGGCGAGATCGGCAAGGCCGAAGCCAAGCTGAACAATCCGAGTTTCGTGCAGCGCGCGCCCGCCGCGGTGGTGGAGCAGGAACGCCAGCGCGCTGGCCGACCTCAAACAGGCGCTTCGCCGGCTCGAAGATCAACTGGATCGTCTGGCGCCGTCGGCCTGAACTCGCTGCGCGCCGGCGTGGCCGACAGCAGCTCGTCGATGCGTCGCGCCACCGCCCAGGCGCTGCGGATGCGCGATTCGCGCGTGGTGCTCGCCACCCGCGGCGTCACCTGCAGCGTGTCGACGTCGTGCAGCGGCCGCCCCGGGTCGAGCATGCCGGGCTCGAGGCTGTCGAACCAGGCGGCGGCCATGCGCCCCGAGCCGAGCACCTCGGCCAGCGCCATCTCGTCGAACAGGCTCGAGTGCGCGATGCTCACCAGCACCTGGTTGGGCTTGCACGACGGCAGGAAGCGCTCGCCCAGCAGGCCGTGGTAGCGCGAGAAGTAGGTCAGCATCACGCAGCTGGCGTCGGCCTGCTCCATCAACTCGCGCAGGCCCAGCGGCTCGACCTTCCAGCGGTTCCACAGCCCGTCGGACACGTGCACCGCCGGGTCGTAGCCGACCACCCGCGAACCGAAGGCCCCGAGCAGTTGCGCCAGCGGCCGCGCAGCGGGCGTCATGCCGATCAGGCCGACGGTGGCGCCGCCCAACTCGCGGCCGACCAGCAAGCCTTCGGCGCTCAGCACCGGCACCCGCCTGAACATCTGCAGCAGCGCGCCGATCATGAACTCCGCTTCGGCGGCGGCACTGGCGTTGATCGGCCGCACCACCTCGACGCCGGCACGCGCGCAGGCGTCGGTGTCGATGTTCTCGGCGCCCGAGCTCAAGCGCCCGACGGCGCGCAGCACCGGCGCGTAGTGCAGCACCTGCGGATCCACCGCCACCGAAGGTGGAATGATCATCGCGCGCACGTTGAAGAGCGCCTGGCGGAATGCCCGCGGGTCGCGCGCAAGGTCGGGCGCGTAGCGCACCGCATGGCGCGCGACGAGCCAATGCATCACCTCAGGCTCGAGCGGCTCGACGATCAGGACGTCCATGCGTGCTCCGGCTCACACGCTGAAAGCGAGCCCCCGACCGCCATGCCAGAATTCCCCCATCTGCACCCCCAACGATCTTATGTAAGCGTATGTTGGTCAACAAAGCCATCTTTCCCGTCGCGGGTCTCGGCACGCGGTTCCTCCCGGCCACCAAGGCTCAGCCCAAGGAGATGATGCCGGTAGTCGACAAACCCTTGATTCAATACGCGGTCGAAGAGGCCTATGCCGCGGGCGTGCGAGAAATGATCTTCGTGACCGGCCGCCACAAGCGGCCCATCGAAGACCACTTTGACATGACGTTCGAGCTCGAGGTAGCCCTTGAACAAGCGGGTAAACAAGAGTTACTGAGCCTGGTTCGTCAGGTGAAACCCGACGACATGCAGTGCATCTATGTGCGCCAGGCGCAGGCCCTGGGCCTGGGGCATGCCGTGCTGTGCGGGCGGCGGCTGATCGGCGACGAGCCCTTTGCCGTGCTGCTGGCCGACGATCTGATGGTCGGCGAGCCGCCGGTGCTCAAGCAGATGGTCGACCAGTTCGCCGAGTGGCGGGCGTCGATCCTGGCGGTGCAGGAAGTGCCGGCCGATCACACCCGGCGCTACGGCATCGTGGACGGCACGCCGGTGAGCGACCGCATGGTCGACGTCACGCGCATCGTCGAAAAGCCCGCCCCCGAAGTGGCGCCGTCGCGGCTTGGCGTGGCCGGCCGCTACATCCTGACGCCCGGGGTGTTCCACGAGATCTCGAGCCAGGCCCGCGGCGTCGGCGGCGAGATCCAGCTGACCGATGGCATCGCATCGCTGCTGCGCCGCGAGAAGGTGTTCGCCTACCGCTACGAGGGCAAGCGCTACGACTGCGGCAGCAAGGACGGCTTCCTGCAGGCC
The DNA here is from genome assembly GCA_963827645.1 of uncultured beta proteobacterium. Taxonomy (GTDB): domain Bacteria; phylum Pseudomonadota; class Gammaproteobacteria; order Burkholderiales; family Burkholderiaceae_C; genus JAEUPI01. The sequence continues at coordinate 431,654 of CAWHBZ010000016.1, read as the reverse complement.
AACGTCGAGCTGGCGCTCGCGCACCCCGAACTCGGGCCGGATTTCCGGCGCTACCTGGACGGGCTGAAGACCTGAGGCGCCTGCACGCTGCCGCGTCAACGGCGGCGCAGGTAGTGCACGAACTCGTCGGCGTTGCTGCTTTGCTCCAGCAGCTCGTTGCCGGTCTGGCGGGCGAACGCCTGGAAGTCGCGCGTCGATCCCGGGTCGGTGGACACCACCTTGAGCACGTCGCCGCTTTGCATGTCGGCCAGCGCCTTCTTGGCCTTCAGGATGGGCAGCGGGCAATTCAGTCCGCGGGTGTCGAGTTCTTTCTGGGCTTGCATGGGTCAGCGCTTCGATGGGCAAGGCGATTCTACGGGGCGCTTGAACTCCATGAACCTCGGCTCGTGGCCGCGCGAGCGCAGCCAGTCGGCCAGCGCGTAGCCGGTGCCTGCCGGCCAGCACACGATGTCTTGCGGCGCGAACAGCTTGTACTCGGCCAGCTCGGGCGACAGCCGGACCTCGCCGCGCGCCAACGCGTGGTAGGCGATGATCACCTGGTTCATGCGCTCGAACTCGTAGACGCCGATCAGCTCGAGGGCGTCGACCTGCAGCGACGTCTCCTCGAGCACCTCGCGCCGGATGCCGTTCTCGGGCGATTCGCCGGCCTCCATGAAGCCGGTGATCAACGCGAACATGCGGCCGCTCCACGCCGCGTTGCGCGCCAGCAGCACCTGGCCGTCGCGGTCGGCGCATTCGATCACCGCCGCCAGCACCGGCGTCGGGTTGTTCCAGTGCGTCCAGTTGCACGCGGGGCAGCGCAGGCGGGTCTTCTCGCCGCCGTCTTCCACCTGCACCAGCGGCTGCAGCTCGCGTGGCACACAACGGGCAAAAGCGATACGCCCGCATGCGGGGGAGCACCGCGCGATCGTGCGGCTCAGGCCGGGAAACACGCCAGTGGACAGATAGCGGTCGCCACGATCGCACACCACGAAAACGATCGTGGCGTCACGCACCTGCTCGGCCACGCGCAGCGCCACCCAGCAGGCACCGGCGGCCGAGATGCCGCCGAACAGGCCCTCCTGGCGCGCCAGGCGGCGTGCCATCTCTTCGGCGTCGGCCTGCGACACCAGCACCAGCTCGTCCACCGCTGCAGGGTCGTAGATCTTGGGCAGGTACTCCTGCGGCCACTTGCGGATGCCCGGGATGCGCGAGCCCTCTGCCGGCTGTGCGCCGATGATGCGCACCGCTGGGTTGCGCTCGCGCAGGTAGCGGCTGACGCCGGTGATGGTGCCGGTGGTGCCCATCGCACTGACGAAGTGCGTGATGCGGCCATCGGTTTGCCGCCACAGCTCGGGGCCGGTGGTCTCGTAGTGGATGCGCGGGTTGTCGGCGTTGGCAAACTGATCGAGCACGCGGCCCTTCTTGTCGCGCTGCATCTGCTCGGCGAGGTCGCGTGCGTACTCCATGCCGCCGGAGCGCGGCGTCAGGATCAGTTCGGCGCCGAAGGCCTTCATCGTCTGCGCGCGCTCGACCGACAGGTCTTCGGGCATCACCAGCACCATGCGATAGCCGCGGATCGCGGCGGCCATCGCCAGCGCGATGCCGGTGTTGCCCGAGGTGGCCTCGATCAGCGTGTCGCCGGGCTTGATCTCGCCGCGCTCTTCGGCACGGCGGATCATGCTGATTGCCGGCCGGTCCTTCACCGAGCCGGCCGGGTTGTTGCCCTCGAGCTTGGCCAGGATCACGTTGCCGCGCTCGGCCTGTGCGGCGCCGGGCAGCCGCTGCAGGCGCACCAGCGGCGTATCGCCGATGGCGTCTTCGATGGTTTTGTATTCGGGCATGGCGGCGTCGGGCAACGGGCGCAAGTAAGGCGCGCGTGCATTGTGGCAGCCAGCGAAAGGCCCTCGCCGGGGTGCATGCCATAATCCGCGCCCCAAGCGTTGCGCCCTCTTCCTTTGGCCCGGGTGGCGAAATCGGTAGACGCAAGGGACTCAAAATCCCTCGCCGCAAGGCGTGCCGGTTCGAGTCCGGCCCCGGGCACCAAAACGAGTCGTGCGCAGCGACCCTGGAGTGCCGACGGGCAAACCTGCTGCCGTGGCGCCCCACTCGACAGGAGCCGCCTTGGAGGCATCCGCCGCCTTCGCCGCCGTCAACCAGCCGATCCACCTGGCAGTGCTCGACGATGAGGTCGAGATCACGCGGATGCTCGGCAACTACCTCGGCGGCCAAGGGTTTCGCGTCACTCAGCTGCACAGCGGTCGCACGCTGCTCGATCTGTTGGCCCGCGATCCGCCGGCGCTGGTGCTGCTCGACCTGGGCCTGCCCGGCGAGGATGGTCTCTCGCTCGCGCGCCAGCTGCGCGAACACTGGCGCTGCGGGTTGGTCATCGTCAGCGGCCGCGACGATGCCGTCGACAAGGTGGTCGGGCTCGAGGTGGGTGCCGACGACTACGTCACCAAGCCGTTCGATCTGCGCGAACTGCTGGCGCGCATCAAGGCGGTGCTGCGGCGCCTGTCGCCCGACGCTGGCCGAATGCCCGCGGCCGGCGCGCCGGGCTCGGCGCGAGGCGGCTGCACTTCGCCGGCTGGTCGCCTCGACTTCGCGGCGCGGCGCCTCACCGACCCCGCGGGCACTGAAGTGGCACTGACAGCGGCGAGTTCGAACTGTTGAGCGTGCTCGTCCGCCACCCGGGCCGCGTGCTGTCGCGCGATCTTCTGCTCGGGCAGACGCGGGGCCGCGAGGCCGGGCCCTTCGAGCGCACGATCGACGTGCAGATCGGCCGGCTGCGCCGAAGATCGAAGTCGATCCCGAAGCGCCGCAGATCATCAAGTCGGTGCGCGGCGCCGGCTACCTCTTCGTGCCGCCGGTCAGTTCGGGCTGAAGGCGATGCGCGAGCCGCGCGATGCTGCCCTGCCGCTGCCGGCAGCGCTCGACGAGCAGGGCCTCTTTCGCTGCTTGTTCGCGGCCTATCCCGACGCGCTCTGTTCGTCGACCGATTCCGCGGGCACGATCGTGCAGGCCAATCCGGCGGCGGCCGCTCTGTTGCGCTACACCGATGAATGCGCTGATCGGCCGCAACGTCGACGCCCTCGTGCCCGACGCACATCCGCCCGCGCCACGCGTCGTACCGCGCATGCCTACAGCCAACACCCGGCGACGCGGCCGATGGGCAGCGCAAATCGAGCTGGTCGCCAGACGAGCGCGATGGCACCGAGGTGATGGTCGAGATCGCGCTCAGCCCGCTGCAGGGCCAGGGCCTGCCCTTGACCGTCGCGGCGATTCGCGACGTCGGTGCCTACCCGCGGGTTCAGCAGACGATGCAACGCGCCCGCTACAGCCAGTTCGTCGCCGCAGCTCGGCCGCACTCGCCGTCGATGCACGCGACCCGCAGGTGCTGTTCGAGCGGCTGCCGAGCGCTGTGCGGCCGAAGCGCTTGCACGTCGATGTGGCGAGGTTCTTCCTGCTCGAGCCCAACCGGCTCGAGTTCCGGGTGGCCGCGGGCATTCGGCGCTCCCGGGCGAGGCGATGGGCACGCGCGTCGCCGAATCGAGCCGACACGATACCCGGCTTCGTGGTCGCAACAGGGCCAACCGGTGATCGTCGAGGACTACCGCAGCGAGCGGCGCTTCGTGGTGCCGCCGGTCTACCTCGAACTCGGGCTGACCAGCGGGCTGGCGGTGCCGCTGTCGGACCGCGGGCGCACCGATCGGCTACCTTGTCGGTGCGCTCGCGGCAGCCCAGGCGCTTTGGCGTCGACGAGCATGCGGTTCCTCGAATCGCTGGCCAACCTGCTGGCCGCGAGCCTGCAGCGGGCGCAGTCGGAGGAGGACGCTCAACCATGCGCAGCGGCTGGAGAGCGTCGGCCAGCTCACCGGCGGCATCGCGCACGACTTCAACAACCTGCTGACCGTGATCCAAGGCAACCTGCAGATGCTGCAGGAGCTGCCGCGCCTGGTCGACGATGAACACGGGCAACAACTGGTGGGCTCGGCCGCACGCGCCGCGCGCCGCGGCGCCGAGTTGACGAGCAAGCTGCTCGCCTTCTCGCGCCGGCAGCTGCTGCAGCCCAGCGCGGTGACGTGGCACAGCTGCTGCCATTCGCTGGCCGACATGCTGCGCCGTACCGCTCGACCAGCGCATCGTCATCGCGGTCGAGGTGGCCGGCCCCTGTCCGCCGGCGCTGGTCGATGCGGGTCAACTGGAATCCGCACTGCTCAACATCGCCATCAACGCGCGTGACGCGATGCCAGATGGCGGTGCGCTGGGCTTCATCGTGGGCGCCTGCGAAACGATGCCCGCCGAGTTGCGACCGACGAGGCGCAAGACGGCGCTCGGCCCGACGGCGGCTGTGTGTCGATCGCCGTCACCGACACCGGTGTGCGGCATGTCCGATGAGGTGAAGGAGCGTGCATTCGAACCGTTCTTCACGACCAAACAATCCGGACGGGGCACCGGCCTGGGCCTGAGCACGGTGTACGGCTTCATCAAGCAGTCGCACGGCGCGATCACGATTCACAGCCTGGCCGGACACGGCACCACGGTGACCTTGTACTTGCCGCGCGTGGGTCGAGTGGTCGCCGCGCCCGACAGCGCGGTCCCGCGAGTCCCACGCCATGCCCCGCGGCCTGCGGGTGCTGTTGGTCGAGGACGATGCATCGGTGGCGGCGCTCGCGCGCAGCTTCATCGAGGGGGCGTCGCTGCCAGGTGGCCGTTGCCAGCAGCGGCGAGCAGGCGATGCGCATGCTCGAGTCGGGCGCCGCCATCGATTTGCTGCTCAGCGACGTGGCGCTCGGTGCCGGCATGCGCGGCACGGCGCTGGCCGCGGCGGCGCAACGCTTGCGGCCGCGACTGGGGGTGCTGCTGATGACCGGCTACTCGGCGCAGCTACCCGACACCCGCGCCGGCGCGCCGATGCAAGCGGAGCTGCTGCTCAAGCCGTTCTCGCGCGAGCAGCTCGCTGGCCGCGATCGCGCGTGCGGCGCCGGGGTCCCGCTAGGCGAAGCCCCGGCGTCTACTGCAGGGTTGGCGCGAGGCAGCGCTGAACGAAAGCGCCCAGCGCGTCGACGTCGGGAATCTGCATGTGGCGGCGACGCCGCTCGGCGAAGCCGATCAGGTTGTGGCGAGCCAGTTTCGACAGCGAACGGCTCACCGTCTCCAGCGTCAACCCGAGGTAGTTGCCGATCTCGGCGCGGCTCAGCGGCAACGTGATCTGGTCGGTGCGCAAGCCACGCTCGCGCAACGAAGCAGCCCACGAACGCAGGAATTCGGCGACCCGCGCGTCGGCCGGCAACGTGCACACCGACATCAGCGAATCGCGCTCCTGCGAGATCTCGCGGCTCATCGCACCATGCACCAGCGCGAGCAACGCCGGCTGCGTGGCGCAGGCCTTCATCAGCGCCTCATAGCGCACCACCCAGATCTCGCCGGTGTCGATGGCGACCGTGCCGCAGGTGTAGTACCCCGCCGCGATGCCGTCGAAGCCGAGCCAGTCGCCCCGCACCTTCAGACCCACCATTTGCTCGCGGCCGTCGCCCACCAGGTGACGACCTTGCAGCAGCCGGAGTTCAGCACGTAGAGGCAATCGAAGCGTTGCCCGACCTCGCAGATGACATCGCCTTCACGGACCAGCTGACGGCGTGGCGTGAGGCTCCGCTCGATCAGCGACAGCGCCTCGCCGAGGCGGCGCGCAGCCGCCTGCGTGCCGCCCGGGCCGCCAGGTGGCGAATGAGGCCGCTCGGCACGGCAAGGGGCGACGGGGGACGAGACGTTCCGGTTGTGCACGGGTGCCGCTTGTGGTTTGGTGATCGCGCTGATCGACAAGGGCATGCTGCCGCGACGGCTGCAACGCCTGCTGAATCCCCAACATCATTCGGTCGCACTGCGTAAACGGTCGGTATGGGCTGTGTGTCAGCCCGATCGGTGCCCCTTGCTTGACCTTGATCAAACCACACACGTGCCGCGTCGCTAGCCTTGCATGACGGCGTGGGCGGCCTTGTGTGCACCCGCGGCGGTGTGCCACAACAAACAGGAACTCGGCACGTGGTGAGATTCGCGCAGATGTCCGTTCAGGCCGCGCACCAGTTGCTCACCACGGCGCGGGCACTGGGTCGCGCCGAAATCGCCGGCCATTGTGACCAGTCTCTGCGCGGCAAGAGATTCGCATTGCTGGCACACGACCCGGGACCGGCCGCAGTTCTGTTCATCCTCGCGGTCGAGCAGCTCGGAGCCCTGGCCTCGAGGGTCGGCGCCGACATGCTGGCGGCCACCGATGCGCATGAACTGCAGCGCGTCGCGCGGGTCCTCGAACGCCTGTACGACGCGGTCGAGTGCCAGGGGGTGCCGAGCGAGCGCGTGCGGCAGCTGAGCGACCTGGCTACGATGCCGGTGTTCGACGGCGTCGCTTGCGACAGCCATCCGACGGCGCGGCTGGCCGATCAGCTCGACGACTGCAGCCGCGCTGACGCGCGGCGCTGGGTCCTTCAGGCCGCGCTGCTGCAGACGATGCTTTGAGGCGGGCGACGTGCGGTCACGGCCCCGAACAGGCCGCGGCGCGAGTCGGATCAGCGTCGAGTCAGCCCGGCAAAGGCATTCAGAAGCCGCGCGGTGTAGCCCATGACGCTGCCTATCGTCAGGTACCTCTCGGCAAACCGCCGCCCAGACTGCGCGACCTCCTTGAACGCTCCGGGACTTGCCGCTTCGGTTTCGACAAAGCGTTCCACGTCTTCGTCCTTCTCGGCGAGCAGGTAGTCGGCTCCGGTTCTGAGCGCTGGGAAATAGTAGAGCTCGTACGGCGAGTCGTATTTGATGACCGCGCTGTTGCTGCGAAATCCTTTCACCAGTCGCGAACAGGCGGCGCCGTTTCCATCCATCGAAATCAGGAAGCGATGCCGCAGCTGCTCCTCCCAGCTCACCTGGCTGGAGAAGTACGGCTGGCTCATCAGAAGCGCCTTGGCTTCCTCCGACAGACAATGAACTGCATTGGCGATCCGAAACAGGACCCGTGGATTGCCGCAGAAGTAGGCCGCCGCCCGCAAGCGGGGTGTCTGTTGATTCCGGATCTCGTCCACGCCGAGCCAGGCACCCGTCGATGAACCGACGAAGCACGCACTGTTTGTCTTTTCCTCGTAGGGCAGACCGTCGTGGTCGTGCTGGTACCACTTGCTCTGAAAGAAATCCACATCGGGAAGCAGCGGGTTGTGCGCGCCTCGCACCTTCTGAAAGCTGAAGATCGGAAGATCGGCAGCGTCCTCGGGGAAGTCGTTGACGTCGAGAGCGAAGTCGAACGCGGTCTCTACCTTGCTTCGGCGCAGAGTCTTTTCGATGAATGCCCGGTAGAGCAAGGCACGCTTCAAGAAACCCCTTTGCTCGTCACGCTGCACGATTTCCTGTTCAGGCGGGAACACCTTGTTCCACAGGCGAACGTTCTTGCGGCGCACCGACAGGACGAACGCGCTGATCGAGCGATCATTCAAGTCACGCAGCGCTTGTTGAGCGGCCGCCCCAGCCAACAGCGGCCGGCCCTCCCAATGCGCCGTCTGCATCGCGACCAGGCGGTCCAATTCGTCGCTGGTCGCCGCCGCACTCGGTGCGGCATCTCGAAGCGCATTCGCCATGCGGATGCGAAACTTCCAGACGTCGCCGACGGTTCTCAGCGAGTCGAGCATGCGGGTTCAAAGGCCGCACAGGGCCGCGACGCGTTCCCACAAGCCGTGTCCCAGCGCCCAGCCCGAGGTGGCGACGAGCGCGAGCCCGGCCAGGCGCACGGCCCAACCCGTCGAACGAGCGGACCGAATGCCGCCTGCGGTCCAACGCCGCACGATCACCGGCACCATCGACAGGCCGATCGAAGAGGTCAGCGCGAAAGTCGCCATCACGGCGGCCCCGCCCAGCGGCCCGTCGGCCAGCGCAGCCATCAAGAGCGCCGATTGCAGCAATCCACAGGGCAGCGCAAACCAGGCCAGGCCCGCGGCGCCGGCGCGCAGCGGCCCGCTGACGACCACGAGCCCGGCGGGCGGGCGCACCGGCTCGACGGCACCGATGCGCTCGAGCCAGGCCGGCTGCCGCGCGACCACCACGAGCCACAAGCCGAGCGCCAACGCGGCCAGGTGGAACAGGCTCCACAGCGCACGCAGCGGGGGTGCGCTCGCAGCCAGCTCGCCGAGCGACGACACCAGCCACGCCGCCAGCGCACCGGCGGCGGCATATCCTGCCGCACGGCCGGCGAGAAAGCTGGTCGATCCGGCGCCCGGCTGCGCCGGCGCACAGCGGCGCACGGTGACGCTGCAGGCGGCGCTGCACATCGCGGTGCAGTGTGGCGCGCCGGCCAGCCCCATCAGCGCGGCAGCGGCGATCAACGCGGTGTTCATCGGCCCTTAGCGAACCTCGCCCCCCGCCAGGTACTCGGTGACCGCGGCCGAAGCCGCAATGACGCCCCAGAAGACCAGGAACCCCACCGAGTACAGCGTGCTGCGGCTCCATTCGAGCGCTTCACCGCCCGGCCATTGCAGCGCGCCAGGGTCGACGACGGCGAACACCAGCATCTCCAGCACGCCCGCCATCACGAACGCCGGCCACAGGACCAGCAGCACGCGCGCACGCAACGGCCGCGACGGCGGCTCAACGGCTCGGTGTGGCGACATGGTTGCGAGCTTCCTTGGCCGGTGTCATGGTTTCGGCACTCGGTGCCGATGCGGCCGCGCGCACCGGTGGGTCGGCACCGTGCCAGGCGATCGCCAGCGTGACGAAGCTGGCCACCACCACCAGCGCCGGCCCGCCGATGACCAGCCACATCGCGGGCACGCGCCACAACGACGGCGGGGGCGCTTTCGGGTCGTCGGTGTCCATGACAAGGGTCCTTGCTCAGCGCGGCACGATGAAGGTCGATTTCTCGCTCACCGTGACGGCAGGGTTCTCGAGGTTCTCGATCTGGAAGCGAATCGGGTGCGCGCCCGGCCCCGCGGCACGCGCCGAGTCGGGTGGCAGGCGCACGGCCAGCGTGACCCAGCGCGCCTCCGCGGCGGTAAGCTCGACGGCGCCGGCCGCTGGCAACTCGGCGCCCGCCAGACCCTGCACGGCGATGCGATAGCGCTGCGGCTGTTCGGTGGCGTTCATCAGCTGGATGCGGTAGACGTTCTCGATGCGGCCCTCGTCGACCAGGCGGGCCAACGAGGTGCGGTCACGCACGACATCGACCTTCAGCGGCATGCGCCACGACAGGGTCACCAGGAAAGCCACCGAGATCACCACCAGCACCGCGCCGTAGATCAGCACCCGCGGCCGCAGCACGCGGGCAAGCGTCTGGCGACGGCTGAGGCCTTGTTCGACGCCGTTCTCGGTGGCGTAGCGGATCAGCCCGCGCGGGTACTTCATCTTGTCCATCACGCTGTCGCAGGCGTCGATGCACGCGGTGCAGGCGATGCATTCGTACTGCAGGCCGTCACGGATGTCGATGCCCACCGGGCACACGTGCACGCACAGGCCGCAATCGATGCAGTGGCCCAGACCCTCTGTCTTCAGATCGGCGCTGCGCGCGCGCGGGCCGCGCGGGTCGCCGCGCTTGGCGTCGTAGCTGACGACCAGCGTGTCGCGGTCGAACATCGCGCTCTGGAAGCGCGCGTAGGGGCACATGTACTTGCAGACCTGCTCGCGCAGGTAGCCGGCGTTGCCGTAGGTGGCGAGGGCATAGAAGTTGACCCAGAACCACTCCCAGGGTCCGAACGACAGCGTGAAGGCCTCGGCCCACAGGGTCTTGATCGGCGTGAAGTAGCCGACGAAGGTGAAGCCGGTCCACCCCGCGATCGCGATCCAGACCGCATGCTTGCCGGCCTTGCGCGCGATCTTGTCGAACCTCCACGGTGACTTGTCCAGGCGCATGCGCGCGCCGCGCTCGCCCTCGATGTGGTGCTCGACCCAGAGAAAGATCTCGGTGTACACCGTCTGCGGACACGCGTAGCCGCACCACAGGCGCCCGCCGACCGCCGTGACGAAGAACAACCCGTAGGCCGACAGCACCAGCAGCCCCGTCAGGTAGATGAAGTCCTGCGGGTACAGCACCAGGTCGAAGATGTAGAAGCGCCGCGCGGCGAGGTCGAACAGCACCGATTGGCGGCCGTTCCACGGCAGCCAGGGCAGGCCGTAGAAGACGATCTGTGTCAGCCACACCAGCAGCCAGCGCCAGCCCGCGAACCAGCCGTGCACCGAGCGCGGATAGATCTTCGCCTGCTTCGCGTAGAGCGAGACGCTTTCGATCGGGATGACGCGGTTCATCGTGGCACGCTACTGGGTGCTCCCCGGGTTGCGGTTGGACAGGCTCCACACGTACGCCGCCAGCACGTGGATCTGCGGCGCACTCAGGCGTTCGCCGTGCGCGGGCATCTCGTTGGTCTTGCCGCTGGTGATCATCGCCACCACCGCCTCCTCGCCCCAACCGTGCAGCCACACCTTGTCGGTGAGGTTGGGCGCGCCCAGCGCCGGGTTGCCCTTGCCGTCGTTGCCGTGGCAGGCGGCGCAGGCGGCAAACTTGGCGCGCCCGAGGCCGGCCGCGAACGTGTTGTGCGGGCTGCCCGACAGGCTCAACGCGTAGTTGGCGACGTTGCGCACGTCGTCGGCCGTGCCCACTGCAGCGGCCATCGGCGGCATCACGCCCTGGCGGCCCTTGACGATGGTCTCCTCGATGCGTTCGGGGGTGCCGCCCCACATCCAGTCGGCGTCGGTGAGGTTCGGGAAGCCCTTGCTGCCGCGTGCGTCGGCGCCATGGCAGGTGGCGCAGTTGTTGGCGAACAGCCGCTCGCCCAGGGCCATCGCCTTCGGATCGCGGGCCAGTTGCTGCGCGGGCAGGCTGGCGAACGTGGCGAACAGCGGCGCGACCTTGGCCTGCGCGGCCGCCTTCTCGTTGTCGTACTGGCCCGTGCTGCTCCACTTCAGCGTGCCTTCGAGGCTGCCCAGCCCCGGATACAGCACCAGGTAGATGGCCGAGAACGCCACCGTGATCACGAACAGCCACATCCACCAGCGCGGCAGCGGGTTGTTCAACTCGCGCAGGTCTTCGTCCCAGACGTGGCCGGTGGTGTTGTCGCCGGCCATCACGCGCCGGCGCGCGGCGATGATCAGCAGCGCCAGGCAGGCCGCCAGGCTCAGCACGGTGGCGACGGCGATGTAGACCGACCAGCCGGTACTGAAGAAGTCACTCACGGCCGCGCTCCATTGCCCGATCGCTGTCGCGTGCTTCGCCATCGAAGGGCAGGCGTGCGGCCGCCTCGTGCTCGCTGCGGGCTTGCGGCCGCCAGGTCCACGCCAGCAACGCGACGAACAGCAGCAGGCCGAGCACCGTGATGGCGCTGCGCAAGTCGTTGATGTCCATCTGAATGCTCCTCACTTGACGTGGCGGCCGAGCGCCTGCAGGTAGGCGACGATCGCATCCATCTCGGTCTTGCCCTTCACCGCATCGGCGGCGCCGGCAACCTCGGCGTCGCTGTAGGGCACGCCCAGGCGCTGCAGCGCGCGCAGGCGCGGCGGCACCGACGCGGCGTCGATGGCCGCGCCGTCGAGCCAGGTGTAGGCCGGCATGTTCGACTCGGGCACCAAGTCGCGCGGCGAGGCCAGGTGCAGGCGCTGCCAGTCGTCGCTGTACTTGCCGCCGACGCGTGCGAGGTCGGGGCCGGTGCGCTTGCTGCCCCACTGGAACGGGCGGTCGTAGACCGATTCGCCGGCCACCGAGTAGTGGCCGTAGCGCAGCGTCTCGGCGTGCAGCGGCCGGATCATCTGCGAGTGGCAGTTGAAGCAGCCCTCGCGCACGTAGATGTCGCGGCCGACGAGCTGCAGCGCATCGTAGGGCTTGAGGCCCGGCACCGGCTGCGTCGTCGAACGCTGGAAGTACAGCGGCACGATCTCCACCAGGCCGCCGATGGCCACGGTGACGAGGATCAGCACGATCATCAGCAGGTTGCTGGTCTCGATGCGCTCGTGGCCGCTGGGCGCGGGGCTGACGGGAGGGTTGGCCATCGCTGTCCTCCTCAGGCATGCGCCAGTTGCGGGATCGCGGAAGGCCGGACCGCGCCGTTCCTGATGGTCATGACGACGTTCCAGGCCATCACACCCATGCCGGCGAGGTACAGCAGGCCGCCGACCAGCCGGATCATGTAGAACGGGAATGTCGCCTTGACGCTCTCGACGAAGGTGTAGACGAGCGTGCCGTCGGGGTTGAGCGCGCGCCACATCAGCCCCTGCATCACGCCGGCGATCCACATCGCCGCGATGTACAGCACGATGCCGAGCGTCGCGATCCAGAAGTGCAGGTTGATCGCCGGCACGCTGTGCATCGTGGTGCGGCCGAACATGCGCGGGATCAGGTAGTACAGCGAACCCATCGAGATCAGCCCGACCCAGCCGAGCGCGCCGGCGTGCACGTGACCGACCGTCCAGTCGGTGTAGTGCGACAGCGCGTTGACCGTCTTGATCGACATCATCGGCCCCTCGAAGGTCGACATGCCGTAGAACGACAACGCGACGATCAGGAACTTCAGGATCGCGTCGTCACGCAGCTTGTGCCAGGCGCCCGACAGCGTCATCACGCCGTTGATCATGCCGCCCCAGCTGGGCGCCAGCAGCACCAGCGAGAACAGCATGCCGATCGACTGCGCCCAGTCGGGCAGCGCCGTGTAGTGCAGGTGGTGCGGGCCGGCCCACATGTAGGTGAAGATCAGGGCCCAGAAGTGCACGATCGACAGCCGGTACGAGTACACCGGCCGCTCGGCTTGCTTGGGGATGTAGTAGTACATCATCCCGAGAAAGCCCGCCGTCAGGAAGAAGCCCACCGCGTTGTGGCCGTACCACCACTGCACCATCGCGTCCTGCACGCCGGCGTAGGCCGAGTAGCTCTTCCAAAGGCTCGCCGGCATCGCGGCGCCGTTGACGATGTGCAGCAGCGCCACCGTGAGGATGTAGGCGCCGAAGAACCAGTTGGCGACGTAGATGTGGCGCACGCGGCGCGTGCCGATGGTGCCGAAGAAGACGATCGCATACGACACCCAGACCACCGCGATCAGCAGGTCGATCGGCCACTCGAGCTCGGCGTACTCCTTGCCCTGCGTGTAGCCCAGCGGCAGCGTGACGGCGGCCAGCACGATCACCGCGTTCCAGCCCCACACGGTGAACGCGGCGAGCTTGGGCAGGAACAGCGGCACCTGGCAGGTGCGCTGCACCACGTGATAGCTGGTGGCGAACAACGCCGAGCCGCCGAACGCGAAGATCACCGCATTCGTGTGCAGCGGCCGCAGACGTCCATAACTCAACCACGCGATGCCGTGGGTCAGGTCCGGAAACGCCAGCTGCGCCGCGATCACCACGCCGACCAGCATGCCGACCACGCCCCACACGACCGCAGAGAGCGCAAAGGCGCGAACCGGGCCGTCGGTGTAGTGCACCGCCGTGGTGTTGACGTTCATGGATCCTCCGTTGTGGCCGCGGTGCGCTCGCCCCGCCGCGATTGTTCGGCAGCCGCGGCTCGCTCGGCTTGATTGTCGTCAAGCGAATCGCGCGCGCCCTCGAGGATCTGCGCGCCCTGTTGCTCGAGGTCGTCGAACTGGCCGCTGTGCAGCGCCCAGGCAAAGATGCCCAGGATGCCGAGCACCAGCAGGGCCGACAGCGGAATCAGCAGGTACAGGACGTCCATTCAACGGGCCAGCCGCAACGAGTTGAGCACCACCAGCAGCGAGCTGCCGGCCATGCCGAGGCCCGCCAGCCAGGGCGGCAGCAGGCCGGCCAGCGCCAATGGCACGCACGACAGGTTGTAGGCACAGGCCCAGGCGAGGTTCTGGCGCGCGATGCGCAGCGCGCGCTTGGCCAGCGTGCGAGCCGCCAGCAGGTCGTGCAGCCGGTTGGACACCAGCACACCGTCGGCCTGCGCTCGCGCCACCGCGGCGCCCTCGCCCATCGCGAACGAGACATCGGCGCGCGCCAGCACCGGCGCGTCGTTGATGCCGTCGCCGACCATTCCGACCACGGCGCCACGCGCTTGGGCCGCCTGCACGGCAGCCACCTTGTGTTCGGGCAACAGGCCGCCGCCGGCACTGTCGAGTTCGAGCCGTGCCGCCAGCTGCGCCGCCTGCCGCGCGTTGTCACCCGACAGCAGGTGCACCTGCACGCCATCGGCACGCAGCGCACGCACGGCCGCTGCGGCGCCCGGCCGCAGCGTCTCCTCGAAACAGAAGCGCAACAGCGGCCGCGCGTCGCAGCCGAGCAGCACCTGCGGCGACGCTGCCGCAGCCGCGGGACGATGGCCCACCCAGGGCGGCGCTCCGAGCCGCCAACTGCGACCCTGCGCGTCGATGGCCGCCACCCCTCGCCCGGGCTCTTCGTGCACGCTGAACCAGGCCAGCGCTGGCGCTGGCGCTGCCGCTGCGCCCACCGCGGCGCAGCGGCGCACGATCGACAACGCCAGCGGATGGTGCGACCACGCCGCCAGCGACGAGGCTGCCGCCAGCAGCGACTCGGTGCTCGGAGTCGAGCCCTGCACCAGCCGCTCGACAGCCACGCACTCGAGCTGCGGCTGCGTCAGCGTGCCGGTCTTGTCGATGAACAGGATCGTCATGCGCGCCAACTTGTCGATCGCATCGAGCTTGCGCAGCAGCACGCCGCGCCGGCCCATGGCGCCGGCCGCGGTGATCAGCGCCGCGGGCGTGGCCAACGACAGCGCGCACGGACAGGTGACGATCAGCACCGAGACCACGACCCAGACGGCGCGCGACGGCTCGATCGTGGTCCACACCGCACCCGCCGCAGCAGCCAACGCCAGCACGCCCCACAGGAACGCGCTGGCCCAGCGATCGACCGCGGCCAGCGATGCCGGCCGCTCGCTGCGTGCGCTGCGCATCAGCGCCACGATCGCTTCGTAGCGGGTCTCGGCGCCGACCCGCTCGACCCGCATCGCCACCGGCGCCGCCAGGTTGATGCTGCCCGCGATCACGGCATCGCCGATGTCCTTGGCCAGCGGCAGCGACTCGCCCGTGAGCAGCGATTCGTCGGCTTCGGTGCGGCCCTCGATCAGCACGCCGTCGGCGGCGAAGGCTTGCCCGACCGGCACGCGCACCGCGTCACCGACTCGCAACTCACCGGCCGCGATCTCGTCGACGCCACCGTCACCGCGCAGGCGCCACACACGATCGGGCAGGCGGTCGGTGGCCGTTTCGAGCGCGGCTTCGGCGCGATGCCGCGCGCGCATCTCGAGCCAGCGGCCGCCGAGCAGGAAGGCCACGAACATGGTCAGCGAGTCGAAGTACACCTCGTGGCCGAACGGCCCGCCGGGATCGAACGCCGCGCCGCTGCTGGCCACGAACGCCACCACGATGCCCAGCGCAACCGGCACGTCCATGCCGATGCGCCGCTGGCGCAACGCGCGCCACGCACCGGCGAAGAACGGCGTCGCAGCGAAGCCGAGCACCGGCAGCGTCAGCAGCCAGCCGGCCCAGGCGAGCAGCCGCTGCAGATCGGGGGCCAGCTCGCCCGCGGCACTGACGTAGGCGGGCGCGGCGAACATCATCACCTGCATCGCACAGAACGTTGCCACGAAGAGCCGCCACAACGCCAGCCGCGCCTCGCGCTCGCGCTCGAGGCGGGCGCTGCCGGCGCGCTCGACGCTGGCTGTGTAGCCGGCGTCGGCCACTGCCTGCAGCAGGCGATCGAGCGTGGTGTGCGCGCGGTTCCAGCGCACGCGGCCGAAGCCGCTGGCTGCACTGACCTGCGCAGCGAGCAATCCTGGCACGCCGTGCAACGTGCGCTCGACCACGTGGGCGCAGGCGGCGCAGTGCATGCCGCCGATGCGCAACGAGGCCTCGGCGATGCCTGCATCGGCCCGCTGAGCGCCCGCGACACCCAACCCCATGACAACTCCAGCGTTGCGGCACAGCCGAAACGAGCGATGCTCGCCGCCGCGCGCGCGATGAGGCTTGACGTTGTGTCAAGTCACGCGCACGTTGTCAAGGCCGCGCTGCGGCGGACGAGCCCGCCGCGAGCTTCATCTATGATGCCGTGCCCCGCTGCTTGGGGCAGCGCAGGGAGCCCGAGGCTTCCTGCTTCCACGATTCCACTGTCGACGCTCGCCGGTGCGGACCGCGAGTCCGCCCTCGGCCACCGAACAGCCTTTTCGCATGCTGCCACTACCGCCGGTCACCAAGGCGCTGATGCTGATCTGCACGGCGATCTTCTTTGCCGACCAGCTGTTCGCAGACTCGTTCTCCCTCGGTGAGTGGTTCGCGCTGTGGCCGCTGAACTCGGGCGCTTTCTACCCCTGGCAACTGGTGAGCTATGCCTTCCTGCACGGCAGCCTGGTGCATCTGCTCTTCAACATGATCGGCCTGTGGATGTTCGGCGCCGAACTGGAGCGCCTGTGGGGTCAGAAGCGCTACTGGCAGATGTTGCTGGCCGGCACGCTGACCGCCGCGGTCGCGCAGTTGCTGATCACCCTGGTGCTCGGGTCGAAAACGCCCACTGTCGGCGCCTCCGGTGCGTTGTTCGGGCTGTTGCTCGCCTATGCCTTGGTGTTCCCGCGCCGGCAATTCGACCTGATCGGCTTCCTGCCGATGGTGCTGATGATGATCCCGGGGCAGATCTTCTACACCCTTGGCGTGGTGCTCTTCGTGCTGCTCCTCGCGAACCGCCAGTTGGTGCCATTGAAGCCGGTGCCGGTGCCGGCCCTGACGACGGTGATGATCTTCGGCGCCATCGAGTTGTTTCTTGGCGTGACCTACACGCGCTCCGGCGTCGCGCACTTCGCTCACCTGGGTGGCATGCTGGGGGCCTGGTTGCTGCTGCTGTACTGGCGAGGCCGCCTGCCGTTCGGCGGCCGCCGCTGAGTTCCCCGGGCGCTGGCGCGCCCGCCATGCGCAAGGTCGCACTGCGCGCAGGGCCAACACGCGGCGTGAGGGGATGACAACGCGGCAATTTGCGATCATGCTGAGCAGCACGGACGGTGGTTCTTAGTCCGGGAGATCACGATGCGTTGGAACCCCTACTTCGCATGGCTGCCCACCCGTTGGTGGCACGGCGCGGCCGCCGCGGCGGCGCTGGCCGCCGTGGCCTCGGTGAATGCGCAGACGCTCGATGTCACCGCACAATCGCGCCTGCTCAATCGTGCGGCGGGCGCGGTGGTGGGCTTGCGGACCCAGGCCATCGAGGACGCGCGCTCCAACAAGACGTTGGGGCGCGAGCGCGAGGGCTCGGGTGTCGTCATCGACCGCGACGACCTGGTGCTGACCATCGGCTACCTGATCCTCGAAGCCGAGCAGGTGCTGCTTGACCACCGACGACGACCGCGAGATCCCCGGCCGCGTGGTGGCCTACGACATGGCCACCGGCTTCGGGCTGGTCAAGGCGTTGACGCCGCTGCGCATCGAGGCGGTGCCGCTCGGCCAGTCGGGGGGCGTCGCGCAAGACGAGCCGTTGATGGTGGTCAGCGGCGGCGGCAACGGCGTGGTGAGCGCGGTGCGCATGGTGTCGAGGCGGCCGTTCGCCGGCTATTGGGAATATCGCATCGACGATGCGCTGTTCACCGCGCCGCCGCGCGGCGACCACAGCGGCGCGGGCCTGTTCAACGCACGCGGCGAACTGGTGGGCATCGGCTCGCTGGTCGTGGCCTACGCGCTGGGCAACAACCAGCCTCGCCACCCGGGCAACATGTTCGTGCCGATCGACTTGCTGCCGCCGATCATCGACGAGTTGCGCCGCACCGGCTCCTCGGCGGCGAGCCGGCGGGCCTGGATGGGCGTCAACTGCGTCGAGGTCGATGGCGAGCTGCGTGTCGAGCGGGTCAGCGACGACAGCCCCGCCGATGTGGCCGGGCTGCTGGCGGGCGACCGCATCCTGCGCATCGACGGCGTGGCGGTGCGCACGCTCGAGCAGCTTTGGCTCGCGCTGTGGCGCAACGGCCCGGCCGAACGCGAAGTGCGCCTGGAGATCCAGCGCAACGGCCGCGAGCAGACGATGAAGATCTTCACCGTCGAGCGCGCCAAGACGCTCAAGCGCTCGCAAGGCGTGTAGCGCCGCCGGGCCGGCCGGCATCCGCAGGGCCGGCTATGCGACAACGAAGCCAACGCAGCTTCGATCGTCGGATAGCGCAGCGCCACCCTCAATTCGCGCTTCATGCGTGTGTTGTCGAGCCGGCGCGATTCGCCGAGAAAGCTCATCTGCAGCGGCGTCAGGCGCTCTTGCGCTTGCTCGAGCGTGAGCCGCGGCACACGCGCCAATCCGCAGCGGTCGGCCACGCGGTCGAGGTAGTCGCCCATCTTCAACGCGTCGTCGTCGGCGACGTGGATGGCCCGCATCGTCGGCCCGCGCAGCAGCGCGGCCGCGCACGCGCGCGCCAGGTCGTCGGCATGGATGTGGTTGGTGAACACATCGTCCGCTTCCACCAGCGCGGATGCACCGCGGCGCACCCGCTCGCGCGGATCCCCGCCTTCGCGGTCGAACGCGTAGATGCCGGGCACTCGCAGGATCGTCGCTCGTACGCCGCACGCGCGGGCGTAGCCGCGCACGCGGCTTTCGGCATCGGCGCGGCGGCACGCGCGATCGGTGCAAGGGTTGAGCGCCCGCGTCTCGTGCACCCGCGCGCCCGCGCAATCGCCGTAGACGCCGCTGGTGCTGGCGTAGACGAGGCGCCGCACACCGCCGCCGCGCGCCAGCGCCGCCAGCAGCGCCGCGGTGCGGCGATCGTGTTCGCCGTGCGGCGCCGGGGGTGCCAGGTGCAGCACGGCGTCGGCCAGCCGCGCCAGCCGCGCCAGCGAGGCGGCATCGTCAAGGTCGGCGACCAGCGGCGTGGCGCCTGCCGCGCGCAGCAGCCCGCGGCGTGGTGGCGAGCTCGTCACGGCGAGCACGCGCCAACGGCCGTGCAACAGCCGCAGCACGCGCAAGCCGACATCGCCACAACCGACGATCAGCAATCGCGGTCGGCGCAGCAGGCGGGTGGCGCAGGGCTCCATCGGACTTGGATGTCGAGGCCGGCGGATCAACGGCCAGCGGGCACAATCGGGGATCAGTCAAGTGTAGAGGTGCGCTTGGCGGCTGACCTCAGTTGCGGCCGCGCGCGCCAATGAACGTTTCCATGAGCCTGCAGGTCACCGTGCGCCCCGCCGAGCGCACCTTCGAGGTCGCGCGCGACGAGCCGATCCTGGCCGCCGCCATCCGCGCCGGCATCGGCCTGCCCTACGGCTGCAAGGACGGCGCCTGCGGCTCGTGCAAGAGCCGCCTGCTCGAGGGCCGCGTCATCCACGGCGTGCATCAGCTCAAGGCGCTGTCGGTGGCCGAAGAGGAAGCCGGCCTCATCCTGCCGTGCTGCGCGACTGCACAGACCGATTGCGTGATCGAGGCGCGCATGGTGCCCGGAGCCGGCGAACACCCGGTGCTCAAGATGCCGTGCCGCGTGATGGCCATTCAGCGTCCGACCAGCGACGTGGCGGTGCTGCGGTTGCAACTGCCGGCCAACCAGTCGTTGCAGTATCGCGCCGGACAGTACATCGAGTTCATCCTGCGCGACGGCTCGCGGCGCAGCTACTCGATGGCCACCGCGCCGGGCAACCTCGGCACGCCGCCGGCGATCGAGCTGCACCTGCGCCACATGCCGGGCGGCAAGTTTACCGACCATGTGTTCAGCGCGATGAAGGACAAGGACATCCTGCGCATGGAAGGCCCCTACGGCAGCTTCTTCCTGCGCGAGGACTCGGCCAAGCCGATCGTGCTGCTGGCTTCGGGCACCGGCTTTGCGCCGATCAAGGCGATCATCGAGCACATGCGGCTCAAGGCGATCGATCGGCCTACTGTGCTGTACTGGGGCTGCCGCTCGCGCACCGATCTCTACCAGCACGAATGGGCCGAGCAGACGACAGCGGCGATGCCGACGCTGCGCTACGTGCCGGTGCTGTCGGAACCCAAACCCGAGGATCAGTGGCACGGCCGCACCGGCTTCGTCCACCGCGCGGTGATGGCGGATCTGCCCGACCTGTCGGGCCACCAGGTGTACGCCTGCGGCGTGCCGGTGATGGTGGAGTCGGCCAAGCGCGACTTCGTCGCCACGTGCGCGCTGCCCGAAGACGAGTTCTACGCCGACGCGTTCACGTCCGAAGCCGACAAACATGGCGACGCCTAGCACGTCGCCGACAAATCATGCATAGACGCCACACCCTCGCGCTGCTGGCCGCAGCGCCGTTCGCGCACGCCCAAGCCAGGCCGCTGCGCCTGATCGTGCCCTACCCCGCGGGCGGCCCGCTCGACGTGATGGCGCGTGCGCTGGCCGACAAGGTGACGGAGTCGCTGGGCACCGTGATCGTCGAAAACCGCCCGGGCGCGGGCGGCAACATCGGCGCCGACGCGGTGGCCAAGGCGGCGCCCGACGGCACCACGATCGTGATGGGCGCGGTCGCCACGCACGCGATCAACCCATGGCTGTACGCCAAGATCCCCTACGACCCGGTGCGTGACTTCACGCCGCTGACGCTGGTGGCGCGCGTGCCCAACGTGCTGGTGATGAACGTCGAGACCGCGCCGCGGCTGCGCATCGCGTCGGTGCGCGACCTCGTCGCCTACGCCAAGTCCAACCCCGGCAAGCTCAACTACGGCTCGGGCGGCAACGGCAGCGCCGGGCATCTCGCCGGCGAGATGTTCAAGGCCAAGGCCGGCGTCTTCATGGTGCACATCCCGTATGCGGGCGGGCCCGCGGCGCAGCTTGCATTGCTGTCGGGTCAGGTCGACCTCACGTTCGACAACCTGGCCACCGCGTCGGCCAACATCCGCGCCGGCAAGCTGCGCGCGATCGCGATGACCACCGAGCGGCGCTCCAGCGTGATGCCCGAGGTGCCGACGATCGCCGAGAGCGCGCGCGACCTCGGCCTGGGTGACTTCAACATCGACACCTGGTTCGGCCTGTTCGGCCCGGCTCAGTTGCCCGCCGAGACCACGCAGCGGCTGAACCGCGCGTTCGTCGCTGCGATGCAGTCGCCCGACGTGAAAGCGCGCGCCACCACGCTGATGGCCGAGCTGGCACCCGACACGCCCGAACAATTCGGCGCCTTCGTCCGCGCGGAGCTCGCAAAGTACGGGCCCGTGGTCAAGGCCAGCGGCGCCAGCATCGACTAGCGGCGCGGTTCGAGAGCCGCGGACCCGTCGCAAGGGGATGAGACCTGTTGGCGATGCGTGGCAGCCCGCGGCCCCATCAGCGCAGTTCGAGCCGCACCTGCGCGGGCAGCGACGGGATGCGCAAGGCGCGCCCGCTCCAGCTCGCGTCATGGCCGTCGACGCTTGCCTGGGGCAGCGCGTCGTCGCCGGGCCACATGAACCACAGTCCACCCTCGGGCAAGGCCAGGCCTGCCTCGACCATCAAGTGCACCGTCGAGCCGTCCCGCTGCAGCCGGTAGCTGAGCGCACCGTGGCGCGTGGGCAGCCTGCGCACGACAATGCCGCTGGCCAGCCAGTCGCGCGGCACGCCGGCGGCCAGCACCAGCGCGCGGTCGCTGTCGCGCTCGAAGGCCAGCCGGTCCAGCGTGGCGCGGATGAAGTCCGACGAGATCCACGCGTGCGGCATGTCGCCGAGGAAGCGCACCTCGCGCGCCTCGCGCACGACCACCTCGCCCCATTGGTTCCACGCCGCCGGACGGCGGTCGCGCATGAAGAAGTCGGCCAGCGCCTGCGCGCGCTGCGGTTGCCCGAGGCGCACGAAGGCCGACACCGAGCGCCACTCGTAGGGCGTGTAGGCATCCCACGCACGCCGGCCCTCGATGCGCTCGAGCGATTCGCGCCAATAGCGCTCCCAGGTGGCCTCGAGCACGCTGCGCGGCACCACGCCTTCCGCGCCGGCGGGGCTGAAGATCAGCGTGCTGGAGCTCGGATCGAAGTCGCCGAGCTCGGCGGCGCCGGGCAAGTAGTCGATGCGGTGCTGCGCCATCGCCAGGCGCAGCGAGCGGCCGAGGTCGGCCGCGAACTCGTCGCGCTGGTGCGCCAGCTCGGCGGCACGCGATCGCTCGCCCAGCGCCGCGGCGAGCTCCGCGGCATCGCGGTATCCGGCCAGCGCCCAGAAGTCATCCCAATACGAGTGCACCGGCTTGGCCGAGTAGCCCTCGTGGCTGATCGACGCCGGCATCAAGCCGAACAGCGCCTCGCGGCCCGGCTCGCGGTTCAAGCGCGCTGCGCTCGGACTGGCGCAGCTGCTCCATGTAGCGCGCCGCCGCATTCACCTGCGGCCACAGCGAACGCAACAGCGCGCGGTCGCCGGTGTGGCGCCACAGCTCGGCGACGGCGAAGATGAACTCGCCGTGGCTGTCGTTCTCGGGCACCGGGTCGGCGCCGCGCGCGTCGACGCAGCACGGCACCTTGCCGCTGGCGAACAGGAACTGCGCATACCACTGCACGAAGTCGCGCGCGGCCTGCACTTCGCCCAGGCGCAGCAGCCCGGCGACCATCATCGCGCCGTCGCGCACCCAGCTGCGCGCGTACGAGCGCGTGCCCGGCTGCAGCGCGGCGCCGTCACGCGACATCAGGATGTGCGCGAGCGAGCTGCGCAGGGTGTCGACGATCGGCTGTGCATCGGCGGGCAGCGCCAGGGCGACGCGGTTCAGCCGCTCGCGCCACAACGCGGCGACGGCGTCGAGCCGTGCGCGCGCCCAGTCGTCATCGGCGCGCGCCGGGGCCGCAGCATCGCCGGCCAGCGGCAGCACGACGGCCACGCTGCGCGACTCGCCGGGCGCCAACTGGAAAGTCCAGCGCAGCGCGGCACTGGCGAGGCCTTGCTCATCGGCGAGCGTGCGCAAGCGGCTGCTGCGCAGCGGCATCGACCAGCACGTCGCCGTTGTCGAACGTGCCGGCCACGACGCTGTGCGGCGGCGTCAGCGCCTGCAGCCACGGCCGCCCTTCGACCTGCAAGGTGCCGCCGTGCCAGGCGAGCCGCTGCACGCGGCTGGCGCCGCCCGGCGTGTTGAGAAACTGCGCCGGCGGATTGACCTGCCACGGTCGCAACGCCAGCGACAGCGTGAGGCGACGCGGCGCGGCGCCGGTGTTGGCCAGCGTGTAGCGCGCGATCAGTTGCGCGCGCGCAGGCGTGCCGTCGGCACCGGCCTCGATCGACAGCGCGAGGCCCGGTCGCGACCAGCGCACCTGAGGCAGCGGCAGATAGCCGTCGCGCAGCGCGTGGTCGATGTCGACGTCGGCCCAGCTCGTGACACGCCCTGCCTCGTCGATGATGAACGGCTCGAGCGAGGGCCCTCGTTTGTGCGGCTCGATCGCGCCATCTTCGGAGATCACCGCCGCATGCGCGCCGCCGCCGTCGACGCCCACCAGCGTCCAGTAGCTCTGCTCGCCGATGAAGCCGCGCGGCAAACGCCCGCGCGGCAAAGCCTTGGCGAGCGTGGCCAGCGCGGCGTTCAGCGTCGGCCACTGCTCGGGGCCCATCACCTGCACGTCGGCCGGCGCCGCAGCGACGCCACCGATGAACGCCAGCTGCACGTGGCGTGCTTCGAGCTCGGGCGGCAGCCACACCACTTGCACGTCGCGGCCGGCGCCGCGCACGCGGCGCACGGTGCGCCACCGTTGCGCGTCGTCCGACAGCCGCACGTCGAAGTCACGCACACGTTTGTCGGTGGGCCAGCGCACGAACAGGCCGTTGATCTCGCGCTGCTCGCCGAGGTCGACCTGCCAGTGCCGCGGCGACACGCTGACTGTCGCGGCCGGTGGCGGCCCCGGCGCCGGCAGCGTGCTGAGCGTGAGCCGCTCGAAGCACAGCTCGCCGCGGCCGCCGTTGCCGCTGGCCACCACCAGCTCGATCGCCGCGGCGCGGCGCAACACACGATCGGCGGTCGGGCCCCAGGCGAACTCGATCTGGCGCTGGCGAACGGTCAGCTCGCTGCTCACGCGCGGCGGCACGTAGTCGGCGCGGTTCAACCACCACACGTTGTCGCCGCTGGCATCGACCAGCTTGAGCTGCAGCGCGTTGGCCGGGCCCGTTGCCGTGCAGGCGCAGGCGCAGCAGATAGTGTGCCGGCAGCTCCAGCGCGAGCTCGCGGCGCAGCAGCGCATGGCCGGAGACGCCGGCGAAGTCGTAGCGCAGGCACAGCGCGCCCTGCGCACCGCGGTGCATGCTGGCCCTCACCTGGTCGGAGGCGACGACCCGCCATTGCGCGGCGTCGCGAAAGTCGTCGAGCACCTGCGTTTGCGCGCTGACCGCGCCGCTCAGCGACCATGCCGCGAGACAGGCCAGCCACTTCACAGCACGTGCCGTCACTTGACGCTGCCCGCCAGCAGCCCTTGCATGTAGTAGCGCTGCAGTCCGAGGAACAGCGCCAGCACCGGCGCGATGGTGACCACCGAGCCCGCCATCATCAGCTCGCTGTCCTGCACGTGCTCGCGCGACAGCGAGGCCAGCGCCACCGGTGCGGTTTGCAGCGTGCTGTCGGTGAGCACGATCAGCGGCCACATGAAGTCGTTCCAGCTGCCGAGGAAGGCGAACACCGCGAGCGTGACGATCACGGGCTTCAGCAGCGGCAGCACGACCAGGAAGAAGATGCGCAACTCGCCGGCACCATCGATGCGCGCCGCCTCGAGCAACGCGTCGGGCACGCTGCGCGCGTACTGGCGCACCAGGTAGATGCCGAACACGCCGGCCATGCCGGGCACGATCACGCCGGCCCAGGTGTTGACCAGCCCCATCGCCTTGAGCATCAGGAACAGCGGCATCATCGCCACCTGCCCGGGGATGATCAGCGCGGCCAGCAGCGACTTGAACAACGCATCGCGGCCGGCGAAGTGCAGCTTGGCGAAGGCGTAGCCCGCCATCAGGTTGAAGAACACCGAGCTCACCGTCAGGCCGCACGCGACGATCGCGCTGTTGAGCAGATAGCCGCCCATGCCGGCGCGCGCGAACAGCTCGCGGTAGTTGCCCAGCGTCGGATCGGCGGGCAGCAGCGGCGGCGGGTAGCTGCTCGCGGCACCGGGCTGCATGAACGACACCGACACCATCCACAGCAGCGGGAACAGCGCGAACGCGGCGGCGAGCGCGAGCGCGGCATTGACCGTGACGGCCGCTCCACCGAATTTCATGCGCCGATCTCCTCGCCGCGCCGGCCCAGGCGCGAGAACCCCTGCGTGACGGCGATCATCAGCAGGAACAACAAGAAGGCCACCGCCGACGCGGTGCCCAGGTTCCACCAGCGAAAGCCCTCTTCGTACATCAGATACAGCACCGACACCGTGCTTTGCAGCGGGCCGCCCTGGGTCATCACGTACGGCTCGGCGAAGAGCTGGAAGTAGCCGGCCATCGTCAGCACGCTGACCAGCAGCAGCGTGGGCCGCAGCATCGGCAGCGTGACGAACACGAACTGCTGCCAGCGGGTGGCGCCGTCGAGCCGCGCGGCCTCGTACAGATCGTCCGGAATGGCCTGCAGCGCGGCGACGAAGATGATCATGTTGGCGCCGAAGCCCTTCCACACCGCGAACAGGATGATCGACGGCATCGCCCAGTCGGGGTCGCCGAGCCAGTCGAACGGTCCCAGCCCGAGCGCGCCAAGCCCTTCGTTGACCAGGCCATACCGCACGTGCAGCAGGTAGCGCCAGATCACCGCCACCGCCACCAGTGTGGTCACCACCGGCGCGAACAGCGCGGTGCGGTAAAACGGCTTGAAGCGCGCCAGCGGCGACTGCAGCAGCACGGCGGCGGCCAGCGACAGCGCGATCGACAGCGGCACGCCGACGACCACGAAGTACAGCGTGTTGCCCATCGCCTTCCAGAACAGCGGCAGGCTGAGCACGTGCACGTAGTTGTCCAGCCCGGCGAAGCGCAGGTTGCGCAGATCGGCCAGCGCGTACAGATCGAAGTCGGTCACGCTCAACGCCAGACCGGCGAGCACCGGCAGCACGAAGAACAAGCCGATCACCGCCACCGCCGGGCCGACGAACACCCAGGCCACCAGAGAGTGCTTCTTCATGCGCTGCCGCTGCGCGCCGCGCGTTCCAGCATCCAGCGCCGCTTGGCGAGAAAGGCGTCGACCCGCGCGTCGAGCGTGGTAGCCGCCTGCTCGACGCTCCAGCGCTCGGCGACGGCGCGCGTCGCGACGAGCTGCATCTCCTGCGCGATGCGCTCCCATTCGGGCACCGCCGGCGAGGGCTTCGCGCGCTCGAGCTGCGCGGCAAAGGCACGGGCGCGCGGGTCGCCGGCCAGCGGCGGGCGTGACCAGGCGCTGCGCCGCGGCGGCATGTCGCCGGTCATCCGATAGAAGCGCAGCTGCACGTCGGGCCGGCTCAGGTACGACAGCAGTTTCATCGCGTCGGCGTGGCGCTGCGAGCGCCGGAACATCACCAGGCTCGAGCCGCCGGCGGTCGACGCGCCGGGGCCGTTCGGCCCCGGCAACGCGGCCGTGGCCCAGCTGTCGCGCAAGGCCGCGGGCAGGCGGCGGTCGAGCTCGCCGATGTTCCACGGGCCGGAGATGTAGGCGGCAAAGGTGCCACGGCCGAACTCCTGCCACAGGTTGGCGATGTCGCCGCCGGTGATCGTCGGCGCCTGGCCAGTCGCGAAGCGCTCCATGTAGAAACCCAGCGCGCGGCGAAAGCCCGCGCTGCGGAAGTTGCCGAAGCGGCCACCCTCGCGCAGCAGCGGCTCGTCCTGTTGCAACGCGAAGGCGAGCAGCGGCTCGAATTCGCTGACCGGCAGCAACAGCGGATGCGGCGTGCCGGCGCGCTGCAGCGCGTCGAGCGCACGCGTGAAGCCGGCCCAGGTGTCGGGCATCGTGTGCACGCCGGCGCGTGCGAAGAGGTCGCTGCGATAGAACAGCAGCCGCGTGTCGACGTACCAGGGCAGCCCGACCAACGTGCCATCCACTTCGTTGGTGCGCCAGATGCCCTCGAAGTAGTCGGCCGCGACGATGCTGCGGTCGGCATCGAGCCAGGGCTGCAGCGGCTGCAGGGCACCGAGCGCCGCGAACTCGGCGATCCACGTGTTGCCCAGTTGCGCCACGTCGGGCGTGGCGTCGCCGGCAAAGGCAGTGAGCAGTTTCTCGTGCGCCGCGGTCCACGGCAGCTGCTCGACGCGCACCGTGATGCCGGGGTGCTCGCGTTCGAAATTCGGCGAGCAGTTCACCCACCACCTCGCCCTCGCGCCCCATCGCCCAGAAGCGCAGCGCGCGATCGCCTGGGCGCGTGCAACCCGCGAGCGCCAAGCGTGCACGCGCCCGCGGCGACCGCAGCACCGCGCGGCGGCCGGCCATCAGCCGCTCCGCCGCGCCTCGCGCGACATGGGGTGGCCCACTAGTCGTCCTCGAGCCAGCCGCCGGTGAAGCCTGCACGCAGCAGGCCGCGACGCAACTGCGTGCACTTGGTCATCGTCTGCCACACCGAGCCGTTGGTGAAGTTGGCGATCATCGCCAGGATCGGCCCCTGGTCGATGCCGAGGTAGTCGGTGTCCACCCAGCCGAAGCCGCGCACGACCTTGCCAAACGTCAGGTGCGGCGTCTCGAAGTGGAAGCTCGGGTTGAACGCATCGACAAAGCCATACTGGCCATAGATGTGGGTGCCGTAACGACGCACCATCGTGATGATCGCCGGAATGGCAATGTCCGGCGCGAACGCGATCGACGACGCGGCGGCGGTGGGCGCGATGGTGCCGTCGTCCACCGACGTGACCTTCCCGCCGCCTACCCCGCGTGCGACATAGGAGTAAAACCGCCGCGGCTCTCCGCGATAGGGCGCGATCATGTCGGCCGGGCCGTCACAGGCGGTGAAGCCCCAGACATCGGCGTCGTAGCCACGCCATCCCTTCGGATTGAGCATCGCGTAGGCGCGTTGCGCATGGGCCGCCCTTCGGCTGTTCTCTGCATAGTCGATGTTGTGGCGGCGCGAAAAGGCGTCGCGCAGGTCGCGGAAGTCGACCCACACGTTGGAATACTGGTGACCGAACAGCGGCGGGAAGCTCAACCCCTGCTGCCCGTGGAACGTCGACCAGTTGGCTCGGAATTCCTTGGTCCAAGCCGTCCAGGCGCTGCCATCGAGCGGTCGTGTCGGGTGCCCCATGGCCAGCAGATAGACGACCGCCGCCTCGTTGTAGCCGCGCCAGTCGTAGGGCAGGAAGCCGCTCTCGGGCTTCCAGCCCAGCGCGATGGAAGGCGGCCGCGTCTGCGCCCAGCGCCAATCGACGCGCGTGGTCAGTTCGTTGACCAGGCGGCGGATCTGCACCTCTTCGGCATCCTCGCCGTCGAAGAAGGCCTGCGCGTGCAGTGCGCCGCACAGCAGCAATGCGGTGTCGACGGTGGACAGTTCGCAGTCGCCGGAGCGCAGGCCGCTGTCCATTTCGAGGAAGTGATAGAAGAAGCCCTTGTAGCCTGCCGTGCGCTTGCCCGGCCCCTGCGGCAACTCCCTCAGAAAGCGCAGCGTGACCAGCGTGCGTGCACGCGCCTCCTCGCGCGAGACGTAGCTGCGCTCGACGCCGATGCAGTAAGCCGTCAGCGCGAAGCCGATGGCCGCGATGCTGCTCGGGCTGCGCCGCGGCCAGCGGTCGGGCGCGAGACCGTTCTGCGGATTGGTGGTCTCCCAGAAGAAGCGAAACGTGCGATGGGCGAGATCCTCGACGATGTTGATGGGGGGAAGATCGTCCGGTGACTCTCCGTTGCCGCCGTTGAGCAAGCCGTTGACGCCCGTGCAGCCTGCTGCGCCCAGGGTGGCGAGCACGCCTCCCGCCCGCAAGAGGCCCCTGCGCGCAAATGGCCGCTGGAGCAACGTACGCAGGTCTTGCGGGTCGAACGGGGCCACGGTTCTCTTGCGCGCGCGTGTCGCCGTCGGCATCGTCAAGCCCCGGACGTCGAGCCCCGCCGCTGACCGGCGATCACGTCGGCGAAGTAGCGTGCGCTGGCCTTGGGCGTGCGCGTCTGCGTCTCGAAGTCGACGTGCACGAGGCCGAAGCGCTTGGAGTAGCCCAGCGACCACTCCAGATTGTCCATCAGCGACCAGGCGAAATAGCCGCGCAGGTCCACGCCCGCTTGCAGCGCGGCCGCCGCGGCGCCGATGTGTTTGCGCAGGTAGTCCACCCGCAACGGATCGTCGATGCGCCCGCCCTCGGCCACCGGTGGGTCGAAGAAGGCGGCACCGTTCTCGGTGATGTACTGCGGGATGTCGCCGTAGCGCTGCTTGATCCACAGCAGCGTGTCGGTCAGCCCCTGTGGAAACACCTCCCAGCCGGTCTCGGTGTAGGTGGCCTGCTTCTGCAGCACTCGCGCAGCGCGCACCGGCCACGCGGCCTCGTCGTGGCGCGTCACGCTGCGCGTGTAGTAGTTGATGCCGACGAAGTCCAGCGGCTGCTGGATCCCCTTCATGTCTTCAGCCGGCCACTCGGGCCACGCATCGCCGAAGATCTCGCCCATTTCGTCGGGGTAGCGGCCGAGCAGCGCCGGGTCGAGATACTGCTGGTTCATGTAGGCGTGAGCGCGCTCGGTGGCGGCGCGGTCGGCAGCGCTGTCGGATGCGGGGTACTTGGGTTCGATGTTGACCACCAGGCCGATCTGATGCCTGCCCTGTGCGCGATAGGCCTGCACCGCCTTGCCGTGCGAGCGCATCAGTTGGTGCGAGGCGATCGGCGCCTCGAAGCGGTTGCGGTGCCCGGGCGCCAGCGTGCCGAACAGGTAGCCGCCGTCGGTGACGACCCACGGCTCGTTGAGCGTGGCCCACAGTTTGACGCGATCATCCAGCGCACGGAACATCACACTGGCGTAGTCGGCGAACCAGTCGGCCACGTCGGGGTTGAGCCAACCGCCACGATCGTCCAGTGCCGCGGGCAGGTCCCAGTGGTACAGCGTGACCATCGGCTGAATGCCGGCGGCGAGCAGGCAGTCGACCAGCCGCTCGTAAAAGCCCAGGCCGGCCGCGTTGACGCGCCCGCGCCCCTCGGGCATCACACGCGACCAGGCCACCGAAAAGCGGTAGGCGGTGAGCCCGAGCTGCTTCATCAAGGCCACGTCCGACTCGAAGCGCCGGTAGTGGTCGCAGGCCACGTCGCCGGTGTCGCCATCGCGCACCATGCCCGGCGTGCGCACGAAGCGATGCCAGATGCTGGGACCGGCCCCATCGGCCAGCGGAGAGCCTTCGACCTGGTAGGCCGCGGTGGCAGCACCCCACAGGAAGGTCGGTGGGAACGGGGTCGAGGAGTTCATGGGCCGTGTGTCGTTGGGTCAACACGATCTTCGGATCGGGCCACAGCCCGGTTTCGAATGCCTCGCCCCGCCAACCCTGGAGATAGTGTGACGCCAGTTGCTTCGAGGGGTGCCCTGTCGGCGGGGTTCCGCGACGCACGAGCACGCTTGCGCGTCGCGCGAGTGCAACATCCGTCACGGCACGCCGTTTGCCGGGCGCCTGGCTTATCGCTCGCGATGTGAGCGAATGATTCCTGCGTTGGCCCGGGGGCTATTCGCCCAGGTAGGCCGCCCTCACCCTGGGGTCGTCGAGCAGCGCCTTGGCAGGGCCGCTCATCGTGATCTCGCCCGACTCCATCACGTAGCCGCGGTTGGCCAGCTGCAGCGCGCGGCTCGCGTTCTGCTCGACCAGCAGGATCGTCGTGCCGCGCGAGTGGATGTCGCCGACCACCTCGAAGATCTTGTCGACCATCAGCGGCGCCAGGCCCATCGACGGCTCGTCCATCAGCAGCACCTTGGGCCGCGCCATCAGCGCACGGCCCATCGCCAGCATCTGCTGCTCGCCGCCCGACAGCGTGCCGGCCAGTTGTGCGGCGCGCTCCTTCAGGCGCGGGAACACGCCGAACACACGCTCGATGTCGGCCTCGACCTCGTCGTCCTCGCGCACGTAGGCGCCCATCTGCAGGTTCTCGACGATGCTCATGCGCGCGAACACGCCGCGCCCCTCGGGCACCATCACCAGGCCCTGGCGCACCAGGTCCCAGGCACCCTGGCCGCGGATCGAGCGGCCGAGGAACTTGATCTCGCCGTCGCGCACCGGCTGCGTGCCGGTGATCGCCTTCAGCGTGGTGGTCTTGCCGGCGCCGTTGGCGCCGATCAGGCTCACCAGTTCGCCGCGCCGAACCTCGAGGCTGATGCCCTTGACGGCCTGAATGCCGCCGTAGGCGACCTTGAGGTCGCTGATCTGGAGCAAGACTTCGGATTCGGCCATGCGAAGCGGATCGTCAGTCGAGATCAATGCGCCTTGTGCCCGGCGCCGAGATAGGCCTCGATGACCTTCTCGTCGCGCTGCACGTCGTACGGGCTGCCTTCGGCGATCGGCTTGCCGTAGTCGAGCACGGTCACGCGGTCGCACAGGCCCATCACCAGCTTGACGTCGTGCTCGATCAGCAGGATCGTGCGGCCGTCCTTGCGGATGCGGTCGATCAGCTCGCGCAGCACCACCTTCTCGGTGGCGTTCATGCCGGCGGCGGGCTCGTCGAGCGCGATCAGCGTCGGGTCGGTGGCCAGCGCCCGCGCGATCTCGAGCCGCCGCTGGTCGCCGTAGCTCAGGGTGCGCGCCTTGTAGTCGGTGTAGCGGCCGATGCCCACGTAGTCGAGCAGTTCCTGCGAGCGCTGCGTGATGGCAGCTTCTTCGGCGTTGAACTTGGGCGTGCGGAACACCGCGCCCATCAGGCCGGAGCCGGTGCGCACGTGGCGGCCGACCATCACGTTCTCGATCGCCGTCATCTCGGGGAACAGGCGAATGTTCTGGAACGTGCGCGCGATGCCCGCCTTGGCCACCTCGTGCACGGCACTGGGCTTGTACGGCTTGCCGCCCAGTTCGAACGAGCCCGCGTCGGGGGTGTACAGGCCCGTGATGACGTTGAAGAACGTGGTCTTGCCGGCGCCGTTGGGGCCGATCAGGCCGACCACTTCGCCACGGCGGATCGTGATGCCGACGTCCGACAGCGCCTGCACGCCGCCGAAGCGCTTGGACGCACCGGTCACCTTCAACACGATGTCGTCAGTCATGCCGGTGCGCCCGCAGCGTTCAGGTGGCCGGGGTCGGCGCGGCCTTGCCGTGCTCGGGCTGCGGCCACAGGCCGCGCGGCCGCGCCAGCATGATCGCGATCATCGCCAGCGCGATCAGCAGCTGGCGCAGGATCGCCGCGTCGAGCCGGCCGCCGGTGACCGATCTGCAGATCGAGCTCACCCGACATCCAGCGCAGCACCTCGGGCAGCGCCGCCAGCAGCAGCGCCCCGAGAATGACGCCGGGGATGTGGCCGATGCCGCCCAGCACCACCATCGCCACCACCATCACCGACTCCTGCAGCGCGAACGACTCGGGCGAGATGAAGCGCTGGAAGGTGGAGAACAACACGCCCGCGACGCCACCGAAGCTGGCGCCCATCGCAAAGGCGAGCAGTTTCATGTTGCGCGTGTTGATGCCCATCGCCTTGGCAGCCACCTCGTCTTCGCGGATCGCCATCCACGCGCGCCCGATGCGCGAGCGCTCGAGGCGGTAGCAGATCACCACGCTGACCACCACGATGAGCAGGAACAGGAAGTAGTACTTGGTGACCGACGACACCTCGATGCCGAACAGATCGCCGGTCTTGCCGAAGTCGAAGTCGGTGAACGGGATCTTCAGGCTGTCGATCTGCAGCAGGCCCTTCGGACCGTTGGTGATGTTGACCGGCGCATCCAGGTTGTTCAGGAAGACGCGGATGATCTCGCCGAAGCCCAGCGTCACGATGGCCAGATAGTCGCCGCGCAGCTTGAGCGTCGGCGCCCCCAGCACCGCGCCGAAGAAGCCGGCCAGCAGCGCACCCAACGGAATCACGACCCACAGCGGCGTGTGCAGGCCGCCGGGGAACAGCGCCTTGATGGCAGGGAAAGTTTCGCTCAGGTGCGGCGAGGCGAGCAGGCCGAACATGTAGGCGCCCACCGCGTAGAAGGCGATGTAGCCCAGGTCGAGCAGGCCGGCATAACCGACCACGATGTTCAGGCCCAGCGCCAGCAGCACGTACAGCAGCGCGAAATCGATGATGCGGACCCAGAAGTTGCCGGCGTACTGCGCCACCGCGCGGCAGCACCAGCAGCAACAGCGCGGTGAACAGGAAGACAACGAGTTTGTTCTTCATGGTCGCTTAGGCGCGGTCGGCCACACGCTCGCCGAGCAGCCCTTGCGGCCGCACCGTGAGCACGAGGATCAGCACGATGAAGGCGAAGATGTCCTGGTAGTGGCTGCCCAGCACGCCGCCGGTCAGCTTGCCGATGTAGCCGGCGCCGAGCGACTCGATCAGGCCGAGCAGCACGCCGCCCACCACCGCGCCGGCGAGGTTGCCGATGCCGCCGAACACCGCCGCGGTGAAGGCCTTGAGCCCCGGCAGGAAGCCCATCGTGTGCTGCACCGAGCCGTAGTTGGCCGCGTACATCACGCCGGCCAGCGCGGCCAGCGCCGCGCCGATGATGAAGGTGGCCGAGATCACCATGTCGGGCTTGACGCCCATCAGCGCGGCCACGCGCGGGTTTTCGGCGGTGGCCCGCATGGCGCGGCCGAGCTTGGTGCGATTGACCAGCCACATCAGCCCGATCAGCGTGATCGCGGTGGCCGCCAGGATCAGGATCTGCGTCACGTTGATCACCGCGCCGCCGATGTTGAACGGCTCGCTGGGCAGCAGGATCGGATACGGCTTGTAGTTGGGCTTCCAGATGATCATGGCCAGCGTCTGCAGCAGCAGGCTCATGCCCATCGCGGTGATCAGCGGCGCCAGCCGCGGCGCATTGCGCAGCGGCCGGTAGGCGACCTTCTCGATCACGAAGTTCAGCGCCGCGCACACCACCATCGCGGCGATCAGCGAGATCAGCAGCACGAGCCAGCCCGGCAAGCCGCTGTCGGCCAGCAGCATGATCACCGTCCAGCTGGTCAAGGCGCCCACCATCAGCACCTCGCCGTGCGCGAAGTTGATCAGGTTGATGATGCCGTAGACCATCGTGTAGCCCAGTGCGACCAGCGCATACACGCTGCCCAGCACCAGACCGTTGATGATCTGCTGGAGAAAGATGTCCATCGACTGAGCCGTTCCTCGCCGCTGCGACCCCGGGCGGGGCCGGCACGGACGGCGCGATTGTAGGAGTGCAGTTTTCGGGCCAGGGCGGGGGATACCCGCTGGCGCGGCGCCCCTACTGCGGGTCGGCAGGCTTGTCGTTGAGAGCGCGCAACTGGGCCAGGCGCTCGGCGATGCGCTGCTCCAGGCCACGCTGCACCGGCTCATAGAAGCGCTGCGGCTGCACGCCTTCGGGCCAGTAGTTCTCGCCGGCGGCAAAACCCTCGGGCTCGTCGTGCGCATAACGGTAGCCGCTGCCATAGCCGAGCTGCTTCATCAGCTTGGTCGGCGCATTGCGCAGGTGCAGCGGCACCGGCCTCGTGCCGTCCTCGCGCACGAATCCGCGCACCGCCCCCCAGGCCGTGTAGGTGGCGTTGGACTTGGGCGCAACGCTCAGATAGACCACCGCCTGCGCCAGCGCCAGCTCGCCCTCGGGGCAGCCCAGGCGCTCGTACACCTCGGCCGCGTCGAGCGCGAAGCGCAGCCCGCGCGGGTCGGCCAGGCCGATGTCCTCGCTGGCCATGCGGATGACGCGGCGCGCCACGTAGCGCGGGTCGACGCCGCCGTCGAGCATGCGCGCCAGCCAGTACAGCGACGCATCGGGGTCGGAGCCGCGCACCGCCTTGTGCAGCGCCGAGATCGTGTCGTAGAACTGCTCGCCGCCCTTGTCGTAGCGGCGCAGCATCTCGCCCAGCGTGCGCTCGAGCATCGCCTCGTCGTAGGCAACGCGCGTCGCCGGCCATCGCGACCAGGTTCTCGTAGGCGTTGAGCAGCCGGCGCGCGTCGCCGTCC
Source organism: uncultured beta proteobacterium (assembly GCA_963827645.1). Taxonomy (GTDB): domain Bacteria; phylum Pseudomonadota; class Gammaproteobacteria; order Burkholderiales; family Burkholderiaceae_C; genus JAEUPI01. The sequence continues at coordinate 396,873 of CAWHBZ010000016.1, read as the reverse complement.
GCATAGCCGATCAGGCGATCACGTGCGGCGCTCGGTGAGCTCGCCGCTGCCCAGCAGCGCCTTGGCGCGCGCTAGCAGCTCGACCAGGTCGTCGGGCTCGAGCGGCTTGAGCACGTGCACCGTGGCGCGCGACAACAGCGCCGAGTTGACCTCGAACGACGGGTTCTCGGTGGTGGCGCCGATGAAGGTGAACAGCCCCGACTCGACGTGCGGCAGGAAGGCATCCTGCTGCGCCTTGTTGAAGCGGTGCACCTCGTCGACGAACACGACCGTCGCGCGCCCCGCTGTGCGCGCAGCTCGGGCGCGCTCGACCGCCTCGCGGATGTCCTTGACGCCCGACAGCACCGCCGACAGCACGATGAACTGCGCGTCGACCATGCTGGCCACCAGCCGCGCCAGCGTGGTCTTGCCGACACCGGGCGGGCCCCACAGGATCATCGAATGCAGGCGGCCCGACTCGAAGGCCACGCGCAGCGGGCGGCCGGCGCCGAGCAGGTGGCGCTGGCCGATCACCTGGTCGAGCTGCTGCGGGCGCAGCCGATCGGCCAGCGGCGCGTCGGGCGACGGCGCGGCAAGGCCCGGCACCGGGCTCGCCGGGTCGAACAACGATTCCTGCGCGCTCACTGGACAACTCGTGCTTCGCATGCGGTGCGAGCCCCTTCGAGCGGCCGGGCGGGGCTCATGGGTGATTGTGTCAGCGCGCACTGCTGAAGCAGCGCATGCATGGCCGCCGGCCGTGAGCGCGGCGACGCTGTCACTGCTCGATCACGTCGGCGCCCTTGGGCGGCGTGAACTGGAACGTGCTGTCGGGCAGCTTGATGTTCTGCTCGAGCGCGGTGAACCGCAGCATCGAGCGCTGGCCGAAGGCGTCGACGATCTCCAGCGCCGCCAGCGCCTAGGCCTTGAAGCCGACGCGCAGCGAGCTGGATCGGGCCATCGGGCGCGCGCGGCGTGGCCTGCACCCATTCGAGGCCGTCGGCAGCGGGCATGGCCTTGAGGTGGAAGTCGTTGTCGAGCGAGCCGCCGGCCAGCAACGCGGCCGGCGTGGCGCCGAGCGCCTGGGTCATCGGGCGCACGGTCACCTGGTTCAGATCGACGTCGTAGATCCACACCTTGTGCCCGTCGGCGACGATCTGCTGCTCGAACGGCTTGGCATAGCTGAAGCGAAAGCGGTTGGGCCGCACGAACTCGAACTGGCCCGACGAATCCTTCTTCTTGGCGCCGTCGGCCGAGGTGACGGTCTGCGTGAAGCCGGCCCGCCCGGTCTTGACGTTGCGCGCGAAGTCGCGCAGCAGGTCGACTGAATCGGCGTGCGCCGCCACCCGCGAGCAGCAGGGCGAACGCCCAGGCGAACGTTTTCTTCATTCGTCGCGCTTGGGCACCAGGATGTCGCGGTTGCCGTTGCTGGCCATCGGCGATACGAGTCCGGAGCGCTCCATTTGTTCCAGCAGCCGCGCGGCGCGGTTGTAGCCGATGCGCAGGTGGCGCTGCACCAGCGAGATCGACGCGCGACGGTTCTGCAGCACGATGGCCACCGCCTGGTCGTACATCGGGTCGGCCTCGCCGTCGCCGTTGACCGCGCCGCCTTCGATCGCCGCCGCGGCATCGCCATCGAGCGTGCCGCCTTCGAGAATGCCTTCGATGTAGTTGGGCTCGCCCTGCCGGCGCAGGTAGTCGACCACGCGGTGCACCTCTTCGTCGCTGACGAAGGCGCCGTGCACGCGCACCGGCAGGCCGCTGCCCGGCGGCAGGTACAGCATGTCGCCCTGGCCGAGCAGCGCCTCGGCGCCCATCTGGTCGAGGATGGTGCGGCTGTCGATCTTGCTCGACACCTGGAACGCGATGCGCGTCGGGATGTTGGCCTTGATGAGGCCGGTGATCACGTCGACGCTCGGCCGCTGGGTGGCCAGCACCAGGTGGATGCCGGCGGCGCGCGCCTTCTGCGCCAGCCGCGCGATCAGCTCCTCGATCTTCTTGCCGACGACCATCATCAGGTCGGCCAGCTCGTCGATCACCACCACCAGGTACGGCAGCCGCTCCAGCGGCTCGGGCGCCTCGGGCGTCAGGCTGAACGGGTTGGCCAGCTGCTCGCCGCGCTCGACGGCCTCGGCGATCTTCTTGTTGTAGCCGGCCAGGTTGCGCACGCCCAGCTTGCTCATCAGCTTGTAGCGGCGCTCCATCTCGCCGACACACCAGTTCAGCGCGTTGGCCGCCTGCTTCATGTCGGTGACCACCGGGCACAGCAGGTGCGGGATGCCCTCGTAGACGCTCATCTCGAGCATCTTCGGGTCGATCAGGATCAGCCGCACGTCGCGCGCCTCGGCCTTGTACAGCAGGCTCAGGATCATCGCGTTGATGCCCACCGACTTGCCGGCGCCGGTGGTGCCGGCCACCAGGCAGTGCGGCATCTTCGCCAGGTCGGCGACCACCGGCTTGCCGACGATGTCCTTGCCCAGGCCCATCGTCAGCTGCGAGTGCGCGTCGTTGTAGACCGCGGAGCCGAGGATCTCGGCCAGCCGGATCGTCTGCCGCTTGGCGTTGGGCAGCTCCAGCGCCATGAAGTTCTTGCCGGGAATCGTCTCGACCACGCGGATGCTGACCAGCGACAACGAACGCGCCAGGTCCTTGGCCAGGTTGACGACCTGCGCGCCCTTGACGCCGGTGGCCGGCTCGATCTCGTAGCGCGTGATCACCGGCCCGGGCGACGCGGCGACCACCCGCACCTCGACGCCGAAGTCCTTCAGCTTCTTCTCGATCAGCGCGGCTGGTCATCTCCAGCGACTCGGGCGTCACGGTCTCCATGCGCCCGGGCGCCGCGTCGAGCAGGTCGACCTGCGGCAGCTTGGTGTCGGCCAGTTCGTTGAACAGCGGCTTCTGCCGCTCCTTGGCCACCCGCTCGGACTTCGGCACCTCGACCACCGGCTTCTCGATCACGATCGGCACGTGGTCCTCGATCACCTGCTGCTCGATCGGCCAGCACGCGGTCGCGCTCGATCTGCGGCCTGCTTGCCGAGGCGCAGGTCCTCGGCCCGCTCGATGCGCCTCCTGCCGGCGCTCGCGCAAGCGCATCGAAGCGCGGCGCCGATGCGCATCGGCCAGCGCGCAGCCAGGAAAAGCGCAGCGCCATCGACGCGCCGAGCACCAGGGCCGCGATCCAGCCACACGCCCGAGCCGGCGAAGCCGAGCCACTTCATCGACAGCGGCCCGAGCACGTAGCCCAGCACGCCGCCGGCCTGGCCGCCCGGCAGCAGGCCATCGAAGCGGTACAGGCGCGTCCACTCGAGCGCGCAGCTGGCGGCCAGCAGCAGCACCAGGCCCACCCAGAACGGCGCGCGGCCACGCGGCGGCTCGTGGCAGGCGTGCGGTCGTCGCGCAGCCAGCTGCGCCAGCGCCGACAGCCACCAGCGCGCGCCGACCAGCGGCAGCCACCAGGCCGAGTAGCCGAACAGGAACAGCAGCAGGTCGGACACCCAGGCGCCGAGCTGCCCGGCCTTGTTGTGCAGCGGCGCCGCCTGCGCCCGAGGTGGAGAAGCGCGGCGTCGCTGGGGTCGTGCGTGAGCAGCGCCAGCAGCACCAGCAGCCACAGCACGCGCGCCGCCGAACAGAGGCCAGCTTGGTGCGCCAGCGCCGCGCAGCGGTTGGCGTGCCCGAGCGAGGTCGCCGCAGCGCCGCCGGAGGCGCAGCGATCCGAGCGGAAACGTCATGGCGGGATTGTGGCCGATGCGCGCCGAGGCGCGCTCGGGCGCTGCCTCAGGAGGCGCTGGGCCGCTCCCGAGCCGACTGAGAGTCCCCTCGGGGGCAGCGAGCAAAGCGAGCGTGGGGGCCAACATCTCACTCGGTGTGCAGCCGCTCCTTGATCACCACCGAGCCGTTTTCCTGGGTCTCGATGACGCCGCGCTCCTCGAGGTCCTTCATCACCCGGCTGACCATCTCGCGCGACGCGCCGACCACCTTGGCCATGTCCTGGCGCGACACCTTGTTGCGGATGATCTTGATGCCGTCGACCTCCTCGGCCATGTCGAGCAGCGTGCGCGCCACGCGGCCGTAGACGTCGAGCAGCGCCAGCGATTCGATCTGGCGGTCGGCATTGCGCAGGCGCCGCACCAGGCCGCGCAGGATGGCGTAGGACAGCGTGGAGTTCTCGGGCAGGCAGCGCGCGAAATCGGCGCGGCCGAGCACCAGCATGTCGGTCTGCACCTCGGCAGCGCACGGTGGCCGAATGCGGCTCGTTGTCGATCAGGCTCATCTCGCCGACGTAGTCGCCCGACTCCAGCACGGCCAGGATGACCTCGCGGCCGCGCGAATCGGAGGTGAGCACGCGGGCGCGGCCGTTGAGCAGGATGAACAGCGCGTTGCTCTTGCGCCCCTGCTCGACCACCAGCTCGCCGCGGCGAAAGCGCCGCTTGACCACCGCGTCGGCCACCGACTGGGCCTGCTCGATGGTGAGCATCGAGAACAGCGGCACACGACGGATCAGGTCGAGATTCGACAGCATCGACATCTGGAGTCCCCTTCCTGTTGAGGCTTCGTTCAGGCAGCCCGCCCACCCGGTCCGGGCCTGTGCGGGCGTCCAACGAAGTCACCCGCAGCAATGACGCTATTGTGCCGATTGCCTGCCTTGCCGCCACCGGGTCGCACCCCCATGTGACAATCGGCGTCGGCTGCACGCGACGCCGGCCATCTTTTCCGACAGCCTTCAGCGCACTCGCATGTCCGACACCCTGACGCACAGCCGGGTCCTGATCCTCGGCTCCGGCCCCGCCGGCTACACCGCCGCGGTCTACGCCGCACGCGCCAACCTGAAGCCGATGCTGATCACCGGCCTGGCCCAAGGCGGCCAGCTGATGACCACCACCGACGTCGACAACTGGCCGGCCGACGTCGACGGCGTGCAGGGGCCCGAGCTGATGCAGCGCTTCCTGAAGCACGCCGAGCGCTTCGACACCAAGATCGTGTTCGACCACGTCCACACGGTGGACCTGCGGCAGGCGGCCGTTCAAGCTGACCGGCGACAGCGGCCGCTACACCTGCGACGCGCTGATCATCGCCACCGGCGCCAGCGCCAAGTACCTCGGGCTGCCGAGCGAAGCAGCCGTTCATGGGCCGCGGCGTCAGCGGCTGCGCCACCTGCGACGGCTTCTTCTACAACGACCAGGACGTGTGCGTGGTCGGCGGCGGCAACACCGCGGTCGAGGAGGCGCTGTACCTGTCCAACATCGCCAGCAAGGTGCACCTGATCCACCGGCGCGACAAGTTCCGCGCCGAGCCGATCCTGGTCGACAAGCTGATGGAGCAAGGTGGCCGCCGGCAAGATGCGACTGCACCTGTGGCAGACGCTCGACGAGGTGCTCGGCGACGCCAGCGGCGTCACCGGCGTGCGCCTGAAGGCGCACACAGGCGGCGCGACCAGCGAGCTGACGCTCAAGGGCTGCTTCATCGCCATCGGCCACCAGCCCAACACCGACATCTTCAAGGGCCAGCTGGAGATGAAGGACGGCTACATCATCACCCGGGCCGGCAACCAGGGGCTGGCCACGATGACCAGCGTGCCCGGCGTGTTTGCCGCCGGCGACGTGCAGGACCACGTGTACCGGCAGGCCATCACGTCAGCGCCGGCACCGGCTGCATGGCGGCGCTGGACGCGCAGCGCTTCCTGGACCAGCAGGCCCTGGAGGTGGCCGGCCCGCTCGGCTATAATCCGCCGCTTTGCCGCGACCGGGGTCGCCCTTGGCCGCGACCACCGAAGTCAAACCCACACAGTCGTATTCGGAGCTGCGTCATGGCACGCGTCTGTCAAGTCACGGGCAAGCGCCCGATGGTGGGGAACAACGTCTCCCACGCCAACAACAAGACCAAGCGTCGTTTTCTGCCCAACCTGCAGTACCGCCGCTTCTGGGTCGAAAGCGAGAACCGCTGGGTGCGGCTGCGCGTCAGCAACGCCGCGCTGCGCCTGATCGACAAGGTCGGCATCGACCAGGTCGTCGCCGACCTGCGCGCCCGCGGCGAAGCTCTGAAGGAGCACCGACATGGCCAAAAGGCGGACGCGAAAAGATCAAGCTGGAGTCCACGGCCGGCACCGGCCACTTCTACACCACCAACAAGAACAAGAAGACGACGCCCGACAAGCTCGAATTCATGAAGTTCGATCCCAAGGCACGCAAGCACGTGCTCTACAAGGAAACGAAGCTGAAGTGAACGGCTTCCGCGCCGCACCAATGAAAAAGGGCCGCGCAAGCGGCCCTTTCGACCTTGCAGGGGTCGCGCAGCGAACCCGCCTTCGTTTGCAGTTTATCGCCTGCGCCGCGCGCAGCTCGCAGCGAGAACTCCTGCAGCATCGGCGATGCCGCTCTCCTCGGCCTTGCGGCACCAGGCCTGCAGGTCGGCCACCAGTTGCGCGCGCCGACACGTTGGTGCGCGTCCACAGCAGGCGCAACTCTTCGCGCATCGCCACCAGCTTGGCCAGCATCGGGTGATCGGCCATCGCGCTTGTGCAGCAGCGGCTTCACGGCCACGCGGGATCTTGTCGTCGTCGCGGTGCAGCCAGCGGCGCGCCAGGCGCAGGTTGGCCCAGCGCGCGCCGTGCTGACTGCGCCCTGCGAGCTGCAGCTTGGCCAGCTCGCCGGCGCAGACTCGGCGCACCTGCTTGGCGTATTGCGCCATCACCTCGTAGCGGTTGGCGATCAGCGCCTCCAGCGTGCTGCGAATCGGCCTGCACGCGCACGTTGCCCAGCTCCAGCTTGGGCGGCGTCTTGCGCACCTTGGCCAGGCCCAGCGATCTCCAGCACGCGGATGTAGGCCCAGCCGATGTCGAACTCGTACGGCTTGACCGACAGCTTGGCCGAGGTCGGGATAGGTGTGGTGGTTGTTGTGCAGCTCTTCGCCGCCGATGAGGATGCCCCACGGCGACGATGTTGGTCGAGGCGTCGGCGCCTCGAAGTTGCGATAGCCCCACCAGTGGCCGATGCCGTTGATGATGCCGGCGGCGGTGATCGGGATCCACAGCATCTGCACCGCCCACACGGTGGCGCCGATGGCGCCGAACAGCAGCACGTTGATCACCAGCAGCAGCGACGACGCCCTGCCAGCTGTAGCGGCTGTACAGGTTGCGCTCGATCCAGTCGTCCGGCGTGCCGTGGCCGAACTTGGCCAGCGTGTCCGGGTTCTTGGCCTCGGCGCGGTACAGCTCGGCGCCTTCGCAGCAGCACGGTGCTGATGCCGCGCGTGACCGGGCTGTGCGGGTCTTCTTCGGTCTCGCACTTGGCGTGGTGCTTGCGGTGGATCGCGACCCACTCCTTGGTCACCATGCCGGTGGTCAGCCACAGCCAGAAGCGGAAGAAGTGCGACGGGATCGCGTGCAGTTCCAGCGCGCGGTGCGCCTGCGCGCGGTGCAGGAAGATCGTCACCGCGGCGATGGTGATGTGCGTGATGACCAGCGTGAACAGCACGCACCTGCCACCAGGTCGCCTCGCCCAGCAGCCCGTTGGCTCAGCCAGATCGAGCAACGCAGTCCCGCATCGCATCGAAGATCATTCATTCGTTCTCACTTGTCGCGCCCAGAGAAGTGGCGCTCGGGGCATTGTAGGCGACGCGTTACAACCGGGTCATCGATGGAATTAGGCAGGTTTACCCGGACTTTGCAGCTTGCGCAAGAACTCGGTTTCGCCTGCGGATTCAGCTCTTACGTTGCCACACCGCCGCGAAAAAGCCATCGGTGTGCATGGCGGTGCGGCCACAGGCGCAGACCAGCCGCCCTCGACCAGCGTCGGCCGCCGGCGACGATGCGGCCTGCGCAAGCGCCTGCTCGACGGCGACGCACCTCGAACTGCGGATGGGCTTGCCGCGAATGCCTCGGGCAACGTCTTCGTTTTCAGCTCGCAGCAGGCTGCAGGTGGCATAGACCAGGCGGCCGCCGGGCTTGAGCAGGCGCGCCGCGCCGGCCAGGATGGCTGCTGCTTGCTGCCGCAGTTCGTGCCACGGCGGCCTGGGCGACTGGCGCCATTTCAGGTCCGGATTGCGGCGCAGCGTGCCCAGGCCCGAGCACGGCGCGTCGACCAGCACGCGGTCGATCTTGCCGGCCAGGCGCTTGATGCGCTCGTCGCGCTCGTGCGCGATCTGCACCGGGTGCACGTTGGACAGGCCGCTGCGCGCCAGGCGCGGCTTCAGCGCGTCGAGCCGGTGGCCCGACATGTCGAAGGCATACAGCCGGCCGGTGTTGCGCATCGCCGCGCCGAGCGCCAGCGTCTTGCCGCCGGCGCCGGCGCAGAAGTCGACCACCATCTCGCCGCGCTTGCGCATCGGTCAGCAGCGCCAGCAGCTGGCTGCCTTCGTCCTGCACCTCGACCACGCCGCCGCGTGAACGCGTCGAGCTTCGTGCAGCGCCGGCTTGCCTGCGACGCGCAGGCCCCACGGGCGAGTACGGCGTCGGCGCGGCGTCGATGCCGGCGCGCTGCCAGCGCCGCCTGCACCTCCTCGCGCTTGGCCTTCAGCATGTTGACGCGCAGGTCCAGCGGCGCCGGCTGCGTCAAGGCTGCCGGCCAGCGGCCAGAACTGCGCCTCGTCCGAGCTGTCGCGTGCAGCGGCGCCGGCCAGCCAGTCGGGCAGGTTGTGGCGCAGCTTGGCGGGCAGCGTGCGCGAGTCGATCGCCGTCGCCGCTGCAGCGAGCCACTTGCTGTTCGTGCGGCTTCGAGCGCCGCTCGCAGGATACGCTGCTCGCCCTGCCAGCCCAGCAGCGCCAGGCGCCGCTCGAGCGGGCCGCGGCCGCCTTGCGCCAGGTGCTGGAACAGCAGCCGCCGGCGCAGCACGGCGTACGCGGTCTCGGCCAGCGCGTGGCGCTCGCGCGCGCCCGAGCGCAGCGGTGCTTGCGAAAGAAGGCGGACACCACGGCGTCGGCCGGCTGGTCGAACCGCAGCACCGCGCGCAGCAGCTCGGCGGTCAGGTCGAGCAGCGCCTTCGGGTGCATGCCGCGGGCGCGCTTCATGCACCAGCAGCTGCGCCGCGCCGTCGGCGTGCCGCACGACGCCGTCGCTCGACGCGCAGCAGGCCGTCGACGAACCAGCGCACCGCCAGCGGATAGATCAGGTGCTCGCTGCGCCAGCACGCGCGCCGCCAGCGTGCCTTCGGTCGTCGCCGGCCAGCACCGGCACCACGGCCTGCATCACGATCGGCCCGTGGTCCAGAGTCGGGCGGTCACGAAGTGCACGGTCGCGCCGCTCAGCTTGCAGCCGGCCTCGAGCGCGCGCCGGTGCGTGTGCAGGCCCGGGAACGCCGGCAGCAGCGACGGGTGGATGTTCAGCATGCGGCCCTCGTAGCGGCGCACGAACGCGGCGCCGAGGATGCGCATGAAGCCGGCCAGCACCACCAGGTCGGGCGCGATGCGCGTCGATCGCCTGCGCCAGCGCCTGCGTCGAAGGCCTCGCGCGACGCATAGGCCTGGTGGTCGACCACCGCGGTGGCGATGCCGTGCGCGCGCGCGAACGCCAGGCCCGCCGCCTCGGCGCGGTTGCTGATCACCGCCACCACCCGCGCCGGCCAGCCGCTCGGCAGCGCAGCGCTCGCACGATGGCCTCCATGTTGGAGCCGCGGCCGGAGATCAGGATGACGATGCGCTTCATGGAGGGCGCGACAGTGTAGCGTCTGCGAGAATCGGCCGCCTCGCACGACCACGCCACCCACGACATGCGACCCCGCGTCCTCTCCGGCATGCGCCCCACCGGCGCGATGCACCTCGGCCACTACCACGGCGCGCTGAAGAACTGGGTGCGGCTGCAGGACGACTACGACTGCTTCTTCTTCGTCGCCGACTGGCACGCGCTGACCACGCACTACGAAGAGCGCGAGGTGATGGAGCAGTACGTCTACGACATGGTGATCGACTGGCTCGCCGCCGGGCTGGACCCCGAGAAGTGCACCATCTTCATCCAGAGCCGCCTGCCCGAGCACGCCGAGCTGTTCACGCTGCTGGCGATGGGCACGCCGCTGGGCTGGCTCGAACGCGTGCCGACCTACAAGGACCAGATCGAGAAGCTGAAGGACCGCGACCTCGCGACCTACGGCTTCCTCGGCTACCCGCTGCTGCAGGCGGCCGACATCCTGATCTACAAGGCCGCGTTCGTGCCGGTGGGCGAAGACCAGGCGTCGCACGTCGAGCTGACGCGCGAGGTGGCGCGCCGCTTCAACCACCTGTACGGCCGCGCGCGGCGACTTCGAAGCCAAGGTGGCCGCCGCGCTGGCCAAGCTTGAGCAAGGACGACGCAGCGCTACTTCGACAAGCAGCGCAAGGCGTTCGGCGAAACCGGCGCGCGCCGAAGCGCTGGCCAAGGGCGAAGCCGTGGTCAAGGCGCGCCGCCACGGCGATCGCCGGCTGGACGCGCCGACGACACCGATCTGCTGCTCGGCCACCTGCGCGGCAGCGGCAAGACCATCCTGGCCGAGCCGCAGGCGCTGCACACCGAGGTGCTGCAAGCTGCCCGGCCTCGACGGCGCGAAGATGAGCAAGAGCTACGGCAACGCGATGCTGATGCGCGACGAGCCGGCCGAGGTGACGCAAGAAGATCCGCGGCATGACCACCGACCCGGCGCGCGTGCGCCGCACCGACCCGGGCAACCCCGAGAAGTGCCCGGTGTGGCAGTTCCACAAGGTCTACAGCGACGAGCGCCACGCGCGACTGGGTGGTCAAGGGCTGCACCACCGCCGGCATCGGCTGCCTCGACTGCAAGCAGCCGGTGATCGACGCCATCATCAAAGAACAGCAGCCGTGGCGCGAGCGCGCCGAGCGCTACCTGGCCGACCCGAAGCAGGTGCACTGGATCGTCGAGATGGGCACCGAGCGCGCGCGCACGGTGGCCAAGGCAGACGATGAAGGACGTGCGCGACGCGATGGGCCTGAACTACTGAATCACCCGCGTTTCGCGCGCATGCGGATCGCGGCCTCCCTGCCGCGCATCTTCCACGTTGTGCGCTGCTCGCGCCGTTCCAGTGCATTCAACGAGTCGCGCCTCGCTTCGCGCTGCAGCTTGTGAAAGTTGTTCACGCGCTCGGCCGGCAGTGACTCGCGCACCGCGCAGCCCGGCTCGCTTTGATGCCGGCAGTCACGAAAGCGGCAGTGCAGCGCCAGCGTGCTGACGTCGTCGAACACTCCGGCCAGTTGCGACGCATCGTCGATGTCCAGGCGCAGCGCGCGCAGGCCCGGGGTGTCGATCACGCAGCCACCGGCCGCGGTGAGGCGCAGCGTTCGCGCCGTCGTGGTGTGGCGGCCGCGACCGTCATCGATGCGCACCGCGCCGGTGTCCTGCACCGCGTCACCGCACAGCGTGTTGGTCAGCGTGCTCTTGCCGGCGCCGCTGGAGCCCAGCATCACCGCAGTCTGGCCGCGTGCGAGCCACGGCGCCAGCAGCGCGGCCGATTGCGCGGCGCGCGCGTCGACGCGACAGCAGCGGCGTGCCCGCACCGAGTGCATCACGCGCCTCGTCGATGCGCCGCTGCAGCGACGCGCCGTCCAGCGTATCGGCCTTGGTCAGCACCAGCACCGCCGGCACCGCGGCCAGATGGGCCAGCGCCAGGTAACGCTCGAGGCGGCGCGCATTGAAGTCGCGATCCAGCCCCATCACCAGAAAGGCGGTGTCGACGTTGGCCACCAGCACCTGGCGCTTGGCGGCGCCGCGGCCGTCGTTGGTGCGGCGGGCGATCTGCGTCAATGGCGGCACCCGTTCGACCACGCGCCAGCGGCCCGGCGCGGGCTGATCGGCCAGCACCCAGTCGCCGACGGCGAGGGCGTCGTCGGACAGGGACAACGCCAGCGTGGGTGGCAAGGTCGCCAGCACCTCGTGCCGGCCGTCGTGCAGACACACGGCGTCGCGGCGCAGTTCGATCACGCGCATCGGCGACTCGCCATCGTAGGCGGGCCGCGCGATCAATCGTTGCGACATGGCCGCTGTCAGCCCGATGCCGATCAGCGCGTCGCTCGTGGAAAAAGAGTTCATCTGTAGATCCAAGACAAATGGGGCTCGCTGGGTCAGCGAATGACGGCGCCCGCGCGCGCACGGCCGTGCCGCGCGTTTCCGACGCAGCAACACGACACGACGGCGCGCTCACGCGCCGCGGGGCGATTCAGTGGGGTCTTGGGGTCGGCCGCGCGGGCTGCGCAGCGGGCTCAGGCTCGAGCCGCCAAGCGAAACTCGGAACTCAGGCGAGCGCCCGAACCGTGCAACGCAGTGCGGAGTGCCGACCGCAACGGGCAATGGCTGCTTGTGTCATCTCGGCCTCCTTGAGTTGAGCGGTTGCAACGAACAACGGGCCGCGAGTGTGAAGCAAAGCCTTGCGCCGCGTCAAGTCGCCTTCTTGGGGGTGAATCGAATGCCAGCACCGTCGGTGCACCCGCGCACGTCACTCACTGACCGACACATCTGCGTCGCCGTGCCGGCTCGACCGGCCTTGCAAGACGCTACGATGCCTGCATGGCAGCGCGCGCATCGACGTTGAGCAAGCATTCGACGCAGCGAGACCCCACGTGACCGACCCCGAGCTCGAATCCCTCGCCCTGTTGCTGGCCGGCCTGGGCGTCACGCTGAACGTGACCGATGCCGAGGGTCACCTGCTGATCAGCGGTCCGGCGGCGCGGCGCGATGCCGGCACCGAGCCGCCGCGCACGGTGTCGATGAACCTGGCCGACGGCCGGCGCCTGGTGCTGGTGCCCGACGCCGAGGCCGAGCGCCGCAACGCCGAGGCGAGACAGCGCTTTCGCGTGCTGGCCGAGCACAGTACTGACCTGATCGTCGCGGTCGACGCCGACCTCGTGATCCGCTTCGCATCGCAATCGTCGACCGTCTTGCTCGACATCGTGCCCGAGGAGCTGCACGGCCGCACGCTGGCCGAGCTGTTGGCCCCTGAAGATCGCGCCGGCTTCATCGCACACCACTTCATGCACGCGTCGCGCCGTGGGCCTGCCGGCAGCGACTTGTTCCGCGCGCTGCGCCGCGACGGCAGCGCGCTGTGGATCGAGGCCCGCGTCGTGCTGCTGCCCGCAGGCAACGGCCTGGGCGACTACCTGGTCACGCTGCGCGACGCCGAGCGCCGCAAGCAGTCGGAGCTGGCGCTGGGCCAGGCCAACGCCGAGTTGTCGGCACTGGCGGCGACCGACGCGCTGACGAGCCTGGCCAATCGACGCATGTTCGACGCCACGCTGCGCAAGGAATGGTTCCGCGCGCTGCGCGACGGCTCGCCGCTGTCGCTGCTGATGATCGACATCGATCACTTCAAGCCGATCAACGACCGCTATGGCCATCAGGCCGGCGACGCTTATCTGGCCGCCGTGGCCGGCGTGATCGAGCGCAGCGTGCGGCGCGCGGGTGATCTGGCCGCGCGCTACGGCGGCGAGGAGTTCGCGATCGTGCTGCCCGGCACCGCGGCCGCGGGTGCGCTGGAAGCCGCCGAATCGATTCGCCGTGCGGTGGCGACCGCGAGCTTCGACACCATCGTGCGCGACGGGCCGCCGATCACGGTGTCGATCGGCGTCGCGGCCACGGTGCCGATCGCCGGCGCGGGCGCGGCGACGCTGCTGCACAGCGCCGACGCGGCGCTGTATCAGGCCAAGCGCAACGGGCGCAACCGCGTCGAGATCCTGAGCTAGCATCGCCGACGCTGACGCGAGGTGAACCATGGCAGAGCCGGTGGTATTGCGCGAAGTGGGCGGCGATGGCGTGGCGCTGCTCACGCTCAATCGCCCGCAGGCGATGAACGCGTTGTCGCGCGAATTGCTCGACGAGCTGGCACGCGCGATCGACGCCCTCGCGGCCGACCCGGGCGTGCGCGTGCTGATCCTCACCGGCGCCGGCCGCGCGTTCTGCGCCGGGCTCGACCTGAAGGAGCTGGGTTCGGGCCGCACCGACATCGGCAAGACCACCGTCACCTCGCGTGGCGACCCGGTGGGCGCGCTGGCGCGCTGCCGCAAGCCGGTGATCGGCGCCATCAACGGCGCAGCGGTGACCGGTGGCTTCGAGCTCGCGCTGGCCTGTGACGTGCTGCTGGCGAGCACCGACGCGCGCTTCGCCGACACCCACGCACGGGTCGGCCTGGCATCGGGCTGGGGGTTGTCGCAGAAGCTGAGCCGCGCGGTCGGCATCTATCGCGCGCGCGAGATCTCGCTGGGCGGCCGCTGGGTCAGTGCCGAGCAGGCAGCGGCGTGGGGCTTCGTCAACCGCGTGGTGGCGCCGGGCGAGCTGTTGAGTGCCGCACGTGCGCTGGCCGCCGACATGCTGCTGGCGCAGCCGGGCATGCTCGAACGCTACAAGTCGATCATCGACGACGGCTTCGCGCTGTCGTTCGGCCAGGCCATGGCGCTGGAGGCGCAACGCGCGCGCGAGTTCAACTCGAGCGTTGCGGCTGCCGACATCGAGCAGCGGCGCGAGGCGGTGCGCGAGCGCAATCGCAAAGCCTGAGCAGCCGGTCCCTGCGGACTGGCGACAACGCGCGTACGCGCGTTGCGGCGTAGGGTCATATCGCGCAGCGATGTGAGCCGCAGCCAACGCGTCAACCGATCCAGCCGGCGAGGTCGTCCTTCAGCTGCTTGAGGTCGGTGCTGCGCGTGTACATCATGTGCCCGGCGTCGTAGTAGCGGTGCGTCACGCGCTCGAGCACGTCGGGCGGCGCGTCGAGTTGCGCCAGCGACCAATCGGTGGCGCTGTACGGCGTGCCCAGGTCGTAACGGCCGCTGGCCACCAGCACGCGCAGGTGCGGGTTGCGCCGCAGCGCACGCGCCAGATCGACGCCGGTGCTGCCGAAGCTGTTGCCCTTGGCCTCGCCGCGATTCCAGTCCCAGGTCTTGTTGACCTCGAAGTTGAGCACTTCATAGCGCGTGTCGTCGGTGATGCCGAGCTGCGCAAAATAGGCCATCGCCGCCATCGTGTAGGGCGCGTTGAGTGCCTCGATGCCCGGGTCGAACTCCCAGGTGCGCGTGCGGCTGGCGGCCATCGGCCCGGTGACGCGCGCCTCCAGCCGGCCGACGATGCGGCCGACGTCGCGCAGCAGTTCGAAGAAGAAGGTTTCGTCGCTGATGCGCAGGTTTTTCTCCTGCACCAGTGCGCGCGGCAGGCCGGTCAGCTCGGCCAGGCGTTTCTCGATGCGCGCGCGAGCGCGCGCATCGAGCCGGGCGCCGGCGTGCAGCGCAGCGAGGTACTCCTCGTTGACGAAGGCCTCGGCGGCTTCGCGCGCGGCCTGCGCCGACGCGGCGAGCGGCCCGTTCAGGCGGCCGTGGAACTGCGCGACGTTGGCAAACGCCGGCAGGAACAACGCGTACGGCAGGTCGTTGCCGTGCGTGAACACCAGCGACTGCAGGTCCATCGCGCACGACACCAGGATCATGCCCTGCAGCGACACGCCCATCGCCTGCAGCTTGTCGGCGATCGCCGCGCCGCGCGTGGTGCCGTAGCTCTCGCCGGCCAGGTACAACGCCGAACCGAAGCGCTTGTGCCGTGCCAGCCAGACGCGCACGACCTCGGCCAAAGCGTCGGCGTCGCCGTCGACCGAGAACAGCTTCTTGCGCGCGTCGTCGTTCAGCGCGATCGAGTAGCCGGTGTGCGGCGGGTCGATGAACACAAGGTCGAACTGCTCGAGCCAGGTCAGCGGGTTGTCCTGCACCGCGTACGGCGCCACCGGCATCGTGCCGTCGTCGTGGATGGGTACGCGCTTCGGGCCGAGCGCGCCCAGGTGCAGCCACACCGACGCCGAGCCCGGACCGCCGTTGAAGGCAAAACACAGCGGCCGCGGCGTTTCGCTGCGCACCGTGTAGGCGACGCAGAACACCGCGGCCTGCGGCTCGCCGCGCTGCGCGTCGACGCCGCCCGCGGTCAGCGGCATGAAGGCGGCGTTCAACTCGTAGTCGAGGCGCCGCCCGCCGGCCAGCGTGACGTTGCCGGTGGCCACCACCGGCGCGCGCGCCAGCAGCTTGTCGAGCGTCTCGCGTTGCCGCTTGTCGGCGTCGGCGTCGGGTTTGGTGGGATTGGTGTTTTCGCTCATGGCTTTGCGTTGACTGAGTCTTGATCGGCCAACCAGTGGCCGTAGCGCGACGCGATCGACGTTGCCGCCGCTGATGATGATGCCGACCCGCTGCCCGCGCAGATCGACCACGCGGTCGAGCGCGGCCGCGGCGGCCAGGCAGCCGGTGGGCTCGACCACCAGCTTCATGTGCTCGGCGAAGAAACGCATCGCGGCGATCAACTGCGCGTCGCTCACCGTCAGCACGCCGCGCAGGCACGAGCGAATCACCTCGAACGTCAGGCGGCCGGGTGCCTGCGTCTGCGCGCCGTCGGCGATGGTGTCGGGCACCGGGATCTGCACGATCTCGCCGCGCGCGAGGCTTTGCTGCACGTCGTTGCCCGCGGCGGGCTCCACGCCGTACACGGCGATGCCCGGAATCAAGCCCTGCGCAGCCACCGCGCTGCCCGACACCAGCCCGCCGCCGCCCACGCACACCAGCAAGGTGTCGAGCGCGCCCACCTCCTGGATCAACTCCAGCGCCGCGGTGCCCTGCCCCGCCATCACATGCGGATGGTCATACGGCGGAATCAGTGTCATGCCGCGTTCGCCCGCGATGCGCTGTCCGATCGCCTCTCGATCCTCGCGATAGCGGTCGTACAGCACCACCTCGCTGTCGCGACGGCCCTGCTTGATAGGCGCGTGTGGCGGCCAGCTTGCCCGCTGGCGCGTCCGACGGCATCACGATCACCGAGGGCATGTCGAGCAGCCGCGCGGCCAGCGCGATCGCCTGCGCATGGTTGCCCGACGAGAACGCGATCACGCCGGCACGTCGCTGCTCAGGCGAGAACTGCGCCAGCGCGTTGTAGGCGCCGCGAAACTTGAACGCACCCACGCGTTGCAGGTTCTCGCACTTGAAGAACAGCCGCGCACCCGCGCGCTCGTCGGCCAGGCGCGAGGTCGCCACCGGCGTCTTGTGCGCCACGCCGGCCAGGCGTCGGCTGCGGCCTGAACGTCTTGCAGCGTGATCGGCAACGTCATGCGCTCAGCATAGCGTGGCGAAACGACACCCCCTGAACAGGTGGTGCCGCGCCGACGCGAACACACAAATCGCAATTGCGTGCAAACGAACAACGCAGCAGTTCACAGACGTTCGCGCAGGCCTGCGCGAACGCAGACGCCCCGCACTAGATTTGCACCGCGGCGCGAGCACAGAGCAGCGCGGTCGTCCGGTCCAGACGACTCGGGGCCACAACTCACGGAGAGGGAACGATGCGAAACAAAAAAACCTGGATTACTTTGCTGCTGGCCCAGGCGGTGTGGGCCGGTGCGGTGCAAGCCGATACCGGGGCCACGGCGGACCAGATGTGGCGGCTGCTGGAAGCAGGCGCGGCCCATGTGCAGGCGGTCGGCCCGGAACAGGCCTACCGTGACTTCGCTGACCGCGGCGGCAAGTGGCAGCAGGGTGAGTTGCGGCTGTCGGTGCTCGGCTTGGACGGCAAGGTCGTGATCGACGGGCTGGGCCAGGCCAAGGCCGGCTCCAGCGCCGATGCGCTGCAGGACTCGGCCGCGGCGTTGGTGAATCAGGTCAGGGAGTGGGGCCACGGCGGCATCGAATATGCGACCGGCGATCCGCTCGCCGGCAAGGGCGAATACAGGACGCTGTACGCGACGCCGCTGCCGCGCGCCGCTGGCATCCTGGTCGTTGGTGCGACGATGGATGGCAACCGCGTCGCCGGGTATCGCAGCGACAAGTGACCTTGGTGGCCGGATCGGCCACTCGGCATTGACCCGGCAGGCCGCATCGGGCGCTTTCCGATGCGGCCTGTTGTCGTAACTCGCTGACGCGCGCGCGGAATCAGCGCGCCCCTTGGAACCCGCCGGCGCGATAGGTCAGCACCAGCGTGTCGCGGTGCCCTTCGCGCGCCGGGTCAAGCGGCTGGATCGGTGTCGACTCATGGATCACGCGCGCGTCGTCAAGCAGCAGCGCGGAAAACGGCTCGTCGAGCGTGAAGCGTTGCCCGTGCGGACCTGCCGCCTCGAACACGCGCGTCTCGCCGCCCTTGATGCCTTCGCGCGCGACCAGGATCACGGCAACGAAGTCCACCCCGTCGCGGTGTGCACCCTCCGGCGTGGGCCGACCGATGCCGCCGGCGGTGGTGATGCGAAACGGATGCGCTTCGACGTACCAATCCCGCTCACCCCGCAAGCGGGTTGCGCAGCCGGCCAGACCGCGCAGCAGTCGTCGCCACGCGGGATCGGCCGTCCATTGCGCCGGCATCGGCTCGAAATGGCGCTCGATGCCGCCGTGCAGCGCGTTGTACTCCACGCTCTGCCAATGCGGCCGGTGCGGCGCCTGCGTCACCGCCTCGCCGTGCACCACGAAGCACGAGTGGCGGCGCTGGCGATAGTGTCCACCGTCACGCAGGTAACGGTCGCTCGGCAGGTCATCCCAACGCGGGCGCCAGGCCAGCAGGTCGGCCAGATCGACACCGCAAAGTGTGGCCAGCGAGGCGGCATCCACCACCGCATGGCCGTCGCGCGCGAGCACCGCGTGCACAGCCGCCACCGCCGTCAGCGGCGGCCGTGGCGCGCCCGTGCTCATCTGGCCCCCTTGGCGCTACGCGCCGCCCCCCCAAGGGGAGCGAGCGCCTTCGGAGCGGCCGAGCGACGCTCATCGATTCACGCCCGCCAGCGCGGCACCCTTGACCAGCGCCTCGATCTTGGCCAGCGCGATCGCACGGTCCATCGGCGCCATGCCGCAATTGGTGCAGGCGATCAGGCGATCGCGCGGCACGAAGCGCAGCGCGTTGGTGATCGTCTCGGCCACCGTCTCGGGCGACTCGACCGCGTCGCTGGCCACGTCGATCACGCCGACCATCACGTCCTTGCCGGCGAGCAGCGACATCAGGTCGGGCGGCACGTGCGAATGCAGGCACTCGAGCGACACCTGATCGATCGAGCTCCTGGCCAGCACCGGAAACACCTTCTCGTATTGGCGCCACTGGTCGCCGAGCGTCTTCTTCCAATCTAGATTGGCCTGGATGCCATAGCCGTAGCAGATGTGCACGGCCGTCGTGCAAGTCAGCCCCAACGCGGCGCGCTCCAGCGCGCGGATGCCCCAGTCGGCCACTTCGTCGAGGTAGACGTTGAAGGCGGGTTCGTCGAACTGGATGATGTCCACGCCGTCGGCCTGCAGCGCCAGCGCCTCCTGGTTCAGCAGTTCGGCGAACGCGAATCCGAGCTTCACGCGGTCGCCATAGTGGCGGTCGGCCACCGTGTCGACGATGGTCATCGGCCCGGGCAGCGTGAACTTCACCTTGCGTTGCGTGTGGGCGCGCAGGAAGCGCGCTTCGGTGTCGTGCACGCGGCCCTTCAACGACAGCTTGCGCCACCACCTGCGGCACCATCGCCTTGTAGCGGTCGGCGCGGATGCCCATCTCGACCTTGTGCTCGAAGTCGATGCCCTCGACGCGCTCGAGAAAGCCGTGCACGAAGTGCTGGCGCGACTGCTCGCCGTCGCCGATGGTGGTCAGTCCCGCGTCTTCCTGCGCCTTGATCCACATCAGCGTGGCGTCGAGCTTGGCGTCGCGCAGCGCCTGGCCCTCGTGTGCCCAGCGCGGCCACAGCTTGTTGCGTCTCGGCCAGCCAGCCGGGCTTGGGCAGACTGCCGGCGATCGCGGTGCGGAACATCTCGGTCTCCTTGTCGTGGTTCGTTGAAGGCGGCAAGTCGAGCGGCGCTACCAGGTGTCGACAAAAGCACGCCGCGGCGGCAGGACGTGTCGGCGCGTCGTGGCCAGCACACGAAGCAGCCAATCGCGCGTGGCCGCCGGATCGATCACGTCGTCGATCTCGAGGTGGCTGGCCACGTTGAGTGCGCGCCCGCGCTCGCGCATGCCCGACAGCAGGCGCTCGAACAGCGCCTCGCGTTCGGCACCCTGCACCGCCGCCAGCTCCTTGCGGAAGCCCAGGCGCACCGCGCCTTCCAGGCCCATCGGTCCGAATTCGGCCTGCGGCCACGCGGCGGTGGCCACCGGCGCGTGGAAGTGGCCGCCGGTGAACGCCATCGCGCCCAGGCCGAAGCCGCGGCGCAGCACCACCGAGACCACCGGCACGCGCAGTGCCGCCGCGGTGACGAACACGCGGCCGGCATGGCGCAACATGCCCTGCGCCTCGGACGCCGGGCCCGACCATGAACCCGGGCGTGTCGACCAACGTGATCAGCGGGTGCCCCGCGGCATCGGCCAGCTGCATGAAACGCGCGAGCTTGTCGCAGCCGGCGACGTCGAGCGCGCCGGCCAGGTGGCGCGGGTTGGTCGCCGCGATCGCCACCGGATGCCCGCCCAGGCGCGCCAGCACGGTGACCACGCCCAAGCCGTACAACGCGCCGCAGCTCGATCACGCTGTCGCGATCGGCCACGCGTGTGGATGATCGTGCGCGGGTCGAACACCGCGTTGCGGCCGAGCGGGATCGCGTCGCGCAGCGCCGGCTCGATCCGCCGCGCCCGACATCCGGCAACGCGCCCTGGTGCCAGGCGAGGATGCGGCGCGCCTCGTGCGTGGCCTGCGCCTCGTCGTCGACCAGCAGGTCGATGCCGCCGGCACGCGCCAGCGTGTCGGCCGGGCCCACATCGTCTGGCGCCACCACGCCCAGGCCGCCGCCTTCGATCATCGCCGGCCCGCCCATGCCGATGCTGGCTGCGCGGGTCGAGATCACGTAGTCGCAGCTCCCCAGCAGCGCGGCGTTGCCGGCAAAACAGTAACCCTCGACGATGCCCAGCGTCGGCACCTGGCCGCGACAGCGCGGCCAGCGCGCGGAAGGTCGTGCAGTGCAGGCCCGACACCGACGGCGAATCGACATCGCCCGGCCGGCCGCCGCCGCCTTCGGCAAACAGCACGAACGGCAGCTTGTGCGTGGCCGCCAGTTCGAGCAGGCGGTCGCTCTTGCGGTGGTTGAAGTTGCCCTGCGTGCCGGCCAGAACCGAGTAGTCGTAGGCCATGGCCGCGCAACGCGCACGCTCGGCGCCGAAGACGTCGGCCTGCACGAGCGCCGGTGCCGGTGACGAGGCCGTCGGCCGGCGTGTTCTTCTGCAGGTCGTCCAGGCTGCGGCGGCTGCGCTGCGCCGCCACCGCGAAGGCGCCGTATTCGACGAACGTGCCGGCATCGAACAGCGCCGCGATGTTCTCGCGCGCGCTGCGCCGGCCCTGGGCGCGGCGCGCGGCCAGCATCTGCGGGCGCGCCGCATCGTCGAGCAGCGCGCGGCGCGCGGTCAGCTCATCGAGGTCGGGGCGCGCCGACGCGCGGGCGGCAGCCGGCGCCGCGCGCGGCGCCGCATCGGCCACCGGAGCCAGGTCGAGCAGCAGGTCGCCTTCGTCGACCGCATCGCCGCGCTGCACGTGCACGGCCCTCACCACGCCATCGGCCAACGCCTCGACGGTGAACTCCATCTTCATCGACTCGAGGCGCAGCAACACCGCGCCGCGGCTGACGGTGGCGCCGACGCTGGCTTCGACAGCGGTGACGGCGCCCTGCACGCTGGCACGGTGGTTGACGATCGCTTGCATGGTGGAGGCCGCGCTGCGGCGCTGCAGCGCGGGCTGGAAAACGGTGCCTCGCATTGTGCGCGGTTTGTCGCGATGCCCGGCTTGCGGCCCTGTCGCGTGCCGTCCGTGAGCGACGGCAGGCCGCGCTAGACTGGCCGCGCCCTGGTCAACCAACGCAAGACATCGACGCCGCCTCCATGAGCCCCGACTTCACCGTGCCCGACGCCGTGACCGCGCCCGTGCTCGCGGTCGACGCCGACGGTGTGGTGCGCGGCGCCAACGCGGCATTCGTCAGCGCCAGTGCCGGCACGCTCGACAACGTGCTGGCAAAGCCGTTCGCCGCGCTGTGCGACGCCAGCGTGCCCGAGGCCGAAGCCTCGTTGCGCGCGCTGTCGCAGGCGTTGCGCAACCGCACGCCGCTGGACGGCGTGAAGCTGGTGCTGCGCGACGGCAACGGCGCCGCGTGGCCGGTGTCGCTGTCGGCGCGACCGGTCGGCCACGCAACCTGGCTGACGCTGCTCGATCGCCGCGAGTCGCTGCGCGCAGACCGCCTCGAGGACCTGCTGAACATGGCGCAGCAGTTCGGCCGGCTCGGCGTGTTCGAGCGCGACCCGCGCACGATGGAGGGCCGCTGGGACAGCCACATGCACCGCTTCTGGGGCCTGTCGGTCGACGACAAGGCGCCGAATTTCAGCGAGGCGCAGGCCTACGTCGTGCCCGAAGACCGCGCCGCCATGGGCGAGCGAGTTCCTCGATTCGATGAAGACCGCCGGCAGCTACTCGCACCACTTTCGCGTGCGCGGCGCCGACGGCGTGCTGCGGCGCCTGCATTCGCAGTGGACGGTGAGCAACGGCGCCGACGGCAAGCCCGATCGCGTGATCGGCGTCGTCGTGGACGACACCGAGATCTGGCGCCTGGCGCAAAGCGTGCACGAGGCCAACGCGCAACTGGAGCTGGCGCTGCAGTTGAGCGGCATCGCTGTCTGGCGCCAGGACCTGGCGACCAATCGCCTGTACTACGACGATCAGGCCTGGCGCATCCTGGGCATGAAGCCGCGGCCCGAGGGCTTGAGCCTCGAAGAGGTGCGCGCCATGATCCACCCCGACGACATACCGGCGGTGCAGCAGGCGATGCAGCGCGCCGCCAGCGCCACCGGGCCCACCGACATGGAGG
Source organism: uncultured beta proteobacterium (assembly GCA_963827645.1). Classification (GTDB taxonomy): domain Bacteria; phylum Pseudomonadota; class Gammaproteobacteria; order Burkholderiales; family Burkholderiaceae_C; genus JAEUPI01. Next base: position 374,188 of record CAWHBZ010000016.1, on the reverse strand, counting down.
CGCGTTACCGCCATGCCGACGGCCGCTGGCTCGACATCCTGACGCGGCGCGTCACGCAGCGCGATGCCGACGGCAAGCCCATCGCGTTCACCGGCGTGGCGATGGACGTCACCGATCGCCTGCGCGAGCAGCGCCGGCTGCAAGACCTGACGCGGCGGCTGGAGCTGGCAGCCTCAGCCGCCGGCGTGGGAATCTGGTCGTACGACGTCAACACCGACACCGCGGTGTGGAACGCGCAGATGTACACGTTGCACGGCGTCGACCCCGCGCTGCCGGCACCGAACCGCGCCGACTACACGCTGTTCATCGCACCCGAGTACCGCAGCGTCATGGAGCAGCGCGCGCCACGCTTCGGCGAGGCCGACCAGCCCGTGGCGCAATCGGAGATCCAGATCGTGCGCACCGACGGCACGCGGCGCGACGTCTCGATGCGCGTGCGCACGCTCAAGACCGACTCGGGGCTGCGCATGCTCGGCACGATGATCGACGTGACCGAGCAACGCGCTGCGCATCAGGCTCTGCGCGAAGCGCACGAGCGCGCCGCGCTGGCGGCGCGCGCGGTGGGGATGGGCAGCTGGGAACACGACATACGCACCGGCCGCGCGATCTGGGACGAGCAGATGTGGCGCCTGCGCGGCCTCGAACCGCGCGGCACCGAAGCGCCGCCGATCCCGGAGCGGCGCGCGCTGCTGCATCCGGACGACCTGGCAGAGATGATGCGCGAGTACGCGGATTCGGCCAACGAGCGCAGGCCCGGCAGCGGCCAGTTTCGCGTGCGCTGGCCCGATGGCAGCTGGCATTGGCTGGCCTCGCGGTCGATCCCGATCTACGACGCCGCAGGCAGCGAAGTGCGGCGCCTTGGCGTCAACTGGGACGTCACGCAGGCGCGCGAGGCCGAGCAGGCGCTGCAGGAACGTGTGCTCGCGCAGCGCGAAAGCCGCGCCAAGTCGCAGTTCCTGGCGCGCATGAGCCACGAGTTGCGCACGCCGCTGCATGCAGTGATCGGCTTCGCGCAACTGTCTGCTCACCGATTCGTCGCTGGCGCTGCGCGGCGAGCCGCGCGAGCAGTTGCAGCACATCCATGCCGCCGGCGAGCACCTGCTGGCGCTGGTCAACGACATGCTCGACTTGTCGAGCCTCGACACCGGCGAGATCAAGCTCGACCCGCAGGTGGTGAATCTGCGTGCGCTGTACGACGCCGCCGCGCCGATGGTGGCCCCGCTGGCCGCCGAGCACGGCGTGCGGCTCGACCGCGACGAGCTCGCTCATCCGGTGTGGGCCGATCCGACGCGCCTGCGCCAGGTGCTGCTCAATCTGCTGACCAACGCCGTCAAGTACAACCAGCGCGGCGGCTCGGTGCGCGTGGAAGCCGACCTGGTGGAGCAGCAGGTCGCGCTGCGCGTGCGCGACAGCGGCCGCGGCATGACGAGCGATCAGCTCGCGCATGCCTTCGAGCCGTTCAACCGGCTGGGCATCGAGCGCAAGGGCATCGAGGGCACCGGCATCGGCCTGGCGATCGTCAAGGCCAACGTCGAGCGCATGGGCGGCAGCGTGCACGTGCAAAGCACGCCGGGCGTGGGCAGCGTGTTCGAGGTGCGGCTGCCGTGCCCCGCCGCGATCGAGCAGCCCGCACCTGCAGCCAAGGCGCAAGCGGAGCCGCTAGCGGCAGCCAACCCGGCGCAGCGCGCTCGCACCGGGCGGCTGCTGTACATCGAAGACAACCCGGTCAATGCATTGATCGTGCGCGAACTGGTGGCGCAGCGCGGCAACCTCACGCTCGACGAAGCCGGCGACGGCGCCAGCGGCATTCACTGCGCGCGCAGCACCCAGCCCGACCTGATCCTGCTCGACATGCAGTTGCCCGACATCGACGGCCTCGAGGTGCTGCGACGATTGCGCGCCGACCCCAGCACCGCGTCGATCCCCTGCATCGCGCTGTCGGCCAACGCGATGCCCGAGGACATTCAACTCGCGCTCGGCGCCGGCTTCGCCGACTACTGGACCAAGCCGCTTGATTTTCGGATCTTTCTCGGCGCGCTGGACACGTTGTTCGGCAAGCGGGGTTGATCGCCGTTCAGTCGTCGATCAAACCCCGCTCGCGCAGCATCGGCTCGATGCTCGCGGCGCGGCCGCGGAACGCCTCGTACGCCGCGCCGGGCTCGACGCTGTTGCCGCTGGAGTAGATCCAGCGCCGCAGACGCTCGGCGACTTCGGCGTCGAACGGATCGCCTGCCTCGACGAACGCATCGTAGGCATCGGCGTCGAGCACCTCCGCCCACAGATAGACGTAGTAGCCGGCGGCATAGCCCGAGCCGGAGAACAGATGCTGGAAGTGCGGCAGGCGGTGGTTCAGCCCGGCCACGGCCGGCGCGCCGCGCTCGGCGAGCACGCGCCGCTCGAAGGCGACGATGTCGTCGATCGGCTCGGTGGCGGCATGCGCGGCCATGTCGAGCAGCGCGCTCGCCGTGTAGCGCACCGACTCGTAGGCCTGGCCGAAACACCGCGCCGCGCGCACCCGCTCGATCAGCAGGTCGGGGATCGGCTCGCCGCTGTCGCAGTGGCGCGCGTGCCGCTTGAGCACCTCGGGCTCGTCGATCCAGTGCTCGAACAGCTGCGACGGCAGTTCGACGAAGTCGCGCAGCACCTGCGTGCCCGACAGGCGCTCGTAGTGCACGTCGGACAACAAGCCGTGCAGGCCGTGGCCGAACTCGTGGAACAGCGTGCGCACGTCGTCGAGCGACAACAGCGTCGGACCCTGCCCCTGCCCGCGCGCGAAGTTGTTGTTGTTGAGCACCACCGGCCGCGACTCGAAGCCATTGCGGTGCTGCCAGTGCAGCGCGCTCATCCAGGCGCCGCTGCGCTTGCCGGCGCGCGCGAAGTTGTCCTGCAGGAACAGGCCGATGGCGCTGCCGTCGGCAGCGGCCACCTCGTAGGCGCGCACGTCGCCGTGATAGGCGCCGACGTCCTCGCGCGGCGTGAAACGCAGGCCGAACAGGCGGTGCGCGCAGTGGAACGCGGCCTGCACCATGTTCGGCAGCGCAAAGTACGGCTTCAACTCGGCGTCGTCGAGCGCGTAGTGCTGGCGGCGCACCTGCTCGGCCCAGTAGCGCCAGTCCCAGGGTTCGAGCGCCTCGCGTGAGCCCTGCGCATCGCGCGCGGCCTCCAGCATCGCGCGCTCGCGTTCGAGCGCCGTCACCGCCTTGGCCCACACCTCGTCGAGCAGCGCCGACACCTGCGATTGCGTGCGCGCCATCGTGTCGGCCAGCGCATAGTCGGCATAACTTGCATGGCCGTGCAGCGCGGCCTGTTCGCGCCGCAGCGCGAGGATCTCGCGCGCCACCGGGCGGTTGTCGTGCGCGCCGTCGTGCTCGCCGCGCGAGACCCAGGCACGCCACGCCTGCTCGCGCAGGTCGCGCCGCTGCGAGAAGGTGAGAAACGGCACGATCAGCGAGCGCGCCAGCGTGATCGCGTGGCCGCCGGCCAGCCCTCGCTCGGCCGCGGCTTGTTGCGCCGCGGCCTGCAGGAAGGCGGGCAGCCCGGCGAGATCGGCCTCGCCGCGCAACTCCAGCGCGAAGGCCGCCTCGTCGTGCAGCACGTTCTGCGCAAAGGTGGTCGTCAGCACGGCCAGACGCTGCATCACCTGCGCATAACGCTGGCGTGCACTGCCTTGCAGCCACGCGCCGGCGCGCACGAAGTCCAGGTGCACGCGCTCGAGCAGCCGTTGCTGCTCGGCGCTCAGGTTCAACGTTTCGCGCCGGGCAAACAGGGCATCGACGCGCTGAAACAGCGCCGCGTCCATGTACACGGCGCTCCAGTGCGCGGCCAGCGGCGCGGCCATCGCGCGTTGCACCGCCTGCAGCGTGTCGCTGGTGGCCGACGCGGCGAGGTTGTGGAACAGCGCCTCCACCCGCGACAACAGGCGGCCCGAGGCGTCGAATGCCGCCAGCGTGTTGTCAAACGTCGGCGCCTCGCGATGCGTCGCGATGCGCGCGAGTTCGTCGCGGTGTTCGTTCATGCCGCGTTCGAACGCCGGCTTGAAGTGTTCGGGCCGCACCAGGTCGAATGGCGGCAGGCCGAACGGCGCCTCCCACGGCGCCAACAACGGATTGATCGCAGCGTCCATCTGGCTTGCAGGGCCTTCACGCCCTTGAGGTCACGTTGCGATGATGCCATCGCGACACTGGCACGTCGGCGGGTATCCCCGCTTGAAATGGGGGTGCGGCGCTCGCCACACTGGCCGCCGCTTCACTTGCCGCACCGCTCGAGGCCATGCCTTTGTCCCCGATGAACGCCTGCGCGCGCCGGTTTTGCTACCCTCGCGCGTCGAGCCGCAAGGCTTTTGCGCTGCTGTGCCTGTTGACAGCGGCCCTCACAAGTCAGGCGATGGCCGACACCGCGATTCCAGACGATCCGTATCTCTGGCTCGAAGACGTGCAAGGCGAGCGCGCGCTGGCCTGGGTGCGCGAGCGCAACGCGCGGCTCGCGCAAGGTGCTCGAGGCGTGGCCCGACTTCGCCGGCACGCGCGCGCGCATCCGCGAAGTGCTCGATTCGCGCGAACGCATCCCCGACGTCACGCGCCGCGGGCCCTGGCTCTACAACCTCTGGCAAGACGCCGACCATCCGCGCGGCGTGTGGCGGCGCACGACGATGGCCGAGTACCGAAAAGCGCAGCCCGCCTGGGAGACTGTGCTCGACCTCGACGCGCTGGGCCGCGACGGAACATGAAAACTGGGTCTGGGCCGGGGCCGCCTGCCTGCGCCCGGCCGATACGCGTTGCCTGCTGAAGCTGTCGCGCGGCGGCGCCGATGCCAGCGTCGTGCGCGAGTACGACCTGGTCACGCGCGCGCTTCGTCGACGACGGCTTCACGCTGCCCGAGGCCAAGACCGACATCGACTGGCTCGACCTCGACACCGTGCTAGTGGCCACCGACTTCGGCGCCGGCTCGCTCACCGAATCGGGCTACCCGCGCGTCGTCAAGCGCTGGCGCCGCGGCCAGCCGCTGGCGCAGGCGAGCACCGTGTTCGAGGCGCAGGCCAAGGACGTGGCCGCCGGCGTTCACCATCGACCTCACGCCGGGCTTCGAGCGCATCGTGGTCAGCCGCGCGATCGACTTCTACAACTCGCGAACTCGGGCTGCTGCGGGGCGACCGCGTGGTGCCGATCGACAAGCCCGTCGACGCCCAGCTTGATCTTCTGGCGCGATCACGTGCTGCTCGAATTGCGCAGCGACTGGGCGGTCGACGGCGCCACGCACCTGGCCGCGCGGCTCGCTGCTGCTGGCCGCCGTGCCGCGACTACCTGGCCGGGCGACCGCGACTTCGTGCGCGCTGTTCGAGCCCACGGCGACGCGCTCGCTGGCGAGCTTCACGACCACGCGCTCGCGCGTGCGTGCTCGACATCCTCGACAACGTGGCCAGCCGCCTGCAGGAGTGGCTGCCCAGCGGCGGCCGCTGGCGCAGCCGCGAGGTGAAGGCGCCGCACCCCGGCACGCATCGGCTGTGGCGGCGCTGCACGACCCGATGCTCGAGCGCGACGAGCTGGCCGAGGCGTACCTGGCTGCACGTACAGCGACTTCCTGACGCCCGACTCGCTGATGCTCGGCCAGCACCGGCAGCGACGAGCGCGAGACCGCTCAAGTCGCGCCCGCGCTTCTTCGACGCCACCGGCATGCGCGTCGAGCAGCGCGCCGCGACGTCCAAAGACGGCACCCGCGTGCCGTACTTCGTGGTCTGGCCGAAGCGACGCCAAGGCCGACGGCCACAACCCGACCGCTGCTCTACGGCTACGGCGGCTTCGAGGTCGCGCTGAAGCCCTGGTACTCGGGCGCCTTCGGCAACGCCTGGTTCGGCAAGGGCGGCGTGCTGGTGGTGGCCAACATCCGCGGCGGCGGCGAGTTCGGACCGGGCTGGCACCAGGCCGCGGTGCATGGCAGCACAAGCAGCGCAGCTACGACGACTTCATCGCGGTCGCCGAAGACCTGATCGACGCAGCGCATCACTCGACGCGCGCCACCTCGGCATCGAGGGCGGCAGCAACGGCGGGCTGCTGGTCGGCGCGGTGATGCTGCAGCGGCCCGAGCTGTTCAACGCGGTGGTCTGCCAGGTGCCGCTGCTCGACATGAAGCGCTACCACAAGCTGCTGGCCGGCGCCTCGTGGATGGCCGAATACGGCGACCCCGACCAGCCCGAGCGAGTGGGCCTGGATCAGCCGCTACAGCCCGTACCAGAACGTGCGCCGCGAGCACAAGCTGCCGCGCGTGCTGTTCATCACCAGCACGCGCGACGACCGCGTGCACCCGGGCCACGCGCGCAAGATGGCCGCGCGCATGCTCGAGCAGGGCCACGACGCTGCTGTACTACGAGAACATCGAAGGCGGCCACGGCGGCGCCGCCGACAACGCGCAGCGCGCCGACATGCTGGCGCTGGAGTTCAGCTTCCTGTGGCAGCAGCTGAAGCGGTGACACCGTGACGCGGCAGCTGGCCGCGCCAGTCGTGCACAACGAGGCCGCAGCGCGCTTCGAATTGCCCGTGCACGGCCAGATCTGCATCGCCCAGTACCGTCTCGTCGATGGCGTGATGTGGCTCACGCACACCGAAACGCCGCCCGCGCTGCAGGGACGCGGCTTCGCAGCGCAGGTGGTGCGCGCTGCGCTCGATCATGCGCGCGCGCACGGCTTGAAGGTTCGCCCGGCCTGCAGCTACGTGCGCACCTACCTGCGGCGCCACCCCGAGCTGCAAGATCTGGTGGTGCCGCCGTGATCGACGCGCAAGCTCAGGCGGTGCTCGATTTCTGGTTCGGTGCGGCGGACGATCCCCGGCATCTGTCGTCCGCGCGAGCAGTGGTTCGTCAAGGACGCGGCGTTCGATGCCTCGATCCGCGAACGCTTCGGCGCCTTGATCGAACGCGCGATCGCGGGCGAGTTCGCTCATTGGGCGAGCACGCCGAGCAGCGCGCTGGCACAGATCGTGGTGCTCGACCAGTTCACGCGCAACGTGTTTCGCGGCAGCGCACGTGGGTTTGCCGGTGACGCGCGGGCGTTGGCCGCCGCGCAGGCGCTGGTGGCCAGCGGCGAAGACCGCACGTTGACCGGCGTGCAGCGCCAGTTCGTCTACCTGCCGTTCGAGCACGCCGAGGACTTGTCGATGCAGCGCGAGGCGCTGCGGCTGTTTGCGCAGCTCGAGCACGACGTGCCCACGCTCGCCGGCCTGCTGCAATGGGCGCAGCGGCACCACGACATCGTCGAGCGTTTCGGCCGCTTCCCGCACCGCAACGCGGCCCTCGGCCGCGCCAGCACGGCGGAGGAACTCGTCTTCCTGCAGCAGCCTGGCTCGGGTTTCTAGCTCACGGCCTCCTGCTCCTGCAGCAAGCGCCACATCACCTTGCCCGAGCCCGACTTGGGCAACGCATCGACGAACTGCACCAGCTTGGGCACCTTGTAGGCCGCCATGTGCTCACGCGACCAGTTGATGATGTCGTCGGCGCCGGTCTTGCCCCTGGCTTCGGCGCGCAGCACCACGACGGCCTTCACCGTTTCGCCGCGATAGGCGTCCTTGGCCGCGATGATGCAGGCCTCCTGCACGGCCGGGTGGCGGTACAGCAGCGCCTCCACCTCGGCCGGCCACACCTTGTACCCGCTCGCGTTGATCATGCGCTTGAGGCGGTCGGTGATGAAGAAGTAGCCCTCGTCGTCGATGTGCCCGAGGTCGCCGGTGCGAAAGAACGACTTGCCGTCGATCTCGATGAACGCCGCCTTCGTGGCCTCGGGATGGCCCCAGTAGCCCTTGAAGATCATCGGCCCGTGGCTGACGATCTCGCCGGTCTCGCCGATCGGCATTTCCTTGAGCGTGTCGGGATCGATCACGCGCGAGTCGACGCCGAAGATCGGGATGCCCAGGCACTGCAGCTTGGCGCGCTCGGGCAGGTTGGAGTGCGTCGGCGCGGCGGTTTCGGTGAGGCCGTAGCCCTCGGCGAACGTGATGTTGAACTCGCGCTTCAAGCGCTCGGCCACCGCGTGCGGCATTGCCGCACCGCCGCCCGACAGGTGGCGCAGGCTCGTCAGATCGAAGCTCGCGACGTTGGGGCTCGCGAACAGGTCGATGATCATCGTCGGGATGCAGGTCCAGTGCGACACCTTGTGGCGCGCGATCAGGCGCGCCGCGAGCTCGCGATCCCAGCGCGGCATCAGCACCGCCGTGGCACCACTGCCCAGCGGTCCGAGCGCGTAGTAGACGAAGCCGGTGATGTGGAACATCGGCACCACGCCGAGCGTCACCGTCTCGGCGCCCGAGTGCCCCCACTGCCCGCCCCCGGCGACGTTGTGCATGATCGTGCGGTGCGTGTGGATGCAGCCCTTGGGCAGCCCGGTGGTGCCCGAGGTGTAGGGCAGCACCGCCATGTCGTCGGGGCCGCTCTCGTGCGCGCGCGGCACCTGGCCGGCGGCGAGGGCGTCGCGCCACAACGTGCAACGCGGCGGCAGCTCGGGCCTGGCGCGCAGCCATTGCAGGATCGGCGCGATTGGCTCCTCCGCGGGATCGAGCGGCCCGTTGGGCATCGCGTCGGTGAAAAACGTGACCACCAGCTCGCGCAGTCGCTGCGCCGCGCTCACCTGCGCCTCGGCCTGCGACACGATGGCGGCCAGATCGGCGGTGGTGATCACGATGCGCGCCCCGGAGTCGGTGATGTAGTGGCCGAACTCGTCGGCCTTGTTCATCGGGTTGACCGGCACCACCACCGCGTCGGCGCGCAGGATCGCCTGCACCGCGATCGGGTACTGCGGGCAGTTCTGCATGAACACGATCACGCGGTCGCCGCGGGCCACCCCGTGCGCCTGCAGCCAGCCGGCCAGCGCCACTGCCTGGTCGTGCAGTTCCGCAAAAGTGAGCGCGCGGCCGCAGAACAGGTAGGCCGCCTTGTTCGGGTAGCGCCTGGCCACCACCTCGGTGTTGAACCACAGCGAGGTTTCGGGCAGCACCAGCTCGCGCGGCAAGCGCGTCGGCCAGATGGCGTGGTGGGGTTGGGCGAGGTTGATCGACATCGGCGGGCGGTGGGCAGGCGCGCAGCGCAGACTGTGCCCGATGCGCCGGCGCGGCGCATGGTGTGGAACCCGGGCTGTCGTCGGGCGAGCGGCCTGGCGCCGCTCAGTTGCCGCCGTGCAGGGCGCGCGCTTGCGCCTCGATGTCGCGCACGCGCTGGCATTCGCGGTGTGCCCTGTACTCCGGCTTCTCGCACTCGCGCACCAGGCAGCGGTGCATCGCCAGCAGGTGACGCCTGCCGCAACGCTCGCGTGGGTTGTGCGTGGCCGTCGCGACGCTGACCGGCTGCCTGCCCGGGTGCAGCGTCGTTGGCGGCGGCCGCCGTCGGCACCATCGCGCCGGCAGGCGGCGCCGCGTGGCTGGCTGCCGGGCGCGTGGCGGTGTTGCCGTCGGTGCTGCGCGGCGGCGTGGCCTTGGGCTTGGTGCTCGCTGTCGCCTGGCCGCGGGTCGGCGCCGCGCTCGGCGCCCGCGGCTTCGCAGTGGCGGCCGCCGCGGGCGTGGCCGCCTGCACGGCATTGGGCTTGGTTGGCGCAGTGGGCTCGTTCGCCGGATCGCTTGCGCGGCCGTTCGCCGGCTCGGCGATCGTCGCTGTGGGGTGCTGTGCGCTGTCGGCCGCGAGCGCCACGCGGGCTGTGGCAAGAGGTTCGGGCGCGGCCTGCGGTGTCGAGCCAGCCGACGCCCACCAGACGCCCCCTGCAGCCGCCATCACCATCGCCGCCGCGGCGGCCCAGATCGGGCGCGCCCGCGCGCGGCGCTCGGTTTGCGCACGCGGCACCGGCAGCTCGCTGGACGCGAACACAGAGGCGCCCAGTTCGCCCTCATCCATCTGCGCGACCGTGTTCTGCCACGAACTCGCGCTGGCGCGTCGCGCCCGCTGCGGCACCGGCAGCTGTCCGGCCAGCGCGGCGAGCAACTCGGCGACGTTCTGCGGGCGGTCCTGCGGTGCCGGCGCCAGCATCCAGTCACACGCCTGCAGCAACAGGTCGGGCACACCGCCCTGCCCCGAACCTGCCAACCGAGGCTGCTCGTCGCTGACCGCGCGCGCGGTGGCCGGCACCGGCGCCTTGCCGGTGATGACGTAGTGCAGCGTCGCCCCGAGCGCGTAAAAATCGGTCCAGGGCCCCTGGCGCATGCCGGTCGACTCGGCGTATTGCTCCAGCGGCGCGTAACTCGGCTTCAGGATGGCGGTGAGTGCCTGGTTGCGGTCGCTGATCACGCGGCGCGCCGCGCCGAAGTCGAGCAGCACCGGCGGCGCGTCGTCGGACACCAGCACGTTGTCGGGCGCGATGTCGCGGTGATACACACCCTCGCGGTGCAACACCTCGAGCGCGCCGAGCAGCTGCTCGGTCAGGCGCATCAGCCAGGCGCCATCGGGGCAGGCGTCGCGTTGCTGGCGCAAGCGTCGCAGCGTGCTGCCACGGTACAGCGGCATCACCATGTAGGCGGTGCCGTTTTGCTCCCAGAAGCGGTGCACCTTGACCAGCGACGGATGGTCGAAGCGCGCCAGCAGCCTGGCCTCGTTGACGAACGAGCTCAAGCCGAGCGCGAAGGTTTCCGAATGCGAGGCCGACAGCAGCGACACCTGCTGCTTGCTGCTGCGCCCGGCCAGCGCACTGGGCATGTACTCCTTGATCGCCACCTCGCGTTCCAGCGAATGGTCGAACGCGCGGTACACGATGCCGAAGCCGCCGACACCGATCACGCCACGCAGCTCGAACTCGTGCAGGCGGTGGCCTGAGGGCAACGCATTGGCGGCGTCGGCCGGCGCGCCGGCCGGCTCGGCACCGGCGCTTTGCAAGGTGGACGTGCTGCGTGGCATCACCCGAATGAGCTTAGTCGAGGGCCTCGGCGCGCAGCCCTTGTGCAAGTGTCTGTTCGTGACTGGCTTCTCGGTCGCTACCCTCGATATCGCACCCGCACGAAGCACTTCGGCGACAGGCCTAAAATCCGCAGGTTTCGAGCCACGCACAGCCCACGCCCTTGCCGCACCACACGCTCTGCCGCCCACCGGGGCCACCACCGCACCGCAACAGGGCGCTTGCCGGCGCGCCCGACAGCCGGCGGGTCGGCGGCCCATGAAAGTGGCCGCGTCTGCGATGACGCGTCGTCGCGCGCTGGTGTGGGTCGCCGGCGCGGCACTGCCCTTGCAAGGCCGCGCGCAGGCGTTGCAGGCGCCCGCCGGCACGGTGGTGCTGAGCATAGGCGGGCGCATCCAGCGCGCCAACCAGGGCGAGCGCGCGGCACTCGACATGGCAGTGCTCGAGGCGCTGGCGCAGCACAGCTTCACCACCAAGACGCCGTGGTTCAAGGAGGCGCGCAAGTTCACTGGCCCGTTGCTGCGCGATGTCTTGAACCTGGTGGGTGCCCAGGGCACCACGCTGCGCATGGCCGCGCTCAACGACTACCGCATCGACGTGCCGGCCGACGACGCGCGGCGCTTCGACGTCGTGCTGGCTCGGTTGATCGACGACAAGCCGATCGCGGTGCGCGAGAAGGGGCCGCTGTTCATGATCTACCCGTTCGACAGCGATGCCGCGCTGCGCAACCCGCTGTACTACAGCCGTTCGGTATGGCAACTCAAATCGATCGACGTGCTGTAAGCGCGGGCGCGACGCCGCTGTCGGGCTGGTTCATCGCCAGCGGCGTGGTGCTGATCGTGTCGCTGCTGGCGGCCTTCTTCGTGCAGGCGCGGCAGCAGGCCCTGCTCGACCAGGCGGTGCAGGGGCAGGACGACTACCTGGTGCTCAACCTGTCGCAGCTCGAGACCGAATACCTGCGTCTGCGCGAGCGCTGGCGGGAGGCGGCGGTCGACCCGGCCACGCGCACGCGAGCAGTTGCAGCTGCGTTACGACATCTTCGTCAGCCGCATCGGCCTGCTGCAGACCGATCGCGCACAGCGTGTGCTGTCCGAGAGTCCGGAGTACGGCACGGCGCTGCGTGCGCTGCGTGACTTCGTCGACCGCTGCGATCTCTACCTCGGGCAGTCGGCGCAGGCGCCGTTCAGCAGCGCATCGCTGAAGGCTCTGCTGGCCGACCTCGAAGCACTCGACGCGCCGGTGCACCAGATGCTGCTGGCAAGCAGTCATCGCGTCGCGCAACAGATGACGACGCGCAGCGAGGCGCTGGCGCAGCACAACCGCGTCGGCATCGCCTTGACGGTGTTCCTGTCGGCGATGGTCGGCCTGTTCGGCTACCTGGCGCTGCGACGCATGCGCCAGCTCGACGACAGCCGCCGCGCGCTGGAGGCGATGGCCAACCACCTGAACGATGCGCGCGAGCAGGCGCTGCGCGCCAGCCAGGCCAAGAGCGAGTTCCTCACCAACATGAGCCATGCCATCCGCACGCCGTTCCACGGCATGCTGGGCATGCTGTCGTTGCTGCGCGAGTCCAGGCTCGACGCGCGCCAGCAGGAGCTGTTGCGCACCGCGGTCGATTCGGCCGATGCCTTGCTGGGCCTGCTCAACGACATCGTCGACCTGTCCAAGCTCGAGGCCGGCACGCTGACGCTCGACGTGCACGACGTCGAGCTCGAGCCGCTGCTGCGCGAGGTCGAGCGGGTCACGCGCGCCGGCGCCGCAGCCAAGGCGCTGCAGCTGACGCTCGACATCGATCCGGCACTGCCGCGGCGCGTGCGGCTCGACGGCGCGCGGCTGCGCCAGGTGCTGACCAACCTGACGGCCAATGCGGTGCGCTTCACGCCCCGGGGCAGCGTGGCGCTGGCGTGCCGCGTCACGCCGGCGCTGGCCGGCGCCGAGCCCGGCCTGCTGTTCACGGTGAGCGACACCGGCGTGGGCATGAGCGCCGACACGGTGTTGCGCCTGTTCGAGCGCAGCCACCTGCCCGAGCGCGGGCCGGCGCGTGACCCGATGCGCCAGGGCACGGGCCTGGGCCTGGAAGTCGCCCATCGGCTGGTGCGGCTGATGGAGGGCGACATCACCGTGGACAGCGCGCTGGGCCAAGGCAGCGTGTTCCGCGTCGCGCTGCCGCTGCGCGCGCTGCCCGAATCGGCCGACCTGCAGCCGCAGCTCGCAGCATCGGCGCCGGCGGCGCCGGGGCGAGCGCGGGCGCGGCACGTGCTGGTGGCCGAGGACAACGCGGTCAACCGCTTGTTCCTGGCGGCGCTGCTCGACCGCATGGGGCACAGTGCGCACTTCGTCGAAAACGGGCTCGAGGCGCTGCAGGCGGTGCAGGAGCACCGTTTCGACATCGTGCTGATGGATGTGCACATGCCGGTGATGGACGGCATCGCCGCCACCGAGTCGATCCGCCAACTCGACGCTCAACCGCCCACGCTGCCGATCGTGGCGCTGACCGCAGACGCATACGCCGACACGCGCACGCGCTGCCTGTCGGCAGGCATGGACGACGTGCTGGTCAAGCCGCTGGGGTTGCCCGAGCTCGATGCCCTGTTTCAGCGCTGTTTCGGCAGCGCCGCGCCGCGGCCGGATGACGCGCGCGCCGGCCAGACCATCGGCGCGGGCATGGCGCTGCTCGACCCGCAGGTGCTGGCGCGGCTGATCGAACTGATGCCGCGCGCCGAAGCGGCTCGCCTCTACGACTCGCTGCTCACGCAGGCGGGCGACGCCACCGAGCGCATGCGCCGCGCGTTGCGCGACGCCGACACCGACGAGCTGCGCCGCGTCTCGCACGGCCTGAAGGGCGCGGCACTGAACCTGGGCCTGCATGCGCTGGCCGAGGCCGCGGGCCGGCTGAGCGCCAGCGCGGCATCGACCAGCGCCAGCCAGTTGGCGCTGGCGCTGCAGCGTTTCGACGAGACGCTGGTGGCTACGCGGGCGCTGTGTGCCACCGAGCCCGCGCTGGCGCCGGCTTGACCCCTCTACCCGCGCGCTACACCACCACCGGCTCCGGCTCGAGCCGGATGCCGAAGCGGCCGTAGACGCTCTCCTGGATCGCGCGCGCCAGCATCAGCACCTCGGCGCCGCTGGCGCCGCCGCGATTGACCAGCACCAGCGCCTGCTTGTCGTACACCGCCGCGCGACCGATCGACTTGCCCTTCCAGCCGCAGGCGTCGATCAACCAGCCGGCGGCCAGCTTGAAGCTGCCATCGGCCAGCGGGTAGTGCACGATGTGCGGGTCGCGCGCGATGATGTCCCTGCATTGTTCGGCGCTGACCACCGGATTCTTGAAGAAGCTGCCGACGTTGCCGATCTCGCGCGGATCGGGCAGCTTGCCGCGACGGATCGTGCACACCCAATCGAACACCTGCTGCGCAGCTCGGCTCGTGGATGCCGGTTTCGTGCACCTTGCGTTCGAGGTCGAGGTAGCCGAGCACCGGGGTCCAGCGCTTGGGCAGGCGCAAACGCAGGCGAGTGATCACGCTCTTGCCGGCAAGGCCCGCGAAGCCGCCGTGCTTGAACACGCTGTCGCGATAGCCGAAGCGGCAGGCCGCTGCATCGAGCGTGACACCGCGGCCGGTGACGAGGTCGACCGCGTCGAGCGAGTGGAAACACTCGCTCAGCTCGACGCCATAGGCACCGATGTTCTGCACCGGCGCGGCGCCCACCGTGCCCGGGATCAGCGCCAGGTTCTCGAGCCCCGGCCAGCCCTGTTGCAAGGTCCAGTCGACCACGTCGTGCCAGGTCTCGCCGGCACCGGCTTCGACGATGTAGGCCTCGCCGTCTTCGCCGGCCAGCCGCCGCCCCATGACCTCGACCTTGACCACCGTCGCCTCGGGATCGCGCGACAGGATCAGGTTGCTGCCGGCACCGAGGATGAGCTTCTTCGCGCGCCCGAGTTCGGGATGATCGACGACGCGGCGCACGTCGGCGTCGCTGGCGACGCGCACCAGCGTGTGCGCGACCGCGGGCAGGCCGAACGTGTTGTATGCACGCAAGGCGACGCCGCGTTCGATGTGCAAACTGCCGTTGGATGCAGGCATGGCAGAATTTTCGCCGATCCGAGCTCGCCAGATCGCCCTCACAATGCCCAGCTTCGATGCCGTCGTCGAACCCAATCGCGTGGAGTTGCGCAACGCCATCGACCAGTGCGTGCGCGAGATCGGCACGCGGTTCGACTTCAAGGGCACCCATGCCGCGGTCGAATACGCCGAAGACGCGCTGACGCTGGTCGGCGACAGCGACTTCCAGCTCGGCCAGGTGCGCGACATCGTGCTGGCCAAGCTCGCCAAGCGCGGCGTCGATGCCCGTTTCGTCGACTTCACGGCCGCGCCCGAACGTGCCGGCGGCGACACCTGGCGCCAGATCGCCGCGATCAAGGCCGGCATCGGCGGCGAAGATGCCAAGCGGCTGCAGACGCTGATCAAGCAGAACAAATTGAAAGTCCAGGCCTCGATCCAGGGCGACACGCTGCGCGTGAGCGGCGCCAAGAAAGACGACCTGCAGGCCACGATGGCGTTGCTGCGCAAAGAGGCCGGCGCGCTGCCGATCGGCTTCAAGAACTTTCGGGATTGAGGGAGAGCATCCGTGCGACGTCGCCATGTCATTGCTGTGCTCGCTGCGGCCACCTCGCCGCTGCTGCACGCCCAAACGGTGTCGATGGCCGGCAGCATCGGCGACAGCAAGGCGCTGTTGATGATCAACGGCGCGCCGCACACGCTGGCGGTGGGCAGCACGGTCAAGGGCGTCACGCTCAAACGCGTGATGCCCGGCCAGGCCGAGGTCGAGATCGCCGGCAAGACGCTGCTGGTGGTGATGGGCGGCGCGCCGGCCAGCGTGGGCGCGGGGGCGGCGCGGCGGCGCCACCGGACGCGAGATCCTGATCGCCGCCGGCCCCGGTGGGCACTTCGTGACCAGCGGCCAGATCAACGGCAAGCCGGTGCAGTTCATGGTCGACACCGGCGCCACGACGGTGGCGATGGGGGTCGGCGAAGCCGAGCGGCTGGGCATCGACTGGAAGAGCGGCCAGCGCGGCGCCAGCCAGACCGCCGCCGGCGTGGTGGCCGTCTACGCCGTGTCGCTGACCTCGGTGCGCATCGGCGACGTCGAGGTGTTCGGCGTCAACGCGATGATCCTGCCCTCCGAGATGCCGTTCGTGCTGCTCGGCAACTCGTTCCTCAGCCGCTTCGCGATGCGGCGCGACTCCAACGTGATGAAGCTGGAGAAGCGCGACTGAGGTAACGAGCCGGGCAGGCCACGCCCCCGCGCTCGCATCGCTCGCTATTCGCTCAGCTGCAGCCGCCGGCCGCAGCGATCGGCCAGATGCATGTCGTGCGTGACCACGACGAACGCCGTGCCGTGTTCGTGCGCGAGCTGCAGCATCAGCTCGAACACCCCGTCGGCGGTGTCGCGGTCGAGGTTGCCGGTGGGCTCGTCGGCCAGCACGCAGGCCGGGCTGCGCCACCAGCGCGCGCGCGATCGCCACCCGCTGGCGCTCGCCGCCCGACAGCTGCGCCGGCCGGTGCGCGACGCGCTCGCGCCAGGCCCACGCTGCGCCAGCATCGCGCCGGCGCGCTCGCGCGCCGCGCGCCGCCGGCTGGCGGCGGATGCGCAGCGGCATCGCCACGTTGTCGAGCGCGCTGAACTCGGGCAGCAGGTGGTGGAACTGGTAGACGAAGCCCAGGTGCTGGTTGCGCCAGCGGCCCTGCTCGGCGGCATCCATCGTCGGCGAAGTCGCGGCCCATCAGCTCGCACGCTGCCCGCGGTCGGCGCGTCGAGCCCGCCCAGCAGGTGCAGCAGCGTGCTCTTGCCCGAGCCCGACGCGCCGACGATGGCCAGCGTCTGCGCCGCGCTGCACCGCCAGGCTCAGCGCCGCGCAGCACCGTGACGTCGAGCGCCTCGCGGCCGTAGCCCTCGCGAAAGCGCTTGTGCAGGCCGTCGGCCTGCAGCACCGGTCTCACTCATAGCGCAGCGCCTCGGCCGGATTGACGCGGCTGGCGCGCCAGCTCGGGTACAGCGTGGCCAGGAAGGCGAGCACCAGCGAGATCACCGCGATCGGCACGATGTCGGCCCAGCGCGGCTCGCTCGGCATGCGGCTGATCAGGTAGATGCTGCCGGGCAGGAAGGCCACGCCGAGCACGCGCTCGATGGCCGGCACGATGACGTCGATGTTGAAGGCCACCAGCAGCCCGAGCGCCACGCCGGCCGAGCGTGCCGATGATGCCGGCCGCCGCGCCCTGCACGATGAAGATGCCCATGATCGAGCGCGGGCTGGCGCCCAGCGTGCGCAGGATCGCGATGTCGGCGCGCTTGTCGGTCACCGTCATCACCAGCGTGCGACACCAGGTTGAACGCCGCCACCGCGACGATCAGCGTGAGGATGATGAACATCAGGCGCTTCTCGATCTGCACCGCGTCGAACCAGTTGCGGTTGGTGCGCGTCCAGTCGCGCACCATCGACGCTGCGGGCCGAGGCTCGCCGCCAGCTGCTGCGCGACCGCGCGCGCGCGCTGTGCAGGTCGGCCAGCTTGCAGCTGCACGCCGGTGGGGCCCTCGAGCGCGGAACAGCGCGCGGCGTCGTCGAGGTGGATCCAGCGCCAGCGCGCTGTCGTACTCGTAGTGGCCGGCCTCGAAGGTGCCGGCCACGGTGAACTGCTTCAGCCGCGGCACCACGCCGGCCGGCGTGACCTGGCCGCTCGGCGCCACCAGCGGTGACCTTGTCGCCGACGCGCACGCCGAGCTGGCGCGCCAGCTCGGCGCCGAGCACGATGTTCCACGCGCCGGGCTGCAGCTCGGCCGAGCGCGCTGTCGCGCAGCTGCGCGGCCAGCGTCGGTGACGCTGCGCTTCCTCGGCCGGCACGATGCCGCGCACCAGCGCGCCGCGCATGTCGTCGCCGCGCGCCACCAGCGCCTGCGCGGCGACGAACGGCGCCGCGCCCGACCACCTGCGGGTTGCGCGCGCGCCTTGGCCGCGGTGGCCTGCCAGTCGGGCAGCGCGCGCGCCGTCGGCATCGAACATCTCGACGTGCGAGATCACGCTCAGCATGCGGTCGCGCACCTCCTTCTGGAAGCCGTTCATCACCGACAGCACGATGATCAGCGCGGCCACGCCGAGCGCGATGCCGAGCATCGACACGCCCGAGATGAAGGAGATGAAGCCGTTGCGGCGGCCGGCGCGGCCGGCGCGCGTGTAGCGCCAGCCGATTTGCCACTCGTAGGGCCAGTTCATGGGGGGCCGATGCTAGCAGGCCGCGTGCTGCGCGGGCATCCGCTGGCCGGCGGCGCGCATGCGTCGATAATCGCCGCGCCCATGCACCTGCTCGTTCCCTTTGCCGGCGCTGTTGTCCGAGGCCGGCCGCCATGCGGCGCAGAGCCTGACGCTGCCGCGCCTCGAACAGCTGGCTCGCCGGCGCTGCGCACCGACGCCGCACGCTGACGACGGCGACGAACGACTCGCTTGTCGCCGCCGCACGAGCGGCGCTGGCCCAGTCGCTCGGCTGGCCGCTGGCCGACGGCCTGCTGCCGTGGGCGCGTGCGCGCGGCGCGCGGCCGACGGCGTGCCGACCGCCGCGACCGCGCCTGGGGCCAGCTGACGCCGGCGCACTGGCACCTGGGCACCGAGCAGGTCAGCGCTGACCGACCCCGACGCGCTGGCGCTCGACGACGGCGACGTCGCGCGCGCTGTTCGACGCGCGTGCGGCCGCTGTTCGGCGAGCGCGGGCTTCACGCTGCACTGGGGTGCGCCGCTGCGCTGGTACGTCGCGCACGCGAGCCTGGCCGGCCTGGCGACCGCCTCGCTCGACCGCGTGATCGGGCGCAACGTCGACCCCTGGCTGCCGGCGACCGCCTCGTCGCGCGCCGTGGCGCGCCTGCAGAGCGAAGTCCAGATGCTGCTGCACACGCACCCGGTCAACGACGCGCGCGAGGCGCGCGGGCCTGGACCCGGTCAACTCGTTCTGGCTCAGCGGCTGCGGCACGCACAGGCCGATGCCACGCGCAGCGCGCCGCTGGTCGACGACCGCCTGCGCGCGCCGCGCTGGCGCGAAGACTGGGCGGCCTGGGCCGACGCCTGGCACGCGCTGGACGCCGGCCCGATCGCCGCGCTGCTGCGGCGCAGCCGGCGAGCGCCACGCTCACGCTGTGCGGCGAGCGGCGCGCGCTGCCGCTTCGAGCGCGCGCAGCGCGTCGCCCTGGCAACGCCTGCGCGCGGCCTGGCGGCGGCCGCGGCGCATCAGCTGCTCGACGGCTTGTGACACAGTCGACGCCATGACGCCCGACGCTGGTCGAACGCGACGCGCCGCCGCGCACGTGCCTTCGCGCTCGAGCAGGCCGGCGTGCACCCGCTGCTGGCGCGGCTGTTCGCCGGCGCGCGGCGTGCGCGTCGATCGACGAGCTCGACGACGACGCTGGCGCGGCTGCTGCCGCCGGCCACGCTGCAAGGGCGCGCGCGAGGCCGCGCGCGTCTGCTGGCCGACACGATCGATGCGCGGCCAGCGCATCTGCGTCGTCGCCGACTACGACTGCGACGGCGCCACCGCCTGCGCGGTGGCGCTGCGCGGCCTGGCGCTGCTCGGCGCGCGGCGCGACACGCTGCACTACGTGGTGCCCGACCGCGCGCGTGCACGGCTACGGCCTGACGCCGGCGATCGTCGACCTGGCGCTGCGCGCACGCGCCGGCGCTGCTGATCACGGTGGACAACGGCATCGCCAGCCTCGACGGCGTGGCCCATGCGCGCGCGCTCGGCCTGGAGGTGCTGGTCACCGACCACCACCTGCCGGCGCTCGATGCGCACGGCGAGGTGCGTGCTGCCCGACGCCGACGTGATCGTCAACCCGAACCAGCCGGGCTGCGGCTTCGCCAGCAAGTCGATCGCCGGCGTCGGCGTGATGTTCTACGTGCTGCTGGCGCTGCGCGCGCGAGCTGCGCGAGCGCGGCGCGTTACGACCGCGGCCACGCAGCCGCGGCTGGATGCGCTGCTCGACCTGGTGGCGCTGGGCACCGTGGCCGACGTGGTGAGGCTCGACGCCAACAACCGCCGGCTGGTGGCGCAGGGCCTGAAGCGCATCCGCGCCGGCCGCATGCAGCCGGGCGTGGCGGCGCTGTTCGCCGCCGCCGGCCGCGACGCCGCGCGTGCAGCGCCGAGTTCGACTTCGGCTTCGCGCTCGGGCCGCGCATCAACGCCGCCGGGCCGCCTGGCCGACATGACGCTCGGCATCGAATGCCTGCTCACCGACGACGCGGCGCGCGCCGCACGAGCTGGCCGCCGCAGCTCGACGCCATCAACCGCGAGCGGCGCGACGTCGAGGCCGGCATGCGCGAGCAGGCCGAAGCGCTGCTCGGCCGAGCTGGCGCGGCGACAGCGCGCAGGCCGCCGGCCGCTGGCGCTGTTCGACCCCGGCTTTCACGAAGGCGTGGTCGGCATCGTCGCCGGCCGCGTGAAAGACCGCTGGCACCGGCCGACCTTCGTCTTCGCGCGCGGCAGCGACGGCCTGCTCAAGGGCTCGGGCCGCTCGATCGCCGGCTTTCATCTGCGCGACGCGCTCGACCTCGTCAGCAAGCGCCAGCCCGGCGCTGCTGCTGCGCTTCGGCGGCCACGCGATGGCCGCCGGCTGCACGCTGCAGGAGGCCGACGCTGCCGGCGCTTCGACGCAGCGCGCTGCAGCAGGTGGCCGCCGAGTGGCTCGACGCCGCGACGCTGACCGCGCCGGCTGCGCACCGACGGCGCCGCTGCAGCCCGAGTGGTTCAACCCGCCGACGGTGCGCGCGCTCGACGCGCAGGTCTGGGGCCAGGGCTTCGAGGCGCCGCTGTTCTGCGACGAGGTCGCAGGTGCTGCAGCAGCGCCTGGTCGGCGACAAGCACCTGAAGCTCAGGCTGCAGCTGGCCGGCGCCGCGCGCGACGCGATCTGGTTCGGCCGCACCGAGCCGCTGCCGGCGACGCGTGCGGCTGGCGTTCCGGCTCGGCGCCGACGATTCCAGGGGCTGGAGCGGGTGCAGCTGCTCGTGCAGGCCGCCTTCGAGTAACCCGAGCTGCCCCTGCTTGCGGGGCTGTTACGCCTGACGGCGGCCTGGGTGAAGCGCTTTCGTGCCAGCATGCCGCATGGCATTCGAACACCGTGGCTCGCCGGCGCGTGGTGGCCCATCTTGCGGCGGCCGCGCTGCTGAGCGCCTGTGGCGGCGACGACGGCCCGAAGGGCCCGCCGTTGCCGGTGGGGCCCACGCCGCCCGGCGGTGGCGTGGTCACGCGCGCCGTGACGGTCACCTCCGGCCTCGAACACCCGTGGGGGCTGGCCTTCCTGCCCGACGGCCGCATGCTGGTCACCGAGCGGCCGGGGCGCATGCGCATCGTCAGCGCCGACGGCGCCACCGTGTCGACGCCGCTGGCCGGCTTGCCGGCGGTGCACGCGGCGGGCCAGGGCGGCCTGCTCGACGTGGCGATCGATCCCGACTTCGCGACCACGCCGTGGGTCTACTGGAGCTACGCCGAAGACGGCGTCGGCGGCTCGGGCACGGCGGTGGCGCGCGGCCTGCTCAACGGCACCACGCTCGACAACGTGCAAGTGATCTTCCGGCAGCTGCCCAAGGTCGCCGTCGGCGACATCCACTTCGGCTCGCGGCTGGTGTTCGCCAACGACAAGACGCTGTTCGTCACGCTCGGCGAGCGCGGCACCGACGATCCCGCCGCACCGACGCTTCGACAATGCGCAGAACCTCACCAACCACCTCGGCAAGGTGGTGCGCATCAACCGCGACGGCTCGGGTGCCGGCGAACAACCCCTACGTCGGCGCGGCCGGCGCGCGGCCCGAGATCTGGAGCTTCGGCCACCGCAACCCGCAGGGCGCGGCGCTGAATCCAGCCACCGGCGAGCTGTGGCTCAACGAGCACGGCCCGCAGGGCGGCGACGAGATCAACCGCATCCAGCCGGGGCTCAACTACGGCTGGCCGCAGCGGAGTTATGGCTGCCCGTACGGCCAGCCACCGGGTGTGCAGTGCCGGGTGGGCGGCGGCACGCACACGCCCAACTTCGAGGAGCCGCTCGACTTCTGGGTGCCGCTGTCCACCGCACCGAGCGGCATGATGTTCTACACCGGCACGCAGTTTCCCGAGTGGCAGAACAGCGTGTTCGTCGGCGCGCTGGTGGGCAGGCCGTGTGGCGCTTGCCGCTGCAGGGCACGCGGTGGGCGCGCGCGAGGCGCTGCTCACCGATCTCGGCGAGCGCATCCGCGACGTGCGCCAGGGCCCCGACGGCTTGATCTACCTGCTCACCGACAGCGCCAACGGCCGCATCGTGCGCATCGAACGCTGAACTTCGAGTCATTTGTTGCAGCCCGGCCCGCGGATGGCCCAGCCAGCGCCAACTAAAATCGCCACGTGCATCACCTGAACGCCGACCTGCACTGTCACTCGACGGTCTCCGACGGCACCCTCTCCCCCGAACAACTCGCGCGACGCGCCAAGGACCACGGCGTCGCGCTTGTGGGCGCTGACCGACCACGACGAAGTCAGTGGCCAGCACGGCGCAGCGGCCGCCGCGCGTGCAGCCGGCCTCGACTACCTGACCGGCGTCGAGATCTCGGTCAGCTTCGCCGGCCAGACCATCCACATCGTCGGCCTCGGCATCGACCCCGACGACGCCGCGCTGCGCAACGGCCTGGCCGACACGCGTGCGGGGCCGCAGCCGGCGCGCGCGCGCGATCGGCGACTCGCTGGCCGCCGCCGGCATCGACGGCGCGCTCGACGGCGCGCAGGCATTGGCCGGCAACCCCGAGATGGTGACGCGCACGCACTTCGCGCGCTGGCTGGTCGCCACCGGCGTGTGCCGCGACACGCACGAGGTGTTTCGCCGCTACCTGGTGCGCCGGCAAGCCGGGCTACGTGGCCCAACAGTGGGCCACGCTGCGCGACGCCGTGGGCTGGATCTGCGGCGCCGGCGGCATCGCGGTGATCGCGCACCCGGCGCGCTACAAGTTCAGCGCCAACCAGGAGTGGGCGCTGTTCGAGGAGTTCAAGGCCCACGGCGGCCGCGGCGTCGAGGTGCAGACGGCGAGCCACGGCGACGCCGACGTCGCCAAGTACAGCGCGCTGGCGCGGCAGCACGGCCTGCTGGCCTCGCGCGGCAGCGACTTCCACGGCCCTGGCGAAAGCCGCGTCGAGCTCGGCGCGCTGCCGGCGCTGCCGGCGGGCCTGACGCCGGTGTGGAGTGAACTGCACTCGCGCATCGCGCGCAGTTGCAGCGCCAATGGCGATCGATCGCGTGCGCGGCGACGCACGGGCGTCACGGTCGAAGCCTGAGAATCGGCCATGACCTCGACGTCTATTCTGCCGGCCCCCAGACCGTTGCTCGGCATCGGCCTGATCCTCGTCGCCGTGTGCTGCTTCGCGACCATGGACACCACGGTGCGCTACGTCGGCCAGCGTTTGCCGGTGCTGCTGATCCTGTGGGTGCGCTATGCGATGCAGGCGCTGCTGTCGGCGCTGTGGATCGTGGCGTTTCGCAGCGGCGGCTTTCGCACCACGCAGCCGCGCTTCCAGGCGCTGCGCGGCACGCTGCTGCTGCTGTCGAGCGCCTTCACGTTCGTCGCGCTGCAGCACCTGCCGGTGCCCGAGCTGACGTCGATCAACATGCTCGGTCCGGTGCTGGTCACCGCGCTGGCCGGCTGGCTGCTGCACGAGCCGGTGTCGGGCCTGCGCAAGCTGCTGGTGGCCGGCGGCTTCGTCGGCGCGCTGGTGGTCATCCGCCCCGGCAGCGGCCTGTTCGGCTGGGTGGTGCTGCTGCCGATCTGCGCCACGCTGAGCTATGCGGCGTTCCAGTTGCTCACCAGCCGCATGACGGCGCACGACAACGCCTACACCACCAACTTCTACAGCGGCGCGGTCGGCGTGGCGCTGGCCACACCGGTGCTGCTGGCCAGCGGCCTGCCGCTGACGCAGGTGCTGGCGCAGGCCGGCGGCCTCGACCTCGCGCTGCTGGTGATGATCGGCGCGCTCGGCACCGTCGGCCACCTGCTGCTGATCCGCGCGCTCGGCATGGCGCCGACGTCGACGCTGATGCCGTTCCTGTACGTGCAGATCGGCGCGGCCGCGTTGATTGCGTGGCTGGTGTTCGGACCACCTGCCCGACGCCTGGGCGCTGGCTCGGCATGGTCGTGATCGCCGGCTGCGGCGCCGCCACCGCGTGGCTGAACGTGCGCAGCGCGCAGCGCGCGCACCGCGTCATCCCGGCGGCGTCGGCCGACACGGTGGCCGACTGATCATCACTCGTGTCGCAGCTCTTCGAGGTCCACCCCGACAACCCGCAGCCGCGGCTGCTGAAGCAGGCCGCGCAGATCCTGCGAAGACGGCGGCATCTGCGCGGTGCCCACCGACTCGAGCTACGCGCTGGTGTGCCACCTCGACGACAAGGCCGCCGCCGACGCGCTGCGGCGCATCCGCGGCGTCGACGACAAGCATCACCTGACGCTGCTGTGCCGCGACCTGTCGGAGCTGGCCAGCTATGCGCGGGTCGACAACCGCCAGTACCGCCTGCTCAAGCACGGCACGCCGGGCCCGTTCACCTTCATCCTCAATGCCACCAAGGAGGTGCCGCGCCGGCTGTCGCACCCGTCGCGGCGCACCATCGGCCTGCGCGTGCCCGACCACCGCGTGACGCAGCATCTGCTGGCGCTGTTCGGCCACCCGCTGCTGGCCACCACGCTGATCGCGCCCGGCGAGACCGAACCGATGAACGACCCGCACGACATCCGCGAGCGCTGGCAGAAGGCCTTGCAGGCGGTGGTCGATGCCGGCGCCTGCCCGATGCAGCCGACCACGGTGGTCGATCTGACGGGCGACGAGCCGGTGGTGCTGCGCCAGCGGCCGCGGCGACCCGGCGCGGCTCGGGCTGCCGCGACCGACTGAGCCGCGCAGGCGGCGTCAGGGCAGCGCCGCGGTGACGACGATCTCCACCTTCCACTGCGGCTTGGCCAGCGCCGCCTGCACGGTGGCGCGTGCCGGCGTGTGGCCCGGCACGACCCACTGGTCCCACACCGCGTTCATGCCCGGGAAGTCGGCCATGTCGGCCAGGAAGATCTGGGCCCGCAGCAAATGGCTCTTGTCGGTGCCGGCGCTGGCCAGCAGCGCGTCGATGGCGGCCAGCACCTCGCGCGTCTGGCCGCTGATGTCCGTCGCGCCGCCGATGGACACTTGACCGGCGAGGTAGACCACGCCGTTGTGCACGACGGCCTCGCTCATGCGCGGGCCCGCTTCGATGCGCTGAATCATGCCGAATGCCCCTTCTTCTTGCCGTGATCGTGTTTGCCGTGGCCGTGATGGCCGTGCACCGCGGCTGGCGCGGCGGCGGCCGCGGCCTTGTGGCCGAGCTTGCTCTCGGTGCCCGCCAGCAGCTTGCGGATGTTGCCGCTGTGGCGCCACACCAGCAGCAGGCTCATCACCGCGATGGCCAGCGAACGGGGCGACGGTCCCCAGATCAGCAGGTCGAAGAACGGCGCGAAGAGCGCGGCCACGATCGACGCCAGTGACGAATAGCGGAAGAAGGCCGCGATGACCACCCAGGTGACCAGCGTGAACGCGCCGAGCTAGCCAGTTCGAAGGCGAGCAACACGCCCGCGGCGGTGGCCACGCCCTTGCCGCCCTCGAAGCGGAAGAATACCGGCCACAGATGGCCGAGAAAGGCCGCCAGGCCGACGAAGGCGATCGTGATGTCGCCGAAGCCGAAGCGCGGCGCCAGCCACAGCGCCAGCCACACCGGCACGTAGCCCTTCAACGCATCGAGCGCCAGCGTCAGGATGGCCGCGGCGCGGTGGCCCGAGCGCAGCACGTTGGTGGCGCCGGGGTTCTTGGAGCCGTAGCTGCGCGGGTCGGCCAGGCCGAAGCCGCGGCTGACCAGCACGGCGAACGACAGCGAGCCGATCGCATAGGCCGCCAGCACCGCCAGAACATTGACCCACATCGCCATCGGGCACGCCTCGAATCGAACGGCCGCGAGTGTACGCGCGTGGCGTATGCCGCACAGGGCTGGCCGCGCCGCCGCTACACTCGCGGCCATGTCGCAACAGGGTCGCTTGAATCGCAGCGTGCGCTGGGCCGCCTTGCTGGCCCTGCTGCTGGCCACGCTGGCGCCCGGCGTGGCGCACGCGCTGCGCCACCTGCGTGGCGAGACGATGCCGTGGTCGCAGCTGTGCAGCGCCACCGGCGCCAAGCGCGTGGTGTTCGAGTGGCGGGCCGACGACACCGGATCGAGCCCGCGTGCGCACACGTTCGAAGAGCACTGCGCCGCGTGCCTGCTGCACCCCGGAGACGGGTGCGCGCCGCCCCCTGCCGCGCACATCGTTTTGCGCAACGACCTCGCATCGGCGCTGCCCTCGCTGCGGCCGCTCGAGCCGCGTTCGCTGTCTGCCTGGTATCGCGCGCCGCCACGCGCGCCGCCGCTCAGCGCCTGACGTTCGCCCGCAACCGGCACGCGGCCTGCCCGACCCGGCCTGCCGCGCCGCCGACTTGGCCGCCCTTTGCGCGCACGCGCCGGGCGCCGCCACGAATTTCAGGAATCTGGCATGTCACCCACACCCTGGGCCTGCGCGGTCGCGCTGCCCGCCGCGCTGGCGCACGCGCAGCCGGCCGCCACCGCACCCGACGAGACGCCGCAACGTTCGTCCGGCATCGTCGTCGTCACCGGCGAGGCGCCGTCGTCGCTGCCGACACGCATCCCGACCACCATCGAAAGCATCACGGCGCGCGAGCTCGAGCGCACCGTCAACGCCACCGACAGCGAAGACGCATTGAAGTACTTTCCGAGCCTGCTGGTGCGCAAGCGCTACATCGGCGACTACAACCACGCGGTGTTGTCCACCCGCGCCTCGGGCACCGGCAACAGCGCACGCTCGATGGTGTTCGCCGACGGCATCCTGCTGTCCAACCTGCTCGGCAACGGCGCCACCTTCACGCCGCGCTGGGGGCTGGTGACCCCCGAGGAGATCGAGCGCGTCGACGTGCTGTACGGGCCGTTCTCGGCGGCCTATGCCGGCAACTCGGTGGGCGCGGTGGTCGACTACGTGACACGCATGCCCACAGCAGTTCGAAGCGCACGCGCGCATCGGCGCGTTCACGCAGAACTTCGACCTCTACAACACGCACGACACGCTACAGCGGCTGGCAGGCCAGCGCCTCGCTCGGCGACCGCGCGGGGACTGGTCGTGGTGGGTCAACGTCAACCGGCTCGACAGCGAAGGGCAGCCGCTGGTCTTCGCCACCCGCCTGACCTCGAGCGGCGTCGCACCGGCGGCAGGCGACGTGCCGGTGACCGGCGCCGTGCCGGGCAAGAACCGCTCGAACCAGGATTGGTGGATCCTCGGCACCACCACGCAAGTACCACACCGTGCAGGACCACGCCAAGGCCAAGCTCGCCTACGACTTCAGCCCCACGCTGCGCGCCACGCTCACGCTCGGCAGCTGGCACAACGACGGCCAGGCACAATGTCGACTCGTACCTGCGCAACGCGCCGGGTGATGCGGTGTACAGCGGTCGGCCGGTGATCGACGGGCTCGCCTACACCGCACTGACGGCATCTGACTTCCCGCTGGTCGCGACGGCATCGATCACCTGATGGGCGCGCTGTCGCTCAAGAGCCGCAGCCGCGGCATGTTCGACTGGGAGTTCGCCGCCAGCGGCTACGACTACCGCGCGCGACCTCTCGCGCATGCCGACCACGGTGCTGCCGGGCGCCACGGCGGGCGGCGCCGGCCGCATCACCGACCTGAAGGCACCGGCTGGGACACGCTGGCCTGCAGGGGCGTGTGGCGCCCCGATGGCGAAGCCGGCGCGCACGTGATGGACCTCGGCGTGCAGCAAGACCGCTTCCGCCTGCGCCAGCGCGTCGACAACACCGATGACTGGATCGGCGGCGCAGCCACGACACCGGTGTCAGGCTTCGAGGGCAACACGCAGCTGCAAAGCGCCTTCGCGCAAGACACCTGGAGCTTCGCGCCGCGCTGGAAGGCCGTGCTCGGCGCACGCTTCGAGCACTGGACGGCCAGCAACGGCGTGACGCGCAGCACCACGTCCGCATTCAAGCACCCCGAACGTGCCGAAGACTTCGTGTCGCCGAAGGCCGCGCTCGGCTACGAGATGGACGAGCAGTGGGTGCTCAAGGCCTCGACCGGCAAGGCGGTGCGCTTCCCGACCGTCTCGGAGCTCTACCAGGGCGGCTTCAACTCCACGGGCACGCGTTCATCAACAACGATCCCAACCTCAAGCCCGAGCAGAGCTGGACTAGCGAGTTGAGCTCCGAGTGGGACTGGGGCGCACAGCGCCTGCGCGCGACGCTGTTCCACGAGACCACGCACGACGGCCTGTTTCGCAGACCAACGTGACGGTGACGCCGAACATCACCAACGTGCAGAACGTCGACGAGTTGCGCACCACCGGGCTGGAGACTGGCGTTCGCAGGCGCAGGATCTGTGGTTCAGGGGCTTCGGCCTGTCCGGCAGCGTGACCTACGCCGACTCGCGCACGGTGAAGAACGACAAGTTTCCCGCCAGCGTCGGCAAGTGGCAGCCGCGTGTGCCACGCTGGCGCGCCACCGTGGTGGGCACCTGGCAAGCCAGTGACCGCTGGTCGGCCACGCTCGGCGCGCGCTACAGCGGCCAGCAGTACAGCACGCTCGACAACAGCGATCCCAACGGCTTCGCCTACCAGGGCGCGTCGAAGTACTTCACCGTCGATGCGCGGCTGCTGTATCGCTTCGATCCGGCAATGGAGTGGCGCACTCGGCATCGACAATCTGAACAACAACAAGTACTGGAACTTCCACCCCTATCCGCAGCGCACCTACAGCGCTGAGCTGAAATTCGACCTCTGAGGCCATGATGAAAGTCGTTGCAAGTGTTCTCCCATTGCTGGCGTGCGCGCTCGGTGCGGCGCACGCCCACGTCACGCTCGAGCAAGCCAAGGCGCCGGCCGGCAGCACGCTCAAGGCCGTGCTGCGCGTCGGCCACGGCTGCGACGGCAGCGCCACGCACACGCTGCGCGTGGCATTCCGGCAGGGTTTCGCGGCGCCAAGCCGATGCCCAAGGCCGGCTGGTCGCTCGACATCCGCAAGGCGGCGCTGGCGCAACCCTACGAGAGCCACGGCCGCCAGGTCACCGAAGACGTGGTCGAAGTCACCTGGAAGGCCAACAGCCGCGACGCCTGGCTGGCCGATGCCCACTACGACGAGTTCGTGGTGCGCGGTCAGCTGCCCGACAAGCCCGGCGCGTTGTGGTTCAAGGTGCAGCAGCTGTGCGAGCGCGGCGAACTGAACTGGGCCGACGTGCCGCCGCGGGCATCTCCACCCGCGGACTGAAGTCGCCCGCGGTGCTGCTCGAGGTCACCCCGCGGCGGTGCGCCGGTCACCTGCATTGACATAGCCAACTAAGGAGAACTTGATGAATGCAAACCATCGAATCGGCCTCGCCGGCCGTGTTGTCGCTGCTCGGCGCGGCCGCCTTCGCGCAAACCACCGTCAAGGACGCCTGGGTGCGCGGCACCGTGGAGCAACAAAAAGCCAGCGGCGCCTTCATGCAGATCACATCGGCCCGGCGGCGGCAAGCTGCTGTCGGTGAGCTCACCGGTGGCCGGCGTGGCCGAAGTGCACGAGATGGCGATGGAGGGCAACGACCATGCGCATGCGTGCGCTGCCGCTCGCTGGAGCTGCCGGCCGGCAAGGCGGTCGAGCTCAAGCCCGGCGGCTACCACGTGATGCTGATGGACCTGAAGCAGCAACTCAAGGCCGGCGACACCGTGCCGCTGACGCCTGGTGATCGAGGGCAAGGACGGCAAGCGCGAGACGCTGCAATTGCAGGCACCGGTGCGCGCGCTCGACGAGCCCGCGCCGAAGCACTGAGTCTGCGCAGCCCCCGTGCGCGCCGGCGCTGCGCGCTACAGCGCGCAGCGCACCGGCTTGGCACCCAGCGCATCGACCAGCACGCCCGGCGCGATGCCCACCAGGTAGCCGCGCCGGCCACCGTTGATCAGGATGCGCGGCAGCTCGAGCACGCTGGCCTCGACGAACACCCGCAGCGCGCGGCGGGTGCCGAACGGCGAGGTGCCGCCGACCTGGTAGCCGCTGGCGCGCTGCGCGTCCTCGGGCTTGCACGGCTCGACGCTCTTGACGCCGATCTCGCGCGCCAGGTTCTTGGTGCTGACCTCGCGGTCGCCGTGCATCAGCACGATCAGCGGCTCGGCACGCTCGTCGCGCATCACCAGCGTCTTGACCACCGATGTGCTCGTCGACGCCGAGCTGGCGCGCCGACTCGGCGGTGCCGCCGCGCTCGACGTAGTCGTACACATGCTCGCTGAACGGCACGCCGTGCGCGCGCAGCCACTCGGTGGCCGGCGTGGCGCTGACATGCTTGTCCTTCTTCGCCATCGAACGTCAGCCGGGCTCAGTCCGACCGATCGACTACTGCGCCGGGTCGCGGATCTCCCGCCGGATGCGCGTCGATGCGCGCCAGCAGCGTCGGCCGGCAGCGTGGTGCCCCAGGCATCGAGGCACTCGTCGAGTTGCGCCAGCGAGGTCACGCCGATCAGCGTGCTGGCCACCCGCCAGTTGGTGTAGCAGAAGGCCAGCGCCAGACGCGTCGGCGTGAGGCCCGCCTCGCGCGCCAGCGCGTTGTAGCGGCGCGCCGCGGTCAGCGTTTCGGCGCGGCCCCAGCGCTGCGCGCGCATGCTGGCAAAACGCGCCAGACGGCCCAGCTGCGGGCGATCGGCGTCCATGCCCGCCTCGTCGTACTTGCCGGTCAGCGTGCCGAAGCCGAGCGGCGAATACGCCAGCAGCGACACGCCGCTGCGGTGCAGCGCTTCGTCCAGGCCGTTGTCGACCACGCGATTGACCAGCGTGTAGGGGTTCTGCACGCTGACCACGCGCGCCAGGCCGTGCGGCCTCGGCCACGCGCACGAACTCGCCCAGGCCCCACGGCGTTTCGTTCGACAGGCCGATGTGCCGCACCTTGCCGGCCTGCACCAGCGCCGTCAGCGCCTGCAGCTGGTCGTGGATCGACGTGTATTCGCGGTCCTTGGCGGGGTCGAAGTACAGCGCGCCGAACGACGGCGCGTTGCGGTTGGGCCAGTGGATCTGGTAGAGGTCGATCACGTCGGTGCGCAAGCCGGCGCAGGCTGTCGTGGCATGCCGCCTCGATGTCGGCCGGCGCCAGGTCGTGGTTGCCGCCGCGCACCCAGTCCATGCCGCGCGACGGCC
Organism: uncultured beta proteobacterium; assembly: GCA_963827645.1. Taxonomy (GTDB): domain Bacteria; phylum Pseudomonadota; class Gammaproteobacteria; order Burkholderiales; family Burkholderiaceae_C; genus JAEUPI01. The sequence continues at coordinate 343,069 of CAWHBZ010000016.1, read as the reverse complement.
CTGCCACCTTGGTGGCCAGCACCACGCGCTGGCGCACGCCCGGCCGCGCGGCGAACCAGTGGCCGATGATCGTTTCGGTGGTGGTGAAGGTCTCGCGTCGCGCCGGCACCGGGTACATCTCGGCGGTGTCGATCAGCGTCACGCCGCGCTCGAGCGCGTGGTCGAGGATGGCGAAGGCGTCGGCTTGCGACAACCTGCTCGCCGAAGGTCATCGTGCCCAGGCCGATGCGGCTGACCTGCAGCGCGCTGCGGCCGAGGGTGGTGTGTTCCATGGCAGGCCGCGCAGGGGTGGAAAGGCGCGCAGTCGTGCCCGAAGGTGCGCGACGCAGCCTGCCGCAGGGCCCTGGCTCGGGCCGGGCGCGCCTCAGAAACGGATCGACACGCCGAGCGAGAACAGCGTCGAGTCGAAGCGCTCGCCGGCGTAGGTGGCCGCCGTGCCGTCGATCTCGGTGCGAATCGCCACGTTCGGGGTCACCTTGAACGCCAGACCCAGGCCCCACAACGCCTGCGTGCTGGTTTCGTTGTCGCTGCCGCTCTGACTGCCGCTGGTGACGTCGATCGTCAGCTTGTTGGAGCCGACGCCGAGCCGTCCGATCAGATCGACGCTCGCGCCGAGCGGCACGTTGATCACGCCGGCCAATGCGAAGCCACTGGTCTTCAGCGACGCATTGGTCACCCCGAGCCCCGGAAAGAAGATCGCACCCGTGGTTGCGCCCATGTCGTAGCCCACGACCTCGACGCCGAACATCGGATTGATGTTGTAGCCGGCATAGGCCTTCCAGCCGGTGTCGCTGGTATCGCAGCTCAGTGTCCCGGTGCAGTCGGCATTGCTGCGCGTGGCGCCACCGGCCCCGCCGATGTAGACCGATTGCGCGCCGGCCGCGGTGGCCGCGCACGCCAGTGCGCCGACGGCCAGCCTCTGACGAAACTTCATGCTGTCTCCACGAGGTCGTGATCGAGCCTGCAGTCTATGGCTGGGCTTGGCACCCGCCACGGTACTCAGTCACGGGCAGCGCGTTGCGCTTCGAGCCGGCGCAGCACGCCTCGCTGCACTTTGCCGGTGGTCGTCATCGGCAGCGCATCGATGAACTCGATCTCCTTGGGGTACTCGTAGGGCGCCAGCTTGCCGCGCACGTGGGCCTGCAATTCGGCAACCAACTCGGCACTCGAGCTGACGCCCTCGGCCAGCACGACGAATGCCTTGACCAGCGCGCCGCGCTCGGCATCGGGTTTGGGCACCACGGCCGCGTTGGCCACCGCCGGGTGCTTGACCAGGCAGTTCTCCACTTCGCTGGGGCCGATGCGATAACCCGCGGACTTGAACATGTCGTCGCTGCGCCCCTGGTACCAGAGGTAGCCGTCGTCGTCCATCACCGCGGTGTCGCCGGTGCGGCACCAGCTGTCGTCGACGTCCCCGGTGAACTTGGCGCGCGTCGCGTCGTCGTTGTGCCAGTAGCCGAGGAAGAACACCGGGTCGCGCTCGCCGTGGATGTCGCGCCGGTGCACCGCCACGTCGCCGGGCGTGCCCGGCGGGCACTCGCGGCCGTCGTCGTCGATCACCGCGACCCGATGGCCCGGATACGGCCGCCCCATGCTGCCGGCGCGCGCCGGCCAGCCCGCTGCGCCACGGCCGCGGCCGTCGAGCGAGCGGCCGCAGTTGCCGACCAGGTAGTTGATCTCGGTCTGGCCGAACATCTCGTTGACGGTGACGCCCAAGGCATCGCGGCAGTAGCCGAACACCGCGTCGCCGACCGCCTCGCCCGCGCTCATGATCGCGCGCAGCCGCAACGCGTAGCGCGTCGCGCGGCGCCGGCACCGCCTTCATCATGGCTTTCAGCGCGGTCGGGAACAGGAACGTGTGCGTGACCCGATATCGCTGCATCAGCTCGAACGCCTTGATCGGATCGAAGCGCCCCTGGTAGCCGATGATCTCGCGCCCGAAGTACAGCGTGGGCAACAGGGCGTCCATCAGCCCGCCGGTCCATGCCCAGTCCGCGGGCGACCAGAAGACGGCGTCATCCTGCGGAAACCAGTTCTGGCTGCACACGAAGCCGGTGAGGTTGCCGATCAGCCCGCGCTGCGCGATCAAGGCACCCTTGGGCGGGCCGGTGGTGCCGCTGGTGTAGATCAGGATCGCCGGGTCGTCGGCCGCGGTGTCCACTGGATCGCAGCGTTCGCTCTGGGCACGCAGCGCGTCGAGCCAGTCGACGTCACCCTGGCCGTCGGCGGCGCCGACGGTGACCACGTGCGCCAGGGCCGGGCACTCGGCACGCGCGGCCAGCACGTTGGCGAGCACGCGCGGCGTCGACGATCGCGCAGCGGGCGCCGCTGTCGCGCAGCCGGTATTGCATGGCATCGACGCCGAACAGCATCGACAGCGGCATCGCCACCGCACCGATCGTGTACACCGCCATGTGCGCCACCGCGGTGTCGATGCGCTGCGGCAGCACGATCGCCACCCGATCGCCGCGCTGCACGCCGAGCGCGCGCAGCAGGTTGGCAGCGCGGCTCGCCTGGCGATGCAGTTGGCCGTAGTTGACACGCAGCCGCGCGCCGTTGTCGTGCTCGCAGCGGATGGCCACCGCATCGGGCGTCTCGCGCGACCAGCGTGCGCAGCACACCTCGGCGAGGTTGAAGCGCTCGGGCACGCGCCAGCGAAAATCGTGGTAGATCGCTTCGTAGCGGCCGGCCATGGCCCTGCTCATCGCGCGAACTTCGCAGCGCCTCGCCCGTCACGCGGCAGATGCGCCACTCGGGCATCACGCTGGCACCCATGCCCTGGTAGAAGCGGATCGCGTGTTCGTTCCAGTCGAGCACGCTCCACTCGAAGCGCCCGTAGCCGCGCTGCACGGCCAGCGCGCCCAGGTGTTCGAGCATTGCGCGCCCGAGGCCGCGGCCGCGGTGCTCGGGCTTGACGTACAGGTCTTCCAGGTACAGCCCGGGCTTGGCCAGGAAGGTCGAGAAGTTGGTGAAGAACAGCGCGAACGCGACCACCTCGCCGTTGACCTCGCCGACCACCGACTCGGCCACCGGCTTGTCGCCGAACAGGTGCGGACGCAACGTCTCGGGCGTCACCCGCAGCAAGTGCGTGAGTCGCTCGAACTCGGCCAACTCGCGGATCAGGCCGACGATCGCCGTCAGGTCGCGCGGCTCGGCGGGGCGCAGCGCGTGCTTGTGATTGTTCATGCGGCCATTCTGTCACCGCGCCGACAGCGGCCTGGCTGGCACCTGCACTACAGTGGGCCATGACATCCGGTTCCTATGTCGTGCGGCGCCCTGCGCACAGCCGCTTCCTCGCGGTGCGTGGCCTGCGTTACCACGCCAACCTGTGGGGCGACCCTGCGTCGGTCACGCGCGAGCGGCCGCTGCTGGTGTGGATGCACGGCTGGATGGACGTCGGCGCGTCGCTGCAGTTCGTCGTCGATGCGATGGGCGACGAGCGCGCGATCGTGGCGCCCGACTGGCGTGGCTTCGGCCGCACCGCGGTGCCGCCGCAGACCGATGCCTACTGGTTCGCCGACTACCAGGGCGACCTCGACGGCCTGCTCGATGCGCTGTCGCCCGGGCAGCCGGTGGATCTGGCCGGCCACAGCATGGGCGGCAACGTGGTCATGACGTATGCCGGCGCGCGGCCCGAGCGCGTGCGCCGCCTCATCAACATGGAGGGCTTCGGGCTGCCCGAATCCAAGCCCGAGCAGGCGCCCGACCGGCTGCGCCAGTGGCTCGACGAGTTGAAGACGCCGCACCGGCTGAAGCCCTATCGCGAGCCTGGCCGACGTGGCGGCGCGGTTGATCAAGAACAACCCGCGCCTCGCCAGCGAGCGCGCGACCTGGCTGGCCGCGCACTGGTCGGAGCGCCGCGACGACGGCTTGTGGCACGTGCTTGGCGACCCGGCGCACAAACGCGTCAACCCCTCGCTGTACCGCAAGGACGAGATCCTCGAAGGCTGGAAGCGCATCAGCGCGCCGACGCTGTGGCTCGAGGGCGACGAGACCGATCCCGACCGCTGGTGGGGCCATCGTTATCCGCGCAGCGAGTTCGAGGCGCGCCTGGCGCTCGTGCGCAACCTGCAGCGCGTGCAGCTGAGCCCGTGCGGCCACATGCTGCACTTCGACCAGCCGCAAGCGCTGGCCACGGCGATCGAGCGTTTTGTCGATCAGCCGGGCTGATCAATCGGGCTCGGGCGGCGCGCCGATCAGCTCCAGGATGCGATCGAGCAGGCGAGGCACCTCACGCGGCCCGCTGATGAAATAACGCGCCGCCGATTCGTGGTGGTCGGCGCCCACGCGCACGGTGAGCCACGTCGGCTCGTGGGCAGCGAACACCGATTCGTCGTTGACGTCGTCGCCCAGGTAGAGCACGGCGCGCGCGGCGGCGCGCTGCGCGATGCGGCGCAGCGCCGCGGCCTTGTCGTCCGCAGCCTCCGCGACCACGTTGACGACCATCTTGCCGCCGAACACCTGCAGGCCCGGCTCGTTGGCGTCGAGCAGGCGGTCGATCAGCGCAGTCGCCGCGGCACGATCGGGGGCCAGTCGATAGTGCAGCGCCAGCGAAACGCCCTTGTCTTCGACGCTGACGCCGGCGCGTTGCAGCTCGGCGGCAGCCCCGCGCAGCCGCTCGCGCACGCCGTCGAGCACCGCCTGCCACTCGGGACGCTGCCCATGCTGCGGATCCTCGGCGCCATGATTGCCCACCACGTGCGCCGGCTCGAAGCCGAGGCGGCGCTGCAGGTCGGCCACCGTGCGGCCCGAGATCACCGCCAGCGGCAGCTGCTGCGTCAGCCGGTGCAGGCGGCGCAGCGTGGTGGTCGGCACGCGCGCCTGCGATGGCCGCGCGACGATCGGCGCCAGCGTGCCGTCGAAGTCGAAGGCCAGCAGCGGCTCGCGCGCCGCCACCCAGGCCAGATCGGACTCGCCTTCGGGGCTGAACAGGTGACGCATCGCCGTCACGACTGCGTGTACCGCTGCACGCGCGCCTCGATGCGCGCGCGCATGCGCCAGCGCCCGGCGTCGGCCAGCATGCGGCTGGCCCAGCGGTAGACGTTGTACTCGCGCACCGTCATGCGCAGAGCACCCATGCGCTCGCGCTGCTCGGCCACCGGCATGGTGGCGGCGCGGTTCAGGGCATCGGCCAGCTCCTCCACGTGGTACGGGTTGACGATCAGCGCCTCGGTCAGCTCGCGCGCGGCGCCGGCGAAACGGCTCAGGATCAGCACGCCCTGCTCGTCGTCGCGCGCGGCGACGAACTCCTTGCTCACCAGGTTCATGCCGTCGTGCAGGCTGGTCACCACGCACATGTCGGCGGCGCGGAACAACTCATTGAGGGCATCGCGTTCGTGATGCTCGATCAGCAGGTGGATCGGCTGGTAGTGCTCGGCGCCGAAGCGCTGATTGATGCGGTCGCTGACGCGCTGGATGCGCTCGCGGAAGCTGCGGTACTCGTCGAGCTCGCTGCGCGTGGGTGCGGCCACCTGCACGAACACCAGGCGGCCGCGCCACTCGGTGCGCTTCTCGAGCAGGCTCTCCACCGCGCGCAGCCGCTCGAGGATGCCCTTGGTGTAGTCGAAGCGGTCCACCCCCACCGCCAGGCAGGTGTCGGCGGGTAGATGCATGCGCTCGAACACGCGGCGCCGGCATTCGGCCACCGGCGGCCAGGTGGCCGTCTCCTGCGCATCCGGCCACGCGATCGAGATCGGGTAACTCTCGATCAGCGTTTCCTTGTCCTGGTAGGAGATCGACGAGTGCTCGTGCTCGATGCGCGCCTCGAGGTAGCGGTCAACCGTCTCGATGAAGTTCTTGCAGTGAAATCGCGTGTGAAAGCCGAGGATCGTGCTGCCCAGCATGCCCTGCAGGATCTCGCGCCCCCACGGGCAGATGCCGAACGACTCCGGGTTCGGCCACGGGATGTGCCAGAACGCGAGGATGGTGGCACGCGGCAGCTGCGCGGCAATCATCTGCGGCAGCAGCGCGAAGTGGTAGTCCTGCACCAGCACCACCGGGTCTTCGCCGCGCGCCTCCTGCACCACCGCATCGGCAAAACGCTGGTTGATGATGCGGTACTGCTCCCAGTCGGACTCGCGGAACACCGGCCGCACGTGCGCTGCGTGGCACAGCGGCCACAGGCCCTCGTTGGCAAAGCCGTAGTAGTAGCCCTGCTCCTCCTGCTCGGTCATCCAGACGCGGCGCAACCAGTAGTCGGGCGCCGACGGCGGCACGCCCAGGCGGTCGCGCGCATCGACCGCCTCGCGGTCGGCGCTGCCGCTGCCGTGGGCGATCCAGGTGCCCGAGCAGGCGCGCATCACCGGCTCCACCGCCGTCACCAGACCGCTGGCGGGCCGCTTGACGATCACGCCGTCGGGGCCCTTCTCGTGGATGTAGGGCTCGCGATTGGACACCACGATCACCTGGTCGCCGCGCAACTGCGTGTGCAGCAAGGCGCGCAGCCGCTCGGGGTTCCACTCGGTCACCAGCCCCTGGCTGCGGCGAAACTCGTCCTCGAGGTCGCGCAAGCGCGCGCGCACCTCGGTGACCACCGGCTGCAACTCCGGCGGCGACAGCAGCGGGCGGATCAGCCCTTCGCCGCGCAGGATGGCATGCATGCCCGAGACCCAGCCGCGCCAGCTGAGCTGCGCCACGACCACGGTGATCAGCGCCACCACCAGCCCGAGGCCGGTGATGAAGATCACCAGGTACTGCCTGGTGTCCTGGCTGCGCCGATCGACGAAGCTCAAGTCGTGCAGCAGCACCAGCGCGCCGGCGTTGGCGCGTTCGTTGCTGGCCGGATACAGGCCCACGTGCACCGCGCCGGTGGCCAACTCCAGCCGCTGATCGGGCCGCCGGGCGGCCTCGCGCACATCGGCGCACTTGAGGCTCGCCGGGTAGGCGGCGCTGTGGCGAGCCAGACTCGTCCTTGTTGGAGCACAGCGCGATGGCGACCAGCCGCTCGTCGCGCGCCGCACGATCGAGCAGCGCCTGCAGGCGGGTCGACGAGCCGCTGCTGCTGGCATCGTCGATGGCGTCGGCCAGGGCACCGGCGACCGCCGCGCCGCGGGTGTTGAGGTCGCGCGAGAACCAACGCAGCGTCAACTGGTCCATCAACGGCAACACCACCAAGGCGGCGACCACCAGCGCAACCAGCAGCGGTATCAGAAACCGCAGCTGCAGTTGTAAGGTCTTCATCGGGTGGCTATTGTTCGCGCAATGCAAAGACCCGACTCGTCGCTTTGCTTGCGGCACAGTTCGATCGGTAAATCGTTCGGCAATCCATTCCCATGACCGAAAACAGTCTAACGACCAGCAGTCCGGACGCCAACGCCACCGACACACGCGTGCAGGGACACCCCGAGCCCAACCTGAATCTGGCGATGATCGGCAACTGCGCCGTCAGCGCGTTGATCGACAGCCGTGGCCGCATCGTCTGGTGCTGCATGCCGCGCTTCGACGGCGACCCGGTGTTCCATGCGCTGCTGGGCGCATCGAGCGAAGGCGCCGACGACGGCCACTGCAGCGTCGAATTGGAGTCGCTGCAGCGCACCGAGCAGGCCTACGACCCTGGCACGGCGATCGTGCGCACGCGGCTGTACGACGCCTCGGGCCAGGGCATCGAGATCGCCGACTTCGCGCCGCGCTTCAGCCTGCACGAGCGCACCTTCCGGCCGGCGCAACTGGTGCGCCGCGTGCGCCCGCTCAACGGCCACCCGCGGGTGCGCATCGTCGTGCGGCCGCGCGGCGAATGGGGCAGCATCACACCCGCGCTGACGCGCGGCAGCAACCACCTGCGCTACGTGCTGCCGGCCATGACGCTGCGCTTGAACACCAGCGCACCGCCCACCTACGTGGCCGCCGGCACCTGGTTCTCGCTGCATTCGCCGGTGAGCCTGATGATCGGCCCCGATGAAACGCTGTCGGGCGACATCGAGGAGACCGCGCGCGACTTCGAGGAGAAGACCGTCGCTGTACTGGCGCCAGTGGACGCGCCGCCTGGCGCTGCCGCTGGAGTGGCAGGACGCGGTGATCCGCGCCGCCATCACGCTGAAGCTGTGCCAGTTCGAGGAAACCGGCGCCATCGTCGCGGCGATGACCACCAGCATCCCCGAGGCGCCCGACAGCGGCCGCAACTGGGACTACCGCTACTGCTGGCTGCGCGACGCCTTCTTCGTGGTGCGCGCGCTCAACGCGCTGTCCGAAGTGGGCACGATGGAAGACTACCTGCGCTGGCTGCACGACGTGGTGCGCGACAGCCGATGGCCACGTGCAGCCGCTGTACGGCATCGCGCTGGAGCGTGAGCTGACCGAACACCAGGTCACCACGTTGCCGGGTTATCGCCGGCATGGGCCCGGTGCGCGTGGGCAACCAGGCATTCGAGCACTTCCAGCACGACGTCTACGGCAACATCGTGCTCGGTTCGTCGCAGGCGTTCCACGATCACCGGCTGTTCCGGCGCGCCGATCGGCGACGACTTCGAGCTGCTCGAGCGGGTGGGCGACCAGGCCTGGCAGCTGCACGCGCAGCCCGACGCCGGCATGTGGGAGCTGCGCACGCGCGCGCGCATCCACACCTCGTCGTCGCTGATGTGCTGGGCCGCCTGCGACCGCCTGGCCAAGGCCGCGGCCACGCTGGCGCTGCCCGAGCGCGCTGCGCACTGGCGCGAACGCGCCGAACACGTGCGCTCGAGCCATCCTGGCATCGGCCTGGAGCGAGCAGCGCAGGCGCCTTCGTCGAGAGCTTCGGCGGCAAGGACCTCGACGCCAGCGTGCTGCTGATGGCCGAGGTCGGTTTTCTCGGCGCGCGCGATCCACGCTTCGTCAGCACCGTCGAGGCGCTCGAACGCTCGCTGGCCGACGGCCCGTTCATGCGCCGCTACGAGGCGGCCGACGACTTCGGCGTGCCCAGGACGGCGTTCAACGTGTGCGCGTTCTGGCGCGTCGACGCGCTGGCGCGCATCGGCCGCATCGAGCAGGCGCGCGCGAGCTTCGAAGCCCTGCTGGCGCACCGCAACCCGATGGGCCTGCTGTCGGAAGACATCGACCCGAAGACCGGCCAGCTGTGGGGCAACTTCCCGCAGACCTACTCGATGGTGGGCATCATCAACTGCGCGATGCAACTGTCGGCGCCCTGGGACACGGCCGTCTGAACGGACTCCGGCGGTCCTTTGACAGCGGTCAACAAACCGCAACGAACCTGCCCCAGCATCTGTTGCGGTGCACAATACGCTGGCACGATGGCAGTGAAGTCCGGAATCGGACGTTGATGTGGAGGTCCGTCATGGACGCAGGGTCGAAGCTGGCAAAAAGCCAGCGCTTGGGGGCCAAGGTGGCCCGGGTCTACCAAAAGCGGGTCCAGAAGGCACAGGAGCAGTTCCAGCAGCGCGTCAGCCAGATCGCCCGTGACGCCGGTGCCGATGCACCGGCACAGCTGCAGGCGCTGACCGGCGCCGATCCGCTGAGTGGTTATCGATACGCGGTCGATGCGACGCAACGGGCGCTGCTCTTCTGGGCGACGCTCTGGCAGCGCGGCAACAACTTCGTCGAGCACAACACGCAGGGCTTGCAGCCGGTGCTGCACTTCGACTACGAGTTCGTGGTCGACGGCCGCCAGCTCGAGCGCCCGGTGAACTACGCGCTGCTGCGCATCACGCCGCCCGAGGGCGTGACGGTCGACGCCAGGCGCCGGCCCTACGTGATCATCGATCCGCGCGCCGGCCACGGGCCCGGCATCGGCGGCTTCAAGGACGACTCGCAGGTCGGCGTGGCGCTGCGCGCCGGGCATCCGGTGTACTTCGTGATCTTCTTTCGCGATCCCGAGCCCGGGCAGACGCTGCTCGACGTCTGCAATGCCGAGCAGCTGTTCGTCAAGCAGGTGCGGGCGCTGCACCCGAAGGCGCCCAAGCCCGCGATCATCGGCAATTGCCAGGGCGGCTGGGCGGCGATGATGCTGGCCGCCGCGCACCCCGACGACACCGGGCCGATCGTCATCAACGGTGCGCCGATGTCGTACTGGAGCGGTGCCTGGAGCGAGGGTGCCAGCGACAACCCGATGCGCTACGCCGGCGGGCTGCTCGGCGGCTCGTGGCTGGCGTCGCTGGCCGCCGACCTCGGCAACGGCAAGTTCGACGGCGCCCACCTGGTGCAGAACTTCGAGAACCTGAACCCGGCCAACAGCCTGTGGGACAAGTACTACCACCTGTTCGACAAGGCCGACACCGAGCCGCCGCGCTTCCTGGAGTTCGAGCGCTGGTGGGGCGGCTACTACCTGATGAACCGCGAAGAGATCGAGTGGATCACGCGCAACCTGTTCGTCGGCAACAAGCTGTGGACCGGCGACACCCAGTCGGCCAGCGGCAAGGCCTTCGACCTGCGCGACATCAAGTCGCCGATCGTGCTGTTCGCCTCGATGGGCGACAACATCACGCCGCCGCAGCAGGCCTTCAACTGGGTGGCCGACGTCTACGGCAGCACCGCGGAGATCAAGGCGCGCGGCCAGGTGATCGTCGGCCTGCTGCACGAGGACATCGGTCACCTCGGGATCTTCGTGTCCGGCAAGGTCGCCAAGAAGGAGCACGCGCAGATCGTGTCGGTGCTCAAGACCATCGAGATGCTGCCGCCGGGCGTGTACGGCATGGCGATCAGCGAGCGCAAGCAGGGCTCGGCCGAGCCGCAGTACGAGGTCGAGTTCCGCGAGCACCGGCTCGAAGACATCATCGCGCGCCTGAACCGCCTGGCACGGTCCGACGAAAAGGCATTCGAGGTGGTGGCCGACGTGTCGGACTTCAACCAGCGTGCCTACGAGTTGTTTGCGCGGCCGCTGGTGCAGGCGATGTCCAACGAGGCCAGCGCGCAGATGCTGCGCGAGCTGCACCCGCTGCGCATGCAGAACTGGGCCATCTCGAGCCTCAATCCGTGGCTGGCGTGGCTCGCGCCGGCCGCCGAGGCCGCCCGCAGCAACCGCCAGCCGATCGAGCAGGATCATCCGCTGCGCAAGGGTGAGCAACTCGGTGCGCAACTGGTCAGTGCGGCGCTCGACCACTACCGCGCGATGCGCGACGCGGCCACCGAGGCGGGTTTCTTCACCGTGTACGGCAACCTGTTCGCGCTCTTCAACGGCGAGCAGGGACAAGCGCAGGCGGGCGCCGCCCCGAGCGCGGCCGACGCCCGCGAATTGCCCGAGGTGCAGGCCGCGCTGGCGTCGAGGTCGGAGGGCGGCTACGTGGAAGCGCTCGCGCGGGTGGGCTTCCTGCTCTCGCGCAGCGACGAACCGCTGCCGTTGTCGCGGCTCGAAATGCGCCAGGAGTTGGCGTCGGCCTACGCCGAATACCTGCCCGACGTGCCGATGCACGAATGGCGGCGCGTGCGCGGCACGCAGGAGATCATCGTGCGGGCCGAGCCCGACGAAGCGGTGGCCACCTTGCCCGCGTTGCTCGGCGAACCCAACGCCCGCGCGCGCATCCTGGCGCTGCTCGACAAGCTGATGTCGGACCGGCGCGTGCTCGGCAGTGCCCCGACGGCAGCGCAACAGGCGATGCTCGCGCGCATTCGCGCCGTGCTGGGAGAAAAACCTGCGCGCCGGCGGCCAACCCTGGTGCGGGCCGCGCGCGCTGAGCCCGGCCCGCCAACGCACGGAAGATCCCATGAGCAAGAAGCATCAGAAGTACCAGCGGCTGATCGACTACTGCAAGTCGATGCCGCCGACACCCACCGCCGTGGCGCACCCCTGCGACGCGAGTTCGCTGCAGGGCGCTGTGGAGGCAGCCCGGATGGGGCTCATCGCGCCGATCCTGGTCGGCCCGCGCGCGCGCATCGAGGCGGTGGCCCGCTCCTGCGACCTCGACATCTCCGACCTCGAGATCGTCGACGCGCCGTACAGCCAGGCCTCTGCCGCCGCGGCGGTGCAGCTCGTTCGCGAAGGCAAGGCCGAGGCGCTGATGAAAGGCAGCCTGCACACCGACGAGTTGATGGGGGCCGTGGTCAGCCGCGAAAGCGGGCTGCGCACGGCGCGGCGCGTCAGCCACTGCTTCGTGATGGACGTGCCGTCCTACGACCAGACGCTGATCATCACCGACGCCGCGGTCAACATCGCGCCGACGCTCGAAGACAAGGTCGACATCCTGCAAAACGCGATCGATCTCGCGCGCGTCCTGCCCGAACTGGGAGAAGTTCGAGTCGCGATCCTGTCGGCGATGGAAACCATCAATCCGAAGGTGCCCTCCACCGTCGAGGCAGCCGCTCTGTGCAAGATGGTCGATCGCCATCAGATCACCGGCGCCGTCGTCGACGGCCCGCTGGCGCTCGACAACGCGATCAACCCCGAAGCCGCGAAGATCAAGAAGATCGACTCTCCGGTGGCCGGGCGTGCCAACGTGTTGATGGTGCCCGATCTCGAGGCCGGCAACATGCTGGCCAAGAGCCTGTCGTTCCTGGCCGGTGCCGACGCCGCCGGCATCGTGCTCGGCGCCCGTGTGCCGATCATCCTCACCAGCCGGGCCGATTCGATGACCACGCGGCTGGCGTCGTGCGCGGTGGCAGCGCTGATGGCCAAGGCACGCCGCGAGAGCGCCAAGGCGATCGGGTGATGTTGGCCCCCTTGTGCGAGGCCTGAATGGCCGATCTGATCCTGGTGCTCAACGCCGGCTCGTCGAGCATCAAGTTCAGTACGTTCGACGCGCGCGCCGATCTCGCCCTGGTGCTGCGTGGCCAGGTCGAGGGCCTGTACACGGCGCCGCGCTTCACGGCGGCCGATGCCAACGGCACGCAAGTCGGCGCAAAAGAGTGGGCCGACGGCGCCGCACTCGGGCACGACGGCGCCATCGCCTACCTGGCCGAATTCCTGCGCGGCCAAGGCAAGGACCACCGGCTGCTGGCCGTCGGTCATCGTGTCGTGCACGGCGCGCTGGAGTTCACCCGGCCGGCGTTGGTCACGCCTGCGGTGCTGTCGGCGCTCGGCAAACTGTCACCGCTGGCGCCGCTGCATCAGCCACACAACCTGAAGGCGATCGAGGTCATCGCGCAGTTGCAGCCCGAGCTGCCTCAGGTGGCCTGCTTCGATACCGCCTTTCACCGCACCCAGCCCGAGGTGGCGCAGGCCTACGCGCTGCCGGCGTCGATCACCGGCCGCGGCGTCAGGCGATACGGCTTTCACGGCTTGTCGTACGAGTACATCGCCAGCGTGCTGCCGCAGCTCGATGCGCGCGCCGCGGCGGGCCGGACCCTGGTGGCGCACCTGGGCAACGGCAGCAGCCTGTGTGCGCTGGTCGCCGGCCGCAGCGTGGCCAGCACGATGGGCTTCACCGCGGTCGACGGGCTGCCGATGGGCACCCGCTGCGGCAACCTCGATCCCGGTGTGATCCTGTACCTGCTGGACGAGTTGAAGATGGATGCGCGCGCCATCGAAAAGCTGATCTACCAGCAATCGGGCCTGCTCGGCGTGTCGGGCCTGTCGAGCGACATGCGGGCACTGCTGGCCAGCGACGATGCGCAGGCGCGATTCGCCGTGGAGCTGTACACCCACCGCATCGCGCGCGAGATCGGCTCGCTGGCCGCCGCGGCGCAAGGCATCGATGCGCTGGTCTTCACCGCGGGCATCGGCGAGCATGCGGCCGCGATCCGCGAGCGGATCTGCCGCCAGGCCGCGTGGCTGGGCGTGGCGATCGATGCCCAGGCCAACGCCGCCGGGCAGCGCCGCATCAGCACGGCCACGAGCCGGTCGCCGTCTGGGTGATCCCCACCAACGAGGAACTGATGATCGCGCGCCACACCCGAAGCCTGCTGTCGCGACACGTTGGGAGTTGCCAATGCCGCTGAGACGCCTCGCACGATTCTGAAAGATGCCAAGGTCCTGGTGTGCGGGATCGCCAACGACAACTCGATCGCCTACGGCTGCGCCAAGGCGTTTCGTGAACTGGGCGCCGAACTGGCGATCACCTACGCCAACGAGAAGGCCAAGCCCCATGTCGAGCCGATCGCGCGCGAGTTGAACGCGGCCGTGTTCTTGCCGCTCGATGTCGGGCAGCCGGGCGAGCTCGAGGCGGTGTTCGAGGCGATCGGCCAGCGCTGGGGCCGCCTCGACGCCCTGGTGCACTCGATCGCGTGGGCGCCGAAAGAAGACCTGCAGGGTGGCCTGCTCAACTGCTCGGCCGAAGGCTTTGCCAAGGCGATGGACATCTCCTGCCACTCCTTCGTGCGCATGGCGCGGCTGGCGGCACCGCTGATGACCGACGGCGGCACGATGCTGACGATGAGCTACTACGGCGCCAACAAGGTGGTCACCAACTACAACGTGATGGGCCCCGTGAAGGCCGCGCTCGAAGCGTCGGTGCGCTACCTGGCCTACGAGCTCGGCCCGCGCGGCATCCGCGTGCACGCCGATCTCGCCGGGGCCGCTGAAGACGCGCGCCGCCTCGGGCCTGAAGGACTTCGACCTGCTGCTCAACGAGGCCGCCGAGCGGGCGCCGCTGGGCGAACTGGTCGACATCATGGACGTCGGCTTCACCTGCGCCTTCCTCGCCACGCCCTACGCACGCCGGCTGTCCGGCGAAACGCTGTACATCGACGGCGGCGTCAACATCATGGCCTAGGGGCGAGCCAGCGCGCCACGTCGGGCGTCGACGCCAGATCTGCGCCAACGCGATGTTGCCGGCGCGCTCGTCCGGCGCCGCGTGTTGGCCGGCCTTGCAAGTCCGTGGCCCCGCGTGTACGCCAGACGATGACCTGCGCGCTGCGAGACAGCTCTCAATTGCCGTCGCGTGGTGTCGCGGCGATGGCGAAGCGCACCAACTCTGCCAGATTGCGTACCCCAAGCTTTTCCATGATCCGCGTCTTGTGCACTTCGACGGTTCGAGGGCTGATGCCCAGGGCCGCGGCGATTTCCTTGGCGTGCAGACCTTGCGCAGCGTGTTCAAGCACCTCTCGCTCACGGGCTCGTCAATCGATCGAGCTTCTCGGCGTCCGCACGCCGGCTGTCGTGCTTCTGAAGCCGTTGCGCTCCTCCCGTGCGAAGGCGGTCTCGATGGCGGCGCTACAGTTGGGCGTTGTCGAAGGGCTTTTCGAGGAAATCCACCGCCTGAGACCTGAACGCGGCACGGGCGGTCGCCACGTCGCCGTGGGCCGTGATGATGACGAAGGGCAATGCCGCGCCGCGCTTCCTCAACGTGTCTTGCAGCTCCACGCCGCTTTGTCCCGGCAATCGCACATCGGCGACCACGCAGCCCGACCCAATCTTCGTTCCACGCGGCAAGAAAGGCCTCGGCGTCTGCGAACACCGATGTTCGATAGCCGCCCAGCCCGAGCATGAGCGCGATCGAGTCGCGCACGGCCGCGTCGTCGTCAATGACAAAGACGGTCAGGCGCTCTGAACGCATGGCAGAACCAAGTGGAATTCACCGTGCGCGACGGTGGCCGCTTCGAGCGAGCCGCCGTGGGCTTCGCGCGATCGTGCGGCTCACGGCAAGGCCGAGTCCCATGCCGGTGGGTTTGCCTGACACGAACGGCTCGAACAGGCTCTCGCGGCTGGCCGGTGAAATGCCCGGTCCGTTGTCGGCGACCACGATGCGAACGTGCTTGTCATCGTGAGGTTCGCACGAGGACCCTGATGAGTCCGCCTTGACGGCCGCGACCCGATCACCGATTCGACCGCGTTGGCGATCAGGTTGCGCAGAATCACCTCGATCTGCAGCCGGTCGATGTACAGCGGCGGGACTGACGGGGAGCGTCTCGACCTCGAGCGAGATCGTCCTTGCCCCGGATCGCAGTGTCGGCGATGCGGCGTACCGCCTCCAGCAGATCGTCGATGCTCGACCACCTCCAGCCGGGTGGTGCCAGCGCGAAAGAAGTCCCGAAGCCGTCGCACGACTGTCGGCAGCGCGCTCCGCCTCCGCCAGGATCTTCGGGATGATGTCCCTCAGTATGCGGCAGCTCGATGCGATCTCGCTCGAGCAGCATTTGCGCCGATCGGCCGTAGTTCGTGACGGCAGTCAGGGGCTGGTTGATCTCGTGTGCAATGGCACCGGCCATCTCTCCAGCGGCAGCCAGCCGCAGCGTCTGCCGCAGGTTTTCCTCGGCGCGCTGTCGCTCGATCCACCATCACCCCCAGAAACAAGCCGGTCAACGTCAGGGCGCACCAGCAAGGCTTGAAGCTCGACGACAGGCAGCGTGAGGTGTTGGCTGCCGTGGATGCCAAGCACGACCCCCATCTGGACGATGGCGGTGGTCACGTATCGCGCCATTCATACCGAAGCGAATCGGCGATCCAGATGAGAGGCAGGAACAGCAGATAT
Organism: uncultured beta proteobacterium; assembly: GCA_963827645.1. Lineage (GTDB taxonomy): Bacteria > Pseudomonadota > Gammaproteobacteria > Burkholderiales > Burkholderiaceae_C > JAEUPI01. The sequence continues at coordinate 326,801 of CAWHBZ010000016.1, read as the reverse complement.
AAACAGCCGCGACGGATCGCTGACGAATCCCTGAAATATGAGCCAGACGGTGGCCATCAGCACGATCGCCTGCAACATCGCCTCCGGCTGGCGCAAGAGAGCAAGCATGGCTGATCGGCGTGCTGCGTTCGCGGCAGCAAACAGGAGCGGGGCAGTCACCAAAACGCCGACCGCGTCACCGATCCAGAAGCGCATCCAGGCCCTGCCGAACCCGGTGCCGCCCAGCAGACCCGCCGCGCTCAGCACTCCGATGAACGCTGCACCGACCACGCCGGCCCCGGCGACCACGACCATGACGAAGATCGTCAGCTGCCGGGTCGAAGGCAGGTCGGCACCCTGGAGCAGGGACCTCAATGCCCATGCGATGCGCCGCGTAGCCGCCCGCAAGAACGAAGGCGGTCGTCGTGGTGATTGCGTACCCGCCTGGCGTATGCCGTATGAGCACATCCCCAAGCACGATGGTGGCCAGCACGACCGGGGCGTGCACCAAGCCAGCCAGCATCATCCAGACGATGGCCAGCGCGGGTTGCGGGTTCCACGGGGTGATGTTGAACGGACCGACTGGATCGATGTAGCTGGCCCAGTCGAGCACGAGGTAGCAAGGCGCAAAGACCGCCGCATCGCGCAGATATCGAAGGAGTCTTCATCGGCAAATCGCATCTTGCACGATGCCCGCCACTGGGCAAGTAAGCGCTCTTACGTACGCGGCTTTGCGACTGGTGCCGCTGGCTCCGGCCACCGTAGATTGGGTGCATGACTGCCCAAGTCGGAACGCTTGAACTGGTCGGCCTCGCGTTGTTCGCGCTCGCTGTCATGCACACCTTCTCGACCCGCTACTTCGAGCATCTCGCGCACACGCGCACTGCGCACGCGGGGCTGTGGCACCTGCTGGGAGAAGTCGAAACCGTCTTCGGCTTCTGGGCCATCGTCTTGCTCCTTTTCATGGCCATCGCTTATGGCTGGAGCACCTCCTCCGCCTACCTGGACAGCCGGAAGTTCGTCGAGCCGATGTTCGTCTTCGTGATCATGGTCGTCGCCGCGAGCAGACCGATCATGCAAGTGGCTTCCGATGGCGTGCGCTCTGTGGCGCGACTGCTGCCGGTGCAGCCCGCGATCGCCGGATACTTTCTGAGCCTGTCGCTCGTGCCGCTCCTCGGTTCGTTGATCACCGAGCCGGCGGCGATGACGCTGGCCGCGTTGATGCTGCGTGAGCGCATCTTCGCTACCAAAGCGTCCAGTCGCCTCAAGTATGCAACGCTGGGTGTGTTGTTCGTCAATGTGTCGGTGGGCGGCACCTTGACCAACTTCGCCGCTCCGCCGATTCTCATGGTGGCCGCGAAGTGGGAGTGGACCACTGCATTCATGCTGTCCACGTTCGGCGCAAAGGCCGCGCTGGCGGTCCTCGTCAATGCACTCGCGCTGACGCTGCTCTTCCGTCGCGAGTTGTCCGAGCGCGCGTTGCCACCCGCGCGCGGTGCGCGCGCCCGCGTCCCCGCCGCATTAGTGGTCGTGAACGTGGCCATCCTCGCCGCCGTGGTGTTCGCGAGTCACGACCCCGAGACGTTCATGGGGCTCTTCCTGCTCTTTCTCGGATTGGCGGAGGCATACCGCCGCCACCATGATCGACTGCTGCTGCGCGAAGGCCTGATGGTCGCGTTCTTCCTTGCCGGGCTGATCGTGCTTGGCGGGCAACAACTCTGGTGGCTGCAGGGCGTGCTGTCCCATCTTGACGAGTCGACCTTGTTCTACGGTGCGGCCGCACTCACGGCGATCACCGACAACGCGGCACTCACTTACCTGGGTTCTCTGGTCGAAGGCGTATCCAGCGACTACAAGTACTCGCTGGTGGCCGGAGCCGTGGCGGGCGGCGGCCTGACCGTGATCGCCAATGCGCCGAATCCCGCTGGCTTTGCGATCCTCAAAGACCACTTCGAGGATCATTCGATCAACGCTTTCGGCCTGTTCATCGCAGCCTTGCCACCGACGCTGGTGGCCATCACCTGCTTCCGAGGCATCCGGGGCCAGATCGACGAGGTATTCAGTTGGGATGTCTGGGCGCGTTGGTTCGCTTCACTGGATGGCTCGTTCCTGTTCCTCTTGATTCTTCCCTTCGTCGTCGCCGCAGTCGGCCTTTGGGCTGAGTTTGCCCGTCGCGATGACAGGTGACCGGGGCAGCGAGTCTGAACATTGACCGCGCAAAACGGGCGCGAAGACAAGCGGTGCAATGCCGGCATTGGCGTCAATGTCGGCCACCTCGACGCCTCAGCGGCGCAGCCAGCGTTCCAGCGATGCGAGCTTGCTGGCTGCCCGGATGTCGAGCACCGGCAGCTGCGCCCGCAATCGCGGCCACAGGCGCAGCAGCAGTTCGGCCGTGGCCAGCGTGTCGGCGGCCGCCTGGTGGCGCTGCGCGCAGCGGATGCCAAAGTGCGCCAGCCAGTCGTCCAGCGCACGCGCACGCACCTCCGGGTGCAGCACCGCCGCCACCGGCTCGAGATCGAGCCACGGGTTGTCGGGCCGCGGCAGCCCGGCCGACGCGCAGGCCGCGTTCGATCAGCCTGCGGTCGAACGCCGGCATGGAAGGCGATCAACGGCGAGCGCGCCACGAAGGCCGTGAACGCCTGCAGCGCCTGCGCCGGCTCGACGCCGTTGCGCTGCACGCCCACGCCGATGCCGTGCAGCAGGATGTTGGCCTTGTCGGGCTCGTGCGTGTCGTGCGGCTGTCGCAGCACGACTTCGAAGCTGTCGGCCAGCGTGATGCGCGCGCGGCCGGCGCCGATGTGCACGCCGAGCGCCGCGATCGCGAGCAGGCGGTCGCGACGCCGCATCGAGCCCGCTGGCCTCGACGTCGAGCACGACCCAGCGCCCGTCGTCGACCGGCCTCGCGCGGTTTCAGCCAGCGGCGCCACGGCGGCTGCATCGTGCCCGTCAGCGCTGGTAGTCGAGCTCGATGCGCTGCTGCAGCGAGCGCGCGATCGCGCAAGCTCTCCTTCAGCACGCGGCGGTCGAGCTCGTTGAGGCGATCCACATCCACCTCGTTGGGCGCGGCATCGTCGCGCGCGTCGTCGAGCTGGATGCGCAGGCGCAGCATCTGCAGGAACTCGAACGCCGCGACCCACGACTCGCCTTCGCCGCTCGAGCCGCAACGCCTGCGCCACGGCAAGCAGGCGCGCGCGCGTGCTCGACGCATCGAGGCCGTGCGCCAGCGTGTACAGCCGCGCCGCGTCGACGAACAGCGCGGTGCCGCGCAGCTTGACGTCGACCGTGTGGCGACCGCCCACCTGCTGGGTCTCGATCGCGCCCAGCCAGTTCAGCGGCGCTCGGCTGCGCAGCGCGTTGTCGGCCATCTGCTTGATGAAGCGCGGCACGCGCTCGGGCTCGCGCAGCAGCATCTCGCGCAGCGGCCGCGCCAGTTCGAGCCGCCCGGCCAGCGGCCGCAGGTCGAAGTAGATGCTGGCGCTCAGCAGATCCTCGGGCGCGCCGTGCTCGATCCAGTGCGCGAAACGGGCGCGCCACTCGTCCACCGACAGGCAGCACGCCGGGTTGCTGGCCATCACGTTGCCCTTGCACAGCGGGTAGCCGCAGGCGTCGAGCGCCTCGTTGACGGCGCGCGCGAAGCGCAGCCAGCGCGGGCCGGTCGGCCGCGCGGGTCGTCGCTGGCAAAGACGAGGCCGTTGTCCTGGTCGGTGGCCACCGTCTGCTCGCTGCGGCCCTCGGAGCCGAAGGCCAGCCAGCAGGCCTGCTGCAGGTCCACCCGCTGCTCGCGCGCGAGCAGCTGCACCAGCGACGCGGTCAGCACGTCGTTCAGGTGGCTGATCAGCTCGGTCAGCTGGCGCGCCTGCACGCCCTGGCCGAGCAGGTTGCGCGCGAAGCGCCGGATGTCGCCGCCGCGCGCTGCAGCGACGGCAGATCGGGCGCGGCGCGGATGCGCGTCGACAGCTGCTTCAGCGACAGCCGCTGCAGCGCGAACAGGTCGCGCTCCGACACGATGTTGACGAGCGCGGCCGCCCTCGCACACCGGCACGTGGCGCACGCCGTGGCGCGACATCAGCAGCGCCGCGTCATGCAGCGTGTGGCTGCTGTCGAGGTGGTGCAGCGGCGTGCTCATCACCGCTTCGATCGGCGTGGCGAGCGGCAGCGCCGGCAGCGTGACCCGGCCCAGCACATCGTGGCGCGTCAGGATGCCGAGCGGCGCGCCCTGCCCGTCGACCACCACCACCGAGCCGACGCGCCGCTCGTGCATCTGCGCCAGCGCTCGAGCCAGCGGCGTGTCTGGCGTGCACGCCAGCGGCTGCTTGCGCGGCAGCGTGGTCAGCGCGGCCTCGAGCGCCTGCTGGGCCAGCGCCTCGGAAGCGTAGCTCTCGCGCATCGCCTGGCGCGCCAGTTCGAAGAAGTGCAGGGCCCGACGCTCGCAGGAAGTCGGCGAACGGCGGGCTCGCTGCCGCCAGCGGCTTCAGCGCAGCGGCCGGCAACAGCAGACAGAAGCAGTCGTCGTTGGCGGTGTAGGTGGAGCTCACCGGCCGCGCGCCGAGCACGGCCCCGACCGGAAACAAATCGCCCGCTTCGTACTGCAGGCCGCCGGTCAATGCCGCCATGCCGCGCCGCCCCGTGATGTGGCCCTGGCGCAGCAGGTGCAATCCGGTGGCGGGCCCCATCGCGGGCTCGAGCACCACCTCGCCGGGCGCGTAGTAGACCTCGCTGGCGGCCGCCACGAACTGCCGCACGTGTTCAGGCCGCATCTGCGCGAACGGCGCATGGCGCATCACGTCGCTGCAAAGGTTGTCGAGCAGGCTCGACGAGGGGGTGGTGGCGGTCATGGAGGCGGCACGAGAACCGTGCGCCTGGGATCGTACGCGCCGGTGCCCGCGGCGCAGCCGCGGCCGACCAGGCCGTCAGAAGCTCGCGAACCGGGCCTTGAACTCGGCGGCGGCGTGCGCGCCGCGCGTGCTGCCGATGACCTGATAGGCCGCCTGCAACAGCGGGGCCAGCTGTTCGCGCGAGGACGCCTCTTCCATCTTCATGGCCAGGGCTTCGCCGGGCGGGCCGGTCAGATCGTTGAAGGCCCGCACGGCCTCGGCACGGAAGGTCGCGAATGAAGCCTTCTCCGACGCGGCGGGGGCGGCCGATTCGGCGCCGGCCTTCTTGTTGGGCACCTCCGGTGCGGCCTTCTTGATCGGCGCATCGACGACTGAAGCCACCTCGATGTAGCCCAGCGTCAGCAACTCTTCCAGCGTCTCGGCCGGGTGCTGGGCGATCAGGCCGCCGAGTTCGGCTTCGTTGCGGATGCCGTCGACCAGGATCAGCGCCGTGCGCAAACGCGGCACCAACTTGTTGGCCCGGGTGGCGATCTCGTTGGTCCCCTTGTCGGTCTTGCGGAAAATCTTGGTCATACCGAGACCTCCAACCATCCAGTCTGCAACTCGGGGCAAGCACTCGGCCCGCGGCTGAGGTTCACATTCGAACACTTGCTAGCTTACATCCGTGCCTCGCCGGGCCGAAGCGCCACTTGTTCACGGTCGGGCGCCCGCGCGCCGGAACATGGGCCTCAGGTGGTATTTGCACGCCGGCGGCCAGGCCGGCCGGGTGCCGCCTGCCGCGCCGTGTCGCCAATGCGCCAGGCTGACCTGTTAGGCGCTGGCCCCCTTGAGGTCCGGGTAGCGAACGTGCTCCACCAGCTGCTGCGTGTCGCGGCTCGGCGCACGCGTGACGAGGCTCACCACGACGATCACGGCGAACCCGATCGGCACGCCGAACACACCGGCCGAGTTCGGCTGGATGCCGAACCACAGCTCGATCGGCTGGGTCAGGCCGAACACTCCGCGCAGCCACGGCTGCGTGGTGCACATGTAGTAGATGGTGGTGCCCAGGCCCGCGACCATGCCGAGTGTCGCGCCCCACCGGTTGGCACGCTTCCAGAAGATGCCGAGCACCAGCGCCGGGAAGAACGCGGCCGCCGCGAACGAGAACGCCACCGACACCAGGAACAGGATGTCGGCCGGCTTCTGCGCAGCCACGTAGGCCGCCAGCAAGGCCACCACCACCAGCAGCGCCTTGGACAACGCAATGCGGCGCGCCGAGGACGCGTTGGGATCGATCATCTTGTAGTACAGGTCGTGGCTGAGCGCGTTGGAAATCGTCAGCAGCAAGCCGTCGGCAGTCGACAACGCCGCCGCCAGGCCGCCCGCCGCCACCATGCCCGAGATCACGTAGGGCAGGCCGCCGATCTCCGGCGTGGCCAGCACGATGATGTCGCCGTCGATGCGCATCTCGCCGAGCTGAAAGATGCCGTCCTTGTTGATGTCGACCACCGACAGCAGCGAAGGATCGACCTTGGCCCAGGCGCCGATCCAGGCCGGCAGCTTGTCGAACGGCGTGCCCACCAGCACGTTGAAGACCTCGTACTTGACCAACACGGCCAGCGCGGGCGCGGTCACGTACAGCAGGAGGATGAAGAACAAGCTCCAGGTCACCGACTCGCGCGCCTCCTTCACCGATGGCGTGGTGTAGTAGCGCATCAGGATGTGCGGCAGCGCGGCGGTCCCCATCATCAGGCAGAACACGAGCGCCAGGAAATTGCGCCGCGAGGTGTCGAAGGCAGCCTTGGCCTGTGGGTCGCCATCCGGGTCACCCGCGAACTGCTGAGCGTGCGGCGCCATGCCGGCCAGCGGGACGGCGCGTGCCGCGTTGGCGGCCTTGCCCGCAGCCCAGGCCTTGCGGGCATCCTCGACGTTCTTGGGCAATGCGGTCTGGGCCCGGATGGCCGCCTGGATCTGCGTGACCGTCGCGCCGCTGGCCTTCAGGTCGGCAATCTTCTTCTCGGCCGCCGCGCGATCGATCGCCAGCGCGCTGGCCACGTCCCTCAGCTTGGCGTCGAACTCCGCCGCACGCGATCTGAAGATTTCGATGACCTCCTGTTCTCTCGGGTCGGCAGCCAGCTGGGTCTCGCGCTCGGTCACCTTGGCCAATTGATAGCCGTAGACCGCCTGCGGAATCGGCACGCCGGTCTGCTTGATCGACAGCCACACCACCGGGGCCATGTAGGCGATGATCAAAATGATGTACTGAGCCACCTGCGTCCAGGTGACGGCGCGCATGCCGCCCAGGAACGAACACAGCAGAATGCCGCCCAGGCCGACGAAGATGCCGATCTCGAATGCGAAGCCGGTGAGCCGCGTCGTGATGAGGCCCAGGCCGTAGATCTGCGCCACGACGTAGGTGAACGAGCACAGGATCGCAACGATCAGGCCGACCAGACGCGGCAGGTTGCCTTCGTAGCGCGCGCCCAGGAAGTCGGGAATCGTGAACTGGCCGAACTTGCGCAGATAGGGTGCCAGCAGCAGCGCCACCAGGCAGTAGCCGCCGGTCCAGCCCATGATGAAGGCCATGCCGCTGAAGCCGCCCAGGTAGATCGTGCCGGCCATGCCGATGAAGGAGGCGGCGCTCATCCAGTCTGCGCCGGTGGCCATGCCGTTGTACAGCGCCGGCACACGCCGCCCGGCAACGTAGTACTCCGCCGGGTCCCGGGTGCGGCTGATGATGCCGATCGCGGCGTACAGCCCGACCGTCGAAATCAGGAAGATGAAGCCGATCCCGCGTCTGGGCAGCCCCATCTGCTCGAGCGCCGCCAAGGCCAGGATGAAGACGACGAGCCCGCCCGTGTACCAACCGTAGACCCGGTTGAGCTGGGCCTTGAATGCGCTGCTCCCGTCGCTCGTGATCCTGTGCGACGAGGCCTGCGTCACTTCACCCTTCCTCGTGCACGTTGTGGGCGATGTCGAGCCTGTTCATGTACCACTGGTAGAACCAGATGATCAGGAAGTAGACGATCAACGCGCCCTGCCCCGCGACCCAGACGCTGAACGGCCAGCCGAAGAACCTGAAGCTCAGCTCGCGCGCGAAGTACATCGGCACGAACGTGACCAAAAACCAGATGGTCATCAGGATCGCCGTGATCCGAAGGTTCTGCGACCAGTACTTGCGCAGCGAATTCGTTCGATCCATCGACGGCACCTCCGGCTCAACGGCCGCCCCCATCCCCTGGGTCGGCCTCGTTTTGTCTGCGCTGACCCCGTGCGAGGCTGCTACGGGGTGCCCCGCATGGCCTCGGGATTGTCGGTGACGCTGATCGTCGACGCCGCAGTGAGATCCTCGCCGGTCGGGCACCGCGGCACGGTGCGTTGAATGTCGCGCTCCAGGGTCGCTGCGTACTTCGGCTCGAACTGGCGCAGGCGATCGACCATGCGTTGCGCCTTGTCGGCGCGGCCGAGATGGTGCAAGGTCATGCCCAGTTGATAGAAGCCGTACGGGCTCAGCGGCTGCAGCGCGATGTTCTTCTCGAGCGCATCGACGGCCTGCGTGAGGGCACCCTTGCGGATCAGCACCAGCGCCAGGCCGTACCAGGCCCGATCGTGGCGGGGGTTCACGCTTGCAGCCTGGCGCATGCAGCGCTCGGCGTCGACCAGTTCGTCGCGCTTCTCGTGCACATAGCCCAGGTTGAACCAGGCGTTGGCATCGGCGGGACGCCGCCCGACGAGATCGGCCAGAGCGCTGATCGCCCCGGCCGAGTCGCCGGCTTCCATGCGCAGATTGCCCAGGCTCGACAGCGCGACCGCATCGTCCGGATTCAACTCGATCATCCGTTCGAACAGGGCGCACGCGGCCGCCTTGCGTCCGAAAACCAGGGCGACGGTGGCCTGGCCGTTGAGCCAGAGACGGACCAGCCAACGCATCAAGGGGCTCACCGCGCGCGCCTTTGCCGGGCCATCAAGCAGCGGCAGCTCCCTCGAGGACGAATTTGATCTTCAGGCCGGTGAGAACCAGCCAGAGCATCGACAGCAGCAGGATCGACACCAGCCAGATGTGCCGATCGAGCACGATCTTCGGTGTGATGAGCCGGGTCAACTTCATGACGGGCGACGTGATGGTCTTGAACAGCTTGTAGACCAGGTTCTGCTCGCGGGACCTGCCGGCCAGAAGGTACAACAAGCCTTGCCCGAGCATGCCGACGGCGGCGACCTCCGTCAGGGCCTTCAGGATCACGACGACTTGGTACATTCAAGGAGTCACGCGATGCTGCTCGGGCGTCAGCCGAAGACCACCTGCGTGCACTTGAACTTGCCGCTGGCGTCCTTCTGGAAGATCAGGATGGTCTCGGGGTCGACCTGGTTCTGGTTGTCCGGGTCGAAGGTCTTCTTCTTGTAGATCCAGCGCGGCGTGTTCGGCTTGCTGGCATCGACGGCATCGGGCTTGCCGACCTTGGTGGTGACCTCTTCTTCGGTCTTGTCGGTCACGTAGCCGATGAACAGGCCGCGCTGCTGGCCGCCGCCTCCGGGTGAGCACGCTGCAGCGGCGAGCACCAGGCCAGACGCGGCCGCCACGAGCACGAATCGCCTGAACGCCAGGCCGACGACTGCAATCTTCATTTCTGCTTGGTTTCTTTCGGTTCTGGACAACGCTCAAGAAAAGGTCCGCACAAGGCGGACCCTTTCCGAGACTGCACTTGCACTTTCAGTTTAGCGGGCCTCGCTGACCAGGTCATCGCCCTTCAGGTGCGGGAAGCGCACGTGCTCGACCAGCTCCTGCACCCGCCGTCGACGGCGGCGAGGTCAGCAGGCTGACGAAGACGATCGTCAGCAAGCCCACCGGCAGACCGAACATGCCCGCCGACACCGGGCTCAAGCCGAACCACAGGTCCATCTTCGGCACGCCCATGTTGGTGAAGAACGGGTAGGTGCGCAGCATGTAGTACACGCACACACCCAGCCCGGCAGCCATGCCGATGATGGCGCCCCACTTGTTGGCGCGCTTCCAGAACACCCCCAGCACGAGAGGCGGGAAGAACGCCGAGGCCGCCAGCGAGAACGCCGCCCCCACCAGGAACAGGATGTCCCCGGGCTTGAGCGAGGTCACGTAGGCCGCAACGATGGCCACCACCACCAGCAGTGCCTTGGAGATCGTCACGCGCTTCTTGGTCGACGCATTCGGATCGATCATCTTGTAGTACAGGTCGTGCGACAGCGCGTTGGCGATCGTCAGCAGCAGCCCGTCGGCGGTGGACAGCGCCGCGGCCAGGCCGCCCGCCGCAACCAGCCCCGAAACCACATAGGGCAGGCCCGCGATCTCGGGCGTCGCCAGCACGATCAGGTCGCCGCCGATCACCACCTCGGCCCACTGCACGATGCCGTCCTTGTTGATGTCGGTGATGTTGAGCAACCCGGGGTCCACCTTGGCCCAGGCCGCCGCCCACGCTGGTAGCGAGGCGAACGAACTGCCCACCAGGTTGGAGAACATGTCGTACTTGGCGAGCACCGCCAGGCACGGCGCCGTGAAGTACAGCAGGAAGATGAAGAACAGCGACCAGAACACCGACACCCGCGCCTCCTGCACGCTCGGGGTGGTGTAGTAGCGCATCAGGATGTGCGGCAGCGCGGCGGTGCCGAACATCATGCAGAACACGATGCCGATGAAGTTCAGCCGCGCGGTGGCCTGCGCCGCCTCGGTCGGGCCTGGGAAGGCCTGCGCGTGGGGCCTTGGCCCCGCCGAGCGCGCGGCGAGCGTCGTCTCCCGCGTCCACACCGACCTCGCGGTCGCCACGTCCTTGGGATAGGCCGCGACCGCCTTTTCCGCGTCGGCGATCTCGCCGGCCGGCGCGTTGGCCGCCTTCGGCGTCGGCCAAGGCTTTTTCGACCTTGGCCTTGCCATCGGCGTACGCCTTGTCCGGCTCGGCCAGCGCTGCCCGGCCCGCCGCGGCACGGTCGGCAAAGGTCTTGCGGACCTCTTGCTCCTTCGGGTCGTTGGTGATCTTCTTCTCGAGCTCGGTCACCTTCTGCAGCGTGTAGCCGTAGGCCAGTTGCGGCACCGGGCTGCCGGTGTGCTTCATGCCCAGCCAGACCACCGGCGTCAGGTACGCAATGATCAGAATGATGTACTGCGCCACCTGCGTCCAGGTGACGGCCTTCATGCCGCCCAGCATCGAGCACACCAGGATGCCGCCGAGGCCGACGAACACCCCGATGCCGAACTCCAGGCCGGTGAACCGGCTGGTGATCAGCCCGACGCCGTAGATCTGCGCGACGACGTAGACGAACGAGCAGACCACCGCCGACACGATGCCGATCGTGCGCACGATGTTGCCGCCGTAACGCTCGGCCAGGAAGTCGGGGATCGTGAACTGGCCGAACTTGCGCAGGTACGGCGCGAGGAACAGCGCCACCAGGCAGTAGCCGCCGGTCCAGCCCATCACCCAGGCCAGGCCGTCGTAGCCCGACAGGAACAGCGTTCCCGCCATGCCGATGAACGACGCCGCGCTCATCCAGTCGGCGCCGGTGGCCATGCCGTTGAAGAAGGCCGGCACGCGCCGACCCGCCACGTAGTACTCGGCCACGTCGGCGGTGCGGCTCATGATGCCGATGCCGGCATACAGGGCGATCGTCGCGAACAGGAACCAGTAGCCGATCCACTGCCGGGAGATGCCCAGCTGCTCGGCAATCGCGAGCGCGATCAGGAAGAGGATGAAGCCGCCGGTGTAGAAGCCGTAGTACTTCTTCAGCGACGAGTTGAACGACTTCTGGGAGAAGGCCTGCGTGGTCATTCGAGGTCTCCTTCGTCGACGTTGTATTCGCGGTCGAGCTTCTTCATCAGCACCGCGTAGATGCCGATGATCGCGACATAGATCGCCAGCGATCCCTGTGCAGAAAACCAGAAACCCAACGGCCAGCCGAAGAACGTGATGGTGTTCAACTCGCGTGCGAACCACGCCTCACGAACGTGACCAGGAACCACACCGCCAGCAGGATTGCCGTGTATTTCGAGGTTCTTTCGCCAGTACTCGTTGTGCCTCTCGGTGAGCTGCATGGTGTCTCCTGTCCTCTTTGCTTGATGGCCCGCCCTAGATTGATAGAGGCGGCTTACCGGTTTCTTACAAAAGCGCGATGGGGGCATTTTCACCTAGGCAGCGCGTCGCTTCGCGGCCCCGCGACTCGGGCATTGCCGCTGAAAAGTGCCAATTGACACGCGCGCCTCGAACACGCAAAGCGGCTCGACTTCGGGTTAACACGCACCTGCAAAGCGACAAGGCTGGGGCCGGCCGAGGGCCCATGCGAAAATGCTCGCCGCACGAAACGGACCCGACATGGACATCGAACGCGTCAATGCCATCGGCACGCTGCTGGCCGACCTCGCCGCGCGCACCGCAGCGCTACGGGGGTATCTTTGACTACGACCGCAAGTCACTGCGGCTGAACGAAGTCAACGCCGCGCTGGAAAACCCCAAGGTCTGGGACGAGCCCAAGCGCGCGCAGGAGCTGGGCCGCGAAAAGAAGACGCTGGAGACCGTGGTCGGCACCATCGACCACCTGCAGTCGCACCTGTCGGACAACGCCGAGCTGTACGACATGGTCAAGGCCGACCAGGACGTCGCGAGCCTGCACTCGATCGAGGCCGATGCGGCCAAGCTGCGCGAGACGGTGGAGGGCCTCGAGTTCCGCCGCATGTTCAGCAACCCGGCCGACCCGGCCAACTGCTTTCTCGACATCCAGGCCGGCGCCGGCGGCACCGAGGCCTGCGACTGGGCCGCGATGCTGCTGCGCCAGTACCTGAAGTACTGCGAGCGCAAGGGCTTCAAGGCCGAGGTGCTCGAAGAGACCGAGGGCGACGTCGCCGGCATCCGCAGCGCGACGCTCAAGATCGAAGGCGACTATGCGTTCGGCCAGCTGCGCACCGAGACCGGCGTGCACCGGCTGGTGCGCAAGAGCCCGTTCGATTCGTCGGGCGGCCGCCACACCAGTTTCGCCAGCGTGTTCGTCTACCCCGAGGTCGACGACTCGATCGAGATCGAGATCAACCCGGCCGACGTGCGCATCGACACCTTCCGTGCCTCGGGCGCCGGCGGCCAGCACATCAACAAGACCGACTCGGCGGTGCGCATGACGCACCTGCCGACCGGCATCGTCGTGCAGTGCCAGAACGACCGCTCGCAACACCGCAACCGCGACGAGGCCTGGCCGATGCTCAAGAGCCGGCTGTACGAGCACGAGATGCGCAAGCAGCGCGAGCAGCAGCAAAAGCTCGAGGACAGCAAGACCGACGTCGGCTGGGGCCACCAGATCCGCAGCTACGTGCTCGACCAGAGCCGCATCAAGGACCTGCGCACCAACGTCGAGATCAGCAACACGCAGAAGGTGCTCGACGGCGACCTCGATGCCTTCATCGAGGCCAGCCTGAAGCAGGGCCTCTAACTCTTCCGACAGGTGAATCCCATGCGCGAAGGCCAGACCCAACCGGTGCGCCGCGAAGACTACGCGCCGCCGGCGTACTGGATCCGCCAGGTCGAACTGACGTTCGACCTCGACCCCGCCAAGACGATCGTCGGCAGCAAGATGACGGTCGAGCGCAACGGCGACGCAGCCGTCGCAGCCGCTGCGCCTGAACGGCGACGGCCTGAACCTGCTGCGCGTGCTGGCCGATGGCGACAGCGTGGCGTTCCGCCACGACGACGGCGACCTGGTGATCGAGCTGCCGGCCGAACGCGACCGCGTCGTGCTCGAGATCCGCAACACCTGCGCGCCCGAGGCCAACACCGAGCTGTCGGGCCTGTACACCTCGGGCGGCGGCTTCTTCACGCAGTGCGAGGCGCAGGGCTTTCGCCGCATCACCTACTTCCTCGACCGGCCCGACGTGATGGCCGTCTACACGGTGACTCTGCGCGCCGACAAGGCGCGCTGCCCGAAGCTGCTTTGCAACGGCAACCTGGTCGCCGAAGGCGCGCTCGACGGCGGCCGCCACTTCGCCACCTGGCACGACCCGCACCCCAAGCCGTCGTACCTGTTTGCGCTGGTGGCCGCCGACCTGGCCTGCCGCGAGCAGCGCGTGCGCTCGCGCGCCGGCCGCGACCACCTGCTGCAGGTGTACGTGCGCCGCGCCGACATGGACAAGACCGAACACGCGATGAACTCGCTGATGGCGTCGATCGCCTGGGACGAGGCGCGCTTCGGCCTCACGCTCGACCTCGAGCGCTTCATGGTGGTGGCGGTCGACGACTTCAACATGGGCGCGATGGAGAACAAGGGGTTGAACCTGTTCAACACCAAGTACGTGCTGGCCAACGCGGCCACCGCCACCGACGACGATTTCTTCGCCATCGAAAGCGTGATCGGCCACGAGTACTTCCACAACTGGACCGGCAACCGCATCACCTGCCGCGACTGGTTCCAGCTGTCGCTGAAGGAAGGGCTCACGGTCTTTCGCGACCAGGAGTTCAGCATGGACATGATGGCCACGCCGTCGGCGCGCGCCATCAAGCGCATCCAGGACGTGCAGTTCCTGCGCGAGGTGCAGTTCGCCGAGGACGCCGGCCCGATGGCGCACCCGGTGCGCCCGGAGTCGTACACCGCGATCGACAACTTCTACACCAGCACGGTCTACGAAAAAGGCGCCGAGGTCGTGCGCATGATGCACACGCTGGTCGGCCGCGAAGGCTTCCGGCGCGGCATGGACCTGTACTTCCAGCGCCACGACGGCCAGGCCGTCACCTGCGACGACTTCGCGCAGGCCATCGCCGACGCCAACCCGGGCAGCTGGCTGGCCGAGCACCTCGACGCGTTCAAGCGCTGGTACGCGCAGGCCGGCACGCCGGCGCTGCTGGCGCACGGCCACCACGACGCCGCGTCGCGCACCTACACGCTGCGCCTGGGCCAGCGTTGTGCACCCACGCCCGGGCAGAGCGAGAAGCTGCCGTTCGTGATTCCGGTGTCGTTGTCGCTGCTGTCGCGCGACGGCGAGCCGCTGCCGCTGCGCACTGCAGGGCGAGCCGATGGCCGGCGGCACCGACGCGCGTGCTGGTGCTGTCGGAGGTCGAGCCACAGCTTCACGTTCGTCGACGTCGACGAAGAGCCGGTGCCGTCGCTGCTGCGCGGCTTCTCGGCGCCGGTGCAGCTCGGACGACGCGTTGAGCGATGCCGACCTGCGCGTGCTGCTGATGCACGACAGCGATGCCTTCAACCGCTGGGAGGCCGGCCAGCGCCTGTTGATGCAGGCCATGGTCGCGGCGCTGCACGCCGGGGCACCGCTGCACCTCGAACCCGACACGCGTGGCCGCGCTGCGCGCCGTGCTGCGCGACCCGGCCGTCGATCCGGCGCTCAAGGAGCTGCTGCTGACGCCGCCCAGCGAGGCCACCGTGGCCGAGCGCGTGACCCCGGCCGACCCGGCGCGCATCCACGCGCTGCACGAGCAGGCGCTCGACCAGCTGGCCACGCAGCTGCTGGACGACTGGTCATGGGCATTCGAGTCGCACGCGGTGCGCGACGGCTATCGGCCCGAGTCCGGCCAGGCCGGCCGCCGCGCGCTGGCCAACCTGGCGCTGGCCATGCTGGTGCGCCACGCGGTGCGCAGCGGCGAGCCCGGTGTGGCCGGGCCGCGCGCTGCAGCGCTTCAAGGACGCCAGCAACATGACCGACCGGCTCGGCGCGCTGAGCGCGCTGGTCGAAGCGCACAGCGAGCTGGCCGCCGCTGCACTGCAGCGCCTGCTACGACCAGTTCGCCGACGAGCCGCTGGTGGTCGACAAGTGGTTCACGCTGCAGGCCAGCGCAAACGAGCGCGAGGGCCGCGTGTTCGCGCGCGTGCGCGAGCTGATGCAGCACCGCGCCTTCACGCTGAAGAATCCCAACCGCGCGCGCAGCCTGATCAGCAGCTTCTGCCTGCGCAACCCGGGTGCCTTCCACCGCGCCGACGCCGCGGGCTATGTGTTCTGGGCCGAGCGGGTGATCGAGCTGGACGCACTCAACCCCACGCTCGCTGCGCGCGTGGCGCGTGCGCTCGATCGCTGGATGCACCTGGCCGAGCCCTACCGCAGCGCGGCGCGCGAAGCGATCGCGCGGGTGGCGCTGCGCACCGACCTGAGCGCCGACCTGCGCGAGATCGTCACCAAGGCGTTGCAGGCGGCGCCGGCGGCAGCTCCGCAGGGCGAACGCACTGCGGCGGCCGAAGCGCAGCCGTGAGCGCGCGACGGCACGCCGGCTTGCGCCCGCCGCGTCCGTGCGGCGCGTGCGCAGCGCCCCTGCGAAAAGTGGTGAGGGCCGCGGGCGTCAGCCCTTGGCCTTGAGCACCTTGGCCACCGGCGCGGCCCGCAGCCGATGGGCCTCGGGCAGCCCCGAGCCGAGCAGCGGGCGCAGGTACGAGGCAAACGCATCGGTCACGTCGTTGCCGGCATCGGTGATGAAGGCGTCATCCATCACCCGTGTCTTGCCGGCCACATCGGCCAGCGGCACCAGCTTGTAGTCCGCCGCGTAGTCGCCGCAACGCTGGATCGCCACCGAGCCATTGCGCTCCCCCCACATCGCGAACTGCACCGCCTTCTCGCCGACCTCGCGCGCCTCGTGCGCGTCGACATCGCTGACGCAGCCGAGAAAACTGCGCTGCAGGTAGCCGAAGGTGTCGCCGCGCACACGCTTCAAGCCGAGCTGGGCCTTGATCTGCTCGCACAGCAGGTCGGCCAGCGCGCCGCTGCCCGACAGCTGCACGTTGCCGTGCGCATCGCGCTCGACCTGCTTGGCCAGCTGCGTGATGATCGGCTGGCCCGACGCATCGTGGATGCCTTCGGACACTGCCACCACGCAGCGGCCGTGGCGCTCTTGCGTGGCCTTCACGTCGGCCAGGAAACGCTCGATCGTGAACGTGCGCTCGGGCAGGTAGATCAGGTGCGGGCCATCGTCGGCGAACTTCCTGGCACCGGCTGAAGCCGCAGTCAGAAACCCGGCATGGCGGCCCATCACCACCGCCACATAGACACCAGGCAGCGCCGCGTTGTCGAGGTTGGCGCCAGCGAAGGCCTGAGCCACGAAGCGCGCCGCCGACGGAAAGCCGGGCGTGTGATCGTTGCACACCAGGTCGTTGTCGATCGTCTTGGGAATGTGCAGGCAGCGCAACGGATAACCGGACTTGGCGGCCTCCTCGCTGACGATGCGCACGGTGTCCGACGAATCGTTGCCGCCGATGTAGAAAAAGTGCCCGATGCCGTGCGCACGCAGCACCTCGAAGATCTGCTGGCAGTACTTCAGGTCTGGCTTGTCGCGCGTGGAACCGAGCGTCGAGCCCGGCGTGGCCGCCACCTGCTCGAGGTTGTGGCGGGTCTCCTGTGTCAGATCGACGAGATCTTCATTGATGATGCCGCGCACGCCATGGCGCGCACCGTAGACGCGATCCACCTGGCCAAAGCGCCGCGCCTCCAGCACCACGCCGACCAGCGACTGGTTGATCACCGCCGTTGGGCCGCCGCCTTGTGCGACCAGTATCTTGACTGCAGGCATCGCAGCGCTCCCCGAACAATGCAACGAGCATGCATTGTGCACACCGGCGCGCCGGCAGCCGGCGCACCGCTAGGGCGACGCGCGCACGCGCTCGCGCGTGCCGGCGAACGCGCTGCGGCCGAGCCAGGCCCAGAGTTGCCGCGCATCGTGCGCCGCGCCGCTGACGCGCACCTCGCGTGCCGCCACGGCAGCCGTTGCGTCGCGATCGCCGGTCCAGATCTCGGTGAGCGCCAGCACACTGGACTCGACCACCAGAGTCAGTTCGTGGCCGGGATCGTCGCGGCACAGGTCGGCGCTGCCGTGGTCGACCACCAGCCACCAGCGGCGCTCGCCGGCACGCGCGTCTGGAAAGCGGAACTGGATCACCACGCAACGGCCGCGCGGCACCGCGTCGAGCCGCAGGAAACGGCGGATGTCCCACATCAGGAAGCCGACGTCGAGCTGGCCGCGCTTCAGGCGGCTGCCGATCCAGCGTGCACCCCAATGGCCGAGCGCCATCACGATCGGCCGCAGCTCCTCGCCGGCGCCGGTGAGGTGGTACTCGTCGTGCGGGCCGCTGGCCACCCGCTTGACCACGCCCACCTCCTCCAGCTTGCGCAGGCGCTGCGCCAGCAGCGACGCCGACATGCGCGGCACGCCGCGGCGAATGTCGTTGAAGCGCGTGCTGCCGCACAGCAGTTCGCGCACCACCAGCGGCGTCCAGCGCTCGCCGACGACCTCGGCGCCGCGCGCCACCGTGCAGAACTGGCCGTAGTCGATCACGTCGGCAAGCGTAGGCCAAGACGGTGGCGGCCGCCAGTCCAATTTCTGGACCGAACCGCGCGCTGTCGGGCCGGCCCGCGCTGCAAGTTCTGGACTTGAAGGGCCTTCGTGCGACGCTGATGTTGGGTCACCCGATCACTCGCCAGGGAGACCGCAGTGATCAGGCCCAACGCAGGAGCAAGTTCATCGCGGCGGCTTGGGGGAACGGGTGCGGGGCATCATAGGCAGCTGCCCGGTTCCGTGCACGGTCGCAGGCGCGACATCGCCGCGTCACGCGGGCGGCGACAATCGCGCCGATGGGCACCCTGTACCTCGTACGCCACGGCCAGGCTTCGTTCGGCACCGACGACTACGACCGCCTGAGCGAACTCGGCGCGCGCCAATGCGAGCGGCTCGGCGACTACTTTCGCAACCGCAACGTGCGCTTCGACGGCGTGATCACCGGCACGCTGAAGCGCCACGCGCAGTCGTTCGAGGCGCTGCAACGTGGCCTGCGCACGCAGCACGACCCGCTCGCGATGCCGGGCTTGAACGAGTACGACAGCGAGGCTGTCGTGCGGGCGATTCACCCACGGCCGATCGAGCGCGCCACCAGCCCCGAGCAGGTGCGGCAGCACTTTCGCATCCTGCGCGATGGCCTGATCGCCTGGATGGAGGGCCGCACGTGCGCCCGAAGGCATGCCGACCTTCGAGCGCTTCGCGAGCGCCATCGTCGAGGCGCTCGACCACGTGCGCATGCGCCACAACGGCGACGTGCTGATGGTCTCCAGCGGCGGGCCGATCTCGGTGGCCGTGGCCCACGTGCTCGGTGCACCGCCGCAGACGGCGGTGGAGCTCAACCTGCGCATGCGCAACAGCGCTGTCACCGAGTTCGGATTCACGCCCAAGCGCCACTCGCTGATCACCTTCAACACGCTGCCGCACCTCGAAGGCGCCGACTACACCGGCTGGGTCACGCACACCTGAGGACCACGGGCACGCGTTGACGTGCCCGTCCGGGCCCGGCGCAGCGGGCGGCGCGATCCCGTCTAGACGAGCTTCACGTGCTTCAGCGGCAGGCTGCGCACCGGCTTGCCGGTGGCGGCGTGGATCGCGTTGAGCACGCAGGGCGTCACCACGCAGATCGTCGGCTCGCCGACACCGCCCCAGAAGTCGTGCGTCGGCACGATCACCGTCTCGACCTTCGGAAACTCCGCCAGCTTGAGGATCGGGTAGGTGTGGAAGTTCAGCTCGTTGACCCGCCCCTTGTCGATCGTGATCTCGCCGTGCAGAGCGGCCGACAGGCCATAGGCCACCGAGCCTTCCACCTGGGCCGCGATCTGGTCGGGATTCACCGCGTGGCCGCAGTCGAGTGCCAGCACCATGCGGTGCACGCGCAACTCGCCGCGCGCGCTCACCGACACCTCGGCCACCGCCGCCGAGTAGCTGCCGTAGCCCATGAACTGCGCGATGCCGCGGTGCACGCCGGACGGCAGCGGCGTGCCCCAGCCGGCGCGCTCGGCCGCGGCATCGAGCACCGCCAGGTGCTTGGGGTGCTTTTGCATCAACGCGCGGCGAAACGCCAGCGGGTCGGCCCCCGCGGCGCGCGCCACCTCGTCGATGAAGCACTCCATGTAGACGCCGTTCTGGTTGGTGTTGACGCCGCGCCACGGGCCCACCGGCACGTGGGTGTTGCGCATCGCATACTCGACCAGCAGGTTGGGCACGGTGTAGCCGAGCTGGGCGTCGCCGGGCTCGGCCCACCAGCCCTGCGTCTGCCGCCGGTCCTTGCCTTCGAGCACCGTCTGCGGCGCGACGTAGGCGTTGATCGATTGCCCCGACAGGCGCACGTGCAGGCCCACCAGCGCGCCGCTGGCGTCGAGCCCGGCAGTCAGCTTGCACACCGAGATCGGCCGGAAGAAGTCGTGCGCCTGGTCCTCTTCGCGACTCCACAGCATCTTGACTGGCACGCCCGGAAACTGCTTGGCGATCAACACCGCCTGGCGCACGTAGTCCTGGTTGCCGCCGCGGCGGCCGAAGCCGCCGCCGAGGTCGAGCCGGTGCACGGCTGCACTGCGCCAGCGGCAGGCCCGACTGTTCAGACAGTGCGGCGTGCGAGGCCTCGGCGTTTTGCGTGGGCACCCAGATCTCGGCCGAGTCGGCCGACACGCGCGCGGTGCAGTTCATCGGCTCCATCGTCGCGTGCGAGAGAAACGGCGTCGCATAGGTCGCCTCGACCTTCCTGGCCGCGCCAGCGATCGCCTTCAGCGCATCGCCCTCGTTGCGCTGCGCGAAGGCGTTGGTCGCTGTCAGCCCCTCTTCGAGGTGCTTGGCGATCAGCGCGCTGGTCTGCGTGGCGCCGGCGCCTTCGTCCCACACGATCGGCAGCGCATCGAGCGCGCTCTTGGCGTGCCACCAGGTGTCGGCCACCACCGCCACCGTGCTGTCGTTGACCCGCACCGCGCCCTTGACACCGGGGCGCGTGGCGATCGCGGCGTTGTCGAAGCTGACCAGCTTGCCGCCGAACACCGGGCACGACTTGATCGCCGCGTTGAGCATGCCGGGCACGCGCACATCAACGGCGTAGAGCTTGCTGCCGTCGAGCTTGTCGCCGGTGTCCAGGCGCTTGACCGGCTTGCCGGCCACCTTCCAGGCCTTGGGATCCTTCAGGACGATGGCCTTGGCGTCGGGCGGCGGCAGCTTGGCCGCCGCGGCAGCCACCTTGCCGTAGCTGGTGCTGCGCCCGCTGGCGGCGTGCGTGATCACGCCGTCGGCCACACGCAGCTCGGACACCGGCACCTTCCATTCGTCGGCCGCCGCCTGCAGCAGCATCAGCCGCGCCGCCGCGCCACCGCGGCGCACGTAGTCGTGCGAGGTGCGGATGCCGCGGCTGCCGCCGGTGCCCATCTCGCCCCATGCGCGCTTGGATGCGAAATTGCGTTGCGGCGAAATCTGCTCGGTGCTGACCTTGGCCCAGTCGCACTCCAGCTCTTCGACCACCAGTTGCGCCAGGCCGGTGAGCGTGCCCTGCCCCATCTCCGAGCGCGCGATGCGGATCACGCAACGCTCATCGGGCCGCACGACGACCCAGACGTTGAGCTCGCTGCCTTCGCTCGCGGCCTGGGCGCCGGCGTCGAGCGGCGCCGCCCAGCCGAGCACGAGGGTGCCGGCAGCGGCACCGGTGGTGACGATGAATTCGCGGCGCGACAGCTCGTCGAACGCGGCACGTGGATGTGGTCTTCATCGTGCCTCCTCAAGCCTTGGCCGTCTTGATGGCGGCGGCACGGTGCACCGCCGCGCGGATGCGCTGGTAGGTGCCGCAGCGGCAGATGTTGGTCATCGCCGCATCGATGTCGGCGTCGCTCGGCTTGCCGGTCTTGGCCAGCAAGGCCGCGGCCGCCATGATCTGGCCCGACTGGCAGTAGCCGCACTGCGGCACGTCGAGCTCGGCCCAGGCGCGCTGCACCGGATGCGAGCGGTCGCGCGACAGGCCTTCGATGGTGACGATGCGGTCGTCGGCCGCGATGCTGCCCACCGCCACCGCGCACGAGCGCCGCAACTCGCCGTTGATGTGCACCGAGCAGGCGCCGCACTGCGCGATGCCGCAGCCGTACTTGGTGCCCGTGAGCCCGACCTGCTCGCGCAGCACCCACAGCAGCGGCGTGTCGGCTTCGACCGCCACCTCGAGCGCCTGACCGTTGACATTGAGCTTGGCCACGCCAGCCTCCGCGTCTTGTCGACCGAGACCGTGCAGTCTGATCGATGACGCGGGCGCTGGCAACCGCGCCGGTGCGGCGCGTTCGCCCGGCCGGAGACGCCGCTTCAGCGCACGTGCGTGCGCAGCAGTTCGGCGAAGTCGGCCGCCGCGACCGGCTTGCTGAAGAAGAAGCCCTGCATCTGGTCGCACGCGCGCTCGCGCAGGAAGTCCTGCTGCTCGCGCGTTTCCACGCCCTCGGCCACCACGGTGAGGCTCAACGTCCTGCCCATCGCGATGATGGCTTCGGCGATCGCCTTGTCTTCCGAGTCGGCGGGCAGTTCGCGGATGAACGAACGGTCGACCTTCAGCGTATCGATCGGGAAGCGCTTCAACTGCGCCAGCGACGAGTAGCCGGTGCCGAAGTCGTCGATCGCCAGCCGCAGGCCCATGTCCTTGAGCGCACACAGCACCTCGAGCGCGCGCTCGACGTTGTGCATCACCGAGCTCTCGGTGACCTCGAGCTCCAGCAGGTCGGGCTTGAGGCCCGTTTCGGCGAGCACGTCGCGCACCGCGGCCAGCAGCTCGGGATCGTTGAGCTGGCGCGGCGACAGGTTGACCGACACGCGCACCGGCGGCAAGCCTGCGCGCTGCCACTGCATGCTCTGCGCGCAGGCCGTGCGCAACACCCACTTGCCGATGGCCAGGATGAGCCCGGTCTCCTCGGCCACCGGGATGAACTTGGCCGGCGACACCGCGCCGAGCTCGGCGCTGTTCCAGCGCAGCAGCGCTTCGACACCGGAGATGGCGTTGCTCGCCAGGTCGAGCTTGGCCTGGTAGTGCAGCGACAGCTCGTCGCGCTCGATCGCGCGGCGCAGCTTGGTCTCCAGCGTCAGGCGCTCGAGCGACAGCGTCTCGAGCCGGCCGTCGTAGAACTGGAAATTGTTCTTGCCCTCTTCCTTGGCGTGGTACATCGCCAGGTCGGCGTGCGTCATCAGCGACGTCTCGTCGGACGCGTCGTCGGGGAACACCGAGATGCCGATGCTGGCGGTGACGCGGCACTCCTGGCCGTTGAGTTCGATCGGCTTGATCACCGCCGACAGCAGCTTGCGGGCGATAGGGCCGGCCTGCTCGCTGTGGCCCAGATCCTGCAGCAGCATCACGAACTCGTCGCCGCCCAGCCGCGCCACGATGTCGCTGGCGCGCAGGCTTTCCTTCAGGCGCTTGGCCACCTCGCGCAGCAGCGCGTCGCCGGCCTCGTGGCCCAGGCTGTCGTTGATGAACTTGAAGCGGTCGAGGTCGATGAACAGCACCGCGAACTTGCTCTGATTGCGCCGCGACAGCGCCAGCACGTGGTTCAGCAGCTCGCCGAACATCACGCGGTTGGGCAGCCCGGTCAGGCTGTCGTGCGTGGCCAGGTACTGGATGCGCTCCTCGGCCTGCTTGCGCGGCGTGATGTCGCGCGACACGCCGCGGTAGCCCGTGAAGCGGCCTTGCTCGTCGTTCAGCGGCTCACCGCTGGCGCAGATGTGGCGGCGGTGGCCGTGCTTGTCGGTGTACGCGTACTCGAAATCGCGGAACGACTCGTGCCGCTCCAGCCGCGCGCGCAGATCGGCCCAGCCGACCTCGCTGTCGGCGCCGGGGATGTCCCAGGCCAGACGGCCGCGCAGCAGTTGCTCGTACTTCTCGCCCATGTTGCGACCACCGAAGGCGGTGTAGCGCAGGTCGGCGTCGATCTCCCAGTACCAGTCGGACGACAGCTCCACCAGGTTGCGGAAACGCTGCTCGCTGCGCTGCACCGCGAACTCGGCCTGCTTGCGTGCCGTGATGTCCTGGATGATCGAGATGTCGTTGCCGGGACGGCCGGCGCTGTCGCGCGGCACCGAAATCGTGATCTGCACCCAGACAGTGGCGCCGTCCTTGCGCAGATATCGCTTCTCGAGCTGGAACGAATCGATCTCGCCGGCGCGCAGCTGGGCACGCACCTTGTCGGCGACGCTCCTTGTCGTCGGGGTGCGAGACCTGCTTGACCGTCATGCGCAACAACTCTTCGCGGCTGTAGCCCAGTAGGTCGCACATCCAGCGGTTGACGTGCACATAGCGGCCGGCGTCGTTGACATGGGCGATGCCGATCGCCGCCAGTTCGATGGTGTCGGCGTGGCGCTTCTCGCTCTCGCGCAGTTGCGCCTGCGCCTGCGCCCGCAGGCAGAACTGGCCGATCTGGCTGCCGACGTAGCGCGTGCAATCGAGCAGTTCGGCATCGAGCTCCTCGGTCTCGTGGCTGAAGAACTCGACTGCGCCCAGCACGCGGCCGGCGGCGGTGATCGGGAATGCAAATGCGCTGTGCAGGTTGGCGCGCTTGGCCATCGGCGCGCGGAAAAAGCTCGGCTCCGCGGCCACGTCGCGGATCCACACCGGATCGCCCGACTGCAAAGCAGCGCCGCACCAGGCCGCCGCCTTCGGAGGCGGAGGGCCGGATCGCCCGCGTGGCCTTGAGGAAAGCGTCGATCGCTGGCCCGCCACGGCCCCAGGCGCCCACGCAGACCAGGGTGTCGGTCGACGAATCCTCGATCCAGCAGGCGCCGCAGGCCCAGCCCAACTCGTCGCAGACGGCCTGCACGATGAGCGGCGCCGCTTGTTGCAGGTCGGAGGAATGTGACAAAGCACCGGTGACACCGTGCTCGATGACCAACCGCTGCGCGGTGCGCGAGCGGTTGCGTTGCGCGGCGGTCATGCCGCGCGCCGGGTCGTAGGTCCCGAGTTCGGCGAGCACCGACTCGCTGGGAGTGACTTGTCGCATATGCGCTTACCAGGGAGGATGCTCGGATATCGGCCGCGATGGCCGCGGCTTTAGGCGCGCGAGCGCGTGTGTCACCAGCCGTGTGTGGTGAATCCGACCGCAGGGCCGCAGGGGCCGCTGGCTATAATTCGCGCCCTTGCTACCTCAGCCGGTGTAGCTCAGTTGGTAGAGCAGCGCATTCGTAATGCGAAGGTCGGGAGTTCGACTCTTCTCACCGGCACCAATGAAAACCAGCCTCAGCGGGGTTGTCGTGGGCGGCGACCTTCCTGGGTCAGCGAGCCCGACTACGGTGAGTCCGACTGACTCGACGTCTGCGCGATGGTGTTCGGCCGGTGCAAGCCCGACCTCACGCCGCACCAGATAGCCCCGGCGGCCTGCGACGCCTGCGTGCGCGAGAGCTGGTGCAACCCGAAGCACGACCGGTCGTCCCTCCTGGCTGCACTCACCGCCAGCGTTGGTACCATTGAACGCGAATCTTCTTCAACTCGGCGCTCGCCGTCGCGTGTTCCGGCCATCACTTTCGTAGCGATTGGGCGGTACCGCCGTTCAGGACGCCTCACGCGATGCAATCCCCAATCTCCGCCGCCGCCAATGCGATCCTCGGATTCGCAAGGCGGGGGCGCGCCCGCAAAGTTCTGTTTTGGATTCTCGGCCTTGTCGCAGCGCTTCGCGCTGATCGGTTTTTCTTGTCGTCCCCCCCATCGCGAAGCCGAGGCTCGAGGCGGCGCTTTCGAGAGCGCTCCACCGCCCGGTGACGATCGAAGCGCTGCACGTGAACCCGTTTGCGCCGTCGGTCACGGTGCGCGGTTTCGTCATGCAAGAGCGCTCCGGTGCAGCGGCTTTCGTGACCTTCGACGAGCTGTACATCAACGCCGGGTGGAGCTCGATCTTCCGACTTGCACCGGTGGTCGATGAAGCCAGGCTCATCAAGCCTGCCGCGCGCGTGATTCGCGAATCTGAGGGCACGTACAACTTCCAGGACCTTGTCGACGGGTTCATGGCGCGGCCAAAGAACGACGAACCCCCGCCGAAATTCGCGGCGTTCAACTTGCAACTCGTTGACGGCCGCATCGATGTCGACGACCGCGCGAAGGGTGAGAAGCACGAGGTCACGGACCTGCGGATCGGGATCCCGTTCATTTCGAGCCTGCCCTCACACGTTGACGTGACGGTCGCCCCGGAGTTCAGCGCGCGCATCAACGGAGCACCTGTCGGCGTCAAGGGCGAGACGCTGCCATTCCAGGACACGCAAGTCACCACGCTGAACGTCGAATTGGAGAAATTCGATCTCACCCGCCTCGTCGACTATCTGCCCTTCGAGCTGCGCGGCCAAGTCAAGTCGGCTCTGCTCGACACGCGCCTGGTTGTCGCATTCGAGCAGCGCGGGGATGCACCCAGGATCAAGGTGCGCGGCTCGGCTTCGGTGAGCCAGTTCAATATCCACGACCCCGAGGACCGTCCACTGGTGGCCTGTCAACGGATTGCCGTCGAGATCAATGAAGTCGATGTGCTCGCGCCGGACGTGGACCTCAAGAGCGTGGTGATCGAGCAGCCGGACGTGCACATCCGGCGCGACAAGTCCGGCACGATCAACCTCGAACGTGTGGGGATCGTTGCGGCCGAGGGGGACCAGAAACAAAGGGCGGCGCGCACAAAGACCGGCAAGGCTGCGGTCCCGCTCAAGTTCGGCTCGTTCGTCGTGCAATCGGGCAAGGTCAGGTTCAGCGACGAGCGCACCGCGCCCACGTACGAAGCTGCCGTTGAGGATCTCGGCATCGAGGCCCGCGACTTCGACAACACGGTGAAGGACAAGAGGAACGAGATTGCGATTCACGCTCGCTCCCGGGCCGGTGAGTCCTTCAAGCTCGACGTCGCGACGACCGCCGATCCGCGTGGCGCAGAAGGTCGGCTTGACGTGGTCGGCCTGCGGCTCAAGAATTTTCAGCCCTACGTCACCCAGGCCTCGAATCTCGAGGTCGAAGACGGCCGGTTCGCCATCGGCTTCGCTTTCCGGTGGGCCAGCGACCTGGCTTACGAGAAGCATGAGTTGACGGTCTCGGATCTCGCGCTTGCGCTGCAGGGGTTCCGCGCCCGGCTGAGTGGCGAAAAGCAGCCGCTCTTTCGCGTCGCATCGATCGAGGTCAAGGGCGCGGGTGCCCGGTTGAAGGAGCGCACGGCAAATCTCGGCTCGATCAGGGTGCGGGAGGCTGCCATTCATCTTCGCCGCGAGAAGGACGGCAAGCTCAACCTCGGGCGCATCGTGCGCGACGGCGCGGTGGACACTGCGCCGCCAGCGGTGAATTCGGTAGCGACGCCCGCAGCGACGCCCGCGACGCCTTGGCGCATCGACCTTGGCGCGCTCTCCCTCGATCGCTCGTCGGTCGCACTCGAGGACCTCGCGGTCGGAGCCCCGGTCCTCAAGCTCGCTATCGCGCCGCTCGAGGTGGAGGTACGGAACCTTTCAACCGCGCGCGGGCAGCAAGGCCAAGTCGACCTGCGCGCCACGATCGAGAAGCGTGGCACGTTCGCTGCGAGTGGTCCGCTTTCGCTCGAGCCGCTCAGCGGAAGCTTCCGCGTCGAAGCGCGCACGATCGACTTTGCGCTCGTGCAGCGGTACATCGACGACCAAGTAAACCTTGCCGTTACGTCGGGCGCGGTCTCGGCGAAAGGCACGGCGGCATTCGCGCGTGAAACCGACGGCGCGATGAAGGCGTCGTACAAGGGCGACGTCAGCGTCACCGATTTCGCATCCGTGGACAAGCCGACCAAAGCGGATCTGGTGAAGTGGAAGTCGCTTTCCGTTGGTGCGGTCGACTTCGACCTGCAGCCGCTCAAGGTCGCATTGGGCGACATCGCGCTCACCGACTTCTACGGCCGCATCGTTCTTTCGGCAGATGCACGGCTCAACCTTCAGGACCTCATGTCGACACCCGGCACCACCCAGGCCAGCAAACCGCCCGCTGGCAAGCCGGCCGCTCCTGCGCCTGAGTCGAAGAGCCCCACCGTCCAGCCAACTGCTGCGCCAGCTTCTGCGCCAGCCGCCGCGCCAGCGGCTGCACCGCTGCCCATCCGCCTTGGGCCGATGAAACTTCAAGGCGGCGCCATTGACTTCAGCGACTTCTTCATCAAGCCCAACTACAGCGCGAAGCTGAGCGACATCCAAGGGACGCTGACGGAAATGGCACCGGACAAGGCCAGCGAGATCGCGCTGCACGCGAAGGCCGAGCGCTCTGCCGAGATAGAGGTTCACGGGCGTGCGAGTCCACTCGCGCCAACGCTTTTCCTTGATATCGAGGGCATGGCGAAGGGCATCGAGCTCCCGCCCATGTCCACCTACTCGGTGAAATATGTGGGCCACAAGATCGAGCAAGGCAAGCTCAGCTTGAACGTGAAGTATCGCGTCGAGAAGGGCAAGCTCGCGGCCGAGAACAACATCATCCTTGATCAACTCACGTTCGGCGAAAAGGTTGATAGCCCCGATGCGACGACGCTTCCGGTGCAGGCCGCTGTCGGGATCCTCAAGGATCGCAACGGTGTCATCAACGTCAAAGTGCCGATCTCGGGCTCGCTGGATGATCCGAACTTCAGCATCACGCAGGCGGTCACCCAGGCGTTCGGCAACCTGATTACCAAGGCCGTGACCGCGCCGTTCTCGGTGCTCGGGGCAGTCGTCGGAGGCGGGGAGGAGCTCTCTTATGTTGAGTTCGCGCCCGGCTCTGCCACACTCGACGCTGACGGCATCGCCAAGCTCGAGACCCTGACGAAGCTGCTCAACGAGCGCCCCAACCTCAGGCTCGACATCGTCGGCCGCGTCGATCCCGCGGCAGATCGCGTGGCCGTCGAGCATGCCCCGAGCGGCGGGGCGAAGGCGGGTATCGACGACAAGGACCTGCGGCCGCTCGCGGACGCACGCGCAGAGGCGGCCCGGCAGTGGCTGGTGGATGAAGGCAAGTTGCCATCAAGTCGCATCTTCCTCGCCGCCCCGAAGCTCACGAACGAGGGAATCCGCGACAAGGGCAAGACGACGCGCGTCGATTTCGGCGTCAAGTGAGCGCCGGGTCGCTCGTCGTCGCGTGCACACGGCGCCATCGTGCCCTGGTCCGCCCGACCTTGCGTAAAGCCGAGTAGACGGCTCACACGGCGTTCGGCGTGGACGCACAGTCCGCCGACGTTACCGACGAGCGCGCCGAAGAGTTCGGCCGCCGGCCGACGACCCGGTCAAGCGCGCATTTGATCGCCGTCAAACAAACCTCGGCACTGCCTTCCCATAATAGGTGCACTTCCAATGCACCTTATGGTCACATGACCGGGAGCCGAGCATGACACCCGCAACGGTGAGCACCACCATCGACGTTCGCGCCCTCGCGCCTCACGAGCGCAACCCGACCCTCGTCGCTGCGTTCAGGGCCCTCGAATTCGGCGACGCCCTCGAAATCGTCAACGACCGCGACCCCAAGCCGCTGTACTACCAGTTCCAGGCTGAAGCGCCCGGCGACTTCTCTTGGGTCTACAGGCAGACCGGGCCGCGGGTCTGGCGCGTCGGCATCCAGAAGCTGGCGCGTTCGCACGGCGCCGGCCAATGCTGCGGCGTCTGCGGCGGCGGTGCATGACCGTCACAACAACATCCACTCGGAGCACTTCCATGAAATCCACCAGCAGGCTGTGGCGATGGCTCGGCCTCATCTTCGTGCTGTCGTTCGGGGCCCTCGGATACCTCGGGTGGCAGATCTACCTGTTTGCACCCCCCATTCCCAAGTCGGTCGTCACGACGGACGGTGAAGTCCTGTTCACTGGCGAACAAATTCAACTCGGACAACAGGCCTGGATGTCGGCCGGTGGCCAGCAGCTCGGCACCGTGTGGGGCCACGGCAGCTACGTCGCTCCCGACTGGTCAGCCGACTGGTTGCACCGTGAAGCCACCGCGCTGCAGGCCATTCGCAGCCTGGAGCAGCGCAAGGCCACCCCGACGTTCACCGACGCGGAGCAAGCTGCCGTCAACGCCCGCGTGCGCGACGAGATGCGCCGCAACACGTATGACGAGCCAACCGGCGTGGTCAAGGTCTCTGCGGAGCGCGCACAGGCGATCCGCGAGGTCGCCGGCCACTTCGATGGCCTGTTCGGCACCGAGCCCTCGTTGGCGAAGCTGCGCGACCAGTACGCGATGACCGAGGGTGCGCTGCCCGAGAAGGCAGACCGGCAGGCGTTGGCGGCGTTCTTCTTCTGGACCTCGTGGGCCGCCGCGACCAACCGCCCGGGCGAGAGCGAGCTCTCGTACACCAGCAACTGGCCGCACGAGCCGCTGGTGGGCAACACGATGTCGACATCCGCCGCGATGTGGTCGATGGTCAGCATCATCCTGTTGCTGGCCGGCATCGCCGCGATGCTGTGGCTGCAGGGCGGCGACAAGCACGAGGAGGAGGCCAAGGTGCCTGCGGCCGACCCGTTGCTGGGCGCGAAGGCCACGCCTTCGATGAAGGCCACGCGCAAATACTTCTTTGTCGTCATCGGCCTGATGCTGCTGCAAATCGGCATGGGCGTCATCACCGCGCACTACGCGGTCGAGGGCCAGGCCTTCTTCGGCATCCCGCTGGCTCAAGTGCTGCCATATGTCGTCAGCCGGACGGTGCACACCCAGGTTGGCATCTTTT
The DNA here is from genome assembly GCA_963827645.1 of uncultured beta proteobacterium. Taxonomy (GTDB): domain Bacteria; phylum Pseudomonadota; class Gammaproteobacteria; order Burkholderiales; family Burkholderiaceae_C; genus JAEUPI01. The sequence goes on along the minus strand of CAWHBZ010000016.1, from coordinate 296,619 downwards.
GGATCGCCACGGCCTGGCTGGCCACGGGTCTGTATGTCGCGCCGCTGCTCTCCGGTCGCGAACCCAAGTTGCAGAAGCTCGGCGTGGACCTGCTCTTCTGGGCGCTCATCGTCGTGGTGCTGGGTTCGACCATCACCGGCTGGCTCGGCACGCTGCAGCACCGTGGCGTCGACTTCAGCTTCTGGCTCGGCAACCAAGGGCTCGAGTTCACGAGCATGGGCCGCGTCTGGCAGATCCTGCTGTTCATCGGCCTGTTGTTCTGGGTCTTCCTGCTCGGCCGCGCACTGTGGCCTGCCCTGAAGAAGCCGTCCGAAATCCGCGGCCTCATCGCGATGGTGTTCCTGTCGGCGACGTGCATCGGCGGCTTCTATGCGACGTCGCTCACCTGGGGTCAGCACACCCACTACTCGATGATCGAGTACTGGCGCTGGTGGCTCGTGCACCTGTGGGTCGAAGGCTTCTTCGAAGTGTTCGCCACGGCAGTCGTTGCCCTCATCTTCACCAACCTGGGCCTGATTCGCGCCGCATCGGCCAACCGCGCCATCATCGCGGAGACCATCGTGTTCCTGTTCGGCGGCATCCTGGGCACGTTGCACCACCTCTACTGGACGGGTACGCCGACCTCGGTGATTGCCGTGGGTGCGGTGTTCTCCGCGCTGGAGGTCGTGCCGCTGACGCTCATCGGCCTGGAGGCGCTGCAGACCTATCGTCGCTCGAAGGCGGTGCCATGGCTCGGCGCGTACAAGTGGGTCATCCTGTCCTTCGTTGCCGTGGGGTTCTGGAACACGGTCGGCGCCGGCCTGCTGGGCTTCGCCATCAACCCGCCGGCGTCGCTGTACTACGTGCAAGGCCTCAACATGACGGCCGCGCATGGTCACGCGGCACTCTTCGGCGTCTACGGCATGCTGGGCATCGGCCTCATGCTGTTCTGCCTGCGCGGCCTCTATGACCGAGCCCTGCACGCCGACAAGTTCCTGAAGCCTGCCTTCTGGAGTCTGAACATCGGCCTGGCGATGATGGTGTTCCTGTCGCTGCTGCCCGCGGGCATCTACCAGGCGTGGGCCAGCATCACCAAGGGCCTGTGGTACGCGCGCTCGCCCGAAATCATCCACTCGCCGGTGATGGAATCGCTCGTGTGGCTGCGTGTCCCCGGTGACATCGTGTTCGCTGCCGGGAGCGTACTCTTGGCGGTCTACGCGCTGAAGCTGCTGAAGCCCACTGGGCGAGGCGCGCCAGTACCGGTAGGCTCGACGCCCTCGTTGGCCAAGCGCTGAACCAAAAGCAGGAGGGCGTCTCGCCCTCCTGCTCGACTTTGAGACACCATGAAACTCACCGCCTTCACCGACTACAGCCTGCGTGTCCTCATCTATCTCGCGACCGACACCACGCGCAGGGCGACCATCGCCGAGATTGCCGCGTCGTTCGACATCTCCGAGAACCACCTGGTGAAGGTCGTCCACTTCCTCGGCAAGCAGGGCTGGATCGAAACGGTCCGCGGCAGAGGTGGCGGCATCCTGCTGGCGATGCCCCCGGAGCAAGTGAATGTCGGCAAGGTCGTGCGTGACACCGAAGGTGCCGCGCTTCCTGCCGAATGTTTTTCGGAGGACGGAGGCCGCTGCGTCATCTCCGGGCCCTGCCGCCTGAAGGGTGTGCTCGGCGAGGCCGTCAAGGCCTTCTACGCCGTGCTCGACCGCTACACCCTCGAAGACATCGCGCGCAATCGGCAGACGTTGGGCAAGGTCCTGATGATTCGAGCGGCTTGACCGCCCGTCATGAAATCCCTGCACATCATTGAAGAGCCACCCGCATCGGCGCCGCGCCGATTCGCGCTGTGGGACCTCGGCTTTCGACCGTTCTACCTGCTTGCGAGCGTGTTCGCTGCGCTGTCGATTCCGTTGTGGACGCTGCAGTTCTCGGGCCTGCTGAACCATGCCTACCTGGCCGGTCCGGCGTGGCACGCCCACGAGATGCTGTTCGGGTTCGCCTTGGCCGTGATCGTGGGCTTCTTGTTCACTGCAGGGAGAAACTGGACCAACCAGCCGACTCCGAGCGGGCCCGCGCTGGCGTCGCTCGCGGGTCTGTGGATCGCCGCACGCGTGCTCGTGCTGACGCCGTTCGGCTGGGCCGCAGCGGCAGTCAACGTCGCGTTTCCGCTCGCGGCAGCGATCGCGCTGGGCATCCCCTTCTTCAGGGCCCGCAACCGTCGGAACTACTTCTTCGTGGGGCTGCTGGCGCTGCTGTCGGTGGCCGCCGCATTCGTGCACCTCTCGCATTTGGGTGTCACCGACCTCCCGGCCTGGGTCGGCCTCCAGCTCGGACTGGACGCCGTGCTCTTCATCCTGTCGGTGATGGGCGGGCGAGTGATTCCCATGTTCACGAACAACGGCGTGCCAGGTGCTGCGGCAACCCGCACGCCCTTAGTCGAGAACGCCGCGTTGGGGTTGGTGCTGCTGTTGGCTGCGGTCGACGCGATCGGTCTCAGTGGCACGCCACTGGCAGCGGTGGCCGCGCTGGCTTGCCTCGCGCATGGCGCTCGCTGGGCGCTCTGGCAGCCATGGAAGACCCTGAAGGTCCCGCTGGTCTGGGCCCTGCACCTGGCCTACCTCTGGGTGCCAGTGCACTTTGCGCTGCGGGCGTTGGCCGCACTCGGTGCCGTCCCCTCGTCGTCCGCGACGCACGCCCTGACCGTTGGGGCCATCGGTGGCCTCATCATCGGCATGATGACTCGCACCGCGCGCGGGCACACGGCGCGCCCGCTTCGCGCGGACAGTGCCGACACGACCTGCTACGTGCTCGTCCTCCTGGCCAGCGTGGTCCGAGTGGCCGTACCGCTGGTGGCACCCGAGCAGACACTGCTTGCTGTTCAATGGTCCGCAGCGCTGTGGTCGGCCGGCTTTGGCCTGTACGCGGCTCGCTATGGGCCCGTGCTCATCCGTGCGCGGCTGGATGGGAAGCCGGGATGAGCATCGAACGCGCCGAGGCACAAGCGTCGCGCGCTCGGTGGCTCGCCGCATCGCGCGCACGGCCGGCCCGAGGTGAATAGTTCACAAGCCAGACCGTCAATAGTCACTACCCGAGCAGTACCCTGACCCCTAGCCTTCCCCGCAGTCGCCGTGCGCGTCCGCGCGGCGCGACTGCAACGAGGAGACGGCTGTGCTCGAATTGATTTCCATCGCCGAAGAGGCGGCGCCGGCAAGTGACGCCGCTGCCATTGGACGGCCGAGCGCAAACGACGGCTATCGGGGGCCCGAGCGCCGCTGCCGGCCATCGCCGCTCACCGGCCTGCTGGCCGCGATGCTCGACGAGATCGACTACGGCATGCTGCTGGTGGCCGATGGCTTGCACCTGCTGCACGCCAACCACGTGGCGCGCGCAGAACTCGACGCCGAGCATCCGCTGCAGGTGCTGGGCCATGAACTGCGGGCCCGCCAGCCGCACGACGTGGCGCCGCTGCACGCCGCGCTGACCGACGCCTGCCGGCGCAGGCTGCGCCGCCTGGTCACGCTGGGCGACGGAAGTCAGCGCGTGTGCCTCGCGGTGGTGCCGATCCCGGCCCCCGGCGACGCCACGCCGACCAGCGCGTTGGTGATGCTGGGCAAGCGCCAGGTCTGCCAGCAGCTGTCGGTGGAGGCCTTTGCACGCGCGCACGCCCTCACGCCGATGGAGACGCTGGTGCTCAAGGCGCTGTGCAGCGGTACACGGCCCAGCGGCATCGCGCTGCAGCACAGCGTGGCGCTGTCGACCGTGCGCAGCCAGGTCGGCAGCATTCGCAACAAGACGGGGGCCGAGAACATCGGGGCGCTGGTGCGGATGGTGGCGCTGTTGCCGCCGATGGTGGGGGCGTTGCGGCGGTCGCTGCCGGCCGTGGCCGATTACCTGCCGCCGTGCGGTGGCCGCTGGCTGCGGATAGCATGCGCGCTGGGCCGACACAACTCGTGTTGCGGCGGCGCCGCAGGATGCCGCCGCCGATGCCGACCGCGAAGAACAACCAACGAGCCGCCAACCCACTTGACCAAGCTGCATTGGCCGAGCCGTTGCGCTCGCTGGCCGAGCGCGGCGCGATCCGCCACTACCGCAAGGGCTCGATCCTGATCGAGGAGGGGGAAGCCGGCGATACGCTGTACATCATCCTGGCCGGCCGGCTGCGGTCGTACTCGGTAAGCGCGGCCGGCCGCGAGATCACCTACGGCATCTACGGCCCCGGCGAGTACCTGGGTGAGATGAGCCTCGATGGCGGCCCTCGTTCGGCGAGCGTCGAAGCCCTGGAGTCCAGCACCTGTGCAGCCGTGACGCGAAACACGCTGGAACGGTTCATCGAGGAACAACCGCAGTTCGCGATGTTCCTGCTGCGCCAGGTGATCCGCAAAGCCCGTGCGGCCACGATGAGCGCCAAACAAATGGCGCTGAACGATGTGTACGGTCGCCTGGCGCTGCTGCTGGACTCGCTGGCCAAGCCGCAGCTCGACAGCACCCGTCTGGTGGCCGAGCGGTTGACTCACCAGCAGATGGCCGCGTTGCTGGGCTGTTCGCGCGAGATGATCAGCCGGTTGATGAAGGATCTCGAACGTGGCGGCTACGTGCTGCCCAGGGGCGCGGGCTGGGTTGTCGAGCCCACATTGCCCAAGCGGTGGTAGGTCCGGGCCTGTTCACGCTGGGGCTGGCATGGGCCACCCGACACGGGCTTGATGTCGGTCAATCGACCTCGGCTCCACCCGTTTAGCATCGGCGAATCAGTCATGCGTCTTCGTGAGGGCATGGACAACGAGCACCCCGGTCCGACCGCAGCACCGTCTTATCCGTACGCCGGCCCCGAGGCGATGCGCAAGCCCATCGACGATGCCCTGCGGCGCGTCGTCGACCCCGAAGTGGCGATGACGATCGTCGATGTCGGCCTCGTCTATGGGGTCACGGTGCACCAGGGGCGTGTGCACGTGCAGGTCACGATGACTTCGGCGGCATGCCCGGTCACCGACCTCATCCTCGATGAAGTTCAAGCCGAGCTCGCGCGCATCGCGCCGGCCGACACGCATGTCGACGTCGAGCTGGTCTGGGAGCCGCCCTGGACGACCGACCGCATGAGTGCCCGCGCGAAAGCCTTCATGGGCTGGTAGCGTTTTCGTTTCGAGCCCATCACCATGCGGGGTCGAGTCGCGTCGCGCCGGCCAACGTTCAACGTCGTTGCGCGCTCGTTGCTGGTGCTCGCCATCGCCGCGGCACTGGTCGCCGGCATCGCCGGCGGGCTGCTGCGTGCCGGGGTCGGCCTGCCGGTGCAGGCTGCCGGCAGCTGGCTCGGCCAGGCGGTGCTGGCCCATGCGTTCCTGATGATCGGCGCGTTCCTCGGCACCGTCATCGGCATCGAGCGTGCGGTGGCGGTCAAGCAGCCGTTGGCGTTTGCCGCGCCGCTGAGCTCGGGCCTGTCGGGGCTGCTGATGCTGACCGGCGCCGCCGGCGCGGCCGCATGGCTGAGCGTGGTGGCTGCACTCGCCTTCGTGGCGGTGAACACGCTGGTGGTCGCGCGCCAGCGCGCCGCCCACACGGCGTTGCTGCTCGTTGCCGCCTTGGCATGGCTGGCGGGCAACGGGCTGCATGCGGTGGGCGCCCATGCCGACGCGGTGGTGCCGTGGTGGTTCGGGTTCCTCGTGCTCACCATCGTCGCCGAGCGGCTCGAGATGACGCGTCTGATGCGCCGCCGCCGCGGCGCGTCGCCGGCGCTGTTTGGCCTGGTCGGCGCCCTGCTGCTCGGTTGTGTGGCCAGCGCGCTGGCGCTGCCGTGGGCGGGCGCGCTCTACGGCGCTTCGCTGCTGGGCCTGGCCGCCTGGTTGCTGAGCTTCGACATCGCACGCCGCACCATCAGGGCCCAGGGGCTCAGCCGCTACATGGCCGTGTGCCTGCTGCTGGGGTACCTCTGGCTCGCCGTGTCCGGTGTCGCGTGGGCCGCGGCATCACTCGGCCAGCCAACGCGCGACGCCGCAGTGCACGCGCTGGCACTGGGCTTCGTGTTCAGCATGATGCTGGGCCATGCGCCGGTCATCTTGCCGGCGATCGCCGGCGTGAAGCTGCAGTTCGGCTGGGTCTTCTACGCGCCGTTGGCGCTGCTGCACGCATCGCTGGTGGTGCGGCTGTTGCTGGCGCCGTTGCAGCCTGGTTTGTTGGCGCTGGGCGCAGCGGCCAATGCCGCAGCCATCGTGTTGTTCGCGGCCACCGTGCTCGGCAGCGCGCTGGCCTGGCGATTGAGCCATCCAGCCACGGCACCACAGCACGACCTCCCGGCCGAGCCTTGAGTCGAGCCCGCGCAGCGCTTTCTTGCCAATCCTTGCCGGTTGTCAAAGCGGTCACCGGCCAGCAGGCGCACGCTCGGGTCATGACGCGCAAGACCCTCGAGATCATCCGCGGTGAGCACGCCGCGCTGTCGGCGATGCTTCGCTCGATCCTGCTGCTGCTCGCGCGACATCGCCGCGACGGCACGTTGCCCGACTTCGCGGCATTGCGGGCGATGCTGTTCTACGTCGACGAGTTTCCGGAGAAACGCCACCACCGCAAGGAAACGGAGCTGTTGTTTCCGAAGCTGCGCGCGCGCACTCCGCAGCACCGCGATCTGCTCGACCACCTCGATCTCGACCACGCACGGGGCGAGGCGAGAATTCGTGAGCTGGAGCACGCGCTGCTGGCCTTCGAGATGATGGGCGAGTCGCGCCGCAGCGCGTTCGAGGAAACCGCTGCCCGCTACGTCGACTTCTACCTCGCTCACATGGCCCTCGAGGAGCGCGAGCTCCTGCCGCTGGCCGAACGATGGCTCACCGCGACGGACTGGAGAGACCTCGACGAGGCATTCGTCGCCAATCGCGACCCGCTGACGGGCGCACAACCCGAGGCCGAATACGCGGAGCTCTTCACGCGCATCGTCAACCTCGTGCCGGCGCCGATCGGCCTGGGGCCGGCCGCCGACTGACGGCGCTGCGCACGCAGCACCGGCACCGTTCAGATCACGCGCGAGAAACGCTCGCGCAGCCTGTCGGCCTGCAGGTGGCGGTCGAACACTATCGCGATGGCGCGCACCACGTACCAGCCGCTCGAGGTGACGCGGATGCCGTCGGGCTCGATCTCGACCAGCCCCGCGTCGACGAAGGGCGCAAGCTGCGCCAGCTCGCTGGCGAAGTAACTGCGCACGCGCACGAGATGCGCGTGTTCGATCGCCTCGAACTCCACCCATCCCTGGCACATGAGCGCCATGATGACGGCGCGCCGCACGAGATCGTCGCGCGTCGACGCGAAGCCGCGCGCCACTGGCAGGTGCCCTTGCCGCACGGCGTCGTAGTACTCGGGCAAGGTCTTGGCATTCTGATAGTAGGCCGCCCCGACCCGGCCGATCGACGACACGCCCAGGCCGATGAGGTCGCAGTCCGGCTGCGTGCTGTAGCCCTGGAAGTTGCGATGCAGACGACCCTGGCGCTTGGCCACCGACAACGAGTCTTCGGCCAGCGCGAAGTGGTCCATGCCGATGTAGCTGTAGCCACGGCTCAGAAAACCCGCGATCGCGCCGCCCAGCATGGCGACCCGCTGCGCGCTGCCCGGCAGTTGCTCGGCCAGGATGCGGCGTTGCGGCTTGAAGCGCTCTGGCAGGTGCGCGTAGGCGTACAGCGCAATGCGGTCGGGCCTCAGTTCGCCGATCTGCTGCACCGTGCGCGCAAAACTCTCCGCGCTTTGCCGGGGCAAGCCGTAAATCAGGTCGGCATTGATCGATCGATAGCCGAGCGCCCGCGCGCTGTGCATCAGGTCGCGCACGCTTTCGTACGGCTGCACTCGGTGCACGGCCAGTTGCACATCGGGGTCGAAATCCTGCACGCCGAAGCTGATGCGATTGAAACCCAGCTCGCGCAGATTCGACAGCCGTGCCGGCGTCACCGTGCGCGGGTCGATCTCGATCGACATCTCGATGTCAGCGTTGAGCCGGAAGGCCGTGCGCAGCGCCCCGACGATGCGCCCGAGTTCCTGATCCGACAGAAAGGTCGGCGAGCCGCCGCCGAAGTGGAGCTGGCTCACCGCTTGGTCCGCCCCCAGCGACCTGACCACCAGTTGCAGTTCGGCCTCGAGCACATCGAGGTATTCACCGGCGCGCTCGTGGTGCTTGGTGATGACCTTGTTGCAGGCGCAGTAGTAGCAGACCGACTCGCAGAACGGGATGTGCACGTACACCGACAGCGGCGTGGGGCCGCCAAAAGTCGCGCCGGCCGAGCGCTGTTTCATCACCGTTTGCGCTTCGGCAGCCCCGAAGGCTTCGACGAAGCGATCGGCGGTGGGATACGATGTATAGCGTGGGCCGGGCGTGTCGAACCGGCGCAGCAGCGCCTCCGGCAACGGGGGTTGCGACTGGTTGGGACCCGGCGATGCGACCGCAAGCATGCAGGCATGGTGGGCCCGCGTTCGGCCGCCCGCCTTGATGGAACTCAAACTTGTTGTCCGGCCGACCCGACCAAGTGCTCGACCAAACACCGCAGCTCTAACATGGCAAACATCGCACCTGCCGCCCAGCACCCGCTGACGGCCGCCGCACTCAAGACGGCCTGTTCGAGCTGCGGCCTGCGCGAACTTTGCCTTCCGGTGGGCTTCACCGACGACGAGATGACGCGACTCGACGGCCTGGTCGCACAACGGGTGAGCGTCAAGCGCGGCGCGCCGCTGTACGAGGCGGGCGAGCCATTCGAAGCGCTGTACGCTGTTCGCACGGGGTTCTTCAAGACCTGCACCGCTTCAGAGGACGGACGCGAGCACGTCACCGGCTTTCAGATGGCCGGTGAGCTGCTGGGCCTGGACGGCATCAGCAGCGACCGCCACACCTGCAACGCCGTGGCGCTGGAAGACTCGCAGGTCTGCGTCATCCCCTATGCGCAACTGGAGAAGCTGTCACGCGACTTCGCCGAGTTGCAGCGGCAATTCCACCGCGTCATGGGCCGCGAGATCGTGCGCGACCACGGCGTGATGATGCTGCTCGGGAGCATGCGCGCCGAAGAGCGGCTGGCGGCGTTCCTGCTCAACCTGGCGCAACGGCTGAAGGCCCGCGGCTTTTCGTCCACCTCGCTCATCTTGCGCATGACGCGAGAGGAAATCGGCACCTATCTGGGCCTGAAGCTCGAGACGGTGAGCCGTTGTTTCTCGAAGTTCCACGACGACGGCGTGCTCAAGGTGCACCAGCGGCAGGTCGAGATCCTGAACGAGCCGGCGCTGCAGGCGCTGGTGAGCGGCGCCGCCACCTGAGCGCTGCCTAGAGTCCGTGCGGCGCCAAGCGTATGCTTGCCGCCCGATCTCACCGAGGAGCGACCATGACGCTGTGCCCGATCGCAGTCGTTGTCGGCTGCAAGAAGTGCCCTGCCTTCTCCGTCTGCCCACTCAAGACGGTGATCGGCGATGCACCCAAGGCCACCGAGACCAAGTCGCCCGAGCCCAAGAAGAAGTAGCAGTCAGCAATTCTTGCGCACGTAGCCGTAGGCGAGGTTCGTGCGCTCAGAGCCGTGCTGCTCGTACAGCGCCTTGTAGTGCGCCAGCGAGTCGCCGCGCAGCGCCGCGCGGTGCGTGGGTCGCACGCCGTACAGCCGCGCGTTGTTGTCGCCGAGGATCGCGGTCTTCACCGGGCCGTCTGCGGCCCCGAGTGGCTGCAGGTTGTACTTGCGCTGCAGCTCGGCGGGAATCTCCAGCCGCCGCAGCGCCTCGATCTGCCATTGTGGTGAGCCGGTCCAGATGGCATCGGTGCCCCAGCACACATGGTCGGCGCCCAGGCCCGCGATCAGTTGCCCCAGCATCACCGCGGCCAGCCGCGGCTCGGCCATCGTGGTCTGTGCGAACAACTGACCGACGTCGGCGTACACGTTGCTGACGCCGTGCTTGGCGGGGATCTCGGCGAGATCGGTGACCCACTCGACGCGACCAGTGCGCTCGAACTGCGCCCACGCCTGGTCGGCGCGCCCGCCGCCGCCGTAGCGGTAACCGCCGTGGTAGATGATGAAATTCAGTTGCGGCCAATCCTTGGCCGCCTTGCCGACGTCGCGCACGTCGCAGTGGCGCAGCAACTGCGGAAACCGTTGCTCCGCCGCATCCGGGAACAGCCCCTTGTGCACGCACACGTTCCTGATGCCGGCCTTGGCGAACTTTTCGTACGCCGGATAGACGAGCTTGTCGTCGTCCATGTGCCACGGGTGCTTGGACAACTCCTTGTGCGTGTTGTCGCCGATCGTGTAGCCCTTCATCGAATCGGGTTTCAGCGTCGCGATGTCGCGGTCGATCGCGTCGAGCCAGCCGTCGTAGCCGGGCGTGAAGATCGCGTGGCTGAACAGGCGCTTGGTGCCGGCGATCGCGTTGACCTGCGCACGCGCGTCGGCCTTCATCTTGTTGGTGAGGAACCAGTCCTCCGGCACCTCCGACGGCGCCCCGCTGATGCATGCGACCTTGGTGTCGGAGTCGAGGTAGATCTCCTTGATGTAGTTCTGGAACATCAGGTCCTCGATCGACTGCTCCTTCTCGCCGAGCGCGGGGTTCCAGCCGGCCTTGCCCACCGCGTTGCGCTGCGCCACGAAGCCCATGATGCGGGTGCCGGGCCGCAAGAAGTGCGTGTGCATGTCCATGACGAACTGGCCCGACAGCCTGGCCGAACGTTGATTGGCCTGCTCGGGCGTCGCCGCCTCGGCGCGCGACACGCCGAACAGCGGGCCGAAGGTCTCGTTCATCGCCAGAAAGGCGGCCGCCATGCCCGCCGGCGTCTGGAAAAAGCGCCGCCGGCTGACGCCTTGCTTCCTGGCCAGCTCGGCGCCGAGCTGCTGCGCCCTCGCCTCGAACTGCATTTGCCGCGGCGATTGCGGCGCCGGCATGAACTCGTCGGACGACACCGGCCGTGTGGGGATCGGCAGCGCCGGCAGCGATTCGGCCGACATCAGTTGATCGAGTTCGTGTTGCGAAAGCCAACTCATCACGCGCTCCTTGTGGCCTGGCGCCTGTACACCATTGTGCGGCGAGTCGCGGCCAACGTGCGATCTTCAGCGCGCCCCGTGCGGCGCCAGCCGTACGCGGCACAGTTTGCCGCTGGCGCGCTCGTGCAGCGGCGGCTGCCGGCCGTGCGTGATGCGCACCGCAGCCAGGCCATGCTGCGACAGAAACGCTTGCAGCGCGGCCCGCGCCCGCCGGTAGGCGGCCGCCGGGTCGGCCACGCCGGGCTCGAATCGAAGCTCGAGGGCGTCGGGTGCCGTGCACAGCAACTGGAACTGCGTGACCTGGGCGCCCTCCTCGATCGCCGTCTCGAGAGCCAGCGGCAGCAGCGTGACCGGCCGATCGTGGGTGTCGCGCATTTGCAGCGTGTGGCCGCTGCGCCCCTGCACCTCGATCACCGCGAAAGCACAGCCGCAAGGGCAGCGCTCGCCGGTGAAGCGCACCGCATCGTCGAGCCGGTAGCGCAGCAGCGGCTGCACGTGGTTGGCCAGGTGGGTCAGCAGCACCGCATGCGACGACTCACCCGCTGCGACGGGGCGCAGCTGGCGGTCCACCGGCTCGAGCAGCACCCAGTCTTCGTTCAGGTGCAGGCGACCGTGCTCGCATTCGCAGGCGATGCTGAAGAACTCCGAGGCGCCGTAGTTGTTGCGCAGCGGGCAGGCAAAGGCGCGGCGCAGCAGCGCGCGCTGGCCGTCGGACAGCTGTTCGCCGCCGAGCCACACCTCGTTCAGGCGCAACCGCAGGGTGCCGTCGAGCTGGCGCTGCGCCAACGCGGCGGCACAGCTGGGGTAGGTGATGAGCACGGTGGGCTGACAGGCCTGCAGCTGACGCGCCAGCTCCGACAGTGGCGTCTGCACCGAGAAGGCTTGCAGCGACGGCGTCGCCCACGTCCAAGGCGTGGGCATGCGGCGCAATCGCTGCAGCCGTTCGATCGCCACGGCGCCGGCAAAAGGGCCTCCGGTGGCCGCGATGAACGCAAACCGTTGGCCCGCGCTCCATGCCGGCAACGGCATCGCATCGGCCGCGGGCCCGCGCAGGCGCAGCGCGTCCAGCGCCTCGTAAGCAGCGAGGCTGCACTCGTCCTGCACGAAGATGCCCGGCTGGCCGCTGGTGCCGGAGCTGGTCCACACCACGTAGCGGCCGAGAAAGGCGTCGGCCAATTGGTGGCCCTCCAGAAACCGTTGCACCGCATGCCGCGTCACGGCGCGGTCGGTCGCCCAGTCGTCGAAGCGCTGCATCAGCTCGGGCTTGTCGACCGGCTCGAGCGCCTGCAATGCGTCGGGCCCGCCGCTGCGAGCGTGATCCAGCCGCTGCCGATACAACGGCGAATCGAGCGCGACGCGCAGCACCTGCGCCAGCCGCGCGTCGCGCTGTTGTCGGGCCACCTGCAGCGGGCTCAGGCCGGCGGCCAACGTCTGCGCAAAGGCGGACGCCCACAGCCACGGCGAAACGGTCGGGGTGGGGTTCATGCCAGGCTGCCAAGTCGACACACATCGTCGGGCACCGCGGCCAGCGCCGGCGCTTGCGGCCGGCGCTCGCAGGCGTGCTGCGCTTGCAGTATGCGCCGCGGGCGCGGCGACTGCGCACGAGAAAGAGAGGCCCGGCTCTCGCCGGGCCCCTTTGCGCTCGATCGCGGGCGCCGGTCAGCCGGCTTGCACCTCGATGCGGCGCGGCTGCGCGAACGTCTGCTTCGGGATGCGCAGCGTCAGCACACCGTCCTTCAGGCTGGCGTCGATGCGTGAGGCGTCGAGCTCGCGGCTCAGCGTGAAGGTGCGGCGATAACGCGGCACCCGCACCTCGGCGTACACGGCTTCCAGGCCTTCGGGCGTTAATGTGCGCACGCCGCCTTCGATCGACAGCGCGTCACCTTCGATCTTCAGCTCGAGCTGGTCGCGTGGCACGCCGGGCATGTCGGCCAACAACGTGATGCCGGCATCGTCTTCGTACACGTCCACTGCCGGCAGCGCCGCACGTTGCGGCGTCTGGCCTTGGGCGGCGGCTGGCACTTGCTTGTCGCTCATGTGAATTCTCCTCATGGGGTGGCGCGTCACTGCACCGTGATGCGCTTGGGTTGGGCGATTTCGCGGCGCGCGATGCTGATCTGCAGCACGCCGTCCTTGTAGCTGGCCTTCACGTGCGCCGGGTCCACGTCGTCGGGCAACGCGACCGCACGCACGAACTCGCCTTCGCCGCGCTCGTGCGCGTAGACGTTGAGTTTCCCGGGCTCGACCTTGGGCAGCGCCGACGCGCGCGCGCCGCTGATGCGCAGCACGCCGCGATCGATCGTGACGTCGACCTTCGACGCGTCCAGGCCCGGCGCGAAGGCATAGACCTCCACGCTGGTGGGCGTGCGCCCGATGTTGATGGCCGGCAGGCCGCCGGCAGCCACCGAGCGGATGCTGCTCGGCAATCCGGAACTGCCGAATGCATCGTCGAGCTCACGACGCAGGCGCTCGAAATCGGCGAACAGGCTGTTCGGATAGTTCAGCAATGATTCATACATGGTCTGGCCTCCGTGAAACGGTGAAACTCCGGTGGCGCTGCGCGCCGCGGCCGGTGCTTCAGAGATAGGAACTGGCGGCGCCGATTTCAAGGGGCGGCATCGCACAGTTCTTGATCACGGTCAAAGGCGCGTGCACCCGCCAGTGGCGGGCGGGACCTGGTTCAACCGAACCACTCGGGATGCAGCCGCTCGTAGGCCTGGGCCAGGCGGGGGTCGCGGCGGCGCATTTCGGCGTGGTCGACGCGGCCGCTGCGCGTCATGTAGCGGTAGGCGAACTCGTGCGGATCGAGCGTCATCAGGTCGCCCATGCCCTCGTACCAGCGCAGGCTCACGTTGGCGGCATCCCAGATCTTCTTCATCGGCGGCAGCCGTTCGCGCTGGAACATCGACAGCGCGTCGTCGACGCGCGCGCATTCGCGCAACGCGCGCGCCAGCGCGATCGCGTCTTCCATCGCCAGCCGCGTGCCCGAGCCGATCGAGAAGTGCACCGTGCGCAGCGCATCGCCGATCAGCACGCTGTGGCCGTCGTGGAAGCGCTGGTTCCAGATCACCGGGAAACGCCGCCACGTCGAGCGGTTGGACAGCAGCGGGTGTCCGTGCAGGTCGGCTGCAAAGACCTGCCCGCACAGGCGCAGGCTCTCCGCCTCGGGCATGGTCTCGAAACCCGCGCGCTGGTAGGTGGCCTCGTCGACCTCGACCAGAAACGTGCTGCGCTCGCTCGCGTAGCGGTAGTGGTGAGCGCAGAACACGCCGAGCGCGTGGGCGCGAAAGGTCAGCGTCAGCGTCTCGAACGGCAGCGTCGTGCCGTACCAGACGAAGCGGTTGCTGCGCCAGTCGACCTGCGTGCCGAACGCCGCGGCGCGCGCATCGCGCGATGCCGAAAACGCACCGTCGGCGGCCACGCGCAGGTCGGCGTCGCCCAGACTCGTCGATGTCGGCCAGCGGCCGCTCGAACTCGAGCACGACGCCGGCGCGCTCGGCTTCCTGCTGCAGCACGCCGAGCAACTCGAGCCGGCCGATCGACGCGAAGCCGTTGCCGCCGATCGGGATGCGCGTGTCGCCGTGCACGATGGTGAGGTCGCGCCACGATTGCATGCGCGGCGCCAGCAGGTCGTGCAGCTCGGGCGCGTCGGCGCGCAGAAAGTCCAGCGCGCGGTCGGAGAACACCACGCCGAAGCCCCAGGTCGCGCCGCGCGGGCCGCGTTCGACCACCCGCACCTGGTGCGACAGGTCGTGGCGCTTCAGCAGGATGGCGAGCGTCAGGCCTGCGGGGCCGCCGCCGAGGACCTGTACGCGCATCGGTCGGTTCGTCGGATGGACTCAGGCCGGTCAGCGATCGTTGAATTTGGCGGCGCGTTTTTCGAGGAACGCGGCGACGCCTTCGCGGAAGTCGGCCTGCGAACCCATCTCGTTCTGCACGCGCGCTTCGATCGACAACGCATCGGCGTAGTCGACCATGATCGCCTCGTCGATCGTGCGCCGGGTGGCGGCCAGCGCCTTCACCGGCATCGCGGCCAGGCGCTCGGCCAGTGCCATCGTCTGGTCGGCCAGCGCAGCATCGTCGACGCAGCGCCAGATCAGGCCCAAACGCTCGGCGTCCTCGGCGCGGCAGCTTGTCGCCCGTCATCGCCAGGCCGATCGCGCGCGGCGCGGCCCACCAGGCGCGGCAGCAGCCAGGTGCCGCCGCAATCGGGGATGAGGCCGATCTTCGAGAACGCCTGGATGAAGCTGGCCGACTTGCGCGGCGATCACCAGGTCGCAGCCGAGCGCGAAGTTCGCGCCGGCGCCGGCAGCCACGCCGTTGACCATCGCGATCACCGGGATCGGCATCGACGCGATGCGCAGCGCCAGCGGCTTGTAGACGCGTTCGACCACGTTGCCGACGTTGCTGCCGACCTCGGGGTCGTTGAGATCCTGCCCGGCGCAAAAGCCCCGGCCGGCGCCGGTGATGACCAGGCAGCGCACGCTCGCATCGTCGGCCGCGGCGTCGAGCGCCGGGCGCAGCTCGCGGTGCATCGCCGAGGTGAAGCTGTTCAGCGACGCCGGCCGGTTCAGCGTGAGCTTGCGCACTGCGCCGGTGGTTTCGATCAGGACCAGGGGTTCGGCCATCGCGGCCTCCGTCAGGACTTCAGTTCCAGACTTCGCGCGCGGTCTCCACCACCAGTCGAGCTTGCGCCGCTGGTCTTCCACGGCGATGTTGTTGCCGTGCACGGTGCTGGAGAAGCCGCACTGCGGCGACAGCGCCAGCTGCTCCAGCGGCGCGTACTTCGCGCGCCTCGTCGATGCGGCGCTTCAGGTCGTCCTTGCTTCTCGAGCTGGCCGAACTTGGTGGTCACCAGGCCCGAGCACGACGGTCTTGCCCTTGGGCAGGTAGCGCAGCGGCCGGAAGTCGCCCGAGCGGTCGTCGTCGTACTCCATGAAGTAGGCGTCGAGGTCCATCTCCGCCAGCAGCGCCTCGGCCACCGGCTCGTAGTTGCCGGCGCGCGGCGTGCGTGCTCTTGAAGTTGCCGCGGCACAGGTGCATGGCCAGCATCATGCCGGCGGGCTTCTGCGCCACCACCTTGTTGATGAACCTGGCGTAGCGGTGCGGCAGCTCGTTGGGGTCGTCGCCGCGCTGGCGCGCCGCCTCGCGCATCTTCTCGTCGCACAGGTAGGCCAGGTTGGTGTCGTCCATCTGCACGTAGCGTGCAGCCGGCGTCGGCCAGCGAGCGCAGCTCGTCGCCGTAGGCCTTGGCCACGTCGTCGTAGAACACCGGGTCGAGCTCGGGGTAGGCCTCCTTGCTGATGCCGGCGCGGCCGCCGCGGAAGTGCAGCATGGTCGGCGAGGGGATCGTCACCTTGGGCGTGCAGCCGGCTGCCGACCTGCGACTTCAGGTACTCGAAGTCGGCCAGCTGGATGTCCTTGGCGTGGCGCACCTTGTCGATCACGCGGATCACCGGCGGCGCCAGTTCCTCGGTGCCGTCGGGCTTCCTGATCGGTGACCGGGATGTCGGTCTTCACGCCGCCGAGCTGCTCGAGGAAGTCGATGTGGAAGTAGGTGCGGCGGAACTCGCCGTCGGTGATGCTCTGCAGGCCGACGTCCTGCCTGGAACTTGACGATCTCGGTGATCGCCTTGTCCTCGACCGCGCGCAGCTGCTCGGCGCGTGATCTCGCCGCTTGGCCTTCTGCTCGCGCGCCTCGAGCAGGTACTTCGGGCGCAGGAAGCTGCCGACGTGGTCGGCGCGAAACGGCGGGGTCGTGCGCTGGGTCATGGGAGTCTCCGATCGAACTGGGATGCTAAACGCATTGCGATGCTGGGCCAGAATGCAGCACTTCATTCCTGGGAATCGAACATGCTCAAGATCGCCGGCGTCTGCGGCAGCCTGCGCGCCGCCTCGTACAACCGCATGCTGATGCGCCTGGCCGAATCGCTGATGCCGGCATCGATGCAGCTCGACCCGCTGGAGTGGCGCGACGTGCCGGTGTTCGACGCCGACGTGCTCGCCAAGGGCTTTCCGCCTCAGGTGGCCGCGCTGCGCGAACGCGTGCGCGCCGCCGACGGGCTGCTGATCGTGACGCCGAGTACAACTTCTCGATCCCCGGCGGGCTGAAGAACGTGATCGACTGGCTGAGCCGCGGCGAAGACCAACCGTTCGCGATGAAGCCGGTGGCGATGCTCAGCGCGACCGCTGGCCCGTTGGGCGGCGCGCGCATGCAGTACGACCTGCGCAAGGTGATGCTGTTCGTCAACGCGATGTCGATGATCAAGCCCGAGGTCTTCGCCGGCAACGCCGCCACCAAATTCAGTGCCGACGGCCAGTGCACCGACGAGGCCACGCGCAAGATCGTCGGCACGCAGATGGCCGCGTTCGAGCAGTGGATCGGCGCCGTCAAGCGCATGGCCGCACCGGCCTGAAGGCACCACGTCAGTCGGCCTTGATGCCGCTGGCGCGCACCAGCGGTGTCCAACGCTGCAGATCCCGCGCGAGCAGGCCACGCGCCTCGTCGGCGTTGAGCGGCGAGCGGCCGGCCGCCGGCCTCGTGAAGTTGGCCTGCAGCTCGCTCGAGCGTGCCGCGCGCTGCATCTCCTCGCGCAGCCGCGCCAGCGCCGCTGCCGGCGTGCGCGCGGGCGCGAACAGGCCGAACCACGACTCGAGTTCGAGGTCGACGCCCGCTTCGCGCAGCGTCGGCAGCTCGGGGTGCATCGGGTTGCGCTGCGCGCCGCTGGTGGCCAGCGCCTTCACCGTGCCGGCCTGCACCTGCGTGCGCGCGGTCGACGCCAGGTCGAAGAACAGGTCGACGCGGCCGCCGAGCAGGTCCTGGTAGGCCGCTTGCGCGCCGCGGTACGGCACATGCACGAGTTCGACGCCGGCCAGGTGCCACGTCGCAGCGGCCAGCACGTGCTGGCCGGAGCCGTTGCCGGCCGACGCATAGGTCAAGCTGCGCGGTCGCGCCTTCGCCTGGCGCAAGACTTCGGACAGCGAGTCGAGCCGCCAGATCCTTGCGACACATCAGCGTGTAGCTGTAGGCCACCGCGATGCCGATCGGCTCGAAGTCGCGCTGCGGGTCGTACGGCAGGCTCGGATACAGGCCGACGTTGAGCACGAGGTTCGATACCGAGCCCGACCAGCAACGAGTAGCCATCGGGCGTCGCCTTGGCGGCGGCATCGGTTCCCACCAGCGTGCCCGAACCGGGGCGGTTCTCCACCACCACGCTTGGCCGAGCTGACGGCTGCAGCGTGTCGGCCAGCGTGCGGCCGACGAAGTCGAAGCCGCCGCCCGGCGGCTGCGGCACGATCACCTTCAGCGGCCGGTTGGGAAACTCGGCTCTGGGCGCGGCCGCCGAACGGGAGCACCGCCGCAAGCGCGAGCAGTGCGCGCCGGGGCACGACGCAGTGGGAGACGATGGTGCGCCCCACGATGGGTCTCCTCTGCCCAGCGGATGCGTGGACTCACGCACTCGCGACGCCGAGCCAGGCGTCCAGCGGCGTCGGGTCGGCCAGCAGCGCCGCGCTGGTGCCGCGGTAGGCGATGCCGCCGCGGTCGAGCACGATCGCGTCGTCGGTGACGCCGCAGCACCATGTGCGGATGCTGCTCGACGATGATCGACGACAGGCCCTCCTCGCGCGCGACGCGGCGGATCGCGCGCAGCAGCTCCTCCACGATCATGCGGCGCCAGGCCTTCGAGCGGCTCGTCCAGCAGCAGCAGCCGCGGGTTCAGCACCAGCGCGCGGCCGAACGCCAGCATCTGCTGCTCGCCGCCCGACAGCTGCGTGCCCAGGTTGCGCTTGCGCTCGGCCAGCCGCGGGAACATCGCGTAGACGCGCTGCACGGTCCACGGCCCGGGCCGCGCCACCGCGGTCAGGTTCTCGTGCACCGTCAGCGACTTGAAGATGTTGCGCTCCTGCGGCACCCAGCCGATGCCGGCGCGCGGCGCGCTGGTGCGCCGGCAGCGTGTGCGATCGCCGCGCCCGCCGAGCACGATGCGGCCGGCATGGCGCCGCGTCACGCCCACCAGCGTGTTGATCAGCGTCGTCTTGCCGGTGCCGTTGCGGCCCAGCAGCGCCAGCGTGCGGCCGTCGTCGAGCGTGAAGCTCACGTCGCTCAGCACCACCGCCTCGCCGTAGCCGCAGGTGAGGCCGTCGACTTCGAGCAGCGCGTTCAGCCATGCGCCGCTCCGCTCGCCGCTGCGCGTCGCCCAGGTACACCGCCTTGACCTGCGGGTCGGCGGCGATCGCGTCGCGGCGTCGCCTTCGGTCAGCACCGCGCCGTTGACCAGCACGGTCATGCGGTCGGCGAAGCTGAACACCAGGTCCATGTCGTGCTCGATCAGCAGCACCGACACGTCGGCCGGCAGCGCGGCCACGGTGTCGCAGCATGTCCTCGCGCTCGCCGGCGGGCACGCCGGCCACCGGCTCGTCGAGCAGCAGCACGCGTCGGCTTGCAGCGCCAGCGCCATGCGCGATCTCCAGCAGGCGGCGCTTGCCGTAGGGCAGCTCGCGCGTCGGCTGGTCGGCATCCTCGGCCAGGCGGAACTGTTCCAGCAGCTGCTCGCACTCGGCGGCGATCGCCGCGTCGCGCCCCAGCGGCTGCCACCAGCGCCGCGCCGCGCCGCGCCGGCTGCGCCACCGCCAGCGCCAGGCTCTCCAGCGGCGTCAGCGACGCGAACAGCTGGTTGATCTGGAAGGTGCGCACCAGGCCGCAGGCCGACGCGCTGGTGCGGCGCCAGCGTGCGTGATGTCGCGCCCTTCCAGCTCGATGCGGCCCGAGGTCGGCGCCAGCACGCCGGTCAGCAGGTTGATCAGCGTGGTCTTGCCGGCGCCGTTGGGGCCGATCAGCGCGTGGCGCGCGCCGCGCTCGCACGTCCAGCGTGACGTCGTTGGTGGCGGTGATGCCGCCGAAGCGCTTGACCAGCCCGTGGGTGTGCAGCACGACGTCGTCGCTCATCGCTGCGCCCCTTCGAACCAGGTCCAGGGCCTGAACAGCCGGTCGCGGCCCACCAGCATCAGCACCACCAGGAACAGGCCGATCCAGAAGGTCCAGTACTGCGGCGTGATCGCCGACAGCAAGTCGTGCATCAGCTTGAACGCGATCGCGCCGACCACGCCGCCCTACAGCCAGCCGGCGCCGCCGATCACCAGCACCAGCATCACGTCGGCGCAGCGGTGGAACTCGAACACGTCGAGCGAGGCGAAGCCGGTGGTCTGCGCCAGCAGCGCGCCGGCCGCACCGGCCAGCGCGGCGCGCCAGCGTGTAGACCACGGCCAGCCGCGCCGTTGCACCGACATGCCGATCGCCATCAGCGCGCAGCCGGTTGTCGCGGAGCGCCTTCAGCGAGGCGCCGAACGGCGAATGCACGATGCGGCGCAGCAGCAGGAAGGCGACGAACAGCACCGCCAGCGAGTAGAACGAGGCCACGCGCGCGCCGAGGTCGAACTCGAAGCGGCCCAGCAGCGGGCCCATCACCACGCCCTGCAGGCCGTCGGCGCCGCCGGTGAGCCGTCGAGCTTGTTGGCCAGCTCCAGCAGCACCAGCGCCACGCCCATGGTCACCATCAGGCGCGTCAGGTCGGTGCCGCGCACGATCATCGGGCTGGTGACGCAGCCCCAGCAGCGCCGCCGGCCGCGATGCCCACCGCCAGGCCGACCAGCGGATCGGGCATCACGTGCTTGGCGAACAGCGCCGCGGCGTAGGCGCCGATGCCGAAGAACGCGGCGTGGCCCAGCGAGACGATGCCGGCGTAGCCGAGGATCAGGTCGAGCGACAGCGCGAACAGCGCGAGGATCGCGATCTCGTTGATCAGCGGCGCGTGCGCGGCCGAGCACGCAGCGGCGCGGCGACAGATCAGCCAGCCACAGCAGCGACTCCCACGCGCGCCAGCGCGACGGGCGCGAGCAGGCGCGCTGCGATGCTGGCGCTGCCGAGCTCATCGCCGCTCCCTGCGCACGAACAGCCCCTGCGGCCGCCACAGCAGGATGGCGATCATCAGCATGTAGACGATGAAGGCGCCGAGCTTGGGGATGTAGTACTTGCCCGTCACGTCGGCGATGCCCAGCAGCAGCGCGGCCAGCAGCGGCCCGGTGATCGAGCTGGTGCCGCCGACCGCGCAGACGATCAGGAAATAGACCATGAACTTCAGCGGGAAGGTCGGGTCCAGCCCGAGCATCTCGGCGCCCAGCGCGCCGCCCAGGCCGGCCAGGCCGGAGCCGAAGGCGAAGGTCGAGCAGGAACACGAGGTTGACCTTGATGCCCAGGCCGGCGGCGACGCGCGGGTCGTCGACCGCGGCGCGCAGCCGGCTGCCGAAGCGCGTGCGCGCCAGGATCGCCTGCAGCCCGAGCGTCAGCGCCACGCACACCACGATGATGAACAGGCGGTAGTGCGCCCATGCCCAGCTGCAGCGCGCCGCTGCCGATCTCGAAGCGGCCGCGCAGCCACTCGGGCAGCTGCATGATCTGCTGCGTGCGAGCCGATGAAGTAGTCGACCGCGGCCACCGCCATGAAGACCAGGCCGATCGAGAACAGCACCTGGTCCAGGTGCGGCTTGCCGTACATCGGCCGGTACAGCGTGCGCTCGAGCACCGCGCCGAGCAGCGGCGGTGACGACGAAGGCCACCGGCAGGCAGGCCAGGAACGGCCAGCCGGCGCTGCTGCATCAGCAGCACCATGATGTAGCCGCCGGCCATCGCGAAGGCGCCGTGCGCCAGGTTGATGAAGTTCATCAACCCCATCGTCACGGCCAGGCCGAGCGCCAGCACGAACAGCAGCATGCCGTAGGCGATGCCGTCGAAGAGGATGGTCAGCATCGGTCGAGCGGGCTGCAAACAAAGAGCCGGCTGCAACGACACGCCAGCCGGCTCGACGAGCAACGTGATGGCTCGCTTACTTGCGTCTTGCCCGGATCCTTCACGTCCTTGATGCACGTCGAACTCGACGTTCCACAGCTGGCCGTCCTCGCTTCTCGACCTTGCGGATGTAGATGTCCTGCACGATGTCGCGCGTCTGCGCGTCGATGAACACCGGGCCGCGCGGGCTCTCGAAGATCTGGCCCTTCATCGCGGCCGAGCAGCGCTTCGCCGCCCTGCGCCCTTGGTGGCCTTGAGCGCCTTGTAGATCACGCGCATGCCGTCGTAGCCGCCGACGGCCATGAAGTTGGGGCGGAACTTGTTGGCCGCCTGGAAGGCGTCGACGAACTTCTTGTTGGCCGGCGATCGGGTGCGCGGCCGAGTAGTGGTGCGAGGTGACCACGCCCAGCGCCACGTCGCCCATGTCGTTGAGCTGGTCGTCGTCGGTCACGTCGCCGGTGCCGATCAGGCGTGATGCCGGCCTTGTCCAGGCCGCGCTCGGCGAACTGCTTCATGAACGGCGCGCCCTGCCCCGACGGCACGAACACGAACAGCGCGTCGGGCTTGAGCGTCGCGCACCTTCTGCAGGAACGGCGCGAAGTCGGGGCTGCGCAGCGGCACGCGCAGCTTCTCGAGCACCTGGCCGCCGTTGAGCTGCAGGCGGTCGGCGAAGAACTTCTCGGCGTCGATGCCGGGGCCGTAGTCGGCCACCAGCGTCACCACCTTCTTGATGCCGTTCTTGGTCGCCCACTCGGCCATCGCGCACCGCGGCCTGCGGCAGCGTGAAGCTGGTGCGCACGATGAAGGGCGAGGCCTCGGTGATGCCGAGGTGGCCGGCGGCCATCACCACCATCGGCGTCTTGCTCTGCGTGGCGATCGGCGCGGTGGCCATGGCCGCCGGCGTGAGGCCGAAGCCGGCCAGCACCGTCGACCTTGTCGTTGACCACCAGTTCCTGCGCCAGGCGGCGCGTGGTGTCGGGCACGCCGGCGTCGTCCTTGACGATCACCTCGACCTTCTTGCCGCCGACCTTGTCGCCGTTCTGCGCCATGCCACAGCTTGACGGCGGCCTCGATCTGGCGGCCGGTGGAGGCCTGCTGGCCGGTCATCGGCAGGATCAGGCCGATCTTCACGGTGTCCGATTGCGCGTAGCGCCCACGGCAGCACGGCGAAGCCGGCGGCCAGCGCCAGCAGGCGACGCTTTGACTTGTTCATGCGGATGTCTCCAACGGTGATGGGCCGTCGCGCGGCGATTGTGGTCGAGCGCTGGCGCTGCCGCGAGGGTCGGCTGACACTAGCAGATATTCCCGTTCGGCATGAGGGTAATCGCCCGGGCACACCGCTCGCTCGGGGTGTTGGCGGTGGGTCATGCGGCCGCTCGAGGCGACGCATCGGCCGAGTCGTCGCGCCAGTCGGTGTCGAGCACGACGCCGCCGCCGACCACGCGCGACACGCAGCTGCACAGCCGCCGGCCCTCGCGCTTCTGCGCGTCGCTCAAGAAGACGTCGCGGTGGTCGATGCGTGCCGTGCAGCTCGATCACGTCGAGCGTGCACAGGCCGCACTCGCCGCGCCGGCAGTCGGACAGCGTCTCCACGCCGTGCTCGCTCCAGCACGTCGAGCAGCGTGCGCTCGGGCGGCACGACGATTCGCAGGCCGTGCCGCGGCAGCCGCACCCAGAACGCCTGCGCCGCCATGGTGCCGCTGGTGCCGAAGGTCTCGAAGCGCAGCAGGTGCGGCGGCCGGCCCGCGCGCTGCCCAGGCTGCGCGCGCGGCCTCGAGCATCGGCAGCGGGCCGCACAGCAGCAGCTGCCCTTGCGGGTGCAGGCCGGCGATCAGGGCGATCGAAGCTCGAGCGCGCCCGCCTTCGCTGCGACACGTGGCAACGCAGCCGCTCACCGAGGCGGCCGCCAGCGCCTGCGTGTACACCAGTTCGTCGCGCGTGCGCGCGGCGTGCACGAGCGTGAAGTCGGCGCCGCGCGCGGCCAGCGTCAGCGCCATGCCGAGCAGCGGCGTGATGCCGATGCCGCCGGCCACCAGCAGCGATTGCGGCGGCGCCAGCGAGCAGCTCGAACTGGTTCTGCGGCGCCAGCACCTCGAGCGCGTCGCCGGCGGCCAGCTGCCACATCGCGCGCGAGCCGCCGCGGCTGGCCTCGACCCGCTTGACCGCGATGCGATAGGCCGCCGTGCGCGCCGGCTCGCCGACCAGCGAGTACGAGCGCGTGTCGACGCGGCCGTCGATCGGCAGCCGCACCTGGATGTGGCTGCCCACCGTCCACGGGCGCGCGCCGCCTTCGGGCTCGAGCTCGAACTCGCGCACGGTGGGGCTCAGCGTGCGCAGCGCGCGCACGCGTGCCGGCTGCCAATCGGTGGGTTGGTGCATCGTGCTGCGGACGTCCGGGTTCAGCGGCCGACGCGGCGGATCAGGCGGGCGCCCGGCACCCGCTGCAGCGCCTGGCGGCTGCGCAGCGCGTCGCGCAGGTTGGCGCGCGCGATGCGCGCGTGCTCGCGCATCAGCGCCTCGGCGCGCGTGCCTTCGCGCGCGTCGATCGCCTGGATCACCGCATGGTGCTGCTCCTGCGCCACCACCAGCGTGTCGCGCGCCTGCGGCCCGCTGGTCTGCACCATCACGAAGCCGTTGGGCGACGCGAACGGCAGCGTGATCACGCGCTCGATCTGGCGCCGCACGATCGCGCTGCCCGACATCTCGGCCAGCAGCGCGTGGAACTGCCGGTTGTGCGCCACGTACTTGGCGAACGCCGCCGCGCTCAGCGCCGTCGCCTCGGCCAGCAGCGCGTCGATGCGCCTGCAGGCATTGCTGCGCGCCTCGTGCCGCAGCGTGACGCCGACGCCGCGCTCGGCCGCCAGCCGCGCGGCCAGCGCCTCCAGCGTGCCGCGCACCTCGATCGCGTCGTGGATGTCGGCCTCGGCGAAGCCTCGCACCGCAAAGCCGCCGCCGGGCAGCGCCTCGAGCAGGCCCTCTTCCTGCAGCCGCTGCAGCGCCGCGCGCACCGGCGTGCGCGACACGCCCAGCCGCTCGACCAGCGCCAGCTCGGGGACGCGCTCGCCGCTGGCCAGCTCGCCGCCGACGATCAGCTCGCGCAGGCGCAGCAGCGCGCGCTCGGTCTGCGACGCGCCGGCGTCTTCGTCGACGCTGTCCTGCGTGCGCGCATGCGCACGCGCGCTCATGCGCGCGCCTCGGCGCGCGTGTCATGCACGCGGCTCGATGCGCGCCGCCGCGGCGGGCTTGGGCGCCGACTCGGCCGCGATCTGGCGGTCGATCAACCGCCGCGCCCACATGCCGCCGGCATCGATGGTGAGGTTGTAGAAGCGATGCTCCGGGCGCGCGTCGATCGCCCGCTGCTGCGCCTCGAGGATGATCTCGTCCTCGCGGAAGATGCCGGCCACGCCCTCGCGCAGCTCGTGCGTCAGGCGCTGCTCGTGCAGGCAGTAGTTGCGCGCGAAGGCCCAGAAGTACAGGCAGCTGCGCTCGGTCTCGGGCGTGATGGTGTTCAGCACGTAGCCGTTGACGCCCTTGCTGCGGTCGCCCGCCGCGCCGTCGCGCGGCACCGCGCCGCTGCCGGCCTCGGCGACGCCGACATCGATCGCCACCGTGCACGGCGCCTCGAAGCGGATGATCTGCCAGCGGTCGACTTTGCCCGCGTAGCCGCGCGCGTGGCGGATCTGCCCGGCCCAGAACGGCGGCGGCACGATGTCTTCCATCCAGCGCGTCACGGTGGCGGAGCGGTCGCCGTGCGTGGCGACGAACGGCGCTTCGGCCACCGCGCGGTCGCCGATGCTGCCGCCGTGCACGAAGGTCTCGTGCGTCAGGTCCATCAGGTTGTCGACCACCAGCCGGTAGTCGCACTGCACGCGGATCAGCCGGCCGTCGCCGGCCCACGCCGGGTCGTCGTTCCAGTGCAGGTCGGGCACCCGCGCCGGGTCGGCCTGGGCCGGATCGCCCGGCCAGACCCAGACGAAGCGGTGCTTCTCGACCACCGGGTAGGCGCGCACGCAGGCGCCCGGGTTGATCGTCTCCTGCGACGGCATGTGTGTGCAGCGGCCCTGGTCATTGAATACAAGACCGTGATAGCCGCAGACCAGCTCGTCGCCCTCGAGCCGGCCCTTGGACAGCGGCAGCAGGCGGTGCCAGCAGGCGTCCTCGAGCGCCACGGCACGGCCGTCCTCCCTGCGGAACAGCACGATCGACTGGTTGCAGACGGTGCGCGCGCAGCAGCTGCGGCCGCTTGACCTCGATGTCGTACGCGGCGGCGTACCAGGCGTTGAGCGGGAAGGTGGTGGCCATTTTCTGTGTACTTGCTGTATACAACGATAGCTTAAAACATGCCCCTCACCTTTGTCCACCCCCGCGCAGCACCTTCCGCGCGCCGAGGTTGTCGTGACGGCGACATCACAGGGCTTGGCGCATCGCGTAAGCTGCCAGCGCCGGCGCCGCAGGTGTCGGCAAGCGTTCTCAGGGCGGGGTGGAAGTCCCCACCGGCGGTGATGCGTGCAGTTTGGCGCCAGCCCGCGAGCGCCCGTGGTCGTCAGGGGGCCCCCAAGCCCCCGAGGGGATCAGGCGAAGTGGCAAAGCCACATTCGCCTGAGCCGCGGGGTCAGCAGACCTGGTGTGAATCCAGGGCCGACGGTCACAGTCCGGATGAAAGAGAGCGCGATACCGCGTCGGCCGCGCGTGCATGCGCGTGCGCCGGCGTCGGTTCGTGCGCCCTGATTCAGGTAGCCAAGTCATTGGAGTCCACCATGAATCAGTATCCCAAGACCTTTCCCATCGCCGGAGCCAAGCGCCAGCGGCTGGCCGTCGTGTGCGCCCTCTGGCACGCCGACCTGGTCGCACAGGCGCGCGACGCGCTGCTCGACGAGCTGGCGCAACTGGGCATCACCGAAGACCGCGTCGATCGTTACGACGTGCCGGGCGCGTTCGAGATCCCGCTGCTGGCGCAGCAGCTCGCCCGCTCGGGGCGCTACGCGGCGATCGTCGCCTGCGCGCTGGTGGTCGACGGCGGCATCTACCGCCATGAGTTCGTCGCCGGCGCGGTGATCGACGGTCTGATGCGCGCGCAGCTCGACAGCGGCGTGCCGGTGTTGTCGGCAGTGCTGACGCCGCAGGCGTTTCACGAGCACGAGACGCACGCGCGTTTCTTCGCCGAGCACTTGGTGCACAAGGGCCGCGAGGCCGCGCGCGCTTGCGTGGCCACACTCGGCGTGCACCAGACGCTGGTCGAGCAAGCCGCCGCCTGACCGGCGGCTGCCCTCGGGCCGGTTGCGGGTGCCTGGCACCCGCGCCCGGCTCGCGGTGGATCATGCGTCTTCGACGGCCACCGCCTCAGGCGAGCGCATCACCAGCACCTTGTCGACGCGCTTGCCGTCGAGGTCGACCACTTCGAAGCGCCAGCCTTGCCAGTCGACGCGGTCGGTGATCTCGGGCAGGCGTCCGAGCAGCAGCATGATCATGCCGGCCAGCGTGTTGTAGCGGCCGCGGTCTTCTTCGGGCAGATCCCTGAGCTCGAGCCGGTCCTTCAGCTCGGGCACCGGGATCAGGCCGTCCATCAGCCAGCTGCCGTCCTGGCGCCGCACCGCCCAGGCGTTGTCGGCGCTCGGCGGCGCGAACTCGCCGGTGATCGCCTCGAGCACGTCGCGCACGGTGATCACGCCCTGCACGGCGCCGTACTCGTCGACCACGAACACCAGCTGCGCCTCGGAGACGCGAAAGTGCTCGAGCAGCTCCATGCCCGACAGCGTCTCGGGCACGAACACCGGCCGGCTGCAGCAGCTCGGCCAGCGGCGGCGGCTGGCCCGCTGCCAGCGGCACGATCAGGCGCTGCGCAGGCAGCACGCCGATCACGTCGTCGAGGCCGCCGCGGCACACCGGGAACCGCGAGTGCGGATGGTCGGAGATGCATGGCCAGCACCTGCGCCAGCGGCGCGTCGACGTCGATCCACGCGATCTCGGTGCGCGGAATCATCATCGAGCCGATCTGGCGCTCGTCGAGCCGGAACACGTTGCGCACCATCTGGTGCTCGTGTGCCTCGATCACGCCGGCGTCGACGCCCTCCTCCAGGCTGGCGGCGATCTCCTCCTCGGTGACCGAGCGCGTGACGTGGTCGTGCAGTGCCGAGCAACCGAAGCACCGCGTCGGTGCTGGCCGACAGCAGCCACACGAACGGCCGCGTCGCGCTGGACAGCCACTCCATCGGCCGCGCCACGTGGCGCGCCAGCGTCTCGGGAAACATCTGGCCCACCCGCTTGGGCACCAGCTCGCCGAAGATGATGGTGAGGAAGGTGATGATGATCACCACCAGCGCGGTGGCGCTGATCTGCGGCCACCCGCGGCGGCACGCCGATCTCGCCATGCAGCCAGGCCGACAGCGGCGCCGAGAACGCGGCGTCGCCGACGATGCCGTTCAGGATGCCGATCGAGGTGATGCCGACCTGCACCGTCGACAGCCAGCGCGTGGGCTGGTCGTGCAGCTCCATCGCGGCCTGCGCACCCGCTTCGCCGGCCTCGACCATCACCGCCAGCCGCGCCTTGCGCGCCGGCGGTGAGCGCCATCTCCGACATCGCGAACAGCGCGTTCAGCAGAATCAGGAAGACGAGAAGCGCAACGTCCATGCGATCGGCGCGCAGTGGGGGTGGCGCGCCTGTCGCAGCCAGGGGGCGCGAGCGTAGCAGAATCGGCCCATGCACTTTCTGATCGGCGACCTGCAGGGCTGCCGCGACGCCCTCGATCGCCTGCTCGCCGAGATCGGCTTCTCGCCGTCGCGCGACCGCCTGCACGTGCTGGGCGACCTCGTCAACCGCGGCCCCGACAGCCTGGGCGTGCTCGAGCGCCTGCATGCGCTGGGCGACGCGGCGAGCTTCCTGCTCGGCAACCACGACCTGCACCTGCTCGCGGTGGCCGCCGGCGTGCGGCCGCCGCATCGCAGCGACACGCTGCAGGCGGTGCTGGCGAGCCCCGAGCGCGATGCCTGGCTGCGACTGGCTGCGTCAGCGGCCGCCTGGCCGACCGCGCGCACGGCTGGCTGCTGGTGCACGCCGGCGTGCTGCCGCAGTGGGACGCCGAGCAGACGCTGGCGCTGGCCGCCGAGGTCGAGGCGCTGCTGCGCAGCGACGAGTTCGACGCCTTCCTGCCGCGTATGTACGGCAACACGCCGGCGCGCTGGGACGACACGCTGCAGGGCGACGACCGCTGGCGAATCGATCATCAACGCGCTGACGCGGCTGCGCTTCTGCACGCGAAGACGGCACGATGGAGTTCAAGGTCAAGGATGCCGCGGCCGCGGCGCCGCCGGGTTATGCGCCGTGGTTCGACATCGCCTCGCGACGCAGCGCCGGCACGCCGATCGCCTTCGGCCACTGGTCGACGCTCGGGCTGATCGACCAGCCCGACCTGCTGTCGCTCGACACCGGCTGCGTGTGGGGCGGCAGCCTGAGCGCCGCGCGCATCGACGGTGGCCGGCGCGAGGTCTTTCAGGTGCCCTGCAAGCCGCGCTGACGGCGAGCCAACGGCCCGCACGACCCCGCACGCTAAGATCGCGCCCGCATCGGGTGCTTCGCGACGTCGATCGGCGTCTCGGGGTTAAACGGGAAGCAGGTGCGTGGCTCACGCAGCAGTTCGTGAGCCACAAAGCCTGCGCTGCCCCCGCACCGGTTGGTGGGTTGGGATGTCTCGCACACATCCCTGAAGTGGCCGAATGCCACTGCGGACCGCACGGTCCGTGGGAAGGCGGCCACCGAGGCGCTGTTGTTCTGCGCCGGCCCATGAGCCCGGATACCGGCCTGCTGCAATGGCCGCCACGCCCGCCTCGGGCGTGGTGCTTCCTGTCTGTGCAGCCTGCGGGGACGCTGGCTGCGGGAGTCTGTCAGTGCACCCATCCTCGCCTTCGCGCCGGGCCTTCGTGGCCGGCTTGACCCTGCTCGTCTCATCGCTCGCCGCCACGTCGCTGTCGTGGAGCGCCGAATCGACGCCCCAGGTGGTGATCACCGCCAATCGGGTGGCGCAGCCCACCGACAAGGTGATCGCCGACCTGGTGGTGATCGACGCCGAACAGATCGCGCGCGCCGGACCGATCGGCCTGGCCGAGCTGCTGCAGCGCCATGCCGGCGCCGAGATCAGCTCCACCGGCGGGCCCGGCCAGGTGAGCGGCGTGTTCCTGCGCGGCACCAACACCAATCAGGTGGTGGTGCTGATCGACGGCGTGCGCGTCAACTCATCGACCACCGGCACCACCGCGCTGGAGCACATCCCGCTGGCGCAGATCGATCGCATCGAGGTGCTGCGCGGCCCGGCCAGCAGCCTGTACGGCTCCGACGCGATCGGCGGCGTGATCCAGATCTTCACGCGTGCGCCCGACGGCATCACGGCCAGCCTGAACGGCGGCAGCGACCAGCGCGGCGAGGTGCGCGCGGGCATCGGTGGCACCACGGCTGACTGGTCGTGGTCGCTCAACGCCGGCGCGCTCGAGGTGCGGTCGTTTTCGGCCACCAACGCGAGCCATCCGTTTTCGTACAACCCCGACGATGACCCGTACCGCAACAAGAACGCCAATGGCGCGCTGCAGTGGCGCTGGGCCGAGGGCCACAGGGTCAGCCTGCGCGGCACGATGAGCAACGCCACCACCCACTTCGATGCCGGCCCGGACAGCGACGACATCAACCACCAACGATTGGGCAGCGTGGCGCTAGAAAGCCAGGACCGCATCACCGACATCTGGCGCAGCACGCTGCGCCTGGCGCGCGGCAGCGACCACTCGAGCAGCAGCGGCGCGTTCCCGAGCACCTTCGACACCGACCAGGACCAGGCCACCTGGCAGAACGACATCAGCCTCGGCAGCACCACCAACCTGAGCGCAGGCGCCGAATGGCGGCGCGAGCGCGTGACCAGCACCACCGAATACACGCAGACCTCGCGCATCACCTCGTCGTTGTTCGTCGCCGCGCAGCATGCACTGGGCCCGGTGGAACTGGAAGAGTCGCTGCGCACCGATCACAACTCGCAGTTCGGCACCCACACCACCGGCCGCATCGGCGCCGGATGGTCGTTCGCGCCGGACTGGCGCATCACCGGCGCAGCGGGCACGGCGTTCCGCGCCCCGACCTTCAACGACCTGTACTTCCCCTCGCAGTTCGGCTTCTCGGGCAACCCCAACCTCGAGCCCGAGCGGTCGCGCGGCTTCGATGCCGCGTTGCGCTACCGCAGCGGCGGCACCACGGTGAGCCTGGCCGCGTTCGACAACCACATCGACGACCTGATCGCGGTGGACCCGACCTTCAGCACGGTGATCAACGTCAACCGCGCGCGCATCCACGGCACCACGCTGACGGCGGCGCAGCAGTGGGGCGCGTGGCGGGCCGACCTCGAGTGGACGCACCAGAGCCCGCGCGACGCCGACACCGGCAACCTGCTGGTGCGCCGCGCGCAGGACCACGGGCGCGCCGGGCTGGCCTACGATGCCGGCGTGTGGCAACTCGGCGGCGATGTGGTGGCCAGCAGCGAACGCTTCGACAGTGCGGCCAACACGCCCGCTTCGCGCATGGGCGGCTACGGCCTGCTGTCGCTGTATGCCAGCTGGTCGATCACGCGCGGGTTCACGCTCGGCGCGCGCGTGCTCAACGCCACCGACAAGCGCTACGAGATCGCGCAGGGCTACAACACCGCACCGCGCCAATACATGTTGACGCTCGACGCCGCGTGGCCGTGAGCTGAGGCATCGATGCCTGCGCGCGCTGCGCATCTGGTTCGTGCTGGCGCTGCTTGCCGCAGCGTCGATCGGCCTCGCGCTGGCCGTCGGCAGCCACCCGATCGCGCCGCTCGAGCTGTTGCGCGCGCTGCTGCGCCCCGACGACGGCGTGAACGCGCAGATCGTGCACGAGCTGCGCCTGCCGCGCGCACTGGCCGCCTTCGGCACCGGCGGCCTGCTGGCGCTGGCCGGCGCCTTGATGCAGGTGCTGCTGCGCAACCCGCTGGCCGACCCGTACGTGATGGGCGCATCGGGCGGCGCCGCGGTCGGCGCGCTCGGGGCCATGTTGCTCGGGCTGGGCGCCGCCTTCACGCAGGGCGCGGCCTTCGGCGGCGCCCTCGCCTCCACCGTGCTGGTGTTCGCGCTGGCGCGCCGCGAATTCGCCGGCGCGGCGCTCACCGACCCCGGCCTCGGCGCGCCGCGCCTGCTGCTGGCCGGCGTGATGCTGGCCGCGCTGTGGACGGCGCTGGTTACGTTGCTGCTGACGCTGTCGCCCGAGGCGCGCATCCGCGGCATGTTGTTCTGGTTGGCGGGCGACCTGAGCGCCGGCAGCGGCGGCGGCACCGCGCTGGTGGTGCTCGCCGCGCTGGTGGCGATCGTGTGGCCGCTGGGCCGCTCGCTCAACGTGATGCTGCGCGGGCCGGTGATCGCGCTGTCGCTCGGCGTCCGCGTGGTGGTGCTGCGCCGTGCGCTCTTCGTGCTGGCGTCGCTGGCCACCGCGGTGGCGATGACCAGCAGCGGCGCCGTCGGCTTCGTCGGGCTGGTGGTGCCGCACGCGCTGCGCCTGGCCATCGGCAACGACCAGCGCGTGCTGCTGCCGGCGTGCGCATTGGCCGGCGGCGCGCTGTTGCTGCTGGCCGATACCGCGGCGCGCACGGTGGTGGCGCCGCAGCAGTTGCCGGTGGGCCTGGTCACCGCGCTGCTGGGTGTGCCCACCTTCCTGGCGTTGCTGCTCGGGCGCGCAAGATGACGGCCGGCACGCTGCTGCTCGACGCGTCGAACCTGACGCTGCGCGCCGGCACGCGCGAGCTGGCCAACAACCTGTCGCTGCGCGTGCAGGCCGGCGAACTGTGGTGCGTGCTCGGGCCCAACGGCAGCGGCAAGACCACGCTGCTGCACACGCTGGCCGGCGTCCACGCACCGGCGGCCGGGCGCGTGCTGTTGTTCGATGCCGACCTGGCCCGTTGCCCGCCGGAGCAGCTCGCGCGCTGGCGCGGCCTGCTGACGCAGACGGTGCACGACAGCTTCTCGGCCACCGCGCTCGACGTGGTGCTGCTCGGCCGCCATCCGCACCACGACCGCTGGTCGTTCGACGACGATCAAGACCGGCGCATCGCGCACGGCGCGCTGGCGGTGGTCGATGCGGCGGCGCTGGCGGCGCGCGACGTCACCACGCTGTCGGGCGGCGAGCGCCAGCGGGTGGCGATCGCGGCGCTGCTGGCGCAACAGGTGCCGCTGATGCTGCTCGACGAACCGACCGCGCACCTGGACCTGAAGCACCAGATCGGCGTGCTCGAACACCTGCGTAACCTCGTGCACGCGGGTGGCGGCGCGGCGGTGATCGCGTTGCACGACCTCAACCTGGCGGCCCGCTTCGCCAGCCACGCGCTGGTGCTCGGCGGCGCAACACCCGTCGCCGGCACCGTCGATGCGGTGATGACCGAAGACACGCTGAGCGCCGCATTCGACCACCCGCTGCGCCGGCTGCGCACGGGCGCACGATGGACCTACGTCGTCGAATGAAGTTGCGGCGCCGCGCCGCGGCGTGGTGCGCGTGGGCGATCGCATCGTGCGGTGCAGCGTCCGCGCAGGCGCAGGTGGGTGTGCTCGATGTCGACGGCCGCGCCGTGGCGCTCGCAGCGCCGGCGCGGCGCGTGATCAGCCTGGCGCCGCACCTGACCGAGCTGATGTTCGCGATTGGCGCCGGCGATCGGGTGGTGGGCACCGTCGAGTACGCCGACTTCCCCGAGGCGGCCCAGCGCGTGCCGCGGGTCGGCGACAGCGCGCTGCTTGACCTCGAGCGCATCGTCGCGATGAAGCCCGACCTGCTGCTCGTCTGGCGCCACGGCAACTCGCCGCAGCAGCTGCAGCGACTGGCCGCACTGAAGCTGCCCACCTACGCCAGCGAGGCGCGCACGCTGGCCGACATCGCGCGCACGCTGCGCGACCTCGGCCAGCTCACCGGGGTGCCGGACCAGGGTGCCCGCCGTGCTGCGGCTTTCGAGGCCGAGGTGTCCGCGTTGCAGGCGCGTTATACCGGTCGCCGCCGCATCGACGTGTTTTATCAGATCTGGAACCCGCCGCTGATCACGGTCAACGGCGAACACCTGATCAGCCAGATGCTCGAGTTGTGCGGCGCGCACAACGTGTTTGCCGCCGAGCGGCTGCTCACGCCCACGGTGACCGAGGAAGCCGTGCTGCAGGCCAACCCCGATGCCATCGTCGCCGGCTGGAGCGACTCCTACGGTTCCGCGCCGCTCGATCCCTGGCGGCGATTGCGCGCGCTGCGTGCGGTGCGCGAGGGCCATCTGCTGCAGGTGGACCCCGACCTGCTGCACCGGCAGTCCGATCGGGTGGTGCTCGGCGCTCGCGAGTTGTGCGACAAGCTCGAGGCCGTGCGCGCAGCGCTGCCGCCGGCACGTTGAGCAGCGTTGCTGAGGCGTGAGCGGATGTATCAAGCTGCACGACGCGTGCGCGGCGTGAAAAGTCAGTCGTCGCGGCCTCTCCTAGCACGTTGAATGCCCACCAGCGCTGCACTGCGCTGTTAGGCTGCCACACAACCGTTGGAGGAGGCTTCTATGCGCTCGTTACTCACGTCCATTCGTGTTCACCTGACCTGGGCGCTGCTGTCGCTGGGCGCGCTGTTGGCGTCCTGCGGCGGTGGCGACAGCAGTTCGAGCTCACCCACCACGTACACGTCGGTCGCCATGGCCGGTGAGTTACTCACCTACACGGTCGACCCGGTCGCGCTGACCTACAGCTACACCATCACCGAGAGCCAGTTCAACCTCAACGGCAAGACCGGTTCGGGCACGCTGGTGCGCAACGCCGACGGCTCGTATTCGCCGTCGGGCATTCCGAATGCGCG
Source organism: uncultured beta proteobacterium (assembly GCA_963827645.1). Classification (GTDB taxonomy): domain Bacteria; phylum Pseudomonadota; class Gammaproteobacteria; order Burkholderiales; family Burkholderiaceae_C; genus JAEUPI01. The sequence continues at coordinate 261,977 of CAWHBZ010000016.1, read as the reverse complement.
CATCGTGATCCTGCCCAACGGCTTGTTGCTGGGTGCGGTGCGCGAGCGGTTCGGCGCCTCGGTGGTGACGGTGCCGATCATCGGCCTGAGCAACCCGGTGTCCACGGTCAGCGCACTGGCGGCCACCTATAACTACATGCACCGCGGCTGTCTGGCCGCCGCGTGCGCCACCGACACCGGCACCTTCGTGATCGCCACCAACAGCACGTGGTCGTCGTGCCCCGGCGCCAACCTCGGCGCAGGCGTCTTGTGCGTCCGGTGGCCGCAGCGGCACGCTGGAGTCGCTCGGCAACGGCCTGTGGCGGGTGATGGAAGGCTCCGCCAACGTAGGCACCGCGCTCGGCTTCAACTCGGCCGGGCAGAACGTGCTGCTGATCGACCTGAAGGATCTGCGCGCCGGCGGTCTCGGCGTGGGCATGGTGGTCGGTTCACAGCAGGCGCCGCTCACGCCGGCGCAGACCGACGGCACCTGGATCGCCGGCACGTCGACTGGCCATTGGGCGGTCTTCACGGCGAGCGGCACGGCGATCACCGTGACCCACATCGACGGCTTTCCGGTAAACAACATCTCCGGTAGCTTCATGCGCCGACTCGCCGTGGCAAGGCATGGCCACGACCAACGGCGGCGGCACCGGCTTTCTGGCCGGCAACGGCGTCTACGTGCTCGAAACGGCCAACGGCTACGCCGAGCTCGGCGTCAAGCTGCGCTGACCTTCGGACTCCGCAGCAGCGGCGCCATGCCGATGGCGCCGCTTTCCTTTTGCCGAATTGCCGTAGCATCACCAACAGCTACAGCGGAGACGTGGCCGAGCGGTTTAAGGCAGCAGTCTTGAAAACTGCCGACGGTTTACGCCGTCCGTGAGTTCGAATCTCACCGTCTCCGCCAGGAACGCCTTTCAGGCCCCCACAAAACTCAGTCAAACAGACTGAGTTTCATAGGGTAAATCCTCCGAAAACACACTCCCGCGCTGCAATGCCGGGCGACCAGATCTACTTCGACGCTTGCCCACTCGTGACGGGGTGAAGTCCACCGGGCGGGACGTAGTTCGACAAGTCGGAATGGACCGATGGCGACTGAGGACTCGCCTCCAGCCTTGTAGGGGGCGGCGGAGGGGGCGGCGGTGGCGGCGGGCTAGGTTCGGCGATGCCGGCGCCACTACCCACAGCTGCGGCGTTCGCCCTCACATTGATGATGCGGAACCGCTTCTCGCTCGCCTCGGGTTGCGACGCCTCCGGGGCGACGGGGCCAACATCCCGCTCAGCGTGCGCCGCTGCATTGGCGATGGCATTGACGGCAGTTCCGATGCTGGAGATGGGCATCTTGTCGCTCCTGAACACTTGGGGCGGCGCGTGCTGGTCGGTCACGCCATTCGCACGGTCGGGTGTGCGCTGAGTTGCCAACTCCAGTCGGGAGGTTCAAGAAGTCAGACCGCAGCCCTCGGTCATCGCCTGCACTGCTCGCGCGTTCCGCACGGTCGCAGTGGCAGACGGTGGCTGATGGCAAGGTCAAGGGCAGTGGCCCTTCAGTGCTTGGCCGCTGGCAGCGTGCCGCCGTGCTTGAGGTGGTACGCGCGCGCTGTCGCCTTGGGGTTGGTGTTGTCAGCGGTGTACTCCGGCTCACCGACCCGGTGCGCCATCCCTGCGCTCAGGTGTGGGCGCAGATCGACCAACACCGCAGCGAACAGCGCGAGCCAAGTTTCCCTATCCATGACGTGGCCGCACCCAAGGTGAGGCCGCCCCCCAGCAACGATCCACGATGGTACGCGCAGGCCCCGTGATCCCCGTAGAACTGCACCTGTCCGGTGGTGATCGGGCACACGATGGCCCGTCCGTTGGCCCGTAGAAGCTGCCGACTTACCGCCAACCCGCATGAAACCTAGGTGGCGGGAGGACACCGTCTCCGCCAAGACCTGCAGGGTCCGACCGTGCGGTCAGACCCTTTTGTTTCTTGTCAACGTGCGCAGCGACTACTGCCGGCCGAGTTCTCTTTCGACTGCGGAGCGGTCGTTGCCCACTTTCCTGCATCGCGGCCTTGACCGGGGCGGGGGGGGGGGGGGGCCCCGTCTTCTCCTGGTTGAACGACTGCGCCCAAAACGAGCGTGGCCCAATCAGGCAATCGGCATACCCTCGCCGCATTGCACTTCACGCGATCGGGCGACGAGCGTTCGGTGCCTTGGCTTGCGCCTCCAGGGTGTCGCCACGCACGTCATGCTTGCCTCTAACGGCCCAAGCGCTTCAGGCGGGGGTTCGTATCGGTCGCGGGACCTGTACGCCTACAGCAGGCGGGCGCCACAATTCGTCACTCTGCACCGCTGGCCGCTGCGCAAGCAATTCCGCGCTAGAGCTTGGGGCTCGTTCTCCACATCTCCAGCGCGCGGTCATTCTCGTCCAGATTCAAACTAAGACTGGGACTGGCAGTCTTCGCGACCTTGTCACCATCGCGGGAGTACACGACGTCGAATTGATCGCTACCGGCAACGAGCACATCGACGTCCTTGTCGAAGCCACCCCAGATGACGTCGTTGCCACCGTTGCCGATAACCACGTCCTTGCCGGCACCGCCGCTGAATCTGTCTTCACCGGCGCCGCCGACCAAGACGTCCTGGCCTTCGCCGCCGTTTGCCTCGATGTTCGCCGTCACATCCGGTGCCACGTATAGCTGGTCATTGCCGTCCCGAAGCTCGAACCGGATGCTGTTGAGTTGCTCCTCGGTAAGAAGGCGCTTGCGCCCGTTGAAGTTGACTTCGTACAGCCCGCGCAAGCCATCGGCGCCTTGGGCTCTGGTAATGATGAGAACGGTCGGCGAGCCCCTCACTTGAGCGGTAGTAGGCCTACCAATCGCTTCGGTCACCTCGGCACGCGCGGGCCACAGACCCGCGCTGTATCCCACTCGGTTGTAGGCCTTGCAGGGATCGGCGAGCATCTCGTCAAGCACGAGGGGTCGCACCATGAAGCACGCCGTCATCATCGCTCTGGCGCTCGCCGCAGGGGCGCACGCGCAGGACTGTGCGCAGACCAAGGACACCTTCACCCTGTATCGCCAGGACCCCAAGGTCAACAACGCGCGCCTGCGCGTCGCCACCTTCGATGCAGCCGGCGCCAACGCCGCAAATCACAACCAGATGTACTGCGAGTTCCTGCGCGACAAGCTGATGTTGCCAAACCAGGAGATCAAGTACTGGTGCGTGCCGGGCACGCCGCCCCGCAAGTGACCCAGCACCCCCACTGCTGCAGGCTTGCAGGGCCCTGGGGTCGACCGTCTAAACTGCATCCGACGATGGAAAAGGCATTTGCCGCAGTCGTTCTGCTGATGTGCCTGGCGGCACTGGTGCGCATGCTGCTGCCGGCGCGGCAGCGCGCGCGCTTCGATCGCGCGCTGCAACGCAGCTGGTGGTGGTGCCGCGATGCCTTCACGCGCCTGCGGCGCCGGCCGCGCGTCAGCAGTGCCGATGCGCAGCGCCAGGCGCGCGAGGCGATCGAGCGCGCGGCCCGCCGCAAGAAGAACCTGCACTGACAGCCCGGGCGGTGTTCACGCCAGCGGCCGCGGGCCGGCGCGCCCGGCTTCAGCGCCGCCGCACCGCCAGCACCAGCATCCACAACGCGCCGATGCCGGCCAGGCCGATGGCCGCCCACACTTGCGGCGGCAGCGTTTGCAGCGCGGTCTCCATGCTGGCCATCGGCACCGACACGCTGATCAGCCCCGCGGGCTTGCCGGCCACGTAGCCGTAGCCGCCACCGCCGTTGAACTGCGCGTTGGTGCGGATGAACTCCGGCGCGTTGTCCGGCTTGTCGTGGCAACGCAGGCAACTGGCCTGGGCGACCATCGAGCGCGCGTAGAGCAGCCGCCCTCCGCTGACGCGCCAGTACTCCTGCGCCGGAGCGCCGTCGGGCTTGTCGTTGGCGGCCGCCTGCACCGCATCGAGCGCCTCGCGCTCGAAGGCATCGGGCGCGTTGTTCTTGTTGAGCACCGTGCGCGCGGTCATGCGGTAACGCGCCTTGCTGCCCGAAGCGGTGATCACGTCGGCCACTTCGCGCTGCACCAACACCGGGTTCTTCCAGTGGTAGGCTTCGACACGCTCGAGCGCGTCGCGCTCGGCCACTGCGGCCTCGACTTTGGAGCCCTGCAGCACCTGGTTGTCGGCACCCGACATCGAATACACCGAGCGCGTCAGGAAGTTGCCCGGGATCTTGGCGGCGGCACCGACCGTGCGCACGTGCACGCCACCGTACTGTGAGGCCCAACGGCCGATGTTCTCGGCCATGTCGGCCACCGTGCGGCTCTCGCTGATGGTCTGCTTGAGCACCAGTGATTGGCTGAGCCACCAGCTGGCCGCACCCAGGCCGCCGGCAAACATCACCATCGGCACGATCAGCTTGAAACCCAGGCGAGACGGTTGGATCCCTCGCTGCTGCACTCGCTTGTCCATTCGCGGCACTCCCCAGTACACCTTTCGGCAGATGCTGTTTGTACGTGCACGAGCGGGCCGGCGGATGCTCACGTGCACGGCGCAGGCGTGAACTGTTGGCAGACCATCCGTCGGCACGCAGCCGCCGGCACCGCGTGGTGCGAACAATTCACGCGGCGCGGGTGCAGGGGGTCGCACGCGCGACAACCAGCGGGCCGGGTTGCCGACGGCCGCGCCGCCGCGGGCGGCCGGCGCCGCGCCGCGCCGGCACTGCGGGGGCGGAAAGCCCGCTCCGGGCGGCAGCGCGTCGCACAGTATCCTCGCGCCATGTACGCGGCCCATTTCGGTCTGAAGCGCGAGCCGTTCTCGATCGCGCCCGACCCGCGCTACCTGTTCATGAGCGAGCGCCACCGCGAGGCGCTGGCGCATCTGCTGTATGGCGTGCGCGGCGGCGGCGGCTTCGTGCTGCTGACCGGCGAGATCGGCGCCGGCAAGACCACCGTGTGCCGCTGCTTCCTCGAGCAGGTGCCCAAGCGCTGCACCGTCGCCTACATCTTCAACCCCAAGCTCACCGCGCTGGAGCTGCTGCAGTCGATCTGCGAGGAGTTCCGCATCGAGGTGCACGCGCGGGCCTCGGCGTCGGCGACGCTGAAGGACCACGTCGACGCGCTCAACGAATACCTGCTGCGCAGCCATGCGGCGGGCCACAACAACGTGCTGATCATCGACGAGGCGCAGAACCTGTCGATCGACGTGCTCGAGCAGTTGCGCCTGCTGACCAACCTGGAGACCAACGAGCGCAAGCTGCTGCAGATCATCCTGATCGGCCAGCCCGAGCTGCGCGACATGCTGCTCAAGCCCGAGCTGGAGCAACTCGCGCAGCGCGTGGTCGCACGCTTCCACCTCGATCCGCTGGCCGAAGAGGAGACGGCGCACTACATCAAGCACCGCCTGTCGGTGGCCGGCATGAACGGCCTGATCCCGTTCGACCGCGAAGCGCGCCATCGCATCTTCGAGCTGACGCGCGGCGTGCCGCGGCGCATCAACCTGCTGTGCGATCGCGCGCTGCTCGGCGCCTACGCCAGCGGCCGCCAACGGGTGGACAAGGCGATCGTCGAAAAGGCCGCCAGTGAAGTGTTCGACCAGCGTGACCGGGGCACGACATGGTCGCCCGCCCGCAAGGCGGCGCTGGCCGCCGGCGTGGCGCTGGGCGTGATGTCGGTGGCTGCGGCGGCGTTGTGGCTGGGCGGTGCGCAGCGCCGCTCGGGCACCGCCGAGCCTGCGGCTGCTGCCGCGTCGGCCGCAAGCGGTGCGGCCCTTGCAGCGAGCGCGGCGGCCTCGGCGGTGCCCCGCGATGCGGCGTCGGCGGCTGCGGCAGGGCCGCCAGCGCAATCGCGCACGGCGGCGGCAACAGGCACGGCGAAGGCGGCATCGGCTACGCCAGCCCGTGCGGCGGCATCACGCTGAGGACAGTCATGTCGTACATCCTCGAAGCCCTGCGCCGCGCCGAGACCGAGCGCGAACGCAAGCGGCGCGTGCCCGGCCTGCACGCGCAACCGGTGCCGGTGGTGTCGCCCGAAGAGCCGGGCGCGCGACGCAGCAAGGCGTGGCTGTGGGTGGTGGCCGGTGTCAGTGCCGGCGTGCTGCTGCCGCTTGCTGTGGCGCAGTTGGCCCAGTGGTCCGGAAACCGAAGACGGGGGCAGCGGACGTGTCGCCGTGGCCGGCAGCGTGGCGCCGCACGGCGCACCGTCTGCGCTCGATGGTCCCTCTGCGCCCCCGGCCGCAGCGGCCACGCCCGCGTCGGAACCAGCGCCGACTCCAGCGGCGGCCGCTCCCGCGCAGGCCGCGCAGACGACACGGGCGGCCGACCGCCGCGAAGCCTGGCGCGACACGCGACCAGCCCAGGCCGGCGACGCGCCCGCCCACGACGGTGGCCGGCACCAACGCCACCCCGAGCCGCGCCGCACCCGGTCAAGGCGCAACGCCCAAGCCGGCCACTGCGCCAGCGCCGGCAGCAGCGAGCGCGCCCGAGCCGCGGCTGCGCAGCCTGGCCGAACTGCCCGAAGAGTTGCGACGCGGCGTGCCCCAGCTCGCCTTCGGCGGCTCGGTGTATTCGGACGTCGCGGCGCAACGCATGGTCATCTTCAACGGCCAGGTGTTGCGCGAGGGCGATGCAGTGACCGACGAACTGCTGCTCGAGCAGATCCGCCCGCGCTCGGCCGTCATGCGCTTGCGCGGCCAGCGTTTCGAAGTCATGTTCTGATCACCGGGCCGCAGCGAATCGACACCCGGTCACATCGCACCGCGTGGCCTGCGACACAATGCGCGGGCCTGAGGAGGCCTGCATGACAAGAACCTGGCGTGTGCTCGTGGCGTTGCCGGTGGCGCTGGCGATACCGTTGGCCGCCGCCGCGCCGCCGCGCTCGAAGTCGCTGGCGCAGTTCGACTCGGGCTACTCGCAATGCGAGAAGCGCGACGCCGCGATGCGCGGCCATGGCGACGAGGTCTATGCCAGCCTGTACCGCCTGAAGCTCGACGACGCGTTGCGCACGGAACTCGAAGCCACGCGCAAGAGCGCGCCTTACAAGAGCGAGCGCCGCCGCGCCAGCCAGACGCTGACCAAGAACGCCGCCGCCAGCGACGTGCAGCAGCGCCTCGACCAGCAGTGCCTGGCGCTGAAGAGGGAGATCAAGCCGAGCGCACCCGCCGAGCCCAAGCGCTGAAGCGACGACGGCCGTCGCATCGAGGAGCACCGCATGTCGATCATCGCCAGCATCCTGGTCGCGCTCGTCGCGCTGCTGCACCTGTACTTCCTGGTGCTCGAAATGTTCCTGTGGGACAAGCCCACCGGCCTGCGCACGTTCGGGCACACCGCCGAAGCCGCCGCGGCGAGCAAGGTGCTGGCTGCCAACCAGGGGCTGTACAACGGCTTTCTCGCCGCGGGCTTGATCTGGGGCTTGAGCCTCGGCGCCGCCGGCACCGCGGTCAAGGTGTTCTTTCTCGCGTGCGTGGTGATCGCCGGCCTCTACGGTGCAGCCACCGCCAGCCGCAAGATCCTGTACGTGCAGGCGCTGCCGGGCCTGGTGGCCCTGGCGCTGGTGCTGGCCAGCTAAGGTCGCGCGCAGCCCGCGCGAACAGCGCGGCAATTCCTACACACGGTTTTTCCGGGCACTGCGATTGCCCGCTCCTTGGTGTGCGGAATACGCCGCCACAACTCAAGGAGTACACACATGAACTGGGACCGCATCGAAGGCAACTGGCGCGAGTTGAAGGGCAAGGCCAAAGAGCAGTGGGGAAAACTCACCGATGACGACGTAGACGTCATCGCCGGGAAGCGCGACCAGATGGTCGGCCGCGTGCAGAAGGCCTACGGCATCAGCCGCGACGAGGCCGACAAGCAAGTCAGTGACTGGGAGTCGCGCCTTTGAGCGCCCGCCGGCCGCACCACAGCAAGCCAAGGAGCATTGACATGAAACTGCGACAACTCAGCGTGATCGCTGCCTGTGCGCTGTCGTGCGGCAGCGTGCTGGCCGCCCTCAGCGAAGCCGAGTACAAGGCTTCGCGCGAGCGCGTCGACGCCGACTACAAGGCCGAATCGCGCGGCTGCGACCAGCTCAAGGGCAACACCAAGGACGTGTGCATGGCCGAGGCCAAGGGGCACCGCGACGTGGCGCGCGCCGAACTCGAAGCCAACCACAAGGACACGCCCAAGGCACGCGCCAAGGTGACCGAAGAAAAGGCCGACGCCGCCTACAAGGTGGCCAAGGAGAAGTGCGACGACTTCTCCGGCAATGCCAAGGACACCTGCATGGCCGATGCCAAGGCCCAGCACGAGAAGGCCAAGGCAGCCGCCGACGAACAACGCAAGGTCGGCGAAGCGCGCTCGGAGACGCGCGCCGACTCGCGCGAGGCGGAGTACAAGGCGGCCAAGGAGCGCTGCGACACCTACGCGGGCGACACCAAGGACCGTTGCGTCGCCGATGCGAAGGCACGTTACGGCCAATAGCGCCGCGTTGTCTCGCGCATGACCGACTGCCCGCGTGCGCGGGCAGTTTTTTTGTAGGTACTAGTCGGCCTTGATGCCGGCGCGAATGCAGATCTCCTTCCACATCTTCTGCTGCTGGGCGATGAACGCCGCGAACTCCTCCGGCGGCCCGCCGCCGCCGATCGCGGAGTCGCTGGCGAAGCGCTCGGTCACCGCGTTGGACTTCAGCGCGGTCAGCGACTCCTCCTGCAGCCGCTTGACGACGTCGGCGCGGCGTGCCGGCCGGCGCCAGGATGCCGTACCACTGCGAGGTCTCGAAGTCCTTGTAGCCCATCTCGGCGACGGTCGGCACGTCGGGCAACACCGGCAGGCGGGTCGCGGTGCCCATCGCGATCGCGCGCAGCCGCCCCGCCTTGATGTGCGGCAGCAGCGCCGGCGTGCCGGCCGAGAACGCCTGCGTGCGGCCGGCCAGCAGATCGGTCAGCGCCGGCCCGGTGCCGCGGTACGGGATGTGCGTGATGAACATGCCGGTCACCAGCTTGAGGTACTCCATTGCCAGGTGGCCGGCGCTGGCGTTGCCGGCCGAGCCGTAGTTGAGCTTGCCGGGATTGGCCTTGACGTAAGCGACGAAGGCCTTGAAGTCCTTGGCCGGCACGTCGGGGTGGATCACGAACAGGTTGGGCACCCGCGCCAGCAACGTCACCGGCACGAAATCGCGGTTCACATCGAACGGCAGGTTGGGGAAGATCACCGGGTGCACGGCCAGCGTGCCGACGTGGCCCATGATGATCGTGTAGCCATCGGGTGCGGCCTTGGCCACTTCCTGCATCGCCGGCACGCCGGCGCCGCCGCCCTTGTTGTCGACGAACACGGTCTGGCCCAGTTGGCGCGTCAATTCGTGGGCCACCGTGCGCGCCACGATCTCCGAGGTGCCGCCCGGGGCGAACGGCACCACGAAGCGGATCGACTGGCGCGGCCAGTTCGCCTGCGCGCGCAGCGTGCCGGGCAGTGCCAGCGTCGCGAGCGCGGCACACGCGTGGCGTCGATGCATCGTCATGTGCAAGCTCCTCGTCGAGATCAGAACTGGTAGCGCCGCAGCCCGCCGTCGACCGGGATCACCGTGCCGCTGATGTAGCCGGCGCGCGGGCTGGCGAGAAAACACACGAGGTCGGCGATCTCCTGCGGCTCGCCATAACGCCCCACCGGAATCTCGTGCTCGCTTTGCCACGCACGGTACTCGGGCGTGTAGTTGCGCAGGATCTGCTCGGAGTGGATGCGCCCCGGGCGCGATGCAGTTCACCGTGATGCCCTGGCGCCCCACCATGCGGCTCAGGCCCTTGGCCCAGCTGTGCATGCCGGCCTTGGCGCAGAACGCGCCGTTGATGTGGTCGGGTTCGCTCTTGCCGGTGATGTTGACGATGCGGCCCCAGCCCTGCGTGATCATCGCGTCGATCGAGGGCCTCGCCGAGCTGGCGCGGCCGCTCGAAGTTGAGCGTCATCGCCTCTTGCCACGCCGCCTCGCCGACGTGCAGCTCGGTGAAGCTGCGCGAGCCGCCCGCGTTGTTGACCAGGATGTCGACGCTGCCCAGGCCGGCCAGCGCCGCCCCCGCGATGCGCGCGGCGGCGTCGGCGGCCATCATGTCTTGCTCGATGATCAGCGGCCGCGTGCCGCCGCCGGCCACCACGTCGTCGGCCACGGCGTCGAGCTTGCTGCGCCGGCGCGCGTCACGGCCAGGCGCACGCCCTCGGCGGCCAGTGCGAGCGCGATGCCGCGCCCGATGCCCGCGCTGGCGCCGGTCACCAGGGCGGTCTTGCCTCGCAATTGAAGGTCCATCGCTGTCTCCCGCCTGCGGCGATCTCGCGCGCCACTCACGCGCCGAAGCCGAGGTCCACCCCATCGCGGCGCAACGCCTGCTGCAGCGGGCCGACCACGCCGTTGATCGCCACCTGGCCGCACGCCATCATCGCCGCAGCGGTGCCCGCCGCCTGGCCCATCACGAAACACGCCCCGCTGGCGCGCGCCGCCGACTGGCCCTCGTGCTCCATCGACGCGCAGCGGCCGGCCACCAGCAGATTGCCGGCACCGTGCGGCACCAGCATGCGCCACGGCAGCTGGTTGAACGTGTTGCGCTCGTCGCGCGGGAACTCCCACTCCACGCGGCCCGCCGCATGGCGCTCGATCGGCCACGCGTTGAGGCCGATCGAGTCGTCGAAGCGCGCGCCGCCGAGCACGTCGTCGCCGCTCAACTGGTAGGCGCCGCGCACACGCCGCGTCTCGCGCACGCCGAGCTGCGTGCCGACGTCGATCAGCTCGGCGCGTTCGAAGCCCGGCACCTCGGCGCGCAGGAAACGCAGGTACTCGATCACCTGGCGCCGCCCTTCGAGCTCGCCGGCGCTCAATTGCCAGGCGTCGGTGGCGTCCACCGCGCGGCCCTGCGCATTGGCCACCTGCGTGACGTTGACGCGCCACTCGCTGCGGTTGCGCTGCGGGCGCACGATCGCGCCCTCGCGCGGAAACTGGTAGCGATCGGCCGCGGCGCGCATCAGCGCGTCGATGGCGCCGAAGCTGCCCACCGCGGCCAGCGCACGATCGGCGTCGACGCCGCCGACGCGGAACATCGTCGACGGATAGAGCGAATCGCCGTGGCCGTCGCCGAGCTCGTAGGGCACGCCGGCATGGTGCGCGAGGTCGGCGTCGCCCGACGCATCGACGAACCAGCGGGCGCGGATCGCGCCGCGGCCCGACTTGGTCTCGACGATCGCGGCCTGCAGCTGCCCCGCGTCGTCGCGCACGACCCCCACCAGCAGCGCGTGCAGCAGCAGTCGCACGCCGGCGTCGAGCAGCAGTTGATCGGCCGCGCACTTGTAGGCCGGGATGTCGTACGAGCGCACGCGGATGCGCCCTTGCAGGCCATCCTGCGGCGCATTGAGGCCGCCCAGCCGCTCGATGCGTTCGAGCAGCTCGTCGACCAGGCCGCGCACCAGCTGCACGGTGTCGCCGTCGCGCTTGCCGTACAGGCCGGCGAAGTTGGTGACGCCGCCGGCGGTGCCCATGCCGCCGAGAAAACCGTAGCGCTCGATCAGCAGCGTGCGCGCACCGTGCCGCGCCGCACAGGCCGCAGCCGCAATGCCGGCCGGCCCGCCGCCAACCACCAGCACGTCGGCCTCGGCCAGCAGCGGCACGCGCCGCGCCGGCTCGTCGACGACCACCGGCGGCAGGTCATTCACGAAAGCTCGACGAGCGGCACGCGCATCACTCGACCTTGATGCCTTGGGCCTTGATGATGCCGGCCAGCAGGCTGGTCTCGCTGCGCACACGCGTGCGCAGCCCCTCGGGCGAACTGCCCACCGGCGCCCAGCCGGCGTTGAAGAAGCGCTGCCGCATCTCGGGCGAGCGCGCGATGGTCGACGCCTCTTCAGCGAGGCGCGCCTGCGCGTTCGCGGGCAGCGATGCCGGCCCGACCAGCGCGACGAACACATCCATGTCGAAGCCGCGCACGCCGGCCTCCGCGAGCGGCGGCACGTCGGGCGCCAGCGTGCTGCGGCCGGTGGTGAGCCCGACCGCCTTGAGCTTGCCGGCGCGCACCTGCGGCAGCGCCAGGCCCGGCGGAATCAACGCCATCTGGACGTCACCGGCCAACAGCGCCGTGATCACTTGCGGGTTGCCCTGGTACGGCACGTGCACCGTGCTCAGGTTGCCGGCGCGGCTCTTCAACAGCTCCATCCCGAGGTGACCGATCGAGCCGATGCCCACCGAGCCGTAGTTCCACTTCTCGCCGGCGTTGCGCGCCGCGAGAAGGAAGTCCGCACCCGAGGGCTTGTCGGGTTGCGTCACCAGCACCAGCGGCGCGCTGGCCACCAGCGACAGCATCGCGAAGTCGCGCACCGGGTCGAACGGCAGCTTGGGATTCAGCAGCTTGGCCGACGACAGGTTGCCGTTGATCACCAGGCCCAGCGTGTGATCGTCGGTGGCCTTGGCCACCAGGTCGGCTGCGATGTTGCCCGAGGCGCCCGGCCGGTTTTCGATGATCACGTTTTGACCGAGGCTCTTCGACAAGCCGTCGGCGAGGATGCGCGCCGCCACGTCGGGGGTCGAGCCGCCGGGAAACCCCACCATGATCTTCAACGGCTTGGTCGGCCACGGTGCGACGGCCGTGCGCGCGCCGGACTTGGGCTGTGGCGTCGCGGGTTGCGCCGCCAGCGCGAAGGCAACGAGGCTCAGAACGGCTGCCAGCGCACGCGGCGCACAGCGTTGAAACGCAAGACAACGAGTCATGCAGGGCTCCGTGTGGAAAGCAAGCGGAAGAATCGAGCCCGATGGTACCTGCGCACTAGCTGATGGCACGCCGCGTCCGACGCGCACTCATCGAAAGCCTGGATTCCGACCAACGCGCGTTGTGGCACAACAGCATCCTCAGGGAAGGAGACTGCCATGACCTGCGCTGCCGTTCATCGCGCGCTGACCGCTGGTGCGTTCGCACTGGCCACCACCTTCGCGCTCGCGCAACCCCTGCCCACCTCACGCCCGCAAGACGTAGGGCTGTCGCCGGAGCGGCTCGCGCGCGTCGGCACGTGGCTGCAGGGCGAAATCGATGCCAAGCGCATCCCCGGCGCCGTGGTGCTGGTGGCGCGCAACGGCAAGGTGGCCTACGTCGAGGCGCTGGGCCAGCAGGACCCGGCGAGCCCGCGGCCGATGGGCCGCGACAGCATCTTTCGCATCTACTCGATGACCAAGCCGCTGGTGTCGGTGGCGGCGATGATGATGGTCGAGGAAGGCAAGCTGCTGCTCGAGGCGCCGGTGGCGCGCTACATCCCGGGCTTCGCCAACGTGCGCGTGGGCGTCGAGAAGGTCGATGGCAACGGCGGCAAGTCGCTCGAGCTGGTGGCCGCACGGCGGCCGGTCACGGTGCAAGACCTGCTGCGCCACACCTCGGGGCTCACCTACGGATTCTTCGGCGATTCGCTGGTGAAGAAGGCCTACAACGAGGCGCTGGCGACGCTGCCGCCCGGCGTCAACAACGCCGAGTTCGCCGAAGCGCTGGCCAAGCTGCCGCTGCACTATCAACCCGGCAGCACCTGGGACTACAGCTACTCCACCGACGTGCTGGGCCGCGTGCTCGAGGTGGTCGACGGCAAGAGCCTGTCTGCCGTGCTGAAGCAGCGGCTGCTCGATCCGCTGGGCATGAAGGACACCACCTTCTACGTGACCGAGTCCGCTCGCCAGGCGCGCATCGCCGAACCGCTGCCCGACGACCGCTCGATCGGCGTCAATGTCAACGTGTCCGATCCGCGCGTCGTGCACAACCTCGAGTCCGGTGGCGGCGGCATGGTCTCCACCGTCGACGACTACGCGCGCTTCGCGCAGATGCTGCTCAACGGCGGCACGCTCGACGGCAAGCGCTACCTCGGCCCCAAGACGCTCGAGTTCATGGCCAGCGACCACCTCGGCGCCGCGGTCACCAAGACCGCGCTGTACCTGCCCGGGCCGGGCTATGGGTTCGGCCTCGGCTTCGCGACGCGGCTGACCGGAGGCGAAGCGGCGGCCCCCGGTGCGCCCGGCGAGTTCTATTGGGGTGGCGCGGGCGGCACGTACTTCTGGGTCGACCCACGCACCAACCTGTTCGTCGTCTTCATGATGCAATCGCCCAAGCAGCGCGTGCCGTATCGCTCGGTGTTGCGCAACATGGTCTACGCGGCGGTCGATCGCTGAACGCTGAGTTCGGCCAGCGCGCTGCGTTCGCCCCGCGTGCCTGCGTGCGGCGCAGGGCAAGGTAGGCTGCCACCTTCGAGCTCTGCACAGGTGACCGGTGACAGCCAGCGATTCGCGCATCGAGTACGAGCACCGCATGCACCGGGTGATCGAGGCCATCGATCGCCGGCTCGACCAGCCGCTCGATCTCGCGCAGCTGGCTGCGGTGGCGCACTTCTCGCCCTATCACTTTCATCGCCTGTTCGCGGCCTGGATGGGCGAGACGCTCGGCGACTACCTGCGGCGGCGCCGCGTCGAACTGGCCGCCGGCCGCCTGGCGGCGCAGCCGCGGCTGTCGGTGCTGCAGGTGGCGCTGTCGGTGGGCTTCGGCTCGGGCGAGGCGTTCTCGCGCGCCTTCAAGGCCCGCTTCGGCTGCTCGCCGAGCGCCTGGCGCTCGCAGCTGAACCGCAAGCACGATCAGGCGCACCGCAACTCCGGTCAGGTGCGAGGCGGCGCCGCGGCCAACACTGGAAGCACCCCATCTCCACACGAGGAGCTTCCGATGAACGTGAAACTGATCGAACGCCAAGCGCAACGTGTCGCCTACATGCGGTACACCGGTCCCTACGGAGATCCCGTCGCGCACTTCTGGATGCAGACGGTCGCGCCGTGGATGGTGGCCGATGGGCTGATCGGGCAGGCACGCTACGGCATCAGCCACGACGACCCGAGCATCACCGAGCCCGCGTTGTGCCGCTACGACGCCTGCGTCGAGGTGCCGCCGGACTACGTGCCGTCGGGGCCGGCACTGATCACCACGCTGCCCGGCGGCCGTTATGCGGCGATGCCGTTCAAAGGCACGAGTGCGCAGATGCCGCAGGCGTGGACGAGCCTGTTGCGCGACTGGCTGCCCACCAGTCGCCTGCAGCTGGACAACCGCCCCTGCTTCGAATACTACCCACGCGGCTCGTCGTACGACCCCGTCAGCGGCGTGTTCGACTGCCAGATCTGCATTCCGGTGGCACCGCTGTAGCCGTCTGGCGGGCGGCGGCCGGCCGCGACTCGGTTGATACTCGCGCGTCGCCCTTGCACGAGCCATGACGCCGACCGCCCCGCCTCCACCTGTCATCGAAACGCTGCCCAACGGCGTGCGCGTCGTCGTGTTGCCGGTGCCGCACGTGCACACCGCCAATGTCAGCGTGTTCGTGCGCGTGGGCAGCGCGCACGAGAGCCGCGCCCTCAACGGCATCGGCCACGTGCTCGAGCACATGGCGTTCAAGGGCACGCGCGAGCGCGACGCGCACCGCGTGAACCTCGATGCCGAAGTGCTCGGTGCCGAGGTCAACGCCCACACCGACAAGGACCACACCGCCTATCACATGCGCGGCCTGGGCGAACACGCGCCGCGCTTCGTGGCGATGCTGTCGGACATCGTGCGCCACGCCACCTTCCCCGAAGACGAACTGGCGCGCGAGCGCGAGGTGCTGCTGCAGGAGGTGGCCGAGGTCGAAGACGATCCCGTCACCGTGGCCTACCAGCTGTTCGACCATGCCTGCTGGGCCACGCACCCGGGCGCGCAGCCGGTGATCGGCCAGCGCCGGGTGATCGAGCGCTGCACGCGGGCGCAACTGATCGAGCATGTGCAGCAGCACTACACCGGCGCCAACACCGTGGTCGCCGCCGCCGGCGCGATCGACGTGCAGGCCGTGGTGCAGGCGGCTGCCAGCGCGTTCGGCGACATGGCGCGCGGCGCGCCGCAGCCGCTGGCTGCGGCCGCCTATGCCGGCGGCACACGCGTCAAGCGCATGGACGTGGGGCGCCAGACGCACCTGGTGCTGGGTTATCCGCTGCCGGCGCGCGGCGTCGACGATGCGGCCAGCGAACTCGCCGCCGCGGTGCTGGGCGACGGCATGAGTTCGCCGCTGCTGCTGGAGTTGCGCGAGAAGCGCGGCCTCGTGTACCACGCGGCGTGCAACGCCGACCGCTTCGAGTTCGGCGGCCAGCTGGCCATCGAGGCGTCGTTCGCGCCCAAGCACCTGGACACCGTGCTGCGCGAGGTCGTGCGGCTGGTGCACCGCCACGCCGAGCGCATCGATGCGGTCGATCTGGAACGCGCGCGCAACCAGGTGACGGTGCGGCTGATGCGCCACGACGAGCGCCTGACGCAGCGCACCGAGGACGCGGCGCTCGACCTGTTTGCGCTGCAGCGCGTACGAGCCTCCAGCGAGCGCATGGCGCAGGTGCAGGCGGTGACGGGCGAGCAGGTGCGCCAGGCCTTCGAACGCATGCAGCACGCCGGCGCATCGGTGGCGTTGACCGGCAGCGTGGGCCGCGCCACCACGCAGCGCGTGCGCGAGGCCCTGTCGAGCTAGCGTTGCCACCGGCCGTCGGCCGGAGCCGCGCGGATCAGTCGGTGCGCTCCAGCATGTTGAGCAGGAAGCCGGCCGGTGCCCGCCCCGCCGCGGCCGCCTGCAGCAGGTAGCGCCGCGCGCGTTCGCTGTCGCGCCGCACCTGCAAGCCGTACATCGCCTCTCCGGCCAGCAGCATGAAGCCCGCGCACTCGGCCGCCTCGGCATCGCGCGCCGCGGCCAGGCGCTCGAACAGCGCCAGCGAGCGGCGGTAATGGCCCTGGTGGTAGGCCTGCTGGGCATCGGCCAGCGATGGCAGCGCATCGGCCACCGTGGCGCTGGACAGCAGCAGTGCCAGCACGGCGGCGGCGAGGTGCTTGGGGTTCATCGAGACTCCCTTGAACGGGTCGGCGACACGCCACGCTGGCGCGCCGTTTGCCCATTCCAGGTTCCACGCGCCCAGTCGCGACGGCCGGACGCAGCGTCGATGCATCCAACGAAAAAAGGCCGCTGCGGTGTCGAAACCGCGCCGACCGGGACGTCATTGCAGTGCAGGCGCCACGAATCGCGGCGCCGACCGCAAACTCAACCCTTACTTGCCGCAAGGAGCCCACCATGCCCCAACCCAATGTGAAGCCGATCCCCGAAGGCATGCATTCGCTGACCCCGCACCTGGTGTGCGCCGGCGCCGCGCAAGCCATCGAGTTCTACAAGAAGGCCTTCAACGCCGTCGATGGGGGCCGCCTCGACGGCCCAGACGGCAAGGTGATGCATGCCATGGTGCGCATCGGCGACTCGCCGCTGATGCTGGTCGACGAGAATCCTGAGTGGGGGGCGATCGGCCCCAAGTCGCTCAAGGGCTCGCCAGTGACCATCCACCTGTACGTCAAGGACGCCGACGCCACGGTGAAGCAGGCGGTGGCGGCAGGCGCCAAGGTGACGATGCCGTTGTCCGACACTTTCTGGGGCGACCGCTACGGCCAGATCGAGGACCCGTTCGGCCACCACTGGTCGGTGGCCACGCACCTGCAAGACCTGACAGACGCGCAGATCCGCGACAACATGAAGGCGATGAAGCCCAACTGCTGACTTGGCGCGCCATCGGGCTTGCAAGCCCGATGGCCTTTGCCAGGCGAAGAACAGTCCGCAGGGACTGTTCTTCGTCCGGGCTCAGCAGCGGTCATCGGGCTCTGGCATGCTCGCGGGCCCGCAAGACAGCCAATGACCGCCGCCACCCCACCACCGTCCCCCGCTCGCGCCACCCGGCGCGAGTGGATCGGCCTGGCCGTGATCGCGCTGCCGTGCATGGTCTACGCGATGGACCTCACGGTGCTCAACCTCGCGCTGCCGGCCATCAGCACCGAACTGCAGCCCTCGGCGGCGCAGCTGCTGTGGATCGTCGACGTCTACGGTTTCATGGTGGCGGGCTTCCTGATCACGATGGGCACGCTGGGCGACCGCATCGGCCGGCGCAAGCTGCTGCTGGCCGGCGCCGCGGCGTTCGGTGCGGCCTCGGTGGCGGCGGCGTTCGCGCGCAGCGCCGACATGCTGATCGTGCTGCGTGCGCTGCTCGGCATCGCCGGGGCGACGCTGGCGCCGTCGACGCTTTCGCTGATCCGCAACATGTTCCACGACGAGCACGAGCGCCAGTTCGCGATCGGCGTGTGGATCGCCAGCTTCTCGCTGGGTGGCGCCATCGGCCCGCTGGTGGGTGGCGTGGTGCTGCAGTGGTTCCACTGGAGCGCGGTGTTCCTGGTCGCGGTGCCGGTGATGGCACTGTTGCTGCTGCTCGGGCCGCTGCTGCTGCCCGAGTACAAGGACCCCGACGCCGGCCGCCTCGACCCTGCGAGCGTGGCGCTGTCGCTGGCCTCGGTGCTGTGCACGATCTACGGCCTCAAGCGGCTGGCCGAACACGGCATCCAGTGGCCGGCGCTGGCGCTGATCGGCGTGGGCCTTGCGGTCGGCGTGCTGTTCGTGCGCCGCCAGCGGCAGCTCGCCTACCCGCTGATGGACCTGAAGCTGTTTCGCCAGCCGCGCTTCAGCGCCGCCATCGCCGCCTATGCCTTGTCGTGCGTGGCGATGTTCGGCGTCTACATCTTCATCACGCAGTACCTGCAGCTGGTGCTCGGGCTGTCGCCGCTGGTGGCCGGGCTGGCCACCGTGCCGTGGTCGCTGTGCTTCGTGGTGGGCTCGCTGCTGGCGCCGCGGCTGGCGCGCAGCGTGCCGCCGCTGCAGATCCTGGTGGGCGGCCTGGTCACCAGCGCCGTGGGCTTTGTCGTGCTCGCGCTGGCCGACGGCCCGCATGCGCTGACCCTGCTGATCGCCAGCACGGTGGTGATGAGCCTGGGCATGGCCCCGGTGATCACCATCGGCAACGAGATGATCATCACCGCGGCACCGCCCGAGCGCGCCGGCGCCGCGTCGGCGCTGTCGGAGACCAGCGCCGAATTCGGCGGCGCGATGGGCATTGCCGTGTTCGGCAGCGCCGGCACCGTGCTGTACCGGCACGCGCTGAGCGCCGACCTGCCCGCCGGCCTGCCGGCCGACGCGGCCGCCGCGGCTGTGGCCACGCTGGGCGGCGCGGTGGCGGCAGCGCAGGCGCATCCGGGCCCGGCCGGCGACGCGTTGCTGGCGCTGTCGCGCACCGCCTTCACCGGCGCGATGCAGGCCACCGCGCTGCTGGCCGCGCTGATCGTGGCCACGGCCTGCGTGCTGGCAACGCGCATCCTGCGCCAGCCGGTCGGCGCGCAGCCACGCACCCGCTGAGCGCGCCGCACCGGCACGCCCACAAACGGCCCTCGGTGCACGGCGCGCCATGCCGCAGCCGCTGGGCTGGCCCTAACTGGGAGCGCCCCGCGCTGGGACACGCACCGACTTTTCAGGCGCGCGCGGTCCCGATGCAATGGCGCCAAGCCATGACCCCTCATCGAGACCACCGCCATGACCGCCACGACCCGCATCGCATCACCGGCCCCGCAGCCGGTGGCCGCGTGCGAGCCGTTCGCGATCGGTGCGCACCTGGTGACGCCGCGTCGCGGCTACAGCCACCACGGCATCTACGTGGGCGGCAACCGCGTCGTGCACTACGCCGGCTGGTCGCGCGCCGCGCTGACGTGCCGGCCGGTCGAAGAGGTGTCGCTCGACGACTTCGCCGATGGACGCGGGGTGCGGGTCCGCGCCGACTCGCCGTCGCGCTACGCGCCGGCCGACGTGGTGGCACGCGCCCGTTCGCGGCTGGGTGAAAACCGCTACCGCATCGCCAGCAACAACTGCGAGCACTTCTGCCACTGGTGCCTGTCGGGCGAGAACCGCAGCGTGCAGGTCGAGCGCCTGCTCGGTTGGCTGTCGGCGGCCACCGCCGCGTGGGCGCGCCTGGCGAGTGCGCCGCTGGGCGTCGCCGGCCTGAAGCCGCGCACCCACGGCGGCGCATTCTGAAAGCCCGCCGCGCGCAGCGACCGCCGGGCGGCGCGCCAGTTCAGCCCTTCCAGGTGAACGGAAAGGCCGTCTGCTTGAGAAAGCCGTCGGGCACGTAGTCGCCGACCACGCCATAGTGCGCCGGCCACTGGCGATCGGACTGCACCGCGGTGCCGAACAGGTGGTCGAGGAAGGCGAAGTGCGCCGCGTAGTTCTTGTCGAGCGCCTCCTCGTCCTGCGCGTGATGCCAGTGGTGGAAGTTGGGCGTCACGATCACGTAGCGCAGCGGTCCGAGCCGCACGCTGACGTTGGCGTGGTTGAACACCGCCTGAAAGCCGACGATCACGATGTAGGCGTCGATCACTTCCTTGCTGAAGCCGAGCACGACGATCATTGCCAGCACCAGCGTGCGAGTGATCAGCACTTCGACCAGGTGCTGGCGCGAACCGGCCAGCCAATCCATGCTCTTGACGCTGTGGTGCACCGCGTGCAACCGCCATAGCAGCGGCACCTCGTGGTACGCGCGGTGCAGCCAGTACTGCACCAGGTCGGCCACCAGCACCAGCAGCAACAGCGCGACGAAGAAGTTGAGGTTGCTCACCCAGCCGCGCACGCCGTCGTGCGCGGCCCAGCCGAACAGCTTGTGCACCAGCAGGTTGGTGGCCAACAGCATGAAGCCGACGACCATGTGGTTGACCGCGAAGTGCTGCAGGTCGGTCTGCCACTCGGGCCGGAACACCGGCTGCTCGGGGCGCAGCGCGAACAGCTTCTCGATGAAGATGAAGATCAGCGACGAGCCGAGCAGGTCGAGCACGAACCAGTCCAAACCGATGTAGGGCGTGTGATCTGCAAAGTCGTTCACCGGCACCTTGTGGCCGCCCAGCAGCGCCGCCAGCGCGATCAGCGTGAACGCGGTCAACGCCAGCCAGCGCGCGCGGCCGCGCACCACGTTGAACAGCGCCAGCCCGCCCGCGAGCACCATCGACCAGTACAGCAACTGGCGTATCACGTCGACGCTGTAGGCCTTGCGCAGTTGCGGCGTCGTCAGGTACTCCGGAAAGTGGAACGCCAGCACGCCGAGCAGACACAACACCGCCAGCACCAGCGCGATGACACCCGAGACCATGCCGTTGCCGCTGCGCAGCGCACCGTGCGACGCACTCAGCCGGCTCAGCCTGGACAACGGATCCATCGGCGCATGATACGAACCCGGTGCGCCGCCACAGCGCATCGGCGGCGACGCCGCTGCGGCCCGCGAGCCGGCGACGTGACGCAGGCCACGCTTGGCGCGTGGCAAGGATCGAACAGCGCAACGCGGCTCACCCGAGCCGCGTTGCGCGCGCGACGGGCCGCTCAGGCCCGCGACAGCACGACGTCGCTGCGCTCGATCAGCAACGAGCCGTCGTCGCGCTCGTCGACGAAGCGGCCGTCGGCGAGCCGGTATTCGTTGGTGCCGGTGCTCTGCCACTGCTCGATGGCCGCCGGCATCGACGCTATCACGCGCCAGGCGCTCGTAGCCGAACACCTTGTAGGTCTGTCCGTCGGATCCGTGGGCGTGGAACGATTCGAGCAACTGGAGCTTGATGTTCATTTGCATGGCCTCCTGAGGGTCAACTGCCAAAAGACTGGAGTGATCACGACGCAGGCCTTCAGTTCCGCCGACGCGGCGCCGCGCTTGCAAGCGGTCACAAAATGCGGCGCTGAGGCACCGCGGGCGCTGGGGTCAGGCCGAGGGCGCGTCGTCGGAGGCCGCGGGGTCGCCCTTGGGCAACACGTCGCGGAACATCTCGAAGCGCTTCCACGCCGGCACCGGCGGCTCGTGGTTCTCGCACGGTGCGTAGGGCGATGTCTCGAGCCGCTGCATGCGGTGGATGTAGCGCGGGCAGTTGGGAAAGATGCGCTGCGCGCGCACTCGCACGACGCATTGCGCGCCCGGCCACGGCGCCAGCTCGGCGGCGTCGAGGCCAAGCGTCGCCATGCCCTGCACACGCAGCCGGCGCGGCCGCTCGAAGTCGATGAACAGCAGGCCCACGCGCGGATTTACCTGCACGTTGCCCAGGCTGCGGAACATGCCGTTGCCGTCGTAGCTCGGGAACGCCAGCGTCTGCGCGTCGAGCACACGCACGAAGCCGGCGACGCCGCCCTTGTACGAGCACTCGGGCCAGCCGTCTGCATCGGCGGTGGCCAGGAAGAACATCGCCTGGCTGGCGATGAACGCGGTGTCGTCGTCGGTGAACGCCGTGCGCGACAGCTTCTCCGCGAGCCGGTCGGCCAGGCGCCGCGTGTCGAAGCGATCTTGCAGCGCCCGCGCCGCGTCGTGGTACATGCGGCGCATGGTAGCGCGCACCCTGCGCGCGCGCCATGCGCAGCCCTGCGTATGCGCGGCCCGTGCGCCGAACCTTCAGCGATTGGCGGCGAAGCTCACCAAGTCGGCCCACGGCTGCGGCAGCGTCGGCGCTCCGCCGTGATGCAGCGGCGGCAACGGGGGCCTCGACTCGTCGGTGGCCACCTCGGCCAGCACGCCCAGTTCGGCGAGTGCACCGTCGATCGAGCGGGCCGCATCCGCTGCCCCGGCACACGCGGCCGCGCCGGCAACTGCGGCTGTGCTTGCCACAGCAGCCGTGCCGGCAGCGATTGCGGCCGCTGCGCCGACTGTCGCCGCCGCCACGGCGGCGCCACCAGCAAACGTGAAGGCACATGCAGGGACGGCCGCGGCCGTGACCACGACGGCGGCGCCGATCTCCAGCAACTTGGCCGCGGCATCGCCGCCGGCCGCGGCGTCGGCACCGGCGCCGCTGGCCACCGCGGGCGCGACCGTCTCGCGCGCCGAGTCGAGCGGGGGCTCGGCTGTTGACTGCACCGCCGACGATGCGGCGCCGATGATCGAAGTGAGGGACATGGGACGCTCCGCGTGAGTGGGTGCGACGCGAACGATCCGCGCCGCCACACGCTCATACGGAGCCACGGAGGTGAGGGACGCGTGCCTCCCCCTTCGGCGGGATGGTGGCCGCGCCTTCAGCGCCAGAGGTCGACCGACTGGCCTTGCTCGCGCAGGCGCTCGGCCTTGTTCTGCAGGAAACGCTGGAACTCGGGCTGCGTGCGGTAGGCGCCCTGCGCGACGTAGTCGAACGCGCCGATCAGGTGGAACGGGCGCAGATAACCCTCGAAGCGAAACACCTCGCGGTTGCCTTGGTCGAAGAACACGACGGTCGGCGTGTAGTTCACCTTCAGCTCGCGCGCCCACGCTGACGCGCTGAGCTTGCGCCCCGATGGAGTGACGATCTCGCCGGCATCGTTGAGCGCAAAGCGCGCGATGTCGAAACGCGGGATCAGTGAGCGCATCTCGGCGCGCTGAAAGCCCTCGCCGTGCATCTCGTCGCAGGCGCGGCACGAGCGCGTCTCGAACAGCACGGCCAGCGGCTTGCCGCCCGTCTTGCGGCGCAGATCGAACGGCGGCTTCATCAGGAACGGCTCGTCGTTCAGCTCCTCACGCGCGGCCTCGCGGGCGTTGCGCTCGAGGTATTCGGCCAGCGAGATCCGGCCCGATTGCCGCGTGATCACGTAGTCGAGCGCGGCCTCGAAGCGGTGCGGCGGCCAGTAGCCGTTCAAGCGCACGTCGATGCGGCCCTGCTCGTCGAGCAACAGCAGCGTCGGCGTGAACTGCACCTTCAACTGCTTGGCCAGTTCCTTTTCGGTGCTGCGGCGGCCGTCGGTCCAGGTGACCTCGAGATCGCCCCAGATGTCGAGCGCGATGGCGCGGAAGTTCGCGCGCGTCTTGTCGACGATGGCGCGCTGGCTGAAGTTCGCCTCCATCAAGCGCCGGCAATACGGACAACCGTCCTGGCCGAAGTACAGCAGCAGCCGTTTTTTCTCTTGGGTTGCCGCTTGCAGTTCATCGGGCAGATCGAGAAAACTCGGCGTGAACCACGGCGGGATGTCGATCGGGCGTGGCACGACCGGCTGCGCCGCTGCCGGCGCGGCTGTCTGCGCCCATGCCGTCGGCAGCGCGGTGGCCAGCATCACGAGCGCCGCGCCGACGACCCGGTGCACCGCGGCCGCCGCGTTCACGAGCCGCCGCCGAGCGCCCGCCACCGTGTCAGGGCAGCAGCACGCTCGACCCCGTGGTCTTGCGCGCCTCGAGGTCACGGTGCGCCTGCGCGGCCTCGGCGAGCGGGTAACGCTGATCGATGCGGATCTTCACCGCGCCGCTGGCCACGACGGAGAACAAGTCGTCAGCCATCGCCTGCGTGACTCTCGCGCGTGGACGCGTGCGTGAACAGCGTCTGGCGCGTCAGGTACAGCGATCCCTTGGCGCCGAGGATGCCCGTTGCGAACGGCGGCACCGGCCCCGACGAATTGCCGAAGCTCGCCAGCAAGCCGAACGGCCGCAGGCAGTCGAGCGAGCCCTCGAAGGTGTCCTTGCCCACCGAGTCGTAGACCACCTTGACGCCCTTGCCGCCGGTGATGGCCTTGACGCGCTCGACGAAGTTCTCCTTCTTGTAGTTGATGACGAAGGCCGCGCCATGCTCCTTGGCGAGCTGGCACTTCTCGTCGCTGCCCGCGGTGCCGATCAGCTGGTAGCCGAGTGACTTGGCCCACTGGCTGGCGATCAGGCCCACGCCGCCCGCCGCCGCATGCCACAGGATGTGGTCGCCCGCCTGCAGACCGCCCTGGGGCAGCGTGCGTTTGAGCAGGTACTCCGCCGTCATGCCCTTGAGCATCATCGCCGCCGCGGTGTCGAAGGCGATCGACTCGGGCAGCTTGACGACGCCCATGGCCTTCATCACGCGGGACTCGCAGTAGGCGCCCGGCCCGTCGCCGGCGTAGGCCGCGCGGTCGCCCACCTTGAGGTGCGTGACGCCCTCGCCCACCGCTTCGATCGACCCCGGCGGCCTCGTTGCCAAGGGCCAGCGGCATCGGGAACGGATACAGGCCGGTGCGCTGGTAGACGTCGATGAAATTCAGCCCGCAGGCGTGGTGCTTGATGCGGACTTCACCAGGCCCCGGGTTGCCAACCGGCAGATCGACCAGCTTCATCATCTCGGGGCCACCGGTTTGCTGGATCTGGATCGTCTTGGCCATGCGTGCGCTCCTGAAGTGCGGGTGTCTCGAAGGCCGCAAGCGTACGCCATTCGCCGCTGCACGCGCTGCCGCAAGGGCATGTCGGCCGGATGCCTCGGTGCCGCAGGCATGATGCCGGCATGCACCTGACCCCGCGCATTGCCTTGCTGCTCACGTTGCCGCCGCTGATGTGGGCCGGCAATGCGGTGATCGGCCGCCTGATGGTGGGCCATGCGCCGCCGGTGCTGCTCAACCTGATCCGCTGGATCGGCGCGCTGCTGTTGCTGCTGCCGCTGGGCTGGCACGCATTCGGCACCGCCGAGCGGCGTGCCGAGGTGCGTGCGCGCTGGCCGCACCTGGCGATGCTCGGGCTGCTCGGCGTGGGCATGTACAACGCCATGCAGTACATGGCGCTGCACACGTCCACGCCGTTGAACGTGACGCTGATCGCCGCCAGCATGCCGCTGTGGATGATGCTGACCGGGCTGTTGATGTTTCAGGCGCGGCCGGGCCCGCGCGATCTGCTGGCGGCCGCGTTGTCGCTGGCCGGCGTGGTGATGGTGCTGACGCGCGGCCATCCGCTCGCGCTGGCGCAGGTCAAGCTGGTGCCGGGCGACCTGCTGATCCTGGTGGCGATCGTCTGCTGGTCGATCTACAGCTGGCTGCTCGCCAAGCCGCCGGCCTCGATGCGCGGCGAGGCGCGGCCGCGCTGGACGTGGGCGGAGTTTCTGCTGGTGCAGGTGGTGTTCGGCGTCGCCTGGGCCGCGGCTGGCGCAGTGGTCGAATCGGCGGTGCTGGCCGACGGCGCAGAAGGCGTGCGCTGGGGCTGGCCGTTGGCGCTCGCACTGCTGTACCTGGCCACCGGTCCGTCGCTGGTGGCGTACTACGCGTGGGGCACCGGCGTGGCCCGCGCGGGGCCGGCGATGGCAGCGCTCTTCTCCAACCTCACGCCGCTGCTGACGGCGCTGATCTCAGGCGCCGTGCTCGGCAGCTGGCCCGAGCCGTATCACCTGCTCGCATTCGCGCTGATCGTCACCGGCATCATGTGCTCGGCGCTGAGGCCATCAACACGATGAAGCGCATCACGCAAGCGCCCAACCTCGCGCTGGCCACGTTGTGGGCCGACCTGCTGCGGCAAGGCGGCTTCGACGTCAGCGTGCAGCGCGCCTACGCCAGCAGCATCGCCGGCGAGATCCCGCCCGACCAGGCGTTGCCCGAAGTGTGGATCGCCGACGACGAGCAGCTCGACGCCGCGCGCGCGCTGCTGCACCAGTTGCGCCACCCCCCATTCAGGCGTTGGGTGTGCGGCGGCTGCGGGGAGCTGGTCGAGGGCCCGTTCACGCAGTGCTGGAAGTGCGGCACGGACCTGCGGGAGCCGCCCAACAAATAGCGTGGCGGCAAGGTGGGAGCGCGGCCGCTCAACGAGCGGCCACACGCTTGTGTGCAACAGGCGCGTCGGAGCGGAGAAGCCAGGGCGCCGCAACGCCTGCGTGCCGAATCCGGGTAGGCTCGCGCGATTCGAGACGACATGAATCGCCGGACACCGCCTTTCCGTGAGCGCCCGCAAACGTTACCGGCCTTTGCCGCCACCTGAACCACCCGCACCCGCAGCCCGACCCGCGGTGCGCCATCTTGCGTCGCTCGTTTTGCTTCTGCTCGCCGTGGGCCTCGCCGGCATGTGGTGGTGGTTCAGCGCGGCCAAGGGGCCGTCTGAGCCGCCGCCACCATCGCACGCGGCGGCCAGCCCGCCACCTGTACCTGCCGCGTATGTGGACAACCAGTTGTGCCTGGGCTGTCATCAAGACCAGGGCCGGCAATGGCAGCAGTCGCACCACGCGCAAGCGATGGCCGCGCCCACCGAGCAGACGGTGCGAGGCGACTTCAACAACACGGTGTTCAAGCACCAGGGCGTGACCACGCGTTTCTTCAAGCGTGGCGACAAGTTCATGGTGCGCACCGACGGGCCCGACGGCAAGCTGGCCGATTTCGAAGTGAGCTACACGTTCGGCGTCGCACCACTGCAGCAGTACTTGATCGCCTTGCCGGGCGGGCGCCTGCAGCCGCTGCAGATCGCGTGGGATGGCGAGCGCCGCCGCTGGTTCCACCTGCTGCCGCACGAGAAGGCGCCAGCCGGCGACGTGTTGCACTGGACGGGCCGCTACCAGACCGGCAACACGATGTGCATCGGCTGCCACACCACCGGCTTCGAGAAACGCTACGACCCCGCTGCCGACACCTTCGCATCACGCTGGAGCGAGCCCAACGTGTCGTGCCAGTCGTGCCACGGCCCCGGGCAACGGCACGTGCAGTGGGCGCAGGGCCGCCAGCAGGGCCAGGCCGCGCCCGACCTGGCCGGTGAGCGCCACGGGCTGCCGGTCAACCTGTCGAAGATGGGCGGCGCGCAGCAGGTCGAGGTGTGTGCGCCCTGCCACTCGCGGCGCAGCGAGCTCACGGCCTCGTACGTGCCGGGCCAGCCGCGGCTCGACCACTTCTCGCCCAGCCTGCTGACGCAGCGGCTGTACCACGCCGACGGCCAGCAACTCGACGAGGTTTACGTCGACGGCTCGTTCCGGCAGAGCAAGATGTACCAGAAGGGCGTGGGCTGCCTGCACTGCCACGACGCGCACAGCCACAAGGTCAAGCTCGCCGGCAACGCCTTGTGCCTGCAGTGCCACGCGCCGCAGGCCAACCCCGCGCTGCCGGCGTTCGCCAGCGCGGCAGGCGCCTTCGACACGCCGGCACACCATTTCCACAAGCCGGGCTCGGCCGGCGCGCTGTGCGTGAACTGCCACATGCCGGCCAAGACCTACATGCAGATTCAGGCGCGGCCCGATCACAGCCTGCGCGTGCCGCGGCCTGACCTGTCGGTGAAGATCGGCACGCCCAATGCCTGCACCGGTTGCCACACCGACAAGCCCGCGTCGTGGGCGGCCGATCAGGTGGCTCGCTGGTACGGGCCCAAGCGCCGCCAGGAAGCGCACTTCGGCGAGGCCTTTGCCGCCGCGCGAGCGGGCCAGCCGCAGGCGCTCGAAACGCTGGCCAGGCTCGCCGTCGATGCGGCGCAACCGCCGATCGTGCGCGCGTCGGCGCTGGCCGAGCTGCGCGCCGACGGCAGCGCCGGCATCGCCGAGCGCATCCAGGCCACACGCGATGCCGACCCCGAGGTGCGCGCCGCCGCGGCCGACAGCTTCGATGCGGTGCCGGCTGCGCAGCGGTTGTATGCGCTGGCGCCCCTCTTGAGCGACCCGGTGCGCGCGGTGCGCATCGCGGCGGCGCGCGGCCTGTCGTCGCTGCCGCCGGATCAGCTCGCCGCGCAGCGCCCGGCCTTCGACGCGGCGTTGGCCGAATACATCGCGGCACAAAGCGTGTCGCTCGACATGCCGGGCGCGCAGCTCAACCTGGCGGTGGTCCATCAAAACACCGGTCGGCCCGACGTCGCCGAGCGGCACTACCTGCAGGCGTTGAAGATCGACCCCGACTTCACGCCCGCGCGCGCCAACCTGGCCCAGCTGTACAACCGCACGGCGCGCAACGCCGACGCCGAGCGTGTGCTTACCGAGGGGCTCGCGCGCGAGCCCACGCTAGGCGAACTGCAGTATTCGCTGGGCCTGCTGCTCGCCGAAGAAAAACGCATCGACGAAGCCGCCGCGGCACTCGCCAATGCGGCCAAGTTGCTGCCCCGACGCGCGCGGGTTCACTACAACCTCGGCCTGGCCCTGCAGCAACTGGGGCGGCGCCAGCCTGCCGAGGCCGCGCTGCTGCAGGCGCAGCGACTCGATCCACGCGATGCCGCAACCTGCTACGCGCTGGCCGTGTTCTATGTGCAAGGCCGGCAATACGCGCAGGCGTTGCCGTGGGCCGAGAAACTGCTGGCGCTCGACCCCACCAATACACAGGCGATGCAATTGGTCAGCGAGCTGCGCGGCAGGCTGTGAAGACTGAACGCGTCAAAAGCGATAGATCAACTCGATCATGTGGAAATCGGCGCCGATGGTGTCGTGCCCGTAGGCACCCCCATCGGAGTAGTGCAGGAACCGGTAGCCCACTCCAACCCGTTCATACAGCGGAACGCTGATTCCAAGGGTCAATGCAGCCTGGAGCGGTCCACCGTAGTCTTGCTGCGCGTAGCGATGCCTGCTGAGCAGAGCGAGCCCAACGCCCAGGTCGAGTGTGAATCGCCTGTCCTGCGTGCCGATGGCCAGCACGGGAATCAGAGACGCCACCAGCGCGGTCTTGTCCGCTCCTTGAAGCACTCCGACGCTTGCCAACAGCCTCGCACCCACTGCCCACCCTGGGCGGAACTGTTCTTCCCACGGCAACCGAATGGTTGTCACGATGTCGTATTGGCGAAACGACTCCGGTTGCTGCTCGCCAAGCACTCTCTTCTCGCCGACGCGCGCCCGCACGCCGACGCTGTGGAGCTCGAAGTCCGACGCGCGGCTGGGCCCCGTGGTGAAGACGCCGAGCACCAGAGGCACCAGCGCAAGCCACGCCATGCCGGCGAACCTCGTACCCTGGACAGGCGGGTTGTCTTCTGCTGAACGGCCGGTAACCAGAGCAGATCCCTGTCAGCTTCGGCGCAAGGCCGAGGGTGGAGCGCCGAACCAGCGTCTGCAGGATCGAGTCATCACCGATTGCTCGGAGAAGCCGAGCAGGTCTGCGAGTTGACTCAATGGAATCCGGGTCTCGCGCAGATAGTGCAGTGCGGCCTCCTTGCGCGTTTCTTCGCGGATGGACTCGAACGTCGTGTGTTCTGCTGCCAGATGGCGCTGCAGGGTGCGAGGATGGATCGCCAGCAGCCCTGCGACACCCGTCTTGTCGCCCTGCGGCGTGCCAAGGGTGCGACGCACGGCCTGCCGAACACGGGCGGTGACGTTTTCGCCCGGATCCTGAAAGTGCCTGGCGACATAGTCTTCGGTGATCTGTCGCAGTGCCGGATTTGCTCCGCGCAGATCGGCGCGCAGGGTTTCGCGGCTGACATGCAGCGCGGCCCGCGGTTGCTCCGTGAACACGGGCGCGCCGAAGAGGCGCCGATAGGCGGACAGTGGCGCCACCGGCGCATGCGGCAGCGCGACCGCACGCAACTGGTACTGCGGCCCCGCCAGCAGCCGGGTGATGCCGTGAAGGTGGCCGAGGCACAGGTCGATCGCCTGGCGCCGCGCCGGCAGCTTGGCCAGACGGATCTCCACCGTCATCTCCGCCGCACCTGCGATCGTCGAGCTGGCGTCGTGAATCTCCATCACCAGCCCGGGGCTGTGCACGAACAGATGCCGCGACGTGTAGTCCCAGGCCTCGCGCACGGTGGGCGCGTTCTGTAGAACGATGCCCAGGGGGCCGAGCACGCTGATGTCCTGAACCTGCGACAACCGCAACCCGAAGTCCGCGCATCCCGTCTCGGCGGCGCTCGCCTCGAGAAGGTGGACGCAGGAGCGCAGCGACAGCAGCGCGTCCTCGTCGGTCAGCGAGCCCGACGTGATGCGATGGCGCCGCAGCAAGGGCGCCGGGTCGGCACCCAAGCTGCGCATCAGGGCCGCGTAGCCCTGCAACGCGCTTGCTCGCACCAGGGCGGTCATGACTCGAAATGTCAAATATGAGTCTCGTGATGTCAAGCTCCAACCAGGGCGCGCGGGAATACTGGCCGCACTGCACAACACCTTGGAGACGCGGCTCATGGAGACAAATTTCGACGTCCTGATCATCGGTGCCGGCCTGTCCGGCATCAGCATGGCCTGCCAACTGAAGACGCAGTGCCCCGGCCAGCGCGTGGCACTGCTCGAACGGCGCAAGGCGATCGGCGGCACCTGGGACCTGTTCCGCTATCCGGGTGTGCGCTCCGACTCGGACATGTTCACCTTCGGCTACGCGTTTCGCCCGTGGAACGAATTGAAGGTGCTGGCCGACGGCGAGTCGATCCGCAGCTATGTCGAGGACACGGCGCGCGAGTACGGCATTCACAAGGACATCCACTTCGGCATCAAGACCACGCAGGCCAGCTGGTCGAGCGATCACAAGCGCTGGACCATCTCGGCCATCGACGAAAGCAGCGGCGAGCCTTGCACCTTCACCTGCAACTTCCTGGTCAACTGCACCGGCTACTACAACCACGACCAGGGCCACCTGCCGAGCTTTCCCGGCGTCGAGCGCTTCAAGGGGCAGTGCATCCACCCGCAGCACTGGCCGAAGGAGCTGGACTACCACGGCAAGCGCGTCGTCGTCATCGGCAGCGGCGCCACCGCGGTGACGCTGTTGCCGTCGATGGCGCAGGACACCGCGCACATCACGATGCTGCAGCGCTCGCCGAGCTACGTGTTTTCGCTGCCCTCGCACGACAAGATCTCGGAGGTGCTGCAGCGCTTCCTGCCAGACCGCTGGGTCTACGGCCTGGCGCGCCGGCGCAACCTGTTGCTGGCGCGGATGATCTACAAGCTGTCGCGGCGCTGGCCCAAGCAGGTGCGCGCGTTGCTGCTGGCCGGCGTGAAGAAGCACGTCGGCGAGGGCTTCGACATGAGCCACTTCAGCCCGCACTACAAGCCGTGGGACGAGCGGCTGTGCGCGGTGCCCGATGCCGACCTGTTCAAGGTGCTGCGCGAGGGCAAGGCGTCGATCGTCACCGACCACATCGACACCTTCACCGAGACCGGCATCCGCTTGAAATCGGGCAAGGAACTGCAAGCCGACATCGTCGTCGCCGCCACCGGCCTGCAGCTGCAGTCGTTGGGTGGCATGGCCTTGCGCGTGGACGGCCAGCCCGCGAACGATCAACGAGCTGATGACCTACAAGGCCGTGCTGCTGCAGGACGTGCCCAACATGGCCTGGCTGTTCGGCTACATCAATGCATCGTGGACGCTGAAGGCCGACATGGCGGCGGCCTACGTCTGCCGCCTGCTCAACCACATGCAGCACAAAGGGGTCGACGTCGTCACCGCGCGTGCGCCAGACGGGCAGATGCAGGACGGACACCATCATGGGGGCGCTGCGCTCGGGCTACATGCAGCGCGGCCAGGCGATGCTGCCGCGGCAAGGCAAGAGCCTGCCGTGGCGCGTGGTTCACGACGTCGAGCAGGACCGCACGATGCTGCTCAAGGACCCGGTGGACGACGCGGCGCTGGAGTTCCGCGGCGCGCCAGAGCGTCGCGCCGAGCTGAGCCCGGCGATGGCTTGACGGCGGGCCACCATGAAATACCATCGAATCCTCCTTCGCCAGCCAGGGCGAGCGCTGCGCCGGCACCCTGTTCATGCCCGGACAACGCCGACCCGCCCGCCGGTCATCCTGATGGCCCACGGCTTTGCCGGCGTGCGCGCGATGCTGATGCCGCACGCGCAGCGCTTCGTCGAGGCCGGCTACGCGGTGTTCCTGTTCGACTACCGCAACTTCGGCGACAGCGAGGGCCAGCCGCGCCACTGGGTCGACCCGGCCCGTCACCTGCAGGATTGGGACGCTGCCATCCAACACGTCAAGACGCTCGAAGGCATCGACGGGCAGCGCTTGGTGCTGTGGGGCACCTCGCTGTCCGGCGGCCACGTGACCTGCATGGCGGCGCGCGGGCATCGCGTGGCCGCGGTCATCGCCGGCCATCCGCTGATGAGCGGCTGGACGGCGATCACCTCGCTCAGCCTGTGGACCTTGCTTCGACTGACCTTCGCGGGCCTGCGCGACGTCGTCGGCGCGCTGTTCGGCAAGCCGCACTACGTGCCCGTCGTCGGCCGCCCCGGCGAACGTGGCCGCGCTCACCGGCGCCGAGGCCTGGGACGGCATGACCCAGCTGCAGGCCATCACCCACGTGCCGTGGGAAAACAAGGTGCTGGCGCGCGCGCTGCTGAAGATTCCGTACTACCGCCCGCTCTCGGCGGCGCGCAACGTGACAGTGCCGACACTCGTGATCGCCGGCTCCAACGACAGCATCGTCTCGGCGGACATCGCGCGCGAGGCCGCGAGCCGCATGCCGAAGGGCGAGTTCAGGCTGTTCGAATCCGATCACTTTCAGCCGTACTACGGCGAGTACCTCGAGAAGAACGTGCAGACGCAACTCGAGTTCCTGCACAGACACGTCGCCGCCTGACGCTCAACACACACACCAAGGACTCCTCCACATGAATCACCCACTTTCAAGACAAGAGTCGCCGTCGTCACCGGTGCCGGCTCCGGCATCGGCCGCGCACTGGCCATTCAACTGGCAGCCGGCGGCGCGCGCCTGGCGCTGTCCGACATCGACGAGGCCGGGCTCAACCAGACCCTGCGCCTGCTGCCGCCCGGCACCGAGGCACGCGGCTACAAGCTCGACGTGGCGTCGCGCGAGGCGGTGTTTGCCCACGCCGACGACGTGAAGCGCGATTTCGGCGCCGCGCACCTGCTGTTCAACAACGCCGGCGCCACCATGGTCGGCACCTTCGAGCATCTGGGCATCGACGAGATCGAGTGGCAACTCGGCATCAACCTGTGGGGCGTGATCTACGGCAGCAAGGCCTTTCTGCCGCTGATGCTGGCGCAGCGCGAGGGCTGCATCGTCAACATCTCCAGCGTGTTCGGCCTCATCGGCTTTCCGGCGCAGAGCGCCTACAACATCTCGAAGTTCGGCGTGCGCGGCCTCACCGAGTGCCTGTGGCGCGAACTCGAAGGCACCGGCGTGCGCGCAGTGAGCGTGCACCCGGGCGGCATCAAGACCAACATCGAGCGCGCCGGCCGGCGTTGCCGCGCCGCCGGCGAAGCAGAGGCGCGCTTCTCGGCGCTGGCCGAGAAGCTGCTGACCACGCCGCCCGAAGACTGCGCCGCCGCCATCCTGAACGGCGTGCGCCGCGGCAAGAAGCGCGTGGTCACCGGCAACCAGTCGGCGCCGCTGTTCTGGCTGTCGCGGCTGATGCCCAACCGCTACCACAGCGTGGTCAAGATGATCGCCTGACCTGCGAGCCGACCGATGGATCCAGACCGTCCCCGGCAAGGGCTGGTTCACGCTGCTGCGCCTGTACGGCCCACTCGAGCCGTGGTTCGACAAGACCTGGCGGCCAGAGGAGATCGAAGAGATGAAGTAGTCGCCTGAACAATCGACCCCAACCGTCGTTTGCAGGCCTAGACGAAGACAACCTGCTGCGCGTCTGCCTAGACCAGCGGAGTCAAGTTCTCCATCACCGTCGGAAGCAGCTCGCTCACGGTCGGATGGATGCGCACATGCCGCTGAAACTCGGTGTACGGCAGTTTGGCGTACACGGCCTCGATCAGTGAGTGCGCCGACTCGTCGCCACCGGTCCCCAGCAGCGCGGCACCCAAGATGCGCCGTGAGCCCTCTTCGACGTGGATCTTGAGGAAACCGGCCGT
This sequence comes from uncultured beta proteobacterium, assembly GCA_963827645.1. Taxonomy (GTDB): domain Bacteria; phylum Pseudomonadota; class Gammaproteobacteria; order Burkholderiales; family Burkholderiaceae_C; genus JAEUPI01. The sequence goes on along the minus strand of CAWHBZ010000016.1, from coordinate 227,763 downwards.
CTCGCCTTTTTCGACCGCGCGCGCCACCCGCGTCATCGGCCTCTTGCCCACCAGCGCCTTGATGCCCGCTTTCTTGATGTCGGCTTCGTTCATCCCGACGCGACCGAGCGGAGGGTCGGTGTATAGGGCGTACACCGGGATGCGATCGGTCCACTTTCTGCCTGTGTTCGACAGCAGGTTGTCGGCGACGATCTCGTAGTCGTTATAGGCCGTGTGCGTGAAGGCGCCCTTGCCATTGCAATCGCCGAGCGCCCAGACGTGTCGGTTGGACGTGCGAAGGCCTTCGTCAACCTCGACAAAGCCCCGCGGGTCGACCTTGATGCCAGCGACGTCGAGCCCTAGATCTTCGGTGTTCGGCTGCCGACCCACGGCCAACAGCAGGTGTGTGCCTTGCTCGCGTGGCGAATCCTCCTCGCAGCTCAACCCGACGGAAAGGCCATCCACCTCCTTTTGCACGCTGAGGCACTGGGCGCTCAGCCGCAGGGAGATGCCTTCGGCACGCAGCAAGTCCTGGATGGCAATCGACACATCCTCGTCTTCGCGCCCGACGACGCGCGGCCCCATTTCAACCACCGTGACGCGGCTGCCGAAGCGCCGGAACATCTGCGCGAACTCCAATCCCACATAGCTTGCGCCAATCACCAGCAGGTGCGGGGGGACGACATCGAGATCCATCAGCGACACGTTCGTCAGGTACGAAACGGTGTCGAGCCCTGCCATCCTCGGAACGAGCGGGCGGCCACCGACGTTGAGGAATATCTTGTCGGCTCTCAGTCGCTCGGAACCGACCTGAACGTCAGTGGGACCGACGAAGCGCGCTCGTTCGCGGTAGACCGTGACACCCTTCAGGCCCAGCATCCACTTCTCGACGCCACCGCTTGACTTGCGGACGATCTCGTCCTTGCGCGCCTTGACGCGCTTCATGTCGATGCGCGGGGAGCCTTCGACGAGCACACCGTACTCCCCGGCGCGCCGGGTCATGTGCGCGGCATATGCGCTGGCCACCATGGCCTTGGTTGGCGTGCAGCCATCGTTGACACAGGTGCCGCCGAACTTGTGCTTCTCCGCCACGGCGACCTTCATGCCGGCAGCGGAGAGCCGCGCAGCCAGAGCCGGACCCGCCTGGCCGGTGCCGATGATGACAGCGTCGAAGGTCGTGATCATCGCTAGTGACTGTCGCTCTACTTCCTGCTCACCGAAGGGCGCCAAGTCTCACCTTAGCACCATCCCCACGACCGGCATCCACATGCCGGAAAGCGTCACTCACTATGTGATGTCGATGCCACGAGGGGCGGCATCGCTGTTTTTGCGACAGCCATGCAACCCGATGTCCGCGCGCGCAGATCGCCAAGCATTGATCTTTGACTGTCGAAGGTGCAAATTCAGCCTGCAAGTTTGCCCGATGCCTGCGGTCCTCAATGTCCATCGATCGCGATCTGACGTCTGCGCTGCTGCGGTTGGTGCGCGACCTCGCCGACCAGCTGCGCCCGGGGAACGATTTCGCGCAAGCCCTGGGCATTCACCACTCGCTCGAACGCGACTATGGGCTGGACAGCCTTTCGCGCGCCGAGCTCCTGACGCGCATCGAGAGCGAACTGGGCGTGTCGCTCGAACCCGCTGCACTTTCGCAGGCCGAGACACCCCACGACCTGCTGCGCGCTCTTTCGTCGCCTGCGCCGGCCTCGGCTTCGTCCCCATCCATGCCCGAGCCCACGCGCGACGACTCCCGCATCGAGTATCCGCCCGCAACGCTTGACACCCTGGTCGACGTGCTCGACTGGCACGCCGAGCGGCATGGTGAGCGGCTGCTGGTGACGATCGAGTCGCAACACGGCGCGGCGGCGCACCTCACCTATGCCAGGCTGCGCATCGACGCGCTCGCGGTGGCTGCGGGCCTTGTCGAGCGTGGCTGCGGCGCCGGCGACGCGGTGGCCGTGATGTTGCCCACCGGAAGCGAGTTCTTCGCGGCGTTCTACGGCGCGCTCTATGCCGGCTGCGTGCCGGTGCCGCTGTATCCCCCGGCGCGCCTGGCGCAGCTCGAAGACCACCTGCAGCGCAGTGTCGGAATCCTGCGCAACGCCGAAGCCAGGCTGCTGCTCACGGTGCCCCAGGCGAGGCCTTTCGCGCAGCTGCTGCGCGCGCGCTGCGAAACGCTGCGGGCCATCACGACCACCTCCGACCTCGCGGTCCCGCGCGGGCAGGTGGCACGCCCTGCCATCAACGCCGATTCGACGGCCTTCCTTCAATACACCTCGGGCAGCACCGGCGACCCCAAAGGCGTCGTGCTCAGCCACGCCAACCTGCTCGCCAACGTGCGGGCGATGTGGCGCGCTTCGCGCGTCAGCAGCGCCGACACCTTCGTGTCCTGGTTGCCCCTGTATCACGACATGGGCCTGATCGGCGCGTGCATCGGAAGCCTGGTCGTCGGCTATCGGCTGGTGCTGATGTCGCCGCTCGAATTTCTCGCCAAGCCGTCACGCTGGCTGTGGGCCATCCACAGGCATCGCGCAACCTTGTCGGCGGCGCCGAACTTCGCCTACGAACTGTGCGCGGACCGTGTCGCCGACGCTGAGCTCGACGGGCTCGATCTCGGCTCGTGGCGACTCGCCTTCAACGGCGCGGAGCCGGTGAACCCCTCCACGCTCGAACGCTTCGCATCGCGCTTCGCTCGCTACGGCTTCAAGCGCGAAGCCATGTTCACGGTATTCGGCCTCGCCGAAGGCGTGCTCGGTGTGACCTTCCCGCCTCTCGGACGCGGGCCGATGATCGATTCCGTCGACCGCGACGCATTGATGCGCGACGGCTTTGCGAAGCCGGCTCGCGCCGACGATCCGAATGCGTTGCGTCTCGTGTCGTGCGGCGTGCCGCTGCCGGGGCACGAGGTGCGCGTCGTCGATGCGGCCGCGCACGAGCTCGCCGAACGCGCGCAGGGCCGGGTCCAGTTCCGCGGGCCGTCGGCGACGCACGGGTACTACAAGAACCCGTCGGCCAACGCCGCCCTGTTCGCCGGCGACTGGCTGAACACCGGCGACCTCGGCTACTTCGCCGCGGGCGAGCTCTACCTCACCGGCCGCGAAAAAGACCTCATCATCCGCCGCGGAGTCAACATCCACCCGGCCGACCTCGAAGCCGCCGTTGCGAACCTGCCCGGCGTGCGCAAGGGAGGCGTGGCCGTCTTTGCCGCTGCCGATCGGCGCAACGGCAGCGAGCGCCTCATCGTGCTGGCCGAAACGCGCGTCACCGATGTCGGCGAGCGCAAGCGGATCGCCGCGGCCATCACGCGACTCGCGGTCGAGCGCATCGGCATGCCGCCCGACGACATCGTGCTCGCGCCACCGCGCTCGGTGCTGAAGACTTCGAGCGGCAAGATTCGCCGCGCCACGGCTCGCGAGCTGTACGAACAGCGCGCGCTCGGCCGCACGCAGCGCGCGCCGTGGTGGCAGCTCACCAGGCTCGTGGCACGCGCCGCGGCGGCGCAAGCCTGGCGCGGCGCGTGGGGCGTGGTCCACGTCGCCTGGGCGTCCTGGGCCTGGGCGGTCTTTGTCGTGGCGGCCGTCGGCGCGTGGCTCACGACGATGCTGCTGCCTGGCGTCGCATTGCGCCGGCGCGCGGCGCGTGCGTGGGCGCGCTGCGCGCTCGCCTTGTCGGGGATTCGGGTTCGCGTCGAAGGGCTCGAACACCTGGCCGAACGCCCGCCCGCATCTTTGCCGGACACGAGTGCGGTGCTTGTCGTTGCCAATCACGCGAGTTATGTCGATTCGATCCTGCTCACCGCGGTGCTGCCGCCGCGATTCGGATATGCGGCCATGCGTGAGCTGGCTGGCGCGGCGCTGCTCGCTGCGCCGTTGCGCCGGCTCGGCGCGGTGTTCGTCGAGCGGGTCGATGCGGCAGGCGGCGTCGAGGACACGGCGGTTCTCGAAGCGCATGCCCGCGCCGGCGAACCGCTGGTGATCTTCCCTGAGGGTACTTTCCGGCGCGCGCCCGGACTGCTGCCGTTCAAGCTCGGAGCCTTCGTCGTCGCGGCGCACACGGGTGCGCCGATCATCCCGGTCACTCTGGCCGGCACGCGCTCGCTGCTGCGAGCCGGCGAGTGGATGCCGCGCCGCTGCGAGATCGTGATCACCGTCGGCGCGCCGATCGTCTCGACCGAACACGACTGGGACGCCGCGCTCGCGCTGCGCGCTGCCGCCAGAAGCGCGATCCTCGCGAGCGTGGCCGAGCCTGACGCCGAGATCGCGCCGCATGCGGCGGGGACGTTGGCGAGGGTGTGAAGCCGGCGTTGGCACCCTCGACAACCGTCTCGCTCGTTCTCGGCAGCGGCGGCGCCGCGGCCTGGCGCACATCGGCGTGATCCAGTGGCTGACCGAAAACGGCTACGACATTCGCTCGATTGCCGGCTCGTCGATGGGCGCGCTCGTTGGCGGGATCTATGCCACCAGCAAACTCGAGACCTATGCCGAATGGGTGTTGGCTCTCGAGCGCATTCATGTGCTGCGCCTGCTCGATCCGACATTCGGCCGCGACGGGCTCATCAAGGGCGAGCGCGTCATGGGAGTACTGCGCGAGCTGATCGGCGATTGCGCCATCGAGGATCTGCCGATTTCCTTCACTGCGGTGGCGACCGATCTCGAGACCAGCGAAGAAGTCTGGCTGCGCGAAGGAGGATTGTTCGACGCCATCCGCGCCTCGATCGCGACCCCGCTGGTATTCACACCCTTCAAGCACGGAGCCCGGACACTGCTCGACGGTGCGCTCGTGAATCCGCTGCCGATTGCACCCACCCTCACCGACGACACCGATCTCACCATCGCAGTCAATCTCAGCGGCGCCGCCGAGTCGCTGCCCGTGCCGCCTGCGACCGCTCCGATGGCGAACAGCAACGCGTACCGGCGACGAATCCGCGCCTTCATCGAGAGCCTGCACCTCGCGCGCTCGACCGGCGCGCCCTCGCGCGGCCTGTTCGATATCGCATTCGCCTCCATGCAAACGATGCAGGACACGATCTCGCGCCTCAAGCTCGCGGCGTACTCTCCGGACGTCACGGTGGAGATTCCGCGCAACGCATGCGGCTTCTATGAGTTCTGGCGTGCGGAGGAGTTGATTGCGCTCGGACGCGAGCGTGCCGCCCAGGCGTTTGCAAGGGCCGGACGCTAGCGCGTTCATGGGCTGCCCAGGTGCGAGGCGAGCCACGCATGCAAGCCATCGGCGACACCCGGACAGTAGACGGCCGAGCCTTCAGCCAGGCTCGTACCCGACGTGCTGTTCGGGTGCGGCCCGGCCAGGAGCGCGTGTTGGGCGCGAAACGGCGGCCACAGCGTCGAGTCCGTGTCGACGCGGACGGACACGCTCGCGCAGCGATGCAGATCGGGTCGCAGTGCAAACGAGGCCGCCAGCAGATCGAACGGATAGAACCCGCTGCGTCCGATGTCGCGGCGCCAGTGGTCCAGCCAGCCGGTTGCGCGCTCGGCCACCCAGGCCTGCGCGCCGCCGCGCGAACGAAGCCGCGCTAGGTCGGCAGCCGTCAGTTCGACATGCCGGGCAGCGTCGTAGGGAACCAAGACCAGCGGCATCGACATGCGCACGACGGCGGCCGCCGCATGCGGGTCGGAGACGACATTGAGATCCCTGAACACCGGACCGTGGCCGAACAGCATCGCACCCGGCGCGCCCTCGGCGGGGTGGAACAGGTGTCCCGGCCGGCGGCCCATTACCGCCACGAGCCTTTCGACGCGTTGCTGCAAGTCGGGGCGACCTTGCAGGGCGGCTGCGACATTGGTCAACGGGCCGAGGGCCACGATCGTGAGGCGGCCCTGCTGCAAGGCTTCGCGCAGCGCCCGGGCTGCGGGGCGTTCGGTGAGTTCGACGACCGGCAATGGCTTGGCCGCTCCCGCGTGCACGGCCGGCATCGGCTGCGACGCGGACAACGCTGCGACGAGTTGCCGTGTCGTACGGTCGGTGATGTCGAGCGCCGCGTTACCGAACACCGTCGAGATGCCGGCCCACTGCAATTGCGGCGCAGCGGCCAGCAGCAGGATCGCGAGGCAATCGTCGGGATCGGCGCGCGGCGCGGTGCCGCAGGCCGCGTCGGTATCGATCCAGATGCGTTGCGCCGCGGTCGAGAATTGGTCGCCGCTCGACAGTGCCAGTGGCGCCACGCTCTGGCGGCCGGTGCGCCACTCGGGCAGCGGCCACTTCAACGTGCCCGCAGCGGCCAATACGAGCCCAAGCGCGAGCCACAGCGCAGTGCGGCGCCAGGCGCCGTGGCCTCGAGATCGCACCGACTCAGTGTCGTCTCGGGCTCTACAGAAGAGATGCAGAGCTTCTCCGATCGCAGCGGCGCTTGGGCCATCGTCCTCACCCGCCGCCTTTCTCCGTCATCGTCAGCGCTGCCATCCGACGGCTACAGCCAACGGCGCACGCGGGCCTTGTAGTGTTGATACGCGTCGCCGAACCGCCGCTCCAGGTATGCCTCCTCGCGCGCGACGACGCCGTAGCGGATCGTGATTGCCAGTGGCAGCATGAGGATCAGGACCCACGGGCTGCGCACGGCCAGGCCGATGCCGCCGTAGAGAAGGAACATGCCGAGGTAGATGGGATTGCGGGACCAGCCGTGAATGCCGCTCGTCACCAGCGTGCTCGTGGGTTTGGTTCCCTGCACTGGCGTCGCCGCGCTGGAGAAGTTGCGGATGCCCGCGGCAAAAACCGCAATGCCGATGATGATCAGGGAGCCGGCAATGCCGGCGCTGATCCAATGGACCAGGCCGATGCGTGGAACCGGGAACGGCAGCGGCAGCACGTGATCCGCGACAAAGCCGAGCAGAAGCGCGGCGAGAAAGAGGCCGGGCGGACGCGCAACGGCGCCAGCGGTTTCGGTGTCCGTCACTTGTTGCCCAACCGAGTCCATGCCTTGTCTGCTCCTGCTGACGTTGGAAGCGCTCAACCTCAGAGCCACCCAACGTGACAACTAAGGTGTCATGTTAGAAATTGACAACCAAGGTGTCAATAGAAGACACTGGCGCCCACAAGGGGAACGCAAGCATGGCGTCGGCACGACAACGAAACGACGTGCGCCGAAGCACGGATGCGGGCCCAATCGCTGACGGCAAAGCCGAGGCAGTCGCAGAGCTGATGCTCGAAGTGGCCCAGTGCTTCTTCAGGATACGGGCGCTCGGCCAGAGGACAGGACTCATCACCAGTTGGGGCGGCGGCGCGTTCGGCTTCATGCGAAGCCTGGCGCTTCTTGGCCCGCTGACCGTGCCGCAGATCGCCCAGATGCGACCCACCAGCCGTCAGCGCATGCAACGGCTGGCGGATGAGCTTGCGGCCGAGGGGCTTGTGGACTTCATCGACAACCCCAAGCATCAGCGCTCCAAGCTCGTGCGGCTGACGCCCAAAGGCGAGGCGCGCTACCGCGTGCTGAACGCCCGGTTGCTTTCGGTCGCATCCACCATGGGTCTTGCGCTCAGCGAAGCGAGTATCCGCAAGACCAGCGAGATCGTGCGACAGCTGAGCGCCGATGTGACAGCGCGTTCGGAGCGCCTGTCATAGACGCTGGGCCCTTTGTGCGCTGCGTGCCGCGGCCGCGAACCCTTGCATGGCGCGCGGCTTGCTTCTTGGTGGTTTGATATCGCCTGAAGGCGGTGGCCTCGCAGGTGCCGATGGCCTCAGTGGCATCATCAAGCATGGCCGCATCTGACGGCAAGCTCAGTGGCTTCGACATCGTCTCGCTCGGCGAGCCGATGGTCGAATTCAACCAGACCGGCGAGCGCGACGGGCGCCTGTATCTGCAGGGATACGGCGGCGACAGCTCGAACTTCGCGATCGCTGCCGCGCGCCAGGGTGCGCGCGTGGCCTACATCAGCGCGCTGGGCGACGACCCCTATGGCCGCATGCTGCGCGAGCTGTGGGATCGCGAGGCGGTGGACCACAGTGGCGTGAGGACCGACCCCGCGGCCTTCACCGCGATCTACTTCGTCACTCACGATGCCAAGGGGCACCACTTCCACTTCTTCCGCACCGGCTCGGCCGCAAGCCGCATGCTCGGCACCGATTTGCCCCGCGATCTGATCCGGCGCGCGCGGGTGCTGCACCTGTCGGGCATTTCGCTGGCGATTTCGACTGCCGCCTGCGACACCGGCTTCGCGGCGATCGACCTGGCGCGCCAGGCCGGCGTGCAGGTGTCGTTCGATACCAACCTGCGCCTGAAGCTATGGCCCCTCGATCGTGCGCGTTCAGTGATGACCGACGCGATGCGTCGCTGCGACATCTGCCTGCCGAGCTACGACGACATCGTCGCCATCACGGCAGCTCGCGGAGCCGGAGGCGATCGTCGACCACTGCCTTGCGCTGGGCGCGAAGGTGGTCGCGCTCAAGCTCGGCGAGCGCGGCGCCATCGTCGCCGATGCGCGGCAGCGCCATCGCATCGCCGCGCACCCCTGCCATCCGGTGGACGCCACCGGCGCGGGCGATACGTTCGGCGGCGCGTTCGTCGCGCGCCTGGTGGCCGGCGACAGCCTCGACCAGGCGGGGCGCTATGCCGCGGCGGCGGCGGCGCTGTCGACCGAGGGCTACGGCGCCGTGGAGCCGATACCGCGCGCCGACGACGTGCGGCGCGCGCTGGCGTCGCGCGCCTGACCCGTCAATACGTGCCCGGGTACGCGCCGCCGTCGAGCAGGATGTTCTGCCCGGTGAGATAACTCGCCTGTGCGCTGCACAGGAAGGCGCAGATCTGGTCCGCACACCTCGAGCCAAAGCTGCAGTGACTGGCACTGAGGTGCTCCTCGCGGACAACATCCGCGACTTGGCATACAGCCTCTCTGGGCACGCACTCGAGGCACCAGTACGGCATGGCGTGTCGCTCGACATCGAGAGCAGCGCCGCGTTCGTCCGCCTCACCGTCAAGCACGGACTCACCCCGTAATTTCCGGCATCTGGAGCCCGTAAGTTTCCGAGGCCACAGGCGGCGCGCGTTGCGCCATGCTGGCTCCGTGACGAACCACAAGGGGATCTGCGAACTGCTGACTGACCGGCACCACGGTCGGCGCGACAACGTCCGCGGTCTGCTCTGCGGACGCAACTCATGTTCCCGAAACGAAGTGACTGGCGAGAAACCGACGTCCAGCCGAAAGGCGCGGATCACCATCTGCAAGGACACACGGGACGCATCAGACCGCGCCAGGTAGCCGGGCAATTGAAGCTCCAACGAACGAGGTTATCGATATGAAATTCATCACCATGAAAAGCGCAACGTCATTCCATCGCTGCCTGCTGTCTCTCTCTGTCGCAGTTGCGGCCGCATTGCCGGCCGCGAGCCTCGCGCAGCCCGGTGAGGTCGAGCCCGACGCGATCCAGCTGCTGCGCAGAGCCACCGACTATCTCGCGGGGATGAAGCAGTTCCGTGTCGATATGGACGCCACGATCGAGGCCGTGGTCTCCTCCGGGCAGAAGCTTCAGTTCGGCCAGCGCGTGGCGGTCACCGTCCAGCGGCCCAACAGGATACGGGCCGAACGTCTCGGTGAGGTGGTCAACCAGACCTTCTACTACAACGGCGAAGCGCTCAGCGTGGACCTCCCCGACCAGCGGTACTACGCGATGACACCTGCGCCGCCCACGATGGAGGGCATGCTCGACTTCGCGCGCGACGAGCTCAGCATCATCGCACCCGGGTCCGACCTGATCTACAAGAACGCATTCGAGCGGTTGACGCAGGACCTGACCTCGGCGTTCGTGGTCGGCAAGTCCGTCATCGGAGGTGTCCGCTGCGACCACGTCGCGTTCAGCAATGCAGAGGTCGACTGGCAGATCTGGATCCCGGAAGGAGCCAATCCGCTGCCGCGCAAGTTCATCGTGACCTCCAAGCGGATCACTCAATCGCCGCAGTTCGTCGTGGTGCTCTCGAAATGGGATGCCGCGCCCAAGATCACCGACGCCACATTCAGATTCGTGCCGCCCAAGGGCTCGCGACAGATCGACTTCCTGCGGTCTGCCACGACCACTGCGGCGACGAAATAGAAGGAGAGATGACCATGAAGATTGCGAAGACGCTTGCGCTGGGTGCCTTCTTCTTCGTCATGCTGGGCGCGGAGATCCCATCCGAGGCGCCGCTGAAGCTCAGCCTCTTCCGCGAGGCACACGCAATCATCGGCGCGGCACCGGGAGGTAGCGTCGTGCGGCGTCGCGTGGTCGTTACCGCCGCCTCATCGTCCGCCAATGCGAATGCCGCCGCCACGGCGAATGCAAACGCTGCGGCCGCGGCAGCCAAGCCACCGCCGCCTGCCGACCCCGCGGCGCCGCTCCCGGTCGGGACGGCGGTCACGACGCTGCCCCCGGGCTGCGCGCCGACGACGCTCAATGCCGTCGAATACCAGCGGTGCGGTTCGACCTACTACCGCGCAAGCATGCAGGGAAGCGTCCTGGTGTACGTGGTGTCGCAGCCCTGAGCGAACGCTGCGGGGCTGAATGTGCCATCTGCAGGAGATCGTGACCATGAACCACAAACAAACCTGCGACGCGACCCGTCGCGCGGCCGCCTGCGCATTGCTGGCGGCGTTGCCGCTGTCGGCCGCGGCGCAGGGCACCGAAGCCTGGAAGTGGGAGGCCGCGGTCTACGCGTACCTGCCTTCGATCGGCGGCACGACCTCCTTCCCGGCCGGCAACGGCTCCAGCATCGCCGTCGACTCGGAGGACGTGATCGATGCGTTGAAGTTTGCCTTGATGGGCCAGATCGAGGCGCGCAAGGGCCGGTGGGGCGTGTGGTCCGACCTCCTGTACGCCAACTTCGGCAACTCGAAGCAGGCCACGCGCTCGTTCTCGGTGAACCGCCTGCCGGTCACGGTCGATGCCAACCTGGGCCTCGACATCAAGGCCACGGTCTGGAGCGTGGCCGGCCTCTACAGCCTCGAGTCGACGCCGGACTTGCGCGCCGACCTGCTGTTCGGCACCCGCATGATCGACTTGAAGAACACGCTGAACTGGTCGACCAGCAGCAGCATCGCTGCGTTGCCGGGACAAAGCGGCACGTCCACGGCAGAGGCCAACAACTGGGACGCGATCGTCGGCATCAAGGGCCGCTACGCGTTCGGCCAGGATCGCCGCTGGTTCCTGCCCTACCACCTCGACATCGGTGTCGGGGAATCCAAGTTCACGTGGCAGATCAACGCTGGCGTGGGCTACCGGTTCGATTGGGGTTCGATGTTCGCGACATGGCGCTACCTGGACTACGACTTCAAGTCCGGACCCGTGGAGAGCATCTCGTTCAACGGCCCGGTGTTCGGGGTGGCGTTCCAGTGGTAGGTCGCCGTTCTCGAACCCAGGAGTCCCAGACCGTGCGTGCCACACCATTTCGCAACTCGGCCTTGATGGCCGCCCTGGCCGGATGCTTCGCGCTGCATGCATCCGCGGCCGAACAAACCGATATCGGTTCGGCGGACAAGACCCGGCTGGAGAAGGTGTTCCCGTCGAAGCCCGGCTATTCGCCCTACGCGGGACGCAATTTCCCCACGCTGCCGCTGTTCGGCGACACGCACCTGCACACCGGGTTTTCCTTTGATGCAGGCGCATTCGGTGCGCGCCTGACACCCAAGGATGCTTACCGCTTCGCCCGCGGCGAGGAGGTCACGTCCAACAGCGGCCAGCCCGTCAAGCTGTCGCGCCCGCTCGACTTCCTCGTGGTGGCCGATCACTCGGACGGCATGGGCTTCTTTCCGCAGTTGATGGCGGGCGATCCGGAGCTGCTGGCCACGCCGCAAGGACGCAAGTGGTACGACGAGATTCACGGTGGCAAGGGTGCCGAGGCAGCGATCGACATCATCACGAGCTTCGGCAAGGGCCAGCTGCCGAAGGGGTTCCCGACTCCGGGCACCTCGGCCTACAAAATCGCGTGGCAGCAGACCATCAAGGCGGCGGAGGCCTACAACGAGCCCGGGCGATTCACCGCGTTCATCGGCTTCGAGTGGACCTCGAACACGGGCGGCAACAACCTGCATCGCAACGTCATCTTCCGCGGCAACGGCGCGCAGGCGAGCCTGGTCGAACCCTTCACCACCCTGCCGCCCCTGGGCAGCGACAACCCCGTCGAGCTGTGGAAGTACATGGCGGCCACCGCAGCAGAAGACCGGCAGCGAAGTGCTCGCCATCGCCCACAACGGCAACCTGAGCAACGGCCGCATGTTCCCGGTCGTCGAGGCGTTCGGCAAGAAGCTCGACAAGGACTACGTGCAGACGCGCGCCAAGTGGGAGCCGTTGTATGAAGCGACGCAGACCAAGGGCACCGGCGAGGCGCATCCGTTTCTATCGCCCAACGACGAGTTCGCCAACTTCGAGATCTGGGACAAGGCCAACCTCGATGGCACCGTGCCGAAGACCAAGGAGATGCTCGAATTCGAGTACGCGCGCTCGGGCTTGAAGAACGGACTCAGGCTCGAAGCCCAGCTGGGCACCAATCCGTACAAGTTCGGCATGATCGGCAGCAGCGATGCGCACACCGGCCTGGCTGCGATGGAAGAGGACAACTTCTTCGGCAAGACCGCGCCGCAGGAACCCAGCCCCGAGCGCATGACCGCTGTGTTCATCGACAACCAGAAGACCGGTGTGAAGGTCATGGACTGGGAGGTCGGCGCCTCCGGTTTCGCGGCGGTGTGGGCCACCGAGAACACCCGCGAGGCGATCTTCGACGCCATGAAACGCCGCGAGACCTATGCGACGACGGGCCCGCGTTTGGTCGTGCGCTTCTTCGGCGGCTGGGACTTCGCTGCGGCTGACGCGAACAACCGCCTGCCGGCCGCAGTGGGCTACGCCAAGGGCGTGCCGATGGGTGGCGACTTGAGCAAGGCGCCGCAAGGCAAAGCCCCGACGTTCCTGGTGGCCGCACTGAAGGATTCGATCGGGGCCAACCTCGACCGCATCCAGATCGTCAAGGGCTGGCTCGACAAAGACGGCAAGACGCAGGAGCGCGTGTACGACGTGGTGGTCTCCGGCGGCCGCACGATCGATGCCGACGGCCGCTGCAAGACACCGGTAGGCAACACGGTGGACGTGGCGAACGCGACCTGGACCAACACCATCGGCGGGCCGGAATTGATCACCGTCTGGAAGGATCCGCAGTTCGACGCCGGGCAACGCGCTTTCTACTACGCCCGCGTGATCGAGATCCCGACCCCGCGCTGGACCGCCTACGACGCCAAGCGCTTCGGCACCAAGCCGCTTCCTGGCACCACGATGGTCCTGCAGGAACGTGCCTATACGGCGCCGATCTGGTACACGCCCTGAGTCCCAAGCGATGCGTCGACTGCTGCAGGAACCGCTGCTGCATTTCCTGATCCTCGGTGCGCTGCTGTTCGGCCTGTACAGCCTGCTTCAGGGCGGCGCGCTGAAGGCGGCCGACGAGATCGTCGTCTCGCGCGGCCAGGTGCAGAGCCTGGAAGCGCAATTCCAGCGCACGCGGCAGCGCGCTCCGACGTCGGAGGAACTGCAAGGTCTGGTCGACAGCTGGGTGCGCGAGGAGATCTTCTATCGCGAAGGACTCGCGATGGGCCTGGACCGCGACGACCCCATCGTGCGGCGCCGGGTCGCGCAGAAGCTCGAGTTCATCGCCGATGGCACCGCACCGACACCGCCGACCGCGGCCGAGCTGCAGGCCTGGCTCGATGCCCACCCCGACAAGTACCAGATCGAGCCCCGGTACACGCTGAGGCAGATCTATTTCGATGTGGCGCGGCACGGCGAGAAACTCGACGCCGATGTGGCCGCCGTGCGTCGTGCCCTCGATGCCGGCAAGGCACCCGCCGGCGACCCGACTCTGTTGCCGCAGGCGCTGGACAAAGCAGAGGCGTCCGAGGTGAAGCGGGTCTTCGGCAAGGAGTTCGCCGACGCGCTGAAGGCCTTGCCCGTCGGTATCTGGCAGGGACCGCTGCGCTCCGGCTTCGGCGTGCACCTGGTGAAGCTGAGCGCCATCGAGGCCGGGCGCCGTGCCACGCTGGACGAGGCGCGCGCCGAAGTCGAGCGCGATCTGCTGCACGCCCGCTCGGCCCAGAGCAAGGCAGCGCACTACGAGAAGCTGCGCGCGCGGTACACGGTGCGCATCGACTCCGACCGCAACGGCGGCGCCTTGAAAGGCCTCGTTGCGCTGCTGCTGGCATGCCTGGCCTGCGCCGCGCAGGCCGATGTCTTTCGCCCGGCCTACCTCGAGTTGCGCGAGGCCGGCCAGGACCGCTACGACGTGATGTGGAAGGTGCCGGCGCAAGGCGATGCGCGCTTGGCCGTCGAGGTGGTTTTCCCACCGGGCACGACGAAGGTCGCGCCGCCTCGCGGCCTGTTCAGCGGCGGCGCCTACGTCGAGCGCTGGCAGGTCAGCCGGCCCGGCGGCCTGGCCGGTCAGACGCTGGCCATCGACGGCATCGCCGGCGGCGTCACCGATGTGATCGTGCGTGTCGAGCGCTCGGATGGCACGAGCCAGGTCGAACACCTGTTGCCGCAACGACCTCAGTTCACGGTCAAAGCGGCAACCGGCACGGCGCAGATCGCCTGGTCCTATCTGGTGCTCGGCGTCGAACACATCCTGGGCGGCGTCGATCACCTGCTGTTCGTGCTGGCGCTGCTGCTGATCGTGCGCGGCGGCAGGCGCATCGTGGCCACCATCACCGCGTTCACCCTGGCGCACAGCCTGACGCTGGTGGCCGCGACGCTGGGCTGGGTGCATGTGCCGGGGCCGCCCGTCGAGGCCATGATCGCGCTCAGCATCGTCTTCGTCGCCGCCGAGGTGGTGCATGGCCTGCGCGGCAGGCCGGGCCTGACGGCGCGCGCGCCGTGGGTCGTGGCTTTCAGCTTCGGCCTGCTGCACGGCTTCGGCTTCGCCGGCGCGCTGGCCGAAGTCGGGTCTGCCGCAGACGGCGATACCGGTGGCCCTGCTGTTGTTCAACGTCGGAGTCGAAATCGGCCAGCTGATGTTCGTGGCCTGCGTGATGGGCGCGCGCAGCCTGCTGACCCGTTTGCCGACGAGGCTGCCCGCGTGGACGCTCAACTTGCCGCCCTATTGCATCGGCACCGTGGCGATGTTCTGGGTCATCGAGCGCATCGGCGCATTCTTCTGAGCAACGCCAATGTCGCGCTTTATTTGGCCTTCGATGCTTGCCTTGCTGTTGCTGATGGGCGGTTGCGCCACGCGTCCGGTCAACGCGCCGATCGCACAGGTCGATTTTGATGGCGGGTACACGTTTCAGAATCGGCAGAAGCACTTCAAGGGCCAGGACAACCTCGTCATCCTTGCCTTCTCGGGCGGCGGCACACGAGCTGCTGCGTTCTCGTACGGCGTTCTGGAGTTTCTCCGGCGCACCGAGGTCATTGGGCCGAACGGCGTCAAGGTGCGCCTGCTCGATGCAGTCGACGTCGTTACCGGCGTGTCGGGCGGCAGCTTCACGGCTTTGGCCTACGGCCTTTACGGCGACAAGCTCTTCGCCGACTACGAGCAACGCTTCCTCAAGCGCGACGTCCAGGGCGCAATCATCGGTCGTGCCTTCTCGCCGACGTTTTGGGCGGACCTGTCTTCGGCCGGCTGGGGTCGTTCCGAACTGGCGGCCCAGTTGTACGACGAAATCCTGTTCGACGGTGCGACCTTCGGCGATCTCAATCGCGGCACCGGCCCCTTCATCATCGCCTCGGCCACCGACCTGTCGACCGGCAACCGATTGGCATTCACCCAGAACGCATTTGACGTGCTTTGCTCGGATCTGGATAGCGTACGGTTGTCCCGCGCCGCCGCAGCGTCGTCTGCCGTACCCGTGGTGCTCTCCCCCGTCACGATCAACAACTTCGGCGGCACCTGCAACTACGTCGTGCCGCCGTGGGTCAAACGCTACATCGACTCCGCGAACCCGCCGCGACCCGCAGCGCGCGCGATCCGTGGTCTGAGGGACGCCGAATCCTACGCCGAAAGCACCCGGCGGCCGTACATCCATCTCGTGGACGGTGGCGTGTCTGACAACCTGGGCATGCGCAGCGTGCTCGACGCGCTCTCGCTCATCGAAGCCCTGCACGACGAAGGGGTGCCGACACCGCTCGACCAGGTGCGAAGGATCGTCGTCTTCGTCGTCAATTCAGT
The DNA here is from genome assembly GCA_963827645.1 of uncultured beta proteobacterium. GTDB lineage: Bacteria > Pseudomonadota > Gammaproteobacteria > Burkholderiales > Burkholderiaceae_C > JAEUPI01. The sequence goes on along the minus strand of CAWHBZ010000016.1, from coordinate 211,670 downwards.
GTCGTCGCCTCCGACCAAGTGGGATGAATCGGAGGCGCCGCCCGGAACGATCGACGTATTGATGAAGTCCGCCGGCGTTCCCATCGATCATTTCTCCTACGAGGCGGTCGAGCAACTGAAAGACCTTGCGGCGCGGTGGCAATCGACTCGGCAGATCCGAAACCTGGCCGGGTGTTCCGCGGAAAAGAGCTCGGCGCTTTGCGCGGCGATACGCGCGCCCGCCGCAGAGGTCTACGCCATCGATGTGTCGTTTGCCGCGCTGAAGGACAAGGAGGAGTTGGCCTACCTGAATCGCCAACCCACGAGTTTTGTGCTGCCCGCCGAGGCGGTGGATCGCCTGCGCACCGCGGCGGGAACGATCATCCTTGCGTCACCCGAGTTCAAGCGGCTGCTGAATGACGTGGGCGCGACCATGGGCGATCCTGTACCCGCGGGAGCTCCGCACCCAGCTTTGCCTCCATGAGTGCAGCAGACTTCCACGTTCCGGGAGGCAACGGGATGAGGGCCACCATTTGGTGTGCATTGACGGCGTTGGTGTTCGCTGCCAGTGTCGAAGCCGCCGACTTCGGGACCCGGGGCGGACCGGAACCTGCCAATGTCGACGAGATAGCAAACGTCCTTCGACAGGACTCGTACGACATGGAGTTGCTGATCAGCTACGGCACCTCCAAGGGCGGCTCGGCAGGACACCTGGCCCTGGCCATTCGCGACCACGCGCCTGGCGATGACCTGGTCTACAGCGCCAACTTCTACGCCGACCGATCGCCTGAGCATGCCAAGGGCTTCTACACCGACGACCTCATGGTCAGGATTCCGAAGAAGGAGTACCTGTTCAAGACCCACTCGTCGCTCGGTGACACGGCCTCGTTCGGCCTCGACTTCGGTGAGGTCTACAAACGATCAGTCATCGGCGTGCGCGTCTATGGCGTGCCTGCAGGGGAGAAGGCAGCCCTCGCGGCATTCTTCAAGCGCATCAACGACGACTATCACAACCAGGCCACGAACACCGAATACCACGACCGCGAGATACGGTACGACTACCTGCGGCTCAACTGCGCCAAGACCATCGGCGCCGGATTCAAGTACGGCGCCGGCTACAAAGACCTCGAGATCACGAGCGCGACGTTTCTCTCCGGGCGCAGGGTGGTGGCAGCCGCCAACGCCAATATTCCCACCGAGATGGCGATGAAGCTCCTCAAGGAGTGGAACGCGCGCGGATACGGCTTGGACGTGATCATGTACAAGAAGTACGAAGGCTCGACCCTACGTGGATCCGCACGACGAGGACAAGGTTGCGTTCAAGGACCTGCCGAACCGGTTTCCTTCTGTCTTGTCGCGCGACTTCCGCAGAGAACAGGGTCAATACGAGGACTTCGACAACCTCTTCGCGATGTACCTCCTCTACAACTTGGGCCAGTACCGCGTGCGCGTGAACGACCAGACAAAGGCGCTCGAAATCGAGAAGAGCAAGAAGCCGATGCCCTACAAGCAAGCCGCTGAGCTCGCCACCCAGAGTGCCATTTCAGACAGCGAAAGTTTCCTTCAGCGCCTACCGTTCGTGCGCAGAGGGGTGCAGATTGGGGAGTCCACAGACGAGAGCCAGAAGAAGACCGTACCCTAGGCGCCCGCCTAGAAAACGATCGACAAGAGGCGCTTGAGCAGCTCTTCCAGCGAAAACATCGTCAGCAGCAACGGTGCGACAGGCAACAACGTCATCACGACCAGCCGGACCACGGAATCGCGTGTGATTGGCACCGTGTGCATGTCTCGGACCACCTCAAAGCTGTTGCCGAGATCGGCCAGCGACTGGCCGTCCGCGCTGCCGACCAGGGGTTCATCGTGCGGTGCCCGGCCCCGCAGCCACTTGTCATCGAATTCGTCCACATAGCGCCGGGCGAGCTGACCGTACTCGCGCAGTGCGCGGCGTTTGGCGGCACCCAGCGGCAAGACGAAAGCGAGCAACGGCACGAGGATAATCAATACAAACACTGCGACGACCGCAGCGATCTCCAACTTGAACGCCGTCAGTACGGCCCCTCCGAACAGGATCCTGTTTGCCAATGTGCCCGACAGCATGGCGCCTTGCGCGAACAACAGTGGCGTGAAGGCGTCGGTGACGCGCGGCAGGAATCCGATGCCTGCCAGGCGATCCGGGTGCATGGGCGCGTAGGCGAGCGGCAGTCGCGACACCTGCCACAAAAAGCGCGCCCAGATGAACAGGCGGAAGTACCAGCGCAGCAGAATGAACTGGAACAAGGGGATGCTCACCAAGAGATACCACCAGCCCGCGAGATGAGGTCGCAGGCCGCCCGCTTCCGGCACTGCGTACCAAGTGGGCACGTCGAGGGCCATGTAGCGCCAGATCCCGAGCACGACCACGGTGTAGACGAAGGCAACGATCAGCAGCTCTGCAAGCACGGAGTTGCGCAGCCGCAAGGCACTCCTGATCGCGGCATCGAAGCGCGGGCGAACCGTCGCCGGAACCAGCCCTTGTGACACGAACTGAGCGACGCCTGCGCGCATCCGTTCGTGCACGACGAGTTCCGCGGCGATCAAGAGCGGAAGCACGATCAGAAAGCGCACCTGCACGTCGATGTCGAACACAAACGGGACGGCGACGGCACTGCCCACTGCCATGCCCTGGGTCGCGGAGAGCACCAGCAATGGCAGCCACGCGAAGAGCGCAACCACGACGATTCGCCTGCGCACCAGCTCGAGTCCCTCGCCGGAGAGATGGGCGCGCCGGAAGAGCTGAAACAGCGGCCCCCCCAGCACGAGCGAAAAATCGCCCGCATCGTTCGCCGGATCGTCGTCCGACCCTTGCGTGATGCGGGTCACGGTCATGTGCGAGAACTGCTCAGCGATTGATCGCTTGAGGCATACGCACTGCACTCAGGCATCCGTCAAAAGCTTCGCGCAGCAAGGTTTCATCCACGCCATCGTGTGATCCGATGGCGACGAGCCGGGTGCGTGGTTCGCTGTCAGTCCATGCGTCCCCGACGGTGATGTCCACTCGTTTGCCGACCACTTGAAGAATGACCCGTCGGCCGGGTTCTTCGGCGGCATGAACCACGCCTTTGCATCGGTAGATGCTGGCCGGGAGCTTGCGCGCCGTTTCGCGCAGCGCTGCCATCGAAAGAGGCTCTTCCGTCTGGTAGCTCCACGTCTTGAAGACCTGCGTGTGATCGTTTCGATGGCGATGGGCGTGATGCCCGCAATTCGGGTCATGACAGTCGGCGTGGTGATCGTGTTGGTGAAGCGCAGGTGGCTCATCGAGTTGCGTGGCATCGAACCGGCCGACCGACAACAGGATTTCCAAGGGGCACATTGCCGCCGGACGCCTCGACGAGCCGATAGCGGTGGAAGCGGTCGTCGAGCCATGCCTTGATCCGCTCGATCTCCTGCCGGGTGACGAGATCGACCTTGTTGAGAATGAGCAGGTCTGCAAACGCCACCTGGCGCAGCTTCAGTTCCATCATCTCCGGTGCCGCGAACACCTGCTCCGCATCGATGACGCACATGATGCTGTCGAGTCGGATGCGGTCGCGCATGTCCTCGTCCATGAACGTGAGCGCGATGCCGGATGGGTCGGCCACTCCGCTGGCCTCGAGCAGCATGTATTCGGGCTGCTCGGGGCGATCCATCAGCTGCATCACCGCAGCGGCCAGATCGTCGCGGATGTTGCAGCACACGCAGCCATTGGAGAGGTTGATGACGTCGCCGTCGTTCTCGATGCCGACGACGAGTTCGGCGTCGATGTTGATCGAGCCGAAGTCGTTCACCAACACCGCAACCCGCAGGCCGTGATCACCCGTGAGTATGCGGTTCAGCAGCGTCGTCTTGCCGGCGCCGAGAAAGCCGGTCAACACGGTCAGCGGGACCGCGTGCGCACCGGGCTGATCAGTGGTGGTCATTTCGAGTCCTTTTCAGGCTTCGACCCCCAGGCGTGCTTGAAGGCCAGGATGCGGTCACCGAATTCCGAGGCGACGAATCTGGACTCGACGAAGACCGAGCCGATGTACACCTGCTTCGCGCCTGGATCTGACTTTCCATACATCCGATAGATCAGCGAGCCGGACGGAATGTCCGCCAGGATCGATCGGAAATCGGCGGTGGACGCGGGGTCGTTGCGGACTTCATCCGCGCCGTACAGGTAGACGAGTTGCGGTGCGCAGGCGTGCTCGACAGCGGCACCGGTGTTCGTCACCACCGCCAGGTGATCCAGGAGTTGCATCTCGATCGGGTTCGATATCGGCGACAGCCAGAATTTCAGCAGCGGCAACATCAGCGTGTTCGGGAAGGTGGTGGGCGCGATGGTGTGGTTCGTCGGCGCGCGCTCAAAGAAATCCCGGCTGGCCTGCTTGTCCAGGGATTGGTGCAGCATCATGTTTTCCGACGGATGCGGTCCGTCGAGCAGAAACTTGAGCGCGGCGGCGGGGCTGTAGTTGGGCATCCCGACCGCGAGCGACGCCCGCACGAAGCCGACTGCGCCGGTGGCAAAGATGCCGGTGAACGGATGCTTGCCATCGGCGACGAATCGCATCGCAGCGACCGTGCCATACGTGTGAAACGCTTTCGTGCGCGGCGGGCGCACGTCATCGTCCTGGACGAACGATTTGCGCAGGAAGGCTCGGCTCGACAGCCGCACCATCAACTGAAAGTCGGTGGTGCGCATCGAGGGGAGCGGGGTGTAGGGCAGCCGGGAAATGAAGCGCCAGAGCACGTCCTGCTTCTGTCGGGCGGAGCCATTGCGGAACTCGGCCGAAGTCACAGCTGGCGAGCGCAGCCTGGTACTGTTCGATCCGCGCTGGATGCGTCGGTCGCCGGCGCGAGCGTGGTTGTCGTCATTTCCGTCACCTCAGGGGGTTGCGGCGATCCACCTCAGCGCCGTGATGCTGGGCAGAAAGCAATACGCCGCTGCCTTGGTGGTAATGAAGCGGGGGAATCCCTTCAACCTCAGCGGCGGGCCTCCGGCGCGAGGAATGTCGAACACGCTCTCGGTCGAGTCGTTGGATCCGATGATCGCGTCCTTGCATTTGGGATTCATCCTGACCCGGCCGGCGAACTCGCCTGATTCAGTCCACTCCTTCAACACGAACTCGTACTGGTTCTCGATGTACGTGTTGATGAAGTAGCCGAGGAGTCCACGCTTGATGCCGTCGTAGGGAACGTTGGGGTCGTACCTCGGCCCGTAGGGCATGCCGCGGCGGATGAGGCGATGAGAGTTGTTGCTGCCGCCCGGATGTCCCTGGCCGGCGACCGGCTGGCCGCGCGGATTGCAACGACGGATGTGCGCCCCGACCGGGCAACGCAACCCGCGTGGGTCTCCCGAGCCGTCGCTGTTGACGTACTCGAAGTTGTTCAATTCTTCTGCGCTGATTCCCCCGGGCGGAGAGTCCGTGTCCGGGGAGAGCGCCAGCGGCACGCCGTTGCGCCAGCGGCCGCAGAGCTTGGCGGCCAGCAATTCAGGATCGATGTGGTCCTTGTTCGACTGCAGAAAGTTCTCGAAGCCGACAACGTCCTGCTCGATCATCTTGAACACGCCGAAGCTTCCGTTGCGCCACAGCGCCGGCGGACTGGGCAACTGGTAGTTCTCGGCGTCGTCCGACAGAACGAAGAGCCACGGCTCGCACGCTACTTGATGATCGGGCGGCACGGGCTCCGGGCCACCCTTGATCGGTGGCGTGACGGTGAGGCCGTCGGTGTACCCGAAGTGAACCTTCGGCACGGGCGTGGGCTTGCCGTCGACCATCTCCGTCATCGCGGCGCCGTCCACCTGGCACAGCAGCTCGAATGCCTGGCCCTCCTTGAACAGAGCCGTCAGGCGGCCGCTGTACGTTTCCATCGCCTCCGGGCTCGAGGCGTAGAGCCCCATCATCACGTGATCGTTTCCGCTGCCGAACCCGCCGACCCAATGCTCCGGCGCGCTGTCGCCGTGGTCGCCGACCCGCGCCGCCCGCGCCGCCGCGCCTTCGACGAAGGCGTCGAAGGAGCCGGGCGGAATCGGCGGCAGCCGATCGTTGACGCCCAGCGCCACCAGCCCGGGCCAGGTGATGCCGACGTTCAGGCAGTAGTCCGGTTTGCGCTTCGGCGGCGAGCGCGGATTGTCAAAGGGTCCTGGGGTGGCCACATGCCACTCGTCGGCCGTCGTGATCTGCGGCACGTCGCGGTCTCCAGTGGCGAGGCGCCCCATCAGCGCGCGGGCCGCGGCAGGTGTGTTCACCTTCAGCACGAAGTAACGCACCATCGGCATGCGATAACCGCGAACGACGATGCCCTGGATATCAGGCAGATTCAATTTGCTCATCTCGCACCTCCAGCTGTCGGTCCGTCAGGCCTGCGCGGACGCGCTGTCGGCCAGCAGGGCCTTGACGTCCTGAACCAGGAGCCCGGGATAGGCGGAGTAAAAAGCGAGCGGAGGCAGGTCGTGGTCCCTCACCCACTTGGTGAAGGGCGCAGCATTCTTCGACGTGGGCGTCGGCGGCTTGGTGGCGGTGAACTTGAAGATCAGGTCGAATGCCGGTCCGAGCTGATCGGCGAAGTCCTGGGCGTACTTGTCGAACGGCCCGTCATAGAGGGTGAAGAAACCGACCCGATCGTTGCCCAAGTCCACGAGGTAGGCAAAGTGGACGGTGCCCACCGAATCGCCCCCTTTTGAGATGTAGCGCTTCAATAGCTTGACGCCGCCTGCCAGGGCCAGAGTGGCCACCGGACCCTTCATCGGCATGATGACGAGAAGAGGAAGCTGCGGGGCGTCAACCGGATCGAGCTCGAGGCCGGCCGCGGTGGCCAGCGACTTGATGTGACGTGCCGTCACGCCGGGAGCGCACGAGTAGCTGATGAAGCCCTTTGTGCACTGGTCCGTCGCCCACGCGCCGAACGCGTCTGCGTGATTGGCCACCGGCGTCGGCGGCGCATCGCTCACGTGCGCGAGCAAGGGATCCAGCACCGGGCCGAAGTGCTTGGGCAGATCGTCAATCACCGACTCGAGCTCGCCATCGAAATCGGCGAGCATGCAGACCGTGACCTCGTCGAGCGCGATGAAGCGGCAATAGTGCACCGTACCCATCGCGTCACCCGCTCGATACAGCTCGGCGGTCGAAGCCTGCAGCAGGCTGCGAACGGCGGCGCAGTCAGCCGGCGATTTCATGGGGAAGGTGAGGGTCAGATGACCCTGCGCCGCATTGCCATCCCCGTTACGCGTCGAAGTTTTCTACGAAGGTGTGGTCTTCATGGTTCCTCTCCTTTCGGAACGATGTGAGTGGAACAAGGCGCTATGGCAGCGCCACTACTTGCTCGCCTCGATGGCGTCGATGACGGCTTGAAGCTGGGTGCTTTTCGCCACCAGCTTGGCCTGGGCCTGTTTGGCCTTCACGAGAGCGATTTCGCGCACATCGATGGTGTAGTTCGTCGGGTAGTCCTTGGCCGGTGCGCGATACACGTCGGGCGGGTAGTACTTTTTCGGGTCGATGTCGCCGTTGAGAATTTCCGCCTCCAGTTGTGCGGCGAGCTTGTTTTTGGGATTCGGAAACTTGACCTTCAAGTTTGCCGGCGTGAGGCCGAACAGCTCGACGGCATCAGCGGTACTCGGGCGTGCCATGGCGCCGCAATCAGGGATCGCCGCCTTGCGCGTCCAGATCGCGTCCTTGGTGACGTTGACGACCACGACGTCGGGTGCGCCGAACTGGAAGAACCCGCTGTAGTGAGTTCGAATCCCGGCCGTGATCTCCGGGATCAACTCCTCGTCGTAAGACGTGTGCGTGACCATCGCGATACGCGGCTTGGACCTTGTTGAACATGTAGCCCACCGCGTAGTGGGGGCTGTGAGCCTGGTCGATCGTCGTGGTCATCATGACGGCCGGCATGCCCATCTTCATCGCCTGGAGGTTGGCCGTGTCCGGTTGCACCTCGGTGACGAACACGTCCACGCCTTTGGAGAATTCGATCGAGCGCTCTTCGGGTCGACCGTCTCCCGTCCAGACGAACGACAGCCCGTTCCAGTCGAGCCGATAGGCCGAGGCGCCGTCCTTCGTGTGCGATCGACGCCAGTGACGGATGGTCACGCCGTCCTTCTGGTAGCAGATTCCGTTGTCCTTGTGGAAATCGAACTCGTTGACCTCGACCTCGTAGCCGTCGCCGATCGGGCAGCTGTTGAAGGAATCGGTGTGCCAATGCGTCATCAGCTTCATGCCTTCGATCATGGTCTTGATGCCGTCCTTGGGCGTGCGGCCGGACGGCCCATGCACGCGCAGCGGCTTCCAGCGCCCCATCCACGGCGCGAAGGCGAATAGATACGGCAGGTCCGCGTAGTGGTCGACGTGAAGGTGGGTCAAGAAGATGTCGTTGACCACCGACAGAGGCACCGCCATCGCGATGATGTTGCGCACGCAACCGGAGCCGAAATCGAAGAAGAACCGCTTGCCGTTGCCGAGCTCGACCATGATGCAGGTGCCGGCCTGTGCACGGGTGACCGGGATCGGCGTGCTGCCGATGAAGGAGATCCGCATCTCGTCGGGGCCGATCTCTTCCTGGCCCGGGTAGTAGACGTTGTTGCTCTTGAGGTAAGGCGTCGGCCGGTAGTACGGTGGCAGCGTGATCCCCCCGCTCGGCTTGCCTCCGTATGGGTTCCTCGCCATCGTCTTCTCGTCGGCCGCCTTCGCCGGTGAAGCCACGATGGCTGACAAGCCCGCGGCTCCTGCCATACCCGCCGCCCTGAGCGCATCGCGGCGACTCAGTGGTTGTTGAGCTTCATCCTTCTCGAGATCGCTTGGGGGATTCATGGTGTGTTTGCCCTTCGCAGTTGTGTTTGCCTATCACTCGACAGGTACTGGCGCCACGTTGCTCTTCATGTGGAAATCCCCGATGAGAGGTAAATTTGGCCCGCGAGCACGGCCTTAACTGCGGGCATCAAGTCGGTGCCCAAACAACGCTTGAGCACCACCGCGTGAGCGCCCGCCGCCAGCGCAGACGCGGCAACCGTGCGTTCGTCGTGCACCGACAGCATCAGCACTTTCACGCCCGGCGCACGCGCGCCGATGCGCTGGAGCAAGCCGCTCAGATCACCCGCGGACAGCGACAAGTCGACCATCACGATCGCTGGACTCAACCGCCCGACTCCTTCGAGCAGCGATGCTTCGGTTGCCACCATGAACACGGTTTCGAACTCCGTCTCGAGCAGCCAGCGCACGCTGTCCCGCAGACCGTGGTGTCGATCCGCCAGCAGCACGCAGTTCGTCTTTTGGTTCATTGGTGCGACAACAGATGCCAACGCAAGGACCTGCAGAGTTCAATTGAGTGGGTCGTCTCACGATAGGCCGTACCGCAGCGATGCGCAGCCCGAAAACTTACGGGGTGCATCGACAGGAAATTACTAGGTATCGAGACCATGCTTGATCGCAAAAGGAATCGGCTCGGCGCCGCTTGCGTTCTTGGGCGCGATGACTTCACTGCGAAGGATTGCAAACACCTAACTCCAGGAAATAGCAGATCCGACTGCGGTCGGTGCGATCTGAAATTAGTTGCTGACATCGGCGAGGGGCAACCGCCCGAGCGCCGGAAAGACGCCAGCGCTTAGCCTCCTCGGCGAGAGGCTATGCCGACAAGAAGAGATCGGTCAGCGGCGAACGGAACGCCGGGCGACGCCGCCCACGTTGCCCGCCACACCCGGCTGATTCAATCCGGGGTCCGCCACGCCGACACCGGGCGCACCCACGCCGGGCCCGGGGTTGCCCGCCCCGCCCACGTTGCCGGCAGCGCCCGGCTGGTTGATGCCAGGGTCCCTGACACCGGGGCCCGGGGCTCCCACGCCGGGGGCTCCCGGACCAGGAGCGCCTGCACCAGGAGCGCCGACACCGCGCCCCGGGTCTGCCGCAGCGGCTGGTCCGGCCAGGCCGATGACCAGCACAGCCATCCCGAGTGCGTGCACCCGACCAGCGAATTCGTACTTCATCATGTTCTCCTCAATCCAGAATCTCCGGGTTCACCGTGGCGGGAAGTCGACCTTCTTCGTGCCAGCAGGCGCCGAGAAGCGGAACGTCTGATCGTCGAACCGCGGCTGCAAATCCCACTTCGTGACGGTCGCCGAGAATTGCGGCGCATTGAACATGTCACGGGTCGTGATCACCACCTTGCGCAGCAGCGGCTGCGCGCCTTCCTGGATCCAGACCTGCAAGTCGGTGACAGGCCCGCGGAACGCGAGTTGGTCGCAGCGCACACCCTCGATCACACTCTTGCCGACCACCATGCCCGAGATGACGCTGTCCATCAGGATCGCGTAGGCGTCCTTGTAGAGAACGTCACCCGCCGGCGCGACGATGTTCAGCGTTTCACGCGCGAAGTCGAGCATGCCCTCCAGCGTGCCCGGCGCACCGACCGTGGCATAGGTCTTTTCGACGGGGTTGAACAGCGTCAGCGACTGACCGTCGTAGACGAGGAGTTGTTCGACCACGTCACCTGTGCGCTCGGACCGCATCTTGTTGGGCCGCTGCACCGACTGCCTGCCCGTGCTGTTGAACTCGATCTTCTGCCCCGAGTACAGCACCGCTTCGAGCGAGGTGCGGCTGTCGAAGGTGAACCTGTCCTGCTTTGCGAGAAAGTCGGTCGATGCTTTCAGAAGCCGCTCGGCCGCGGGATCGACGCCTGTGGCTTGGGCCTGCACGGCCATTGACAGGCCCGCGATGGCAGCGATCAGGCAGCACTTGGCCAGCGTTGTCTTCGGGCGATCGTGAAGATTGCGTTGCATGTGATCCGCTCCTTGCTCCTTGATCGTGGACGTGCCGGGTGGTCACCGGCATGACTGCGGACCTTGGATGCGGCACGATAGGCTGCAGCGCAGCGATGCACAGCCCGAAAACTTACGGGGTGCATCGACAGGAAATTACCGGCTCAGGCCATGCTTGATCGCAAAGTGAATCAGCTCAGCGCTGTTTTCGATGCCCAGGGTCTCCATCAGCCGGTACTTGTGATCTTCGACGGTGCGCCGCGACACCCCCAGCGCCGCAGCGATTTGTTTGGCCGACTGGCCCTCGGCGAGCCGATGCACGATTTCGCGCTGCCGCGGCGTCAGCTTCGCCGCAGGGTCGGTTTGTATCTTCGTTGCCTTCCGGAACACCTCGGCGGCCAGGTCGGGGGCGATGAAGGTGCGACCTTGCAGCGCGGAGCGCACCGCCAGCACGAGTTCCTCCGGCGCCGAGTGCTTGAGCACGAAACCCAAAGCGCCGCCTTCCAGGGCGCGGCGCGCATAGGTGGTGTCACGATGCATCGTCAGAAACACGACCCGCACCCGCGGGTTGTCTTGCTTGAGCTGCGCCAGAGCGTCGATGCCGTTGATCTGCGGCATCGAGATGTCCGCCACGATGACGTCGGGCTTCAACTCGCGCGCCGCCTTTACCAACGCGCGGCCGTCTTCGACGATGCCGACGAGTTCGAACTCTTCGGCCAGCAAACTCTTCAACATCTCGGCGAACATGCGATGGTCGTCGGCCAGCAACACACTCGGTTTGCTCTTCGGGTTCATTGCAGTACCTTCGCGCTGCGCGCTGCGGTGCTCATGTCGGCACCCATGCCACCACCGTGGTGCCACGCCCGGGGGTGCTTTCGATGTCAAGTTCACCCCGCAGCAGGCGTACGCGCTCACGCATGCTGGACAGGCCCAGGCTCGCATGTGTGTGCGAGCCTGCGGGGTCGAAGCCGCTGCCGTTGTCGCTCACCGCGAGCTGCAACCCGCGATCGCGCAGCGACAGCTGCACGGTCACAGCGCTCGCGTGGCCGTGGCGCATGGCGTTGCTCAATGCCTCCTGCGCCACGCGAAATAGGCACAGCGACGCCTCGCCAGCCACCTTGTTGGGCACATCGCCCGCATCCACCTCCACCTGCAAATCGCTGTGGCGGGCCACACGGTCGCACTCCGCGCGCAGCGCATCCACCAGCCCAAGATCGTCGAGCACCGACGGGTGCAGGCGGTAGGACAGTGCATGCACGTCTTCGCTCAGGCGCACCAGGTCACGGCGCACCCCCGCGCCCTCCTCGAGGCGGCCGGCTTCGATAGCGATCCGCGCGAGACGCTGCGTCAGATCGTCGTGCAATTCGCGCGCAAGGTGGCGGCGCTCGTCTTCGTGCGCGGTGAGCAGCCGGCCGCTGAGGCCGAGGGTCTCCTGCTCGGCGCGGCGGCGTCGCACGCGTTGGAACAGCAGCGCGGCGATCAGCCCGGCCTGCAGCAGCACGATTGCCGTGCCGATCAGGATGATCAGCCGGTGCTGCTCCCACAGTGACGGTGGCCGGAAGCGCACCTCGGCATCGGGCGGCAGCCGCGACTCCGGGATGCTCCATCGTTGGAGCTCGCGCCAATCGAACACCGGTGCCTGCTTGTCGCACGGTCCTGTTGCTGTCGGCGCCGTGCCGCCTTCCAGCATGCGCTGCGCGCTCTGCCCGACATTCGTCCGTCTTGCGCAATTCGAAAAGCGCCCCGCCGACGATGCCGGTGCCGAGCTGGTTCTCGAATAGTCCGTAAATCGGTGCATTCGTCGCATCGCGGATGGCGGCGAGCGCCTGCCCGTTCTCGTGCTGCACCCCGTCCGCGTCGACCGAGAAGTGCCGATAGAAGACCGCGGAGTTGGGCGGCAACGCGGCGACGCGCTCGCGCATCTGCTCCAGGCGTCAAGTCGTGCGCGAGACACGCGCACGCGACTCGCCACCTGACAATTCTCGCTCTGGACTCCTCGCCCGAACTGCTCGAGCGGCGAGGCGCCCAGCACGAGCGCGAGCGTGCCGTGTCTCGGGAAGCAGCGCGAGGATGCTGCCGGCGATGGCCAGATGTCGGAGTCGGCGCCGACGACACGATCGTTCGACCGGAGGCTGAATGCCTTGCAGCATGCCGTTGTCGATGCCGGTCACCAGGAGCGGCGCTCCGGAAACAGCGCGTCACGATGGCGCAGGTAGAAGCGCAGCGCCGGGCCGCCGATTCGCCATGACCAGATCGAAGCGCGCAGTCCGTGCTGATTGCAGAAGGTACTCGAAGAGCGGGCGCTCGTCCTCGCGGACCGCCGCGCTCGGCATCGAGCGAGACATCATGAAACGCGACCGGCTGCTCAGCTGCCGCGCCAGCTCGGTGCGCAAGCGCGAGCGCGAGCAATTGAACGGCGCGAAGTCGCGACCGAAGGTGTGAATGATCAGAACCCGCTTGGGCTCGGCGGCTTCGGTGGCAAGGATGAGCAGCGGCAACAGCAGCACCAGCCGACGCAGCACGCGCCCGAGCTCATGGATTGGCAGCCTACTCACGCTGGCAGTGTGTCATACCAGTGAGCGTTCAAATCGCTCTTGCGGTCGCCCAGATGGCAATGGTTTTCGGAAGCTTTTGGGGAAGCGCTAGGAACCACCAAATTGTCAGTACCCCGCCTCCACTTTCGGCGCTCCCCGGAGCCCAGAAGTCGAGTCGGTACTCGTTCAACCCGTTGGCGACGGACGCGCAACTGACCCGTCAATACGTGCCCGGGTACGCGCCGCCGTCGAGCAGGATGTTCTGCCCGGTGAGGTAGCCCGCCTGTGCGCTGCACAGGAAGGCGCAGATCTGGCCGAACTCCTCGAGCGTGCCATAGCGCTTGGCCGGGATGGTGGCGCGGCGCTCTTCCTTCAGCTGATCGATCGACTTGCCGCTCTTGGCGGCCTGGCCCTTGAGTGTGGCCTGGATGCGGTCGGTGTCGAACACGCCAGGCAGCAGGTTGTTGATCGTCACGTTGCGCGAGGCCACGCGCGATTGCCGCGCCAGGCCGGCCACGAAGCCGGTGAGGCCACTGCGCGCGCCATTGCTCAGGCCGAGCACGTCGATCGGCGCCTTCACTGCGCCCGAAGTGATGTTGACGATGCGACCGAAACCGCGCTCGGCCATCGCGTCGACCGTGGCCTTGATCAGCTCGATCGGCGTCAGCATGTTGGCGTCGACCGCCTTGATCCAGTCGTCGCGCGTCCAGTCGCGAAAGTCGCCCGGCGGCGGACCGCCCGCGTTGTTGACCAGGATGTCGACCTGCGGGCAGGCGGCCAGCGCCGCGGCGCGCGCAGCCGGCGTGGTGATGTCGCCCGGCATCGCGATCACCTGACCGGCACCCGGGATCTGGCGCAGTTGCTGCGCGGTGTCTTCCAGCGCCTCGGCGCCGCGCGCGGTGATCACCAGGTTGACGCCCTCGCCGGCCAGCGCCAGCGCGCAGCCCTTGCCGAGGCCCTTGCTCGCGGCGCACACCAGTGCCCATTTGCCCTTGATGCCGAGATCCATGATTCACCTTGTCATTGGTTGCAGGACGAAGGGCGGGCCTTGGATGCATCGCCCTCGATGCCGCCACTATATCGACGCGCGGGACACACGCGTCGCCGACTGGCGCTACAGTGGTCCGACCATGCCTGAACGCGCGCACTGGACCGTCGTCCCCGATACGCCGCAAGACGTTGCCGCCGTGGCGCGGCAGTGCCGCCGACTCGTGACCCAGCGCGCGCTGCTCGCGGCCGGCGTCGCGGCGGTGCCGGTGCCGGGCATCGACTGGCTCACCGACATCGGTGTGCTGCTGAAGGTGATTCCCGAAATCAACCGGAAGTTCGGCCTGACGCCCGAGCAGATCGAGCGCCTGGCGCCCGATCGGCAAGTCGCGGTGTTCAAGGCGATCTCGGCCGGCGGCAGCCTGTTGATCGGCCGGCTCGTCACCCGCGACCTGATCCTCACCGTGCTGAAGCTGGTCGGCATTCGCCTGACCACCAAGCAGGCAGCGAAGGTGGTGCCGATCGCCGGCCAGGCGGTGTCGGCGATGCTCACGTTCTCGGCGCTGAAGTACGTCTGCGAGCAGCACATCAGGCAGTGCATCGACGTCTCGCGGCAGCTTGCGCTGCCGCCGCCGGCGCGACCCTGACGGCGCTCAGAACATGCCGTTGTCGTTCACGGAGTCTTCCGGAACGGCTTGCCCGATGTCCCACAACTCCGCGATGCGATCGTCATCGAACCGAAGATGTGAACGGCAGCTGCACCGCGTTCACCGGGCTTCTGGCGCACCCGTGAGAAGACGGCGAGTTGCTCGCCGTCCTGCAAGGCGCGCTGCACTTCGAAGACCTTGTCCGGATTCTTGACGGCGTTTTGTTCCATCGCCTCCATCAGCGAGGCAGCGTCACCCCGAAAGTACGGGTTGTGGTGTCGGAACCCGGCAGCCACGTGCCGCTGGTACGCCTCGCGGACCTTTCCCGAGGCGACGAAGGTCAGAAACTCGATTGCTGCATCCTTGCGGGACTGGGTCATTGGGTGCTCCTGAGAAACCCAACACCAAGGGAAGGAAACGGAGCAAGTGCGATGCCCGCTTCAACGCGCGCGCGCCAGCATCCAGATGCCCGCCAGCACGAACGCGGTGCCGACCACCGTCCAGCCGGTGAACGGCTCGCCGAGGATCAGCACGCCCATCGAGATCGTGCTCAACGGCCCCACCATGCCGGTCTGCGCGGTGAGCGGCGCGCCGATGCGCTCGATCGCCATCATCACCATCATGATCGGCGCCACCGTGCACACGACCGCGTTGAGCAGCGACAGCCACAGCACCGGTGGCGCCACGTCGGCCGCCGAGAGCGGGCGCAACAGCACGAACTGCACGATGCACAACACGCAGGCCACCGACGACGCGAGGCCGGTGAGGCGCATCGAGCCCAGGCGCTTCACTTCCTCCGAGCTGATCACCAGATACAGCGCATAGCTGACCGCGCTGGCAAAGACAAGCGCGGCGCCGAGGCCGGTATCGGGCGCGTCGAGCGTCATCTCGTGGCCGAACACCAGCGCGATGCCGACGTAGCTCACCGCCATCGCGCTCAACTGGCGCAGCGTGACGCGGCGGCGATAGATCAGCCACGACAGCAGCAGCACCAGCGTCGGGTTGAGGTACAGCACCAGGCGCTCGAGGCTGGCAGTGACGTATTTCAGGCCAGCGAAGTCGAGAAAGCTCGCCAGGTAGTAGCCGAAGAATCCGAGTGCACTGACCACCCACCAATCGCGCGGCGTGAGACGCGGCTTGCCGCGCCCGGCCCACCACGCGAGCAGCGAGGAACATCGGCAGCGCGAACAGCATGCGCAGCATGATCAGCGTCACCGCGTCGACGCCGTACCGGTACGCCAGCTTGACGATGATCGCCTTGCCGGAGAACGCGATCGCGCCGACCGCGGCCAGCGCGAGGCCCGAGCCGAACCGGGGGTTGTGTGCCGCCAGCGGGCGCCGGCGGGGTGGTCATGTCACCACCGCCACCACGCCTGCGCTCACGGCGCCTTGGCTGAGTTGGACGTCTCGCTCCAGCCGCCGCCCAGCGCCTTGTACAGCGACACCTGGTTCTGCGCCTGCGCGAGCTGCGCGCGCAGCGCCAGCTGCTGCGCGGTGAACAGCGAGCGCTGCGCATCGAGCAGGTCGAGGCTGCTGGCCACACCATTGCGAAAGCGCAGCTCAGCCAGCCGCAACCGCGCGGCCTCGGCGTCGCTCGTCTCCTGCAGCGCGCGCACCTCGTCGCTCAGCGTGTCGCGGCCGGCCAGCGCATCGGCCACTTCGCGAAAGGCGGTTTGCACCGCCTTGTCGTACTGCGCGAGGGCGACGTCACGGTTGACGTCGGCCAGGCGGTTGATGGCCACGTTGCGTCCGGAGTCGAACAGCGTCAGCAGCACTTGCGGCGCCACGCTCCAACCCCAGGTGCCACCCTTGAAGAGGTTGCTGAACTCGCCGCTCACGCTGCCCGCGCTGGCGGTGAGCGTCACCTGCGGAAAGTACACCGCGCGCGCGGCGCCGATGTCGAAGTGGGCGGCGATCAGTTGCTGCTCGGCCGCCAGGATGTCGGGCCGGCGTTGCAGCACGCTGGCAGGCATGCCCACCGGCAGCGCCGGAAACGCCTGCATCTCGGCCAGCGTGGCCGCGCCCGCTGGCAGATCGGCCGGCAGCGGCGCACCCACCAGCAGCACCAGCAGGCTCTCGTCGAACGCGCGCGCACGCTGCAACTGCAGCAACGCGGCGCGCGCACTGGACACCACCGACTGCGCGAGCTGCAGGTCGAGCTCCGACAGTGCGCCGTTGTCGTAGCGCAGGCGCGTCAGGCGCAACGCCTCGACGCGGGTGTCGAGGGTCTGCTGCGTCAGCTTGATGCTCTCGTCATCGACCAGCAGCGCCAGGTGGGTGGCCGCGACCGCTGCCACCAGGCTGATCTGCGCGGCGCGGCGAAACTCCTCGGCCGACACCACCTGCGCCTGCGCCGAATCGCTGGCGTTGCGCAGGCGGCCGAAGAAATCGATCTCGTACTGCGTGACCAGCACGCCGGCGCTGTAGGTCTCGACGGTGGCGCCCGATGCGGTGTTCTGGCGGCTGCCGCCGATGCCGGCGCTGAGCGTGGGGAACAGGCTCGCGCGCTGGATCTGAAAGCGCGCCTGCGCCTGCTCGACGGCGAGCACCGCCACGCGCAGGTCGCGGTTGTTGTGCAGCGCCAGCTCGATCAGGCGCTGCTGCCGCGGATCGGCGAACACCTGCCGCCAGTCGATGTCGGCTGCGGCGGGGCCGGCTGCAGCCTCGGTGGCTGCACCGGGAAACTGCTCTGCCACCGCCAGTGGCGGCCGCTCGTAGGTGGGTGCGAACGAGCAGCCAGCCAGCAGCGCGGCTGCGAGCCATGCACCAATCACGGATCGGCGCACGCGGATCATTCCTTGGCCGCCACGTCGGCCGCGGGCGCGCCGCCGAGCTCGTGCGCATACATCTTGCGCTGCCGCTCGCTGCCCTTGAAGATGCGCCGGATGAAGACGAAGAACGCCGGCACGAAGAACACTGCGAGCACGGTGGCGCTGATCATGCCGGCCATCACGCCGGTGCCGATGGCGCGCTGGCTGGCCGAGCTGGCGCTGGAGGCCACCACCAGCGGCGTGACGCCGAGGATGAAGGCGATCGAGGTCATCAGGATCGGGCGAAAGCGCAGGTGGCAGGCTTCGAGCGTGGCCTCGACGAGGCCCTTGCCCTGCGCGTGCAGGTCTTTCGCGAACTCGATGATCAGGATCGCGTTCTTGGACGACAGGCCGATCACCGCGATCAGGCCGACCTTGAAGAACACGTCGTTGGGCATGCCTCGGATCGTGACGCCGAGGATCGCGCCCAGCACGCCCAGCGGCACCACCAGCATCACCGCCACCGGGATCGACCAGCTCTCGTACAACGCGGCCAGCGCCAGGAACACCGCGAGCAGCGAGAACACGATCAGCGCCGTGGTCTGCGCGCCGGCCAGCTTTTCCTCGCGCGACAGGCCGGTCCACTCGAATGCGAAGCCAGCCGGCAGTTGCGCGGCCAGGCGCTCCATCTCGTCCATCGCCTCGCCGGTGCTGTAGCCGGGAGCGGCGTCGCCGGCGATCTTCATCGCCGGGTAGCCGTTGTAGCGCACGGTCTGCATCGCGCCGACCACCCAGCGCGTGGTGGCAAAGGCCGACAGCGGCACCAGCTTGCCCTGCGCGTTCATCACGTTGATGTTCAGCAGGTCGACGGGCTGCATGCGCGCCGGCGCGTCGGCCTGCACCACCACGCGCTGCAACCGACCGCGATTGGGGAAGTCGTTGACGTAGGCCGAGCCGAGCGCCGTGCTGAGCGCGGCGTTGATGGCCTCGAACGACACGCCGAGTGCGGCAGCGCGGTCGCGGTCGATGTCGATTTGCACCTGCGGCGCGTCTTCCAGGCCGTCGGGCCGCACGCCGGTGATGACCTTGCTCTGGCCGGCCATGCCGAGCATCTGGTTGCGCGCCGCCAGCAGCGCCGCGTGGCCGTTGCCGCCACGATCCTGCAGGCGGAAGTTGAAGCCGGTGGCGGTGCCGAGTTCGGGGATCGACGGCGGCGCCAGCGCAAAGATGAAGGCGTCGCGCACGCCCATCAGCGCGCCGAACGCGCGCCCGGCCAGCGATTGCGACGAGTGCTCGGCGCCCTTGCGCTCGCTCCAGTCCTTCAGCGGCACGAACGCCAGGCCGGCGTTCTGGCCCTGGCCCGAGAAACTGAAACCCATCACGCTGACCATGCTCTGCACCTCGGGCTGCTTGAGCATGAAGCCTTCGACCTGCTTCATGACCGCCAGCGTGCGGCCCTGCGTGGCACCGGGCGGCAACTGCACGTTGACGATCAGGTAGCCCTGGTCCTCGTTGGGCAGGAACGACGCCGGCAGGCGCAGGAATGTCCACACCACCAGCGCCACCAGCAGCACGAACACGATCATCGTGCGGCCGATGCGCTTGAGCACCCAGGCCACGCCGCTTTCGTAGCCGTGTGTGGTGCGCTTGAAGCCGCGGTTGAACCAGCCCCAGAAGCCGCGCTTTTCGAGGTGGTGTCCCGCCGGCACGGGCTTGAGCAAGGTCGCGCACAGCGCCGGCGTGAGCGACATCGCGAGGAAGGCCGAGAACATCATCGAGCTGACCATCACCAGCGAGAACTGGCGATAGATGTTGCCCACCGAGCCGGCGAAGAACGCCATCGGGATGAACACCGCCGCCAGCGTGACCGTGATGCCGATGATGGCAGCCGTGATCTGGCCCATCGCCTTGCGCGTGGCCTCGCGCGGCGACAGGCCCTCTTCGCTCATGATGCGCTCGACGTTCTCGATCACCACGATGGCGTCGTCGACCAGGATGCCGACCGCCAGCACCATCGCGAACATGGTGAGCACGTTGATCGTGTAGCCGAGCGAGAACATCAGCGTGAACGAGCCCATCAGCGCCACCGGCACCACGATGGCTGGGATCAACGTGAAGCGAAAGCTCTGCAGGAACAGGTACATCACCAGGAACACCAGCGCCATCGCCTCGAGCAGCGTCTCCACCACCTGTTGGATCGAGATGCGGATGAAGCGCGAGCTGTCGTACGGGATCTCGTACTTCATGCCCTTGGGGAAGTACTTCGACAGCTCGGCCATGCGCGCGTGGACCGCAGTAGCCGTGGCCAGCGCATTGCCGGTGGGCGACAGCTGCACGCCGATGCCGGTGGACGGGTTGCCGTTCAGCCGCGCCGAGGTGGCGTAGTTCTGGCCGCCGAGCTCGATGCGTGCCACGTCGCGCAGCCGCACCGTGGAGCCGTCGACGTTGGCGCGCAGCACGATGTCGCCGAACTCCTCGACGTTGTCGAGCTGGCCGTTGACGACCACGGTGGCCGCGACCTGCTGGCCCTGCACGATCGGCAGGTCGCCCATCGTGCCGGAGGACACCTGTGCGTTCTGGCCGCGGATCGCGGCGTTGACATCGTTGATGCTCAGGCCGTAGCCCACCAGCTTGGTGGGATCGATCCAGATGCGCATCGCGCGCTCGGTGCCGAACAGCAGCGCCTGGCCGACGCCGGGAATGCGCTGGATCTCGGGCACCACGTTGCGCGACGCGTAGTCACCCAGCGCGACGGGGTCGAACGAGCCGTCGGTGGAAGACAGGATCGTGAACATCAGGAAGTTGCCGCGCGTCTTGTCGACGCGCACGCCCTGCTGCGTGACGGCAGCCGGCAGCCGCGGCGCGGCGCGGCTCAAGCGGTTCTGCACGTCGACTTGCGCCAGCGCGGGGTCGGTGCCGGTCTCGAAGGTGAGCGCGATCTGGCCCGAGCCGTTGGCCTGCGCCACCGACTCCATGTAGATCAGGCCCGGCGAGCCGTTCATCTCCTGCTCGATCACGCTG
Organism: uncultured beta proteobacterium; assembly: GCA_963827645.1. Lineage (GTDB taxonomy): Bacteria > Pseudomonadota > Gammaproteobacteria > Burkholderiales > Burkholderiaceae_C > JAEUPI01. The sequence goes on along the minus strand of CAWHBZ010000016.1, from coordinate 191,011 downwards.
AGCACGCTCTCCTCGAGCGTCTGCGCCGATGCGCCCGGGTAGAACGCCGACACGCTGATCGACGGCGGGGCCACCGTCGGGTATTGCGCGATCGGCAGCAGCTTGACCGAGACGCCGCCCATCACCAGGATGAACAGCGCGATCACCCACGCGAAGATCGGGCGGTCGATGAAGAAGCGCGCCACGCGTACGCCCCTACGACGTCTTGCCGCTGGTTGCCGCCGATGCGCCTCGCGGCGATGGGGTCACGGCACCCGATGCCGCGGCGCCCGATGCACCGCGCAGCGGCCGGGCTGGCCGCTCCCGGCGTCCACGGCACCGGATTGACTGGCGCACCGGGCACCATCATCTTCTGGAAGCCATCGACGATGACCCGCTCGCCGGCCTGCAGGCCGCCGAGCACGATCCAGTTGTCGCCTTGCGACTCGCCGAGCTGGATCTGCCGCGGCTGCGGCTTGTTGTCGGCGCCCACCACCAGCACGTTGTCGCCTTGCGCGGTGCGCGTCACCGCCTGCTGCGGCAACAGCACCGCCGACGGCAACTCGGCCTGCGAGAGGCGCACGCGCACGTACTGGCCGGGCAACAGCAGGCCTTCGACGTTGGGCACCTCGGCGCGCAACATCACCTGCCCTGAGCTGGGGTCGACCGACAGGTCGCTGAACAGCAGCCGGCCCGGGCGCGGCAGTTCGCTGCCGTCGTCGAGCACGATGCGAACTTCGGCGGCACCGTTGCCGACCTTGCGCAACTGGTTGGCGGCCATGCGCTTGCGCAGGCGCAGCACCTCGGCGTTGGGCTGCGTGAAGTTGACGTACACGGTGCCGATCTGCTGGATGGTGGCCAACAGCGTGCCTTCGGCCGCGCTGACGAGCGCGCCCTCGGTCACCTGGGCGCGGCCGATGCGCCCCGCGATCGGCGCCGTCACGTGCGCGTAGGCGAGATTCAGCTTCGCGGTCTGCACCGCCGCCTGGCCGCCGGCCACGTCGGCTTCGGCCTGCAAGCGCTGCGCCTCGGCGTTGATGTACTCCTGCGCGCTGATGGCCTTGGCTTCGGCCAGCGGCTTGTAGCGCGTGGCCAGCTCGGTGGCCATCGCGCGATTGGCCTGTGCCTTGGCCAGCAACGCGCTGGCCGAGTCGAGCGCGGCCTGGTACGGCGCGGGGTCGATCTGGAACAACGCCTGGCCCACCTTGACGTCGCTGCCCTCGGTGAACAGGCGCTTTTGCACCACGCCGTTGACGCGCGCGCGCACCTGCGCCACACGCAGCGCCTCGACGCGACCCGGCAACTCGGTGCGCAATGCCACCGCGCGCGGCTGCACCGTGACCACACCCACTTGCGCCGGCGGCATCGCCGGGCGGCCGGCAGGCGCCGCCGCGCTGGCGCCGGGTGCGCCGTCCTTGGCGCCGCAGGCCACGAGCAGTGCGGCTGTCACGCCGAGCAGCACCGCGCGCTCGATGGAGATCAATCGACCCACAGCCAACGACGGCAATCTCATGAAATCGGGGCAGCGCGCGCGACGCCGAGGAAAGGAACAGCGGTCGATGATAGGGCAAGGCCGCGCGAGGCCTGCCGGGCCAGGGCGCGCGTCGCGGCCGCCTCAGTGCACGATGAACCCCGTGTAGCCCTCACGCGCCACCGCCGCGCAACGCTCGGCGTAGGCCGGAAAGCCGCCGGCCAACGGCATGAAGATGCGCGGCTTGCCGGGGATGTTGGCGCCGAGGTACCACGAGTTGCAGTGCGGGTACACGGTCTGATCGGCGATCTGGTTGACCCGCTTCACCCAGCTCGACTCGGCCTCGAGGCTGGCCTCGATGCATCGATGGCCGCCCGCATCGAGCCAGCCGATGCACTGCGCGATCCAGTCGACGTGGTGTTCGATCGCCACGATCACGCCGGTGAAGGCCGACGTGCTGCCCGGCGCCGACCAGGTTGAACAGGTTCGGAAACCCCGCCACCGTGAGACCGAGGTAGTTGAGCGGGCCGCCGCGCCACTTGTCGCGCGATGTGCACGCCGCCGCGGCCGCGCAGATCGATGCGCGTCATCGGGCCGGTGAAGGCATCGAAGCCGGTGGCCAGCACCAGCGTGTCGAAGCGGTGCTCGCGCCCGCCGCTGCGCAGGCCGTGCGGCGTGATGCGCTCGATCGGATCGCGGCTGACGTCGACCAGCGTGACGTTGGCGCGGTTGTAGGTGTCGTAGTAGCCGCTGTCGACGCACAGGCGCTTGCAGCCGATCGGGTGCGTCGGGCACAGCCGCGCGGCCACCGCCGGGTCGCGCACGATGGCTGCGGATCTTGCCGCGCACGAACTCGGCGCACAGCTCGTTGGCGCGCATGTCGGTCAAGGTGTCGGCAAAGGCGCCGAGCAGGCTGAAGCCGCCGATCGCGCCAGCGCTGTTCGAACAGCGCGTCGCGCTCGTCGGCGTCCACCTGCAGCGTCGGCAGCGGGTGCGGCTTCGGCCAGCTCGCTGCCGAAGCCGGTGCGCATGCGGCGGTTGCGCTCGCGAAAGCCGGCGTAGTCGGCCTTGATGCGTGCTTCCCATTGCGGCATCGAGCGGGCCGTTGTGCGCCGGCACCGCGTAGGCCGCGGTGCGCTGGAACACGGTCAGCGTGCGCGCCTGCTCGGCGATGATCGGGATCAACTGCACCGCCGACGAACCGGTGCCCACCACCGCGACGTCGCGGCCGCTGAAATCCACCGGCTCGTGCGGCCAGGCGGCCGAGTGCAGCACCGGGCCCTGCGAACGTGTCCAGCCCCTCGAAGGCCGGCGTGTTGGGCGTCGACAGCGGACCGATCGCGGTGACGATGAAGCGCGCGCTCCACTGGCGCCCATCGTCGCTGCGCACGCGCCAGCAGGCCGCGGCCTCGTCGAAGTGCGCCGCCGCGACGCGTGTGTTCAAGTGAATGTCGCGCCGCAGGTCGAAACGATCGGCCACGTGGTTGGCGTAGCGCAGCAGCTCGGGCTGCGAGGCATACCGTTCGCTCCAGTGCCATTGCTGCTGCAGCGGATCGGAGAACGAGTACGAGTACTCCAGGCTCTGGATGTCGACGCGCGCGCCGGGGTAGCGGTTGGCCCACCAGGTGCCGCCGACGCTCGGCGCCGCTTCGAGCACCAGCGTCCTCAAGCCGCTGCTGCGCAGCTTGTGCAGCGCGTACAGGCCACCGAAGCCGGCGCCGATGACCAGCACGTCGAGCACATCGGCCGGTGCAGGCGCGGTGGCGGTCATGCTGCGTTCGAACGCTCAGAAGCCCGCGGCCAAGCCGTCGCGCCGCGGGTCGCTCGCGGCGACGTAGCCTTCGACCGCGGGGTCGCCGAGTCGCCAGATGAACTGGCCGGCGCCGAGGTCCATGTAGCTGTCGAAGCGGGGTTCGATGTGGTGGCCCAGCGCGATCAGGCCGTCCACCGTGTCGCGGTTCATCTCGGGCTCGACCTCGACGCTCAAGCCGCCGTCGAAGCGCCAGCGCGGCGCATCGCACGCCGCCTGCGGGTTCTGCCGGTGGTCGAGCATGCGCACCAGCGTCTGCAGGTGGCCTTGCGGCTGCATGTTGCCGCCCATCACGCCGAAGCTCATCTGCGGCTGGCCGTCCTTGGTGAGAAAGGCCGGGATGATGGTGTGGAACGGCCGCTTGCCCGGCGCCACCACGTTGGGGCTGGCCGCATCGAGCGAGAAGCCGTGGCCGCGGTTCTGCAGGCTGACGCCCCACTCCGGCACCACGACGCCCGACCCGAAGCCCATGTAGTTGCTCTGGATGAAGCTGACCATCATGCCGCGCTCGTCGGCCGCGCTGAGGTAGATGGTGCCCCCCTTGGGCGGCGTGCCGGCGCCGAACGGCTGCGCGCGTTTGCGATCGATCAGCCTGGCGCGCGCGGCGAGGTAGGCGCGGTCGAGCATCTGCGCCGGCGTCACCGTCATCGCCGACGGCTCGGCCACGTAGCGGTAGGTGTCGGCAAAGCCGAGCTTCATCGCTTCGATCAGCAGGTGCTGCGCGGCCACGCCGTCGACCGGCAGGTCGCCAAGGTCCAATTGCTCGGCGATGCCGAGTGCGATCAGCGCCGCGATGCCCTGCCCGTTGGGCGGGATCTCGTGCAACCGATAGCCGTGGTAGTCGATGCCGATCGGCTCGACCCATTGCGGCTCGAAGCCCGCGAGGTCGGCCGCACGCAAGGCGCCACCCTGCGCCTTGGCCTGACGCTCGATCGCCTGCGCGATCTCGCCGCGGTAGAAGGCCTCGCCGCGCGTCGACGCGATCGCTCGCAGCGCCTTCGCGGCACCGGGCATGCGCATCAGCTCGCCGACCTCGGGCACACGACCGCGCGGCAGGAAGACGTCGGCGAAGCCGGGCTGCGACACCAGCTCCTTGACCGCGAACGCAAGCTGCCACTTGTGCTGGACCACCACCGGCACCGCATAACCACGCTCGGCGATGTCGATCGCCGGTGCCAGCAGGTCGGCGAACGGCAGCTTGCCGAAGCGCTGGCTCATGCTCACCCACGACGCCACCGCGCCAGGCACCGTCACCGAGCCCCAGCCGCGCGGCGGCGGCGTGGCGCCGCCGCCGTGGTGATCGGCAAAGTACTTCGGCGTCCACGACGCGGGCGCCGGCCCCGACGCATTGAGCCCGTGCAGGCGCTGGCCGTCCCACAGGATGCAGAACGCATCGGAGCCCAGGCCGTTGCTGCACGGCTCGACCAGCGTCATCACCGCCGCCGCGGCGACCGCCGCGTCGACCGCGTTGCCGCCGGCGGCAATCATGCGCAGGCCGGCCTGCGACGCCAGCGGGTGCGAGCACGACACGATGTTGCGAGCGAACACCGGCCGCCGCGGCGTGGCGTAGCTGGAGCCGAAATCGAAGGGCAAGCTCATCGGGTCACTCCGGCATCCAGCATGTCGAAACGCGGCAATGCTATCAATCGATCAAGGTCTCGCCGACCAGGCGCCGCACCACGGGCGGCTGCTCGCCGACGTGAAAAGCCAGGCGGCGTTCGCGCAGGCCGGCATCGCCGGCGGTGAAACGCTCGAGGCGGCGCTGGTGCTCGAACCAGTTCTCGTCGACGAAGTACTCGACGTAGCGCCCCGGCACCGCGGCATCGCGGAACAAGCCCCACGACAGCGCGCCCTGGCGCAGCCGCGCGCGCCGCGTGAGCTGCATCACTTGCGCGAAGTCGACCGCCCGCGCCGGATCGATCTGGTACTCGATGGTCACGATCACCGGGCCGTCGTTGCCGTCGATGGCGATCGCCGGCTCGGGCAACGCCGCCGCCGGCGCCGGCTGCTGATCGTCGGGGTTGTGGCGATCGATCGACATGCGGTGCGTGATCAGCACCGTGAGCACGCCGAGCGCGGCCGAGGCCAGCACCGTGCCGCGCACGTCGAGCCCCACCGCCACGTGGCCCCACAGCGCCGCGCCCGCGGCAGCGCCACCCATCAGCGCCATCTGGTACAGCGCCATGCCGCGTGCGCGCACCCAGTCGGGCAGCATCAGCTGCGCGGCCACGGTGATCGAGTTGGCCGTCGAGGATGACCGCGCCAGCCGGCCACGAACATGGCCGGCAGCACCAGCCACAGGTTGGGCGCCAACGCCGCGCCGGTAGCGGCGCAGCGCGTGCAGCAGCGCACCCATGCTCACGCGCGATCACGTCCGAAACGCTCGCGCAGCGCGCCCCATGTACGCCACCGTCGCCACCGCGCCCAGGCCGGTGGCACCGAGCAGCGCGCTGAAGGCGCCGGCGCCGCCCCCGGGCAACTCCTTGGCCAGCAGCGGCAGCAGCGCCATCAGCGCCCGACACCTGCAGCATGAACAGGCCGATGCGCAGCAGCATGATCTGCAGGCGCGGCGCCTGCCGCACGTACTGCAGGCCCACCCGCATCGCGCCGACGAAGCGTTCGCCCGGCAGCGCGCTCGTCCTTGCGGCTGGACTTCCAGCGCAGGATGATGACGAAGGCGGCCACCGACAGCACCGCGTTGAGCACGAACACCAGCGCGCTGCCCAGGCTCGCCAGAATCGCGCCGGCGATCGCCGGGCCGACGACGCGCGACACGTTCATCGCGCGCCGTTGAGCGCCGAGCGCCGCCGAGCAGCTGCGCGCGCGGCACCAGGCTCGGGCACGATGGCGGCGAACACCGGCCAGCGCATCGCCAGGTGATGCCGTTGAGGAAGGTCAGCAACAGCAGCATCGGCGCCGACAACTTGCCGGCCAGCGCCAGCGCCATCAGCAGCAGCGCGATGGCGGCGACCCACAGCTGCGTGCCGGCGAAGTAGCGCCGGCGGTCGACGATGTCGGCCAGCGCGCCGCTGGGCAGGCCGAGCAGGAACACCGGCAGCGTGGAGGCCGTCTGCACCAGCGCCACCATCGCCGGGCTGGTGGTCAGCGTGGTCATCAGCCAGGCGGCCGCCACGTCGTTCATCCACATCGAGATGTTGGCCGCCAGCCAGGCCAGCCACAGCATGCGGAACGTCGCGTTGCGCAGCGGTGCCAGGGCACCGAGGTCGGTGTCCTGCGGCGTCGCACTCATGCTGCAGCGAAGCATAGTGCAGCATCGCCGCAGGCGATTGCGGTGAAGGCTCACGTCGCGCAGCGACGTGATGCGCAGCCGCAATGCCGAAGCCCCGGCAGCCGGGGCTTCAGAGCTCGCGGATCGAAGCGCGAGCTCTAGTCGACTGCCGCGAACGCCTCCTGCGCGCTTCGCCTTGATCGACGGCAGCGCGACGACCACGATCATCAGCGCCGCGGCGATCAGCAGGCCGGCCGACAGCGGCCGCGTGAGGAAGGTCGTCCAGTCGCCGCGACTGAGCAGCAGCGCGCGGCGCAGGTTCTCCTCCATCATCGGCCCGAGGATGAAGCCCAGCAGCAGCGGCGCCGGCTCGCAGCCCAGCTTGTAGAAGACGTAGCCGACGACGGCCGAACACGCCGCCATGTAGACGTCGAAGTTGTTGTTGTTCAGCGTGTACAGGCCGATGCAGCAGAACGTCATGATGGCCGGGAACAGGAAGCGGTAGGGCACCGTCAGCAGCTTGATCCAGATGCCGATCAGCGGCAGGTTCAGGATCGACCAGCATCAGGTTGCCGACCCACATGCTGGCGATCAGGCCCCAGAACAGCGCCGGGTTGCTGGTCATCACCTGCGGGCCGGGCTGGATGCCCTTGATCGTCATCGCGCCGACCATCAGCGCCATCACCGCGTTGGGCGGAATGCCCAGCGTCAGCATCGGGATGAACGAGGTCTGCGCGCCGGCGTTGTTGGCCGACTCTCGGGGCCGGCCACGCCGCGGATGTCGCCCTTGCCGAAGCGGCCTCGCCTGGCGCCGGCGATCTTCTTCTCCACCGTGTAGGCGGCGAACGACGCCAGCAGCGCGCCGCCGCCGGGCAGCACGCCGAGGATCGAGCCGAGCGCGGTGCCGCGCAGCACCGCCGGCCAGGCGTCCTTGAAGTCCTGCTTGCGTCGGCCACAGGCCCTTCACGTCCTTGGTGAAGACCTCGCGGTGCTCGGCCGGGCGGCCGAGGTTGGCGATGATCTCGCCGAAGCCGAACACGCCCATCGCGATGGCGACGAAGCCGATGCCGTCGGTCAGCTCCGGGATGTCGAAGCTGTAGCGCGGCACGCCGGAGATCACGTCGGTGTTGATCTGGCCGAGCAGCAGGCCCGAGCAGGATCATCGCGATCGCCTTGATCAGCGAGCCCGAGGCCAGCACCACCGCGCCGATCAGGCCCAGCACCATCAGCGAGAAGTACTCGGCCGGGCCGAACTTGAAGGCCAGCTCGGTCAGCGGCGGCGCGAACGCGGCGATGACGATGCGTGCCGACCGCAGCCGGCGAAGAACGAGCCCAGGCCGGCCGCAGCGAGCGCGGCACCGGCGCGGCCCTGGCGCGCCATCTGGTAGCCGTCGATCGCGGTCACCACCGAGGCTCGACTCGCCCGGCACGTTGATCAGGATCGCGGTGGTCGAGCCGCCGTACTGCGCGCCGTAGTAGATGCCGGCCAGCATGATCAGCGCCGGCGTCGCGTCGAGCGCGTAGATCGACGGCAGCAGCATCGCGATGGTCGCCACCGGCCCGAGGCCGGGCAGCACGCCGATCAGCGTGCCGAGCACCGCGCCGCACGAAGGCGTACAGCAGGTTCTGCAGCTGACAGCGCGACGCCGAAGCCGAGCGCCGAGGTTGTTGATGCAGTTCCATGCGTGCCCCTCATCTGGCGAACGGCCAGGAAGGTCGGCCACAGCGGAATCGATCAGCTTCAGGCCCGTGATGAAGATGAGCCACGAGCCGACCGTCAGCACGACGGCGTTGATGAGCGCGTCGCTTCCAGTGGAACTCGTCGCCGGCCAGGCTGGCGATGATCGACCAGCAGCGGCAGCGTCAGATGACCATGCCCAGGCGCGGCAGCAGCACGCCGAACAACGACCACCGACAGCGAGATGATGATCAGCGGCTTCCAGGCGAAGGCGCCGATCGGCTCGCCGCCCTCGGTCTCGATGGTCAGCGACTTGAACAGCACCAGCGCGCCCAGCACCGCCAGCAGCAGGCCCAGGCCGAACGGAAAGTAGCCGGGCCCGGGCCGCGCCGACGTGCCGAAGCTGTAGTTCGTGGCGCCCCACGCGAAGCCCAGGCCGACGGCGACGAACATCAGCCCGGACCAGAAGTCCTTCTGGCTCTTGATCTTCACGTGCGCGTCTCCTCGCGGCCGTGACCGGCCATCTGCGAGGCATTCTAGGGAGACCCTTAGGCGCGAAGCCTGTGGTTTCCACCTGTGGTTTCCACGGATGCAGCACGTGGCTGGCGCGTGGCGCGCCAAGCGCCGACTACTTCTCCGACCAGCTCGGCGTCGCTGCGCAGCACCTCTTCGATGCGTGGTCACGCCCTCGGCGACCTTCATCGCGCCGGCCAGCGCGCAGCGGGCGCATGCCGTCCCGCAGCGGCCTGGCGGCGCAGCGCGGCGACATCGTAGTGTCGGGTGCACGTGCTCGCGCGCGGCCGTCGGTCAGCAGCATCAGCTCGTACAGGCCGACGCGGCCGCGGTAGCCGGTGTGGCGGCACTCCAGGCAGCCCACCGGCTTGTACGGGCGCACGCCGCCCGTCAGCCGCCACGGCTTGGCGACCTCGTCCAGCAGCGTCGCGCGAGCCGTCGCTCGTCGGGCTGCTTGCACGCCGGGCACAGCGTGCGCGCCAGCCGCTGCGCCAGCACGCCGATCACGGTGGCGCCGATCAGGTACGGCGGCACGCCCAGGTCGGCCAGCCGCGTGATCGCCGAGGCGGCATCGTTGGTGTGCAGGGTGCTGAACACCAGGTGGCCGGTGAGCGCGGCCTGGATCGCCATCTCGGCGGTGGCCAGGTCGCGGATCTCGCCGACCATGATGATGTCCGGGTCCTGGCGCATCAGCGCGCGCAGGCCTTCGGCGAAGCCCATGTCGATGGCGCTGCTGCACCTGCGTCTGGTTGAACGCCGGCTCGATCATCTCGATCGGGTCTTCGATCGTGCAGACGTTGACCTCGTCGGTGGCCAGCTTCTTCAGCGTCGAGTACAGCGTCGTGGTCTTGCCGCTGCCGGTGGGGCCGGTGACGAGGATGATGCCGTGCGGCTGGCTGATCAGCTCGTTCCAGCGCTCGCCGTCGTGCGTGGCCGAAGCCGAGCGCCTCGACGCGTCTTGACCGCGGTGTCGGGGTCGAAGATGCGCATCACCATCTTCTCGCCGAAGGCGGTGGGCAGGGTCGACAGGCGCATCTCGACCTCGGCGCCGGCACCGGCCGACGCCGTCCGGGCGCTTGGTCTTGATGCGGCCGTCGAGCGGGCGGCGCTTCTCGACCACGTCCATGCGGCCGAGCAGCTTGATGCGCGCGGTCATCGCGCTCATCACCGTCAGCGGCACCTGGTAGACGGTGTGCAGCACGCCGTCGATGCGAAAGCGGATCGCGCCCATGTCGCGCCGCGGCTCGAGGTGGATGTCGCTGGCGCGCTGGTCGAAGGCGTACTGCCACAGCCAGTCGACCACCTGCACCACGCCCTGGTCGTTGGCGTCGAGCTGCTTGTTGGTCTTGCCCAGTTCGACCAGTTGCTCGAAGCTGGCCGCCGCCGAGCTCTCGCCGGTCTTCTGCGCCGCGCGCACCGACTTGCGCCAGCGAGTAGAACTCGGTCGTGTAGCGCGCGCACGTCCAGCGGGTTGGCCACCACCAGGCGCGACGCGTCTTGCGCGTGTGGGCCTCGATCTCGGGCACCCAGGCGTTGTCGAACGGCTCGCAGGTGGCGATCGTCACCTCGGTCGGCGCCGACCTGCACCGGCAGCGCGCGCCGCGCCTCGGCGTAGTGCACGCTCATCACGTCGGCGACGCGGCCGACGTCGACCTTCAGCGGGTCGATGCGCAGATAGGGCAGGTTGAAGCGCTGCGCCAGCCACTCGGTCAGCGCCTCGGTGTCGAGCGCTCGCCTGCGTGCCGGCGCGCATCAGGCCGGCGCCGCCCAGGCGCACCAGCGGATGCTGGCTCGAGTCGCCGGCGCCGAAGCGCTTGCGTCACGCGCGTCGACGTCGTCGGCGCCGATCCAGCCGTCTTCGCGCAGCCAGCCGAGCAGCTGGCGCCAGTCGAGCCTGCCCGCGCACGGGCGCGGCACGCGCAGCGCTGCGCGGTTTGGTCGCGGTGGGGCTCATGCGAGTCTGTGGCGGCCTTGGCAAGCCACGGTCGCACCATGCGCAGCCACTTGCGCGCCGGCAGGCCCGTAGCGGCGACTCGATGTTATGCCGCCCGCGCCAGCCAGCATCGTCGACGATCGGGCACCACCACGGCCCTGCGTGTTGCGACCGACGATCGTGTTGCCTTCGCGCGTGGGCCGCAGGCTGCCACACGCTGGTCGCTGCCGAACGCGGCGGCGATGCGCGCCAGCGCTGCGCTCGAAGCTGGCGTCGGCGGCCGAACAGGTTGACGCTCATCACGCCGCCGTCGGCCAGCACGCGCGCGGCAATGCGGCGTAGAAGGCCTCGTCGTCGAGCACCGGCGCGGCGGCCTCGTGGTCGTACAGATCGACACACAGCGCGCTCACGCTCGCCGCGCGGTGCGCGGGCGCTGCGCAGCCACGGCTGCGGCGTCGGCCTGCACCACCGACAGGCGCGCGTCGTCGGCGCGGCAGCCGAAACCAGCGGCGGCAGGCGGCGATGACCGCCGGGTTCAGCTCGACCGCCGTGGTGCGCATGCGCAGCTGTGCTGGCATGAAGCGCGTGATGGCCGCCGCGCCGAGGCCGAGCTGCACCGCGTGGCCGCTGGCCCAGCGCCTCGGGCGGGCAGCCACAGCATCCAGGCCAGCATGCGCTGCACGTACTCGAGCACCACCGTGCTGCGGCTCGCGGATGCGCATCGCGCCCTGCACCCACGGCGTGCCCAGGTGCAGGTAGCGCACGCCGTCGTATCTCGGAGATCGTCGGGCAGCTCGGGCAGCGTCGGCTCGCGTGGACACGATCATCGGGCACGAACCCCATGCCACGCGCGAACACCGCGCGCCAGGCCGTCGACGCTTGCGCGCCAGCGACCAGCTCGCGTTGGCCGGGCTGCTCGAGGGCAGCCGCGAGCACCGCACGCGCCAGCTGTGCGCGTGCACGCGCATCGCCCGCGCCGACTCGCCGCCGTTGTGCGCGATCGCGCGCAAGCGCGGCAGCGCGGCCGCGCAGGCCGCCAGGTCGTTGGGCACGGCGTCTTCGATCGCGCTGTCGAGGCTGCCTTCGCGGCGGCAAGTGGCGTAGACGTCCCAGATGCCCAGGCCGCGGCGCGCGCACCTCGACCAGGCGCGCTGCGTACGGCAGCGCACGCAGGTCGACGCTCCACAGCGCCGACAGGATCGGCCAGAACTGGTTGCGCGGGTGGGCGTAGTACTGCGCCGCCGCCAGCGAGGCCGCGCCCGGGAAGCTGCCGAGCACGAGCAGCCGCGTGTCGGCGGCGACCACCGGCGCCAGGCCGCGCAGGCGGTCGCGTCGCCACGCGAGCGCTCAATCGGGCTCCAACAAGGCGTGCCAGCCGCGGCAACGCGGCGCTGGCGTTGGCGGCGGTGCGCGCCGCCGTCTGCTCGAGGCGTCCAGCCGCGCAACTGCGGCCAGCGTCTGCGCGATGCGCGGCAGCTCGGCCGGCTCGTTGCGCGCGACCTCGCCGCGCGCGCGCTGCTCGGCAGTGCGGTACAGCCACTGCGGCGGGATGTCGGGCGCATCGGTCTCCAGCACCGGCACCGTCTCGGGCAGCGTCGCGGCGAGCGCGGCGAATCTGCAGCGCGCGCTCGAAGGTCATCGCGCCGCCGAAGCCGAGCCGAAGCCGCGCTCGACGAACGCCTGCGCCTGCTGCGTCGCTGCCGTTGAAGGCGTGGGCGATGCCGCCGGCCACCTCGATGCGGCGCAGGCCGTGCAGCAGCGCGTCGGCCGAGCGGCGCACGTGCAGGATCACCGGCAGGCCGGCGTCGCGCGCCAGCTTCAGCTGCGCGACGTAGAAGCGCTCCTGCTTGCCGCGGTCCAGGCCGGGCACGAACTGATCGAGGCCGATCTCGCCCACCGCCACCAGGCGCGGGTCGTCGCGGTGCGCGCGCCAGGCGTCGCGCAGCACGTCGAGGTCAGCGTCGGCCGCCGCGCCGACGCACAGCGGGTGGATGCCCAGCGCGTAGGCCAGCCCGTGCCGATGCGCCAGCTCGCGCACGCGCTCGAAGTTGCGCCGCCTGCACCGCCGGCAGCACGCCGATCGCCACCCCGGCGGCGCGCGCGCGCTGCCACACCGCATCGCGGTCGGCGTCGAACTCGGCGGCGTCGAGGTGGCAGTGGGTGTCGATCCACGGATCATGCATGCGATGATGCCTCGTGCGCGATGCACGAGCCGGCCGTGGCCCGATGCCCGTGCAAACCGTGTCAAGGGCATGCGCACACGCGCACTCCGTGTAACGTCGGTCCCCGCGACGCACCCGTCAGGCGCCGATGAAGAAGCCCGCTCTACAGCCGTCGCGCGCGGCGCTGACAGCCGGCCCGCGACGCACACGCGCGCGTCGACGCGCACGCCTGGCGGCGGCCTGCACAGCGCCGTCGAACCCGAGGTCGAACCTGAAGACGGCACCTGGCGCGTGGTCGCGTGCGAACCAGCGCGTCGGCGCGTGGCTGCAGCGCCATGAGCGCCTGGCCTGGGCCGCGCTGGCGCTGGCGCTGGCCGTGGTGGCGGGCTGGCCGGCGTGGGTGCACAAGCGAGCAGCGGATCCCGACCTACGAGCAGATCGACGCGGCGCTGCGCGAATCGATCGCCAAGGAGCCGCTTGCCTCGGCCGCCGCCAAGGCCTACGAGGCGGTGATCGGCTCGGTGGTGCGCGTGGTCGGCGAGCACGAGCGCCCGATCGCCGCCGACCCCAAGGAGGGCGAAGAGCGCAGGAGCGTGGGCACCGGCGTGGTCATCATCGACAACGGCATCATCCTGACCAACCTGCACGTGGTGCACGGCGCAGCGCGCATCAAGGTGACCTTCTCCAACGGCATGGTGTCGGATGCCACGCTGATCAACGTGCAGCCCGAGAACGACCTCGCGGTGCTTGCAGGCCGCCTCGCGCCCCGACGAGCTCGAGGCCGCCACCATGCGCTCCACCGGCGGCCTGCGCCCGGGCGACGAGGTGATCGCGGTCGGCCACCCGTTCGGCATCGGCCCGTCGGTGTCGCAGGGCGTGGTGTCGGGGCTGAAGCGCGAGTTCCGCTCGCCGGAAGGCAAGCGCATCCTGACCAACCTGATCCAGTTCGATGCCGCGGCCAACCCGGGCAACTCGGGTGGTCCGCTGGTGACGATGGACGGCCACGTGGTGGGCATCGTCACCGCGATCATGAACCCGACCGAAGCGCGCACCTTCATCGGCATCGGCTTTGCCGTGCCGATCGAAAACGCCGCCGACAGCGGCAGGCTTGCCGCCGTTCTAGTCAGCGGCCGGCCTGCCCTTCTGACCGTCTCGACAACCAACGCCACCGCGCCCATGACGACGAGCTCCAACGCCGAATCCGCCACCCTGATGGAACGCATCCTCTACGAGGTCAAGCGCGTCGTCGTCGGGCAAGACCGCTTCCTCGAACGTGTGCTGGTCGCGCTGCTGGCGCAGGGCCACCTGCTGGTCGAGGGCGTGCCCGGCCTGGCCAAGACGCTCACCGTCAAGACGCTGGCGCGCGGCGATCCGCGGCACGTTTCAGAGCGCATCCAGTTCACGCCCGACCTGGTGCCGGCCGACCTGGTGGGCACGCGCATCTACAACCAGAAGACCGGCGAGTTCGGCACCTCGCTGGGCCCGGTGTTCGCCAACCTGCTGCTGGCCGACGAGATCAACCGCGCGCCGGCCAAGGTGCAAAGCGCCCTGCTCGAGGTGATGCAGGAGCGCCAGGTCACGATCGCCGGCGAGACGCACAAGGTGCCCGAGCCGTTCGTCGTGATGGCCACGCAGAACCCGATCGAGACCGAAGGCACCTACGCGCTGCCCGAGGCGCAGGTCGACCGCTTCATGATGAAGGTGCTGGTCGACTACCCGAGCGACGAAGAGGAGTTCGTGATCGTCGAGCGCGTCATCGGAGCACCGGCCGTGGTGTCGCGCGGTGGCCTCGACCGCTCAGCTGGCCGAACTGCAGCAGGAATGCCGCAAGGTCTACGTCGATCCGAGCCTGATCCAGTACGCGGTGCGCCTGGTCGGCGCCACGCGGCGCCCCGATCAGGCCGGCGCCGCCGACCTGGCCAAGTACCTGAGCTACGGCGCCAGCCCGCGCGCCACCATCTGCGATGGTCGAAGGCGCGCGCGCGCTCGCGTTCCTGCGCGGCCGCAATTACGTGCTGCCCGAGGACCTGACCGATCTCGCGGTCGACGTGCTGCGCCACCGCCTGGTGCTGTCGTACGAGGCATTGGCCGAGGGGCTCGATCGCCGACGCCATCGTCGCGCGCGTGATGGCCAAGGTACCGGTGCCCGACAAGCCGCTGCAGCATCCGGAGCAGACCGGCACCCATGGCTGACACCGCCACGCCCGGCGCCACACCCGACCAGTTGCTGCGGCAGCTGGAGTGGACGGTGATCCGCCGCCTCGACGGCCTGCTGCAGGGCGACTACCGCACGCTGTGGCGCGGCGCCGGCCTCGACCTGGCCGACCTGCGCGAGTCTACCAGCACGGCGACGACGTGCGCCACATCGACTGGAACGTCACCGCGCGGCTGCAAGAGCCGTACGTGCGGCAGTTCACCGAAGACCGCGAGCTGACCGCCTGGTTCCTGCTCGACCTGTCGGGCGTCGATCGACTTCGGCTCCAACGAGCGCACCAAGCTCTCGGTGTCGGAGGGCTTCGTCACCGTGCTGGCGCGGCTGCTCACGCGCCACGGCAACCGCGTCGGCGCGCTGCTGTACAGCCACCGCGTCGACGGCATGCTGCCGGCGCGCGCCAGCCGCAACCACGTGCTCGAGCTGCTGCAGCGCATGCGCAAGCGCCCGGCGCCGCCGGCGCCGCGCCGTTCGCGCCGCGGCGGGCCGCCGCCGCGCCAGACCGTGCTGGCCGACCTGCTGACGTCGGCCGCCACGCTGATCCGCCGCCGCTCGATGGTGTTCGTGGTGTCCGACTTCATCAGCACGCCGGGCTGGGAAGACGCGCTCGGCCGGCTGGCGCGCCGCCACGAGGTGCTGGCGGTGCGGCTGTACGACCCGCTCGAGATGAAACTGCCCGATGTCGGCCTGGTCACGCTGGAAGATGCCGAGAGCGGCGAGCAGCTCTTCATCGACACCAACGACCCCGCGTTCCGGGCCCGCTTCGAAGCGCTGACTGCCAAGCACGAGGCCGACCTGCGCGCCGCGCTCGGCAAGGCCCAGGTCGACACGCTCGAGCTGGCCACCGACGACGACCTGCTCGAATCGCTGCTGCGTTTCGTGGCGCTGCGCCGCCAGCGCGCGCGCCAGCGCAGCGGTGCCGCACATGCCGGCGCATCTGCGCAGCGCAACGTCCCCGATCGCGCGAGAATCACGCCATGAAGTTCCTGTGGCCTGAGGCCCTGTGGGCGGCTGCGCTGCTGGCGCCGCTGCTGGTGCTGCTGTACCTGTGGCTGCTGCGCCGGCGCAAGAAGAGCACCGTGCGCTTCGCCAGCGTCGCGCTGGTCAAGCAGGCGCTCGGCAAAGGCCCCGGCTGGCGCCGCCACGTGCCGCCGCTGCTGCTCGGTCTGGCGCTGCTGGTGCTGATGTTCGCGGTGTCGCGGCCCACCGCGGTGATCAAGCTGCCGTCGCAGCAGGAGACCATCATCCTGGCGATGGACGTGTCGGGCAGCATGCGTGCCACCGACATCAAACCGAGCCGCATCGTCGCCTCGCAGGAGGCGGCCAAGAAGTTCGTCAACGAGCTGCCGAACTCGGTGCGCGTGGGCGTGGTGTCGTTCGCCGGCACCGCCGCCGTCGTGCAGGCACCCACGCTGAGCCGCGAAGACGTGATCGCGGCGATCGACCGCTTCCAGTTGCAGCGCGCCACCGCCATCGGCTCGGGCATCGTGCTGTCGCTGGCCACGCTGTTTCCCGACGCCGGCTTCGACCTGTCGCAGATCACCGGCGCGCAAGCCGATGCCGCGCGGCTTCGGCGACAAGAAGGAAGACAAGCCCGAGTTCAAGCCGGTCGAGCCCGGCTCGTATGCGTCGGCTGCGATCATCCTGCTCACCGACGGCCAGCGCACCACCGGCCCCGACACGCTGGAGATGGCCAAGCTCGCCGCCGACCGCGGCGTGCGCATCTACACGGTGGGCATGGGCACCAAGGAAGGCGAGATCATCGGCTTCGAAGGCTGGAGCATGCGCGTGCGGCTCGACGAAGAGACGCTCAAGCAGGTGGCGATCTTGACGCGCGGCGAGTACTTCTTCGCCGGCACCGCCGAAGACCTGAAGAAGGTCTACGACGGCCTGTCGAGCAAGCTGGTGGTCGAGAAGCGCGAGACCGAGATCACCGCGCTGTTTGCGGCGCTGGGCGGCCTGCTGGCCGTGTTTGCGGCGGGCCTCAGCCTGTGGTGGTTCGGCCGCGTGACCTAGCGCGTGACGGCAGCAAGAAAAACGCGGCGCCGGGCGCCGCGTTTTTCTTTCGGTTGCTGCGCAGACTCAGTAGACCAGCCGCCCGTCGGCATTGACCACGCCGATGTCGACGAAGCCGCTGCCGGTGTTGTTGCGCGCGAAGTTGACGCGAAAGCCACCGAGGTCGTACTCGCCCATCGCGCGCAGCGACTTCGCCACCGCGTCGGGGGTCACGTCCTTGCTGCGACGGGCTGCCTCGGCGAACACGCGCGCGCTGATGTAGCCCTCGAGGTGGAACGACGTGTAGCCCGCCACGGGCACCTCGGGGAACGATTGCTTCATCGCCGCCTGGAACTCGCGCTGCAACGGCGACGAGATGCCCATCGGGTTGGGGTAGGTCTGCGCCAGCGCCACGCCGCGCGAAGACTCGCCGGCCACCTTGGCCAACAGGCCCGCCGGCACGTAGGACAGCGCGAACAGGAATTGGCCGCCGGCCCCGGACGCGCGCAGTGCCGCGATGCCGTCGGCCATGAAACGCGGCGCGCCGACCACCAGCACCGCCTTGGCGCCGGACTTCACGACCTTCTGCGCGCCAGCCGTCAGGCTGGGGGCCTCGGCGGTGGCCTCGAACGGCACGACTTTCAACTTGCCGGTGGCTGTAGCCGCCGCCTGCGTCATCGCCAAACCCGAGGTGCCGATCACGATGTTCTGATGCAGCACGGCCAGTTCGCTGATACCGAGCGTCACCGCGTGCTGGACGATCTTCTCGATCTGCTGGCGGTCGCCGGCACGGATGTGGAACAGCTTCGAGTGCCCCGGGTTGCGCAGCGCTTCGGCGCCAGGGATCGCGTTGAGCACGATGACGTCGTTCTGGTCGAGCATCTTGTCGTCGAGCATGCGCTTGAGCGCCGCCGAGCCCACCGGATTCAGCAGGGCCACGGGCTTGCGCTGCATCGCCAGGCCGAACGCCTTGGCAAAACCATCCGCGCTGTAGGTGTCGTCGACTTCGAAAACCGCGATGCGCCGCCCGCCGATGCCGCCGCGCTCGTTGATCTGCGCGAAGGCAGGCCTTGATGCCCTGGTTGAGTTGCGGCGCGTCGGGCACCGGGATGCCGGTGAACGGGCCGATCTGGCCGACCACGATGTCGCCCTCGGCGGCCAGCGCCCATGTCGGCTGAGCCGCTGCCAGCAAGACGCCCTCGACCGACGCGTCGTCTCGTCAGAACCATGCCATTCCCCCGCGCCCGCGTCCGATGCAGGCAGGAAGCCATGCTAATGAGCGCAAGGCGTCGTGGCACTTTTTCGAAGCTGTTGCAACCGTGAACTGGTTCGCCAAGCCGCCCACCGACTCGCCGGCAGGTGCGCGATTCGTGCGCGGCGCGGACGGATGTCACGACCTGCCGCGCACGGGTGCTCGGCGCGTTGCGGCACCACAATGGCGAGCCGATCTCGCCGAGACGACCCATGAACCCAGCCGCCAATGGTCTGCACCGCATCGTCGTCGTCGGTGGCGGCGCGGGCGGCCTCGAGCTCGTCACGCGGCTGGGCAACCGCCTGGGCAAACGCGGCCGCGCGCACGTCACGCTGATCGAGAAGGCGCGCACGCATTTCTGGAAGCCGCACCTGCACGAGATCGCCGCCGGCAGCATCGACATCAACAACCACGCGATCGACTACCTCGCGCAGTCGCACTGGCACGGCTTTCGCTACCGGCTGGGCGCGATGTGTGGGCTCGACCGCGCGCGCCGCGAGGTGCAGGTGGCGCCGGTGCTCGACGACGAGGGCACGCCGATCACGCCGCCGTACACGCGCGGCTACGACACGCTGGTCATCGCCACCGGCAGCCACACCAACGACTTCGGCACGCCCGGCGTGCACGAGCACGCGATCGCGCTCGAGACGCCCGAGGAGGCCGAGCGCTTTCACGTGCGCTTGGTCAACGCCTGCATCCGCGCCCACGTGCAAGGCACGGCCGCCGGGCCGCACCAGGTGGCGGTGGCCATCGTCGGCGCCGGCGCCACCGGCGTGGAGCTGGCCGCCGAGCTGCGCAAGGCGCTGCGCCTGCTGGTGACCTACGGCCTGGACCAGATCGACCCCGAGCGCGACATCCAGATCCACTTGATCGAAGCCGGGCCGCGCATCCTGCCCGCACTGCCCGAGCGCATCGCCAACGCCGCGGCCGAGCTGCTCAAGGGCCTGGGCATCCAGCTGCGTTGCGGCACCAAGGTGAGCGCGGTGCGCGCCGATGGCGTCGAGCTGGCCGGTGGCGTGTTCGTGCCGGCGCAGCTCGTGGTGTGGGCGGCCGGCGTGAAGGCGCCGTCATGGCTACGCGAGCTCGACGGGCTGGAGACCAATGCGCTGAATCAGCTGGTGGTGCGCCCGACGCTGCAAAGCACGCGCGACGACTCGGTGTTCGCCATCGGCGACTGCGCCGCCGCGCCGTGGCTGGGCCACACCGGCAACGTGCCGCCGCGCGCGCAGGCCGCGCATCAGCAGGCGTCGCACCTGGCGGCGCAACTGCCGCGGCACCTGAAGGGGCAGCCGCTGAAGCCCTTCCGCTACCGAGACTTCGGCTCGCTGGTGTCGCTCGGCCAGCATTCGACGGTGGGCAACCTGATGGGCGCGCTGGTGGGCGGCAACCTGTGGGTCGAGGGCCTGTTCGCGCGCGCGATGTATCTGTCGCTGTACAAGCTGCACCAACTCGCGGTGCACGGCTGGTGGCGCACCACGCTCGGCACCGCGTCGCGGCTGCTGACGCGGCGCACCGAGCCGCGCGTGAAGCTGCACTGAGCTCGATGGCCGCGAGCCGCCGCTGGGGCGGCTGCGGCGAAATCAGCAGGTCACGATCCTGAACTCGACGCGCCGATCGAGCGCGTCGGCTGACGTCGTCGGTGCCGGTGCCGATGAGGTTCTCGCGCCAGCCCACGCCGCTGGCGCGCGTGCGCGTGGTGAGCTCCACCGCATCGGCATCGAGCTTTTGCTTGATCACCGCCGCGCGCGCCTGCGACAGGCGGTCGTTGGTCTGTTCGCTGCCGGTGCGGCTGGTGTGGCCGACCACGTTCATGCAGACCTTGGCCGAGGCGGTCTGGCGCGCGATCTGGCGCAACCAGATCGCATACGGGCCGCTCGACCTTCGGGTCCGACCAGAACTCGGTGCTGCCGGGGTTGAACAGGAACTTCACGCCCAGGTTGCGCTGCTGCAGGCCGAACGCGACCACGCGGCCGAAGGCCTGCTCGGCGTCGGCGGTGCGGCCGAGCTTCCAGCTCGCCAGGTACACGCCGTTGAGAGCCCGCAACTGTTCGCCCGCGGGCGTGGACAACGCGTTGCGGTACAGGCCCAGCGCATCCTGGTACTGGCTGGCGTTGTAGGCGCTGTTGCCGTCGTTGATCAGCGCCGACGCGGCGAGGCGCTCGAGGTAGTAGGCGTCGGCGGGCTGCCCGGGCGCCGTCTGCGCGGTGCGGATGTAGCCGTCGACGACCTGGTCCTTCAGCAGCACCGGGCTGTCCTGGTAGTACGCGGTCGGGCTGGCGTCGAGCCCGTCGTCGCGCGCCAGCGCACTGGCCTGCGCCGCCACCGTGCGCGTGGCCAGGTCGACCAGCGCGAGGTTGATCTGATAGGGCCGGCGCGCCCCGCTGCCGGCGCTGCGCGTCATCGTGCCGGTCAGCAGGTACTGCGCCTTGGCCAGATTCGCGCTCTGGAACGGCAGCACGTCGAACTGCTGGTGCGTCGTGGTCAGGCGCTCGGCCACCTTCTGCTCGAGCTGGCGCGTCACGCGCGTCTGCTGGCCCGACGCGGCATCGATCATCGGATCGATCAGCACCGCCTTCTTGGCGACCTTGGCCCCGACCGTGGCCTCGACCTTGGCCAGGAACGCAGGCAGCTTCTGCGTCTGCGCCACCAGCCCATCGGTGGCGTCGGCCACCGCCTGGTCGAACGGCAGCTCGCTGCTGATCACCGTGGGGCCGGTGGTCTGGCAGCCGGCACCGCCCAGCATCACCAGCGCTGCGGCGACCGCGAGCCAACTGCAGCACCACCCGCGCGATCGATCGCTGCTCGTTCATCTTGCGGCACTCCCCCTTCAGCATCGCCTGGTCCTGCGCGCTCAACTCTTCGCCGAGCGACGCGCGGGTAATGATCTCCGTGCAACGTGGATTTGACGAATTCTTTCTAGGGGTCGGACGCGCGGGTGCGGGGGTGACCACCGGCCGGTCACGTGCCGCGGTCGCCGGCTCGGCGGTGCCGGGTGCCACCTCGGCGGCTGCAGGCGCCGGCAGCGCGCTGGCGTCAGCCGGCGGCGCAGGGGCGATCTTCGTGGCTGGCGCCGGCGGCTGTGCTGCCGAGGGCAGCGGTGCGGTCGCGCGCCCGTCGCTCCCCGGCGCGATGGGCGCCACGGCGGGCGCAGCCGTCGGCGGCTGCGCGTCGACCCGGGGGCTCCAACGCGGCGCCGGCAGGCTCCACCATGTCAGGCCCAGCACAGTGACCAGCGCGCCCACCGCCGCGAACAACCACCTCCGCCCGGCCCGCCGGCCCGGCAGCAGCCGCTGCGGCGGCGGCTCCGACACGCGCGGCGCGTGCCGGCGGCGCGGTCGACCTTCGGCGGCGCCGATTGGCGTGCCGAAGGGCTCAGCGGCGGCTCCGACCGGCGCGGCGCAATCAGCGGCCCGTCGCGCACGACCACGGTCTCGTCCAGCGGTGACGGCGCGGTCGGAATGCGCTCGGCCTTGCGCGCGCGAGAACGCCGCTCCTCGACGCCGAGCTCGTCGCGCAGCGCGATCGCGCTTTGCGGCCGCTGTTCGGGCCGCACCGCGAGCGCGTGATCGATCGCGCGCAAGAAGCGCTCGCTGTAGCGGCCGGCGGCCAGGGTGGCCAGCGGCACCATCGTGTCGTTGACCAGCCGCGCCACCGACTCCGGCGGCGTGCGGCCGGTGATCGCGTAGTGCACCACCGAGCCGAGCGCGTACAGGTCGGTCCACGGCCCCTGCTTCATCGTCGGCATCTCGGCGTACTGCTCCACCGGCGCGTAGCCGGGTTTCAGGAACGCCGTCAGCGCGTGCGTGGCGTCACCGATGACGCGCCGCGCCGCGCCGAAGTCCAGCAACAGCGGCGTGCCGTTGTCGAGCAGCAGGATGTTGTCGGGCGCGATGTCGCGGTGATAGCAGTGCCCGCGGTGCATCACGTCGAGCGCATCGAGCAGGTGGCCCAGTTGGCGCAGCAGCCAGCTCTCCTCGGGCGGCGCACCCAGTACGTTCAACGCCTGCTTCATCGTGGTGCCCTGGTAGTACGGCATCACCATGTAGGCGGTGCCGTTGGCCTCCCAGAAGCGGTAGACCTTCAGCAGCGACGGATGGTCGAAGCTCGCCAGCAGTTGCGCCTCGTTGACGAAGCTGCGCAGGCCGAGCGCGAACGTCTCGGCCGACTTGTCGGTGCGCGGCATCACCGACCGAGCCGTGCGTGCGTGCGGCCAGCGTGGCGGGCATGTACTCCTTGATCGCCACCTGGCGCTGCAGCGACGCGTCCCACGCCAGGTAGACGATGCCGAAGCCGCCTTCGCCGACGACGCCGCGGATCTGAAACTCCGCCAGCCGGGAGCCGTCGGGCAACGCGTTGCCGCTGCGCCGGCCGCTGAGGCCAGGGACGGTCCCGTCGTCGGCTGGCTGCGAAGGCGCTGCGGTCATGGCCGGCGCAGGATAGCGCGGCGAGCCCACCGTCGGCGCGACACGGCCGCGTCGGCGCTAGTAGGTCTCGAGGTGCAGCCGGCCTTCGCGCTTCAGCGCGTCGCGCCGAGCGTGTCCCAGTGCAGGCCGGCCTGCTGCGCGACGTCGCGCAGCGCCAGCACGCACGCCCTCTTCCATCGCCTTCAAGCCGCACACGTAGAGGCAGGTGTTGGCGTCCTTCAGCAGCTCGCCCAGGTCGGCCGCGCGCTCGCGCATCAGGTCCTGCACGTAGCGCTTGGGTGCGCCCGGCGTGCGCGAGAACGCGAGGTTGATGTCGATGAAGTCCTTCGGCAGGCTCTGCAGCGGGCCGAAGTACGGCAGCTCCTCCTTCGTGCGCGCGCCGAAGAACAGCATCAGCTTGCCGCCTTCGAACTTGCCCGACGCGCGCAGGCGGCGCCGCCATTCGGTCATCGCGCGCATCGGCGCGCTGCCGGTGCCGGTGCAGATCATCACGATGTTCGACCGCGGATGGTTCGGCATCAGGAAGCTGGTGCCGAACGGGCCGATCACCTGCACCGTGTCGCCGACCTTCAGGTCGCACACGTAGTTGGACGCCACGCCGCGCACCGGCCGGCCCTGGTGGTCCTCGAGCACGCGCTTCACGGTCAGCGACAGGTTGTTGTAGCCCGGGCGCTCGCCGTTGCGCGGGCTGGCGATCGAGTACTGGCGCGCGTGGTGCGGCCGGCCTTGCGCGTCGGCGCCCGGCGGCACGATGCCGATCGACTGGCCCTCGAGCACCGGGAACGGCATCGCGCCGAAGTCGAGCACGATGTGGTGCGTGTCGTTTTCGCGTGCCGACCTCGGTGACGCGGAAGTTGCCCACCACCGTGGCGGTGGTCGGGCTCTTCGGGCCGTAGAGGTTGGTGTAGGCGTGCGCGGCCGACCACGGCGGCAGCGTGGCGTTGCAGTCGGCACTCGAGAACGCGGTCTCGCCGGGTTCCACCTGCACGCCGGCGGCGCCGCCGGCGCCGGCTGCGCGGCTGGCGCGCCGGCATCCGCAGCTGGTCGGGCGGCAACTCGGCCGGCAGCACGTCCCAGCCGAGCTGCTCTTCGATCGTGTAGGCGCGCACCTTCAGCACGCGCCGCCAGTTGTCGATCGAGCCGGTCGGGCACGGCGGGATGCAGGCCATGCACAGGTTGCACTTGGCCGGCGTCGACGACGTAGTTGCGCTCGTCGTGCGTGATCGCGCCGATCGGGCAGGTGGCCTCGCAGGTGTTGCAGCGGATGCAGATCTCGGGGTCGATCAGGTGCTGCTTGATCACGTCGTCGGCAACGGCCATGTCCATCAAGACCTCCGGACTCGCATCATGCCTCGCGCCAAGCGGCCGCCAGGCCGCTTCGGGGGTGCGGCTCATCTCATCCGAAGCGCACGTACTCGAAGTCGACCGGCTGGCGGTTGATGCCCATCACCGGCGGCGCGATCCAGTTGGCGAACTTGCCCGGCTCGACCACGCGGCCCATCAGGCAGGCGACGAAGGCGCGGTCCTCGTCGCGTCGGCAGCCAGTTCGCACGTTCGCGCTCCATTCGGCTTCGCTGACCACGCGGCCGTCGGGCGACACCTTGACGCCCGCCAGCGCGCCGATGTGGCGGTGGAACGCCTTGTGCGGCACCGTCAGGCGGTGCGGGATGCCGGCCTTCTCGATCACCTTGTTCCAGCGGCCGATGCCGGCCACCGAGTCCTTGATGAAGTCGTCGCGCAGCACCTCGTTCAGCGCGTTGAGCATCGGCACCTCCTTCTCGACCAGCTGACCGTCCTGCACCTCGAGCACGTGGTAGGTCTGCGCCCTTCAGCACGTGGTCGTCGCTGCGCTTGCCTTCCTCGAAGCGGCCCTTCAGGCCCGAGCTGTAGAAGGTGGCGGCGTTGCTCGACTGGTCGGCGCCGAACAGGTCGATCGTCACGCTGTAGTGGAAGTTCAGGTAGCGCTGGATCGTCGGCAGGTCGATCACGCCGGCGGCGCGCAGCTTGGCCGGGTCGTCGGTCTTCAGCTCGTTCATCACCTGGCAGGTGCGCTGGATCACGCGCGACACGCCGCTCTCGCCGACGAACATGTGGTGCGCTTCCTCGGTCAGCATGAACTTCGTCGTGCGCGCCAGCGGGTCGAAGCTGCTCTCGGCCAGCGCGTAGAGCTGGAACTTGCCGTCGCGGTCGGTGAAGTAGGTGAACATGAAGAAGCGCAGCCAGTCGGGCGTCTTCTCGTTGAACGCGCCGAGGATGCGCGGGTTGTCCTGCGTCGCCCGAGCGGCGCTCGAGCAGCGCCTCGGCCTCCTCGCGCCCGTCGCGGCCGAAGTGCGTGCAGCAGGTAGACCATCGCCCACAGGTGGCGGCCTTCCTCGACGTTGACCTGGAACAGGTTGCGCAGGTCGTACAGGCACGGCGCGGTGAGCCCGAGGTGGCGCTGCTGCTCGACCGACGCCGGCTCGGTGTCGCCCTGCGTGACGATGATGCGGCGCAGGTTGGCGCGGTGCTCGCCGGGCACGTCCTGCCACGCGGCTCTCGCCCATGTGGTCGCCGAAGTGGATCTTGCGGTTCGGCTCGCCCGGGTTCAGGAAGATGCCCCAGCGGTAGTCGGGCATCTTCACGTAGCCGAACTGCGCCCAGCCCTGCGGATCGACGCTGATCGCGGTGCGCAGGTAGACGTCGAAGTCCTGCGCAGCCCTCGGGCCCCATGTCGTGCCACCAGTCGATGAAGTTCGGCTGCCAGTGCTCGAGCGCGCGCTGCAGCGTGCGGTCCTCGCTCAGGTTGACGTTGTTGGGGATCTTCTCGCTGTAGTTGATGGTGCTCATCAGATCATCCAGTTCCGTTCAGACCCGGTTCCAGTCGAACTGCGGCCTTGTCGCCCTTGCCGTAGACCTTGAGCGCGCCCTTCTCGCCGACGGCGTTGGGGCGGATGAAGATCCAGTTCTGCCACGCGGTCAGGCGGCCGAAGACGCGCGTGGCCATGTTCTCGTGGCCGCCGAAGCGCAGGTTGGCCTCCATGCCGGTCAGCGCATCGGGCGACATCGCGACGCGCTCCTCGATCGCGATGCGCATCTCGTCGGCCCAGTCGATGTCGTCGGGCGCCGAGGTGACGAGGCCGAGCGCGAGCGCGGCGTCGGCGTCGAGCGGCTGGCCGATCGCCTGCTCGCGCGGCGCGCAGCGGCTCGGCCTCGTCGTAGAAGCGGCGCACCAGGCGGCGTCTGGCCGTTGACCATCGGGTAGGCGCCGAAGTTCGCGTCCGACAGCGTGAGCTTCGGCGCGCGCGCCGCGTCGTCGGGCAGCGCGAGCATGTAGCTGCGGTCGGCGGCGAACGCCAGCTCGGCCAGCGTGCCGGCGAAGCACGAGCCCGGCTCGATCAGCGCGAACAGCGTGCGCGACGACACGTCGAGCCGCGCCAGCGTGCGGCGCAGCAGGCCGA
This sequence comes from uncultured beta proteobacterium, assembly GCA_963827645.1. GTDB lineage: Bacteria > Pseudomonadota > Gammaproteobacteria > Burkholderiales > Burkholderiaceae_C > JAEUPI01. Next base: position 164,916 of record CAWHBZ010000016.1, on the reverse strand, counting down.
TGCGTCTCGCGCACGAGCCAGTGGTCGCGCATGGCGCGCGCAGCGCCTGCGTCGCACGGCGAGCACCGCGGCGGCATCGCCTTCGGTCTTCAGCAGCCAGGTGCCGATGTCGAGCTCGTTGGTGCGCAGCGAGCAGGATCGCGTCGTCGAGCTCGCGCGCCATCGCCAGCGGCCACCAGGTCGGCGCCGGCGGCCTCGATGCCGGCGATGTCGGTCGGCTGCGGCGACGTCGGCGCCTTGCACGGTGAACGTGGCGCGTGCGGCGCGCGCGATCGATCTGCACGGTGCACGTGCTGGTAGCGCAGCGCGTCGGCGCTCGCCGTGCGCTCGAGCGGCGGCAGCGCCACGCCCTTGGCGCCGTGCCGGCCGGTCGCTCGCCTCGGCCAGCTTGCGCGCACGCTCCTGCACCTCGGCGCCGAACTGCGCCGGCTTGGCGACCGCGTCGACCAGCCGCCATTCCACCGCCGCTGGCCGCGCACGCCTTCGGTGGTGGTGCAGAAGATGTCGGCCAGGTCGTGGCGCACCTGGCGCTTGTCGGTGACGCGCGTCAGGCCGCCGGTGCCGGGCAGCACGCCGAGCAGCGGCACCTCGGGCAGGCGACACCGACGACGAGCGGTCGTCGACGAGCACGATCTCGTCGCAGGCGAGCGCCAGCTCGTAGCCGCCGCCGGCGCAGGCGCCGTTGAGCGCGGCGATGAACTTCAGGCCGGAGTGCTGCGACGCAGTCCTCGATGCCGTTGCGCGTCTCGTTGGTGAACTTGCAGAAGTTCACCTTCCACGCGTGGCTCGACAGCCCGAGCATGAAGATGTTGGCGCCCGAGCAGAACACGCGGTCCTTCAGGCTGGTGACGACCACCGTGCGCACCTCGGGATGCTCGAAGCGGATGCGGTTGCAGCGCGTCGTGCAGCTCGATGTCGACGCCGAGGTCGTAGCTGTTGAGCTTGAGCTTGTAGCCGGGCTTGATGCCGCCGTCCTCGGCGACGTCCACGCCAGCGTCGCGACCGGCGCCGTCGAAGCTGAGCTTCCAGTGGCGGTAGCGGGACGGGTCGGTGCGGTAGTCGACCGCGGGTCGGGCTGGCTCATGCGCGGTCTCCTGGAATGGCACTATAGTGCATGTCAATGCAGTCTCGTGCGGTGACATGCATCATAGTGCATGCTAGCGTCAAGCGCATGCAAGCGGTGTCAAGCAGCTCTAGCGTTGCGCTAGCATGCGTGTCGACGCGCCGCGCAGCGCTTCAGCGGCAGCTTGAGCGCGCCGCGCACCTGCGCGCGCAGGCCTGGAAGGTCTGCTCCAGCGGCTGCGCGCTGGTGTCGACGCTCAGGTCGGCCTTGGAATAGAAGGCAGCGCGGCCGGCGAGGATGCGCCTCAGGTCGTCCATCGCCTCGCGTGCTGGCCGCCATCGGCCGCATGTCGCCCTGCGCGGCGACGCGCCGCATGTGGTCTTCGGGCGTCGCCTGCAGCCACACGGTGGTGCAGTGCGCCAGCAGCAGGTTGAAGGTCGCGGCGTCGGACACGATGCCGCCCGGCGTGGCGATCACCGCCTCGGGGTAGATCTGGATCGCCTCCTCGAGCGCGCGCCGCTCGTAGCGGCGGTAGGCGTTGGTGCCGTAGAGGTCGTGGATCTCGCGGATCGCTGCAGCCGGCGAACTTCTCGATCTCGCGCGTCAGCTCGACGAACGGGTAGCCGAGGTCGTCGGCGAGCATCTGGCCGAGCGTCGACTTGCCGGCGCCGCGCAGGCCGATCAGCGCGATGCGCCGGCTGCGCGCCTGCGCGTCGCCGCCGCGCGCCGAACAGCTCGCCCAGCGCGATGCGCGCGCGCCGCAGGTCGGCGTCGTGCGCGCGCTCGAGCAGCTCGCGGATCAGCAGCCATTCGGGCGACGACGTGGTGACGTCGCCGAGCAGTTCGGCCAGCGAGCACTGCAGCGCCTGCGCCACCTGCTGCAGGACCAGGATCGACGCGTTGCCGACGCCGTACTCCAGGTTGGCCAGGTGGCGCTCGGAGACGTCGGCCGCCGGCGCCACCGCCTTGCGCGTCATGCCGCGGCGCGCGCGCAGGCTGCGCACGCGCTCGCCCAGCGCCACGAGCAACGGGTGACTCGTGGGACGCGTCGCCGTCTTGGCCGCGATCGCGCGGCTCCGCGGCCCGGCTCGGCGCCCGGGTCCGGACCGATTTCTTCGCCGGCCCAGTGGTGGCAACCTTGGTCCTGGCGGGTCGCGGCGGTCGCGGGGCTGCAGATCGGCTCATGCAATATAGTGCTTGACAGGTGACGGCACCAAAACTATCGTGTCGCTGCACGCACAATAATGCATGCGGGTCCGCGCCGCAAGGCGCGCGCTTCGCGGTCCCGCGGTTCGCCCGCAGGCCCGTCGAAGCGTCGCGCGCATCCGTTGCTTGTCCCTGCCGTTGGAGACCGCCATGCCTGCCGCCGTTGCCGCCCCGCCCGCCGCCTTCAACTTCGCGCCCACCTGCTCGAGCGCAACGCGGCGCGCGCCGCGAAGCCGCCTTCATCGACGACCACGGCCGCCTGAGCTACGGCGAGCTCGCCGAGCGCGTGCGCGCGCCTCGCCGCCGCGCTGCTGGCGCGCCGGCGTGCGGCGCGAGGAGCGCGTGCTGCTGCTGATGCACGACAGCAACGACTGGCCGGTGAGCTTCCTCGGCGCGCTGCTACGCCGGCGTCGTGCCGGTGGCGGTGAACACGCTGCTCACCGCCGACGACTACGCCTACATGCTGGCAGCACTCGCGCGCGCAGGCGGTGCTGGTGTCGGGCGCGCTGCTGCCGGCGCTGAGCGCGGCGATGGCGCAAGCGCGACCACGAAGTGCGCAGGTGATCGTCGTCGCGCCCGGTCGCGCCGCTGGCGCCGGCGCAGGTCGACTTCGACGCCTTCGTCGCGCGCGCCGAGCCGCTGGCCAAGCGCCGCCGCCACCGCGGCCGACGACCCCGCGTTCTGGCTCTATTCGTCGGGCTCGACCGGCCGCCCGAAGGGCACGGTGCACACGCACGCCAACCCGTACTGGACCGCCGAGCTGTACGGCAAGCGGCGTGCTCGGCCTGCAGCGAGAGCGACGTCTGCTTCTCGGCGGCCAAGCTGTTCTTCGCCTACGGCCTGGGCAATGCGCTGACGCTTCCCGCTGAGCGTCGGCGCGACGGTGCGTGCTGATGGCCGAGCGGCCCACGCCCGATGCGGTGTTCAAGCGCTGGACCGGCGGCGCGGCGCCGAAGCCCACGCGTCTTCTTCGGCGCGCCCACCGGCTACGCCGGCATGCTGGCGTCGCCGACGCTGCCGAAGCGCGAGCGACGTCGCGCTGCGCCTGTGCTCGTCGGCCGGCGAGGCGCTGCCGCGCGAGATCGGCGAGCGCTTCAAGCGCGCACTTCGGCGTGCGACATCATCGACGGCATCGGCTCGACCGAGATGCTGCACATCTTCCTGTCGAACCGGCCCGGGCGACGTGCGCTACGGCACCACCGGCAAGCCGGTGCCGGGCTACGAGATCGAGCTGCGCGGCGACGACGGCCGCGCCGGTGCCCGACGGCGAGCCGGCGACCTCTACATCCAGGGCCCGAGCGCGGCGCTGATGTACTGGGGCAACCGCGAGAAGACGCGCGACACCTTCCAGGGCGGCTGGACCAAGAGCGGCGACAAGTACGTGCGCAACGCCGACGGCACCTACACCTACGCCGGCCGCAGCGACGACATGCTCAAGGTCAGCGGCATCTACGTTCGCCGTTCGAGGTCGAGGCCACGCTGGTGCAGCACCCGGCGGTGCTCGAAGCGGCGGTGATCGGCGTGCCCGACGCCGAAGGCCTGACCAAGACCAAGGCCTTCGTCGTGCTCAAGCCCGGCGCAGCGCAGCGCCGGCCGAAGACGAGCTGAAGGCCTTCGTCAAGGACGCGCTGGCGCCCTACAAGTACCCGCGCCAGATCGAGTTCGTCGCCGAGCTGCCGAAGACCGCCACCGGCAAGATCCAGCGCTTCAGGCTGCGCGAGCGCGAAGCGCAGGCGCGCTGAGCTGAGCGATGGCGCAGCCGGTCGATTCGTCGACATCGCCGTGGCGCGGGCGCCGCGTGCGCATCGAGTCACGCCTGCGCTCGGCGCGCCGAGCGCGCCGAGGCGCCGCTGATCGTGTTCCTGCACGAAGGCCTCGGCTCGCTGGCGATGTGGCAGCGACTTCCCGCAGCGCGCTGTGCGACGCCGCCGGCGTGCGCGGCCTCGTCTACTCGCGCCCCGGCTACGGCCGCTCGACGCCGCGCGCCGCGCGACGAGCGCTGGGGCCTCGACTTCATGCACCGCCAGGCGCACGAGGTGCTGCCGGCGCTGCTCGACGCGCTGCGGCATCGACGCGACGCAGCCGCCCTGGCTGTTCGGCCACAGCGACGGCGGCTCGATCGCGCTGCTGCACGCGGCGCGCTTCCCGCAGCGCGTGGCCGGCGCTGGTCGTGCTGGCGCCGCACATCGTTGTCGAGGACGTGTCGGTCGCCAGCATCGCAGCAGGCGCGCGACGCCTACCTGCGAGACCGACCTGCGCGCAGCGCCTGGCGCGCTACCACGACGACGCCGACTCCGCGTTCTGGGGCTGGAACGACATCTGGCTGCACCCGCCGTTCCGCGACTGGACCATCGAGGCCGAGATCGCCGCGCATCCGCTGCCCGCTGCTCGCGGTGCAGGGCGTCGACGACGAGTACGGCACGCTCGAGCAGATCCGCGGCATCGCGCGCGCGCGTGCCGCAGACGCGTGCTGCTGGAGCTGCCGCGACTGCGGCCATTCGCCGCACCGCGACCAGCCCGAGGCGCGTGATCGACGCGGTCGCGCGCTTCGTCGACGCGCACGCGCGACGAAAGATCCTAACCCGGAGACCAACCGCGGCCTGACGCCCACCACGGAGACACATCATGATCCGCGACGACCTCGCGCGCCGCCGCGCTGGCTCGCCGCGCGGCTGGCGCTGCTGAGCGCCAGCGCCAGCGCGCAGGCACCGAAGCTCAAGGTCGGCCTGATGCTGCCCTACACCGGCACCTTCGCCGCGCTGGGCGTGGCGATCGAGAACGGCTTCCGGCTGCATGTGGAGCGAGCAAGGCGGCAAGCTGGCGGGCCGCGAGATCGAGTTCGTCAAGGTCGACGACGAGTCCGATCCGGCCAAGGCCACCGACAACGTGAACAAGCTGATCAAGCGCGACAACGTCGACGTGCATCGTCGGCACCGTGCACTCCGGCGTGGCGATGGCGATGGCCAAGGTCGCGCAAGGACAGCGGCACGCTGCTGATCGTGCCGAACGCCGGCGCCGACGCGGTGACCGGGCCGATGTGCGCGCCGAACATCTTCCGCAGCTCGTTCACCAACTGGCAGCCCGGCTACGCGATGGGCGAGGTGGTGGCCAAGAAGCGGCCACAAGAAGGTGGTGACGATCACCTGGAAGTACGCCGCCGGCGACGAGATCGGTCGCCGGCTTCAAGGAGGCCTTCGAGAAGGCCGGCGGCCAGGTGGTCAAGGAGCTGAGCCTGCCGTTCCCGGCGTCGAGTTCCAGGCGCTGCTGACCGAGATCGCGGCGGCCAAGCCCGACGCCGTGTTCGCCTTCTTCGCCGGCGGCGGCGCCGTGAAGTTCGTCAAGGACTACGCGGCCGCCGGGCCTGAAGAAGAGCGATCCCGCTGTACGGCGCGGGCTTCCTCACCGACGGCACGCTCGAGGCGCAGGGCGCCGACGCCGACGGCCTGCTCACCACGCTGCACTACGGCGACAGCCTCGAGCACGCCGCGCGACAGCGCGTTCCGCCTCGCCTACGTCAAGGCCTACAAGCTGCAGCCCGACGTGTACGCGGTGCAGGGCTACGACGCGGCGCAGATGCTCGCCGATCGGCCTGAACGCGGTGAAGGGCGACATCGAGCAAGAAGGCCGAGTTCGCCGCCGCGCTGCGAGAAGGCCAAGATCGACAGCCCGCGCGGCCCGTTCACGATCTCGAAGTCGCACAACCCGGTGCAGGACATCTACCTGCGCCAGGTGATGGGCAAGGAGAACAAGGTGATCGGCGTGGCCGAGCAAGAGCCTGGCCGACCCGGGCCGCGGCTGCAGGATGTAGAAGCGCGATCCCCGGGCCGACTCGGACGGCGCCTTGCCGGCCGCGCGGCGCAAGCGGCCGTTCGCTGACCTACCTGGCCTCTTCGATGGATCTCGCCACCTTCCTCGATCCAGTGCCTCAACGCGCTGCAGTACGGGCTGCTGCTGTTCCTGTCGCCTCGGGGCTGACGCTGATCTTCGGGATCATGGGCGTCATCAACCTGGCGCACGGCAGCTTCTACATGATCGGCGCCTACATGGCGTACGCGCTGGCGCCGCGTGGCCGGCACCGTCGGCGGCGGCTTCTTCACCACGCTCGCGATCGGCCTGGTGCTGGCGGTGCTGCTCGGCTACGTGCTCGAGTGGGCGTTCTTCAGCTTCCTGTACGAGCGCGAGCACCTGCAGCAGGTGCTGATGACCTACGGCCTGATCCTGGTGTTCGAGGAGCTGCGCAGCATCCTCGTCGGCGACGACGTGCACGGCGTGCCGGCGCCGCCGCTGGCTGGCCGGCTCGATCCCGCTCGGCGACCTGATGACCTACCCGGTCTATCGCCTGTTCATCTCGGCGGTGTGCCTGGCGCTGGCGCTGCGGCATGTACGTTCGTGCTCACGCGCACGCGGCTGGGCATGATGATCCGCGCCGGCGCCACCAACCGCGAGATGGTGCAGTCGCTCGGCATCGACATCAAGTTTCTCTACCGCGTGGTGTTCGCCGCCGGCGTGGCGCATCGCGGTGCTGGCCGGCATGGTGGCGGCGCCGGTGTCGTCGCGTGTACCCGGGCATGGGCAACCAGGTGCTGATCATCTGCTTCGTGGTCGTGGTGATCGGCGGCATCGGCTCGATCCGCGGCGCGCTGCTGGCGGCGCTGCTGATCGGCTTCGTCGACACCTTCGGCAAGGTGCTGTTCCCGCAGGCCGCGGGCGTGCTGGTCTACGTGCTGATGGCGCTGATCCTGCTGTGGAAGCCCGACGGCCTGTTCAAGGCAGGATGAGTGAGCATCCCGCAGCGACCAGCGGCCACGCTCGCCGTCGTCGCAGCGCGCGGCTGTCGGCTGGCGCTCGGCGCCTGTTGCCGCTTGCGCTCGCCGGCAGCTTCGGCATCGACCTCGTCACCAAGATCATGATCTACGCCATCTTCGCGCTGAGCCTCGAGCTGCTGGTCGGCGGCACCGGGCTGGTGTGCTTCGGCCAGGCGGCGTTCTTCGGCATCGGCGCGCTACGCCGCGGTGAAGCTGTCGCCCGACGGCGACGCCGGCCTCGCTGCTGTGGCTGCTGCCGGCGTGCGATGGCGGTGGCTGCGGCCTACGCGCTCTTCATGGGCGCGCTGTCGCTGCGCACCAAGGGCGTCTACTTCATCATGGTGACGCTGGCCTTCGCGCAGATGGCCTACTACGTGGTGCACGACACGCCGCTCGGCGGCGGCACCGACGGCATCTACCTCGTACGTCAAGCCGGTCGCTCGGCTCGGCAGCTGACCTGCTCGACCTCGACGAGCCGCTCGCGCTGTACTACTTCGTGCTCGCCTGCCTGGTGGCTGGTGTTCGGCTTCCTCGCGCTGCTGCAGCGTTCGCGCTTCGGGCGCGCGCTGGCGGGCATCAGCGTCAACGAGCAGCGCATGCGCGCCACCGGCTTCTCGACCTACCCGTACAAGCTGGCCGCCTTCGTGGTGTCGGGCGCGCATCGCCGGGCTCGGCGGCTTCCTGTTCGCGGTGAAGGACGGCTTCGTCAACCCGGAGCTGCTGAGCTGGCACTTCTCGGGCGCGGTGCTGATCATGATCATCCTCGGCGGCCTCGGCCACCTGCGCGGCGCGGTGATCGGCGCCTTCGCGTTCGCGCTGCTGCAGGAGTTCTTCAAGTCCGAGGCGATCTTCGGCGCCTTCGCCAAGCACTGGCAGCTCGGGCTGGGCCTGACCATCATCGTCAGCGTGGCGCTGCTGCCGCGCGGGCTGATCGGCGCTGGCCGACGCTGGCGCGCCGGTCGCGCGCACGCCGCGCGCGAGCTGAGCAGCGCCACGGCGATGACGCCGACGTGCTGCTGCGCGCCGCGACGCTCACGCGCCGCTTCGGCGGCCTGGTGGCGGTGGACCGCGTGTCGCTCGACCTGCAGCGCGGCACGCGTGCATGCGGTGATCGGCACCAACGGCGCCGGCAAGTCGACGCTGATCAACATCCTGTCGGGCGAGCTGCCGCGCCAGCGGCGGGCAGCGTGCGAGCTGCTCGGCCACGACGTCACGCGCTGGCCGCAGCCGCGGCGCGCGCGCGCCGGCCTCGGCCGCAGCTACCAGCGCAACACCATCTTCCCGAGCTTCACCGTGCTCGAGAACTGCCGCCTCGCCGCGCAGGCGCGCCACCAGCAGCCGTGGCTGTGGTGGCAGCCGACGCGCGGCCTGCGCACGCGAGCGTGCCGGCCGCGCGCGACGCCGCAGCGCGCGCCGGCCTGGCCGACGTGCTCGACCGGCCGCGCCGGCACGCTTGTCGCACGGCCAGCAGCGCCAGCTCGAGATCGCGATGTGCCTGGCCACCGCGCCCGAGGTGCTGCTGCTCGACGAGCCGCTGGCCGGCATGGGCGCCGAAGAAACCGAACGCATGCTCGCGCTGCTGGCCGAGCTGAAGGCCGGCCATGCGATCGCGCTGGTCGAGCACGACATGGACGCGGTGTTCCGCATCGCCGACCGCATCACGGTGATGGTCAACGGCGCGGTGATCGCCAGCGACGCGCCGCGAGCGGTGCGCGCCAACGCCGACGTGCAGGCCGCCTACCTGGGCGAGGCCACTGAGATGAGCAGCCGGCAGCCACTGCGTCGACGCGCCGCGGCGTGCACGCCTGGTACGGCAGCAGCCACGTGCTGCACGGCGTGGACCTGCACGATCGACCGCGGCCAAACGGTGGGCCTGCTCGGCCGCAACGGCATGGGCAAGAGCACGCTGATCCGCACGCTGCTCGGCCACGTGCGCGCAGCGCGAGGGCCGCATCGCGATCGACGGCCACGACTGTCGCGCGCGCGCCCGCACGAGGTGGCGCGCCGCGGCGTGGCCTACGTGCCCGAAGGCCGCGGCGTGTTCCCGAACCTGTCGGTGCGCGAGAACCTGGTGATGGCCGCGCGCGCCGGCCGCGACGGGCGCGGCGACTGGACCTGCGAGCGCGTGCTGCAGACGTTCCCGCGCCTGGCCGAGCGGCTCGACCACCTGGGCGGCGCAGCTGTCCGGCGGCGAGCAGCAGATGCTGTCGATCGGCCGCGCGCTGATGACGCAGCCCGAGCTGATCATCCTCGACGAAGCCACCGAAGGCCTGGCGCCGCTGATCGTGGCCGAGATCTGGCGCGTGATCGGCCAGATCCGCAGCAGCCGGCATCGCCACGCTGATCGTCGACCGCGACTACCGCAAGGTGGCCGCGCACGCCGACCGCGCTGCTGGTGCTGCAAAAGGGCCAGGTGGTGCTGACGGGCGCGTCGGCCGCGTTGCGCGACGGCGCGGAGCTCGCCTCCTACCTCGGCGTTTGAGCCGCCTCTTTTCGGAGACACGCGATGGCAATGCAACCATTCGGCGATGCGGGCTCGCTTGCCACGCCCCGTGTACTGCGCGAGCCTCTGCCCGACGGCGGCTTCGTGCTGCGCTCGGCCGATGCGCTGCAACCGCATGCGCGCTGCGTGGGCGATTGGCTCGAGCATTGGGCCCTCACCACGCCCGACGCGCTGTTCCTTGCCGAGCGCGACGCCTCCGGTGGCTGGCGGCGCCTGAGTTATGCGCAGGTGCGCGAGCAGGTCGGGCGCATCGCGCAGGCCTTGCTCGAGTTGCGCATCGACGCGCGACAGCCGGTGGTGGTGCTGTCGGACAACTCGGTCGACCACGCGCTGCTGGCGCTGGCGGCGATGCACATCGGCCGCGCCGTGTGCACGGTGTCGAGCGCCTACTGCCGCCTGACCAAGGACTACGGCAAGGTCAAGGGCATCCTCGACGCGCTGCGCCCGGGGCTGGTCTACGCATCGGACCCGGCGGTCTACGGCGCGGCCGTCAAGGCCTGGGGCGGCAACGCGCCGATCGTGTTCGGCCGCGACGCCGCCACGCACACCGGCGCGATGGCCTTTTCCGACCTGACCGCAGTGACCGAAACGGCCGCCGTGATCAACGCCTTCGAGGCCATCCGACCCGACCACCACGCCAAGTACCTGCTGACCAGCGGTTCCACCGGCACGCCCAAGGTGGTGATCAACACGCACCGCATGCTCGCCGCCAACCAGCAGCAGATGGCGCAGGTGTGGCCGTTCCTGAACCGCCACCGCCTCAACCTGCTGGAGTGGCTGCCGTGGAGCCACACCTTCGGCGCCAACCACAACTTCAACATGGCGCTGTCCCACGGCGGCGCGATCCACGTCGACGAAGGCCGGCCCGCGCCCGGCCTGATCGAGAAGACGGTGAAGCAACCTGCGCGAGGTGAAACCCAACTTCTACTTCAATGTGCCGCGCGGCTTCGACATGCTGCTGCCCTTCCTGGAACAGGACGAGGCCACCGCGCGCGACGTGTTCGAGCGGCTCGAAGGCGTCTTCTACGCCGGCGCCGCGCTGCCGCAAAGCGTGTGGGAGCGCCTGGAGGGCGTGGCGCGCCGCGTGCGCACAGGCGCCGATGACAAGCCGGTGTGGTTCACCTCGTCGTGGGGTGCCACCGAAACGTCGCCGGCGATCACCAGCGTGCACTGGCGCATCGATCGCGCCGGCTGCATCGGTGCGCCGTTGCCCGGCATCGAGCTGAAGCTGGTGCCCAACGCCGGCAAGCTCGAGATGCGGGTGCGCGGGCCCACCGTGTTCCCCGGCTACCGGGATGCCCCCGAGCTCACCGCCAGGGCCTTCGACGAGGACGGCTACTACCTGATCGGCGATGCCGGCCGGCTGGTCGACGACGCGCGGCCCGAACTTGGCGTGAGCTTCGACGGCCGCGTGGCCGAAGACTTCAAGCTGATGAGCGGAACCTGGGTGTCGGTGGGCACGCTGCGCCTGCGCGCGATCAGCGCTTTCAGCCCGCTGGCCGCCGACGTGGTGGTCACCGGCCATGACCGCGAGGAGGTCGGCCTGCTGGTGTTCCCATCGCCCGCTGCAGCGGCGATGTCTGCCGAAGAGAAAAACCGGCGCCTGCGCGATGGCCTGCTGGCGATGGCAGCCGCCGGCGGCGGCTCGTCGCAGACGCCCACGCGCGCCCTGCTGCTCGCGGAGCCGCCGAGTGCCGATGCCGGCGAGATCACCGACAAGGGCTACCTCAACCAGCGCGCCGTGCTGGCGCGGCGCGCGAGCGACGTGCTGGCGTTGTATTCACCGGTGAAGGACGCACAGGTGGTGAGAGTCTGAGCAGCGCAGCGGGCTCCGGACGCGCCGAGCGCACGTCCTGGCGCACGACAAAGCCTTCAGTCGATTGCAGCGATGCCGCGCCGCTCGCGCATCGCCTTGCCGAGGCCTTGCAGCACCTCGTCGCCGAGCAGACGGACCGCCATCGGCAGCAGCTCGGATTCTTCGCGCGCGATGTGCCGTTCGTAGCAGGTGATCAACGGCTCCACGTCGGCAGGCGTCAGGGCCAGCGGATCGCCCGCCGCGATGCCCAGCAGAAGGGGCCGCAAACGCTGCCAGTGCGACTCGAGCGCGCGGTGATCGCTCGTGAGCACATCGATCAGCTCGCGAACACAGACGGCGTCGGACCCGGCCATCGACTCGATCAGAGCCGGAAAGAGGTCCGCCTCTTCGTCGGCGTGATGGTCTTTGGCCGCGGTGTCGAAGTAGCGCAGCACGGCGCCGGCGGCCGCGCGCGCATCGGCGTCGACGCCGTGCGCGGACAGATGCGCCACCAGGCGACGCAACGTGGCGCACTGTCGCTCGACACGGTGGTGACATGCGGAGAGCATTTCCAGCGGCGCCTCGAATCCGACGGCGGGTGGGGCGTGTCCTGGCAGGGGGTTCGACATGGGTCGGTCCACGATCTAGGGGTCAGTTCTTCTCGAGTACCTTGCCGCCAATGATCAGCTGCAGCACCTCGCTGGCACCCTCGTAGATACGCAGCGCGCGGATCTCGCGGTACAGACGCTCCACCGCCATGCCGCGCACGACGCCCAGGCCGCCGAACAACTGCAGCGCGCCGTCGATCACCTGTTGTGCCGCTTCGGTGGCGTACATCTTGGCCATCGAGGCTTCGCGGGTGACACGGGTGCCCAGCACGTCGCGCGTCCACGCGCTGCGATAGATCAGCAGCGCCGAGGCGTCGATCAGCGTGGCCATCTCGCCGACCTTGGATTGCGTGAGCTGAAACTCCGCCAGCGTGCGGCCGAACATCTGGCGCGAGCGAGCGCGCTGCACCGCCTCGCCCAGCGCGCGACGCGCAAAACCCAGGCCGGCGGCACCGACCGTGGTGCGAAACAGATCCAGCGTGCCCATCGCGATGCGAAAGCCCTGCCCCGGCTCGCCGAGCAGCGCGCCGCCGGGCAGCCGGCAATCAGTCAGCCGCAGCGTGCCCAGCGGATGCGGCGCGATCACCGGGATGCGCTCGCTGGCATCGAGCCCGGGGGTGCCGGCCGCGACGATGAAGGCCGACAGGCCCTTGGCGCCCGGCGCTTCGCCGCTGCGCGCGAAGACCACGTAGGAGTTCGCGATGCCGGCGTTGGAGATCCAGGTCTTGGTGCCGTTCAGGCGCCAGCCGTCGCCGTCGCGCACCGCGGTGGTCGACATCGCGGCCACATCCGACCCGGCATCGGGCTCCGACAGGGCGAACGCGGTGATCGTTTCGCCCGCGGCCACACCGGGCAACAGCGCGCGCTTTTGCGCCTCGCTGCCGAACAGGCTCACCGGTGCGCTGCCCAGCCCCTGCATCGCCAGCGCAAAGTCGGCCAGGCCCGAGGCGCAGGCCAGCGTCTCTCGCGCCAGCGCCAGCGCGCGCACGTCGACCTGCTCGCGCGCACCGCCGTACGCCTTGGGCACGCACGCGCGCAGCAAGCCGGCACGGCCGAGCTCGCGCACCAGGCGGGCGACGTGCGCGTAGGCCGCGTCGTCGTCGTCGCCGGCATCCTGCTCGAGCGGTGCCAGCACCTGCGTGCACCAGGCGTCGAGCTCGCGCGCATAGGCGCGGTGTGCATCGTCGAAGAACGGCCAGACGAGATGGCCATGGTCAGCTGGCATGCGGGCGTCTCCTCTCGCCGCTCAATTCCCTTCGAAGACCGGTTCGCGTTTGGCGGCAAACACATGGTAGGCGCGTTCGAAGCGAGTTGGCTTCGTTTCATGGTGGACTCCTCGCGGTGAGTTCGAACCGTGCAGCCTAGAATCCATGCCGCCTTCGAAGGATGCTGGATGAGCAAGACCACGACCATGACCGTCGAGATCCGCTTCGGCGACTGCGATCCCGCCGGCATCGTGTTCTTTCCGCTCTACCACCGCTGGATGGACGCCGCCTCGCTGCACTTCTTCATGACCTGCGGCGTGCCGCCGTGGCATGTGCTGGAGCACACCACCGGCATCATCGGCACGCCGTTGCTCGAGCACCATGCGCGCTTCGTCAAGAGCGCCACCTACGGCGAGAAGCTGCTGATCAGCACGCACATCGAGGAGTGGCGCAACAAGGTCTTCGTGCAGAAGCACGTGGTCACGCGCGGCGACGATTTCATCTGCGAGAGCAGCGAGACGCGAGTGTTCTGCGTGCGCGACACGCAAGACCGCCGGCGCATCCACGCGATCCCGGTGCCCGAAGACATCCGCCGACTTGTGCGAATGAACTCGTGGAGCTTCTCGCTCGCGTCGTTGCCAAATGAACACAGCGGTCCGGCTCTGCCGGACCGCTGGTGTTGCCCCTTTTGAAGGGCGGCGTCAGTTCACGGTCGACGGCAGCACCCAGTGCACCGTGGTGCCCGCCGCGGCGACGGTGACGTCACGCTGCAGATTGCGGTCGGCGAATCTTCCCACCAGCGTGTACTGACCCGGCGGCACGTCCATCAGCAGCCACGGTCCGGCCTCTGGAATCTCGGCGATCACTTCGCCGCGCTGCAACAGTTGCAGCCGATCGGCGACGTAGTAGTCGCCGCCGCGGCCGCTGATCTCCACGCGCAGCTTGTACTGCGGTGCGAGGCGCTTGATGGCCGCCGCTTCGTCGAGGCTGGCGCCGCCGTTGACGACGCTGACCTTGTCGTATCGCTGCGCCACCGGTGCGGCCATCGGATCGGCCGCCGCGGCCGGCCGGTCGTTCGCTGCCGTGGCAGGAATCGAAAAGTCGTCGGCGGCCATCACGGTGAAACCGACCAGCGCGGTGCACAGGCCCACTGCGGTTGACCAGTTAGTTCGTTTGTCCACGTGCAACTCCTGTCTGTCAGTTGACGCACTCACCTTAGGCCGCCGGCCGCGAGTGGCCTGTCGGCGTGCACAGCGCCGTCGTGTCGGACACCGCCTGCAAAGCTCACGGCGGCGTCGGTGCTGTCCGACACACGCACGGGGAGCTGGCCTATTCGCAGCGGCCGCCATGCTGCTTACGCTGGTGCAGCCGATGGCAACCGCGACCTGAACCCGCCAACCGCTGCGAGGACCCTCATGCCAGCCCACCTGCAAGCGAAATCCGACTCACACACCGATGCGAAGCCCGGCCGCGCTGCCGCCAGCGCGTTGCAACTCGACGAGGGGGCCATCGAGGCAGCCAAGCGCCACACCGACGACGGCGTGGTGACGCCGGCGTACGGCCCGTGGCGAAGCGACATCGTGCGCCTGCTCAACGACGCACTGGCCACCGAATTGACGTGCGTGCTGCGCTATCGCCGCCACCACTTCACCGCGCAGGGCGTGGCGTCGCCGAAGATCGCCGAAGAGTTCATGGTGCACGCCAACGAGGAACTCGGGCATGCCGACCGCCTGGCCGAGCGCATCGTGCAGCTCGGCGGCGAGCCCGACTTTCGGCCCGAGACGCTGTCGCAGCGCAGTCACTCCGACTACGACGAGGCCAAGACCCTCAACGAGATGATCCGCACCAACCTGATCGCCGAGCGCGTGGCCATCGAGGCCTACCGCCAGATGGTGGCGCTGATCGGCGACAAGGACCCCACCACGCGGCGGCTGCTCGAAGAGATCCTCGCCGTCGAGGAAGAACACGCCGACGAGTTGCGCGACTGGCTCGGGCGCTGAGCCCGCGCCTGTCCGCGAGGCGCGCCGTGATCAGCCGCGCAGCGCGGCAGGGGCGTAGCGCAACACGCGATCGGCCAGCGTGGGCACGTCGAGCGGCTTGACCCAGTAGTCGTCGAAGCCCGCGCTGCGCGCGCGTGCGATCTGCTGCGGCATCGCATCGGCCGAGACGGCCACGCAGGGCAGCTGGGCCAGGCTCGGCTGAGCGCGCATGCGGCGCAGCACTTCGAGGCCGTCGATGCCAGGCAGGCTCATGTCGAGCAGCACCAGGTCGGGCAGCCACGACGCCAGCACCTCGAGCCCATGCTCGCCGCTGTCGGCCAAGCGCAACTCGATCGCGCCGGGCCGCAGAGCCAACGCCTCGCGCATCAACAACGCATTGACCGGGTTGTCTTCGATGCAAAGCACCCGCACCGGCGCTGCCGGCGCGTGCTCGAGGGCGGGGGTCGCGGCTGTTGGCGTCGCGGCGCTCACCGCTGCGGGCGCCATCAGCGGCAGCCGCAACACCGCCTCGGTGCCGACTCTGGGTGTCGAGCGCAACTCGAGCATGCCTTGCATCGCCTCGGCGAGCTGTTGCGAGATCACCAGACCGAGGCCATGCCCTGGCACGCCACCGTCCTGCGCGCCCAGGCGGTTGAAGGGCTGGAACAGCTGATGTTGGAGCTCCGGCGTGATGCCCGGCCCGTCGTCGCGCACCACGATGCCCACCAGTGGACTGGCACCCAGCGCCGGCTCCAGCAGCAACTCGACGCCGCCGCCGCTGCGGTGGTACTTGATCGCGTTGCCGACCAGATTGATCAGCACCTGCCGCAGGCGGGTGGCATCGGCGCTCACGCTCAAGCCGCAGCGCGCCCAGCGGCCGAGCGCCACCCCGGCGGCCTCGGCCTGCGGCCGCATCAGGTCGATCACCGCCTCGACGATGTCATCGAGCGGCACGCTGGCCATGCGCAGCGCCACCGAACCGGCCTCGACCGACGCGAGGTCGAGCAGGTCGTCGATCATCGCCAGCAGGTGCGTGCCGGCCGAGCGCAACTGGTGCACCGCATCGTTGGCCCAGGGCGGCAATTCCGCTGCGCGCAACTGCATCAACTGCGCAAAGCCGAGCACTGCATTCATCGGCGTGCGCAACTCATGGCTGGCGCGCGACAACAACTCGCTCTTGGCGCGGCTGGTGCGCTCGGCCGCGTCCTTGTCGAGCAGCGCCTGGGCTCGGCGCTCGCGATCGGTGACGTCGAAATTGATGCCCACCAGCCGCCGCCCCTGCGCGGTGTCGATGCGGCTGCCCACCGACTGGATGTGCCGCACCTGGCCATCGGGCCAGATGATGCGAAAGTGATGGTCGATGTGGTCGAAGCGGCCGTCGATCACTGCCCGCGTGACATCGCGCGCGCGCACGAAGTCGTCGGGGTGGACGGTGTGCGCCCAGGTCGCCTCGTCGATCAGGCCGTTGCCGGGCGGCATGCCGTACAGCCGGTACATCTGCTCGTCCCAGCTGATGCCTCCCACTTCGAAGTGCCACTCCCAGACGCCGGCGCCGATGGCCTGCGTGGTCAGGCGCAGCCGATCGCGCAGCTCGGCGATCGCCTGACGCGCGGCGTGCGCGGCCGTGTTGTCGTGCGTCAGGCCGGCGATGCTCACGAGCCGCCCGTCGCGCCACAGCGGGCGGCCAATGGCGTGCACGTGACGCGCTTCGCCCTGCGGCGTGACGAGGTCGAGTTCGACGTCGATCGCCTGGCCGTTGGCCGCCGCGGCCTGGAATGCCGACAGCCAGCGTTCGCGCGACGCCGCGTCGTACAGGCGGATGAAGGTGCGCTTGTCGGGCTCGGCCACCGGCGTCAGCCCGTGGATCGCGAAGGTCTCGTCCGACCAGCGCACGGTGTCGCTCGTGACGTCGTATTCCCACGCGCCCACGCGCCCCAACTGCCCTGTCTGGCGCATCAGTTCGCCTTCGACCCGCTCGCGTTCGCGGGCGCGCCGGCGCAGCGTCACGTCCTGCAGCGACAGCGTGGCAGCCAGCCGCGGGTCGGCGACGAGGCCCTTCGAAAACGCCTGCAGCTCGACGCGCAGCCAGCGCCCATTGAAGACCGGCAACTCGAACGCCGGCAGCGTCGTGCGGGTGGCCAGCGCCTCGATCAGGCGAGCCCAGTCGCCGCCGGCCGCCGCCACGTCGACCACGTCGACCAGGCTGGCGCCTGGGCGCGCCGGGTCGAGCGCCGGCAGCGCCTGCAGCGCGGCGTCGTTGGCCCAGACGACCGACGCATCGCCGGCCAGCACCACGATGCCCAACCGCGAGCGCCGCAACACGCCGGCCAGCACCGCCTCGAGGCCCGCGATGCGGGCGCGATCAGCCGGGCGGCTTGGCCATGGTCCGGGCGCGGGCACGCGCCAGCCGGCGAGCGCGTCACCGGCTGCGCCGCAACTTGAGCAACCAGTCTTGCGGCGGCGTCAGCTCGTCGGGTGCACGCAGCAGGCACATCATGCGGATCGCCGATTCGCGCTGCTCGTAGTAGCCGGCCAGCATCAGCGTCTGCGCAAAGCCGAGCGTTCGATAGAAGTGCAGCGCAGCGCGGTTGCTGGCCCGCAACTCCAGATGCACCGACACCATGCCGGCCACGCGGGCCGAGTGCAGCAGCCACTGCATCAGCCGGCGCGCCACGCCCTGGCGCTGGTGCGAGGGCCGCACCGCCAGCAGCATCAGGTGCGCGTGCTCGTCGTCGAACTGCATCAGCGCGAAGCCCACCGTGCCATGGCGGTCGCAGGCCACCACGGCCGAGGTGTCGCGCCGCGCGATCATGCGGCGCACGCGGTCGGCGCGGTAACGCCAGCCGAGGCCCGACTCGATGAGGTCGCGCGACATCTGCGCGATCGTCTCGGCATCACCCACATCGGCCAGGCGCAACGTCACGGCGTCGGTGTTCACGCGCGCATTCTGCCAAAAGCGACGACTGGCCATGTCAGCGGCGCCCGGCCGCCCGAAGCCGCTGACGCGCCTACCGCGGGGGCAGCGAGCGAAGCGAGCGTAGGCCACTGCCTAACGGCGCGCCGGCGAGCCGGCTGCGACAATTGACACGTCCTCGACCCATTGCATCACCGCGCCGAGATGGAACATCCGTTCGACACCGCCTGTGCGCTGACGCGCGACGGCGACGGCCGCTTCAGCGGCACCGCCCCGCAGGCGTACTGGAACATGGCGGGCCCGTTCGGCGGCACCACCGCCGCGGTGCTGCTGCGCGCGGCGCTGTTCGATCAACCCGACGGCGTGGAGCCGGTGGCGCTGACGGTCAACTACTGCGCGGCATTGGGCAACGGCGCCTTCATGATCGAGACGGGCATCGCCCGCAGCGGCAAATCGGTGCGCCACGTGTCGGCGCAGATGCGCCAGGGCGACGGCATCGTCGCCACCGCGAGCGTCGTGCTGGCGCTGCGGCGCGACACCTGGTCACACCAGGTGGCCCGCATGCCCGAGGTGCCACCTGCAGACGCCGTGCCGCCGATGCCCACCGATGGCCGGCTGCCCTGGCTGCAGCGCTACGAGTTCCGTTTCGTGAGCGGCGAGTGGCGGCCACAGACGCAGACCTACGCCACGCTGCGCAGCGCGCACTCCACGTTGTGGGTGGCCGACTCTCCGCGTCGCGCACTCGACTGCCTGTCGCTCGCCGCGTTGTGCGACGTGTTCTTCGTGCGCGCGTTCCACGTGCGCGGCACGCTGGTGCCGGCCGGCACCGTGACGATGACGGTGCACTTCCACGCCAGCGCAGCCGAGATCGCCGCGCAGGGCCCTGCCCCCGTGCTCGGCACCGTCGATGCCCACACCTTCACGCGCAACTTCGGCGATCAGATCGCGCAGATCTGGTCGAGCCAGGGCCGCCTGCTGGCCACGACCACGCAGATGACCTGGTTCAAGGAGTGACCGGCTCCACAACGCCGCCTGGCGCTGTTGCCCACGGCCACTTTGCCGCACCTTTGCCTCGCCACGTTGCGGGATCACCCTTGGCTCGCGACGTTCGGCACGCTGCTGCGGGACCTCGAGCCGCGGCTACACTCCGCTCAAAACAGGGACGCGTGCGCCGCGCGATGGGGACAAGGGGTGCTTCATGCCCGTTCTGCTGGGACTGAGCAGGGCGATTGACTGGTTGAACGCCCGATTCGGCGTGATTGCCAACTGGCTGGTGCTGCTCGCTGTCCTGATCAGCGCCGGCAACGCGGCAAGCCGCTATCTGTTCAGCGTGAGCTCGAACGGCTGGCTCGAGATCCAGTGGTACATGTTCGGGGCCATGGTGCTGCTCGGTGCACCGTACACGCTCAAGGTAAACGAGCATGTTCGCGTCGATCTCATCTACGGTCTATCGTCCGCGCGCGCGCGCATCTGGATCGACATCGTCGGCGGGTTCCTCTTCCTGTTGCCCATGTGCGCGATCCTCATCTATTTCACGTGGCCATGGTTCGTCGACTCGTGGAAGATCAATGAGATCTCGTCGAATGCCGGCGGGCTTGTCCGATGGCCGATCAAGCTCCTGTTGCCGGTCGGCTTCGCACTGTTGGCGCTTGCAGGGCGTCTCGGAGATCATCAAGCGCATCGCCGCCCTCGAGCATCTGATCGATATCGAGTTCAAGTACGAGAAGCCGCTCCAATGAGCGCCGCACGGCCGCTCCGAAGGCGCTCGCTCCCCCTCGGGGGACGGCGCGCAGCGCCAAGGGGGTCCAATGAACATCGTGCGCGACAACATGGCGCCGCTGATGTTCGCGGGAATGATTCTGTTCATGCTCATCGGCTATCCGGCGGCCTTCGCGTTGGCCGCCACGGGGCTGTTCTTCGGCTTCATCGGGATCGAGCTGGGGCTCATCACGCCGGACTTTCTGGGCAACCTCACGTACCAGCTGTTCGGCATCATCTCCAACGACCTCTTGCTCGCGATCCCGTTCTTCACGTTCATGGGCGCGATTCTCGAGCGCTGCGGCCTTGCCGAGGACTTGCTCGATTCGATCGGGCAGCTGTTCGGCCCGGTGCGCGGCGGCATGGCCTACGCCGTGATCTTCGTCGGCGCCATCCTCGGCGCCATCACCGGCACGGTGGCCGCGTCGGTGATCGCGATGGGCGTCATCGCGATGACGCCGATGCTCAGGTACGGCTACTCGACGCGCCACACGATGGGCGTCATCGCTGCGTCGGGAACCATCACCCAGCTGATCCCGCCTTCGCTGGTTCTGATCGTGCTTGCCGATGTGCTCGGGCGTTCAGTGGGCGACATGTACGCCGGCGCCATCGGGCCGAGCCTCATCCAGATCGGCCTGTTCTGCGCCTGGGTCGGCATCGTCAGCCTCATCTGGCCGAAGTCGGTGCCGGCGCTGCCGCTCGAGGCGCGCACCCTGCGCGGCTGGGCGCTCTGGAAAAAGTGCCTGCGCGGCATGATCCCGTCGCTGGGGCTGATCTTTCTCGTGCTCGGCACGATCTTCATGGGGCTCGCAACCCCGTCCGAGGCGGGCGCCATGGGCGTGGTGGGCGCCATCGCGCTGGCCGCCTTCTACGGCACCCTCAGCTGGAAGCTTCTGTACCAAGGGAATGTCGACCACCATGCGCCTGACGGCCATGGTCGTCTTCATCCTGATCGGCGCGCGCGTGTTCAGCCTGGTCTTCCAAGGCGTGGGCGGCAAGGAATGGATCGAGCACCTGCTCACCGCGCTGCCCGGCGGACAGATCGGCTTCCTGATCTTCGTCAACATCTTCATCTTCGTCGTCGCGTTCTTCCTCGACTTCTTCGAGATCGCATTCATCATCATTCCGCTGCTCGCGCCGGTGGCGATGAAGCTCGGCATCGATCTCGTCTGGTTCGGCATGCTGATCTGCGCCAACATCCAAACGAGCTTCATGCATCCGCCGTTCGGTTTTGCGCTGTTCTATCTGCGAGGAATCGCGCCGCCATCGATCAAGACGTCGGACATCTACTGGGGAGCCGTTCCCTGGCTGTGCCTGCAGTTGATTCTCGTCGGCATCCTGATTTTCTGGCCGGAGAGCGTCACCTACTGGCTCGACAAGGGGACCGGCGTCGATCCATCCAAGGTCGATATCGACGTTCCGCTGCCTCAGATGCCGCCGCCGGTCGACTTTTCCGCACCGAAGAACTGAGCGGCACAAAAAAAAAGCCCCGGAGCAACGCGCCGGGGCTCCAGGCTTCGACGCGCCGCTATGTGCGGCTGCGCATGCGCATCATGAACGAGTCGAACCCCAGCTCTGCCACCTGCATCCACTGATAGGAGTCGCCGCGGAAGGCCACGACGCTGTCATACAGCTTCTTGAAGTGCGGGTTGGTCTGCGACAACCCGGCGTAGATTTCGTTGGCTGCCTTGTAGCTGGCCTCCATGATGTCCTGCGGATAGGCGCGCAGCAGCGCTCCGCCGGCGATCAGGCGCTTGAGGGCGGCGGGATTGCCTTGGTCGTATTTGCCGAGCACCCACTCCCATGTCTCGCCCGAGGCCGTCGCGATCGCGGCTTGGTAGTGCTTCGGCAGCTCGTTCCATTTGGCGAGGTTGATGATGTTGTGCCCCTGCCCGCAGCCTTCCCACCAGCCGGGGTAGTAGTAGTACTTCGCAACTTTCTGGAAGCCGAGCTTCTCGTCGTCGTAAGGGCCGACCCATTCGCACGCGTCGAGCGTGCCCTTCTCCAGCGCCGGATAGATGTCGCCGGCGGCCAGCTGCTGTGGCACGACGCCGAGCTTGGCGACGATCGTGCCGGCAAAGCCGCCGATCCGGAACTTGAGCCCTTTCATGTCGTCGACCGACTTGAGTTCCTTGCGGAACCAGCCGCCCATCTGGGCGCCGGTGTTGCCCGCCGCAAAGCCGATGCAGTTGTAGCTCTTCAACAGGTCGTTGAGCAGCTCGTGGCCGCCGCCGAACCGCAGCCACGAGTTCATCTGCCGGCTGTTCAGACCAAACGGCAGCGCAGTGCCGAAAGTCATCGCCGGGTCCTTGCCCCAGTAGTAGTACAGCGCCGTGTTCCCCATCTCGACCGTGCCGTTCTGGACGGCGTCGAGCACCTGCAGGCCGGGAACGATCTCGCCGGCGGCGAAGGGCTGGATCTGGAACCGGTTGTCGGTGATCTCGGCGATCCGCTTGCCGAAGTGCTCGCAGCCGCCGAAGAGCGTGTCGAGCGACTTCGGCCAGCTCGCTGCAAGCCGCCACTTGATCTCGGGCATGGATTGCGCGAGCGCTGGCGACGCGATCGCCGCAGCGGCGGCGCCGGCCGCGCCGACGCTGGCGGTGTGGATGAATTTGCGCCTCGAAACTTTAGCCATTCGTTGTCTCCTTGTGTGCTCCAACCGATCCCTCGGCTTCGAGAGCGCTGTTGCCCGCCGAGCGTCCGCGCGGGCTCTTTGATAAAGCTTACGCCCATTCCTGCACGCGGAAAGCACATAGCCCGATTCAAGCGTCATCTCCAGCGCCGATGGCACTGCCGTCCTGGCCGCAACCCGCGCGTCAGATCTTGATGCGCACGCCGCGCTTGTCGAGGGCCCACGCGACGATCCACCAGAAGGCCACCACCGCCAGCGCAAACGCCAACGACGGCAGGTACGGGCCGGTGATCGGCGTCATCCAAACAAACCCGTGTTCGTACAGCGGCCGCTTCCACTTCAGGCCGACGAGCAGGCACGTCATCAGCCACGAGCCCGCGTAGGCCGCGATGGCGTTGACCCCGAAGCTGCGGCCCCACGCGGGCCAGCCGCGGCGATCCACCAGCTCGTGGGCGAGCCACAGGGCAGCCATCGCAAGCCCGCCGGTCCACAGCACGTACGACGAGGTCCACAGTTGCTTGTTGAACGGGAACACCGATGACCACAACCAGCCGAGCGCGAGCGCGACGAGGGCCACCTGCCACAGGCGCTGCAGCTCGCCCTTGCGCAACCAGTCGCCGGCACGCAGCCCGAGCAGCGTGGTCGCGATCGCGGGCAGCGTGCTGAGCAGGCCTTCGGGCTCGTGGCCGACTCCGCTGGCGGCATCGAACTGGTAGGCGAAGCGCCCGAGCAGCATCGGTGTCCACGCGGCTGGCCAGATTGCCGGCCTTCGTCAACGGCCCACCCCAGGCCAGCAGGGCCCAGTAGCCCAGCAGCAGCGCCGCACAGACGACCCATTGGGTGCGCGGCCGGGTATGAATGGCCAGCAGTCCCACCGCGGCGAAGCAGATGCCGATGCGTTGCAGCACGCCGAACGGCCGCAACGCGCGCGTGTCGACCAGCCAGTGCAACACCGCGTGCAACAGCAGCCCCAGCACGATGATGCGCAGCGCACGAACCCAGACGCCACGGCGCAGCGCCGCGGCATCGGCGCCGGCGTCGACGCGCACGCCGACGCTCAAGGCGATCGACACGCCGACGATGAACAGGAAGAACGGGAACACCAGGTCGGCCAGCGTGCAGCCATGCCACTCGGCGTGTTGGAGCGGCGCATACACATGACCCCAATCGCCGGCATCGTTGACCAGCAGCATGGCCGCCACCGTGAGACCGCGAAACGCGTCCACCGACGCGAGGCGCGCGCCTTCGCCGCCGTGCGGCAAGCCCGTTGGCGACCCGCGATCGACCGGCTCGGAAGCAGCGGGCGCTGGCATCAGTCGGCGCGCGGTTCGGCGGGCGCTGGCGCCGAGGCGGCCGACGCCGCCGGCTCGGCAGGTGGTGGCGCCGACGCCGCCGGTTCGGCACGTGGCGCCGCCGACGCGCCGGCTCGGCAGCAGATGGCCCCGACGCGGCTGCCGCCGCGGGCTCGGCGGCCTCGGCGCTCGATGCGGCGCTGGCCAGCGGCGCCGCTCGCTCGGCCGCCGACGCAGCCGTCAGGCAGGCGGTCGGCGCCGGCGCGTCCCTGGGTCGCAGCAGAGTCAGCACCCGGGTGCCGGCGCGGCCGCTCACCGGCAAGCCCAGTCGCTGCTCTTCGTCGCGAATCGCAGCGCGGGTGCGCGGGCCCTCGGCGCCATCGACGTTGACGGCGCAATGCCCGCGCTCGCGCAGCAAACCTTGCAGCTCCACGAGCTCGGCGCGAGAAACGCCCGGATCCTCGGTGGGCCAGGCCACTTGCTGGTGCGGGCGGCCGCGCAGCCGATCCGACAGCAACCCGATCGCAAGCGCATAGGCATCGGCATGGTTGTAGCGCCAGATCGCATGGTAGTTCGGCGTCACCAGCCAGGCCGGCCCCGACGGGCCCGCAGGAAGCAAGAGCGCCGCGGGCGTCGACAGCCGCGGCCCGCCGAACGGGGACGACGGCCCCTGCAGCGGCGCGCCGTCGGCGAGAGTGACCCCGGATGCGCTCCAGGCGGCGATGCTGCGGCACTTCGCGGCGGGCCGGACGGCGACGAGGCAGCCATGCCCACCTTCGGGCGCGTGCCACCCGCCCAATGGCGCCGGCACCTTGACTTCGACGCCCCAGGGCACCCCCGCGCTCCAGCCGAGGCCCTTGAGATAGCGGGCCGTGGTGGCCAGCGCATCGGGGACGCTGTGGATGATGTCAGGCACCGGTGCGCCCGGGCGGTCGCGCATGGTTTGAACGAAGGTTCCCGGCATGAACTGCGTGAGCCCGAACGCGCCGGACCACGAGCCCTTGAATTCGGCAGGTTGCACCACGCCCTCCTGCGAGCAACCACAGTGCGGCGAAGAAGTGCTGCTTGCGTTCGCTGCTCGCCAGGTTGAGGCACGCCCGGCTCAGCGTGGCGTCGACCACGGGATGCGTGTCCGGCACACGCCCGTAGTCGGTCTCGATCCCGAACACCGCCACCAAGGTCGCCGCGTCGACGCCATGGCGCTTCTCGATGTCGCCGAGCGCGCCGGCGTGCCGCTCGAGCACCTCCAGGCCCTGGGCCACACGCTGCGCGTCGACCCGGCGCACCAGATAGTCCCAGATCGGCAGCTGAAACTCCGGCTGGGCGCGCGCTGCGTTGTCGATCAGCGCGCGCAGATCGGTCGCGTCGCGTGTGTACAGATCGAACGTCTGCGGCCTGACCTGGCGATGCGACGGCAGCTCACGCCGCAGCTTTTGAACGCACGATGCCAGGCTCGTGTCGTGCTGCGCGTGCACGCCGGGATCAACCAACGAGAGGGCAGCCGCCAGCACAACCGGATTGCCCCACCGCGTCATGCCGGCAGTCTAGGCGCATCGCGCCGTGGACACTGCCGTGCTGCCGCCGCACGCGTCAAGCTGATTCGCTGCAGCGTGTGCGGTCGCCAACGGTTTGTCTGCCCACCCCCGGGCGCGGCGCGCTTAACGCTTAACATTTGCACTTCGAGTCCCCATCGGGAGCAGCACGCTGGATGCTTTGCCCTCGGACCGGCCTGCGGCACGCAAGGTGCTGCTGGTGGACGACCACGAGTTGGTGCGCATCGGCGTGCGCACCACCTATCCGGAGTTGCTCGGCACCACGATCGACTGGCTCGAGGCCAGCACGCTCGAAGACGCGGTGCGCGTCTATGCCGAGACGCCGGGGGTGGACGCGGTGCTGCTGGACCTCAATCTGGCCGACAGCAAGGGCCTTCAAGGTTTGCGCACCTTCCTGCAGGCCCACCCGGGCGCGCGCGTCGCGGTGTTCAGCGGCACGCACGACGAATTCGTGATCCGGCAGGCCGAGGCGCTGGGCGCCGCGGGCTATGTCTGCAAGGGTACGTTGTCGACGCAGATGCACGACATGCTGATCGCGCTGCTGTGGCCCGAGGGGCCACCCGGCGCGCGCAGCGCGGCCAGCTCGGGCGTGCTCTTCTCGCGCATGCCGACGTCGGCGATGTACGACCGCGTGTCCGAACTCGGGCCGCGCCACCTGGAGATCCTGGAGCTCGTGCTGTCGGGCTGCACCAACCAGGAGATCAGCACCTCGACGCAGCTGTCGCTCGGCACCGTCAAGAACTACGTCTCGTCGCTGCTGCTCGCGCTGGACGTGCGCTCGCGTTCGCACCTGATCAGCCTGTTCCGCTAGAAGCCGTGGTGGATCTCGTGTCGCCGCCGCCCGCTGCTGCGGCCGACCCATCCCGGCCGCCCGCTCGGCTGGCCCGCCACGTGGCCGTCGAGGGGCCGGATCAGCGTCCCGCCGTTGCCGACACCACGCCCCAGGCGGAGCGGCGGGCCATCCGTCGCCGCATGGCCGACGCTGCCGTCGTGGGGGCCGTGACGCAGCTGCCGCAGCTCGCGGTGGTGCTGCTGGCGCTGCTGCCGGCCGCGTGGGGCATGGTCGAAGGCGCCGGGGCCGGACCTGCCGTGACCTGGGCGGCGCTCACGGCCGCGGTGGCCGCGGCAACGCTTTGGTTGCCACGTGTGCGCAAGCTGGCCGTGTTGCCTCGCGTGGTGATCGGCCTGCTGTCGGCGGCGGCGGTGTGCATCGCGCTGGCGCCCTGGCTCGCCGCCGCCGACTGGCGCGCCCCGCTGGCGGTGCTGGCCATCGTCGTCGGCGTCGTCGGCGCCGGCGCGCTGGCGCCGTTGCCGATCGCTGCCGGCGCGTTTGGCGTGCTGCCGGTGCTCGCGGCGCCAGCGCCATGGCTGGCCGGTGGCGCTTGGTGGTGGCCGCTCGCCGGTGCAGCGGCCAGCGGGGTTGCCGCCGCCGCCGCCGTGCAGCGACGGCGCTGGTGGCGTCAATCCACCCGCGCGCTGATCGACCAGCGCGAACAGCTGCAGCAACTGGAGCGCGAGCGCGACGTGGCGCAGCGGTCCGACCAGGACAAGAGCCGCTTCCTGGCGATTGCCAGCCACGACCTGCGCCAGCCGGTGCATGCGCTGGGCCTGTTTGCCGCCACGCTGCAACGGCGCCTGCAACGCTCGCCCGACGAGCCGCTGGCGCGCAACCTGATGCGCGCGGTCGACGGCCTGGAGCGCTCGTTCAACGCCATGCTCGACATCTCCAAGCTCGATGCCAGCGCGCTGGCGCCGCGTGTGGTGACCTTCTCGCTGCGCGACATGTTCCGCCGGCTGCACATGCAGTACGTCGGCCAGGCCGAACTGGCGGGCCTGGGGCTGCGCTTCTCGCCGGGCGGCAAGTCGGTCAACAGCGATCCGCAACTGCTCGAGCGCATCGTCTCCAACCTGATCCAGAACGCCATCAAGTACACCACCCGCGGCGGCATCGTGGTGGTGGCGCGCAGCACCGCCAGCCACATCAACGTCGAGGTCTGGGACACCGGCAGCGGCATCCCGGCCGACGAGTTGCCGCGCATCTTCGACGAGTTCTACCAGGTCGGCCGCGGCGAACGCGACCGCAGCCACGGGCTGGGCATGGGGCTGGCGATCGTCAAGCGGCTGGCGGCGCTGCTCGGCCACCGCCTGGAAGTGGCTTCGACGGTCGGGCCGCGGCACCATGTTTCGCATCGGCGTGCCGATCGGCGGCCTGCCGGGCATCCCGGAAGACCTGGCCCCGGCCGACACCCAGCCGATGACGGGGCAAGCGCCGCACATGGTGCTGGTGGTCGACGACGAGGAGCCGATCCGCGAGGGGCTGCGCCTGTTGCTGCAGGAGTGGGGCTACCAGGCCATGACAGCCGCCAGTGCAGACCAGGCCGAGCGGGCGGTCAGCGCGCTGGAAGGCCGGGTCGACCTGGTGCTGAGCGACCTGCATCTCGGCGACGGACCCGACGGTCGCGAAGTCATCGCGCAGGTGCGGCGGCTGTGCGGCCGCGACGTGCCCGCCATCCTGATCACCGGCAACACCACGCTCGACGACATCCAGCGCGTCGCCGCCGGCGGCGACCCAGTGCTGTTCAAGCCGGTGCAGCCGCGGGGTCTGTTCGAGGCCGTGCGGGCCGCCCTCGCCTGACGCCATTGCCCGGCGCGGCGGCTGCTCGCCACGGCGCGGTGCGATTTCATCCCCGATCGGCGGGATGCGAATGATCGCCGGCTCGGCGAAGATGACTTTCGACCACTGTGATCGGCAACCGGCGGCTCCTAGAGTGCGGCCCATACCGGTCCAGGCCACACCAGAGGCCCATCTGCGGCATGCCCGACTTTGCGCTCGATGTCGAAGCCCTGCTGAATCCGATCACCGGGGCATCGCCTGCGGGTGACGATCTGGGCTATGACCCGCAGTTCGCCAGCATGGAGCAGGCTGGCGCGGGCAAGCCGGAGAGCCAGTATGGCGACAAGGTGTTCGCCGCCGAGCCTCCCGATTGGCCCGCTGTGCACGAGCATGCTCTGGCGCTGGCGCAGCGCACGCGCGACGTGCGCGTCGCGGTCTGGCTGGTGCGCTGCGGTGCGCGCCAGCATGGCCTGGGCGGTGTCGAGCAAGGTTTGCGGCTCGTGCACGGGCTGCTCGAGCGCCAGTGGGACAGCGTGCACCCGCAACTCGACGCCAGCGACAACAACGATCCGACGATGCGGCTCAACGCGCTGGCGCCACTGACCCGGGCAGAGGCCGCCCTCGCCGACCTGCGCGCGGCGTCGCTGGCCGCGGTGCGCGGCAGCCTGACCGTGCGTGACCTGGAGTTGGGCCTGGGCTTGGCCGCGGCCTCCGCGGGCGAGACCGTTCCCACCGAGGCGGGCGTGCTGCAAGCGCTGCAGGACCTGCTGGCCCAGCACCCTCGGATTGCCGAGTCCGCGCTCGCCGCTCAGCGATCCGCCGAGGCGATTGCGGCCCTGCTGGTGGCGCGTGTCGGGCACGAGCGCGCAACGGACCTGGACGCGATCACCAAGCTGCTGAGAGCCGTGGCCGGGGCGATCGCGCGCGCCCAAGGGGTCGTCGAGCCGGCTGCTGGCGTTGAAGGGGCCCCGGGCGCGCCCGGGGCGGCAGCCGCCGGCGGCATCCGCACCCGCGCCGACGCGGTGCGCGAGCTCGAGCGTGTGTGCGACTGGCTCGAACGCAACGAGCCGAGCAACCCGGCGCCGCTGCTGATCCGGCGCGCGCAGCGCCTGATGAACAAGAGTTTTCTGGAGATCGTGCGCGACCTGGCTCCCGAAGGGGTGACCCAGATCGAGCTCATTGCGGGGTCGCAGGCCCAGACCTGATTCGGAAATCGACACTAGGAGCACGCCATCATGGCCAAGAGCAGTCAGAAATTCATCGCCCGCAACCGCGCGCCGCGCGTGCAGATCGAATACGACGTCGAACTCTATGGCGCCGAGAAGAAGGTGCAGCTGCCATTCGTGATGGGCGTGATGGCCGACCTGTCGGGCAAGCCCGCCGACCCGCTGGCACCGGTGGCCGACCGCAAGTTCCTCGACATCGACGTCGACAACTTCGATGCGCGCATGAAGTCGATGAAGCCGCGGGTGGCGTTCCAGGTGCCCAATCACCTCACCGGCGAAGGCAACATCGCGGTCGACATCACCTTCGACAGCATGGACGACTTCTCGCCCGCCGCGGTGGCGGCCAAGGTCGACGGCCTCAAGCAGCTGCTCGAGGCCCGCCAGCAGCTGGCCAACCTGATCACCTACATGGACGGCAAGACGGGCGCCGAGGAACTGATCGCCAAGGTGGTCAAGGACGAGGCCCTGCTGAAGTCGCTGGCCGCCGCCAAGGCCCCGGAAAAGGGCAGCGCCTGAGCCGCCCCTGACCCGTCAACCGCATTCACTCGCAGAGAGCCTCCACCATGGCCGAAGAAACCTCCTCATCCTCCGCTCCGTTGCAGGGCGTCGCGTTCGAAGGCAACGACTTCGCGTCGCTGCTGAACAAGGAATTCAAGCCCAAGAGCGACGAGGCCAAGTCGGCCGTCGAATCGGCCGTGCTGACGCTGGCGCAGCAGGCGCTGTCGAGCACCAAGCTGATCGGCAGCGACGTGATCATCTCGATCGAGGCGATGATCGCCGAGATCGACAAGAAGCTGTCGGCTCAGGTCAACGCGATCCTGCACCACCGCCGACTTCCAGCAGCTCGAAAGCGCCTGGCGCGGCCTGCACTACCTGGTCAACAACACCGAGACCGACGAGATGCTGAAGATCCGCGTCATGAACATCTCCAAGAACGAACTGGCCAAGACGCGTCAAGCGCTACAAGGGCACGGCCTGGGACCAGAGCCCGATCTTCCAGCAAGGTCTACGACGAGGAGTACGGCCAGTTCGGCGGCCACCCGTTCGGCTGCCTGGTGGGTGACTACTACTTCGACCACAGCCCGCCCGACGTCGAGCTGCTGGGCGAAATGTCCAAGATCGCGGCGGCAGCGCACGCGCCGTTCATCGCCGCCGCCTCGCCCATCAGCATGCAGATGGGCTCGTGGCAGGAGCTGGCCAACCCGCGCGACCTGACCAAGATCTTCACGACGCCCGAATACGCCGCCTGGCGCTCGCTGCGCGAATCCGCCGGATGCCGCGCTATGTGGGCCTGGCGATGCCGCGCTTCCTGTCGCGCCTGCCCTACGGCGCCAAGACCAACCCGGTGGAGGCGTTCAACTTCGAAGAAGAAACCGGCGGCGGCGACCACAGCAAGTACACCTGGGCCAATTCGGCCTACGCGATGGCGCGTCAACATCAACCGCTCGTACAAGCTCTACGGCTGGGGCACCAGCATCCGCGGCGTCGAGGCCGGCGGCGCGGTGGAGGGCCTGCCCGCGCACACCTTCCCCACCGACGACGGCGGCATCGACATGAAGTGCCCGACCGAAATCGCCATCAGCGACCGCCGCGAGGCCGAGCTGGCGAAGAACGGCTTCATGCCGCTGATCCACCGCAAGAACAGCGACTTCGCCGCCTTCATCGGCGCGCAGTCGCTGCAGAAGCCGTTCGAGTACGACGACCCCGACGCCACGGCCAACGCCAACCTGGCGGCGCGGCTGCCTTACCTGTTCGCGTGCTGCCGCTTCGCGCACTACCTGAAGTGCATCGTGCGCGACAAGATCGGCTCGTTCAAAGAGCGCGACGACGATGGAGAAGTACCTCAACAACTGGATCATGAACTACGTCGACGGCGACCCGGCCAACTCGTCCGACACGGTCAAGGCGCAAAAGCCGCTGGCCGCTGCCGAGGTCACCGTCGAGGAAGTGCCCGGCAACCCCGGCTACTACAGCTCCAAGTTCTTCCTGCGACCGCATTACCAGCTCGAGGGCCTGACCGTGTCACTGCGGCTCGTCTCGAAGCTGCCCTCACAAAAGACCCAGTGAACCAGTCGTTGGTCAATCCACGGGCCCGCGCCCGCATCTGCACTTGCATCTGACAGCTGAATCCCCAGGAGATCGTCAACATGGCATCGATAGACACCCACCTCAAACTCGCCGGCGTCGACGGCGAGGCAACCCACAAGGACCACAAAGGCGAAATCGAAATCCTGTCCTGGACCTGGGGCGTTTCCAACGACGCCGTGAGCGCCGGCGGCGGCTCGGGCAAGGGCAAGGCCCAGGCCGGCGACTTTCATTTCACCCATCTGTACGACAAGGGCTCGCCGGTCCTTGCCAAGTACTGCGCCTCGGGCAAGCACTTCGCCGACGCGACCCTGACCGCGCGCAAGGCCGGCGAGGGCCAGAAGGACTTCCTGGTCGTCAAGTTCAAGGAAGTGTTCATCACGAGTCGTGCAGCCCAGCGGCAGCTCGGGTGGCGACATCATCGAGAGCGTGACCATGAGCTACAAGCAGATCGACTTCGCGTACAAGGCGCAAGACGACAAGGGCGGCCTGACCGGCGAGGTCAAGTTCGGCTGGAACAACGCCACCACCGAGATCACCTGAGACGGCGTCGCAGGTCGCGGCGGCCTCGGGCACTCGCCTCGCGAGGCCGTGCCGGGGCCGTGGCACCCGGGCACGCTCTGCAGCCGGGCCAGGTGCGCGGGCTCGGCCCGCAGCCGGGCCGGTGCCGTCAACCGAACGCAGGAGGCGCCGTATGCCCAGCACAGTTCCATCACGCGCATCGTCGGCCGGCAGCAGCGACATCTTCCTGCACGTGCAGGCCAAGCGCGCCGGCAAGATCAAGGGCGAGGCGGTTTCGCCGGGCCACGAGGACGACATCATCGTCCAGTCGTGGCACTGGGGCGTGGCCGCGAGCTCGGCGATCGGCTCGGGCCAGGCCACCGCACGGCGCTCCTATCGCGGCCTGACCGTGGTCAAGCTGATCGACACCGCGACCACGGCGCTGATGTCGGCATTGACCACCAATGACGAGATCAAGGAAGCCAAGCTCACGATGCGCAAGCCGGGTTCCGAGCAGATGGACTATTTCCTGGTCACGCTCAACAACGCCCGCGTCTCGGCGATCGACCATGCCACCGATGCCCAGGGCAACACGCTGGAGACGGTGACGTTGCAGTTCACCAAGGTCGAGGTCGAATACCGGCCGCAGAAGAGCACGGGCGGCCGCGGCGGCTCTTTCACGTTCATGGACGAATTGCATACCTAGCGCATGAACACCGCCGAACAACTGTTGGCTGCGCGGCGACCCGGCCGGTGCACTGAAGCTGCTGCAGCAGCAGGTGCGCGGCGCGGCTGCCGACGCCAAGTTGCGCGTCTTCCTGTTCCAGTTGCTGGCCGTGCTGGGACAGTGGCAGCGTGCGCTCGATCAACTCAAGGTCTGCGGCGAGCTCGATGCCGGCACGTTGGCGATGGTCAACACCTACCGGCCGGCGCTGCAGTGCGAGGCCGTGCGCGAGGCGGTGTTCGCCGGCAAGACCACACCGCACGTGTTTGGCCCGCCCACCGCCTGGGTGGCGCAATTGGCGCAGGCGCTGCAGGCCGACGCGCAAGGTCAGCCGGCCCAGGCCACGCAGGCGCGTGCTGACGCGCTGGATCAGGCGCCGGCCAGCAGAGGCCGCCTCAATGGCGTGGCTTTCGAGTGGATCGCCGATGCCGACTCGCGCCTCGGCCCGGTGCTCGAAGTCATCATCAACGGGCGCTACGGCTGGCTTCCGTTCGTGCATCTGAGCGCACTCACCGTCGAGCCGGTGGCCGACCTGCGCGACCTGGTGTGGGCGCCGGCACACATCACCTTCGCCAACGGCGGTGATACGGTGGCCCTGCTACCGGTGCGTTATGCCGGCAGTGCGGACAGCGGCGACGCGGCCCTGCAGTTGGCGCGTCGCACCGACTGGCTGACTCTGGCCGATGATCAGTACAGCGGCCTCGGCCAGCGCTTGCTCACGACCGACTCGGCCGAAACGGGTCTGCTCGAGGTGCGCGAGATCGCTTTCGACGCCGCCACCGGCGCAACGCCCGAGGCCGGCGCCTAGGCGCGCATCATGGCCGCACCCGATCTGCGCGACCGGCTGCAGCCCGCCTTGCTTGACCGCCTGATCGACGACGCACCGGCCGAGCGCAAGGAGTCCGAGGAAAAGCGTGTGATGTCCAAGGCGCAGCTGCGCCAGGCCGTCTTGCGTGACCTCGGCTGGTTGTTCAACGCCACCCAGCCGAACCCGGGTTGGACCGAGTCGCACCCCGATCTGGCGCACTGCGTACTGAACTTCGGCCTGCCGCCGCTGGCCGGCGAGCGGGTCTCGCGGCTGGACATCACCCAGCTCGAACGCACCATTGCCGAAGCCATCCGCCGCTTCGAGCCGCGCATCCTGGCGCAGACCCTGAGCGTGCGCGCACTCGAAACCGACAGCGTGCTCGACACCCACAACATGATCGAGTTCGAGATCCGCGGCCACCTGTGGGCGCAGCCGGTGCCGCTGGAGGTGCTGCTGCGCACCAAGCTCGATCTCGAGGCCGGGCAGGTGGAAGTGCGCGACGCGTCGAGCAGCGCGCCGTTGCGGGTGGCGTGATGGACCCGCAGTTCACCCGGCTGTACCAGGACGAACTCAACTACCTGCGCGAGCTGGGCGGCGAGTTCGCGCGCGAGCACCCCAAGATCGCGGCCCGGCTGGGGCTCGACGGCATGGAGGTCGCCGATCCCTATGTCGAGCGTCTGCTCGAGGGCTTCGCGTTCCTGGCGGCGCGCGTGCAGCGCAAGCTCGATGCCGAGCAGCCGCAGCTGATCGCCCAGTTGATCGATTCGATGTACCCGAACTTCCTGGCCCCGGTGCCATCGATGATGGTGGCGCGGTTGACGGTGGACGTGAACGACCCCAACCTGGCGCGCGGTTATGCGGTGCCGCGCGGCACCGCCGTGCAGGCGCTGCTGGCGCGCGGGCAGGACACCGCCTGCGAGTTCCGCACCGCGATGGCGGTGACGCTGTGGCCGCTGGAGATCGCGCGGGTGCAGTACTTCAGCCATGCACCCGACCTCGGCCTGACGCACCTGCCGGCCGCCCGTCCAGCCAAGGGCGGGCTGCGCATCCGCCTGCGCACCGGTGGCGGTCTGACCTTCGACCAGTTGGGGCTGGAGCGGCTAACCCTCTACATCAGCGCACCCGACGACGTGGCCATGCGGCTGCACGAACTGGTGCTCGGCACCGCGCTGGGCAGCCTGGTGGCCGACGGCAGCGACAACGCCATCGCTGCACGCTGGCGCGGCGACGCCAGTGTGCAGGCGCTGGGGTATGCCGACGATCAAGCCCTGCTGCCCGAAACGCTGCGCACCTTCTCGGGCCACCGCATGATGCAGGAGCTGAGCGCGCTGCCGCAGCGGCTGCTGTTCTTCGAGATCAACGACCTCGGTCGGCGCCTGGCCGGCGTGCGCCGTGACGAGGTCGATCTGGTGCTGCTGTTCGCACGCGGCGACGCCGCGCTGGAGGCCCTGGTCGACGAGGCCAGCCTGTCGCTGCATTGCACGCCGGCGATCAACCTGTTCCGCAAGCGCCTGGATCGTGTGGTGCTCGGCCCGGGCAACTGGAACTATCACGTGGTGCCCGATCGCACCCGGCCGATGGACTTCGAGGTCCACAGCATCGAGTCGGTGGTCGGACACAGCACGGGCACCGAAGGCCAGCGCGAGTTCAAGCCGCTGTACAGCTGGCACCACGAGCCGCCGGCCACCGGTCACGGCTACTACAGCGTGCAGCGGGCGCCGCGCCAGCCGTCGCAGCGGCAGCGCCAACAGGGCGCGCGGGTGCCGTCGTACCTCGGGGAAGAGGTGTTCCTGTCGCTGGCCGACCCTGACCACGGCCCCTACCGCGAGACGCTGCGCCAGTTGTCGGTGACCGCCTGGGTCACCAACCGCGACCTGCCCGCGCTGCTGCCGCCGGGCGTCGGCAGCGACCGCGCCTGGCAACTCGACGTTCCGGGGCCGGTGACGGCGGTGCATTGCCTGCGCGGCCCGACGCGACCGATCTCGCGGCAGCCGACGGGCGAGATCGGCTGGCAGCTGGTCACGCTGCTGACGCAGAACCACATGGCGATGGGTGACGACACGCCGGCCAACACACAGGCGCTGCGCGAGATGCTGCAGTCTGTGGGGTCCGCCGAATGACCCGGCCTGGTCGCACCAGGCCGAAGGCGTGCGTGCGCTGCACGCGCGCACCACCGTGCGCCGCCTGCCGTTCGCCGGGCCGCTGAGCTTCGGCAGCGGCGTCGAGTTGCTGCTCGAGGTCGACGAGCAGAGCTTCCAGGGAGCGAGCGCCTTCATGCTGGCCAGCGTGCTCGAGCGGTTTTTTGCGCGCCACGCCGCCATCAACAGCTTCCTGCAACTGACGCTGCGCAGCGTGCAGCGCGGCGTCATCAAGGCCTGGCCGCCGCGCGTCGGCAGCCGGCCCACCGTGTAGGCATGGCCGCACCCGCCGACAGCGCGCCCGCTGGCGCCGAGCGCGCCCAGGTGCTGCAGGCCCTGCTGGAGCACGTGCGCAACGAGCCGTGGGCACACGACTTCTTTGCGCTGCTGCGGCGCATCGACGCGCTGCGGCCCGAGGCGCCGCCCACCGGCCAGACCGTGCGCCCGAGCCAGGAGGCGTTGCGGCTGGCGCAACAGCCCGAGCTCGACTTCGCCCCGGCGGCGCTGGCCGCGCTGCAGCCGCGCAGCGGCCTGGCGCCGCGCCTGAGCGTGCGCTTCTTCGGCCTGTTAGGCCCGCAGGGGCCGATGCCGCTGCACTTCACCGAGTTCGTGCGCGAACGCTCGCATCAGCACGGCGACCCCACCGCGGCGCACTTTCTGGACTTGTTCCATCACCGCGCGCTCGGACTGTTCTATCGCGCCTGGGCCCAGGCGCAGCCCACGGTTCACCTCGACCGCCCGGCTGACGATCGTTATCGCGTCTGGCTCGGCGCGGTGGCCGGCCTGCCGCCGGCACGGCAATCGATTCCCGCCAACGCACTGGTCTTTCACGCCGGGCTGCTGGCCGGACGCAGCCGTCACCCGGAAGCGCTGTGCAAGGTGCTGCGGCACTACTTCGGCGTGCCGGTCGCGGTCGAACAGCATGTCGGCCAGTGGCTGCGCGTCGACGCCGCCGATCACTCGCGCCTGGGACATGCGCCCAACCGCATCGAGCGTGGCACCGTGCCGCCGGCACAGTTGGGCCGCAGCGCCAACGCCGGGTCGCGCGCCTGGGACCGGCAATACCGGTTTCGCTTGCACCTGGGCCCGCTGAAGATGGCGCAGTACCAGGCGTTTCTGCCGGGTGGCTCATGCTGGCGACCGCTCAACGAGTGGGTGCGGCTGCTCGCCGGCCCCGATTTGCGCTGGGAGCTCCAACTCGCGCTCGAGCCCGGCGTGCGGCCGGCCGCGCGCCTGGATCGCAGCGTGCGGCTGGGCGTGACCAGCTGGCTCGCCCGCCAGGGCGGCGCTGCGACGCCGGTGCGGCAGCATCTGCGCGTGCGCCCCGGCACCTCGTTCCTTCAGCGTGGCATCGGAGCTTGAACATGGCTGACATCTCGCGCACCGCGTCGTTCGGCAAGCTCTCGCCGGTGGCCTACAAGGCCATCGAGGGCGCCACGGTGTTCTGCAAGCTGCGCGGCAACCCGTTCGTCGAGCTGCAGCACTGGCTGTTCCAGATCTTGAATGCGCCCGACAGCGACCTGCACCGCATCGTGCGGCACTACGAGATCGACGCCGCCGCGCTGGCGCGTGACCTGACGCAGGCGCTCGACCGCCTGCCGCGCGGTGCCTCGTCGATCAGCGACATCTCGAGTTTCATCGACACCGCGGTCGAGCGCGGCTGGGTCTATGCGTCGCTGCTGTTCGGCGAATCCCAGGTGCGCAGCGGCCACCTGCTGGTGGGCATGTTGAAGACCGCGTCGCTGCGCGGCGCGCTGATGGCGGTGTCGCGACAGTTCGAGCGCGTCGAGGTCGACGACCTGTGCAAACGTTTCGCCGCGCTGCTGGCCGAGTCGCCCGAGCAGGGCTCGGGGCCCAGCGAATCGGGCGCCGCGCCGGGCGAAGCGAGCGACGCCATCGCGCCGGCGGCGATGGGCAAGCAAGAGGCGCTCAAGCGCTTCACCACCGACCTCACCGCGCAGGCGCGCGGCGGCAAGATGGACCCGATCGTCGGCCGCGACGACGAGATCCGCCAGGTGGTCGACATCCTGATGCGGCGTCGCCAGAACAACCCGATCCTGGTCGGCGAGGCCGGCGTCGGCAAGACCGCGGTGGTCGAAGGCTTCGCGCAGCGCATTGCGCGCGGCGACGTGCCGCCGTCGCTGAAGGAAGTGGAGCTGCGCGTGCTCGACGTCGGCCTGCTGCAGGCCGGCGCCAGCATGAAGGGCGAGTTCGAGCAGCGGCTGCGCTCGGTGATCGACGAGGTGCAGGCCAGCGCGAAACCCATCATCCTGTTCATCGACGAGACCCACACGCTGGTGGGCGCCGGCGGCGCGGCCGGCACCGGCGACGCCGCCAACCTGCTCAAGCCCGCGCTGGCGCGCGGCCAGCTGCGCACGATCGGCGCCACCACGTTCGCCGAATACAAGAAGCACATCGAGAAGGATCCGGCGCTGACGCGGCGCTTCCAGTCGATTCAAGTGGACGAGCCGACCGAGCCGAAGGCGACGCTGATGATGCGCGGCGTCGCCTCGACGATGGAGAAGCACCACCAGGTGCAGATCCTCGACGAGGCGCTGGAAGCCGCGGTCAAGCTGAGCCACCGCTACATCCCCGGCGCGCCAGCTGCCCGACAAATCGGTGAGCCTGCTCGACACCGCCTGCGCGCGCGTGGCGGTGAGCCTGCACGCCACGCCGGCCGAGGTGGACGACAGCCTGAAGCGCATCGAGGCGCTGCAGACCGAGCGCGAGATCATCGGCCGCGAGGCCGCGATCGGCATCGACACGCGCGAGCGCGAGGCCGCGGTGGCCGAGCAGATGAGCGCCGAGCAGGCGCGGCAGGACGCGCTGCAAACGCGCTGGCAAGGCGAGAAGGCGCTGGTCGACAAGCTGCTCGCGCTGCGCGCCAAGCTGCGCGCCGCCGGCCAGCCGGTGGAAGGCACCGGCAGCAAGCTCGAGCAGAAGGCCGCCGAAGGCCGCGGCAGCCACGGCTGCACCCGCGACGCCGCCGCTCAGCGACGCCGACCGCGCCGCCGCGTTGACCGAACTCAAGCAGGTGCAGCAGGAGCTCACCACGCTGCAGGGCGAGAACCCGTTGATCCTGCCCGACCGTCGATCACCAGGCGGTGGCCGCCGTGGTGGCCGACTGGACCGGCATTCCGGTCGGGCGCATGGCCGCCAACGAGATCGAGACCGTGCTCAAGCTGCCGAGACTGCTGGCGCAGCGCGTGATCGGCCAGGACCATGCGATGGAGATGATCGCCAAGCGCATCCAGACCTCGCGCGCCGGGCCTGGACAACCCGCAACAAGCCGATCGGCGTGTTCATGCTGGCCGGCACCTCGGGTGTGGGCAAGACCGAGACCGCGATGGCGCTGGCCGAGGCGCTGTACGGCGGCGAGCACAACCTGATCACCGTCAACATGAGCGAGTACCAGGAGGCGCACACGGTGTCGTCGCTGAAGGGCGCGCCGCCCGGCTACGTGGGCTACGGCGAAGGCGGCGTGCTGACCGAGGCGGTGCGCCGCAAGCCGTATTCGGTGGTGCTGCTCGACGAGGTGGAGAAGGCGCACCCCGACGTGCACGAGATCTTCTTCCAGGTGTTCGACAAGGGCTTCATGGAAGACGGCGAAGGCCGCTTCATCGACTTCAAGAACACGCTGATCCTGCTCACCACCAATGCCGGCACCGAGCTGATCGCCAACCTGTGCAAGGACCCCGACCTGATGCCCGAGCCCGAGGGCATGGCCAAGGCGCTGCGCGAGCCGCTGCTGAAGGTGTTCCCGCCGGCGCTGCTGGGGCGGCTGGTGGCGATCCCCTACTACCCGCTGAGCGACGAGATGCTCGGGCAGATCGTGCGAGCTGCAGCTCGGCCGCATCAAGAAGCGGGTCGAGGCGCGCTACAAGATCCCGTTCGAGGTCGACGACGCCGTGGTCAAGCTGGTGGTGTCGCGCTGCACCGAGAGCGAATCGGGCGGCCGCATGATCGACGCCATCCTCACCAACACGATGCTGCCCGAATCTGGCCAGGGAGTTCCTGATCGGCAGCGGAGGGCGCACCCTCAGCGGTGTCAAGGTCGGCGTGAAGGACGGCCAGTTCGACTACATGCTGGAGCGCGCCGCGCATGACTGCGCCGCAAAGCTTCAGCGCTACGCAGTCACCCGAAGCGACCAAGGGAACGACTCAGCGAGCACGCGATCCGCAACACTACAAGGGCGCTTGCCACGTCTCGATGGATCAACCGCGGCGTCGGCCAACCTGTCGCAAGGCGACGTCAAAGGGCGCCTGATCCTGGCCGTGAATGCCGCGCTGTTGGCCTCGAACGTGCCGACGGTCGGCCTGCGCGACGACCCTTCGAGCGGCGCGAATGCCTATTTCGGACTTCGTCACGTGGAGCATCGTGTTCGGCGGGCCACTCAACGGCAGCCGCACCCTGACGTAAAAATTCTTCGTGCGCTGCGCGAACGTCGTGTACCACGAAGCGCGGCACTGCGAGCAGTGGTACCGCATGGCGCAAGCGGTGGCCAGGGGCTACGACCACATCTCCAACCAGGACCTGTTCCTCGCGTTCCGCGGTGATGTCAAGCGCGACGCCCCGACGATCCGACAAGCGCATGCAGCATCGACTTCGAGCGCCGCATCTGGCGGCGGTGGCCGATCGCGAACTATGCCCGACAGCAAGA
This sequence comes from uncultured beta proteobacterium, assembly GCA_963827645.1. Classification (GTDB taxonomy): domain Bacteria; phylum Pseudomonadota; class Gammaproteobacteria; order Burkholderiales; family Burkholderiaceae_C; genus JAEUPI01. The sequence goes on along the minus strand of CAWHBZ010000016.1, from coordinate 124,846 downwards.
ACGATATCGGCAAATGGTGGCGATCGATCTATGCGGTCAACCGCAATCGGCTGCGGCAACGTGCTTCAGCACCTCGACGTCGGGGACCACCACGACAAGTACCGCAACCTCGCCGAGGAAGTCGACGCCGCGGCTCGGCGACGCGCTGGGCGACGACCTCAGCAGGCCATCGGCGTGCGCGACGATCGGCCCTCGTACCGCGACTGGAAGGCGCTCACCAAGGGCAAATGGTTCCAGACACGTTCGAGCAACCTCAAGGAGCTCGACAGCGCGTACGAACAATACGAACGCACCCGCTCGGCAGGCGACAAGACAGCCCTGACGACGGCCTTCACCACCTGGTACGGCCCGAAGGGCGGCAGCACGATCCGCAATCAGCTCGACGACGACGGCGTTGGCGTGGTCGACCAGCTCAAGAGCTTTCTGGGCGCATGACACAAAGCGCACGAGCGCCCGGCGCGCCGGGGCTTCGCGGCGACGAACAGGCGTGGGTCGCCGCAAGACCCGACACCGGCACTGCAAGCGTGCCATCGAGTTGCTGCGCAGCGAGCAGCTCGAAGCGGCCGGCGTGGCGCTGCAGGCGATCCTCACGCGCTGGCCGCAACAGGCCGACGCCCTGCACTACCTCGGCGTGCTGCGCCACACGCAGGGCCGCAGCGAAGAAGGCGTTGCGCTGATCCGCCGAGCGCTGCAACAGGTGCCCCACTACGTGGGCGCCTGGAACAACCTGGGCAACGTGCTGGTCGAGTGCGAGCGACTGGACGAGGCGATCGCCGCCTACCGCACCGGTGTGGCGGCTGCGCCGGCCGACCCGGCCTCGGCCGACGCGCTGAGCAACCTCGGCGTGGTGCACCGCAAGTTGCAACAGTGGTCCGAGGCCGAGGCGGCGTGCCGCGAGGCGCTGGCGCTGCGGCCCGATTTCGTGAATGCCTGGTACAACCTGTCGCTGGCGCTGATGGACCAGGGCAAGCTGCACGACGGGCTGCTGGCCAACAGCAAGGCGATCACGCTGTCGCCGCGCCACCTGCACGCGCGCGACCAGGTGATCCGCGCGCTGGTGCTGCAAGGCGAGCGCGAGCAGGCGGCGCAGCTGTATCGCGAATGGCTGGCCGAGGAGCCCGACAACCCGGTGGTCCAGCACCAACTGGCCGCCTGCCTGGGCGAGAGCCCGCCCGAGCGGGCGAGCGACGCCTACGTCGAGATGGTGTTCGACAGTTTCGCGCGCAGCTTCGACGCCAAGCTCGAGAAGCTCGATTACCGTGCGCCGCAGTTGGTGGCCGACGCGCTGCGCCGGGTCGCCGGCGCGCCGCAGGCCGCACTCGACGTCGTCGACGTGGGTTGCGGCACCGGCCTGTGCGGCCCGCTGCTGCGGCCGTGGGCACGCCGGCTGGCCGGCTGCGACCTCTCGGTGGGCATGCTCAGGCAGGCCAGGTCGCGCGGCGTGTACGACCAGCTGCACAAGGCCGAGCTGGTGTACTACATGGACACCCAGCCCGAGCAGTTCGACGCCGTGGTATCGGCCGACACGCTGTGCTACTTCGGCGCGCTGCAGGCGCCGGTGGCGGCGGCAAAGCGCTGCCTGCGCAGCGGCGGCTGGCTGATCTTCACGGTCGAAGCCCTGCCCGACGGCGACGCGCAGCCGCACCGGCTGCAGCCCAACGGCCGCTACACCCATGCCGGCGCCTACCTGCGCTCGACGCTGGCCGACGCCGGCTTTGGCCAGGTCGAGCTGCGTGCCGAAGTGCTGCGCCAGGAGGCCAGTCTGCCGGTGGCGGGTTGGCTGGTGACTGCACGCCGCTCGTGATGGGCCGTGCCCAACCCGCGCGCACTGCTGGCCCCCAGGCTCGCGGCATGACTTTCGGCGCTGTCGCCGCGGCCGCCTTTTCCCGACCATCGCCCGAGCGTCCCACGGCGCAAGCCGCCCATGGCAACACCCACGCCCTTCAAGCTGACCACTGCGCTGCCGCCGGCCGACTTGCGCTTCGAGTCGATGACGCATTCGTCCGAGCTGAGTGCGCTCGAAGAAACGCAGTTCCATCTGCTGAGCGAGAAGTCGGACCTGTCGCCTGACAAGATGCTCGGCCAGACGGTCGACCTGGCCGTGCAGCTGCGCGACGGCAAGAAGCGGCACTTCTGCGGCTATGTCACCCGCTTCGGGATCGGAACCAACCAAGGGCGCTGGTACGGCTATCAGGCCACCGTGCGGCCGTGGCTGTGGTTTCTCACGCGCACCGCCGACTGCCGCATCTTCCAGGAGCAGACGGTGCGCGAGATCGTCGAGGCGGTGTTCAAGGACCACCCGATCGCCAGCTACGAGTTCAAGCTGGTGCGCAGCTATCGCAAGCGCATCTACTGCGTGCAATACCGCGAGAGCGACTTCAACTTCGTGGCCCGGCTGCTGGAGGACGAAGGCATCTACTGGTACTTCGATCACCGCGAGGGCGAGCACAAGCTGATGCTGGTGGACGCGCCCGACGCGCACAAGCCGATCGACGGTGAAGCCAAGCTGCCGTACTACGACAACACCGGCCAGGTGCCGCCCGACACCGAGACGGTCTCCGACTGGCGCTTCATGCGAGCCGTGAAGTCCGGCAAGACGGTGCTCGCCAGCTACGACTTCGAGCGCCCGTCGACCAAGCTCAAGGTCGAGCAGAAGCTGCAGCGCGACTACAAGCTGTCGGACTACGAGGTGTTCGACTGGCAAGGCGACTACACGCAAAAGGACGACGGGCAACAACAGGTCGAGGACCGCCTGGACGAGTGGCAGTGCCGCTTGGACCTGCACAGCGGCAAGAGCAACGCGCACGCGCTGGCCACCGGGCACACGTTCGATCTGGCGCGCCACCCGCGCGCCGACCAGAACGCGCAGTACCTGTGCACGCGGCTCGAGGTGAACGCGCGTGACCAGGGCAGCGAAACCGGCGGCAGCGCGGGCGAGCTGCAATGCAGCTTCGGCGCCATCCGCTCCAACGCACAGTTCAGGCCGCCGCGTCGCACGCGCAAGCCTTTCATGCAAGGGCCGCAAACCGCGGTGGTGGTGGGCCCGGGCGGCGAGGAGATCTTCACCGACAAGTACGGCCGCGTGAAGGTGCAGTTCCACTGGGACCGCTACGGCGAGAAGAACGAAAAGAGCTCGTGCTGGGTGCGCGTGTCGTCGCCCGTGGGCCGGCAAGAGCTTCGGCTTCGTGCAGATCCCGCGCATCGGCCAGGAAGTGGTCGTCGACTTCCTCGAGGGCGACCCCGACCAGCCGATGATCACCGGCCGCGTCTACAACGCCGAGCAGATGCCGCCGTGGGAGCTGCCGGCCAACGCGACGCAGAGCGGCATGCTCACGCGCAGCAGCAAGGGCGGCGCCTACGGCAACGCCAACGCGATCCGCTTCGAGGACAAGAAGGGCTCCGAGCAGCTCTGGATCCACGCCGAGAAGAACCAGGACATCGAGGTCGAGAACGACGAGACCCACTGGGTCGGCCACGACCGCAAGAAGACCATCGACAACGACGAGACCACGCTCGTCAAGCACGACCGCACCGAGACGGTCGACAACAACGAGACGATCACGATCCACGCCAACCGCACCGAAACGGTGGACAAGGAAGAGAGCATCACCATCCACGGCGAGCGCACCGAGACGGTCGACAAGGACGAGAGGATCACCATCGACGGCGCCCGCACCGAGACGGTGGCAAGGACGAGACGATCACGATCAACGGCGGCCGCACCGAGACGGTGGCCAAGGACGAGACGATCACCATCAACGGCGGGCGCACCGAGACGGTGGCGAAGGACGAGAACATCACGATCGGCGGCGGCCGCACCGAGAACGTGGCCAAGGACGAGAGCATCACCATCGGCGGCGGCCGCACCGAGAACGTGGCGAAGGACGAGAACATCACGATCGGCGGCGGTCGCACCGAGAACGTCGCCAAGGACGAAAGCGTCACGATCGGTGGCGGTCGCACGCGAGAGCGTGGGCAAAGACGAAAGCGTGCACGGTCACCGGCGCAGCACGGTGAGCGTGGGCAAGGACGACTACGCTGAACGTCGGCAAGACCCTGTCGATCACCGCCGCGACTCGATCACCCTGACGACCGGCAGCGCCAGCATCACGATGAAGAAGGACGGCACGATCATGATCAAGGGCAAGGACATCACGATCGACGGCTCGGGAAAGATCAATGTCAAGGCCAGCAGCGACATCGTGATGAAGGGCTCGAAGGTCGGCATGAACTGAGAGCAGTACGCAGATGCAACCGCTCGATGATCCTTTTGTTCCGCTGCGCCAGCGAGAGCCTAGCCGACGATTTCGACGCGCTCGAGCGGCGCGCCGTTGCCGTCGCACCCGAGCTAGCGCCTGGTGCCAGGCGCCGGCCGTCGGACGCCTGCACGGATTCGATCTCCTCGACCAGCCGTTGGTGACCGACTTGTCGGCATGCCCCGGCGCGTGCTGGTCGCGCGCAGCACTGTTGCGCTGCGTCGCGCGCATGATCGGCCACGGCGTCGTCGTGCTGTTCGAAAACGGCGAACCGCGCTCACCGATCATCATGGGCGTGATCGAGCCGCAGCGCGTTGCGAGAGGCCACGCTGCCAACGCATCCGCGCCGTGCAGCTGCAGGTCGACGGAGAGCGCCACGTGATGAGGCCGAGCGCGAGATCGTGCTGCGCTGCGGCGAGGCCAGCATCACGCTCACGCGCGCGGGCAAGGTCATCATCAAAGGCAACTACATCCTGAGCCGCTCCACCGGCTACAACAAGATCAAGGGCGCCGCCGATCGATATCAACTGAAGCCGCGGCCGAAGCGGCCATGTGGCAGATCGACAACCGCACGCCGTTTGCCGCCGAACGCGGCTGGGTGCGCGACCGCGACGGCGCCGAGATCTGGCTCGTGGCGGTGAAGTGCACTTCGACATCAAGCCCGACGGCAGCACCGAGGTCGCGGAAGAGCAGCCTCCAGTGCTGCGCGTGCCCGAGCACTACGGCGAGCCCGGCAAGAGCAGCATCAAGTACGACGCCGACCTGGTGCTGACGAAGAAGACGACCGACATCATCGTCGTTGGCCATGCCCACGCGCCGGCCGGGCACTGCCGATCACGCAGCTCGACGTGGGCTTCCGGGTCGGGCCCGTGCAGAAGCTGCTGCGTGTGTTCGGCGACCGGACGTGGGGCGCGCTCGGCGCGTCGTCGCCGCGAGCCGTTCAAGAAGATGCCGCTGGTCTACGAGCGCGCGTATGGCGGTGTCGACCACGAAGTCGCAGACACCCGAGAAGGACTGGGACTGGCGCAACCCGGTCGGCACCGGCTTCGCCGTCTCACGAGCACAACGCTGAAGGCTGACGCTGCCGAACATCGAGTACCCGGACGACTCGATCGGCTCATGGAGCGACCGCCCGGCGCCGGCCGGTTTCGGCGCCGATCGCCAGCCACTGGCAGCCGCGGGTCGGCTTCGCCGGCACCTACGACGACGCATTGGATGAAGACGCGCCAGCCGCTGCTGCCGGACGACTTGGACGACCGCTTCTTCCAGTGCGCCCCGCCGGACCAGCAGGCCCCGCAGTTCCTGCGCGGCGGCGAGCCGGTGGTGCTGCTGCGCCTGACGCCGGCGGCGGACCTGCGCTTCACGCTGCCCAAGGTGTACCTCGGCTTCGAGACGCGCTTCTACGACGGCAACCGCGAGATCCACACGGCAACGCAAGCTGCACACCGTGATCCTGGAGCCCGACTTCCCGCGCGTGTCGCTCGTGTGGCACACGCGCGCTGCCGTGCCACTTCAAGGTGCACAAGCTCGAGCGCACGATCATCACGCTGAAGACCGACCTCACCACCGGCGCAGCCGCTCGTCGACGACGAACTGGAGATAGCGTGACGTGGCGATGAGCGAAGCGGTCTACATCGTCGGGCTGGGCGCGAACACGGCGATCGGGCGGGAGGCCTGGTCCAGTGCGGCCGCGGTGCGCGCCGGCATCACGGGCTTCACGCGAGCACCCGTACATGATCGATACCGCCGGCGAGCCGATGCGCACGGCCATCGCGCCGTGGCTGGACATCGGCGTGCAGGGCGTCGAGCGCTTCGAGGCGCTGTTGTTTCCGGCCATCGACGAGGCGCTGGCGGCGCTGGCGGCGCCGCGCCCGCCGCGTCGTCGCGCTGGCGCCTGGCGCTGGCCTGCCGCGCGCGCGGCCCGGCCTGCCCGCGGACTTGGCGCCGACGCTGAAGGCCGATCGACGCAGCGCTACAAGCGGTGTTCGGCAGCGCCGCGGCTTCGAGATCGGGCCACGCCGCCGGGCTGCTCGCGCTGCGATGCCGCGCACGCAAGATCGGCCGAGGGCACACTGCGACGCCTGCGTGGTGGCCGGCGTCGAGTCGCTACATCGAGCCTGAGACGCTGGAGTGGCTGGAGCAATGCGACCAGCTGCATGGCGCGGGCCCCTTGAACAACGCCTGGGGGTTCATCCCCGGCGAGGCCGGTGCCGCGCTGCTGCTGGTGAGCGAGAGCGTCGCGCGCGGCTGAACCTCGCACCGCTGGGCCACGTGCTCAGCGTGGGCACCGCGCACGAGCCCAAGCGCATCAAGACCGAGACCGTGTGCATCGGCGAGGGCCTGACCGAAGCCTTCCGCGAAGCGCTGGCCGTGCTGCCCGCGGGCACCAAGGTCAGCGACATCTACTGCGACATGAACGGCGAGCCGTACCGCGCCGACGAGTTCGGCTTCACCGCGCTGCGCACGAAGGAGCACTTCGAGTCGGCGTCCGACTTCGTCGCACCGGCCGACTGCTGGGGCGATGTGTCCGCGCGCCGGCGCCTGCTGCATGTGATGCTGGCCTGCGCCGGCGGCACAAGGGCTACGCGAACGGCCCGCTCGCGATGGTCTGGGCCAGCGCGGAGATGGGCGAGCGCGCCGCGGCGCTGTTGGCTCGGCGGTCCGGGCAGCCACGACGCGGTGAGGGGCTAGCGATGCCGGTCACCGTCAAGGTCAACGGCGCGGCGAACTCGCTGGTGCACAAGGGAAGCAACGGCATCTCGATGGCCACCATCCCGGATGTCTGCAAGACACCGTCGCCCGGCGGGCCGTGCCGATCCCCTATCCCAACATCTCGCAGTCGGCGACGCTGGACAAGGGCACCACCACCGTCAAGGCCGACGGCGGCATGATGATCGCTATCAAGGGTATCGGAGTTCTCGCTGTCCAACGGCGACAACGCCGGCGTCGCCGGCGGCGTGAAGTCATCGACCTTCATGAAGGAGAGTACGTGGATCTTGTACTCTTTCGACGTGAAGATGGATGGCAACAATGCTTGTCGGCTGAGCGACAAGAAGTTTCAGAACCACGAGAACACAGCCGACCTCTTCGGCGTGCTGCAAGTGCCGGTGGGCGTGCTCGAAACCGATCTAAAGCAAATCGCCAAGGACTGCCACGACAAAATCGAAAAGGAAGTCGCGGCCGGTCGGCTGACATCGACGGGAAACGCGCCCAACTGTGCAACCAAAGGAACCTGGAAGCACAAGTGCTGCGCCGATGCGCTAGAAGCGAAAAAGCATGCAGACGTCAAGTGCGAGGATAGTTGCGGTAAAGCAAATTGCCGCCTTGACGTCGCGGTCGTCAACCCGGCTGGGAGCAACTCGGTAACGAAGATCTACGACTTCAAATTCAACTGCTCTGGAACACCCAAGATGTCGAGCGCCCAGGAGAAGAAGTACAACGTCGAATTTCCCGGCGCGCCAGTGACGCTCGTCGGACCCTGACGGAGTTGCTAATGACTCACGAAGAGATATCCAGGACAGATCCCGAATCGGGCCGAGTCTTCTTGAGGGAAGTATTCATCGTTGCATTCTTCCTTCCTGGTCCAATCAATGAATCCGTGTCCGCCATCGACCGCGCGTTCGACTTGTTCCTGGCAATGACCCCTAAGGGCGCATTTCGGTGGGCGTCCGTCGGGGCATCTTCGGAGGAGTGGAAACCCTTCAGCGATTCGACGATTGCACGCTGCAAGGCGCAACTGCGTCGCGATGCCGCTGCCAAGCGCAAGATGACGACGTTCGAACTTGTGGACGGCGAAGTGGGCGGTTCGGTGCCGCGGTACAGCATCACCGTGCTGGGCGAACCCTTAGATAGCAAACTGCCAAATGAACGAACGCTCTTTCAAATATCTTTCCCGATAGATTCGGTGATGGCGGGAGACGTCGACAAATTTGTCATCAAGCTCGCCGAAATCGCCGCCGCCTTGCCAGTCGATTCTGGGTACGGATCGCCCGCAATTCAATGGGCACAGTTCGACCGGGACACCGCCATCAAACAATCACGCGCCATCGTAGCCAGGTACCCCGGATACGACGTCAACTTGAACACAACAGGGCGGACGTGGCTAGGTTCCAGAGTTCGTGGCGCGCGCTGGCTATCCTTCCTCGGCCCTGAGATTCTTAAGACATTGGGTGGAACTGACATCCTTCGGAAAAAATTCCCAGCACCGTTCGAAGTCCAGCCCGCCGGTTCGTGCCTTATGGTGCGCGCTGGCGGGCTCCCCGAAATCGGAGACACAGCAAGAAGAGTTGACACACCGCTGCTGAGGGCAATGGCTACGGTGCTTGAGCCTGTCACAGCTTTCGAAGAAGTGGTCCTACTTGGTTCTTTGGCAGACTGGGACAAGGACGCGCTTCGGAAGTGGGAGCGTCGTTTTCTTGATCGGACCTAGAGGCATGATCCGCACGGCATTTCGCCTTCCCTTTCGCGCCGTCCACCCACCGGATGGCTTCTTCTGCAGTGACGAAGAGGTTTACCTTTTTCTCGAGTTCGAAAGGGAACCAACTCCCAGTCAGGTGGCGCTAGCCGATGGCCTAATGCTCCTCTTCACTGACTTTGCTGCGACTGGTGCAATGTCCAGCCGGCAATTGGTAACGCACCGTTCGCGGGTCGACCTTGGCCCGATTGCAATGCGCTCGTCGATTCTTCGCGTTTACAGCCTCACTCATTGCAGCATCGACGATGCGGCAATGGTGGTGCTATGCGACATGCTTATGCGTGAAGGTGACGTCTTGCGGCTGCGTTCCTTCGTCGTGAGCAACGGCGGCCAGGGGGTTGAAATGCAGCAGGATCCAAGTTCCTGGTCGACCTACCCTAGGCGGCACGAGACGCCAGTGTTCGATATCGACGACCAGCAGCCAGAGAGCGGCGGCTATACCTTTGTCATCGATCTGGCAGAACCGTTGAGAGCCTCTGCGAGAGAAGTACTATCGGCGAGGCTAGGTCTGTGGACCCGATGCGTCCTAGCCGGAGGCTATGCGCTTGCGCCGATTGAGCCAAAGTTCAACTATGTCGAGCCCGAGGACTCGGTCGTCGAGTTTGCGACGACCTTGGAGTGGACGGTGTTCAAGTTGAGGGCTCATCCAGCGGCCATCGACGCGCTAGTCAACCTTTTCGCTTTTTTCAGCGAAGAGACTCAGCCTGTCTTGCGCCTTACGATTCAGTAAGTTTGCATGAACCAAGTCGCAGGTGCCGGGTGAGGGGTCGAGGCGCCAATGAGCACCGAGCCCGACAGATCCTGCACCACTTTGGCGCCGTCGATCATCGACTGAAACGACACCACCGATCGCTCCATCGCCGCGAAGGTCTTGCTGCTCGCCTGCCTATGGCTGGCGTTGAACACGGCGTTCGATCGCCTTGTCTGCATCGGCATCCGTTTGAGCTCGCGCACCAGCGTGTCGACGCCGCCGCCGGAGAAGTAGCTACGGCACCCAGGCGCCAGGCATCGGACATGGTGTTGGCCGCGCTCTCCTGCCGGACCTTGTCCCAATCCACCGACAGGTACGTCAGGTCAGGCATGCCCCAGGTCGACGGATTCAGCATCTGCGACTGCGATTCGGTGACCTCACTCGAATGCCGATGCTGAAGACTGGCGCGGTGATAGGACTCCCAGCACAGCGCAAACTGCCCTTGCGCGGTGTTGTAGGGCCCATAGGCCATCTTCGACCCCCACCCGACGGTAAGTCGCCACGTCCGTCTGAGCGTAGCCGGCCTACACGCTCGCACTTCCTCAGTCCGAGGGATTGCCGCAAACACCGAAATGGCTACCCTGCGCTCGATGCGGGCATCCAGCCATTCCATCCACGACGCCGAACTCGGGCTGGTCACGCCGTTGCCCGTCGCGCGCTTGTGATTGGCACCGCTCTCGCCTGCCTGCCCAGGCCGGCCCATGCGAAACGCGCGTCAAATCACCCACCACGCCGTTGGTGTTGCCGTCCCCAGTGCAGGCGCTGCTCGCCGCCTCCGGCCTTTCATCCACCAGCTTCGGCCTGCACGCGCAACCGATCGGCCGCCCCGCCAGGCCGCTTGATCTCGCTGAACGCCGACCAGCCATTCCAAATGGCGTCGACCACCAAGCTGGTCACCGCCCTGGCCGCGCTCGACCTGCTTGGCCCCGACTACCGCTGGCGCACCCAGGCCTACCTCGACGGCATGCTCTACGGCGGCCGCTTGCTGGGCGACCTGATCATCGTCGGCGGCGGCGATGCGAGCCTCAGCAGCGACGGCCTGCGCGCCTGGTTCTGGCCAGCTGCGCGAGCGCGGCCTGCGCGAGGTGTGGGGCGACATCGTGCTCGACCGCTTCGCGTTCAGCCTGCTGGACGACGAGCTGGCCAACACGCCGCCGCCGGCGCACAACCTGCGTGGCTATGCGCGGCCCGGATGCCTTGATGCTCGACGAGGGCGTGCTGCGCGTGGCGCTGCAGACGGCCCCCAAGCGGCCGGCGTCGCGTGCAGGTGAGGCCGGCACAGGCCGGATTGCAGGTGGTCAACCGGCTGAGGCCTGGGAGCGGCTGCAGCGCGTCCGCTCGTTGGGAGCCGAACAGCTTCGACTCGCGGCTGGTGGTGAGTGGCGAATGGGCTGCCGCGTGCGGCGACCGGGAGATCGCGCAACTGGCGTTGCCGCACGACGAGTTCACCGAGCGCGCGGTCGCCGAGCTGTGGCGCGAAGAGGGCGGCCGCATCAAGGGTCGCGTGCGCGATCGGCGCGCGAACGAACGCGAGTCGCCGGTGCCGCGTGGCATGGACGGCGACCCGCTCGATCCGTGGCATAGCCTGGCGTCGCAGCCGTTGTCGGCGCTGGTGCGCGAGATGAACAAGAGCAGCGACAACCTGGCGGCGCGCAGTCTGTTCCTTTCGCTGGCCAGCGACTTTCCGCTGCAGACCGCCACGCTCCCGGCGGCCCGCGCGCGGGCCACCGAATGGCTGCTCGCGCGAGGCTTGAGCGATGGCGACATCACGGTCGACAACGGCTCGGGCCTGTCGCGCGCCGAGAAGGGCAAGCCGCGCGCGCTGGTGAAACTGCTGCTCGATGCGTGGCAGGGCCCGCACTCGGAGACGTTCGTCGATTCATTGCCGATCGCCGGTGTCGACGGCACGCTGGGACGCCGCATGAGCAACGGCCCCGCCGCCGGCCGCGCCCACCTGAAAACCGGCACCGCCGGCGAAACCCGCGCGCTGGCCGGTTACGTGCGCTGCCGCAGCGGCCGCACGCAGGCGGTCGCCGCCTTCGTCAATCATCCCGACGCACCGTCCGCGACCCCCACGCTCGACGCCATCATCGAGTGGGTGGCAGCCAACGGCTGAGGCGCCCGCTATTCGCGTGGTGTTCAGGCCACGTGACCTTCGGATTTGCCGCCCCAAACGGGTGGCCGCACGATCACGGCCACCTCGATGCAGGCAAACTCCGAGAGGTGTGCAATCCCGCCCTGGCCGAACCGCCCGCGCAGCCGCCCCGTGCATAGCCGTTCGTTCGCCTTGCGGCTGCAACAGGCCGCCACGCTGGCCAGAAAGGCATGGTGGATCGCATGACCCCGCCGGATGATCGATCCGACAAGGCGCCGCCGATCAAGCCGCTGCCGTCGCTGAACCCGACCTCGGTGCCGCCTGCGGCCGACGACGAGGCGACGCGCGCCATCCTGCGGCCCACCCGGGTCGTGCCGCCGCCGGCAGCATCGGATTTCGACGACGAGAACACGCGCGTCGTCGGGCCCGGCGCCATGCCGATCCCCATGCCTCGCGCGTTGCTGGACAGCCCGCCACGCGCCCAGCCTGCGCCGCCGAGCCTGCCGAGCAACCCGTTGCTGCAGCCCTCGTTCGCAGCCACCGCCGCCACCGCCGCCGGTGCGCACCGGCACGTTGCCAGGCAACGCCTCATTCAACACCCCTGCGGCAATCACCGAGGGGCACACCGACTCGGTGGTGCGCCAGGTCGGCCGCTACCTGATCCAGTCGCGCCTCGGGCGCGGCGGCATGGCCACGGTCTACAAGGCGCACGATCCGTCGATCGGCCGCGACGTGGCGGTGAAGTTCCTGCATGCCTCGCTGGCCGAAGACGAGGAGTGCCGCGCGCGCTTCCTGCGCGAGTCGCGCGCGGCCGGCGGGCTGTCGCACCCGCAACATCGTGGTGGTGCACGACGTCGGCGAGATCGGCACGCGCCCCTACATGGCGATGGAGTTGATCGACGGCCCGACGCTGGCCGACGTGCTCGAGCAGGAGAGAAAACTGCCGATCCGCGACGCCGTGGTCATCGGCCTGCAACTGGCGCGGGCGCTCGAGTACGCGCATGCGCGCGGCATCGTGCATCGCGACATCAAGCCGGGCAACATGATGCTGCTGGGCTCCAGCCGTACGGTCAAGGTGGCCGACTTCGGCATCGCCCACATGGAAGACAGCAGCCAGCAGCAGCGCACACAGGTGGGCGCCGTACTCGGCACGCCGCAATACATGTCGCCCGAGCAGACCCGCGGCGAAAAGCTCGATGGCCGCTCCGACTTGTTCTCGGCCGGCATCGTGCTGTACCAGATGCTGGCCGGCGAGCGGCCGTTTCGCGGCGAGAGCCTGGTGGCGGTGGCCACGCAGATCGCCAATGCCGAGCCGCCGCCGCTGGCGCAAAAGCGCCCCGATGCGCCCGTCGTCGCTGCGCCGCGTGGTCGAGCGCTGCCTGGCCAAGCCGCTGCCGCAGCGCTACCAGAGCGGCCGCGAGCTGGCCGACGCGCTGAAGAAGGTGCTGGTCGAACTCGACGAGACGGCGCGCCAGCGCGACAAGCCGCGCATCGTCCCGCTGCGCGTGAAATGGGCGGTCACCATGGGCGCGATCGTCGCGGTGGTGATGGGCATCACCGCCACCGTGATCACGCAGCGCCAGCAGGCGGCGATGATGGACCAGGTGTTCGACTACGGCGCCTCGCTGGCCCGCTTCATCGCGCGGCAAAACGCCGCCGCCGCGGTGCTGGGCGACGAGTGGGAGGCGGTCGACGTCGCGGTGCAGGAGATCATGAAGACGCGCAACTTCGAGCGTGTGTCGGTGATCGACCGCGCGGGCACGGTGCGCGTGTCGAGCGTGCCCGCGTTGGTCGGGCAGCCCTACAAGCCCGAAGGCACCGAGGCGTTGGGCAAGGTCGACGGCGGCGTCGCCGCGATCCGCTACTTCAGCCAGGGCGAGGCCGTGCTCGGCTTCGAAGCGCCGGTGCTGTACCAGGACAAGGAGGTCGGCCGCGTCGCGCTCGGCATCCCCGAGAAGCCGCTCACCCGCGTGGTCAACCTGTCGATCAGCCTGATGGTGGTGCTGGCGGTGGTCACCGTGCTGGCGGTGGCGATCGCGATGTACTTCGTCGCCGATTGGTTTGCCAAGCCGATCAAGCTGGTCGAAGAGTCGATGGCCGAGATCGCCAAGGGTCGCTTCGACCACCGCATCGACGAAAAACGCAACGACGAGTTCGGCATGCTCTACAGCGCGTTCGACAACATGGCCAAGGCACTGCAGCGGCGCGAAGGCGGCGGCATCCCCGCCACGCCGACGCCGTCGACGCTGACGCCGCAGACGCTCGCGATGGCGCGGCAGACAGACGCCCCGCCGGACGACTCCGACGCCGGCGAGCGCGGCAGCGGCGGCAGCCGAGGATGACGTTCTCCGCGGCGGCGGCCGCCTTCAAGCCGCATGCGCGGGGCGGCTGGCGGCTGCGCTGCATGGGCCGGCGCGGCCGTTGTGCTGCTCGGGCTCGCGGCTTGTGCAGCACCGCGGCCGGGACCGGTCGCCACCGCGCCGCCGCCGGCAGCGCCCGCTGCGCCGGCGGCCGTGCCTGCGGTCCCCACCTCCGAGGCCCCGCTGCCGGGTGCGATGGGCGACGTGGCGGGCCGCAACGAGCGCCTGCTGGTGTACGTGCCGCGTGACGGCGACACGCTGGCCGGCGTCGCCACCCGGTTTCTCGGCGCGGCCGATCGCGCCTGGCAGATCGCCGACGCCAACGGCCAACGCTGGGCCGTCGCCGGCACGCAGCCGCTGGTGGTGCCGTTGAGCGCCGGTTCGGTGCTCGATGTGACGGCCGATGGCGCGCAGGCGATCCCGATCCTGTGCTACCACCGCTTCGGGCCGGGCCAGGGCAAGATGGTGGTGTCCGCGCCGCAGTTCGAGGCCCAGCTCGAATGGCTGGCGCGCAACAACTATCGCGTGCTCAAGCTCGCCGACGTGGCCGGTTTCCTGGCCGGCAAGACGCGCGCTGCCGCAGCGCTCGGTGGTCATCACCATCGACGACGGCTACGAAACGGTGCACCGCCACGCCTTTCCGCTGCTCAAGAAGTACGGCTTCCCGGCCACGCTGTTCGTCTACGCCGACTTCATCGGCGCGCGCGACGCGCTGTCGTGGGCCCAGTTGCAGGAGTTGGCCGAGTCGGGCCTGGTCGACATCCAGGCGCACTCCAAGAGCCACCGCAACCTGATCGAACAGGCCGCCAACGAGGGCGACGCCGCCTATCGCCAGAGCATCGAGGCCGAACTGCGGCTGCCGCGGGCGGCGCTCGAGCGCAGGCTCGGCGCAATGGGCGTCAAGGTGCACCACTTCGCCTATCCGTTCGGCGACGCCAACGAGGTGGTGCTCGAGGCGATGCGGCGCCAGCACTACGACCTGGGCCTGACGGTGATACCCGGCGGCAACGCCTTCTTCGCGCACCCGCTGATGCTGCGGCGGACGATGATCTACGGAGATCACTCGCTCGACGATTTCAAGGCGCGGCTGCAATTGCGGCGCAACGCCCTGTGGCCATGACGCGCGCTCTGACGGCTGGCCTGCGCCTGACACTGGTCACAGCGGTGGCGGCGCTCGCCTCGGGCTGCGCCGGCACGGCCCCGGCGCAGCGCCATCGTCGCAGCGCCGGTGGCTGCCGCACCGTTGCCGCCCGACGATCCGGCACCCAGTTCGGCGGCCGAAGCGCTGGCCGCGTTCGAGCGCCAGCAGCGCGACGCCGCCGATGCGGCAGCGCGCCAAGGACGCTGGATCGACGCGATCTGGGCGTGGGACATCGTGCTGGCGCTGCGGCCGCGTGATGCCGATGCGGCGCGGCGCCGCGCGCAGGCCGTCGAAGCGATCAACGCCGCGTTGCCCGAGCGGCTGGCGCGCGCCCGCGCGGCACGATCGCACGGTGACATCGATGCCGCGGCGCGGGCCTATCTCGACGTGCTGGCGCTGGCGCCCGACCACGCCGCGGCGGCCGACGCGTTGCGCGAGATCGAACGCGAACGTGTGCGCCGCTACCAACTCGGCCAGCCGTCGCGTGCCGTGATGGCGCGGCGCGCCCCGGCCAACGCGTCGGCGCGCAGCGCCACGGTGGAGGAGCGCACCGAAATCGAGCACGCCAGCATGCTGGCCAGCCAAGGCGACCTGAAAAGCGCCATCGCCATCCTGCAGCCGTTGGCCGGCCCGCGCCGCGGCAGCGCCACGCTGCGCGCGCTGCTGGCCGACCTGTACCTGCTGCAGGCCGAACAGTTGGCCGCCACCGACCGTGCCGGCGCGATCGCCGCGCTGGAACGCAGCCTGCAAGCCGATCCGAGCCACCAGCAGGCCGCCGAGCGGCTGCGCCAGTTGCGTGAAGCTCCCAAGTCGGGCAGCGCGCCAGCAGCCGCCGCCGCGCCGTCGCGCTGAGTCAGGCCCGTTCGAACAGGTCCTAGCCGGCGCCTTCTTTTACCGTTCCAACAACCGCTTCCCATATCGACGCAGCGTTGCCGTTCGAGCCTTGGCGGTGCCGTTGTTGGGATCGATGTTCGAGCACGCGGTCCCACGCAGCGATGCAGGCAACGTGGTCCTGCCTCGCCTCTGCGGCGCGCGCGTCACGCGAGTGGCGCGTGATCTCCGCCTTGCGCTCGCGCTCCGGGTCCGCGTCGGCGGCGGGGTCGGGTGGTGCCGGCGGAGGCGGCGGCGCGCGGCGGTGGCGGCGCGGGGTGGTGGCGGTGGCGGTGCGGGCGGCGGGTGGCGGCGCCGGAGCAGGGCCGCCCTGCCGGTGCCTTGCCCGGGATCTTGATCTGCTGGCCGCCATGCAATTGGCGCGGCACCTTGATGCCGTTGTAGCGCGCCAGCCCGTAGAACAAGTAGATGTCGCCGAGGAAGCGGCCGAGAAATTCGCGACAGCGTTTCGCCCGGCTGCACCTTGTAGTTGAAGAACTCGCGGCCCAGCAGGGCCTGCGGGTCTTCGCGGATCTGCCGCATCAGGCTGTTGGCGAGCCGGTGGTTCGGCTCCTGCCTCAGCACCCGTTGCAACTCGGCGGCAGCTTGCTCCTCCTGGCCTTGCTCCAGCAGCTCGACCACCGTCTTCTCGACCAGGATGCGGATCTCCTGCGGCGTCATCGGCGGCGGCGCCGGCGGCTCGGGCAGGCGGGGGCGGCGGGCGGCGGTGCGCGGCTGTCGGCCCCACCAGCGGGCGGGCGCGGCGTGCCATCCGGTGGCGGCGCAGCGCCCGGTTGGCCGGGTCCGGCACAGGCGGCGATGAGTCCGGCAGCGAGCATGGCGCTGCACAGTGCATTCCAGCGGGCCGATCGGCGCAGGTCGTGTTTCACGCGCGCCATTGTGACGTGGGCTTGCCCCGCGGCGACCCCAGGCGTGGGGACGGCGCCACGCGCTGGCGTGCAAGGTCGGGCGTGACTTTGGGCTCTATGGCGAAAGCGCGATCGACTTCACGATCTGAAGCGTTGCGCCGACCCGCCCGATGCCCGCCACCGCGAACCCGTCAGCCGCCAAGCCGGCACCGACCAGCCGCCCAACGCCCGCGGTGATCCCGGTGATCGTGCAGCAGCATGCCGAAGAGGCGGCCATGTTGCGCCACGTGCGATCGGTGCTGGTGCGTGCGCCCCACGTGCGCCTGTTGCAGCTGGGTCGGCTGGACGAACGCATCGCGGCCCATCTCGATGGCCTTGCAGTGGCCGGTGCGTACGGCACGGCGCGCTGCGTCGCGGCGCTCGAAAACCCGGGCGCCGGCGAAGTGTTTGCGCTGGCCGTTCGCGCCCTCGAATCGCGCGACAACCCGCTGCTCGAACGGGCCGTTGCGCTGGCGCCCGTTGTGCCCGCGGCGCGGCGCGGCCTGACCTCGGCCTTCGGTTGGGTGACCGCAGCGCAGTTGCAAGGGGTGGTGCGGCGGCTGCTGGAGTCCAAGCAAGGCCACGAGCGCGAACTCGGCATCGTGGCTTGCCGCCTGCACGGCGTCGACCCCGGCCCGGTGCTCGTCGCGGCGTTGGGCGATCGCGCGCCCAGCCTGCGCGCCGAGGCGCTGCGCGCGGCCGGCGCGCTCGGTCGGGTGGATTTGCTGGAGCGTGTGCGCCAATCGATGAGTGACGACGCTCCGGAGGTGGTGTTCTGGGCGGCCTGGGCGGCGTGCCTGCTGGGTGACCGGCAGGGTTCGTTGCGCGTGCTGCAGGTGGCGGCGCAGCAGGACACGCCGTTGGCTCAGCGCGGCCTGTCGCTGCTGATGGCCGCCAGTTCGTTCGAGGCCGCCGGCGAACTGGCCCGCCACCTGTCGGCCACCGCGTTGGCGCAGCCGGGTGACCTCGCGGCCCGGCGTCGCCTGGTGCGCGCACTCGGGCTGCTCGGCGACGTGCGCTTCGTCCCCTGGTTGATCGAACGCATGGCCGAACCGACGCTGGCCCGCCTGGCCGGCGAGGCGTTCTGCTGGATCTGCGGCACCGACCTCGCCCGGCAGGATCTGGAAACCCTGGTCGCGCCGCCGTTGCCGGAGCATCCGTCGGACGACCCCGCAGACGACGACGTGAGCCTCGACGAGGACGAGAGCCTGCCGTGGCCCGACCCGGTGAAGGTGCAGTCGTGGTGGGAGCGTTGCCACGCCACGCTGGCGCGCGCCGGGTTCGCGCCTGTTTCATGGTGAGCCGGTCGGTGCAGCGGTGGCGCAGCGTGTGCTGCGCGAAGGCTCGCAACGCCTGCGTGCGCACGCCGCCGAGCAGTTGTGCCTGCTGCAGCCCGGCACGCGGCTGTTTCCGGTGGCAGCACCCGCGCCGCGCCAGCTGCGTTGGCTGGCGGGTGCGCGCTGACGCGTGACGCCGCACTCAGCCGAACACACGCGCACTGCTCTCAAGCATGCACGGGACACGGCAACGGGTGACTTTGGTTTGTTGATGTTGTCCGAGGCAGCGTCGACGATCGCACGACGGCGGCCGCAGGGGCCGTGGCAACGCCCATGACACTCACTCTGGTCGCGGTATCCCTCAACGAGCAGCCGTTGTCGCAGCCGATCACCGCGAGCTTCGACGCGCGCGGCGGCACCATCGGACGCGCCGACCACAACACGATGGCACTGCCCGATCCGCAGCGCCACGTGTCGCGGCGGCAGGCCGAGATCGTTGCGCATGGCGCGACCTATTCGATCCGCAATGTCGGTGCGGCCAATCCGATCACGGTGGGTGGGCGCTCGCTGGGACCCGGCGAAGCGATCGTGTTGTCCGAGCAAGACCAGATCCGCATCGGCGGCTACCTGCTGCAGGTGCAATTCGAGCCCGAGGACCGCACCGCGCCGCTGCACACGCCGAGCCGCCCGGTTGCGCCGGCCGCGCCAGCGGGCAGCCCGATCCCTGCACGGGCCGCGGTGCCACCACCGGTGTCCGCCGACAACCCGTTTGCCGATCTGATCGGTGGCGGCGCGCCGGCCGGCGCCGACCCGTTTGCCGATCTGATGGCCGCCCCGGCCGGGGTCCATCCGCGATCGTCGGGTTTGACGCCGGCGCCATCGGCTTTTGCGCCGGCCGCCGCGCCCGCTCGCCTGCCGGACGACTTCGATCCGTTTGCCGCGCCGCCTGCGCAAAGCGCGGCGCCACCGCCGGCGCTGCCGGCCGATCCGTTTGCCGATCTGATGCCCGGCGGCGCGCCCTCGATCGATCAAGCCTTCGGGCTGGGCGCATCGCAGGCAGCGGGCAGCGACGATGCATTGGCTCGTTTCGTCGGCGGCATGGGCCAGGCCGGCGCGAGCCCGGCAGCGCCCGCCGCCGGCGCACTGTCCACCGATCCACTGGCTTTGTTCGGCGGCCCCGCGGCCCCCGCACAGGGAATCGGCCCGACGCAACCCGACAACCTGTCGGCGCTGCACGCCGCCTATCAGCCGCCACCGCTGCGCGCACAACCGCCGCGCCCTGCGCAGCCCCCGCGCCCCGCCGCGGCGCCGCTGCCCGCGGCGCCGCCGGTGCTGCGGACCGTGGCCGTTGCGCCGCCGGCACAGGGTGCTCCGGGCGACGCGACGCTGCTGTGGCGCCAGTTCTGCGAGGGCGCCGGGGTCGACCTGCCGATGCCGCCGGGGCCACCCGCCGACTGCATGCGCAACATCGGCCAGATCCTGCGCAGCGCGATCGAAGGCACGCTGCAGTTGATGGCGGTGCGCGCGACGACCAAGCACGAGTTGCGCGCGGCCGTCACCGTGATCCAGCAGCGCGAGAACAACCCGCTGAAGTTCTCGCCCGATGGCAAGGCGGGGCTCGAGCAGTTGCTGCGGCCGCCGCTGCGCGGCTTCCTCGACGGGCCGGCGGCGATGGACGACGCGATGGGCGACCTGGTGGGCCACGCCATCGGCACCGTGGCCGGCATGCGCGCGGCGATCGAAGGCATGCTCGACCGCTTTGCGCCGGCGGCGCTGGAGTCCAAGCTGGTCGGCGGCTCGATGCTCGACAACGTGCTGCCGATGAATCGCCGCGCCAAGCTGTGGGACTTGTACCTGCAGCATCACGAGGCGATCCGCGAGGAGGCGCAGGAAAACTTCCATGCGCTGTTCGGCCGCGCCTTCCTGGCTGCGTACGAGCAGCAGATCGAACGCATCAAGCGCAACCCGCGGCCGCGATGATCGGCATCCGCATCGTCAGCTGCAGCGAGCCTGGAGCGCGCAGCCACAACGAGGACGCCGTGCGCCACGGCACGGCGCGCAACGGCCACTATGCGGTGCTGGCCGACGGCGCCGGTGGCCACCAGCGCGGCGCCGAGGCCGCCCAACGCGCGGTCGATTGCATCGAGCGCCTGCTGCGCGACGATGCGCTGACGTTCTCGCCCGACAACCTGACGCGGATCGTGCAGTCGGCGCACTGGGAGGTGCAGCGCCACCAGCAGTCCGACGACATGAACGCGCGCATGCACTGCACGATCGTGCTGCTGTGGATCGACCCCGTGGTCGCGCACGTGATGTGGACGCACGTCGGCGACTCACGCCTGTACCGCATCCGCCATGGCCGCACCGACATCGTGACAGCGGACGACAGCGTCGTGCATCGCATGGTGCAGGCGGGGCTCATCACGGCCGACCAGTCGCAGCAGCACCCGCAGAAGAACCAGTTGCTGGCCGCCCTTGGCGTGGCCGAAGCCATCGAGCCGCACACCGTTGCGCGCCCGGTGGAGTTGCTCGAGGGTGATGCCTTCCTGCTGTGCAGCGACGGCTGGTGGGAGGCCTTCGACGATGCCGAGCTGGCCGCGAGCCTTGGGCGCGCACTGGCACCGCAAGACTGGCTCGACGACATGCACGGCCGCATCAACGCGCTGGCCAAGCCGCGGCAGGACAATTTCAGCGCCATCGCCGTCTGGGTGGGTGACCCCGGGGAAGTCACCGACCCCGGCGATGACGACACGATGCCGGGCCCCAGGCTGCCCGCCTAGGCGGCGTGGCCAGCAGCTACAAGCTGCCGGTGAGCAGTTGCGCGAACGCCCCCGCAGGCGGCAGACCGGCCTGCAGCGTGAGGCTGCCGGGCTCGGTCGGGCCGCGCAACGGCGCCCACGCGCTCATGCCACGCAGGCGCTGCAACAGGCCGCCGGCAGCCAGATCGTGCGCGACGTCGCTCAGCGGCGCACCCGCGGCCGTGAGGTAACGCTCGCGTCCCGGCGCAGTCTGCGCCGGCGTGATGCCGGCGTGACTGCCGCTGCCGGGCCATGGCGGCGCTTGGGCGAGCTCGGCCTCGAAGTCATCCAGCGCGGCGCCTTCGGCCAACGTTTGCACCGCTGCGCGCGCCAGATGCGACCACCACAGCTCCAGATGGTCCAGCGCGATGCGGTCGCCGGGCGGCTGGTTGCGCACCTGCGTGATCACCAGCGGAAAGTAGCGCCCGACGCTGTCGCAGCTGGGCATCAACACGCCGAACCACCAGCGCTCGTCGACGATGCCCGGGCCCCACGCGAAGCGCCACACGGGCGCCGCCAGATAGACCTGCGGCCAGCGCTCACCGAGGTCGCGGCGGCTGGCCTGCAGGCCGCTGGACAACCACTCGTCGCAGGCCTTCACCCAGTCGGGCGCCAGCCGGCGCGACGCGAAGTCACCGAGCACGGCCAGCTTGCCGAACCAGCCCGCCGTGTCGTCGTGGACCATGCTGCCCGCGCTCGCTGATCACAGCCCGTTGGGGCAGACGAACGACTTGAGTTCGTTCATGCGGAACGGGTGGCGCACGCTGCCGGCCGTGACGTCGAAGACCGCCTTGCGGCCGTCGATGTCGAAGGTGGCACGAAACTTCTCCGGCCCGACGCCGGGCTGCACGCTGACCCGATCGAACATGCGATACAGCGCCCACGGTCCGTCCATGACCATGCCGGTGCCGCCGGCCGGCTGCACCATCACCCGCACCACGCCCGTGCCGCGCGGGCCCGGCCACTTGACGGGCTGCGGGATCTGCGGGCCGTGGTCGTAGCGCACGATCTGGCCGTCGACGTCGAGCGTGAACTCGCGCAACTGGACATCCATCTCCACCGGCTTGAAGTCCAGCCGCGTCGCCGGCCCGGCGCCGCCGCTGAAAAAAGTCTCGCGGATGATCGCGGCGCGCTGGAACTGCGGCAACGTGCCGACATCGGTGCCCAGCGGCGTGCCGTCGACCGGGCGGAAGCTCCAGGTGCGCGTGCTGGTGTCGATGTAGGGGCTGAGCTTTTGCTGCATCTGCTCGAACTTGCCGCCGGGCCCGAACAGCGTGGCGAAATCGGCCGGCGTGACGTCGCGCGCCGAGCTGCCGTCGAACGGATAACGGCCGTTGATGGCCTGATTGCAGAAGTCGCCGACCTGCGCCTTGACCTCGCGCGACAGGCTCTCGCGCACCTGCATCAGGCTCACCTTGGCGCTGGTGGCGCCCAGGTTGTCGAGCATCGAGCGCACCGGGTCGGGTGAATTCGCGGCCTCGGCCTTGAGCTGGTTGGGCAGCGGCGAAGCCGGCGGCGCGCCACCGCCCTTCAAAACGGTTTCCACCGCTGTCAAGTGCACTTGCAATTCGCCCAGGCGCGCCACCACGCCCTCGATCGGCGCCTTGCCGCCCTCGGGTGCGGTGACCAGGCGGCGCAGGCCGATGAACTCGTCGTCGACGATGCTTTCGATGCGCTCGCCGGGTGCACCCTTGGTGGCGGGCTTGGCACCGATCGGGCCGAGCAGACCTTGTCCCTGAGGTGGTCGCCACCTTCGGTCACGCTCGCCCAGCAGCCCCTGGCCGGCCAGCAAGGTGGTCTCGCGCGACATCGCGCGCAGCAGCGGCAGCAGCGGCGTGTCGGGCGCAGCCAGGAAGCGCGTGCGCTCCAGCGCCTGCGAGATGCTGCCGATCGGCCCCAGCCGCACATCGGCGATGAAGGCTTTCCAGGTGTCGCGATACTCGGTGAGGTAGATGCGGCGCACGTCGTCGACCACGCGGCCGCTGGCGCCGGCCACCAACGCGTCGGCGCTCTTGGGTGCAGTGACGCCCAGCACCCAACCCTGCTCGTCGGCCAGTTGCTTGGTCGCCTTCTCGACCACCGATTGAAAGCCCTCGTGGTAGCCCTTGTAGGTGAACAGGCCCGGCACGCCGCGCGTCAGCGGCAGCCCGCTGGCGCGCGTGAACACCAGCGGCGCGTTGCCGCCACCGGCACGCACCACCGTGAACTCCGGAAACTGCGCGCCCATGTCGGTCTGGCGCAGCCGCGCTGTACACGCGTTGCGGCAGCGGCACCGCAGACAAGCCGCAAGCGCGTGGCGTCGATCAACGCCTTGTCCTGCGGCAGCGGCGACACAGCGGCGCCTTGAGCCAGCAGCGCGTCGAGGTGGCTGCTCAGCGTCTCGCGTTGCTCGACGCTCAGGCTGCGGCCCAGCCGCGTATCCCAATCGGACTCGATGTGCGCCTTCAGCGACGCGGCATCGAAGTGCGACGGGTCGTACATCATCAGATAGGCCTTGAGCGCCTCGTAGTGCGACTCGGGCCGTTCGATCGCCCGCAGCTGCTCCTCCACGCGCAGCGCCAGCCGCGGCAGCACGGCATCGACCAGCATGCGCTCGTAGGCCGACTGCGCTGCGCTGTCGAGCTTGCGCCCCTGGTAGAGGCCGAACCCGAGCGACCACGGCACGCTGGCCTCGGCGTCGCCGGCCGCGGCCAGCCTGCGCGTGGCCTCGAGCGCGCCCAGCACCGGCAGCAGATCCGGCGTCGCGCGGTTGGGTGTCTCCTGCACCTGGCGGCGCACGTCTTCGACCCGCGCGGCCACCGCGTCGACATAGGCGCTGTTGTTGCGCCAACTCACGCTCCACGCGGCAACGAGGGCAATGGCCACCCCGCCGAGCGCGGCGTAGCCCAGCAGGGCCAGCGCACTGCGCTGCCGCTCCCAACGCCGGTTGGTCGCCGCCAATCCCTGCTCGGCAAAGACCACCTCGGTGAGCAGGCGCTCGAGGAAGTAGCTGCGTCCGCTGGCGCGCTGCGGCGGCAGCATCGCCTGCTCCAGCTGATAGCGGCGCCCCACCGCGCCGAGCACACGATCGATCGGCGAGCCCTCCTGCGTGCCGCTGACGAAGTAGACGCCGCGCAGCATCGGATCGGCCTCGAACGGCGACGGCGCGAACACCTGCTGCACCAGCTCGATCAACGGCGCTCGCAGGTTGGCGAACTGGTTCGCGAAGCCGTAGATGCGCACGCGGCGCTGCGGGTCGGTCTCGCCTTGCAGGCGATCGATGGTGCCGATCGACAGGCGCTGCAGCAACGCGTCGAACTCGGGCGCCAGTGCGCTCTGGAAAGTCTGGCCCGCGGGCCCTTCGAGCGCAAAGGTGAAGCCCCACGGCGTGGCGCGCTGCTCCTTGTCGAGCGCGGCGAAGGTCTCGGCAAAGCCGGCCATCAGGTCGCACTTGGTGACCAGCAGATAGATCGGCAGCCGCACGCCGAGTTGCTCGTGCAGCTCCTGCACGCGCGCGCGCACGGTCAGCGCATGGTGGTGGCGCTCGCTCGCGCTCTTGGTGATCAGGTCGGGCGCTGCCACCGTGACCAGCACGCCGTTGAGCGGCTGGCGCGGCCGCGAGCGCTTCAGCAGGTTCAGGAACCCCGCCCAGGTCGCCTTGTCGTTGGCCTGGTCGCTGTCTTGCGTGGTGAAGCGGCCCGCGGTGTCGATCAGCACCGCGCGGTCGGTGAACCACCAGTCGCAGTTGCGCGTGCCGCCGACGCCGCGCACCGCCTGTTCGCCCATGCGTGCGGCCAGCGGAAACTGCAGCCCGGCGTTGCGCAGCGCCGTCGTCTTGCCGGTGCCGGGTGCGCCGATGATCATGTACCACGGCATCTGGTAGAGGTAGCGCCCGCCCAGGCGTTGGCCGAGCTGGTGCCAGAAGCCCGTGCCGGCCGCCGCGCCGAAGCGCGCACTGCGCAGCACCTGCAGTGCGCCGGTGAAGCGCTCGCGCACCGCCGCCATGTCGGCGCTCTCGGCGGCCTTGCCGGCGCGGCGCGGCGACGAGTTGCTGCACCACCTGCGCGTTGCCGCGGCGCGCGCGCCAACGGCTCCAGCCGATCAGCAACGCGGTGACCAGCAGCACGACGCCGATCGCGATCCAGCGCGCGCGATCGCTGTCCAGCGGACGCGCCTCGCCGATGGCGACCAACGGCCCGATGATCCAGATCACCGCCATCAGCGCCAGCAACAGCAGCGCCAGCAGCGTCCAGCGGTTGAAGATCAGGCCGAGCAGCCGGGTCAGCATGGCAGTGTGGCTCTCACCGCGAGGCCGCCGCGGCCGGCGGCGTGGGCGACGCGACCACGCGCGCCTGCCCCTGGCGCGCCGTGAACAGCGTGATCTCGACGCGCCGATTGAGTGCGCGGTTGGCTTCGGTGTCGTTGGACGCCACCGGCTCGCCCGCCGCACGGCCTTCGGCGCGCAGTCGGTCGGCCGGCACACCGGAGGCTGCAAGCAGGTCGCGCACGGCACGCGCGCGCTCGTCCGACAGGTGGTAGTTGGACGGGAAGCGCGAGGTGCGGATCGGCGTGGTGTCGGTGTGGCCGGTGATCAGCACCTCGCCGCCCACGCGCACCAGCGCATCGGCGATGCGGCGCATCAACTCCTCGCGCTCGGGCACCAGGCTGGCAGCTGCCGCGCGCGAACAGGCCGTCGCCGCGCACGGTGACCACGCTGCGGTCGACCTCGTCGCGCACGGCAACGATGCCGGCACGGATGTCGGGTTGCAGAAACACGGCCAGGCGCGGCTGCGGCGCGGGCTGCGCCACCGCGGCCACCGGCGGGCTCAAACGCAGTTGCTGGATCTGCCCGTACACCGGGTCGGAGCGGTTGGCGAGCGAGGTGGAAAATCCCGCGTAGACGCCGCCCATCAGCAGCAGCACCAGCAGCGCGGTCACCGCCAGCGGCAACCACGACAGCGCGTGCGCGTTGCTTGACCGGATGACCCTGCCAGTGTTCGGCCAGTGCCGGCGCATAGGCGCCGCGCTGCTGGCGGATGATCTGTGCCAGCCGCGAGCGCACCGCCTCCAGCTGCATGCGTCCGTTGTCGATGACGCGGTAGCGGCCTTCGAAGCCCATCGCCATCGCGGCGTAGATCAGCTCGAGCAGGTCGAGGTTGGCGTCGGCCTTCTCGGCCAGCCTCGCCATCAGCTGGAACACTTTTTCGCCGCCGAAGGCCTCGTTGTGGAATTCGGCCAGCAGGCTGTGGCGGCCCCACACGCCGGCGCCACCCCAGGGCGTGTCGGCGGCCGCCTCGTCGAGCATCGTGCACAGCACGTAGCGCGCCGCCATCACGCGCTCGGGCGCGATGCCGCGCTCATGCGCCGCGGTCACGAAGTCGCGGATGCCTTGCGCGAGCGACGCCCGCAGCGCGGCCGGATCGGCCACGTGGCGCGTCTGGCGCAGTTGCGGCACCAGCATCAGCAGCCGGTTGGCCACCGCCAGCAACGGATTGAACCCATGGTCGACCGGCGGCGCCTCCAGCGCGCCGACGTCGCCCGTGGGCTCAGCCGCAGGGCGCGCGGCCCAGCCGCCGGGGTTGGGACGCAGGAACGTGCGCGGCCCCTCGAGCGAGGCGAACGGATCGTTCATCGGAGGCGGGTCGGTCGCCATGGGGCACGCAGGCGCGTCAGCGCATCAAGGCTGGCGGATCGCCCACAACTCGAGTTCGAGCCCCGGGAAGTCGCCGGCCACGTGCAGCACCAGGCTGCCGGAGCGCTCGATCTGCTTCCACAGGTCGCCCTGGCGCTCGAGCTCGAAGTAGTGGCTGCCGGCATGGAACGGCAACTGGCGGGGCGCCACCGGCAAGCTGCGCAGCACCACGCCGGGCAGCTGCAGGTTCACCAGATCCTTGATGCGATCCACCGGTCCGAGCTTGGATTGCGCCGGAAAGCGCTGGCGCAACTGCTCGGCCGGCAACTGCGCCCGCACCCCGAGCACGAAGCCGGCGTTGCGCAACAACTCGGCGTCGCCCACCACCGCGGTGCGCACGCCGTGGCTGCGCTCGACGAGCTCGATCTGCTCGGCATGGCGCTGGATCGTCGCCGACAGCATCTCGCGCAAGTCTTTCACCACCGGCGTGAACACGGCCTGCAGATCGTCGTGCCGATACACCGGATAGTCGGGTGGCGTGCGCTGGGCGCTGCCGAACGTGGCCAGCTCACCGGCCAACTGCACGCACGCCAGGTAGAAGGGCCACGGATGCACGCTCGGCGCACCGGCAAACTGATGCAGCAGCGGCTGCGCGCGGTTGAGCAGCTGCAGCATCAAGAAGTCGGCCACCTCCGACACGCCATGGCCGAGCTGGCCCATCGCAGCGGCCAGCGCGCGCGCCCGCTGCTGCACCAGGCTGTGCAGCAGCGCCGCGGTCGTCGACAGCTGGCCGGTGGCCTCGATGCGCGTCTGCGGCGCGAGGTAGCCGCGATCGAGCACGACCTGGCCGTCGTTGCGGCGCTCGACCACCCGCACCACGCCGATGCGGGCATAGGCGTCGCTGAGCGCGCGCTGGCGCAGCAGCTGCAAGCGCACCGCACCCAGCTGCACCGGCTCGGGATCGTCGGCCGCGTTGGCCTGGTCGCGCAGCGCCTGGTCGACCACCACGTAACGCGACATGCTGTCGCCGCGCTCGCTGCCGTCGCCGCCGAACTCGACGTCGGTGGCGCCGAAGCGCGCCAGCGGCGCCACCAGATAGATGACCTCGCCCTGCACGTCGGCCGCGACCTCGAGCGGTGCCGGCAACGCGTCGGCGTCGGGCATCGAGAACGGCGTGCCGTCGGTGAGCACGCCGCTGGCGCGCGTGAGCGCCACGCGCCCCAGCGCGAGCTGCGCTTCATCGATCACCAGCTCGCCGAACCCCCAGGCATAGCTGTCGGCCGCGCGCACGCGCGCGTCGACCAGGTACTCGAAGAAACGCGCTTCCTGCTGAAAGTGATGGGGTTGCAGGAACATGCCCTGCGACCAGATCACCCGGTGTCGCACGGTCATGGCGCGGCTCGGCGGGGTGGCGGCGTCAAGGCTGCATCGACGCCGACACCGCCAGGGCGTCGGCGCGGATCACCAGCTTTTGCGCCAGGCCCGGCTTGATGACGGGAACGATGGTTCGCCAGGTCGCCTGCTCGAGGTTGCGATACGCCGCGACGACGCCGATGAAACGCGTTTCGGGCGCCAGCGACTTGCGATACGGCCGGATCTCGCCCGGCGCGAGCATGAACTCCTCGCGGGCGATCAGATCGGCGCCCAGCGTGGCCTGGTCGGCCTGGTACAGCGCCATGAAGTCGGCCTGATTGAAGGCGGTGGGCGACTTCAGCTCGTACACCCGCAACAGCAACGGCGACGGCCGCTGGCTGACGCTGGGATTGAGTTCGGACGCCCCCTGGATGCTGCCGGTCACGGGCGTGGGCATCGGCGGTGGCGGTGGTGGCGGTGTCGACTTGCAGCCGGTCAGGGCCGCAGCAGCCAGCACCGCGCACATCATGCCGCGCCGATGGCGCGACGGCCCTGTGCAACCAGCCGCTGCCGGCACGCCCTGCTCTCGTAATTGGTGGTCGCTACGCACAACCGGCTCCCGTCGGCATGGCCGAGAATAAACAGCCGGCGCGCCGCAGCGGGCGTGACTTAGGTAATCCGCGCCACGCGATGCAGGGACGCTGCCTGCACGCACGCCGTCACCGGCGAGTCGACGCCGGGATGACGGTGGTCGAGCCCGGGCGGCTCAGCGCGCCGCGGCGTACTCGATGCCGGAAGCCTGCGGTGTGATGCTGGTGCCGGCGTCGGTGAGGATTCGGTAGCTGGTTCTCGTTGCGTCGTTCGATGCGGGCCTGGTCAGAAGGTGACCCGCGTCGACCACTGCAGCCGTGCATCGGTGGCGGAGTTGCCGTCCTTGCTCTCGTTCTTGCCCCAGATGTACTCGGCACCCGTCATCACGTTCTTGGCGAACGTGTACAGCACGTTGATCGAGCCGTAGCTGCCGCGGCGAAACGCCGTGCCGAGCTGGCCGTCGGTGTTGCTCTGCTTGTGCTGGCTGAAGCCGATGGCGCTCGTCCAATTGTCCGACCAGTTGTGGTTGTAGTAGACGAGGTAACCCTGCGAGCGCACGGTCTCGGCCTGCAGGCTGGCGTTGGGCGCGAGGTCGATGCCGCCGTCGTTCATGTAGCTGGCGATCGCCTTGCCGGTCACCGCCTGCCAGTTGAGTTGCCCGAAGCCGAACACCCTCCAGGTGCCGCTGAGGCTGAGGCCATAGCCCGTCTTCTCGTTGGCCGGTTCGCCGTCGGCGCTGGCGGTGTTGTGGAACCCCACTTGGCGCACGAGGGTGGCGGCGCGCACGTGACCCCAGTCGCCCTCGTAGCGGAACGAGCCCACCAGGTCGGGCAGGCGGTTCTTGCCGGCGATGCCGGCACCGAGCGCCGGATCGACGTCGGTCACCTTGCCGGTGTCGATCACCGAGTTCGGCGCTTCGAGCGACACCGCCACCGTCATGCCCTGGCCCCTGAACGGCGTGATGCGGAATTGCGGGTTGCGAACGAACACCATGCCCGATGGACCCCAGTAGTCGATCACGCTGGGGAGCACGCTGCTGTCCATGAAGTTGGAGTCGTACTGCCCGACGCCCCACATGTCCATTTCGGCCCACGCACGCAGCCAGTGGATGTTGGTGCCGCCATCGCTGCCGAAGAGGTCGAACGCCAGGTCGGTCTTGATCAGGCCGTACGCCGTGGGAATGAAGCCGCGCACGCCGAGGCTCGACTGGCGGATGCTGAAGGTGAACTGGCCGTCCTCGCCGCAGCCCGGGCTGCCCGGGCAGACGATCGGGATCTGCGAAGGCCGCAGCGTCGCCGCCCACTGCGGGTTCATCTTCTTGAAGTCGTAGATCGCATCGGCCTGCGCCTGGCCGTAGACCTCGACGCGCGCCTGCCCCGGATCCGCTGCGCCTTGCTCGGCGTTCGAGCCCGGCGCCACCACCGGGGCAGGTGCCGGCGGCGCCGCGGCGGCGGCGGCCGCCGCCCCGGCCGCCGCCTGGGGTATCTTGGCCTTCTGCTCTTCGAGGGCCCTCACCCGCGCCTGCAGGTCCTGGATCGTTCTCATGGCCTGGTCGAGTGCGGCCTTGAGCTCCGTCGTCGACTGGGCCCGGGCGCCGCCGCACACGGCCAGCGCGGCGGCGACTGCAATCAAAGTTCTT
Organism: uncultured beta proteobacterium; assembly: GCA_963827645.1. Lineage (GTDB taxonomy): Bacteria > Pseudomonadota > Gammaproteobacteria > Burkholderiales > Burkholderiaceae_C > JAEUPI01. The sequence goes on along the minus strand of CAWHBZ010000016.1, from coordinate 94,722 downwards.
CGCATGCTTGTCTCCATCTTTGTTGCGTGCCCTGCCAAGCAAGCGGCAACACGCGCTGATTGGAGTCAACTTGGACGCGATGGGGAATTGGACCTTGGTCCCATGAGTTACCTGCGCGGGACTCATCTGCTTACCATCGACCGCGCCGCCGCAAAATCGGCACGGCCGACATCGAGCCGCTACGTGCCGCGGCGCATCAGGGCGGATCTGGCCGGGACCGCTCGTAAGCGAGGTTGCCAGCGACATAGGTGGCGCGCACCGCTCGGTCGTCAGCCATCGTCATCTGGACGAACAGCGCCTCTTCGAGGTCGTTGCAGTGGCGCATGCGGTACTCGATGATCGGCGTCGACTTCAGGTCGAGCACGACGACATCGGCCTCCATGCCGGCGGCGATGCTGCCGATCTTGTCTTGCAGGTAAAGCGCCTGCGCGCTGCCGCGCGTCGCGAGATAGAACGCGTGCCCGGACGAAAGCGGGTTGCCGTTGAGCTGCGCTACCTTGTACGCCTCGTTCAGCGTCTGCAGCATCGAGAACGACGTGCCGCCGCCGAGGTCGGTGGCCAGCCCCACCCGCACCGGGCGCTGCGGCCGCTTGGCGTTCTCGAGGTTGAACAAGCCGCTGCCGAGGAACAGGTTCGAGGTCGGGCAATGGGCGATCGCGGTGCCGCTGTCGTGGCAACGTTGCAGTTCATCTTCGCTCAGCCAGATGCCGTGCCCGTAGATCGCGCGCGGCCCGAGCTGCTTGTAGTGGTCATAGACGTCGAGGTAGCCGCTGCGCTCGGGGTAGTGCTCCTTCACCAAGGCGACCTCGCCGCGATTCTCGGCAACGTGCGACTGCAGGTAGGTTCCAGGGTGCGCGGCCCACAGCGCACCGGTCATCTCCATCTGCTCGGGTGTGCTGGTGAGCGCGAAGCGCGGCGTCACGCCGTAGAGCAGGCGGCCCTTGCGGTGCCACCTGCTGATCAGCGCGGTGGACTCGTCGTAGCCCCTGCTGCGGCGTGTCGCTGAGCGGGCCGGGCGCGTTGCGGTCCATCAGCACCTTGCCGGCGATCATGCGCAGGTTCAGCGCATCGGCCTGCTCGAAGAAAGCATCCACCGACTGTGGATGCACCGTGCAGTACACGGCGGCGGTGGTGGTGCCGGCGCGCAGGCATTGCGCCAAAAAAACCTTGGCCACCTCGCGCGCGTGCCACGGGTCCGCGAACTGCTGCTCGGCAACGAACGCATACTTGTTCAGCCAATCGATGAGCTGCTCGCCGTAGGCGCCGATGATCTGTGTCTGCGGATAGTGGACATGGCTGTCGATGAACCCGGCCATGATGAGCGCGTCCTTGCCGTACTCTTTGATCGGCGTGCCGCGCGGGAGCTGCGCCCGCACCTGATCGGCGGGGCCGAAGTGGCTGACCTTGCCGCCAGCCATACCGACGATCGCGTCGGGCTCGTAGCGCACGGTGCTTTCGAGGCCTTCGCGGAATGGGTCACCGGTGTAGGTGAGCACCGGTCCACGAATGGCAGTGGTCTGCGAGGTACGGGCCGCTTGCGACATCGATGATCCATGAAGAACGCCCGCGTGCAGCGGGCGTTTTGCGATGTTTGGCGGAGTCGACGGGAGTCACCCTCGCACTCCGCCGAGCCCTGTTTATCAACAACTTGCGGCAATCGCAGACGGCGGTGTGTATTGATACGGCGCATCAACATGATAGTGCCGGCACGCCTCAAGTGTCGAGCCGATCGTGCGGGTTTGCCGTGCGACGAAAGTGATCGGCGCGTTCAGCCAGATGGACCATCTGCGCCGCCGCGTGGATCGTCGGGCGGTGGTGGGTAAAGCCCGGTCGGGCGAGATGTAGCCGGCCCGACCGGCCGTTTGAGATGCGCGGCGAAGCGCCGAGCTGACTTTGACGCGCTGTAGGACAGGACTGACGCGCGTAACCGGCCGCCGCTGATCACAACACCCCGTCGTCGCCGATACCGCAAGTGGGTGCGCTTGCGCACCATGCGGGCTCCATGCATGCCATTGCAGCCCCGTGATCATAAAGCCCCGTCCCGATGACCCGCGACGCAACTCATTGCTCGCCGCGTTGCCGGATGCCGAGTTCAATCGCTTGCAACTGGCTCTCGAGCCGGTGGACCTGCGCATAGGCCAGGTGTTGTGTGAATCAGGCTGCACACCGGCATATGTGTACTTTCCCACCACGGCCGTCGTGTCGCTGATGTACCTCACGCAAGACGGCGCCTCGGCCGAAACCGCGGTGGTGGGCAACGACGGCATGGTGGGCATCGCGCTGTTCATGGGCGGCAACGCCACGCCCAGCCGGGCTGTGGTGCAAGTCGCCGGGCAATCCTATCGGCTGCCGGCTCGCGCGGCGAAGGGCGAGGTCGATCGCGGCAGTCCGGTGCTGCACATGCTGTTGCGTTACGTGCCGGCGCTGATCGCGCTGACGGCGCAGACGGCGGCGTGCAACCGGCACCATTCGATCGAGCAGCAGTTTTGCCGGCGCCTCTTGCTCGGGCTGGATCGATCACCGTCCGACGAACTGATGCTGACGCACGAGCGTGCCGCCAATCTGCTGGGCGTGAGGCGCGAGGGTGTCACCGCCGTGGCACAGAAGCTGCAGCGCTCCGGCGTCATCCGCTACAACCGCGGACGCATCGCCGTGCTCGATCGCAAACGGCTCGAACAGCGCAGTTGCGAGTGTTATGCGGCGGCCAAGAGAGAACACGACCACCAGCTGCCTGTCGGGGTAGCGAACTAGAGCCGCCGGCCCGGCCGGCGACAACGCTCTCTCGCACGGCGGTCAATTGATTCATCAGGTGGAGCCAGCTGCGCCGCTGGCGTCAATATGCGTTCGTCCCCTTGATCACTTCGCGTGAGGTCATGGCCAGGATCTTCAGGTCCAGCAGCAGCGACGCTGTTTTAAGATGTACCGGCCCGGCGTCAGCGCCGGATTGCTCGACGGCGCGGTGGCCCGCAGCGGCCATTGAGCCAGTGACTAGCCCGCCGATTAGAAGCGGCGCCGCTTGGGCACAGCATCCATCGTTTGACGGGTCGCCCGGCCGGCGCGGTGACGCTGACAGAGTCTGCGACTAGCCGCCCGGACTTTGCCTGAATCATGGAGGGCAATTTGGGCCCTCGGTCGACCGACGTCTGTGCGCCCTCGGACACAGCACGCACAGACCGCGGCCCGCTGCGAGCCGCAGCCGCAGGCTAGGTGAGTTCAATGTTCGGCGAGTCCGGGCCTCATCATGCACCCGTTGGTGTCGAGATGAGCCAGGCTTGTGTGCGGTCGAACGCTGCGCGCCGCCGTCGCACTCCGCGGTTGCCCGCGAAGCTCATCCGGTCGGCGTCTGGATTACTGCGAGACCGTCAATTGATTGTCGACGCTGGTCACGCCGCTGACGGACGCCGCCAGCTGCGTGGCGCGCGCCTGCGCAGCGGCATTAGGTGCCTTGCCGCGCAAGGTGGCCTGATGTCCAGGGTCTTGAGGTCGGAGTCAGTGGCCAACTTCGCCTTGACGCCGGCGGTGATGGTCGTGTCTCCGACGGCTGTCACGGCTTGGCCAGCAGACTCCTTGACCTTGTCGGCGCCGCCCTTGAGCTCGGCCTTCCCCGCGTCGACCTTTTCATCGGCTTTGGACATCGCCGAGTCGACCTTCTGTCCGGCGGTTTGCGAATCGTCGCGGCGGTTGCAGCCGACCAGGGTGAGTGCAACCTATGGGTCTTGTAGCCCGCATCGTGTGCACCGGTCTGTGCGCCGACGTACCCAGCAGCGATGCGGTGGCTCATGTGCCGCTGTGTGCGCTAACAGACAGTCAAGCAGCGATCGGCTGATCAGACTGCGAGCGTTCTGCGCCTTGCCGCTCGAACGCGGCGCAGCCGAGCAATCGGCGCCGTGCCCCGCCGGCAGGCCATCCACCAGAGGGCTCGCCTTGGCCGCCATCGAGAACCATCTGATCGAAATGCTTCCGCGCGCAGATCGCCAGCGTCTGCTCGCGGTCTGCGAGCCATTCCCGTTGGTGTTGGCCGAGGTGCTGTGCGAGCGGGGCGAGGCCACGCACCATGTCTACTTTCCAATCGACGGTTTTGTGTCAATGATCACCACCATCGACCAACACGCGGGCCTCGAAGTCGCCATGGCGGGCCGCGAAGGCATGGTGGGCGCTCAGTTGGCCCTTGGGGTCGCGATGACGCCGTTGCGTGGGGTGGTCCAGGGCGAGGGTACCGCGTGGCGCGTCAGCGCGAGCGCGTTCCGTCGCGAGGTTGCACGCAGCTCTGCGCTGCAGCGCCACCTGAACAGTTATCTGTACGTGCTGATGGCGCAACTGGCGGCGTCGGCCGCATGCCTGCGCTATCACCCTATCGGTCCGCGCCTAGCGCGCTGGCTGTTGATGAGCCACGACCGTGCGCATGTCGACACGTTTCGCGTGACCCACGAATTTCTGGCCTACATGCTCGGCGTGCGCCGTGTCGGCGTCACGATGGCTGCCGGCGCCTTGCAGAACAGTGGGTTGATCCGGTATCACCGTGGTGACCTGACGGTGCTCGATCGCGAGGGGCTCGAAGCGGCAGCGTGCGATTGTTATGCGGCGGACCGCAGGGCATACGCGATGATGGATTCATTCCCCGCCGGCGCGGCCGTGGCCGCTTGATTGCATGGCCCTGTGTGGACTTCGGGGATCGCTTCGTCCATCTTCGGCAAGAACAGCTGTCGTTGCGTTGATGTCAACCCGCTGACGCGAGCGCGCATGACGTCGCGGTTGACATCCGCGGTCTAGGGACATGATCGTTGACTGCAACCGGGAGGTCGATTAGCGTCTGTTCGATAGCGCACCCATCGGGGTCCGGTCGCGTGGCGCCGCCTGCACATGGACCCGACGCACAAGGCGATGTCGGGCGAGCCTGCTGACAGCTTTCGACGACAGCGGCCGCATGTTGCGAGGACGTTCTCCAGCCTTGCCCAGGCACGCTACGAAGCATCGACACGCAGTTGATCCCCGGCAAGGGCCGCCGGGTCCGTGCCCACATCAGTGCCGACCCGGCGGGCCAACGCTTTTTGGTGGTGCTGGCGCATGCCGATGAGGGACGGTCGCAGGCGGTGGATTGAAGGTGGCGACACGCGCCGGAATCGCTCGCCGAGTCAACACATCGCGGTGGGGCAGCAGGCGGTCGTACTCCTTGTTGACCACGGCATAACACTCGCAGGTTCGGCGCTCGAGCGCCGCGCGGTCCAAGACGGTGATGTGGCCTCGCGCATGACGGATCACGCCGTCTGTCTGCAGTTTGCGCACGGCCTCGGTCACGCCTTCGCGCCGCACGCCGAGCATGTGGGCGATTGTCTCCTGGGTCGCGAAGATTTCGGCTCCCTCCGACCGGTCGAGGTTCATCAGCAGCCACCGGCACAGTCGTTGATCCATTGAGTGGTGGCGAACGCATGCGGCCGTTTGCGCCATCTGCGTGATGAGGGCGTGCGTGTAGCGCAACATCAGATGCCTGACCGCAACCGAGTGATCGAACTCGTGCTTCATCACCTCGGCATCGATGCAAAGCGCCTGGCCGGCGCTTCGGACGACGGCTCGGTGGGGCGTGGTATCGCCGCCAAGGAACAGCGAAACGCCTACGACACCTTCCCGTCCGACCACCGCCAACTGGGTCGAATCGCCGCTTTCCGTCACGTACGTCAACGACACGATCGCGGTGGTCAAAAAGTACACCCGGTGCAAGGCACTGCCGGGTTCGTACAGCACCTTATCGAGCGGTAGCTCGACCGCGCCCACGTGGGGGATCAAGCGCTCCCACTCGTCGCGCGGCAGTGCGGCAAGCAGGAGGTTAGCGGGGGGGCTGGTGGCAGGGGGCATTCGGTTCCCGGGCTGGCTAGCCTTCTCCGCTTGTACAGCAAAATGTACCCTCTTGCCGCCGTTACACCGGTCAACCCCAGGCTGCTCGGTGCGAACTTGGTGCTGGTGGTCGACGACGATCCCGTCAATCTGCTAGTGGCCTCCGAGAGGCTCTCGTTCATCGGAATCAAGCCGCTGTTGGGAGACGACGGGGCCGAGGCGGTCGCCCTAGCGTGCGAGCTCGATCTGCATCTCATCCTGATGCACCTTCAGATGCCTGTGCTCCGACCGGTTCGCGGCCACCGCGCAAATCAGGCGCTTCGCGCGTGAACATGCGCGCGCGCGTGCCTGTGGTGGCGTACACGTCGACCCTTGTCAGTGCCGGGCATCCGCGCTTGCGAGACCGCGGCATCGACGCCGTTCTGGAGAAGCCAGGTGACGTGCGAGTGATTCGAGAGTGCGTGATGCGCTGGTGCTTTCCCAGGGGCAGTTCAACTGCCTCTGCGCAGACCGGCCAGTTGCACCAACATGCTGGTCAGGCTCAGGAGCAGTCGTGGTCAAGCTTCCTGCAGTTGCTCCTATAAGCAGATTGCTCAGTCTTGGGTCTTCCCATGACCCGCGACGACTGGCTCAGCCAATTTGAGGACGAGCTGAAGAAGCTACGGCCGCATGTCGGTGACCGACTCGCCGGCACTCTTGCGCTGCAGAAGTAGGATTTCGACTTCGCCTACGCCAGGGCCACAGGGCCACCAGCGCGAGCGCGCCCACTAGCATGAGGGGCGCCAAGGGCAGCAGGTCAATCAGCGTCATCGCTCAACGCTCTCCGCCTTGTTGGCTGGTGCCGGCCACGTGGCCAAAGCGTTCACCCCCGCTGCATCGGGTCTCGGCTCATCGACTGCTGGCGGCGTGGATAGCGCGCTCAGTTCCAGGACGATGGGCCGGCGTGCCAAGTACTCGGCGACCCGGTTCGCGGCCTCAAGTGTGGAACGCGAGATCATGGAGAGTTTGTTCCTTTGGTGGTTGTGCGGCGCATGGCCGGCGCCCGCGAATCGCGGTGCAAGGCAATTGTGATGGCTGGGTGAGCAGCGGTTCTGTGCGCCATCCAACGTAAGCCTCGTAAGACCTTCTCGGCTGTGTCGCAAAACTTTTCTGGCCACGGTGTGGGCGGGCCAGCACCTGCCGATGTGAGGGTCGCGCCGACTGCTCGATCCGGGCCAGCGTGGATCCCTTGTGCTGCAGACCGAATCTAAAATACGATGTACGCTCCAAATGTGCACGATGCACTCGCGACGAGTTCCCGGTGTCCGACCTATGCCAAATCGAAAAGGCGGCGGCGATGGCCCTTGCGCCCGACCCCAAAACGAACCACTTGCTGGCGGCGCTACCGCCGGCTGACCTGCAACGCTGGCTGCCGCAGCTGGAGCGGGTGGAGATGCCGTTGGGCGCGGTGTTGTACGAGCCGGGGCGCACGCTGAGCCATGTGTACTTCCCAACCAACGCCATCGTCTCGCTGCTGTACGTGATGGAAGACGGCGCGTCGGCCGAGATTGCCGTGGTCGGCAACGAGGGCGTGGTGGGCATCTCGCTGTTCATGGGCGGCGAATCCACGCCGAGCCGGGCGGTGGTGCTGAGCGCCGGCCATGGCCTACGCCTGAAGGCCGATGCGATCAAGCAAGAGTTTCAACAGGCGGGTCCGGCGATGCACCTGCTGCTGCGCTACACCCAGGCGCTGATCACGCAGATGGCGCAGACGGCGGTATGCAACCGCCACCATTCGCTGGACCAGCAGCTGTGCCGCTGGCTGCTGCTCAGCCTGGACCGGCTGCACGGCACCGAGCTGGTGATGACGCAAGGGCTGATCGCCAGCATGCTGGGCGTGCGCCGCGAAGGCGTCACCGAGAGTGCGCTCAGCCTGCAGAAGGCCGGCCTGCTCCGCTACGCGCGCGGGCACATCACGGTGCTCGACCGGCCCGGCCTCGAGCGGCGCACCTGCGAGTGTTATGCGGTGGTGAAGAAAGAGTACGACCGGCTGCTACCCGACCGGGTCGCAACCTAGGAGCCTGGGCGGCAGAGGGGCGGGTTGCGTCAGACCACCTGCACGAACAGATCCGACAACTCCTTCAAGTGCAGCGCACGGAACTCGCGGATCGTGCGGTGCCTGGGAAGTTGCCCGCCCCCAGCATCCGCAACGCCAGATCCTCGTGCAGCCTGCGCTCGATCTTGTGCGAGCTGAACACGCCGTTGCGTAGCCATGGATCAGCACCTTGACCATCATCGCGCGACAACTGATGGCCATGTCGTTTCAACGCCTACCCACAGCGAAAGTCGTCGGGGACTTCCCTTCTGCCGCCCACACTCCTAGCGGCGCGCGCAGCGGCTTAGCGTGGACTGAAACGGCCGGACCACGGGCCAACCGGTATCCAGTTGCGCCAAGGGCTGCAACTCACGCCACATTGGATCCCCTTGCTTTCGCAGCCGCGGCAGTTCGCGGCACAAAGCGCGGGCCATCGCCGTCAGCTGGTCGACGTCAGCATCGCCCTCGCCGGAGACCACGAGGTAGGACATCACGGCCGGCGTCGTCGTCAGCTTGCCGTTCGTGGCACCCACGCCGATGCGGGCCACCGGCGTGCCGAGAGTCTGCAATAGCCTGCGACCCGCCGGGTGGCGCGGGTCCAGCGTCAACAGCCGCAGGCGGCTCGCGATGCTCGGATCGAGCGAAGCCCACCAGGCCGAAGGCTGCGGCACGACGATCGCCATCGCATCGATCGAACGAAAGGCCACCAGTTCGCCCAACGCCTGATCGTTCTCGAGCCGCGCGGGCTCGGTCATCTCCGCGCCGAACAGGCGCCGGTAAATCTCGCGCACCGTGTGCGATCCATCGCCTTGGACCGGGCCGATGCTCAAGCGACGGCCGCCGAGCTCGTGGATGTACTTCAGCGGCGAATCGGCGCGGACGACGAACAGCACCGCTTCCCGAAACAGCGGCGTCAGCACGCGCAGCGGCGGCGCCGCGCTGCTGCGCGCCGCGCGCAAGGCATCGAGGCGGACGATGGCCAGGCGGCCTGGCGCCTGCAGCCCGGTGATGGGCTCGGCTCCGCCGGACACGGGCACGAGCCGCGTGGCGTTGGCCTCGGTGGACAGCGCACCCGCCAGCTCGCGCGCGATGTGGGCATGGCTACCGCCGGCGGCGGCCAGCATGTCATAGCGGCCGACATCGGCAGGGGCGGGTTCGTCGGCGGCCTCGGGCGGTGCGGGCGATGCGGGCGCCGTGGCCACGGGTGGTGGGCGGCCCGGCACGGCCGGTGACATCGACCGTGTGGACCACCACAGCACCGCCGCAATCGCAGCCGCCAGCAGGGCGGCGCCCCAGAGCAAGCCTGTTCGCGCCAGCTGCGCGGCGACAGCAGCGTGCACGCGCATGCCGGCGGCTGCCTCGGTGCCGCGCCGCTTGGGCAGCGACATCGCGGTGGAAGCGACGACCAATTTCTCCTGCGACCGCTGCTGCGCCTCGGCGGCCGCGCGCGAGGCTTTCTCGGCACGCGCCGCTTCGGCCGCCTCGGCAATCCGCCGCACTGCAGCCGCCCGCGCGAGCGCCGCCTCGGCGACCTGGCGCGCCTGCACTTCCCGCGCCGCCGCTTCTTTGGCGGCTGCGAGGGCCAGCGCCAGTCTCTGTGCCTCGGCCCGTCGTGCAGCCTCGATCCGCCTGGAAGCCTCGGCGGCGCGCTCGGCCTCGGCACGCCGCTCGGCCTCGGCACGGTGTTCGGCCTCAGCGGACTCCGCTGCCGCCTCGGCGGCCCGGCGCGCCTGCACCTCGCGCGCCGCCGCTGCCTCGGCGGCGGCCAGGGCCTGCGCGAGTCTCTGTGCCTCGGCCCGTCGTGCAGCCTCGACCTGGCTGGCAGCCTCTGCGTTGCGCTCGGCCTCTGCGCGTTGCTCGGCTTCCGCGGACTTCGCTGCGGCCTCGGCGGCCTGGCGCGCCTGCACCTCGCGCGCCGCCTCTGCCTCAGCGGCAGCGAGGGCCCGCTCGAGTCTCTGTGCCTCGGCCCGTCGTGCAGCCTCGATCCGCCTGGAAGCCTCGGCGGCGCGCTCGGCCTCGGCACGCCGCTCGGCCTCTGCGCGCCGCTCGGCCTCTGCGCGTTGCTCGGCTTCCGCGGACTTCGCTGCGGCCTCGGCGGCCTGGCGCGCCTGCACCTCGCGCGCCGCCGCCTCGGCGGCAGCGAGGGCCCGCTCGAGTCTCTGCGCCTCGGCCCGTTGTGCGGCCTCGACCTGCCTGGCAGCCTCGGCGTTGCGCTCGGCCTCGGCACGCCGCTCGGCCTCACCCTGCGCGTTGCTCGGCTTCCGCGGACTTCGCTGCGGCCTCGGCAGCCTGGCGCGCCTGCACCTCGCGCGCCGCTGCCTCGGCGGCAGCGAGGGCCCGCTCGAGTCTCTGCGCCTCGGCCCGTTGTGCGGCCTCGACCTGCCTGGCAGCCTCGGCGTTGCGCTCGGCCTCGGCACGCCGCTCGGCCTCTGCGCGTTGCTCGGCTTCCGCGGACTTCGCTGCGGCCTCGGCAGCCTGGCGCGCCTGCACCTCGCGCGCCGCTGCCTCGGCGGCAGCGAGGGCCCGCTCGAGTCTCTGCGCCTCGGCCCGTTGTGCGGCCTCGACCTGCCTGGCAGCCTCGGCGTTGCGCTCGGCCTCGGCACGCCGCTCGGCCTCTGCGCGTTGCTCGGCTTCCGCGGACTTCGCTGCCGCCTCGGCGGCCTGGCGCGCCTGCACTTCGCGCGCCGCGGCCTCGGCGGACCGCTGCGCCCGCGCCAGGCGCTCCACTTCGGCGGCGCGTTCGGCTGCGGCACGGTCCGCAGCCGCCTGTCGCGCCGCCTGCGCGGCCTCCGCAGCCCGCCCGGCTTCGGCGGCTCGGGCAAAGGCCTCGCGCGCGCGCTCCGTCTCGGCAGGCCGCGGGGCGTCCGCCTGGCGCTCGGCTTCGGCCGCGGCGCCCTCCCTCGAGGATTCTTCCGCCGCCGCGGCGGCAGCATCACGGGCCAGCCGGGCGCCTAGGCCCTCGACAAACGTACCAAGCGAGGCCGCGAAGTCCCTGCGCTGGGACTCTTCCTCGCGCACAGACTTCGCCGCCTCGAAGACGATGGCGTCGATCGAGTCTTTGAAGTCGGCGTCGGAGACTTCATCCGCTGCCGCGCTGTCACGTTGGTCATCGGTCAGCGATTCCAGCACCGGGTGACCGGACCGTGCCTGCAGGCGGAAGGCGTGCAGCTCGGCTTGCGGAATGCTGGTACCGAGCGTCTGCAACCGAGGCCATGCATGCTCGTCGACGGCGACGAGGAAGTGGGTGTCGACGAGGTCGGGCGCCTGCACCACAGCGGCCCACGCTTCGACGAACCGCCGCAGGCCGGGGTCATGTTGCTCGCCTTCAAGCAGCAGCTCGAAATGATCGAAGATGAACAGCAGGCGCGCGCCGTCGTGCAGTCGACTGAGGGCCGACAGGTGCGCGGGCGACATGGCTTCGGCGAGGTCGAAGCGGGCTCGCGGGGTCGCCGGCAGTTCGTCGAGCGCCCGCACAAGCGAATCTCGCGGCGCCTCGTTCCTCTGGTCGACGAAGTAAAGCAGTTCACCCGGGCCGCGATCCTGAACGCGACTGCGCCGGTCGGGAAATGGCACCACCACCTGCGGCGCGCCGCCCGGCTGCTGGCGCCCGTCGCCGACGCGGCGGCGCAGCAGCGGCAGCACGCCTGCAGACAGCAAAGTCGTCTTTCCGACACCCAAGGCGCCCACTAGCACGGTGAGCCGCCCGGCCCGCAAGGCGCGCGCGAGCACTTGCGCCTCGGCGCCGAAGGTGCGCCAGGGCTCGCCGGACGCCGACGACGGCACACGCGTCACCAATCGAGCACTCCTGCGGTCGTGAACGTGGACATCGGCAGCCCGGGGAAGGGATCCTTGTCCAAGGATACTTGCGTAGGCGCCCTTGCGTAACCATCAGGATGTAAGGCCGTTTTCCGCCTACGCGCTGCGGCTGGCTGACAGCGGCACGCCGCCTTCGCGCTCGAGCATCACCAGCACGCGCAGATCCGACGCAGCGCGCTCTGGTCGCGCGCCTGGCTCTTGGCGTACCACACCGAAGGGTGCAGCAGTGCCAATCGACATGAGCGCCGCACGCTCACCTTGAAGCGCTCCTGCATCCAGACTGCCAGCTCGCGCCGCGTGGCAGCCTTCAGACCTTTTTTCGTACACCGGCGCGAACCAGCACTGGAGCATTGATTTCGTGCACGACCAGATGCATGACGGACGCGAGTTCCGCATCCTCACGGTCATCGACCAGTGGAGTCGCGAGAGCGTGTCTCGGAGGCCAACTTCCGGCTGACCGGAAGGTGCGTCGGGCAAGCGCCAGGCCGCGGCCCAACGTGGGTGGCCTCGGGCGATCACCGTCGACAAGGGCACCGAGTTCACAGCCAAGGCGCTGGACCACTGGGCCTATCGGCGAGGCGTCAAGCTCGACTACACGCGGTCGGGTAAGCCTACCGACAACGGGCTGATCGAGTCGTTCAACGGGCGGCAGCGCGACGAGTTCTTGAACGCCAACGAGTTCATGACGATGCAAGACGCACGCGAGAAGCTGGAAGGCTTGACAGGACGACTACGACACCCGTCGGCCCCACGGATCGATCGGCCACCTGACCCCGAGCGAGTTCGCCACAATGCGGTCAGGCAAACCTATTGAATGAATCGGCCAACCTCTAGTTCAAAACGGTCCGGCCTCCGGGGAGACGTCAAGAAGCTGAGGACCTCAGCCCGCAACCGTCCGCGGGAACGGTGCAACTCCAGCCATCGTGCGCAATTTGACGCGAAAGAGGTACAGGCCCTGATCACGGGTCGCATGCAAAGCTGGACAGCGGCACAATTGAATGAGGTGTCCGCAAGTCCGCAAAACACGCATCTACGGCCAGTCACGCTCCGCCCGCCACCGTTTGCGGGTGCGGCCGCTCGACGGAGCAACGGGCCGCTGTGGCGGCAACTCTGTCGCGCCAGTGCCGGGAAGAACTGTCCGAAGTTCCCGTCAGTCGCTATGAACCTACGGCGCGTCTATGTTCCTTGACGCCCGGAATGTCGACGAAGGCCAAACCCTCCACGCGGCCGTGTGCATCGTCGGGGGCGGGGTGGCAGGAATTGCGCTCGCGCTCGAGTTCGAGCGCCAAGGTATCGACTGCATCGTCCTGGAAAGTGGGGGATTCTCCCCCGACGATGCGACCCGCGATTTGTACCGTGGAGAGAACCTGGGGCTGCCGTACGTGTTCGCCGATGGGTGCCGCAGTCGCTACCTCGGCGGCAGCAGCAATTGCTGGGGCGGATGGTGCAGGCCTCTTCACGAATTCGATTTGGAGCGACGCGATTGGGTGCAATACAGTGGCTGGCCGTTCGCACTGAGCGAACTGCACCCTTACTACGAACGCGTGCACCGAGTGTTGCGACTCGGACCCATCAACGATGACATCGCCAAGTGGGTGGATGCCATTGACCGCGACGACGTACGCAGAATCCCCCTGCCGTCCGGAAGAGTCGAAGACATCGTCACGCAGTTCAGTTGGCCGTTACGCTTGGGCGCCGTGTATCGACATGACCTGGATCACGCAAAGTGCGTTCGCACCTTCCTGAATGCGAACGTCGTCGAGCTCGCAACCGACGCCACCGCACAGCGCGTCATTCGCGTCCACGTCAAGACGCTAAGTGGTCGAACCTTTAGCGTTGAGTCCAAGGAGTTTGTCCTGGCTTGCGGCGGCATCGAAAATGCGCGGCTGCTCTTGGCATCGAACAAGACCCAGGCTGCGGGCCTGGGCAATGCGCACGACCTCGTCGGTCGTTTCTTCGCCGACCACCCGCGCCTGAGTCTTGGTAATGTCCGATTCAACCGCCAATGGAAGCGGAACAAGCTCTATGACGTCAAGTTTCACTACCTCAACAGAGCCGTCATGGCGCACGGCAGGTTCGTTTCAGCGCAGTTCGTCATCGCTCCTGAAGTGCAAAAGCAGGAGCGCTTGCTGAGTTCTCAACTTTGGTTTTCGTCGATATTCCCCGGAGAGAACACGCGCGCGGCGGAAGCCGTTGTTCGCATGAAGCATCGCCTTCAGGGAAAAGCCGATCCCGTATACGGATTCTGGAACGACCTGGCCACGCTCGCGCTCTCGCCGGTCAGCACCGCGGGGTATGTCGCTGCGCGGCTCTTCCAGCCTGAATTCCTCATCAAGGGTGTCCAGATCGACGTTGTCTGTGAGCCTTCTCCATGTCGGGACAGCCGCGTGACGCTCTCGGACGCCCGAGATGCACTGGGACTGCCTCGTGTTCAGGTCGACTGGCGCCTTGGCGAAGACGTCAAGCGTACGATCGATCGCTCAGTGGAGATTCTCGCGGACGAACTTCGTGCAGCCGGCGTTGCAGAAGTGGAACTGCCCGGGAAGCTCGAAGGTCGCCAATGGCCTGATGTGCCCGCAACGCCTTGGCATTACCTCGGCACATGGCATCACATGGGCACAACCCGCATGCACGTTTCGCCCAAGGAGGGCGTGGTCGACAAAGACTGCAAGATCCACGGAATGGCCAATCTTCATGTTGCTGGAAGCTCGGTGTTTCCAACTTTCGGCGCCAACACTCCCACTTTCACGCTGATCGCCCTTAGCCTTCGACTGGCCGATCACATCGTGAAACAACTCGCCACGCGTTGAAGCGCCGGCTTCAGCCGGCGCACTCTGTCGACGGACGTGGCCTTCTCGGCAGCCAGCGAGACCTTCCGACGCAATGGCAGGGACTTGGTGACCTGAGCCTCGCCTATGCGAGATGCTTGACTTCGTAGTTGCCGTATCGGGTGTTTCCGTGGACGTCCGGAAAGACACCGGCCTGCACCGCTGCGGTGACGGCTGGCAAGTACCTTTGGACCGTGTGGTCGCAGCCGAAGCCCAACTGACTCGCAATCTTGGCGAACGCAACTCGGTAGTTGCGCGGATCGGTATCGCCGGACCGGTACTCGACCTGCGTTCCATTCACGTGCTTCTGAATCTCCTCGACAAGCATCCGCTTAGTGAAATGCTGAGACTCATCGCCCACGTTGAACACCTCGCATCGGACGCGATCTGCCGGCTGAGCGAGCACCGTCATGATGGCTTTCGAGATATCACGAACGTGGCAATATGGGCGCCACGTGTCGGCGTCATACACCAGCAGTGGCTTGCCTGACGCAGCGAGTTCCCATGCGAACTGGGAGACGGTCAGATCGAAACGCATGCGCGGCGAAAACCCGTATGCAGTGGCCACCCGGAGCACAGTTCCGACGAAGTTGGAGCTTCTCGAGACATCGATAAGGTGCTGCTCCACTTCGATCTTGGTCTTTGCGTACAGCGACTGAGGGTTGAGCTCGGCCGTCTCCGTGGCCAATGTCGCCGGGTCGTGAATTCCGTAGTTGCTACAGGTGGAAGCGAACACGAAGCGCTTGATCCCAAACACATCCAAGGAGTCGATGATGCGCATCGCGGCACGTTGATTGACACGAGTCGCCAGATCTGAGTACTTCTTGCAGATCGGGTCTCCCACAAGCGAAGCCAGCAGCACCACGTCGTTCATGCCTGCGGCCGCGCGGGCAAACGTCGCCGGATCGCTCATGTCGCCGCGCACGAACGAAAGTCGCACGTTGTCCAGCAGGTGTTGCAGTGCGAAGCCGTTGTCGTAGATCAATTGATCCAAGACACGCACCTCGGCGCCCGCATCGAGCAGCAAGGTCGTCAGCACGGAGCCGACATAGCCCGCTCCGCCCACCACCAAGACCTTTCGACCCTTGAAGTCCATCGCCGTGACCCTTTTCATGCTCGGTTCAAGTCAAAGAGCGCGCGCTTCCGATCGGATCACCGCGCGTGCTTCCTCGTAGATCTCCATCAGGCGTTTGTAGTTTGCCTGGGGCGTGTACAAGCGCAGGTACGTGTCGCGCGCACGCATGCTCATCTCCCTCATCGATTGCGGGTTTGCAACTGCCCAGCGAACCTTTGCGGCGAGATCCTCCGCGTCACCAGGGTTGAAGTGCAGACCCGTCACTCCGTCTTCCACGAGCTCGGCCATCGCACCCAGCCGCGATGCGATGATGGGCAAGCCGGCAGCGAAGGACTCCGCAATCACCATTGGAAACCCCTCATACACGAGCGAAGGCAAGACAAGGAACTGTGCCCTTCGCATGGCAACGGTGAGGTCGGGGTCGCTCACGAATCCGCGCATGTGAACGGAAGGTGGCGCCACCTTGCGCAGCGTATCACCCAAGGCGCCGTCGCCCACCAGTTGCAGGTCGGTCGTAAGGTCCTTCCAGGCATTCACAAGAACGGCAACACCTTTTTCCGCACTCAAGCGACCAACGAACAATGCGCCGGAGCGCACACCTCGGAGATCGTGTTCCTTGCTCTTGTCGATCGCGAAGTTCGGCTTCAAGACTACGCGGTCCCGCGGCACGCCTGCTTCGAGGAGCTTGCCGCGCGAGAACTCGCACAAGGCGATGTAGCGGGCCACTTTTCGACGAAAGGTACCGATGGCGCGGTGCAGGGCCGTCGACCCGACGATCGCCACCGTGGCGCCTCGGCTCCCCCGGTAGCAGCCGTACCGGATAGCGGGCCACCCGATCGCGTGGCCAACGCACTCCTCGCACACCACAGATTCACGCATCAGCAGGCCGTTCGCACACAACAACCTGTAGTTGTGCAGTGTTTGCACGACAGGCACCGCGTGCCTGCCCGCCGCATAGTAGATGGCGGGCGAGATCTGAGGCAACGTGTTGTGGACGTGGATGACGTCCGGACGCGTGCGCTCAATGAGTTGATCGACCTCTTGGTACGAATCGCCGGACCACAATGCGCTTGCTGCAAGCTTGAACTTGCTCAGTTCGCCAAGTTGGCGGTTGTCCTTGAGGTATTCGATGACTTCGTTCCCGTGCGACGACAACAGGTCTCGCTCTTGCTCGTAGACCTTGTCTTCGCCGCCGCGTTGGATGTATCGATTGTGCGCAAGAAGAATCTTCATGTCACGCCGACTTCGTGAGCAGAGTCAAGGGCGATCTCGGCGGCGGCGATGAATCTGCGGTGAGCCGGGGCGGTTGGCGAGCAGCGCCGAGCGTGGTGCAAGGCTAGGCTCGCAGCGCGTCGCTCAGTGCGGCAACCACTCGATCCACATCCTCCAGGGAAAGCTGGGGATGCAGTGGTACCGTGAGTTCTCGTTCACAGAAGAGCTCAGTCTGCGGGAGCGGTTCTGTGTGGAACGCCTTCCGGTAGTAGGAGAAGGTGTGGATCGGCGGATAGTGCATGCTGGTTTGGATCTGCTGCTCACGCATCCGTTGCATCACGCTTTGCCGGTCGCTGCCCGCAGGTAGAAGCACAGGCATGATGTGAGCCGACGTTGCATGGTCACCCGCAAACGGCACGCCAACCGAGGGTGCAAAGCGCATCAATGCCCGGCGGTAGTGCGACGCCAAAGTGCGGCGCTTGTCGTTCCATCCGAGCAGCCGTTCGACCTGGACCAGCCCCATGGCCGCGCGCAACTCATCCATCCGGTAGTTGTGGCCACAGTCAATGACGTCATAGCCTATAGCGCGCCCTTTGGCCCGGTCCATTGTGCTGGCTGTCATCCCATGTGCTCGCAGTGCCCGCGCCCTTTGGCGGCGGGCACGATCACGGACGATCATCATTCCGCCTTCCGCGGTGGTCATGTTCTTGTTCGTGAAGAAGCTGAACGAAGCCGCATCGCTCAAGGTGCCGACGCCAGACATGCCGGCGGCGTGGGCGGCGTCCTCAAACAGCAACACCCCATGGCGATCGGCAAACTTTCGCCATGGTGCAACGTCGATCATGTAGCCGCCATAGTGCATCAACATCACGGCCCTGGTGCGAGGCGACAGTTTCCTTTCGGCATCAGCGATCGCAATGTGCGGACTACTCATGCTTTCGATGTCGACGAACACCGGGGTAGCGCCACAATGAATCACCACATTCGAAGTTGCGACAAAAGTCAGAGACGGCACCAAGACCTCGTCGCCGCGACCGACATCAAACGCCTGCAGGCTGAGTTGAAGCGCGGCCGTCGCGGAGTGAACCGCAACCGCGTCATCCGCGCCATGCATGCCGGCGAACACTTCCTCGAAGCGTCGAACCCGGTCGCCCATGGTGAGCCAACCGTCGTCGATCACGGCGCACAAGGCCTGCTTTTCGGCCTCGCCAAGGCAAGGTGTACCGAGTTCGATTAGAGGCTTAGACGTCTTTGTGTCCATCTGGGGCCTTGTGTAGTTGGGCTGCGGCCTGCTCCTGCGCTTTGCGCAGATCTTCTATGCGACCGATGTCAATCCAAAGTCCAGTGTGGACAAAGGCGTTGATGGGCGCCTTGGCAGCCAACATATCCCTCATCAAGTCGTCAAATCCAAAGGGCAAGCCTCGCGGGATGTACTTGAAGATTCCCGGCTCCATGCAGTAGAGGCCAGTGCTGACAGAAAACTCCTCTGTTGGTTTTTCCTTGAAGTCGACTACACAGCCGTCCCGATGCTCCAGCACGCCATAGGCAATATTGACCAACTGTCTTGTCACCACAACGGTCAGCGCCGCCGGGTTGGCGGTGTGATAGGCAAGGACGCGCGCCAAATCCAGGTCGGTGTAGACGTCGGAATTGGCCACAAAAAAGGGACCGTCCAGGCGATGCCGAACTGAATCCAGGGGTCCAATCGTGCCGAGCGGCTTGTCTTCCTTCACATACTCTATTTGAAGGTTCCAACGGCTCCCGTCCCCACAGTAGCTCCTGATAAGTGGACCAAACTTGCTGACGGTGACAAAGACCGTGCGAACACCCGCGTTCGCGAACTGAACGAGCAAATTGTCGATCACGGTTCCTTCGCCGACAGGCATCAGCGCTTTGGGCAGGACCGTCGAGTACGGCGCGAGCCGAGTGCCCCCTCCGCCCGCTTGAATGACAGCGCTGAGGTACCCCATCCACTTGCTCCTTGTGACGGTCGATTGTCGCCGCGGGCTCACGCCCGGGTCTGATAGTACACAACTGCACCGAGGGATCAGCCATCGGTGCGGGCGCCGACCCATCCTTCGCACTTGCGCATAGCGCGAGTCGGTCCCTGCCGTAGGTAGCGCTGCCCGCAGCTGCGCCCCGTGCCGCAAACAGCAGGCGAAGCGGGCACAAGGCTTCGGTCTTGTTGCCCGAAAGTAACCGTGCGATCTCCGACATGGGCAGGCATCTGGTTCGGCGACAGATCGAATGCTGTGACAGAGGTCACGCATCCGTGCGGTCGATGCCGCGCATGGACACGTGCCAACCGTTTCGCAGAAGGTGCGGCCGCTGCATTCCCGGTGCAAGCGGTTACGCGCGCCAAAGCCGCATTACACGAGGCAGCACGAGCGAGCCGACATTTCCCCTCGACGCGTTCGTGGTCACTCATCGATCCGCCACAGCCGATTCACTCCTTCATTTGCAAAGGGCACATCTTGACGTTCGCTTTCCCCCACGGCCATAGATCGCTCAACGCAGTTGCCCTGGCCGGCATCACCCTTCTTTCCGCTTGCGGCGGCGCTTCTGACCCGACAGCCGCTCTGGCCGTCCTCGGTAGGGCCGCCGCCGATGCGAGCGAGCAAACTGAGCGCGGCAGGACAAACAGAACTCCTGACAACGCGTCTGCCCCCAATATCACGAGCGTCAGCGATATCGCGGTCACCGAAGGAAAGAAAGCGGTCTTCACAGTGACGCTCAGCGGGCCCGCACCTGCCGGCGCGACCGTTCGGCTTTCACTGACCAACAAAGACACGACCGTTGGCAACGACTATTCGACGAGGCTCGAGTATTCGAACGATGCAGGCGCAACGTATACATCCGTCGCGTCGGGCGGCATTGCCGTTGTCACCCCTGGGGCAACCTCGTTCTTGGTGCGCGTCACGACCCTGAATGACGCGGCGACTGAGACGACTGAGCACTATAATTTCTATGTGACCCCAGTAAGCAACATCGGCTCGGTGCAAGGCTATGGCATCGGCACCATATTGGATGCCGCAATTGCGGTGGTGGCTGCACCTGTGGTCGTTGCGCCCGCCCCGGCCCCCGCTCCTGTCACGGTTAGCCCGACTGCGCCCAAGCCGGTCCTGACACCCGTGCCTGCTCCGGCTCCTGTCACCATCGTCGCCGTGACTCCCGCGCCGGCGCCGAGCAGTGGTGGTGTGCCGACGCCGGCGAGCATTGCCGGTAAACCCGTCGTAGGCCAGATCGTGGCCAAGTCCGGTCAGGTGATCGAGAACGTGCATGTCACGACCACGTCGGGCCCATGCGTGGTGCTGACCAACGTGAGCAACGTGACGATCCGCAATTCCGAGATCGGCCCTTGTGGCGCGCCCGGCAACCTGAACTCACATGGCATCGTGACCATCGGCGCCAGCAACGTGACCATCAGCGCCAACGTCATCCACGATGTCTCCACGGGCGCTTACATCACCCTTTCGAGCCACCCGGTGGTCTTCGAGAAGAACTATGTCTACAACATCCGTGGGCCCTTCCCCCGCGGCTCGATGATTCAGACCAACGGGCTCAAGGGCGGCAGCGGCGCCAGCCGCATCACTTGCAACATCAGCGATGCAATGCCTGGCACGCGCTATGGTGTCTCACACGACTGGCACAACGTCGAGGACCACATCAACCTGTTCGAAACCTCGGGTTCTTCGAGCGCGCGCGTCGAGATCGCATACAACCGGATCCGAGGCGGCCACCCGACATCGACTTCTGGCAGCGGCATCAATTCCGGTGATGGCCAGGTCGGCAGCGGCTGGATCTGGGCGCACCACAACACCATCACCAACGTGCGCAACGTCGGCATGGCCATCACCGGCGGCCAAAACATCACCCTGGAGAACAACCGCATCTACCAGAACAGCGCCACCATCCCCGTGAGCGTCGGCATGTACGGCCACAACTATTCCGCCAATGCATGCACCGGCGGCGCGATGCTCAACAACCGCATCTGGACCTCAAACAGCAACCCCCTGTGGAACTCCGGCACTTGCGACGTCACCACCACCGGCAACAACCTCAACGACACCTCGCTGAGTGCGTCCATGTTCGATGAGGTCCCAGCAGCCTGCAAATGAATGTTGAGCGGGCAGGCCACCAAGGCGCACGCGATCCACGTGCAACCTAGTCGCTCGCCTCATGCATTTGAGGCCACGGATCACCACGAGCTAGCCAACAGTCTCGCTCACCGAGTAACCTGTGGCACTATTGCGGCTTGGGTGGGCACTGAAAGATGCTTCGACCTGAACGACGGTGCGGCGTCCATGGCGATCGGGCCGATTGGAGCGCGCGAACGGGCAAGGCCACGTCATGAACAGCCAGCTTCCCTCTGTTCATACCACGGCGGTGCGTCACGCAAGAGTGTTGGGCGCACGCATTCACGCCGTTGACTGGGAGACCGCCCTCGAGACAATCTCGCAGTGGGCGGCTCGGCGTGAATCGCGGTATGTCTGCATCTGCAACGTGCACTCAGTCGTCACTGCGTCTCGGCAGGCCGAATTTGGCGCTGTGGTCGAGCGAGCGGACCTTGCCACCCCAGATGGCGCACCGGTCGCCTGGATGCTGCGCCGGCTGGGCTTCGACCGACAAGAGCGAATCAACGGACCCGATCTGATGCGCAGATATTGCGCACTGGCAGCGGCTCGGAACGAGAGTGTCTTCTTGTATGGGGGGACCGAGCAGACACTGGAGCTGTTGCAGTGCGCCCTCCGAGAGGAACATCGAGGACTGATTATTGCCGGGACATACTCACCACCATTTCGGCCTCTTACCGAGCAAGAGGATGGCGCCATCGTCGAGATGATCAACGGATCCGGTGCGGGAGTCGTATGGGTGGGCCTTGGATGTCCGAAGCAGGAGATGTGGATGCACGCACATCGCGGTCGCGTGAACGCCGTGATGGTTGGCGTGGGCGCCGCCTTCGAGTATCTGGCCGGCACGACGCGCAGGGCACCGCTGTGGATGCAACGGGCCGGACTGGAGTGGCTGCACCGTCTGGCCAGTGAGCCACGTCGACTTTGGCGCCGCTACACAGTCACCAACTCGTATTTCATCGTTGGCGCTGTGGGTCAGTTGTGCCGACACCTTCTTGCGCGCTGAGCGAACGGCAGGCCATTACCGCCCGCCGATGCGGCCTGCAGGCCGCATCTGTGATCCCCGATGAGCCGGAAGTTCCTACTTCTGACCGGTACTGAAACGGGTAGATCTGATCGCCGCGAGCCGAGAAGCGCCTCCGCACGGCGCGCACTGCACTCTCGCCAAGTTGTTCGATGACGGTCGAATTGTTAGGCGATGTACAGGTGTCTGCTTCTGGATGTCACACTGAAAACAACGTTGGGCATTTGGTCGCCAGACCTCCCGACAGGCAGCAACGGCGCCGTCGCGCCTGCTGATAGCGCCGGTTGGCACTGCGCCTCCCAGCCAGGCGCAGCAACTGGGTTGCAAGGCCGCCGAGGCATGCGTCCGGTTACGCAACTAGAAACCTCTTACAGCGCACTGGGCTGGCGCCTGGGGATCTGCCTCGATGATCCGCGCCTTCGCCACTCCAGTCAAAAGAATGAAGTTGTCATCTGCGTCCCACCACGCCCTGATCGCCACATCCGTGTTGTGCAGTTCAGTTCAACTCACTGCCTGCGGAGGTTCGGAATCCGATGCGGCCGGTGCCAACGTCTTCACCGAGGGCGAGAAAGCGGACCTCCAAGTGGCGCTCAGCGCCAACGTCTCTAGCGGCCCCAGTATCACGAGCGTCAGCGATATCGCGGTCACCGAAGGAAAGAAAGCGGTCTTCACAGTGACGCTCAGCGGGCCAGCACCTGCCGCCGCAACCGTTCGGCTTTCACTGACCGGCGCAACCGCGACAGGCGTTGCCGACTATTCGAACACGCTCGAGTATTCGAACGATGCAGGCGCAACGTATACATCCGTCGCATCGGGCGGCACTGCCGTTGTCACCCCTGGGGCAACCTCGTTCTTGGTGCGCGTCACCACCCTCAATGACACGGCGACTCAGACTACCGAACGCTACAGTCTCTACGTGACCCCAACAAAGAATATGGGTTCGGTGCAGGGCTATGGCGTCGGCACGATATTGGATGCCGAGGCTGTGGTCGCTGCGCCCGCTCCCAGTCCTGGTGGTGGTGTGCCGACGCCGGCGAGCATTGCCGGTAAACGCGTCGTAGGCCAGATCGTGGCCAAGTCCGGTCAGGTGATCGAGAACGTGCATGTCACGACCACGTCGGGCCCATGCGTGGTGCTGACCAACGTGAGCAACGTGACGATCCGCAATTCCGAGATCGGCCCTTGTGGCGCGCCCGGCAACCTGAACTCACATGGCATCGTGACCATCCGCGCCAGCAACGTGACCATCAGCGCCAACGTCATCCACGATGTCTCCACGGGCGCTTACATCACCAATTCGAGCCACCCGGTGGTCTTCGAGAAGAACTATGTCTACAACATCCGTGGGCCCTTCCCCCGCGGCGCGATGATTCAGACCAACGGGCTCAAGGGCGGCAGCGGCGCCAGCCGCATCACTTGCAACATCAGCGATGCAATGCCTGGCACGCGCTATGGTGTCTCACACGACTGGCACAACGTCGAGGACCACATCAACCTGTTCGAAACCTCGGGTTCTTCGAGCGCGCGCGTCGAGATCGCATACAACCGGATTCGAGGCGGCCACCCGACATCGACTTCTGGCAGCGGCATAAATACCGGTGATGGCCAGGTCGGCAGCGGCTGGATCTGGGCGCACCACAACACCATCACCAACGTGCGCAACGTCGGCATGGCCATCACCGGCGGCCAAAACATCACCCTGGAGAACAACCGCATCTACCAGAACAGCGCCACCATCAAGGCGAACGTCGGCATGTACGGCCACAACTATTCCGCCACTGCATGCACCGGCGGCGCGATGCTCAACAACCGTATCTGGACTTCGAACCACAACTCCCTGTGGAAGGACGGCACTTGTAACATCACGACCACCGGCAACAACCTCAACGACACCTCGCTGAGTGCGTCCATGTTCGATGAGGTCCCAGCAGCCTGCAATTGAAGGGTCGAACGCCGCGCATGGCACCATGTGCCGTGCGCGGCGCGACGCGGTCACCTTCGATGGGCCGGCTGAGCGACTTCATTTGGAGCGGAAGAATACCCCGTCGAACTGCAGCAGCCGCCCTGTAGCAAGCTCGGCGAAGCCAGGGATGACACCCCAGAGCTCGAACCCCCGACGCTGCAACCAGTGGATCATTGGAGTAAGACTAGGGTCGCAATTCGTTGAGGATGTGCAGAACCTACGGACCTTCATGCTTTCAAGCAGCCCTGCCTGATACGAGCTGAGGTGCGCCCATTAGAGAAAGGTAAGCCGAGGCCAAGCTGTGCCCGGAGAACTTGGTCGACTCGGAGATAAGGCGTTCGGCAAGATCACTGCGCTGTGCGGGAGTGAGCCGCTCGAAGGCGACCATCTCGCTCTTAACCGCCTCAGTGCTAAGGCCTACCATCAGAGGTTGGGCATTGCCCACTATTTCGCTGGCGGGCGAGTGCCGATCCACTACGATTGGGCAGCCTTGGCGCATTGCCTCGACAATGGGGTATCCGAACCCTTCACAGCGGCTTGGGAACAACGGCGCGCAAGCGCGGGCGTAAAGTGCGTCGCGCACCAAGTCACTGATTCCAGAAACCCAAATCACGTCGGTCAGGTTCAGTCGCTCGGCAAGAGGCGCCCACTCGGCGGAGGCACTCCGCCCTCCAATCAATACCAGCTTTGCCTTGCCACCTCCACTACGGTACGCAGCAAAGCTCTCCACCGACCGTGTCCCGAGTTCGTTGAGCAGCGCAAGGAGCGAGCACGATGGGGCAGATCAGTTTCTCGGACGCGGAGTACGCCGGCAAGCGCAAGAAACCAGCGCGAGGTGTTCTTGGAAGAGATGGATCAGGTGGTGCCGTGGAAGGCGCTGCTTGGACTGATCGAACCGCACTACCCGGTGGCCGGGCGCGGCCGCAGGCCGTACCCGCTGGAGTCGATGCTGCGGGTGCACCTGATGCAGAACTGGTTTGCGTTGAGCGACCCGGCGATGGAAGAGGCGCTGTACGAGATCGCCTCGCTTCGCGCCTTCGCGCAGCTGAGCCTGGGCGAGCCGATTCCCGACGAGACGACCATCCTGAACTTCCGCCACCTGCTCGAAGCCAACGACCTGGCCGAGGACATCCTCAAGGCGGTCAACGCGCACCTGGCGCGCAAGGGCCTGCTGCTCAAGCGAGGCAGCATCGTGGATGCGACCATCATCGCCGCGCCGAGTTCGACCAAGAACGCCGAGGGCGAGCGCGACCCGGAGATGCACCAGACCAAGAAGGGCAACCAGTGGCACTTCGGAATGAAGGCGCACATCGCAGTGGATGCCGACAGCGGCTTGGTGCATACGGTCACCACCACGGCGGCCAACGAAGCTGACGTGGAGCAGATCGCCGACCTGCTGCACGGCAAGGAACAGCACGTATGGGCCGACTCCGGTTACCGAGGCGCCCAATGGCGCGTGGACCGCGACAACCTGCAATGGCACATCGCGGCCAAGCCCAGCGAGATCGCCAAGCTGCCCGAGGGACGCTACAAGCAACGGCTCATGAAGCAAGAGCACGGCAAGGCCAGCGTGCGCGCCAAGGTCGAGCACCCGTTCCGCGTCATCAAGCGCCAGTTCGGGCTGGTGAAGGTCCGGTTCCGCGGGCTGGCCAAGAACACGGCGCACGTGGTCACGCTGTTCGCGCTGTCGAACCTGTGGATGGCGCGAAGACAGTTGATGGCCATGGGCGCAGCAGTCCGTCCGAGAGCTGCTTGAAGCGAGCAAGACGCGGCGAAAGCCGATCGAAACGCCCGTGTGCGAACGCCATCCGCCAGCCGCTGCAATTCGACGGGCCGAACGCGCTCGCGTTCTCACGTTGTTCAGACCTTCCCTAGCGTGATATCGGTACCTTTGCGCGGTCCGCCAGCAGCATACGCCAAGAAGAACTCCGAGGGTAGTTGCAGATGAGCTGTGGCTTCGATGGCCTGCGCAGAGCTCAGGCTCATTGTGCTCACCGCGTTGTAAGCGACACGCGTTGGCAGGTGTTTCATCGAGGCGAACCTGCGCTGAAGTTCGTTGCGGGTGTATTCAGAAATGGCAATCACCGCGTCAGCCCGAACAGTTGCAGTCAAAAAGCTGGTTAAGTGCCGCCAATAGCCGCGCCCCAGCTTGCTGTAGCCGCAGTCGGCTCGCAACCCGCAAAGGTCGTGAATGACTGTCAGAACCTTGCAAGACCGCGGCACTCTCATGGGCGTCTGGTGGTACGGCGCGATGAGCCAATGCACTTTTGTGCTGGCGAAGCTCGGCATACCGGCGGCCGGTACGTGACCACGCGGAACCACAAGGTAAACGGCTTGAACCTGGGCGCTCTCGCACAGTGCCGCCGCGAGCTCAACAACATAAACGGCGCCACTGGTTTGGGGCTCGCAAACAACCCGAAATGCATCGATGGCGATCTTCATGGTTTCAGATGTGATCAAGGCACAGAATAGGTCGGTGCGCTCATGTGATGCCAAAAAACCTGCAAAGCCAATGAGCCAACCTAGACTCGTCAGAGCGTTGTCGCAACATTGCCGGGAGCTCGGGCGGCACAACAAGGGCTGGAAAGGCGCAAACTGCTATCAGGCAAAGCAGCGTTGTGGCAAGGGTGCCCACGACTGCGGCAGAATCGGTTCAGACACAATGCATTGCCCAGCCAGAATAGCCAAGACCGTCAATGCCGAAAGGACCAAACCCCCGAGCAGCGCGCGGGCCGCACGCGAATGCGAAAGGAGGATTCGCCGGGCCAATGCAAGATAGACGAGCAATACCCGAAGGAGGTACAGCGCTGGGATCAGCCAGACCACCTCGGAAAGCGGGTAGCTGCGTAACAACCAGAAGCCGACCAACACACATAGGGCGACGAACAGTTGTGCCTTGAGTTCGCTGGACACCGAAGATGCTTCAGGTCGTGCATGTCATGGGCCAACTCGATCCGTCCGGGGCTGAGATGATGCTGCTTTCGGCCTTGCCGAAGTTCAGGTCAGCCGGAGTCCAATTCACCATGCTTTCGACAGGTGACGCCAAAGGGGCGCTTGCCCAGCGGTTCGAGGCTGCTGGTTGTCAGGTCCTTCATCTCCCTTTTGCCCGTAGTCCTGGCTACTTCTGGAGAGTGTGGAGAACATTGTGTGATCCGCGCTGGGACGTGGTTCATCTTCACACCGAGCGGGCGAACTTCTACTTTGGCTTGGTTGCTTTGGCCACTGGCAAGACCGTGCTGCGCACAGTTCACAGTGCGTTTTCGCACAAAGGCGGATTGCGCTGGCGGTACATGCTACAGCGCCGGGCGCTACAGGCCCTGGGATTGCGCCATGTCGCCATCAGCAGATCGGTGTGGATCAACGAGTCGAGTTGTTTCGGACTGCGTCCGGACCTTGTCGACAACTGGTTCGACGATTCGTCGTTTACTCCAGCGACGGCAGCGGTTCGAGAGCGAGCCCGTAGTCTGATCGGTCTCCCATCCGATCGATTCATCATTGCAAGTGTTGGGAACTGCTCGGACGTCAAGAATCACACTAGCTTGCTGCACGCATTGGCAGGCTTGCCGATCGACCAGCGCCCCTTCTATCTGCACGCTGGAACCGAGGATTCAGCGGATTCAGAGCGGCGGCTTGCATCTGAGCTCGGGCTCGATCTTGAGAACGAGGTGCGCTTTCTAGGTGCGGTCCGTGACGTGCCGATGCTGTTACATGCCGCCGACGCTTTTGTGATGCCATCGCTATACGAAGGGTTTGGTGTCGCAGCTGTCGAAGCACTGGGCAGCGGACTCCCGGCGGTGTTCACCGATGTGCCCGGCCTACGCGATTTCAAACGGCGGTTCCCCGATGTCGTCTTCTGTGAGCCAACACCAGCCGCGCTCATGGGTGCGCTACAGAAAGTGATGCAGCTTTCGCAGGCTGACCGCGAACGAACGGCAATTGAGCAATCTCGATCTGCGCGTGATCACTATGGTGTCGATCAAGGGGTTCAGGGTTATGTCAAGCTCTACCGCGGAAGACGATGAGAACAGGGCTCTGCAGCGGAACGCCGCCGGCGGACACCCTGGTCGCTTGGTCACGGTGGATGTGCGTGCCGACCGCGGCGATTTCCTGGATAGCGATGAGGGCGGAATTGTCTCTCGGCTGATTGCCCACAGCGTCGATGTGTTGCGCGCCTCTGGCGACCCTATCGACTTCTTCATTCACGACACACGAGCAACGTCGACCACAGTGAACGTCAGTTTGCGGCGCTTGAGCAACGCTTGTCTGATGGCGGTGTCGTGCTCACCTCGTGGTTTGCTCAGCCGTTCATAGATTTCTGCAGCCGCAATGACTTGATCTTCATCGAAATTGCCGACAGGCCCGCACGGCACTGGTACTCGGGGTCGCGGTACGGGCTCGGCAGAGTGCGCACTCCCCGCTTGGCGCCACAGCGCGACCAAGTCGGCGCGGCATGCGACTAGGATGCGCCGAATTGGCGGAACTGACGCGACACTCAGCTTCTAATCACCAAGTATGACTTGGTCAAAAACAGGAAGCGCTCGCGGTGGATTTTGCAGTCAGGAAACAGCGCGACGAGTTCTTTGTGATTAAGCAGCCGCGTCTGATCGACAAACCCGTCTATGTAGCTTTGAGGCGCTCGCGTAATCCATCCCCAGAGCGTGAAATTCTTGATCAGCCTCTTCTGCCACTGCTTGGGCAACCAGTGAATGAAGAAACCGAGCAGGTGGGGTTCAAAAGGGAACGATCGTGCGGGGGTTTGCAGCCACAGCTTGCGGCCGACTCTTCGCACCTCGCTGGCGAAAGCAGCTTGCGCCTCAGGTGGGCCAACGTGCTCGATCACTGAATTCGAGAACACGATATCGTACGAAGCGTCGGGGAACTTGAGGTTTGTTCCATCTCCGACGATGCAACGCACATTGCCCGGCAGTTGTGCCGTGCGCGGGACTTCGAGATTGAGTAGATCGATTTGACTTGTGCAATTGATCAACTGCCAATTGAACAGGGTCCCGCCCACGTCCAATATCCGATCTCCAGGAGCAGGGCTGAACGCCCGCATGAAACGCCCCATTCGGCGAACTCGGAACGGCCGCATCAAGAAAGCGTTTAGTTGGCCAATTTGCATCGGCCTGCCCCCTTGCTCCACGGCGCGACGGAGCAGTGTAAACGCTCGCGCACAGCTTGCATAACCATGCAAAGAGGCGGGTATACGCACCGGTAAGTCCGTTGCCGCGATGTCCCTGGGCGTGGAGTCGGAGCCCGGCTCGCTCCAAGCTATCGGCACGCGGACAGAACCTCGTCGAAGACGTCCGGCGTCAATGACCTGTCGGCGAAGACGTTGCCCTCTTGCTGCACATCGCCGCAATTGCCCGCGTTCCAGTAGGCGCTCTGCTCGCCGCGCGTGTTGAGCGTCCACACGCGGTTGTTGCGCACGCTGTGGCCGCCGGTGCACGAGGCGCCGGCCTGCGCCCACACCATCAGGCCGAGGTTCACGTAGACGCCGCGATCCTTGTCTTGATAGATGCGGTTGCTCTCGATGCTGACGTTGTGTCCCCCCGAGATGCCGATGCCCACGTTGGGCACATCGACCAACGATGTTGTCATGCACGATGACGTTGCCGCCGCCCAAGTCGCCAATGTTGATGCCGCTGCCGGACTTGCTGTGCTTGTGGCCGCCGCGTAGGCGGTTGTAGGCGATTTCAGTGCGGTCGTGGTCGAGCCCCGGTGACTTGAACAGGTTGATCGCCAGGTACACCGCAGGGTCCGATCTCGGAATCGCGGATCGTGACATTGCGAACGCCCTTGGCGACGATGCACGAGCCGCTGTTCGTCTTGATGTGCACGTTCTCGATCACCTGGCCGTCCTTGGCGCCGATTTGTCCCCTGACAGCCTTGCCGGTGATCGTCGCCGGCGTCGGCACGGGGCCCGGGGAGCCGCCTGTCGGCGCACTGACTGGCGAGCCCGTCAGCGTAGCTGTAGTCTCCGAGTCAGTCAGCGAACAACTCGCCAGCACAAGGCCGGTAATGCAAGCGCAGCCACTGAGTGGGATCCAAAACGCTGAACGCATGGCGCCGCTTTACCCTGACCGGCGCACGCTGCTTCTTTCCAACGGAAGGCCAGACGACCGGTGATGGCTACCCGGATCAAATCAAAGATCAAAGACGGGTGCAACCGAATCGGGTTACGTCCATACGAACCGCTACGCCCGTTCCGCTATTTGCAGGCAGCGGGTACCTCGTCGAAGATGGCTGGAGAGAGTGATGAATCGGCGAAGACGTTGTCGCTTTCGACGACAGCGCCGCAGTTGCCGGCGTTCCAGTAGCTGCCTTGGGCGCCCAGCGTGTTCAGTGTCCACACTCGATTGCGTCTCACGGTGTGACTGCCCGTGCAGCTTGCGCCTGCCTGACCCCACACCATCAGCCCCAGGTTCACGTAAGGCGCCTGATCCCTGTGCTGGAAGATGCGGTTGTCGTCGATGCTGATGTTGGTGCCCCCCGCGATGCCGGCCCCGACTTTGGCAACATTGACAAGAGTGTTGTGGTGTGCGTTGACGTGACCTCCCCCACGTCGCCGAGTACGAACCCGCTGCCCAGATACCGGCGGCGCACTGAACTTGGCCTCGACCCTTCGGCGGAACTTCACAGCAGTCGCGAACGGTGGCTGCAATGCCGATGCCGATG
This sequence comes from uncultured beta proteobacterium, assembly GCA_963827645.1. Taxonomy (GTDB): domain Bacteria; phylum Pseudomonadota; class Gammaproteobacteria; order Burkholderiales; family Burkholderiaceae_C; genus JAEUPI01. The sequence goes on along the minus strand of CAWHBZ010000016.1, from coordinate 64,090 downwards.
ATTTCGGCCTGCGAATCATCGACACCATTCGTTGGTTGCTGACCTCTATGTCTACAACATCCGTCGGCCCTTCCCCCGCGGCGCGATGATTCAGACCAACGGGCTCAAGGGCGGCAGCGGCGCCAGCCGCATCACTTGCAACATCAGCGATGCAATGCCTGGCACGCGCTATGGTGTCTCACACGACTGGCACAACGTCGAGGACCACATCAACCTGTTCGAAACCTCGGGTTCTTCGAGCGCGCGCGTCGAGATCGCATACAACCGGATTCGAGGCGGCCACCCGACATCGACTTCTGGCAGCGGCATAATTACCGGTGATGGCCAGGTCGGCAGCGGCTGGATCTGGGCGCACCACAACACCATCACCAACGTGCGCAACGTCGGCATGGCCATCACCGGCGGCCAAAACATCACCCTGGAGAACAACCGCATCTACCAGAACAGCGCCACCATCAAGGCGAACGTCGGCATGTACGGCCACAACTATTCCGCCACTGCATGCACCGGCGGCGCGATGCTCAACAACCGTATCTGGACCTCAAACAGCAACTCCCTGTGGAGGGACGGCACTTGTGACATCACGACCACCGGCAACAACCTCAACGACACCTCGCTGAGTGCGTCCATGTTCGATGAGATCCCAGCAGCCTGCAGCTGAAGGGTCGAACGCCGCGCATGGCACTGTGCCGCGCGCGGCGCGACGCGGTCACCTTCGGTGGGCCGGCTGAGCGACTTCATTTGGAGCGGAAGAATACCCCGTCGAACTGCAGCAGCCGCCCTGTAGCATGCTCGACGAAGCCAGGGGTGACACCCCAGAGCTCGAACCCCCGATGCTCCAACCAGTGGATCATGTCGAGGTAAAGAACCTGTCCGTCGTAGAGTTGCGTCACCGACAGTTCCAGCTGAAGCCCGGTGATTGCGTTCAGCAGTTTATCGGCACCACTCAGCACCGGCATCTCAAACCCCTGCGTATCGATCTTCAGAAGGATCGAACGGCCTCTTTCGATGGCGGGATGCGTGACTTCATCCAATCGCCGCATTGGAACGCGCTGCACTGCGACGTACCGCGACTTCGGTGCGGCCAGTTCGTGACGCTGGTTCATCGGCAGGATCGAGCTGCTGCAGGAATTGCCTGCAACGTTGATCTCGACCTCCCTGTTCTCATCACCCAACGCCATGCGTGGTGCTACAAACCAGTTCGCGTCACCCTTGGTCGCGGCAAGCAGCCTCGCGTGCTCCTCCTGCAGTGGCTCGAACGAAACGATTGCTCCCTTGTATTCGCCCCGACGAAGCAGTTGCCCATACCCGCCGTCATTGGCACCGACGTCGATGACAGTGTCGATGCGGTGCGTCTCGATCACTTTGAAGAAACGGGCCTCAGAAGACACGCTCGCGCCGTGCCGATTGATCTCAATGCCGTAGCGACGGGCGAGGTTCTTAAAAGTCTGCTTGATCACCACGTAGGTCCTTGAGTTCCTCATTGGCACGAAGGTGGTTTGCCGCGCCGCCCTGGCAGCAGGCCGACCCTGCAACGATGCGAACGTCAGGCCCTCATCGCGGCCAGCACGCCGAGACGCATGTTTTCGACCATCGCCTCGATCGAGTATGTTGAGGCCTTGAGCAAGCAACGCTTCTGCATTTCCGACAGCCGTTGGCGATCGATCAGCAACTCGGCAACCGCGTTGGCGTATTGATCAACACCGCGCTCAGTCATCAAGCAATCGGCACCATCTTGGAGGTATTCAACCTCCGGTGAGTGCTTGTGGTCGCGCACGGTAATGATCGGCTTACCCAAGGCAAACGAATCCAGAACCACCAAACCGAGTGCGCTCGGTTCCATCAACACATCGCATAGGCCGGCATACAGAACCTTTTCGCGCCCCAGCCGTGCCCCGACCCAACGCACCCAAGGGTGTTCGTTCACCATGGCTTGGACCTTGCTGCGGTCAGGGCCATCACCCATGACCAGCCAATTGAAATCCGGCAATCGCCGGCGAATTGCCAACGCCGCCTCTAGAGCGAAGTCCAAACCCTTCATCGCGTAGAGTGATCCGAGGAACATGCCGACTGGTTTGCCCGCGAGTCCCATTTCGTCTCTCAACGTCTGCGTCTCCGCCGCGGAGATGCTCTCTCGGTCGGAGATCATCTGTTGAGTATCGATCGCATTGTTCACCACAGTGATGCGGTCTGCGGGATAACCGATGTTACGCAGGATCTGATACGAGAGGTCGGTATAAGCGAAGTACCAGTCAGCGCGCCGAGTTGTCCAGAACTTGAAGCGCTCACGAAGCCCGTCCGGCGCGCTCGATTGCAAGTTGCGGCCGTGGCCCCAGAAGGCCACTCGGTGCTTGCGGCGCCTCAAGAGTTCCCAAAGGTTCAGCACGAGGCGGTTCTCCTGAGCAAACACCAACAGGTCCGCCTCTCCCAGGTCCGCATTCAAAGGCATCCAACAGAGCAATCCGCCAAGTGCATATCGAGTTCGCCGATGCTCGCTCCATGAAAGCTTCCCAGCGTCGCTCTTCTCTACCTCCTGCGGCGTTGGATCGCCGACCAGCACTCGAACCCGCACGTCGTCCGCAGCGAGTGCCGAACGGAGTTTTTCGTAGAACGGCACCCGAAAGTGAGGAAGGTGCCGCTGTGCGAATACAACCGTGCGACTCATGGCGCCTTGATTGCCGATCGTTTCGAGGCACGCCCTACGAACCAGAGCACCCTGGAAGCCCGTAAGAATCAGTTTGGCGTAGGGCCAGGCAAAGTAAAGCGGCCAAATGAAACCACCATGCTTTCGCGTAAAACGCAACCATGATCGAATAGGCAACCCCTTTTTATCCATCATGAGACGCCAACGCGTACGCAGCGGAAGCGACCTGTCGTTGAACGTGCCCTTGGTCGGATTGTTCGAACAACGGCCGGCAATGCCCGCGCACACGTACACCGAATATCCGGCTTGCCTCGCCCTGAGCGCATAGTCGGTGTCGCCCATGGCGTGCTCGAAGGCCGGATCGAGATTGCCTACGCGCAATGCCACCTCGCGAGGAATGAGAACGCAGTTGCCGTTCATTGCCTCGCACAGGACCGGAACATCGTCGCTCCACACGGAGCGATAGCTCAAGCGCTTGAGCCGGCTTTGCGCCACGCTGCCGCCATACGAGATTCGTCCACCCTCGTCGGCCGTCGCCCCCACGATGATCGCGGGCTTGCCTTCCGCGTGCCGCAAGCTGTCCGACTGCTGCAGTAGCCGCTGCAAGGCATCTGGCAGCAACAACGTGTCGTCATTGATCCAAAGGTAGTAGTCGGCGGCTTGTTGGAGCGCACGCCCGAAGCCTTCGTGCATACCTCGATTCCAGTACAGCGCACCAGACCCTGAAACGACGTCGGCCCAAGGGAAGGCCTGTTGCACTGCGATTGCCGTGCCGTCCGTACTCGCGTCATCCACCACGACAGCGCGCAGATCGACACCGGCGTGAGCTGCGGCGTGCTCGACCGCTTTCAGGCATGCGAGCGTCATTGACTTGCGGTTGAAGCAAGTCAGCACCGCGATGAGCTTGACCTTGTCTTGCGCCTTCATGCCGTTCAATGCCCCAATTGGGTGATGGACGACGTCTTCACCGCGTCTGCCGATGAACCTGCGATGCAATCATGCGTGTGCGATCTCGCAACTGTGCACGCCCGAGTAGTCTGTACCGAACAATCTGCGCCAGCGCCAGGCCCGTGATGGCGCCATGCATGTAGAAGCCTTGATAGGGCACGTAGTAAACCATCGACGCGAACAAGGTCAAACCCATGCCTCGCATCGACAGGTACTCGAACTCTGACTCAGTCTTGGCGCGCAATGAATGAAGCATGGCCATCAATGTGGCCGCGATGAAGAGACATGTTCCGACCAATCCCACGCGCAGGAGCAACTGCACGTAGAAGTTGTGCGGCGAATACTCTTCAACGACCCGATTGATAACTCTTCTGTAGCTTGCTCCGTACGGATACCCGAACAAGATCGTGCCTGGCGACGAATCGATCCAGTCGCTCATCAATGCCTCCCACCCGAAGACGCGGTCAGTGGCCGTACTCTTGGGATCTGCGACCGAAATCACCGACTCCCAAAGCGAGGCGAAAAGACGGTCAAGCAACCTCATCTCCGTAGCAATTCCGACGGAGATGCCTGCAACCAGAGTGAGACCGATGAGCCAAGGCAAGCGCTTGGGAATGTTCCTTCGCTCCAGGACGAGCACCAAGGCGAATCCGGCCGCGTATGAAACCCACACCGAACGATGCTGCAGGACGACAACTAACACTGCAAGGACCAAGGCGTGCAAGCCACTCCAGCGTGTACCCGTCCCCCGAATCCATGCCATGAGTTGAACGAGGCCTACGGCTGCAATGCAGAACGCTTGATTGGCATGCAGAGCGCGAAACTCGTTGCCGGCGCCGACCTCAACGATGTCTTTCAAGGGAATGATTCCAATCAGAAATCCGAGCCATCTGTAGATCGCGATGCCCATCAACGCGTATGCCGTCCACACACACCACCGCGCCATTTGCTTGATGTCCTGCTCATCGAAATCGATGATGCAGCAGTACAGCCCGGCGATCCAGAAGTAGACATTGGGGCGGGCATCGACACCGGCGGTCTTGCCGTACATCTCGGTTCCGACTGCGAACGACATCAACATCACCAACCCCAGGGCGAGCCATAGCAGGGTTGGCAAGCCACGAATAGGCAGTTGTCGAAACAGAAATGAGGCCAGCACGGTGACAGCCATCAACAGGGCGACCACGTCGATGGAGTAGATTTGCAGCCCCAGTTGAATGGACGGCGGCTCGACCAGAAGCACATCCAGCAAGAAACCGATGAGCAGCAGGGCCACACACAGCGTCCTTCGATTCACTCTGGTGCGCAAGAGCCAGAGGAGCCCGAGCACACCAAGAACGGTGAGCCCGAGAACGGCGATTGCGAGCAACGAACGCGATACCAGATCGTCAGCGCCCATCATGGCTAGACCTTCTCGCGTTGCACGCCGAACGAGTTGGCCCATGCCGCTGGGGTGGATGGTCGATGTAGCCGAGCCGGTCATGCGTGAACCATTTGCGCAGTTGGCAGCGGCATCAGTTCGAAATAGATGGCCTCGGTCGCGGCTGCCACGGCAGCACGAGAGAACCTTTCGAGCGTTGTTCGCCGTCCCATTTCGCCGAGCTGTCGTCTGAGTGCCGAATTGCCGAGCAATCGCAGGACCGCCGCCGAGATCGCCGTCGGATCGCGAACGTCTACCAGCACGCCAGCGTTCCCAACCACCCAAGGCACTGCCCCACTGTGGGCCCCAGCGACGACGGGGAGCCCCAGAGCCATCGCTTCGGAAATCCCGGCTCCAAAGGATTCCTCCAGTGCCGGATGAAGCAGCAGGTCGAAGTTCGGCAGGTCCTGCATCAACAGCGAATGCTCGATCCGACCTCGGAAAATCACTCCTTCGGCTAGACCATTCTCGTGCGCGAATCGGTACGCTGCATCCCCCTCTCCGCAGCCCGCTCCGAAGAGGGTGAGGGTTGCCGACGGCTCGGCCCTCCTCACCTCAATGAGGGCTCGCAGTGCCGCCACGCCGTTCTTTAGCGGACCCCACCCGTTCAGACTCATGACGATTCGGGCACTGCTCTTTCGGTCGGGGCGATAGATCGAGCTGGCGGTCCGATGTTCGACCGCCCTTGGCAGCGGGTTCGGGATGACAGCGATCGGCGCCCTGGTGATCCTGCGGAGTTCCCCAGCCAAGTAGGGAGACACTGCGGTCAATCGAATCGCACGGCGCGCGGCAATTCGCGCCATCACATAGCGAACGAACCGATACAGGTTTGGCATGTAGCGCAAGATAACCCGTGGTGAGTCGTGTGCGGTGATCAAGCAAGGTAGCCCACTTTGCTGGGCGGCCCATGCGAATTCGTATAGCCAATGGGCATGGACCAAGTCGGGCTTGGACTCCTTGATTGCTGCACAAAGGAACCTGCGCTCGCGTGCGAACAGGTCTGCCGCTCTGCCCACTGAGCCGCCGTGCGGCCAAAAGGCACGCGGGCGCTGCGGGCAATAGATCATTTCCAGTCGTTCGCCGCGTACCGTCACTGGAGCCTTGACGCCATCAGGGCCGACATCTGTCGTGATGCCAACGACGACGTGCCCGCGATCGAGCATGCTCTCGATGAGAGTCGCCAGAATCGGCGCACCGGTGTACCCGCGCGGCGCCCCGGCTGCGCTGGCACCAAGGAGATGCGCGACGTTCTCCGTTGCAATGGGTCCGACGATTGCGATCTTCATTCGAATGAAGCCTTCGTTCGAACGCGATCAGCCGGCAGCCTGATGGGCGAGGCGGGCGATGCGCCGCAGCCCGGGAAGCGACGCTACAAATGGACGGGATGTCAGGAACTTGTCGACCATCCAAAGCATCTGCGGCCCGAGAACGAGCGACGGTGCCATGGTGACGGTCAGCGCAGCGATCACGATCGTGCATGCAACTGCAATCTCTAGGACCAAACTCGCCGGGGCTGCCGCGCCGATCGCATGCAGGGCAGGTTCGACACCGAATGCGACACCCGCCGCCAAACTGGCCATCAGGATCGGTCCCTGCACTGCTTGCCCGAGACCACGCAGCGAGATCTGCAACCGCTGCATGAGTACCGATGTCATCCAGATGCAACGACACAGGTACACGAGCACCAATCCCCACGCCATTGCGGCAAGTGACCACTGCGACGTCACCGCGAGCACGACGAGCATCAGCAGCCAGTGTCAGCGCCTGTAGGCGCAGTTCCACCTCGGGTTGACCCCGGCCGTTGAGCACGGGGCCGCACAGTGCCATGGCGGCGTGCGGGATCATCGCCGCGGCCAACGGGGTCAGCACGAGCGCTGCGTCGGCCCATTTGGGCCCGAGCAGCAGCAACACGATCGGCTTGGCCATGATCGCGACGAACGCAAAGGTCGGGAACGCGATCAATCCCACCCCGGCGAGCGCCGTCAAGTATGCGCGGCGCAGACCGGCATCGTTGTCCTGTGCCCGGGCAGCCATCGGGAACAGAACGGACTGCAAATTGACAACCAGATGGTTGGCTGGCGTTCTCACCAGGTTGTTCGATAGCGTGAACTGACCGAGCGCGGTGGGGCCGAAGAATCGGCCGACTGCAACGTGGGTCCCGTTCTCGATCGCCCAGTTCAGGAGATTCGTCATCATGAACACCACACCGAATCTGGTGATCGACAGCGATCGAAGCGGGTTGCCGAGTATCGGCGGTCTAGGCGCGAACACATACATCGCAAGGCAATTGGATGCAGACTGCGCATACCACGCGAATACCAGACTCCAGACACCCATGCCAAAGTAGGCGGCGGTGACGCCGACGATGAGATACCCGAAGACATAGGACGCGAGCTCGGCGACCTGGATGATCCTGAACTCGAGGTCACGCCTGAGCAATGCCGACGCCGGGAACGCCGCCGCGCTGATCAACAATGCTGGTGCCATCGCGCGAATCAGCTTGCCCGCTTCCGGCGTGGAGAAGACCACGTCGGCGATGACATCGGCAAATGCATAGATGGTGAGGCTCGACACGCAGCCCATGAACAGCAGACGTCCGCATGCAGTGCCAATCTGCTGATCGCTGAGTTGCCGGGACTGCACCAAACCCGCGCCCAGTCCCATTTCGAGGAACAGCGCGCACAGCGCGACCACAAGAAACGCATAGGCGAACATCCCGGTCGGCTCGGGCCCGAGCAAGCGAGCCAATATGATCTGGCTCACGAACTGCGCGGCGATCCGCCCGGCGGTGCCCAAATAGTTCCACCGCAGGGCTTGCAATGCGCGTTCCGAGATGCTTCGCGGTGCGTTCATGCAGGCGCCTCGCATCTGGTCGTTGGCTGGTCGGATCGCCCGATCAGTTCGGGCGAGACGACAAGTACACCCGTGATCCCCACTTCCGAAAGTACGTCGCAGACTTTGAGATCTGCCAGCCCGCCGTCATCGTAGGTCGCGGTTAGCGCGGCTAGACGCATGGCGACCGCTTCGCGCAATTCACTCGTTGTGGTCATACGCCCGGAACCCTGCGAGCTTGCCCAAGCTGTCCGCGGCGAGGCGCGGTGTTCGTTGGCATTGACCCTCTAGGCCACCGACTCGGCCAGGGTGGCCTTGGTCGTCTAGGCCAGCTTGGATCCTGCTTTGGTGGCTTCACTTGTTGCTTGGTCCCGTCGGCCGCCTCGGCATCGCGATGCGCATTGCCGCGCAAGGTGGTCTCAGCCACCTCAGCGGTCAATACTCGTTCATGATCACGCCCGCCATGCGAGCCGTGCTGTCCGACAGTGCGCTCACGAGCTTCTGCAGAGTTCCAACTCGCGATTCGTTCTTGCGAGCCACCACCAGAGCGGCTCCGCAGCGTGCAGCGATCACTTGGGCATCCGCGCCATACACATCGGCCGAAGTGTCCACGATGACATGGTCGAAGTTCGACGTCAGCTCGCGCAACAGGATTCGGAACGCCGGCCGCTCGATCAACTCCAACGGATTAGGTGGCGTGGTTCCCACCGGCATGATGAACAGATTGGCGGTTTCTGAAATCTGCTGGATGACGTTCGAACCGATGTGCCCCGCCAATACGCTGGACAGCCCGGTTGTGTTGTCGACCCTGAATACTTCGTGCTGACGGGGGCCGCGAAGATCAGCATCGACGATTAGCGTCCGCCCGCCTACCTGTGCGAGCGCCACGGCAAGGTTGGCGCTGAAGAACGTTTTTCCGTCGCCCGGGGAGGAACTGACGACCGCAAGGGCCGGTCGTGGCCTTGCAGACGTGAATACTCGCAACATGAGTTGACTGCGAATCTCACGTATGGCCTCTGCCTGCAAGGAGAACGGTTGGTTCAGTCCCACCAGCTCCGGCATGAGTTTGCGGCGTTCTTCACTGGCATACAGGTAGCCGAATTGGTCAGCCAACGACTGCAATACCTGATCCTGCGTGACCAGCCCCAAGGCGACGGCTGCGTCGCCGAACCTGACACCTCGGGTGCGGGCATAGGTGAGAATCCGCTCGATGTGTTCAGGGGTGAGTTTGACTTTGGTGCTCAGAATTGCACCGATCAATCTCTCGGACGTGACCGTCTCGTCGTCCTGATTCGATGCAGTCGGCATCGAACGACTCGCGTCTCTGCCCTGAGCTCTTGCAACAACGCCCGGTATGATGAGGCCCACGTCAACCTGAGGCGATGCGGCAGAAGAACTCGAATGATCGCGCGGTTCCGAGTTGTCAGCTCTTCTCATCATGCTTTTCTTCCGGGGGTGGGGAGTCTCGGGAGAAACCTCCCTGAGGTCACGAGAGGTACGCGCCGACTGGCGAAGCGCCCCTTGCCGCCGGGTTTGGGCAGGATACCCAGCAGCGGAAGTCCAAGCACCTCGGAAATCTCGTCGTCCGTTCGCACGCGCCGGTCGACATACTCGATCAGTATCACCGCCAGAATTGCGAGGACCGTCCCGATGACGATCGAAAGCACCCCGTTGCGCAGGAGCTTCGGCGAAGACGGGGCAAACGGCGGCACAGCCTCAGCGAGCAAATAGGCGTTGCTTTGTGTCGTTTTGCTTTCCAGACTCGTTTGGTTCAATCGTGAAACCACCGCCTCGTGGGCGCGCTGAGCGGCATCCACGTCGCGGATAAGCATGGAACCTTCTTCGCGAGCGGTTCGCATGCGTTGGACCCGCGCGCGCTGCGCTTCCAGTGCAGTGCGGATTTCAGCCTCGCGCTGTCGATTGATCGAGTTGCTGACGCCAAGGGTTCCTGTCACACGGGTGGTCTCGGTAGCCAGCCGCGAGCGCAAGGAAGCAATGTTGGCTCTGGATTCGATGACCTGTGGGTGGTTGTCGCCGAGACGTGAGTTGATCTCCTGAAGCTTGGCCTCCGCCCGGGTGATGTCGGCCCGCAAGCCAGACAAGTTGGGGTTGTTTACTACTTCCTGCAGTCGATCGGAAGCACCGGCCTGGGCCTGAGACTGACGGCTCCCCGATTCGGCAGCCACAGCCTGCATTGCGACCAACTGTGATGAAAGCTCATTCAACCGCGCGTTCTCGACATCCAGTTGTCCATCGGAAGCGATGACCACACCTTTCTCCCTTTGGTAGGCAGAAAGTCTTGCTTGTGCTCGTTCCAGATTTGCTCTGAGTTCCATCGCCCGACTGTCGAAGAACGTCGAGTACTGCTTGGCGGGGTCGACGCGGAGTTCCAGATTCACGTCCAGATACGACTGGACGAACAAGTTGGCTACTGATGCCGCCTTGGCCGGATCCGAATCCTTGAAGCTGACGCTGATGACATTCGATTCGCGCGACGGCTTCACGTCGAGCGGTTGTCGAACGCGATCGACAAGCCAAGCGTCAAAGTTGCCTTCGCCCTGGCTTTGCTTCTTCCACAGCTCGCGAACATCAGGATCCTTTGCCAAACCAAGTTTGCTCGCCACACTCTGAGCAACGCGGTCGCTTTTCAGCACGTCGACTTGTGTCGCCATGAATGCCGGCGACGGATTCCCGGTGTATGACGACCCTGTCACCGGATCCGGTCGGCTCTGGTCAACGAGCAGCAAGGCAGTTGCCGTGTATTGCTTGGGCAGTACCAGACTCACACCAATGACGAGACCGACGGTCACCACGAGGATCAACAGGGCCACGCTCCAACGGGCCCGCATGACGTACAAGAATTGACTCAGGTTCATGGGCTCCCAGTCAGAACAAGCTCTCTTGAACCTGAATGACGTCGTCTTGCTGCAAGAGTTCCTGCAGGCCGGGCGTCAGTATCTGCACCGTGCCATCGGCGCCCTTGCGATGGACGCGAATTCCCCGCTGCGTGCCGCGCTTCGTGAGGCCGCCGCCCGCTGCCAAAGCCTGAAGCACCGTCATGCCTCGCTCAAGGCGTAGCGTCCCGGGTTTCTGAACCTCGCCGTGGATGTACACCTGTGGCATGCGGTCCACATATACCACGTCGTTGTTCTGGATGACGATGTCTTGGGAGGACGCGTCGCCGCGGAACAAGGTCCGAAGGTCGATCTGGGTCCGGAATGTCTTTCCATCGCGAGTGCCAACCACGGTCAGCATGTCGCTGCCCTCAGGAGACACGCCCCCAGCCAGCGCTATCAGGTCAGACAGGCGCGTATTGGTCAGTTCGAGGGTGTAGCGGCCGGGACGAACTGCATGCCCGAGCACCGACGCCTGATTTCCACGAAGCTGGGTGACGAGAATCGACACCTGCGGTTGCTTGAGAAACTTGCCAGCCAGCAATCCGTTCGCAATCGCCCTCTCGGCCTGGCTGATCGTCAGCCCACCCAGTGTCACTGGGCCCATCAGCGGATAGTTGACGACGCCAGTTTCTGGAATGCGAGTTTCCAGCGTCAGTTCTGGGCTTTGGAACACCGACACCCGAATGACGTCGCCTGCGCCAAGGACATAGTCGGTCTTCACGACCGGAATCTGCGCGCACACATTGCTTGCACCAAGAAGCAAAAGGAGCGCAGTTACAAGTTGCCAGAACGGGTCGCGTGTCATTCGTTCCTCAACTCTTGAAGATGCCGCGGCACCTGCCCAACCACATCGAGATTCAAGTGGGCACCACGCCTCCCGGTTCGAGGATGGAGAGCAAATTCGTTCTCATGGCGGTGCTAGGTACTAGGCGCAGAAGCCCCAGCTGCGGAAGCGCCTCTTCGGCATGAGTTTCTGGCCGTCTACGCCGTGAGTCTGTGCGCTAGCGAACAAAGGACCCTCCTTCCGATCCTCCGTCTGGGGGAATTGACCGGGTGATGTTGCTGCTTGAACTCCAGCGGGTCAAGTCAGCGGCCTTTGCGCGCGAGGAGAACCATACGACTGACAGGCACTCGTCGCGGAAGCGCCCGTTGAAGGTCTCGCTGTGTTCCCGCGCTGGATGACTGCCGCGCTCACTGGCCGGCCAGCGCACGACGTTGCTCGAGCTGCACCAACTGCTTGCCGGCGCGCTGCGCGCGCAGCGCAAGACGCCCCCGTGTCGGCCGGTTTTCTTCGAGCGCTACTGGACACATCGAGATACACCAGAACCCTGCCTCACAACCTGCTGTTGGTTCCGGCACACAGGCACAGCGGACGGCCGCGATCGATCATGGTGCGATACGGGCAGCGGCCGCTCAATGCTCGCATCGACCGTGCCTCCCCGTCGTCGACGTGACCTCCACGGTGGCCTGCGCTATCCACGCTAGCGAGCCGAATGCGATAGGCTGCTGGTCGCGAGCGGCCGCCAGCCCTTGCGCCGGTTTGCCGAGTGGCTTGCTTCTGCGCCACACTGCAGTGCCCCCCTAAAACAGGGGGGATCGGCGCGGCAGGCGTGCGCACGCGACGGTGCGCTAGCGCACAGACCCAAGGTGCAGAGGGCCAGAAACTGATTTCCAAGAGCGGCGCCCAAGATCAGGGGGCGGGGTTGCTCAACACGTGGTACCGCATGAGAACAAATTTGCTCTCCATCCTTTTACCGGGTGGCGAGAACCAAGCGACCCGCGGTAGTGCGCCCCCTTCCGGGGCGTGGCTTGCAGCCGCGCTCCTGGAGCCGACGATCTCGATCGCGGTCTACTTGCTTACTGCGTTGGGCCTTGCCGGGCAGATACAGCGTACGGACTTGGTGCTGTGTCTGCTGGTGTTCGTCCTCACCTTTCCGGGGCGCAACCGATTTGAGAGTTCGCGTATGGACGCAGCTGGCGGAATCGCAGTGGCGTCGCTCGCCTTGTTGGGCACGCTTGCCCTTTTCGGGTACCTCACCAGCAGCCTGGAGTACTTCCACCTCAATGTGGTGCTGACATGGGCCCTCCTTGCGCCGCTGGTGCAATGGCAGGCTGTAGGGGTGGGGCGCGCGATCCTGCGCAGGCGTGAACTGCAGGCGCGCGGGACGCGCAAAGCGGTGATGGTCGGCGCAGGGCCGCTGGGTATGAACGTGGCTCGCGCGCTGCAGGAACCGGGCGCCAATCATGCCGAGATCATGGGCTGGTTCGACGATCGTGCACGAGATCGGCTGCACACGGAAACCGGAACCAAACTGCTCGGCCCGCTGGAGAATCTGGCTGCCTACATCTGCGAGCACGACATCAAGGAGGTCTACATCACGCTGCCGCTCAGCTCACAGCCCCGGATCGCGGAGCTCCTGGAGAGCGTGCAAGGTACGACGGCCTCGGTGTACTACGTGCCCGACATTCCAGGCATCCGCATCATCCAGGGGCACTTGCACAACATCAACGGTGTACCGGTTCTCGGTCTCTGCGAAACGCCATTCACCGGCATCAACGCGATCATCAAGCGCGCAAGCGATATCGTCTTCTCTTCGGTCATTCTCATTCTCATCTCACCACTGCTGTTGGCAATTGCTGTCGGGGTAAAACTCAGCTCTCCGGGACCGGTGTTCTTCAAACAAAGGCGCAATGGCCTGGATGGTCACGAGATCATGGTCCTCAAATTCCGCTCAATGACTACGCACGACGAAGGTCCGGTGGTTGTCCAAGCCAGCAAGAACGACCCCCGCATCACCCGATTTGGGGCATTTCTGCGCCGTATGTCCCTTGATGAGCTGCCGCAGTTCTTTAATGTGCTGCAAGGAAGCATGAGCATTGTCGGCCCGCGCCCGCATGCCGTGGCCCACAACGAGTTCTATCGGCAGGCGATCAAAGCCTACATGGTTCGCCACAAAGTAAAGCCAGGCATCACCGGCTGGGCCCAGGTCAACGGTTTGCGTGGGGAAACCGAGAATATCGAGAAGATGCGGGCACGCGTGGAATACGATCTTGAGTACCTGCGGAACTGGTCGTTGTGGTTGGACACCAGGATCATTCTTCGTACCATACGCCTCGTGTTCTTCGATCGCAGCGCCTACTGACAGCCGCGCGGGGCCAAGTAACGGGACTCGGCAATGAAGAGTGGGAAGCGCGTTGCTCGATGCTTGGCTGTGGCCGTAGTTGGCGTCGCCGAGATTGGCGCGGCATCTGCCCAAGACGACCCCGACCCCTACTACATAGGCGCTTCGCAGGCGTTGACGGGGGAGTCCAACGTATTTCGGGTCGCCGAAGGTCAACCCGAAAGCAGTGACGCCTATTCGACCACCGCGCTCTTGGCCGGTTGGAACCGGCCTTTCGGTCGGCAGCGCTTTTTTGGGGACACTGTGCTTGGCTACAACCTATACAAAGACAACTCGCAACTCAACCATATAGCGTATGGTGTTGATGTCGGCTTGGACTGGGAAACGATCGAATCTTTGTCGGGACGCGTGGGCTACATGGACAAACAGATCCTCGCACGCTATGGCGCCGATCAAGGGCCTTCGATCACAACCCTGAACCTCGAGCGAAGCCGGGAGTTCACCGCCCGGGGGCAGTACGGGACGGATTCTCCGCTTTCGGTCGAGGGGTCGTTCGTCTACAGGCGGTTGGACTATTCGGCGCACGAGTTCGCCTTTCAGGAATTCAAGCAGGGTGCGGTGCGCCTGGGCGTCCTTTACCGCCCGAGCGAGCTCTTGACGCTCGGCGCGGCCGGCCGCTACACCGACGGCGAATATCCGTTTGCGGTTGAGACGACGCCCGGCTCATTTCAATCCGATCCTTTCACGCGCAATGACCTCGATCTCACTGCAGTTTGGGTGCCCAGCGGAGATAGCACCGTCAGGTTTCGGGTAAGCAATACAAAGGAGGAGCACGAAGTTGTCGTCGGGCGCAATGTCTCCCAGTGGACTTGGGCGATCGGCTGGGACTACTTGCCCACTGGCAAGTTGGCATTCACGAGTGGAGTGTTTCAAGATACCGGCGCTGAATCGGCTTTCACTGGCTTGGCGCAGACGGGTGCCAATGCGGTTGGCAACTACAGTGCTTTGTCGACGACGGTGTTCATACGCGCTCAGTATGAAGCGAGCGCGAAGATTCAGTTAGAAGCGAGTGGCCGTTACGTCGAGCGGGACTTGGTGAGCCTGGGAGCTGCTGTGCAGACCACTGGAACCGACCAGCTTAGCCAGGCGAGGTTGGGCTTGACTTGGACGCCGACACGGAGCCTGTCGTTCGGTTGCTTTGTAGGCTGGGAGCGGCGCGGAACTGACTCTCCGCTATCCTATGCCTACACAGCAAACTTGGCGTCTTGTCTGGGGAAGATCAAGCTGGGGTAGCCGGCGCGACTTCGCAGGCGTTTTGGCCGTCACTTGCAAGAAGCGGGGGCCGGATGAGTAAGTTGTTTGCGTCAATTGGCGCGCTGGCAAGGTCGACGATCACCGCGGTGCTTGTCTCGATCCTGGGTGCCTGTGGTGGTGGCTGGGATGAGCCTCCGCCGACCTTCAGCATCGGCGGCACGATGACCGGGTTGGCTTCGGGGGCGCGAGTCGCGCTCACCATGCTCAGCAACAACGGCGACGATGGTCTGACGGTGACGGCAGATGGGGCATTCGCTTTCGCCGAGCGACTCGCGATTACCGACTCGTACTTGGTGGCGATCACCACCCAACCCTCAGGTCAGATCTGTTCGGTGGCCAACTACCAGGGCGCACACCCCGCCGCCGACGTCACCAACGTCGTTGTCACCTGCTCGACGGTCACCTACACCGTCGGGGGCACGGTCACGGGGCTGGCCGCGGGTCAGCGGGTCAGGATCAGCAACAACGGCGCCAATCCGACGAACGTCACCACCGACGGCGCCTTCACTTTTAGCACTCCGGTGCCTGTCAACGGCAGCTATGCCGTCACCGTAGGCACGCAGCCCACCGGGCAGACCTGCACCGTCTCCAACGGCTCGGGTTCCGGTGTCACGGCCGACGTCACCGACGTCACGATCACCTGCTCGGCGGACACCTACACCGTCGGAGGGGCGGTCTCGGGACTGGCCGCGGGTCAGCAGGTCACGCTCTACAACAACGGCGCCAATCCGACGAACGTCACCGCCGACGGCGCCTTCACCTTCAGTACCCCCGTGACCTACGACGGCGCCTATGCCGTCACCGTAGGCACCCAGCCCATCGGGCAGACCTGCACCGTCTCCAACGGCTCGGGTTCCGGTGTCACGGCCGACGTCACCGACGTCACGGTCACCTGCTCGGCGCTCACCTACACCGTCGGGGGCACGGTCTCGGGGCTGGCCGCGGGCCGGCAGGTCACGCTCAGCAACAACGGCGCCAATCCGACGATCGTCACCGCCGACGGCGCCTTCACCTTCAGCACCCCCGTGACCTACGACGGCGCCTATGCCGTCACCGTAGGTACCCAGCCCATCGGGCAGACCTGCACCGTCTCCAACGGCTCGGGTTCCGGTGTCACGGCCGACGTCACCGACGTCACGGTCACCTGCTCGGCGCTCACCTACACCGTCGGGGGCACGGTCTCGGGGCTGGCCGCGGGCCGGCAGGTCACGCTCCGCAACAACGGCGCCAATCCGACGAACGTCACCGCCAATGGCGCCTTCACCTTCAGCACCCGCGTGACCTACGACGGCTCCTATGCCGTCACCGTAGGCACCCAGCCCATCGGGCAGACCTGCACCGTCTCCAACGGCTCGGGTTCCGGTGTCACGGCCAACGTCACCAACGTCACGGTCACCTGCTCGGCGCTCACCTACACCGTCGGGGGCACGGTCTCGGGGCTGGCCACGGGCCGGCAGGTCACGCTCCGCAACAACGGCGCCAATCCGACGAACGTCACCGCCGACGGCGCCTTCACCTTCAGCACCCGCGTGACCTACAACGGCTCCTATGCCGTCACCGTAGGCACCCAGCCCATCGGGCAGACCTGCACCGTCTCCAACGGCTCGGGTTCCGGTGTCACGGCCAACGTCACCAACGTCACGGTCACTTGCTCGGCGCTCACCTACACCGTCGGGGGCACGGTCTCGGGG
Organism: uncultured beta proteobacterium; assembly: GCA_963827645.1. Lineage (GTDB taxonomy): Bacteria > Pseudomonadota > Gammaproteobacteria > Burkholderiales > Burkholderiaceae_C > JAEUPI01. The sequence continues at coordinate 47,222 of CAWHBZ010000016.1, read as the reverse complement.
CTAATCACGGGCCGGCGGGTCACGCTCCTCAACAACGGCGCCAACCCGACGAACGTCACCGTCAATGGCGCCTTCACCTTCAGCACCCGCGTGACCTACAACGGCTCCTATGCCGTCACCGTAGACGAGCAGCCCATCGGGCAGACCTGCACCGTCTCCAATGGCTCGGGTTCCGGTGTCAAGGCCAACGTCACCAACGTCAAGGTCACTTGCAGGAGGAGGCGAGGCGATGATGATGTTGATGATGATGAGTAAGTTGTTTGCGTCAATTGGCGCGCTCGGGGCGTCGCTGACGAAGGAACATGCGCCTGAGCGGCGTCGAGGGGCTGTGGGCGCGCTTGGCGCACCCGGGCGCACTCTTGGAGCAGTTCGTTGCGTTTGGCGGCAGCAAGCATGATCGCCTCGCCGCGGTCACGCACAAGGGATCACGAAAAAACGCCCGCTCGAGGCGGGCGTTAGGGTCTGGCGGAGTGGACGGGACTCGAACCCGCGACCCCCGGCGTGACAGGCCGGTATTCTAACTTGGCGTCTTGTCTGGGGAAGATCAAGCTGGGGTAGCCGGCTTGACTTCGCAGGCGTTTTGGCCGTCACTTGCAAGAAGCGGGGGCCGGATGAGTAAGTTGTTTGCGTCAATTGGCGCGCTGGCAAGGTCGACGATCACCGCGGTGCTTGTCTCGATCCTGGGTGCCTGTGGTGGTGGCTGGGATGAGCCTCCGCCGACCTTCAGCATCGGCGGCACGACGACCGGGTTGGCTTCGGGGGCGCGAGTCGCGCTCACCATGCTCAGCAACAACGGCGACGATGGTCTGACGGTGACGGCAGATGGGGCATTCGCTTTCGCCGAGCGACTCGCGATTACCGACTCGTACTTGGTGGCGATCACCACCCAACCCTCAGGTCAGATCTGTTCGGTGGCCAACTACCAGGGCGCACACCCCGCCGCCGACGTCACCAACGTCGTTGTCACCTGCTCGACGGTCACCTACACCGTCGGGGGCACGGTCACGGGGCTGGCCGCGGGTCAGCGGGTCAGGATCAGCAACAACGGCGCCAATCCGACGAACGTCACCACCGACGGCGCCTTCACTTTTAGCACTCCGGTGCCTGTCAACGGCAGCTATGCCGTCACCGTAGGCACGCAGCCCACCGGGCAGACCTGCACCGTCTCCAACGGCTCGGGTTCCGGGGTCACGGCCGACGTCACCGACGTCACGATCACCTGCTCGGCGGACACCTACACCGTCGGAGGGGCGGTCTCGGGACTGGCCGCGGGTCAGCAGGTCACGCTCTACAACAACGGCGCCAATCCGACGAACGTCACCGCCGACGGCGCCTTCACCTTCAGTACCCCCGTGACCTACGACGGCGCCTATGCCGTCACCGTAGGCACCCAGCCCATCGGGCAGACCTGCACCGTCTCCAACGGCTCGGGTTCCGGTGTCACGGCCGACGTCACCGACGTCACGGTCACCTGCTCGGCGCTCACCTACACCGTCGGGGGCACGGTCTCGGGGCTGGCCGCGGGCCGGCAGGTCACGCTCTACAACAACGGCGCCAATCCGACGAACGTCACCGCCGACGGCGCCTTCACCTTCAGCACCCCCGTGACCTACGACGGCGCCTATGCCGTCACCGTAGGTACCCAGCCCATCGGGCAGACCTGCACCGTCTCCAACGGCTCGGGTTCCGGTGTCACGGCCGACGTCACCGACGTCACGGTCACCTGCTCGGCGCTCACCTACACCGTCGGGGGCACGGTCTCGGGGCTGGCCGCGGGCCGGCAGGTCACGCTCCGCAACAACGGCGCCAATCCGACGAACGTCACCGCCAATGGCGCCTTCACCTTCAGCACCCGCGTGACCTACGACGGCTCCTATGCCGTCACCGTAGGCACCCAGCCCATCGGGCAGACCTGCACCGTCTCCAACGGCTCGGGTTCCGGTGTCACGGCCAACGTCACCAACGTCACGGTCACCTGCTCGGCGCTCACCTACACCGTCGGGGGCACGGTCTCGGGGCTGGCCACGGGCCGGCAGGTCACGCTCCGCAACAACGGCGCCAATCCGACGAACGTCACCGCCGACGGCGCCTTCACCTTCAGCACCCGCGTGACCTACAACGGCGCCTATGCCGTCACCGTAGGTACCCAGCCCATCGGGCAGACCTGCACCGTCTCCAACGGCTCGGGCGCCGGGGTCACGGCCAACGTCACCGACGTCACGGTCACCTGCTCGGCGCTCACCTACACCGTCGGGGGCACGGTCTCGGGGCTGGCCACGGGCCGGCAGGTCACGCTCTACAACAACGGCGCCAACCCGACGAACGTCACCGCCGACGGCGCCTTCACCTTCAGCACCCGCGTGACCTACAACGGCGCCTATGCCGTCACCGTAGGCACCCAGCCCATCGGGCAGACCTGCACCGTCTCCAACGGCTCGGGTTCCGGTGTCACGGCCAACGTCACCGACGTCACGGTCACCTGCTCGGCGCTCACCTACACCGTCGGGGGCACGGTCTCGGGGCTGGCCACGGGCCGGCAGGTCACGCTCTACAACAACGGCGCCAATCCGACGAACGTCACCGCCAATGGCGCCTTCACCTTCAGCACCCGCGTGACCTACAACGGCTCCTATGCCGTCACCGTAGGCACCCAGCCCATCGGGCAGACCTGCACCGTCTCCAACGGCTCGGGTTCCGGTGTCACGGCCAACGTCACCGACGTCACGGTCACCTGCTCGGCGCTCACCTACACCGTCGGGGGCACGGTCTCGGGGCTGGCCACGGGCCGGCAGGTCACGCTCCGCAACAACGGCGCCAATCCGACGAACGTCACCGCCGACGGCGCCTTCACCTTCAGCACCCGCGTGACCTACAACGGCTCCTATGCCGTCACCGTAGGCACCCAGCCCATCGGGCAGACCTGCACCGTCTCCAACGGCTCGGGTTCCGGTGTCACGGCCAACGTCACCAACGTCACGGTCACCTGCTCGGCGCTCACCTACACCGTCGGGGGCACGGTCTCGGGACTGAGCCCCGGCCGGCAGGTCACGCTCCTCAACAACGGCGCCAACCCGACGAACGTCACCGTCAATGGCGCCTTCACCTTCAGCACCCGCGTGACCTACAACGGCTCCTATGCCGTCACCGTAGACGAGCAGCCCATCGGGCAGACCTGCACCGTCTCCAATGGCTCGGGTTCCGGTGTCAAGGCCAACGTCACCAACGTCAAGGTCACTTGCAGGAGGAGGCGAGGCGATGATGATGTTGATGATGATGAGTAAGTTGTTTGCGTCAATTGGCGCGCTCGGGGCGTCGCTGACGAAGGAACATGCGCCTGAGCGGCGTCGAGGGGCTGTGGGCGCGCTTGGCGCACCCGGGCGCACTCTTGGAGCAGTTCGTTGCGTTTGGCGGCAGCAAGCATGATCGCCTCGCCGCGGTCACGCACAAGGGATCACGAAAAAACGCCCGCTCGAGGCGGGCGTTAGGGTCTGGCGGAGTGGACGGGACTCGAACCCGCGACCCCCGGCGTGACAGGCCGGTATTCTAACCAACTGAACTACCACTCCTTGGCCGAAATGAGCCGGAAATTATAGCAGCGGCTCCGCTGCCGTCAGGTCCCGGGCAGCTCGCGCGTCGCAGCGTCGTCGTGGCGGCCGGCCACTTTGGCCAGCAACTCGATCAGCATCGCACGCTCGGCGCGGCTCAAGCGCCGCTCGAGGCTGTGCTCCATGGTCTTGGCCGCCGCCTGCGCGCGCCGAGCCAGCCCCAGGCCCTCGGTCGACAGCACGATCAGCTGCGAACGCCGATCGGCCGGGTTGCGCTCGCGGCGCAGCCAATTCTTGGCCTGCATGCGGTCGATCAGCATCGTCAGGTTGGGCGACGACAGCCGCAGTGTGCGCGCCAGGTGCTTGGCCGGCGTGGCGCCATTGGCCAGCAGCAGCATCAGCAGCGAGAACTCGGCCTTGCGAAGATTGAACGGCCCGCCGACGTGGCGCTCGAACAGCGCCACCGTGATGATGTTGGCCAGCGTGACGTGGAAGCCCAGCACATCGCGCAGCACGCCGAACTCCAGCGCCCCGTCGGCCCGCGGCGGCGCCTCGGCCAAGTCGACGGAATCGGCGCTCATGCGGCCCCCTTGGCGCTTCGCGCCGTCCCCCGAGGGGGAGCGAGCGCCTTCGGAGCGGCCGGGCGGCGCTCATGCGGCCCGTGCCCCGAGATAGGTATCGATCACGCGCGGGTCGCGCGCCAGCTCGCGGGCTGGCCCCTCGAGCGCGAGCGCTCCAGTCTCCAGCACGTATGCGTGGTCCGACACCTCGAGCGCGGCGCGCGCGTTCTGCTCGATCAGCAGGATCGACGTGCCGCCCTCACGCAGGCGCTCGATGGTGTGGAAGACCTCGCGCACCACCAGCGGCGCCAGGCCGAGACTGGGTTCGTCGAGCATCAGCAGCTTGGGCTCGGCCATCAGCGCGCGACCCACCGCCAGCATCTGGCGCTCGCCGCCCGACAGCGTGCCGGCCAACTGCGCACGCCGCTCGTGCAAGCGCGGGAACAGCGTGTACACGCGCTCGATGGCGTCGCGCCAGTTGGCGACGCCGCGGCGCATCTGCCGGTAACCGCCCAGCACCAGGTTGTCTTCGACCGCCATCGAGCCGAACAGCTCGCGCCGCTCGGGCACCAGCGCCATGCCGCGCATCACGCGCTCCTCCAGCGGCATGCCCGACAACGACTCGCCGTCGAACACGATGCGGCCGCGCGCGTGCAGCAGCCCCATCAGCGAATTGAGCAGCGTCGACTTGCCGGCGCCGTTGGGCCCGATCACGCTGACCACGCCACCGCGCGGCACGCTCAGGCGCAACCCCGACAGCACCTCGGCCTTGCCGTAGCCGGCATGCAAGTCGGCGACGTCGAGCAGGAGTTCAGCGGTCGCGCTCATGCCTTGGGTTCCTGATGCAACGATGTCGGCACGCATTGCTGAGGGTGCAGCGGGGCAAAGCCGCGGGCGGGTATGCGTCGGCGCTCGAATACGGCGGTCGGCCCTTCGTGCGCGAGGGGTTCCCTGCGCTGCTCGGTCTCGTGGCCCGCCGCGAAACTCGCTACGCTCACTTCGTTCGCTGCGCTCGGACAATCGCGACGAGTCAGATCTCGAAGCGCGCGCTGCGTGCGCGCGGCCACGAGCCCTGTGCTGCTCGGCGCCGCATATGTCGCTGCCGTCGCACACCCACCCCCGGCTTTGCCGGCACCACCGTGGCATGCGTCGTCGAACACCACGAGCGTTGCTGCGCGGTGGGCGGTGCCCGGAGTGGGCGACTTGTGGGGCGGCGAGCAGCGCAGGGCTGAGGGCGGCGCGCGCAGCGCGCTTCGTTCGTCTGACCCGCCGCGACTGTTCGAGCGCAGCGACCGAAGGGAGCGTAGCGAGTTTCGCGGCGCGCCCTCAGACCGAGCAGCGCAGCGGAGTCGGCCCGCAGGGCCGACCGCCACAGTAGGAGCCCACACCGGGTACCACCCGCCGCGCCGCGCGCCATCCTGAGCAACTCTTTCGGCGAGCACACGCCGAGCAAAGCGCGATGCGGGGGCCAGGAGCCTGATGCAACGCGGCGTCACGCTAGTGCTCCGTGCCCAGATACGCCGCGCGCACCGCCGGGCTCGCCTGCACCTCGGCCGGCGTGCCTTCGGTGAGCTTGGTGCCGAACTCCATCACCACGATGCGGTCGGTCAGCCCCATCACGAAGTCCATGTCGTGCTCAACCAGCAGGATGCTGATGCCCTCGCCCTTGAGCTGGCGCAGCACGGCGGCCAGCGCCTGCTTCTCCTGCAGGCGCAAGCCGGCAGCCGGCTCGTCGAGCAACAGCAACACCGGGTCGGCGCACAGCGCACGCGCGATCTCCATCAAGCGCTGCGGGCCGAGCGGCAGGTTGCCTGCCAGCTCATGCAACTGCGTGCCCATGCCGATGCGCTGCAACTGCCGCTCGGCCTCCGCGAAGAAACGTTGCTCCTCGTCGCGATCCAGGTGCAGCATTGCGCGCAGCGCGCCGCAGTGGCCGCGCTGGTGGGCGCCGAGCGCCACGTTTTCGAGCACGGTCATCTCCGGCAGCAGCTTGACGTGCTGGAAGGTGCGCGACACGCCCAGCCGCGCGATCGCGCGCGCCGGCAGCCCGGCGATCGTGTGACCGGCAAACTTGGCGGTGCCGCGCGTCATTGCGAGGGTGCCGGTCAGCAGGTTGAACGTGGTGGACTTGCCGGCGCCGTTGGGCCCGATCAGGCCGACGATCTCGCCGGCGCGCAATTCGAAGCTGACGTCGTTCACCGCCACCAGGCCGCCGAACTCCTTGCGCACCGATTGCACCTGCAGCAGCACGTCGCCCGGGGTCGGCCGGTTGCGTTCGCTCAGACGCGCGGCGGTGGCCCAATCCATCGCGCGGCGCGGCAGCGGCAGCCAGCGCTCGATGGCGCGATTGACGGCCGGCCACAAGCCGTCGGGCGCGTACTTCAGCAGCAGCACGATCAGCACGCCGAACACGATCACTTCGTAGTTGCCGTTGGTGCCGGTGAGTGCCGGCAGCCAGACCTGCAGCTTGTCTTCGATCAGCTTCACCGCGCCGGCGCCGACGAAGGCGCCCCACACCTGGCCGACACCCCCCAGCACCGCCATGAAGAGGTACTCGATGCCGCGGTTGAGACCGAACGGTGTCGGGTTCACCGCACGCTGGTAGTGCGCGAACAACCAGCCGGAGATCGCCGCCAGCACGGCGGCGTAGACGAAGATCACCACCTTGTAGCGATAGGTCGAGATGCCCATCGCCTCGGCCATCGCGGCGCCGCCTTTCAGCGCACGGATGGCGCGGCCGGGGCGCGAATCGAGCAGGCGTTGCGTGGCCAGCGCGGCGGCCAGCGCCACCGCCCAGATCAGCACGTACATGTTGCGCCCGTCGTGCAGGCTGATGCCGAACACGCTGATCGCGGGAATGCCGAGCAAACCGTCGTAGCGGCCCAGGCCCTCGACGTTGGCCATCGTGTAGCTGAGTGACAGCCCCCACGCGATGGTGGCCAGCGGCAGGTAGTGGCCCGACATGCGCAGCGTGATGGCCGCCAGCACCAGCGCGATCGCCACCGTGATTGCGATGCCCACCAACAGGCCCAGCCACGGCGAGCCTGCGAGCTGCGTGGTCAACACCGCGGTGCTGTAGGCACCGACGCCGACGAACGCGGCCTGGCCGAACGACGTCAGACCGCCGACGCCGGTGAGCAGCACCAGGCCGAGCGCGACGATCGCGTACAACCCGATCAGGTTGAGCTGCGTGATCCAGAACTCGGGCACCGGCAGCAGCGGCAGCGCGAGCACCCCCACGGCGATCGCGGCTCCCAGGACGGTGCGCGGCTGCAGCTTCATCGCATCAATCGTCTTCGTGGTGCGGCTCGCGCAGCGAGCGCCACAGCAGGATCGGCAGGATGGTCGTGAAGACGATCACCTCCTTGAAGGCGCTGGCGCCATACGACGCGAACGATTCGATGATGCCCACACCGAGTGCGCCCAGCGCAGCCAGCGGATAACTCGCCAGCCCGGCGAACACCGCGGCGACGAAGCCCTTCAAGCCGATCAGGAAGCCCGAGTCGTAGTACACGCTGGTCGACGGCCCGATCAGCAGCCCCGACAGCGCCCCCATGAAGGCGGCCATCGTGAACGACAGCCGCCCGGCGCTCGCCGGGCTGATGCCCATCAGCCGCGCGCCGGTGCGGTTGACCGCGGTGGCGCGCAGCGCCTTGCCGCGCAGCGTGCGCTCGAAGAACAGCCACAGCAGCACGATCAGCGCTGCCGAGCTGCCGAGGATGATGATCGCCTGGCCGCTCAAGGTCAGCGGCCCGAGGCTGAAGCGGGCGTCCCAGAACGGCGGGTTGCGAAATGCCTCGGCGCCGAAGAACAGCAGCCCGAGGCCGGTGAGCGCGAAGTGCACGCCGACCGAAACGATCAACAGCACCAGCACCGACGCGTCGGCGAGCCGCTGGTATGCCAATCGGTAGACCAGCGGCCCCAGCGGCGTGACGATGGCCAGCGTCAGCAACACCTGCGCGGCCATCGGCCAGCTGCGCGGCTGCGCCAGCGCGCACAAGAGCACCAGGACGAGCGGCAACGCCAGCGTGGCGGCCGCCTCGCGCAATGCGCGCACGGCCTGGCCCTGCCGCCAGGCGCGCGTGGCATCGATCGCGGCGGCGATGATGGCCGTGACGGCCAGCAGCCACAGCGTGCCCGGCAGATCGCCATAACGCTGCCACAGCGAGCCGACGGGGTTGCCCTGCTGCAGCATCGCGAAGGTCAGCGCACCGAACGCCACGAACTCGCCTTGCGGAATGAAGATCACCCGCGTCACCGCGAACAGCAGCACGGTGGCCAGCGCCAGCAGCGCGTAGATGGCGCCGTTGCCCACGCCATCGAGCGTCAGGATGGCGGCGATCGTCGGGTCCATGCGTAGGTTTTTCCGGCGCACGCGCAGGCGGCGTCGGGCGACCAGCGCCGCGACGCCGCGATGCGCCGCTTACAACGTCGACGGCTCGATCTTCCAATCGCCGTTGACCACCTTCAGCATCACCGGGGTCTCGACCGTGAAGCCCCAATGGTTGTCCTTGCCGTAGGTGAGCACGCCGTGGCACAACACCGTGCGGCCCATCCCCTCGATGGCGTCGCGCAGCGCGGCGCGGAACTCCGGTGTGCCCGGCTTGCCCTTGGCCTTGGCGATCGGGATCACCTTCTCGAGCACGATGATGGCGTCGTAGGCGTGGCCGGCGAACTGGTTGCGCGAGCCAGCGCCGTAGGCCTTTTCGTACTTGTTGACGAAGTCCTGCGCCACCTTCTTCGACGGATGAGCGTCGGACAGCTGTTCGGGTACCAGCGCCGGGCCGCTGACGACGAACGCGCCCTCGACGTCCTTGCCGCCGATGCGCATCAGGTCGCGCGTGGCGGCGGCGTGCGTCTGGTAGATCTTGCCCTTGTAGCCGCGCTCGATCACGCCCTTGTGCGGCATCGCGGCACCCGAACCCGAGGCGACGATCAGGATCGCGTCGGGGTTGGCTGCCACCAGCTTCAGTGCCTGGCCGGTGACCGAGGTGTCGGGCCGCGCGAAGCGCTCGACCACGGTGATCGGCGGGCCGCCGAGCGCGGCGCTCTGCGCGCGAAAGTCATTCAGCCAGGTCTCGCCGTAGGCATCGGTGTAGCCGAGGAAGCCCACCGACTTGATGCCCTGCTTCTTCATGTGCTCGATCACCGCGTGCGCCATCACCGCGTTGCCCTGCGGCAGGCGGAACGCCCAGGTGTCCTTGCCGGCCTGCAGCACCGCGGGCGAGAACATCATCTGCACGGTCTTGGATTCGGCCACCGTCTCGGCCATCGCCACCGCGTTGACGGTGACCGACGAGCCCATCACGATGTCGACCTTGTCTTCGGTGACGAACTTGCGCGCGTTCTGCACCGCGCGCGTGGGGTCGCTGGCGTCGTCGAGCAGGATGACTTTCAGCTTCTCGCCGGCCACGGTCTCGGGCCACAGCTTGATGTAGTTCTGCATCGGAATGCCCAGGCCGTTGGCCGGGCCGGTGAGCGGCAGGCTGATGCCGACCGTCACGTCGGCCAGCGCGGCGCTCGACAGGCCCAGGGCCAATGCGGCGGCGTAGAGGGATTTGCTCAGGGTCATCGTGTGTCTCCTGTTGGAATGAACAACGTTGAGGTCACAGGCACAGGGCCTTGATGTCATCGGGGTCGTGGCTGCAGCGGGCTCATCGCGGCCTCGCTTCGATGATGAACGGATCGGCCGCGCGGCCCTCGTACAGCGCCTCGACCAGCGCGGCGCGGTGCTGCAGCACCGCGCGCTGGTTGATCGAGTTCTTGTCGGTGAGCTCGCCCTTGTCGATCGACGGCGGCTCGGCCAGCACGTGGATGCGCGCGAGCCGGTTGGCGCTGCCGGTGGCCTGCGCCGCCAAGGTGTCGAGCATCGCCTGGAAGTGCGCGCGCACCGCCGGTTGGTGCAGCACCTCGGGCGCGGGCGTGCCCTCGTCGCAGCCGGCAATGCGCCGGCAGGCGTCGAGTCGCGGAAAGATCAGTGCGCCCACCGTGTCGCGATTCAGGCCCGTGATCACCGCATCCTGCACGCACGGGTCGCCCGCCTCGATGATGCGCGCGCGCAGCGGCCCGACGCTGACGAAGGTGCCGGTGGACAACTTGAAATCCTCGGCGGTGCGGCCGTCGAACAGCAGGCCGCGTTGCGGATCGGCCGGATCGATCCAGCGCACCGCGTCGCCAGTGCGGTAGAAGCCCTCTTCGTCGAACGCCTCGTGCGTCTGCTGCGGCGCGCGCCAGTAACCCGGCATCACGTTGGGGCCGCGAAAACGGATCTCGGTCTTGTCGCCTTCGGGCACCAGCTTGACCTCGACGCCGGGCACCGGCAGCCCGATGTGGCCAGACTGGTTGTCGGGGCCCACGGCGAACGTGCACGACGGCGCGGTCTCGGTCATGCCCAGGCCGGTGATGATGCGCAGCCGCTCGCCGATGGTGGCCGCGCCGTGCGCGTCGAGCTGATCCCACACCACCTGGCTGAGCGCGGCGCCGGCGAACATGAAGGCCTTGCACTGTGCAAACAGCGTCTTGCGCAGCAGAGGATCGTGGCCCATCGCGCGCGCGATCTCCTCGAACCCCTTGGGCACGTTGAAGTACACGGTGGGCGAGATCTCGCGCAGGTTGCGCAGCGTCTCGGCCATGCCCGCGGGCGTGGGCTTGCCGTCGTCGATGTACAGCGTGCCGCCGTTGGCCAGCGTGATGCCGACGTTGTGGTTGCCGCCGAAGGTGTGGTTCCACGGCAGCCAGTCCACCAGCACCGGCGGCGTCTCCGCGAGAAACCGCATGCACTGGCGCAGCATCTGCTGGTTGGCGCACCACATGCGATGGGTGTTGATCACGCCCTTGGGCGCCTTGGTGGAGCCCGACGTGAACAGGACCTTGGCGATCGTGTCGGGCCCCACCCGCGCATGCGCGGCGGCGACCGTGGGCCCGGGTGTGGTGTCGAGCAGGTCGGCGTAGCGATGCACCGGCCGCTCGGCCAGCTCGCCTTGCGCCAGCACCACCGGCGTGTCGGCCGGCACGGCGGCGGCGATCGCGCTGCCGTAGGCCGCATCGCTGGCGAACACCAGGCCGGGCGTCACGGTGCCGACGATGTGCTTGAGCTTGGCGTGGTCCTTGGACAGCAACGAGTACGCCGGCGACACCGGCACGAACGGCACGCCGGCCCACAACGCGCCCATCGCCAGCGTCAGGTGCTCGAGGCTGTTGTCCGACAGGATCGCCAGCGGCCGCTCGACCGACAGCCCGAGGTTGAGCAACGCCTGCCCGAGCGACTGCGCGCGCTCGAGCATCTGCGCGTAGCGGATGTGCTGCCACTGGCCGGCAGCGTCGCGGCGCGCGACGAAGCTGCGCTCGGGCGCAACCCGGCCCCAGTGTTCGAGCCAATCGGTCAAGCGCGCGGGATACTCGCCGAGCGCCTCGGTCGAACGCAACACGGTGCTGTCGTCGGCGCGGCGCTCGATGCTCGCCTGCAGGCAACCGCCGACCGCAGCCTCCCGTGCTCGCACCTTGGTCACGCACGCCTCACGACTTGACGACCTTGCCCGCGCGCTTGTCGAGGAACGCGCGCAGCCGCTTCTTGGCCTCGGGCGTGCTCTCGGCCACCGCCGCCATCAGCGACTCGGTGAGCAGGCCCTCGCCGTGCGACTGGTCGGCGATGCGCGGCAACGCGTGCATCACCGCGTAGTTGGACATCGGCGCGTTGCCCGCCACCCGCTCGGCCAGCTCGATGCCCTTGGCCAGGCCCTCGCCCACCGGCACCACGTATTGCGACAGGCCGGCCAGCAGGCCCTCTTGCGCGTCGTAGACGCGGCCGGTCATCATCATGTCGGTCATGCGCGCCACGCCGATCAAGCGCGGGATTCGCACCGAGCCGCCGCCACCGACGAAGATGCCGCGCTGCCCTTCGGGCAGGCCGTAGTACGCCGAAGAGTCGGCCACCCGCAGATGGCACGCCGCCGCGAGCTCGAGGCCACCGCCGACCACCGCGCCGTGCAGCACCGCGACCACCGGCACGCGGCCGAACTGGATCTGGTCGAACGCGGCGTGCCACATGCGCGAGTGCAGCACGCCGGCGGCGACATCGCGCTCCATCAGCTCCGACAGGTCGAGCCCGGCGCAGAAGTGTTCGCCCTCACCGCTCAACACCACCGCGTGCGTGGTGTCGGGCAGGTTGACGAAGCAGGTGTGCAGCTGCTGGATCAGCGGATCGCTGAGGGCATTGCGCTTGGCCGGCCGATGCAGCCGCACGTGGGTGACGGCGCGCGCATGCGAAACCTGCAGCAGGTCGAAGCTGGCCAGCAAGCCGCTGGCCGGAGTGAACGAAGGCATCGGCGGCGTCCTCTGAGGGTCTGAAAGATAGTTCAACAGCTTAACCTAATAGTTAGGAGAAACCCGAATATGAACTCACGCTTCCCATGGAGATCAGCCACGAAGGCTGCCGTTGACGCCACCATATACTTACTGTGTTGAACTAAGGAAGCGCGCCATGGACACGGCCTCGCTGGTCGCCATCGACACCCACACGCATGCCGAGGTGTCGTGCTGGAACCCGTTCGACAACTACGGCGAGGAGTACGACCGCGCAGCCGACAAGTACTTCGGCTCGAGCCGGCGGCCGACCATCGACGAGACGATCACCTACTACCGCGAGAAGAAGATCGGCCTGGTGATGTTCACGGTCGACTCCGAATCGCAACTCGGCCGGCGCCGCATTCCGAACGAGGAGATCGCCGAAGCAGCGCAGAAGAACCGCCGACATCATGATCGCCTTCGGCTCGATCGACCCGCACAAGGGCAAGATGGGCGCGCGCGAGGCGCGCAAGCTGATCGAGGAGCACGGCGTCAAGGGTTTCAAGTTCCACCCCACCGTGCAGGGCTTCGTGCCGACCGACCGCATGGCGTGGCCGATCTACGAAGTGATCGCCGAGCACAAGCTGCCGGCGGTGTTCCACAGTGGCCACTCGGGCATCGGCTCGGGCATGCGCTGCGGCGGCGGGCTGCGCCTGCAGAACAGCAACCCGATGCTGCTCGAGGACGTGGCGATGGCCTTCCCCGACATGCAGATCATCGTCGCGCACCCGAGCTGGCCGTGGCAGGACGAGGCGCTGAGCCTGGCGCTGCATAAGCCCAACGTGTGGATCGATCTCTCGGGCTGGAGCCCGAAGTACTTTCCGCCGCAGCTGGTGCAATACGCCAACACGCTGCTGAAAGACCGCATCCTGTTCGGCAGTGACTTCCCGCTGATCACGCCCGAGCGCTGGATGGCCGACTTCGAAGAGGCCGGCTTCAAGGACAAAGTCAAGCCGCTGATCCTGAAAGAGAACGCCAAGCGGCTGCTCAAGCTCGCGTGACCGCCGCCTTTGGCGGCCGCGTCGAACGACCAACATGCCGATGAGGAGACCGAGATGATGGCGATGAGCCGACCTGCCCGCTGGATGACGCGCTTGGCCGCCGTCTGTGTCGCGACGATGGCTGGCGTCGCCGTGGGGCCAGCCAGCGCGCAGGACGTCTTTCCGAGCAAGCCGATCCGCCTGGTGGTGCCGTTCACGCCCGGCGGCGTCACCGACAGCAGCGGCCGCCTGATCGCCGACCACCTCGGCCGGCGCCTGGGCCAGCAGGTGATCGTCGACAACAAGCCCGGGGCCAGCGGCAACATCGGCACCGCGCAAGTGGTGAGCGCCGCGCCCGACGGCTACACGCTGCTGCTGGCCTTCGACGGCACGATGGTCATCAACCCGCACGTCTTCGCCAAGGTGCCGTTCGACACGCTCGCCGACTTCGCGCCGGTGGGCCGCATCGGCGGCGCCACGCTGATCCTGGTGGCGCACCCCGACGTGCCGGCCAAGACGCTGCAGGAGGTGATCGCGCTGTCGAAGACCAAGCCGCTGGCCTATGGCACATCGGGCATCGGCGGCACGCCGCACATCGCCGGCGAGATGCTCGCGCAGCGCACCGGCGCCAAGCTCGAGCACGTGCCGTACAAAGGCGGCGGGCAGGCGATGACCGACGTGATGGGCGGCGCGATTCCGCTGGTCTACACCGCGGTGGCCGGCGCACAGGGCCACGTGAAGGCGGGCAAGTTGAAGGCGATAGCGGTGTCGAGCGCGCAGCGCAGCGGCTCGCTGCCCGAGGTGCCCACCTTCATCGAGAGCGGCGCGGCCGAGCTGAAGGACTTCGTTGTCGACTCGTGGGTCGGCTTGCTTGCGCCGGCCAAGACACCGCCGGCGGTGGTCGCGCGGCTGAATGCCGAGCTCAACGCGGTGCTCAACGATCCTGCGGTGCGCGAACGGCTGGCGGTGCTCGGCATCGAGCCGACCCCCGGCACGGCCGAACAGTTTCGCGAGCAAATGCGGCGCGACCTGGCGGCCTACGGGCCGATCGTGAAAGCTGCCGGCATCAAGCTCGAGTGAACGGCGCGCTGCGGCCTCTGGGTCGTACAGATCAGATTTGCGCCACCGCGTGGCGGGCATCGAGCGCATCACGGCAAACGGCCGTGCCTCCGCTTGATGGCAGTGGCGCCTGTCGTCTGGGGCTGCTAGAGCGGCGTCTGCTATTGGCCGAAGGTCGCTGAGTCCGCTGCTGACCGAACAGCGACGGAGATGGTCCGCTAACCGGGTCGCGCCCGCGTAGTGCTCTGAGCGGACGGTTTCTACGCCCTGAACTCTGCTGCGGGTTGTTTTCCATGACGTGGTCGAACAGACCGGCCGTGCGAGTCCTCGATTCAGCTTTTTGGAGAACCTTTCACAACGGCTTCATTGGGCGGTGGTGCGCTTGCCTCAGTATCACCGCGACGACGACGCCGGAGGGATCTTCACGTGTTCACTGAATCACTGGGCAGCCTGGTGGAATCGAGCCCGGCGCAAAAGGGAACTGGGCGCGGGCGCCAGGCGCGATCCGCGCCCGCTGCACGCGACGCCACCAACTGGTGGTCGCATTGCCGGCATCACGCGATGGCGCAGGCGGCACGCGAGCCTTTGCTGCGTCATCTGCTCGAGCAGACCGTGCTGTCGCATGAGACGCCGGCGCAGGTGGTGGCTGCCGTGCTCGCGCGCCGGCTCGGTGCGGGTTGCCCCGACACCGCCTCGCAGGCACTGCTGCTTGAAGTGCTGAACGACGATCACGGCGTGTTGCGGTCCGTCGAGGCTGATCTCGTGGCGGTGACCACCCGGACCCGGCGTGCCGCTCGAGCCTGCACGCGCTGCTGCACTTCAAGGGGTTTCAGGCCCTGCAGGCGCACCGCGTTGCGCACAGCCTGTGGCGGCAAGGGCGGCACGACGCCGCACACTGGCTCTCGGCCCAGGCGGCGCTCGCGCTGGCGGTCGACATCCATCCGGCGGTGCCCATCGGCCAGGGAGTGATGCTCGATCACGCCACCGGCATTGTGATCGGCGAGACCGCGCTCATCGGAGACGACGTGTCGATCCTGCACGGCGTCACGTTGGGTGCCACCGGCAAGCAGCGCGGTGATCGCCACCCCAAAGTGCGGCACGGTGCGCTACTCGGGGCGGATCCACGGTGCTGGGCAACATCGAGGTCGGCTGCATGAGCACCGTCGGCGCTGGCAGCGTGGTGGTCAAGGCCGTGCCGCGTATGCGACGGTGGCCGGCGTGCCGGCCAAGCTGGCGCAGCCGGCGAGGCGACTAGCGGCCCAGCGCGTGCTCGGCCGCGGGAGCGACGAAGGACGAAACTTAGGCACCTCGCCGGTCGCGGGCCAGCTACCGCAGTCGCTTGCTCGTTCAAAGGACGGAAGAGGCAGTGTCCCCTTGCAGCCAGCTGGGCGGCGCCTTCGTCGCTGAACCGACGTTGTCCACCATGAGTCAACTGGAGCAGACGCTCTGCTCTGCTGGTGTCGCCGGCACAATTTGGAGTGTTGTCCAACCGCGCACCGGAACACGCTCATGAACATCTTCGTCGCTGGCGCCAGCGGCTATGTCGGCGGCTTTTCTGTCGCCATGGCGCTGCTCGCAGCCGGCCATCGCGTGCGTGGCCTGACCCGCAGCCCTGCGGAAGCCGAGCGCTTGGCCGGTAGTGGCATCGAACCAGTGCTCGGCAGCTTGGACATGCCGACGTGCTGACCCGCGAAGCGCGTGCCGCCGACGGCGTGATCAACGCCGCAAGCTCCGACCATGTGGAAGCTGTGCGCGCACTGATCGCCGGTCTGGATGGCTCGTCGAAACCACTGCTCCACACCGAGCGGGTCCAGCGTGGTCAGCGACGACCCACTTGGCAGTCGTCGCTCGGAGACCCCTTTCGACGAAGACACGCCTCTGCTCGTGAATCCGAGCAAGGAAGCACGCCGTGAACTCGACCTGATGGTCCTGCGGGCGGCACAGCGCGGAATCCGGTCCGCGGTGATCTGCCCCAGCAACATCTACGGCATCAGCCGAGGGACTCAACCCCAATAGCGTCCAGATCCCCTTCCTCGTCGCCAACGCTCGCCAGAAGGGGGTTGTGCAGATCGTCGGCCTTGATTGAACGTGTGGTCGAACGTACACATCGACGATGTCGTCGATCTCTACCTCTTGGTCTTGGCGAAGGCGCCGGCGGGCGCGTTTTACTTCGTGGAGAACGGCGAGGCGTCGCTCGCTGACATTGGGGCGGCAATTGCCAGGCGGCTCGGACTTGCAGGCGTGGAAACGCTGCTGCCGGAAGTCGCCGCAGCGCTGTGGGGCGAGTTCCAAGATGCACGTCACGCTCGGCAGCAACAGCCGTGTGCGCGCCAAGCGCGCCCGCCGCGAACTCGGTTGGGCACCTCGAACATGTGTCGATGATCAAGTGGATCCTGACCGAGATGCCGGTCGACTAGGTACTCGACTGGAGTCGGGTTGAGTGATCCGCTCCGTCTTGTTCGTTCAAGTTGCTGGATTGTGTCCGCTTCAAGGCGACGTTACGTGCCCCCGTGGAAGGCTGGAGCAACGCGAGGTCTCAAAGCGGTCTCCCGCAGGGGCTCCAAAGACAAACTGCGCCTTGTGGCGCCGTTCGCTGGTGCTGCGAATGCACACCGCCCACGCACCATTGCGTGCGGCGCGGTGTTTCACCATCTCGTGTCGGTCGCAGATTCTTCTCAGAATCAACAGCTTAGACGCGCTATGGCGACCCCTACGGGTCCTAACTTATCCCCTGTGCGTTGGGTGTCGCCGCAACTGGCCATCGCGGCTCGTCGACGGAGGGCCTAGGAGACTGGGGGAAGGCCTGGGAAGACGCTTATGAATCAACCACTTGCGGCTTGCTACATCGCTTCCGAGGCAGATCACGATCCTGACGCTTCCCGCCGCTCCGTCGCAACCGACCACTGCCGACCTCTGCTGTCCTTCGTCGCGCCGCCCTGAGCGGCAGCAACGCAGCGGTTGCTGTCAGACGGCCTGAACGTTCGTAGTCACGGTGTGAGTCACATACCAGTCATTCAGGTGCACAGGCGACTGTGACGCCAACGGCCGGCTAGAGAAGACATACGCGAACGCAACCGGCGTGTGCGCATCAATGACCGATCGAATGTCTGCAGCTCACGGCGTCGAGTTCACGCCGACGTGAACAGATCATTGGCATCGCAACCTCGCAGATGCGATTACGACAGGAGTCAGGCCGTCTTCAGGCGCGTCGCATCAAGCCACGAGAAGGTTGCACTGCGGCCCGCCTTGCGGTCGCCATCGTCGCGCACGAGCACGAGGCTTTCGCGCGCCTCGATCAATGCCGGGCACACGCCTTCGCAGCGCGACAGGTCGGCACTCCACTGGTGCACGCGACGGACGCTTCCCGAAGGCCCCTGCCACACCCACAGCGTGAACCCTGCATCGAGCTTGTCGAGCGGCCCGCCGACAACCAGGTACTCACCGAGCCACGGAACGAATGACATCGAACGGATACCCGCCCCACCGAGGTCAAGCAGTTCGAGCTTCGCCCCGACGTCGGGCTCGCCGCCTTCGAACAGGCCGGGCAACGATCCGACTCGCGCCACGACGGCGCTACCATCGACAAGCGGCCCGCGAAAGCCGATCAACAATTGCTGCTGATCGGGCGAAACGTCCAGCGCCTCGATGTTCAGACCGCCGCCGTTCTTGACATCGCGAACGGCGGCGGCGCGGGCGAGTGCGGGGTGGCGCCCGGTCAGCGCCCGCTTGAGTCCGCGCGCGACGCGGCCGTCGACGAGCCGGTCGCCATCGATGCGGAAGCGAATGAGCTTCTCGCGGTTCTTGTTCTCGCGCCCTTCATCGGTGCGCGAGAACGATGTGATCGCATAGACAAAGTCCGATCCATCGATCGCCAGGCCTTCGAGATCCTCAAGCTGCCACGCGCTACTGAAGAACTGCAGCAACCCAGGTTTCAATTCGCTGGTTTGAACGCCTCCTGCAGCATCGAACGAGAAGGCCGAGAACGGCCTCGCCTTCTCGTCCTCGACCACAAGGAAACGCCCGTCTGACAATTGCTGGACCGCCGAGGGCTCGTAGATGCCTGGGAGTTGATGAGCCTTGGACTCGAACTGACTCTCGGCCACTGTTCGCCCCTGTATGCGCCGGCACCATTGTCCTGCCTCGGCGACAAGCACGGCGCGCGCACCTTGGCCTCCAGGCCTTCGTTGTGAGTGCGTGCCGGTGACACTTGGCACAGCGCCTCGGTGGGTGGACGACGTGTCGACATTGTGTTGCCAACCGGCTGCGAAGGCGCTAGCACTTGGGCAACCGGCAATGTCGAACTCTCCTCTGCAGCGGCTGCCATCGGTGAAGGTCGCACCCCCAAACCATGCCCCCGACCATCGATGAGATGCACACTACAGCACCGATGGCGGAAGAAGGAAACCCTCAATGAAGCGCATCGCGCTCTTTCTCCTGACCAACCTCGCCGTCATGGTGGTGTTGTCGATCGTGCTGAAGGTGTTCGGCATCGATCGCGCGATGGCGCAGGAGGGCTTCAACCTCGGCCCGCTGCTCGCGTTCTCGGCTGTCTTCGGCTTCGGCGGCGCGATCATCTCGCTGCTCATATCGAAGCCGGTGGCCAAGTGGTCCACAGGCGCGCAGGTCATCGACGGCAGCGAGGGCTCGACTCAAGCGTGGCTCGTCGAAACGGTGCGGCGGCTTGCGCAGCGGGCCAACATCGGCATGCCGGATGTAGCGATCTACGAAGGCGAGCCGAACGCCTTCGCGACCGGCGCATTCAAGAACTCGGCGCTGGTTGCCGTCTCGACCGGATTGCTGCAATCGATGAGCCGGGAAGAAGTCGAGGCGGTACTCGGCCACGAAGTCGCGCACGTCGCGAACGGCGACATGGTGACGTTGACGCTGATCCAGGGCGTGCTGAACACGTTCGTCATCTTCCTGGCGCGCATCGTCGGCACGATCATCGACCGCACCGTGTTCCGCAGCGAGCGCGGCGTGGGTCCGGGCTACTACATCACCGTCTTCGTACTGGAGATCGTGTTCGCAGTCCTCGCTTCGCTCATCGTCGCGTGGTTCTCGCGCCGGCGCGAATTCCGCGCCGATCGCGGGTCGGCCGAGTACCTCGGTTCGTCGCGGCCGATGGCGAACGCGCTCGCGCGCCTGGGCGGTGTCGCGCCGGGTGCGCTCCCGCAAGCGATCCGCACAATGGGCATCACCGACCGTCCGTCGTGGATGGCATTGTTCTCGAGCCACCCGCCGATAGAGCAGCGGATCGCGGCGCTTCAAGCGCTCGGTCGGTGACCGATGTCGCCGGCAACGGCTCCGACGGCTGATTTGCGCGCGCTGGGCTACGGACCGCTCATGGCCGAGAGTGCGAGATGCGGACGCGCCGGCGGCTCGCTATGCGGCAGTTCCGGTCGTTGACCGTCGGCCGATCTGCGCGTGCCGCGCGGCGCCAAGTCGTTGATGCCTGCGGTACCTTTTCTGCACAGCGCGGAAGCTCCGCGTCGCCTGATCGAAGCGACCCGTCGCATTGAATGGGCCAGGCTCCTCGCGGGTCTGCTCTGTCAGCGCGCGCTGGTGAACGCCGGTCGTGTCATGCGCAGCAAGGCCTCGACCAGGGCCAGCGCGCGTACGCGGCTGCCGCCGGTCTGCGCCGCGAAGTTCCGGTTGTCGAGCGCCAGCGTCGCGAAGCCGTGGACGATTGACCAGGCGAGCGCGGCGCGATCGGCCAGAAGCTGAGGAGTGGCACCGACCCCATCCTCAGCCGCGATGGCGGCAATGCACGCGGCGAGGTGGCCATAGCTGGCGTCGCCAGAGCCGAGCAGCGACTCACAGGCGGGATCGAGCCGGTCACTGCGGAACATCAGCTGAAAGCGCGCGCGATTGCCGAGCGCGAAGTCGACGTATGCCACGCCGGTGGCGATCAACTGCTCGATGCCGTCGGCGTCTGCCGCGGCGCGGCGCTCGGCCATCGCGGAGGCGAGACGGGCGAAGCTCTCGGCCGTGAACTCGCTCAGCAGGCCGCGCACGTCGTCGAAGTGATGGGCCGGAGCGCCGTGAGAGACACCCGCGCGGCGCGCGACTTCGCGCAGCGTAAAGCCCTCGAGACCGACCTCGTCGAGCAGCTGCTCGGTGGCCGCGAGCAGCGCGTTGCGCAGGTCGCCGTGGTGGTAGTGACTGCCGCGCACCGATGCTTCAGTTCCGGTGGAGGCTCGAGCCGGCGGCGCAGCGCGCCTGTTCGCGGCTGATCCGACGTTCGAGCGCGATCGCTGCGGCGCCTTTGGCGCCTTCGCGCCGGCAGTCGGTCTCGTCTTCGTCGTCGGTCGTCGTCGCGACCCGCTGCCGGAAGTCGCCATCGTCCTCTTCTCCTCGCAGTCTTGACAGTGTCAAGTTTCTTCGATAGTCTACGCCGCTATATGTAGACGATGTCTAGATAAGGATCCGCGATGCTTCTCGACTCGATCTTCTCCGCCGCTGGCGCCGCCGCCGCAATGGGCTGGCTCGTGCTGGCGTTTGCACCGCGAGATGCGCGCTGGCCGCGGCGCGTCGCGGCTACGATCGCCGCTGCGATCGCGATGACCTACGCCGCGCTTGTTGGCGTCCACTTTGCCAGCAGCGATGGCGGCTTTGGCAGCCTGGACGCGGTCGCGCGCCTGTTTGAGAACCGCGGCTTGCTGCTCGCCGGCTGGGTGCACTACCTGGCGTTCGACCTGCTCGTCGGCATTTGGGAACGCGGCGAGGCCGCGCGCATCGGACTGCCGCGCCTTCTGCTGCTGCCCTGCCTGGCGCTGACTTTTCTGCTCGGCCCGCTCGGCTGGTTGCTGTTCCTTGGTTGCCGGCAGTTGCGCCTGCAGTCGGCACCGCCCGCGTCGGCAACAGCCTGACGCAAACCCACGTGGAGAAACCGATGCCTGCCACTACCACCTTCGACGCCCCGCTCATCACGCGTCCTCGATGCGCCACGGCTCCGCGAGGCAAGCTCCTGCCGGCGCTCCGGCAGACCCACCCCACGCTCGGTGCCGCGGCGTGGCTCAGCCTGCTGGCACTGGTGCCCGTGCTGCTCGCGATGTCGATCGACCTGCGCACCGTCAACGGCATCAGCGTCTGGATCAAGCCGGCCAAGTTCCTGGTCTCATTCGCGGTCTACTACGCGACGCTGGCGTGGGTGTCGGGGTGGCTCTCCGCGTCGACTCGGGCGAGGCGCCCGCATCGCTTCGTCGTCGCCGTCGCACTCGGCGCCGGCGTCCTCGAGATGACGTGGCTGTTGCTCGCTGCGGCGTTCGGCGTGCCAGCGCACTTCAACCGTGAGCAGCCGTGGGCGACGGCATATCAGGTTGCAGGGGCCGGGGCGGTGATGCTGCTGGTCGCCGTCCTCGTGCAGGGCGTCCTCGTCGCGCGCGACCGCGAGGCGGCACTCGCACCAGCGCTGCGCCATGCAATCGTCTTGGGCGCCGTGGTCGCCTTCGCCACCACGCTGATCACGGCGTCGGTGCTGTCGTCGGGCGACGGCCACTGGGTTGGCGGCGCCCGATCCGACGCCGGCGGCCTGCCGCTCGTCGGGTGGTCACGCACCGGCGGCGATCTGCGCGTCGCACACTTCTTCGCGCTCCATGCCCAACAGGCACTGCCGCTTGTCGGCCTCGCCCTCGTCGCCCTGCGGCGCCCTGACGCACGCGCCGCGGTCTGGGTCGCCACGGCCGTGTACACAGCATGGATCGGGTTCACGTTCGTGCAAGCGCTGCGCGGCCAAAGCCTGCTGGCGATGGTCGGCCTCGGCTAAGCCCGCCGCTGCCCTGGGGTCGCTCGTCGACCCCGACCCCTCGGGTTGAGCGTTAGCGATCCCTCGGCGAGACTGGTCCTCCGCGATTGTGCTCGCCAGAATGCAAGCACGGCCGTATCGCCGACCTGCTCAACGGTCCTGTGTCGCCACGGCACGCCGAAGCACGCGCGCTGTTGCGGCAGCAGCGACTTAAGCTGCTGGCGGCGGCGCGCCAACGGTTGCAGGAAGTTCAACTTTCAGTATGCCGAGCAGCCGCTTTGCAGCGGTTGCGGTCGGTGACCTCCGCGACGTGAATTCACGGTAAGGGCCGCATTGCGGTCATTGCGGCTACTCCGGGCGGACCGAGCCCAATGCCCGCTATCGACGGTACTGCGGACCTAGCAGCGTCTTACTTGAGCGCGACGGCCGAGCGTCCGCTTGTCAATGGCTCGAACTGACACTCCCGACCCATCAGAGACATTCGCCGGATGCGCGAATTGGCCGGAAAGAGGCCACTGGCCTGGCCCTGCCCGATTCCTAAGGTTTGAGTTCATCCGCGTGCGAAATCGCGTAGCACGTCGGAAGGTTGGACGTCGGGGCGAGAGCCGACGACGCACCTTGAAGCCGGCAGCGGCACGGGCGATGAGGCCGGCGTTGTTGCGCAGTTCAACGGTGTTGATGGACTTGGTCGCGAAGGCCATCTGCGACTGGAAGTCAAGCAGCACGAGGACATGGTCGGCGGGTGTCAGCAGCGTCGGAGCGGGGGTAGGGGTGGCGCTCAGCGGCATGGCGGAGTCCTCAGGGGTGAAAGGCGAGCGACGTCGTCGGGTTCGGCACAGCGGCGACCGAGCAGTGGTTCTTCTTCAACGGGTCGTAGACCGGGTCCCAGCCGGAGCCGTCAACAAAACCGCCATGTACCAGAACAACTGAAACGCGAGTCTCTGCAGTGGCAGCCAGTGAATACCTCCAAGTTCGGTTGAGGGACCTACTGTGGAAGGTGAACCTACGGCTTCAATGTGAGCGACATGGCCGGACGTGTCGCCTGACACAGCGACACATCAGCTGACAACTTGCGGTGCCGCCGGCTACTGCAGCAGGCGTGCGATGCTCATCGCGAGCTCGGCGGCGTTCAGCGGTTTTCTCAGAACCTCGTTGGCGCCGGCATCGCGTGCCTGGGTGGCCACGCTGCCACCCACAAAGCCGCTGACCAGCACGATGGGAATGTGCTGGCGAATGCTGCGCACTTCGCGGATGAGCGCGGAGCCCGACATCCCGGGCATGCGCTCATCGGTGATCAGAGCATCGAAGCGTTGCGGATCGGCGCGTACTGCGGCGAGCGCTGCCTCGCTGGAAGTGAATCCGAGTGGCGTGTAGCCCAGCCCCTCCAGAGTACGCGTAGCAAGCTTCACCAGTGGCTCTTCGTCGTCGACGACAAGCACGCACTGGCCTTCGCCACGCGGCAGGGCGAGCGCCTTGCTCGCGTCAGCTTCCGCTGCGTCGCCTGAGCGCGGTAGGTAGACTGTGAATTTGCTACCTGCGCCGACGGTGCTTTCGACGTCGATCGCGCCGCCGAGCTCGGCGACGATGCCGTGCACCAAGGACAGACCGAGCCCGGTACCGGTGCCCACATCCTTGGTGGTGAAGAAGGGGTCGAAGATGCGATCAAAGATCTCCGGCGGGATGCCCGAGCCGGTATCGGAAACTTCCAGCACGAGGTAGGCACCCGGTGCGATGGCGCCGATGGTCGGCGCCCGCGGCTGCTCCAAGCATTCCGCGCGGAGCGACACCAGCAACGTGCCTCCACGCGGCATCGCCTGCGCCGCGTTCGTCGCAAGGTTCATCAGCAACTGATGCACCTGCGTTGCGTCGCCAAGTATCGCCGCCCTTCCGGCATGCAGCTTCGCACGCAGCGTGATGTCGACCGCCAGCTTGGCGGAGAGCTGGTCGAGCGCCTCACGTACCACCTTCTCGACATCGACCGGCACCCGCTCGCCCATTCCGCTGCGACTGAAGACGAGCACCCGGTCGACAATCGCGCGGCCGCGCTCGCCGGCGACCATGATGCACTCGAGGTCACGATGCAGGCGGCTGTCATTGACCACATCGCGCATGGCCATCTCACAAAAACCGAGGATCGCGCTCAGGATGTTGTTGAAGTCGTGCGCGATACCGCCTGCGAGCGTGCCCATGGCCTCAAGGTGCTGCGCCTGCTGCAGCTTGCGCTCCATCGCCTTCAGCGCCTCCTCGGTGCGCTTGCGCGTCGTGATGTCGCGCGCGATGCCCTGGTAACCCGCGAAGCGGCCGTTGTCATCGAGCATTGGCGCGCCGGTCACGGCTATATAGCGCAGTTGGCCACCAGTGGCGGCGCGGCTGTACTCGAAGTCGCGGAACGGCTTGCGCGACGCCATCATGGCCTGGTACTCTGCCCAAGAGCCTGAGAGCGGGGTGACGCCAAGCTGCTCCCAGCCGGTCTGGCTCAGCGCGCTGTCGGTCGGGAGCAGCGCCTGCTGGTCCGCGTCGGGGGATAGGTGAGTAAAGCGCAGGTGCTCGTCGGTTCGCCAGTACCAATCCGAAGACATTCCGATGAGGACGCGAAAGCGCGCCTCGCTGGCGCGCAACTCCTCCTCCGCGCACTTGCGCTCCGTCACATCGGTGACGACGCCGATCACACGCTGCGCTGCACCGTCATCATCTCGGAAGATCTTCCAGCGCGCCTGCAGCCAGCGGATTTCCTCGTCACGCAGGACCCGATACTCAAATTCGTGGGCGTGCGCGCCGCCGGCGAGGGTATCGCGCGCCATCGCGATGAGCCACTGCGCGTCGTCCGGGTGATAGGGTACGCGTGCGACTAGTTCGTTGCGCGTGCGGAACTCGGCGTCGAGCGGAAGGGCCAACACTTTCTTGATGTGCTCAGAAACGAAAATCTCGTCCGTGCGCACATTCCAGTCGAAGTGCCCTTCCGCGGACGCTTCCATGGCGAGGCCATAGCGCTCCTCGCTCGCACGCAGGGCATCCACCGCGAGCTTACGATCCGTGATGTCGGCCGCCACGCCCGTGCGCCGCCGAATATTCCCCTCAGCATCGCGCATGATCTTGCCGCGCGTCCTTAGCCATCGCATCTGCCCGGAGGGAAGCGCGACGCGGAACCCGAATTCGTAGCGGCCAGGCCCATTCCTCTCCTCGACCGACCGGATGGTGGCGAGGTACGCCTCTGCATCGCTCGCGGCATAAAACGGCAAGCGCTTCAGAGCCTCGGCACGGCTCGAAAACGTCGTGCCCGGCGCGATGCCGACCAGCTCGAGGAGTCTGTCCGAATAGAAGTGCTCCCTGGTTTCGTAGTTGACGTCAAAGTGGCCCTCCTCGCTTGCTTCCATCGCGAGGCTGTAACGCTCCTCCGACAACTTGAGCGCAGTCGTGCGGTGCGCGACCAAGCTCTCGAGCTGGGTGTGCGCGCGCCGCAGCAGCCAGCCAAAGAGCAGGCCCAGCGACAGCAGGATCGCGATCGCAGCGCCGACACCGAACCAAAAGCGCGCAACCAGCGAATCGAAGAGCCGCAGCCACGCGGTGATGCGGGCGCAGGCCGCAAACGATGCCGGCCAGATCGTCCTAGCATTCCTACAGCAATGCTACGTAGCGGCGCCTGGCGGCCACCCGTCACGGGAAGACAGGCGGGTGATACTCGAGCGTCAGGGCGAAGAGCCACAGCATGAACAGCACGACCGGCAGGTGGAGAAGGAGCTGCAGGAAGGTGTAGCCGACGATGTCGCGGGCCTTCAGCGAGAGGATGCCGAGGAGCGGCAGCATCCAGAATGGGTTGATGAGGTTCGGCAACGCCTCGGCGGCGTTGTAGACGTTCACCGTCCAACCCAGATGCACCTTCAGCTCGATGGCCGCCTGCATGATGTAGGGCGCTTCGAGCAGCCACTTGCCGCCGCCCGAGGGGATGAACAGGCCGAGGATGGCCGAATAGACGCCCATCACCACCGGGAAGCTGTCGTGGCTGGAGATCGCCACAAAGAAGTGGGCAATCTGGTCCGACAGCGAGAGCCCGCCAAAACCTTTCGCCGACACCATGATGGCGGTGATCGAGCCGTAGAACGGGAACTGGATCAGCACGCCGGTGGTCGTCGGCACGGCCCTGGAGACCGCGTTGAGGAATGACTTCGGCTGCCAATGCAGCACGAAGCCGAGCATCAGGAACACCAGGTTGTAGGTGTTGAGCCCGGAGATCGCCGTGATCCACGACTTCGAAGTGAACTCGTCGATCATCCATCCCAGCGTCAGCGCAACGATGATGACGGTGAGCAGCGGGCTGTACTCGAGCCATTCGCCGGGACGGTCCCGCTGTGGCAGTGCCGTGGTCTTGATCTCGACGTCGATGTCCATGTCCTGCGCGGTTACGGCCTTGTTTCCTATCGGCGCCGACGACCAGGCGATCGCCACCGAGATGATCAACAGCACCACGAACATGGCGATCGACTGCCACAAGAAGATCGTCTCGGTGAACGGGATGATGCCCACCATCTTGAACAGCGCCGGTGGTAGCGACGCGGGGTTCGCATGCAACTGCGCGGCCGAGGACGACAGACCGAGCGCCCAGGTGGCGCCGAGTCCAAGATAGGCGGCCGCGGCAGCGGCGCGATAGTCCATCCGCAGTTCCCTGCGCCCGGCCAGCGCTTTCACCAACAAGCTGCCGAACACGAGGCTGAGACCCCAGTTCAGCATCGAGGAGAGAATCGAGATGAGAGCGACGAACCCGACGGCGCCACGACCCGTCTTCGGAACGGCGGCGAGTTTCTCGATCAGCCGCGCCGCGGGCGGAGAGCTGGCGACGACGTAGCCGCTGATGGCGACGAAGGCCATCTGCATCGTGAACGGAATGAGGCTCCAGAAGCCGAGGCCGAACTGCGTGGAGACCGCCATCGGCCCCGCACCATTGATCATCGCGCCGGCCGCGACGATCACCAGTGCCACCGCG
Organism: uncultured beta proteobacterium; assembly: GCA_963827645.1. GTDB lineage: Bacteria > Pseudomonadota > Gammaproteobacteria > Burkholderiales > Burkholderiaceae_C > JAEUPI01. The sequence continues at coordinate 20,013 of CAWHBZ010000016.1, read as the reverse complement.
ACGAAGATGAAGGAATCCGGAAACCACTTCTCGGCCCAGGCGGTAAACCCGAGCGCGAGGCGGGCCATGTAGCCCTGCTCTGGACTATCGCCGGCGGGCGTGCCGGGCTTGACGCTGTCCGTGCTCATTGTTCTTCCTCTTTCGGGAATTGCCGAATGGGATCATAGCCATGGAAGTCGTGCGTGGCACTCCCTTGCGCATGGTGCACTGAGCCTTCTCAGTTCTCGACATCCCAGCAGATAGAACTGTCGCCTACCCCTGTCTTCAAGCGGACGACTGAAGGCGCCGCTTAAGTCAAAACGTTGAGCGACCGCTTTCCGGCAGCGAAATCGGTGAAACGAAGAGCCGCACTGGGTCGGTAGTTCCAGTTGGCGCCATCGGTCAGCTGACGGTCGTGCGGCTCCAACCTACCGGCGTGCCGGCAATGTCAGCAGTACCCTTGAAACCGGTCTTAGGGACCGACGGGCTGCCGCGCCCGGATGACCGCAATGCGGCCGAGACCGTGAGTTCATGGTGCGGCAGCGACCGACCGGACACGCTGGAGGCTGTGTGAAAACCCCGTCGCGCATCTGAAGGCCATTGCATAGATTGGAGCCCCAGGCCAAGCCTGGGAGTTCGCATGCCGCGCTTCGTCGAGGGACAGGATCGACATCAGGTCACGCTGCTTCCGGAGTGCCTGGACTTCATTGCAGAGGACAACACGGTTCGGCTCGTCGATGTCTTCATCGATGAACTCGACCTGGTCGCCCAGGGCTTCGATGGCGCGAATCCGGCGAAGACGGGCCGCCCCTCGTACCACCCGTCAGCGCTGTTGAAGTTGTACCTGTATGGCTATCTCAACCGCATCCAGTCCAGTCGCCGCCTGGAGCGTGAGTGCCAGCGCAACGTGGAGCTGATGTGGCTGACCGGCAGGCTGGCACCCGACTTCAAGACCATTGCGGACTTCCGCCGCGACAACGGTAAAGGCATTCGCAACGTCTGTCGCCGCTTCGTGTTGCTGTGCCGCGAGTTGAAGCTGTTCACCGACGCCGTGGTGGCCATTGACGGCAGCAAGTTCAAGGCCGTCAACAACCGCGAGCGCAACTACACGCCCGGCAAGATCGAGCGTCGCGAACGGGAACTGGAGGAGAGTATCCAGCGCTATCTCGATGCATTGGAGACGGCGGACCGGACCCAGCCTGCGGAGATCCAGGCCAAGACCGAGCGCCTGCAGGGCAAGGTTCAGAAGATGCGCCAGCGCATGCAGGAGCTGCAAGGCATCAAGGCGCAACTAGAGACCCTGCCGGATCATCAGCTCTCCCAGACGGATCCCGACGCGCGAGCCATGACCACCCACAGCGCCAAGGGCACGGCCATGGTGGGCTACAACGTGCAGGCCGCGGTCGACACCAAGAACCATCTGATCGTTGCCCATGAGGTCACGAACAACGGCAGCGACCGGGCGCAGCTGAGTGTCATCGCTCTGGCTGCGCGCGATGCAATGGGCAAGCGCAGACTGAAGGCCATCGCCGATCGCGGCTACTACAGCGGCCCAGGGCTCAAGGCCTGCGAGGATGCTGGGGTTGCGGCGCTTGTTCCCAAGCCCATGACGTCCAATGCCAGGGCTGAGGGCCGATTCGACAAGACGGACTTCATCTACATCGCGCGTGCCGACGAGTACCAATGCCCTGCAGGGCAGCGAGCAATTCATCGCTTCAGCCGTGAAGAGGGTGGCCTACAGATCCATATCTATTGGTCCAGTGCGTGTCCGTCGTGCCCGATGAAGGCGCAGTGCACGACGAGCGAGTACCGACGCATCAGGCGGTGGGAGCACGAGGAAGTGATGGACAAGGTGCAGCAGCGGCTGGACCGAATGCCCCATGCGATGACGGTGCGCAAGAGCACCGTCGAACATCTCTTCGGCACCCTCAAACACTGGATGGGCTGGACGCACTTCCTGATGCGAGGGATCCAGAACGTGGCGACGGAGACGAGCCTGAACGTGCTGGCCTACAACTTCAAGCGCGTCCTGAGCATCCTCGGATTCGAGCAGACGAAGAAGGCGATGAGACTGCTGGGCGCATAGGGCGCCTTAACCTCTGTCGTAGCCCGCTGAACGACCTCCAGAGCGCCGCTGCCTTGCAGCAGCGCGTGCGATGGGCGCAACCAGTCCAGATCGAGGTCCAAACCGGCAATGTCGACAGGTGGGTCTCCGCGGCGCGCCCTTCGATGGCGTTGTCACACAGCCTCGCTGCATAGCAGTCGATGGTGCAGAGGACCGTGGCCGTCGCCTTTGGGTCGATAGCGCGCGGTCGTAAAAGGTCGCTCGCAAGCCGCGCGTGGCGCGGCCGCCCCGGGAACGACCCTCGACACTGATTCACTGTCGCTCCTGATGAGCGCCGCGATGGTGAATAGCTGTCGCCCCACAGACGGGAACATGCGGGCACGGCGAGGCGCACCATGCAACAACGCGCGCGCCTGCGTGCTAACGGACAGCTGGCAGGCGAGCGGCCAGGCGGATGCCGTGCGCGTGGCGCTGGCACATACTGTCGGCGCGATCCTGATCCTGGAGGCGATCGGATGTCCGCGTACGCCCTTCTCTTCACCGACCTCGTCGACAGCACGGCGGTCGTCGAGCGGCTGGGCGACGCGCGCGCGGCGAGCGTGCTCGCCGAGCACGACCAGAAAGCCCGCGCCCTCCTGTCGCAGCATGGCGGCCGCGAGATCGATCACAGCGACGGCTTCTTACTGCTGTTCGAGGACCCGGTGCAGGCGGCAGCGTTCGCGATCAGCTACCACGCAGCGCTCGGCGCGCTCGGACTGCGCGCCCGCGCCGGCCTGCACGTCGGCCCGGTCACGTTGCGCGAGAACGCTGCCCACGAGGTCGCGCGCGGCGCCAAGCCGATCGAGGTCGAAGGGATCGCGAAGCCGCTCGCCGCGCGCGTGATGTCACTCGCGCGAGGCGGCCAGACCTTGCTGACGCAGGCGGCGCGCACGGCGCTCGGCGACACCCTCCCCGATGCGGCGACGGTCGAGGCGCATGGCCACTACCGGCTGAAGGGGATCGCAGAGCCGATCGAAATCTTCGAGATCGGCGTTCGCGGTCGCGCGACGTTCGTGCCTCCCGAGGACACCGAGAAAGCGATCCGCATGGTCCGTTCCGACGACGGCTGGCTTCCGGTCCGAGCGGTGCGCCACAACCTGCCGCGCGAGCGCGACGCCTTCGTCGGCAGAGCCGCCGATCTGGCCGCAGTGGCCGCGCGGCTCGACGCCGGGGCGCGCCTGCTCACCGTCCTCGGCCCCGGCGGCACGGGCAAGACGCGGCTGGTCCGGCGCTACGCGTGGAACTGGCTCGGAGATTGGCCGGGCGGCGTCTACTTCTGCGACCTGTCCGACGCACGCACTCTCGAAGCTGCCTTCTTCGTCGTCGCCGTCGCGCTCGACGTGCCGCTCGGCAAGAGCGACCCCGGCGTGCAGCTCGGTCACGCGATCGCGACGCGTGGCCGCTGCGTCGTCATCCTCGACAACTTCGAGCAGATCGTCGAGCACGCCGAAACGATCGTTGGCCGCTGGCTCGACCGCGCCCCCGATGCCGCGTTCCTGGTCACGAGCCGCGAGCGGCTGCACGTCGCCGGCGAGGACGTGCTGCCGCTCGAGCCGCTCTCGATCGACGCCGAAGGGGTCGAGTTGTTCGCGCTGCGCGCGCGCACCCAGCGACCGGACTTCGCGGTCACGCCGGCGAACCGGGCGCTCGTTCGGCGCATCGTCGCGCTGCTCGACGGGCTGCCGCTCGCGATCGAATTGGCGGCGGCTCGCATCCGCGTGATGTCGCCTGCGCAACTGCTCGAGCGGCTGAGCGACCGCTTCGCCCTGCTCGCAGGGCCCCGCAGCGTCGCCGACCGCCAGGCAACGCTCAGGAACGCGATCGACTGGTCGTGGAACCTGCTGCTGCACTGGGAGCAGGCGGCGCTCGCACAGTGCTCGGTCTTCGAGGGCGGCTTCACGCTCGATGCGGCCGAGGCGGTGATGGACCTCTCGGCGTGGTCGGACGCGCCCTCGATCGTCGACGCCGTCCAGGTGCTCGTCGACAAGAGCCTGTTGCGCACCTGGGTTCCGGTGGATCAGGTGCGACACGAGCTCGAGGAGCCGTATTTCGGGATGTACCTAACGATTCACGAGTACGCGTCCGAGAAACTGGCGACGAGCGGCGCAAACGGGCGACGCGCTGCGCAGGAACGGCATGGCAGGCACTTCGCCCGTTTCGGCTCCGAAGAACGCCTGCTGACCCTCCACCGGCACGGCGGCGGCGCGCGCCGGCGCGCCTTGACGCTCGAGCTCGACAATCTCGTCGCCGCGTGCAAGCGCGCGGTCGCGCACGTGGACGGCGCGACCGCGGTCGCCACCCTTCGCGCGGCCTGGGAGGCCGTCAAGACACAAGGCCCCTTCAATCTGGCGATCGACCTCGGTACGCGGGTCGACGGCCTGCAGCAGATCGAGCCGACGCTCCGCGCGGCAGCACTGACCGCGGTCGGACGCGCAACCGTCGCCGCCGGTCGACTCGAACAGGCGGTGCCGTTGTTCGACCGTGCCCTCGCGCTCGCGCGGTCGGTGAACGACGCGACGCGTGAAGCCGAGGTACTCACTGGGCTCGCCAATGCCGAACGCCAGCGGGGCCGCATGGACGAGGCGCGCTGCCACGCCGAGCAGGCGCTGGCGCTGCGCGGCGCGCTCGGCCATACCGACGGCCTCGCACTCTACGAGCTCGGCATCGTGCAGCGCCAGACCGGCGCGATGCAGGAGGCGCGCGCGACCTACGAGCTCGCGCTCGCAATCGATCGCAAGCTGGGCGACGGCGACGCCGAGGCCAAGGTGCTGAACAGCCTGGCCATTGTCCACGCCGAGCAGGGCCGGTTCGATGACGCGCGCACTCATTTCGAGCGCGCGCTCTCGATCAGCCGCGAGCTGGGAGATCGCCGCCAGGAAGGTCTCGTGCTCGGCAACCTCGGCAGCCTGAACAACGAACAAGGCCGTCTTGGATTAGGACGGGAGCAATCCGAGGCCGCGCTCGCGATCCATCGCGACACCGGAGAGCGGATCGAGGAGGGCCAGACGCTGACCAACATCGCCCTGCTCGACCAGGCGGCTGGTCGTGTCGAGGCAGCGCGAAGCACTTTCTCCGCCGCGCTGGCGATCGCGCGCGATGCGAGCAACCGCCGCCAGGAGGGTATCGTCCTCGGTCACTTGGGCGCTCTGGAAAGTGAAAACGGCCAGCCCGACGCGGCGCGCCTCCACTTCGACCAGGCGCTCGCCATCCATCGCGCCGTCGGCAATCGTCGCTCCGCGGGCATGGTGCTCGGCCAGCTCGGCGACTTGCTGACGCAGCAGGGACGACTCGACGAAGCGCGTGTCCTTCTCGCCGAAAGCGAAGCGCAGCTGCGCGCGGTCGACCAGAAGCTCGAGCTGATGAGCCTGCTGTGCCTGCGCGGGCGGCTGGAGCTCGCCGCAGGCGAATCCACGCTTGCGCAGGCGACGCTCGCGGAGGCCGACAGCGGCGCCAGGGCGCTGGACCTCGACGCCGACTCGAAGCTGTGGAAGGAGATTGCCGCGCTGCGCGAGGCGATCGGCGCCGGGCGATCTACTGCTTGATGACATCCGCGCCGACCGCGGGCGCGGCGTTCATGCTGGCGCGCTCGATCTGGCGCGCCAGCTCGCTGTAGAACGGTTGCGTGGGCCCCGGGTCAGCGAGGCTTAGGCTTTCTGCGTCGTCGGAATTGCGGGCGTCGTCGGAGCCGACGAAGAACCCTCGCGTGGAGCGGGATACGGTGATCTCGAACCCGCGCGAAGCGGACTATCTCGGGACCTGGACGCCACCCGCGCCCTACGCGATGTCGCCCCTGGAGTTCATGCAGCGGCTGGCCGCACTGGTGCCACGGCCGCGTTTGCATCTGATCCGCTTCCACGGCGTGCTGGCGCCCAACGCCAAACTTCGCGCGTTGGTGGTGCCGCAAGGGCCGGTCGAGGGCGTTGAGGCAGCGAAGCCCGTCGAGTGCGAGGCGAACTGTGCGTATCACCGCCCATTGCGGCTGAGTTGGGCCCGGCTGCTCAGGCGCGTCTTCGATCTCGACCTGGAGCACTGCCCGGACTGCGGCGGCGAGCTCAAGATCATCGCCGCGTCGATGCCTTCGCGAGCGCCAAGACGCTGGCGGACCGCCACAGCCCCGGCGAGGCGCAGGCGGTGCTGGCGCGTTTCATCGCCGACGGCCATCTGCTGCGCCATCTGCGCCGCATGCACGAGCTCTTCCAGCAGCGCCAGCAACTGACCATCGACGCGCTGGCGCGTGCCAGTGGCGGCGCACTGCAGCTCGCGCCGAGCGCGCACGGCATGCACCTGGTGCACGAGGCCGCGCCGGGCCGGCGCGACGTGGCGCTGAGCGCACGCGCGCTGGAGGTGGGCGTGTCCCTCGCGCCGCTGTCGCGCTATGCGATCGAGTCGCCGCGGCGCGGCTGGGTGTTCGGCTATGCCGGCTACGAAGCGGCCGAACTGCGCGCCGCCGCACGCAAGGTCAGGCCGCTGTTCGCCGCGGCGGGCCGATACCCCTGCGCGCGGCGAGCACCGCGCTTGACAGAGGGTGCCGACCGGACCCCAATGGCAAGCGACGAAGCACGACGCACACTCACACGGCCCTGCGGCCGATGGAGGGCGACGATGGCAAACCGTACCGACGCTTGGGCACCGGCGTGGCGGACCTGCCGGGCGTTGCTGGTCGTCGTTTTTCTGGCGGGGCTGGCGAGTTGCGGCGGCAGCGACGACGACGACGACCTGCCGAATGCGAGCATCGCGGGCGCCCGCTTCTCGAATCCCACCGCGGTGACGAATGCCTATGCACCGTTCGCGACGATGCGCGAAATGGTGCTGCAAGGCACCGACGAGGGCGAGCCCTTCCGCTCCGTGCAGACGCGCCTGGACATGACCAAGCCGTTCCGGATCAACGGCGCGCGCGTTCAGGCCCTGGTGATCGAGGACCGTGCGTTCATCGATGGCGAGCTGGTCGAGGTCGCGCTCGACTACTTCGTCCAGTCGGACGAGGGCGACGTCTACTACCTGGGCGAGGACGTGGACAACTACGAGGCCGGCAAGGTCGTGAACCACGACGGCGCATGGCTGCTCGGGCGGGACACCCAGGCGGCCGGCCTGTTCATGCCGAAGACGCCGCGCGTCGGCGACCGGTTCAAGGTCGAGGACGTTCCCGCGTCAGGGTCGCGAGGCCGCATCGAGGAGGCGGCCGAAGTGCTCGCCGTCGACGAGACGGCAACCGTGCCCTTCGGTACCTTCAACAACGTCGTGCGGCTGCGCCTGGTGCTCGAAGATGGCTCGGAGGAGACGAAACTGTTCGCGCCCGGTGTCGGGATCATCCGCGAAGTCGATCCCGTCGCGCTGAAGGAACTCACGCGCCGCACGGCGCGGTAGCGGGCCGCGGTTGCGCGTCGACGCGACCCGCTACGCCTGGAGCAACCTGGGCGAGAACATCGCCGCCAGCCAGAGCACGGTGAACGCGGTGATGGCCGGCTGGATGGCGAGCGACGGCCATTGCGCGACCATCATGAACGTAACGACCGGCGCTCAGGCCGCCGCCGCGATCACGCCGCCGCCGAGGCAGACCTCGCCGTCGTAGAGCACCGCCGACTGGCCCGGCGTCACCGCCCACTGCGGCGCGTCGAACTGCAGTGCGAACGCGCCGTTCGCGGCCGGCGCGAGCGTGCAGGGCGCGTCGGCCTGGCGATAGCGCGTCTTCGCGCCGAAGCTGCCGGCGCCCGGCGCGCTGCCGGCGACCCAGCTCGCCGCATCGGCGTTCAATGCCGGCGCGAGCAGCCACGGGTGGTCGTGGCCTTGCACGACGTACAGAGTGTTGGCCGTCATGTCCTTGCGTGCGACGAACCAGGGCTCGTGCACGCCGCCGCCGCGCGCCGCGCCGCGTTCCTTCAGCCCGCCGATGCCGATGCCCTTGCGCTGGCCGAGCGTATAGAAGCTCAGGCCCACGTGCGCGCCGATCGTGCGGCCGCGATCGTCCTCGATCGGCCCGGGCGTGTTCGCGAGGTAGCGGTTCAGGAACTCGCGGAACGGCCGCTCGCCGATGAAGCAGATGCCGGTCCGCCGTGCGTGAGCTCGGCCTCACGACGCCACAGCTGGCGGCGTCTTCGTCGGCGAAGCCCTTTGACTCGGGGCCCTGATCGCGCCCGGTCGTACTCCTTCCTGCGCGCCGGGTCGCCCAGCACCGAGTACGCGTCGTTGATCTTGCTCATGCGGCGATGTGCCTCGCCCGGCTCACCTGTCCATCGGTCCGGGTGATAGCGCTGCGCAAGGGCCCTGTACGCCGCTTTGATCACGACATCCTCAGCGTCCGGTAGGACGCCGAGCACGGCGTAGTGATCGGCAGCATTCATTTCGTTGGGAGGCGTATGGGTGCTTGTGAAGCGGCCGGCAATCGACGCGGGATAGGCGGTGAAGGATACGCAGCCGCGAGTGCTGGCGGAACTCGCGCAACCACCTGACCCGCCTATCTCGGTGCCCGACCCACGCGGCGCCAGATGATGGACACAACGGAACTACCGCAGTGCTTCGCCTTTTCAGGCAATCGATGGCGTGTGTCCAACGCTCCGACGTACGGCGCTGATGGCGGGTCACCCGAGCACGATCCGCGACCCTGATTCGCTGTCGCTCCTGATGAGCGCTGCAATGGTGAATGACAGTCGCTCCACAGCGGAACTGGGCGCCTCGCCCGGTGTGATCACGCTCTGAAAGTCACCCCCGGTCGAAAGCCACGTGCACCGGCACCGCACAGCAGCCTGCGGCGTTCGTCCGGGAGCCGCTCGAAGGGACCGAAGCGCAGCGTGCTTGCTGCCTCGGCGCAAGGGTGGCGTGTAGATTTATCAATCCTTTTGATTGCTTAAGGACGCAACGGTATCGCCGCGGAAAGACTGACGCCATCGACAACCCGATGGAGCAAGCGATGCGTCTTCCACACAACCCCACACGGCCCGACGAGTTCAGGCTCGAGGCCCGTTGGTACCTGATGCCGGTCGCCGCGATGGTCGTAGCGGTGCTGCTGCTGGTGCACGGCGTAGTGACCGCCCCCGACAGCCCGGGCGACTTCAGCGCAACCGCTGTGCATGTCGGAGGCCTGGCCGAGGCGGTCGTTGCGCCTTGAGCGCGGCGGCGACTCGGTGCAGCTTTCCTCGGCGCGAGCAGGAGCAGATGATGAGCGAACAAGTTTCAGTGCCGCCGCCCGTGGCACGCCTACGGCGTGCACTGCCGCGGACAAGCGGTACAGGGCGTGGCCTTCCCGTCTCGTGAAGGCCACGATAGATGTCAACGAAGCGCTTGTGCGGCCTCAGGGGGCTCGAGGCCCGCGGCAACACGGATGAAGGTGTTGAAGCGTTGCCGATTCGCGCCTTCTCTAATGGCGGCCTGGCCTTCCAGTTGGGACCGGACCCAGTCCGGTGCCAGCCGGCGCGCAACCTCCATCGCCGCCTTCGCCTGGTCGAGTTCGTCGAGCCCGACGAGCAGCGCTGACAGCATCAGCTGCGTCAACGCGTGGCCGGATGCCTGCCCGCGCGAGCGCCTGGCCCATTCCACGCCTTTGCCGTACTCACGCGTAAAGAGGCAGCACATCGCCAGCCCGGCGTACGTGTCGTATCCGTAAGGGTCGCGCGGGTTGATGCGCACCGCGCGCTCCAGCAGCCGGATCGCTTCGACGGGATCGCCAGCAAGGGACGTAACGTACCCGCAGACGGCCAGTGCATTGGAGTCCTGCGGGTTGATGCGTACCGCGGTCTGCGCTTCGACGAGCGCCTCATCGATGCGGCTGCCCGAAGGCGCTTGTAGCAACAGCATCGCCTTGGTGGCATGACTCCTACTGCCGTTGGCGAGCGAGATCGCGCGTTCCACGGCGGCCATGCCCTCCTGCCACGCCGCTTCACGGTCGGCGGCGGTTCGCAGGTAGACGCCATGGAACTGTGCAGTCGCGATGGCAGCGAGCGCAATCACACTGTCGGGATCGACACGCAGGGCGGACCGCGCGAGCTGCAAGGCCTCCTCGCCTTTCGTGCGGTCCGACTCCTCCCATTCCCGCAGGATCAGCGCCCTCGCCCGGATGGCCATCTCGTAGGCGCTGACGCTGCGCGGACGCCTGCCCACCCGCAGGTTCTCGGCCGCATCAACGCTCGGTGCCACCGCCGCCACGATGCACGCCGTGACTTCCTCCTGAACTGCGAAGATGTCTTCCAGTACGCGGTCGTAGGTGTCGGCCCATATCTGGTTGCCCGACAGCGAGTCGATCAATCGCGCGTTCAAGCGAACACGGTTGCTCCAGCGCCGGATGCTGCCCTCGACCACGTAGCGCACACCCAGTTCGCGTCCCACCTGCCGCATGTCCATCGCCTTGTGCCGATAGGCGAAGCTGCTGTTGCGCGCGATCACGAACAGCGACTGGAACCGAGCGAGCTGCGTGATGATGTCCTCGGTAACGCCATCGGCGAAGTACTCCTGATCGGCATCAGCGGACACATTGGCGAACGGCAGGACCGCGATTGACGGCCTGTTGGGCAGCGCCAGCGACTCGCTGGACGCCGCGTCGCCTGGGTCACCAGTACCAGCAGCGGGCGTCGGCTCCGGCTGTGCCTCGAGGACGGCGGAGAACCGATAGCCGATTCCCGGAATCGTGGTGATCGCACCCGGCGCGATGAGCTTGCGCAGGGTCGACACCTGCACCTGGATGTTGGCCTCCTCGACAACCAGCCCCGGCCACGCCAAGTCCAGCAGTTCGCCCTTGGTCAGCAGCCGCCCTGGGTTCAGCACCAGCGCGAGTAGAAGATCAAAGGCGCGAGCCCCGAGTTGCACCAGCTCGCCGTCGCGCATCAGAACGCGCTCGACGGGCCGAAGCTCGAAGCGGCCGAATCGCAGCCGCCGCGGGAGTTCAGTCTGCGGATGGGCAGCCGCCACGCTTTTGAACGCTTTAGATACCTTAAGGACACAAGCGTACCCGCCAACGAACAGTTGCGCCATCGACTTGACGAAGGAGCCATCGATGAACGCTTCCGTTCTGCGCAAGACGCTGCCGACCAGTGCATCGGGCCGGCTGGTCCTGCTGTTGCTGCTCGCCGCCGTGCTAATGGGCCTCGCGGCGGCCGTGGTGCTGGACCCGCTCCCGCACATTCCCGCCGAGGGCGCGGTGGAGACCACTTCGCCACCGAACACCTGGGCCGGGCCGGTCAGCGTGCCGGCGCCGTGGATCGATCACACGGCGGTCGACTGGGACCGCGTGCCGATGGCGCCGGACCCGTCTCCGCTGTCCGTCGCCGCCTATGGCAACTGATCTGACAAGCACGCGACCTTTACGGGCCAAAGAACGGCCAACCCTCGACCCATCACACCCGTACGGCTGTAGTCCACCGGGGTCACGGGGCCCGCTCCAATGGTGACCGTCCCGGGTGTGCACCCTTCGGTGTGGCGCATGCGCGTACCACCGTAGGATCGTCGCGGGGGGCGGCCTCGCCTTGGGTGCGGCCACGTCATGAACCACGAAGCTTGGCTTGGGTTGTTCGCTGCTGCTTTGGTCGATCTGCGCCCGCACCTGAGCGCAAGGATGGCGCACCGGGTTGGTGAGCAGGAATACACCGCTGACAACACCAACCCCAAGGCGACAGCACGCGCGTACCACGTCAAGCACGGTGGCACGCTGCGAACGGTCAAGCACTGAGGCGGCACCGTCGCTCAACGCCTCTGTGCAACAGGCTCGCGCAGTGAGCCCAGTCGGCGGCAAGCTGCCGCATGCACGGCAACCACGTCGATGAACCCGCTCACCCCTGCTGGTGGTGCCTTTGGTGGGCTGGAGTCGATTCGAGCGGCAGCCACGGGCTGTGCAGCCGCCCGGAAGCCTCGCGCCTGGCCGCGCGGCCTGCGTTGGGCTGCGCCTTCTACTCGCGCGAGCCCGGCGCCGATGATGTGCCCGAGTGGGTGCCGGTGATCATCACTGAGTGCCCCGCAGTATGGGCACCCATCAGCGGGCCACCGAAAGGAGGCACCGTTGAGTGGGCACCCTGACGGCAGCTTCAGCGGGCACTGGCGTCTGGATCGGCCCCCAGTTCCCTTCTGATGTCGAGTGGAATCTCCTGCAGTGCCTCCGGTGGCAGTCCCGCTTGACGCAGCGCCTCGATCACATCGTCGTAGCGCGAGTCGTGCGAACCCTTCTGCAGGTGGCCTGCCTTGACCATCGCGGTATCCAACGCCGCGTCCTTGTTTATCGGGTGCCCCGCGTTGTGGTGTTCGCGAATCTCGTCGAGCAGCATGTTGAAGCTGGTGGCGTCCACGTAGTACTGCACGAGGGCTCCTGCTTGTGCGCCAGACAGTCGGCCTTCAGCCAACAGCGCCGGCAGTGCGATGCGCGTGCCGTAGAGCGGCATGCGGTAGGCCGGCATCTTCGGCGTGTCGGGCCTGACGTAGACGCGGGCCTGGCGTTCGGTGATGCGCACATCGGTGGCCACCGCCTCCAGGTGGCCAAGCCGTGCCCTGGCCTGCGCTCGACGGTCCAACACCAGCGGGATGACGAACGCTGCCAGGATGGCGACTACTGAGAAAATGGCCTGCATCCACCCGGACCACTCGGCCTTGGTCATGCAGGTTGACCAGTGCTGAACCCCCAGCAAGCAGTACTCGTCTGCCATGCGCTCACCTCCCGAGCCGTTCGCGGCCCGAAGTTCTAGCACGGCTTGGGTTGGCCTTAGCCCGGCAGCTTCGCCACCAGCATCGCGCGCTCGGCCACCAGCGCCGCGTGGCGCTGCGCCAACTCGTCGATCTCGATATGCAGCCGCTTCGCGCGCTGGCGCCGTAGGTCGGCCTCGCGGTCGCACTGCAGGTGCGTCTGCTGCTCGATGACCCTCGCCCGCAACTCGGCGCGCATGGTCTCCAGTCTGTGCGACGGTGTAGCCCGGTTGCTGCGCCTCGACTCCAGCGCATCTCGCAATTTTTTTCGTCGCGCTTGTACGAGTTGCTTTGATACTGAGCGAAGGGGTATGGGGCTTGGGCGGCCCCTGTCCGGCAGTCGAGAGAGGGTGTCCATGGGGTAGGCTCGTCCCCCTCTGAAATCGGATCAACCTGCCGAGAAATTTCGCTGCGCCCGATCGTCTTTACTGGGCTTGGTGGTGAGCGGGCCGAACTGCCAGGCCCGCGTGGCGAGTGCGTTGAAGCTTTCCGCTTACACCGGCGATTACATCGCTCAGCGAACAAGCAAGAGGGTCAGCGGCTACTCGCTCGCTGACCCTCTTGTTTTCTGGTGGGCCTTGCAGGATTCGAACCTGCGACCAACGGATTAAGAGACCGGGAAAGCTTGGGAAGACCCTTGTGAATCAACCACTTGCGACGCTTGCTGCATCGCTTCCCAGGCATATCACGGCACAATCCCGTCACATTCAAGCGAGGCGCGGCACAACCGAGTCACAGTGGGTCAGTGGCTCACCAAAACGGTCTTGGCGCTTGCCCGCCGCTCCTTCACGTCCGACCACTATCGACCTAGTCTGTCGAACGATCCTTGGCCGTACCCCCGAATGGGGCGTACGCTGCCTCGCTATGGAGCAGGAGAACCGGATCGTGCGTCCGGAGCGCCGGACGCTGGGCCTTCAATCATCGCATCGCTGCACGGCCGGCAGCGAGAGCTCGCGGCCGACGATTGCGCGCGCGTACAGATAGCGGTGACGCTCGCCGTCGCTCAGCGCATCCATGTCGACCCGGCCGCATGCGTCGCACGGAAAGCTGTATGCCCGACCGGGCTTGAAGAGCGAGTGGAAGCGAAGCTCGAATCGATCGCTCGACGATCGCTGCGTCGGTGAATGGCTCATGGTTGTCTCCAGGGGTGGAGCACAAAGGTAGGCCGTGCGGCGCGCAAAGTCATCAGCGATCGGTCGCGCATCGGTCTGCATTTGGTGTGCACGGCACGAACGTCAGGAGCGACCGTCGCACCGAAGCTCGTCAACCAGCGCGTCAGCGAGCCGCGACAACGCTTCGCTCGTGGCCGCTGCGACGCCCTGCGGCGTCGCGGCGCTCATCTCAACCCGCACCGCGGTGCGGCCGCCGTGGCCCTGCCCGGTGGCGCGGCATACGAAAGACCACCCCGCGTCGAGCGTCAGCGCGTTGAGCGCCGGATCGAGGCCCAGGAGCTCGACGCTGAGCTCCGCGTCGGCGCGCCGCCGGTCGCCCGCGATCAGCACTCGGCTCGAGCCCAGTCGCTGCGAGAGCGCGTCGCGCAGCACGCGCGACACGCCCTGTGACGGTCGTTCCGCCCACTCGGTGCGATCCGCGACGACGAGCACGTGGCTGTCGCGCCCGATCACCACTGCAAAGCCGTCGAGGTAATCGGCAACGCGCACCTGGCGCAACCGGACGGTCACTGCCGCGTCGGGCGCCTGGCGTGCCCCAGGCGTGGTCGCGGCAGGAAGCGCGACCAGCGTCGGGGGCGACGACGCGCATGCCGCGAGAACGAACGCGATGACGGCGGTACTCAGCCAGGAAAGGCGATGCATGGGCTACCTCCCGCGCACGAGCACCGAGGGGTCGCGATCGACCCGCTCAGCGACGTTGCGCAGGCGCGCGGCGGTCGCTGCGAGATCGTCGACCGTTTGCTGCAGTTGCGAGACCATCGGGCCCTGCGGATCGAGCAGCAGACGCGTGTTGTCGAGCGAACCGTCCGCGCGGCCGAGCGTTCCGCGCATCGCGGTCAGCGTGGTCGCCGACTCGCGGTCGAGCGTCGCCACCAGCGCTTGCACAGAGCTCAGGGTCTTCTGCAGCGCCACCGCGCTGTCGCCCACCGCCGCTTTTCCGGTGCGCGAGAGCGCCGCGACTTCGCGGTCCACGGTGGCCAGGGTCTGCCGGAGCTGCGCGAGCACGGCCGGCGCATCGCGCACCGTCTGCCGCAGCTCGGGGCTGTTCAGCAGCGTGTCGAGCGACGCAGCGGTGTGCTGGAACGATTCCAGCGCGCCGGCGATGTCGACCGCCTTGAGTTGCTTCGCCAGCGCCGCGAAGTCGCTCGGGACGGTCGGCACTTCGGGCACGTCGGCGCCGCCGACACGCGATGTCTCGACTCCGGTTCGGAACGCGAGCTCGACCACGAGCCGTCCGGTGATCAAGCTTTCCATCACGAGCTGCGCCGCGAGTCCGCGCTGCACGAGCGTCGCGACCAGGTTGTCCTCGCGCAGCCGCGGCACGCCATAGACCGCCAGGCGGCTCGGCACGAGCTCCATCTCGACCTGGATGATGGGTCGTCGAATGTCCTGCGTGACGCGGACTCCGAGCGACGTCACCCGGCCGACGGGCACGCCCTGGAACGTCACCGTCGACCCGACCTGCAGCCCGGCGACCGTGCCCGGGAAGAAGCTCACCGTGCGCACGTGCTTGGCGGTCAGCGTGCCGGCAGTGAAGAACAAGATGCCACCCACCAGCAGCGCAAGGGCCGTGAGCAGGAAGACACCAACGGCCACGGGGCGCGGCTTGCTCATGCGACCTCGAGATGTGCGGTGCCCGCCGCGGTGCGGGTGCGCAGGAAATCGCGGACCTTCGCGCTGTCGGCTTGCTGCGCGAGCTCGGCCGGAGCGCCCAGCGCCACCGGCCGGTGCGCTTCACCGTCGAGGAAGAGCATGCGGTCCGCGATGCTGTACAGGCTCTCAAGCTCGTGCGTGACCAGCACCACCGTGATTCCGAGCCCGTCGCGCAGGCCAGTGACCAGGCGATCGAGGCGCCGCGACGTGAGCGGGTCCAGCCCAGCGGAAGGTTCGTCCAGAAACAGCACGCCGGGATCGAGGGCCAACGCGCGCGCGAGCGCCGCGCGCTTGCGCATGCCACCGCTGAGGCTGGCCGGGGACTGGTGCTCGTGGCCCGCGAGTCCCACGAGCGCCAGCTTGAACCGGGCGAGCGCCCGCCGCTCGGCAAGCGTCGAGTAGCGCTGCAGCTCCATCGGCAGCATCACGTTCTCCTCGACCGTCATCGAGGTCCAGAGCGCGCCGTTTTGGAACAGCACGCCGAAGGGCGGCGCGCCGCACTCCATGTGCTCGGCCAGCGGCTTGCCGCCGAAGCGGATGCTCCCGCGGCACGGTGGAATCAACCCGATCATCGTCTTCAGCAACGTGCTCTTGCCGGAGCCGCTGTCGCCGACGATGGCGAAGATCTCGCCGCGCTGGATCTCGGCCCGAATGCCGCTCTGCACCGGCGCGCCGCCGTAGCCGACGTCGACGTCGTCGAGGAAGATCGCGGCGCCTGCGTCCATGCTCAGATACGCAGCGCGTGTGCGCAGACAGCGAACAGCGCGTCGAGCGCGATGACCGCGATGATCGAGTTCACGACCGCAGTGGTCGTGGCGGTGCCGACGCCGGCGGCGCTGCGCGACGCGCGCAGGCCCTGGTGGCAGCCGATCAACGCCACCACGGCGCCGAACACGAGCGCTTTCAGGGCGCCGATGGCGAAATTCGCGCCGCCGATCGCATCCTGCGTCTGCGTGAGGTAGGCGACGGGCGAGAGACCGAGAATCGGCGTCGCCACCAGCATGCCGCCCGCCAGTGCGAACCCCGAGCCGTAGACGAAGAAGAGCGGCATCAGCAGCGACAAGGTGACGACCCGGGGCAACACAGGATTCCTCCGCCGTCACGCCGAGCGTCGTCAGGGCGTCGATCTCCTCGTTGCCCTGCATCGTGGCGAGGGTCGCCGCGAAGCTCGCGCCGGTCCGGCCGGCGATGACGATCGCGTTGAGGATCGGGGTGAGCTCGCGCACCGACGCGATGCCCACCAGGTTGGCCACGTAGATGCCCGCGCCGAAGTCCTCGAGCTCGACCGCGCCGACGAACGCCAGGATCCCGCCCATCAGCAGATTCACGATCGCCACGATCGGCAGCGCGCGATGGCCGCAGTCCGCGAGCATCTCCCAGACGTCGGCGCGGCGGATCCGCGCGCGCCCGGCTGCGTATCTCGGCAGGAGGAGCACCACCTGACCCATCATCTCGACGAGGAGACGAGCGTCCTCCACCGCGGCGAGTGCCAGCGCACCGACGCGTGCGCGGATGTCGGGTCGTGGCTGGCCGCCCGAGCCGTGCGAAGCGACCGGCCCTGCGCGCGAGAGCTCCAGGAGCGACAGCAGCTCCTTGGGCACTCCGCGCACTTCGAGCGCGTTTGACCGGCCTTCGAGGTCGCGAACCACCGCGGCGAGGAACACCGCGTCGACCGTGGACCAGCGCCAGGCGGGCGGCGCGTCGACACGCAGCACGTGCGCTGCCGCGCCGGCCACCAGTCCGAGCTCGGTCAGCGGGCGCGCCAGCCACTCGGCGCGGATGCCCCCGGCCGGTACGGTGAGCACCAGCTCGTTGGCATCTATGCGAAACACTGGTTCCATGGCATTGGCGTTGACGGTCGGCCGGACTTTGGCGAGGTTCGATGCTAGGCACGCTACCCCCGGGTCTCGCCGAAGTCGTGAACGAAACGTCGCCGTTCGGTCGCGATCCGATGACGGACCCACGGGCCAGTCTCGCGACGGCGCGAACGCCGAGCGGCGCGCTGCGTGCATGAGGCCCTTGCGCAATCCGGACCGAATGGCGACCGGTCGCTGACGACTTCAGCGCGCGCCGTTCGTAGGATGGCCGCTGTCGCAACACTCGACGCCCGACAGGCCGAGCGGTCTTCGGCGCGCACCCAACGAAATCTTGTTATGCACCACACCCGTTCCGATCCCCACCCCATGCGAAGCGAGCTGACCTGCGCGGCATGGTCCGAGCCACCTCAGCTCGCCGTGCGCCACACCGACATGCCTACCCCCCGGCCGGGGCAAGTCCTCGTGCGCGTCGAAGCGACTTCCGTGAATCCGATCGACGTGAAGCGCGCCGCCGGCTATGGTCGGCGCCTGCTCGGGTTGAAGGGCGCGGTGGCGCTTCCGGTCGTCCTCGGCAACGATGTCGCGGGCGTCGTGCAGGAGGTCGGTGGGGGCGTCTCCCGGTTCTCGAGGCATCAGGCGGTGTTCGGTCTGCTTGGGACGGGTCGCGCACCCGGCGCCCACGCGTCGCACGTGCTCGTACCGCAGGAGCAACTCGTCGCCGCGTCCGCGCCCGCATCGTCGTCGTCGTTGGCGGTGCTTCCCTATTCGTTCACGACGATGTGGCTCGCGGTCATGTCGACGGGTCTACGTCCATCGAACGCCACCGGCATGAAAGTACTCGTCAACGGTGCCAATGGTGGCCTTGGCCGCCTTGCCTTGCACCTGTTGAGAACATGGGGCTGCCTGGTCACGGCGATCTGCGCTCAGGGCACTCGTGAAGATTGCGTTCCGCTTGGCGCCGAAAACGCGGTGGAGCGCGGCCCCGGATGCATCGAATCACTTCCCGGCGATTACCACGTCGTCCTGAACTTCGGCTCGTGGGACGACGATCCGTTGCTGGCCTCGCGCCTAGCAGCCGATGCGTGCGGACAGGCGACCACCGTTCATCCACTACTGGCCAATTTCGATCGCTTCGGCTGGCTGCGAGGCGCGCTGGCGAGCCGACGCGACTGGACGAAAGTGCGATCGCTGGTTGCCAAGCGCGCACCACAGGCACGCTATGCGTGGACCGTGTTCAAACCCGACCGCAAGGCACTCGATGCACTGGACGAGGTGTCCGCGAGCACGGGCTTTCGTTGCCGGTAGGCCTGGCGGTGCGGTTCCAGGATGCGGGTGCAGCCTTCGAGCATGTTGCCTTGGGCAAGGCAGGCCGCGCGGTGCTTCTGCCGGGCTCGTGACATGCAGCAGGTTCTCGTCGCTCACCGTGGCCGCAGAACGTACGACCTGCGCGCCGCATCGGCCACGGCCCAACGCAGACCAAATCGCGATGTTTTGCTGACGACTCGCCCGGCCTGGCTGCCTACGATGGCGACCTCGAATTTCAATCACAACCCCTCAGAAAGGATTCCGAAGTGAAAAGAAACATGTTGGCCGCCGTGATGGCCGCCTTGCTGTCCTGCACCTCCGCCACGCTCCTCGCCGCGGGCGACCGCACGCCGGACGCAACGCTCGACCTCAGTGGCGGCAGCGTCGCTGTCGGCGTGGGCGTCGATTGGCGAAAGGCACGCTGCACTTCAAGGGACAGGACGTCCCCGTCAAAGTGAAGGGCCTTTCGCTGGTGCGCGTCGGCGCTCCAAGATCAGCGCGAATGGCGAGGTCTACAACCTCAAAGCTCTCTGAGTTCGCCGGCAACTACTCGCCGTGGCCGCCGGCGCGGCGTTGGCGGGCGGCGGCAGCGTCTCGGCGATGCGCAACGACCACGGTGTCGTGATGCACCTGCGCTCCACGACGGTTCGCGTAGACCTCGATCTCGGCGTCAAGGGCCTCGAGGTCAGCCTGGACAAGTGACCCGACGCGAAAGCGGGACACACCCATGACGGCATTCGGGCGGATGTGGTCCCGAGCCGTCCTCTCGCCATGGCGAGGGCCTTGGGCTGGCTGACCGCGTGCTGCCACGACGGCGTCGCTCGCGACACGCCCTGCCCGAAGCGGCACACCCCGGGGTGCCACGCTCCGCGGAAGATGTTGAAGAGGGGAAATCCATGAAGCTCTCCGGCAAAGTTGCACTGGTGACCGGCTCCACGAGCGGCATCGGGCTCGGCATCGCCCGCGCGCTCGCCGACTCCGGCGTGCATGTGATGCTGAACGGCTTCGGCGACAAGGCGCTGATCGATGTGTTGGTCGCGGACATCGGCTCGCAATGCAAAGTCAAGGTGGGCTACAGCGGCGCCGACATGTGGAAGCCCGGCGAGATCGAGGCGATGGTTGCGCAGGCGGCACGCGAGCTGGGCGGCGTGGACATCCTCGTCAACAACGCCGGCGTTCAGCACGTCACGCTGATCGAGGAGTTCCCAGTCGACAAGTGGGACGCGGTGATCGCGATCAATCTGTCGACCGCGTTCCACGGCATCCGCGCCGCGCTGCCGTGCATGAAAGAACGCAATTGGGGGCGCATCATCAACATCGCCTCGACCCA
>CAWHBZ010000015.1:0-3973 GCA_963827645.1 uncultured beta proteobacterium | reverse complement strand
ACCTGTCGTTTGCCAACATCCGGCGCGCGCTCGACAACCTGCGCCGCTCGGGCGCGGGCTGGCTGATCACCACCACCTTCAGCGAGTTGCAAGCCAACCACGACTGCGAAGACGGCGACCGGCGGGCGCTCAACCTGTGCCGGCCGCCGTTTGCGTGGCCGCAGCCGATAGCCCTGCTCGACGAGCGCTGCGACGAGGCGGGCGGCGGCTACCGCGACAAGAGCCTGGGCGTGTGGCGCATCGAATCGCTTTGAGCGTGCCCGCTTCTACACTGCGCCCTGGCTTGCACTCAAACCAAGGAGACATTCATGGCCATTTCCGCCACCGCCTGGCTCGATGCTTGGGTACCACGCTCGCAAGGGCTGCTGCGCATCGTCACGGCCTTCCTGTTCCTCGAGCACGGCACGGCCAAGCTGTTCAAGGTGCCGCACGTGGCGATGTTCGACGACCTGCAGCTGATGTCGCTGATCGGCGTGGCCGGCATTCTCGAGGTGGTGGGCGGCGCGCTGCTGCTGATCGGGCTGTTCACGCGGCCGGTCGCTTTCATCCTGTCGGGCCAGATGGCGGTGGCGTACTTCATCGGCCATGCGGTGCAGGGCAATGTATTGGTGCCGATGCTCAACCGCGGCGAAAGCGCGGTGCTGTTCTGCTTCATCTTCCTGTTCTTCGCCGCTGCGGGCGCCGGCGCGCTGGGCCGTCGACACGATGCGCGCCGCGCCGCGTTCTTGACGCAGTGGGCGCGCCGGCAGATCCGAACGGGGCACATCGATGAGCTGCGGCTTCTACGAGGGCCGCGTCTTTCCCTGGCTCAACGACCGCCTCAACGCCGACCCGGCGCTCCAGCAGATCCGTGCCGAGGCGGTGCGCGACGCGCGCGGCCGCGTGGTGGAGATCGGCTTCGGCAGCGGGCTCAATCTGCCGCATTACCCGCAGGCGGTGCAGTCGCTGGTCGCCGTCGATCCCAACGACGGCATGCACGCGCGCGCGCGGCCGCGCATCGCGGCGTCGCGTTTCCCGGTCGAGGTGATCCGCAGCACCGCCGAGCGCCTGCCGCTGGCCGACGCGGGCTTCGACACCGCGGTCAGCACGTTGACGCTGTGCACGGTGGCCGAGCCGGCCCGCGTGCTGGCCGAGCTGCGGCGCGTGCTGCGTCCCCACGGCCGGCTGCTGCTGATGGAGCACGGCCTGGCCGAGGATGAAGGCGTCGCGCGCTGGCAGCAGCGCCTGAACGGCCTGCAGCGCGTCGTGGCGTGCGGCTGCAACCTCGATCGCCCGATCGCCGA
Source organism: uncultured beta proteobacterium (assembly GCA_963827645.1). GTDB lineage: Bacteria > Pseudomonadota > Gammaproteobacteria > Burkholderiales > Burkholderiaceae_C > JAEUPI01. Next base: position 2,690 of record CAWHBZ010000015.1, on the reverse strand, counting down.
GCTGGTGCAGGCCAACGGCTTTCGCTTCGAGTCGGTGCGCAAGCTCTACGTGCCCAAGATGCCCCGCACGCACGGCTGGGTGACCGTGGGCGTCGCGCTGAAGGCACCATGACGGCGCGCCTCCAGGGCGAGCCGCAGTGGCGCCCGGGCTGGCGGCGCTGAGCGCCAAGACACCGCGACGATGCCGAGCGAAATCGTGCTGCTCGCCGCCGGCGCCGCGGTCGCCGGCTTCGTGCAGGGCCTCTCGGGGTTTGCGTTCGGCATGGTGGCGATGTCGATCTGGGTCTGGGGCGTCGAGCCACGGGTCGCCGCCGTGATGACCGTGATGGGCGGCCTGTCGGGCCAGTTGCTGCAGGCGTTCACGGTACGGCGCGGGTTGCGGCTGGCCGCGCTGGCGCCGTTTCTGGCCGGGGCGCTGGTGGGCGTGCCGCTCGGGGTGGCGGTGCTGCCGCACCTGAATGCCGAGTTGTTCAAGCTGACGCTGGGCACCATCCTCGTCGTGTGCTGCCCCGCGATGCTGCTGGCGCACCGGCTGCCGCGCGTCGGATTCGGCGGCCGCGTCGGCGACGGCGTTGCCGGCGCGGTGGGTGGCGTGATGGGTGGCATCGGCGGTTTTCCGGGCGTGGTGCCCACGCTGTGGTGCACGCTGCGCGGTTTCGACAAGGAGCTGCAGCGCACGGTGGTGCAGAACTTCAACCTCGCCGCGCTGGCCGCCACGATGGCCGTCTACGTGGCCAGCGGCGCGGTCACCCGCGACATGCTGCCGTTGTTCGCCGTGGTGGTGCCGGCGCTGATCGTGCCGTCGCTGCTCGGCGCCCGCGTCTACGTGGGCCTGAGCGAGCTGGCCTTTCGCCGCATCGTGCTCACGCTGCTCACCGGCGCGGGCGCGGCGATGATCGTCGCCGCGCTTCGCGCCTGAATGTGGCCGGCGATCAGCGGGTCGGCGCCGGCATCGCCGCGCATGCTGCAGATGATCGGTGAGTTCGAACGCGCGCTGCGCGGCACGCCGCCGCCCGCCGCGCTGGCGCTGCAGGCGCGCATCCGCGCCGTGCGCAGCAAGCAAGACCTGTGGCACTTGCGTGCCGACGTCCATGCGCTGGTGAAGCAGACCTACGACAAGTGGGAGGCGCAGATCCGCATCGACGAACTCGACGACCTGTTCGATTCGTCGCACCCGCGCGCACCGTTCGCGCCGTAGCACGAGGGTCGCGAGCCAGGCACCGTCGCTGCCGCCGGCGGGTGCTGCACCTGGAGGCGTACGATGGCGCGCGCGGCGGCCCGGGCCGGCGCACGACAGGAGAACGATCATGACCACGCGCGGCTTTGTGGTGTCGCATGCCGAGGGCGCGGTTTTCGAACGCGGCCTGCGCTCGTTCTTCGAGTATCGCGACCTCGGCCTCCGCCAGGCCACCGATGGGCGTGTGGTGGCGCATGTGATCCGCGCAGCCGCCGGCACCGAGTTCTCCAGCCAGCCACACCTGCACGAGGCCACGTTCCAGCTGGTCTATGTGCTCAAGGGCTGGGTCGAGTTCGAGTACGAGGGCCAGGGCCGGGTGCGCCTGCAGGCCGGTTCGTGCGTGCACCAGCCGCCGCAGATCCGCCACCGCGAGATCGGCCACAGCGCCGACCTGGAACTGCTGGAGATCGTGATGCCGGCCGATTTCAAGACGGTGGAAGTCGACAGCGTGCCTGCTGCCGGCGCACAACCGCAAAGCCGCTCGGCGAGCGCGGCGTGACAGGCATGCGGCGATGACGCCTCACCACCGGCTCACATTGCGCGAGCTGCGCGTGCGCGCCGTTCAGGCGCCGCTGCGGTTGCCGCTGCAGACCAGCGGCGGCACTGTGCGCGTGGCGCCGCTGGCGCTGATCGATCTGATCACCGAACAAGGCGTGACCGGACGCGCGTACCTGTTCTGCTACACGCCGCTGGCGCTCAAGCCGGTGGTGCAGCTGCTGGAGAACCTGTCGACGTTTCTCGCGGGCGATGCGGTGGCGCCGCTGGAGATCGACCTCAAATTGCAACGCACGTTCCGGCTGCTCGGGGCGACCGGCCTCAACGCGATGGCCATGGCCGGCATCGACATGGCGGCGTGGGATGCGCTGGCGCGTGCTGCCGGCCTGCCTCTGGTGCGTCTGCTCGGCGGCGTGCCCCGGCGCGTGCCGGCCTACAACAGTTGTGGGCTGGGCCTCATCGGTGCGCCGCGCGCCGCGGCCGAGGCGGTTGAACTGTTGGCGCCGGGTTTCAGCGCGGTCAAGATGCGGCTCGGCTATCCCGACCTGAACACCGACGTCGAAGTCGTGCGCGCGGTGCGGCGTGCGATCGGTGGTCGCATTCAGCTGATGAGCGACTACAACCAGGCGCTCAGCGTTGCGGAGGCGCTGCGCCGCGTCGAGGCGCTGCGCGACGAGGGCCTGGCCTGGATCGAGGAGCCCACGCGAGCCGACGACCACGAGGGCCATGCGCAGATCCGCCGCAAGGCGCGGCTGCCGATCCAGAGCAATACGACGAGTTGAGCCGGGCGCGGCAGGAACATGGCACGTATTGCTTGGGTCGAGCTGGCCGGCGCACTAGTGATGACCGCGGGCGCCGCCGCGCTTGCGTCTCTGCTCACCCCCAAGCGAGGAATCCGCGGCGGATCCGCCGCGGATCCACGCCCTGAACCTGACGCCCATTCCCATGCTGGATGCGC